>JBBQWQ010000012.1:0-174504 GCA_038210445.1 Polyangiales bacterium
CGCGCCGGGTCGGCCAGCCACGCAACGTCCTTGCCCACACGATCGGCGGCCGAGTCGGTGGCCACCGGCGTGGCCTCGTCCCACTCGGCGAGGAACACGTTGGTGTCGTGCTTGCCCTCGGGGGTGGCGCGGTTCGAAGCGAACACCAGCTGCTTGCCGTCGGGCGAGAACATGGGAAAGCCGTCGAAGCCCTTGGCGTGGGTGATGCGCTCCAGGTTGGTGCCGTCGACGTTCACCGCCCAGATGTCGAACTCGCGCCCCTTGGGGTCGCCGTAGTTCGAAGAAAAGAGAATGCGCTTCTGCGAGGGGTGCCAGAAGGGCGCAAAGGACGCCGCGTTCAGGTAGGTGAGCTGCACCGGCTCGGAGCCGTCGGCGTTGGCCACGTAGAGCTCCAGCTTGCTCGGCCGCACCAGACCTTGGCCCAGCAGCTTCTTGAAGTCGTCGAGCTCGGGGCCGGGCTTGGGGCGCGAGGCGCGCCACACAATTTTGCTGCAGTCTGCATTGAAGAAAGCGCCGCCGTCGTAGCCCGGCGTGCTGGTGAGCCGCTTGACGTTCTTGCCGTCTTTGTCCATCCGGTAGAGATCGATGTCGCCGTCGCGGGTCGACGTGAAGATGATCGACCCATCTTTGGCGCACACCGTGGCCTCGGCGTCGTAGCCCTTGGCGTCGGTGAGGCGAGTGAGCCCGCTGCCGTCGGCCTTGGCCTTGAAGATGTCGTAGGTGTCGTAGAGGGCCCATACGTAGCCCAGGCTGTGGTCGGGCTTGGGCGGGCACGCGTCGCCGCCGAGGTGGGTCGAGGCGTAAATGATCTCTTCGTTGCCCGGCAAGAAGTACGAGCAGGTGGTGGCGCCCTTGCCACTCGACACCGGAACGAGCTGGGGCGCGGCGGCGACCGGCGCACCTGCCGCAGGCATCGGCATCCGGTAGATGCGATCGCAGCCGACGTCGTCGGTACGCCGCTGCATGATCACCTGGCTGCCGTCGAAAGACCAGTAGGCCTCGGCGTTCTCGCCGCCGAAGGTGAGCTGCCGCACGTTTTTGAAGTGCACCTCGCCCGGCACCGGCGGCGGCGCCGGGGGCGCGACCGCGACGTTGGCGGGCGTCTTGGGCGGCGGCGGATCGTCGCAAGAGGCGACGGCAAAGACGAAGAGACCGAGGGCGGGTGCGAGCGAGAGGTGACGAGCGTTCAAAGCGGAGCAACCTTGAGGGTGAAGCGGCCACCGGTAGCGCCGGTGGAGCCGTCGGGGTTCGCGTAGAAGCTGAGAAACTGCAACTTGTAGAGCTTGCCGGCGGCGCTCTTGACCACGTACACGCGCGCCGCCGGGCTGAGCACGTTGGTCGCGGTGTCGTAGTCGTACCATTCGCCGAAGGCGGTGAGCGGGTTGTTGATGCGGTCGAGCTGGGGCTCGCAGTCGTCGTTGAGGAAGTTCTCGACGCCGACGGACGCAGCGGTTTCGTCGGCGGCGGTGACGGCCGCGAAGTCCTTCTTGACGAAGCCCGCGCCACCGGCGCCGGGCCCCGCGTCGCCGCCGTTGGAAAAGACCACCGAGCGCTTGAACGCCAGGTCCCAGTCGGTCGACGACTCGGCGCTCACGTCGTCGATGTCGACCCGCGCGCCGCTGTCGAGGTTCAGGTACACGCGCGGCTTGGTGGTGGCGCCGGTGGGACCGCCGGCGCTGGCGTCGATGTAGAAAGTACGCACATCGCCCTCGGTCTTGATGATCGTCACCGCGCCGGTGGACACCTGCGCAATGGGCTTGAGGAGCTGATCGCGGGCAGAGGTACAGGTGACGACGGCCGCTTCCTTGCCGGCATCGGCGGGCGAAGGGCCGGAGTCCTGTGGCGCTGCGGTGCTGGTGCTGGAGCAACCCGCGGCAAGGAGCGAAGCGGCAACGACGACGACGAACGTAGCTTTCATGGAGTGCCTCATTTCATGGGCTTCACGACCAGGACCACGGTCCCGGGCGATGAGTCGGTCGGGCCTTCGAACTTCTCGAAGCCGATGACGTACTTCTTCTTGCCGTCGGCGGCGTACACCAGCCACGCCGAGTACCGCGGGCTGCGGCCGTCCTTCTCGAGCCACAGGTTGGTGAAGGCGCTCACCACGCCGTCGGGCCTGAACTGCGCGGAGGCGAAGCTCGCTTTCGAGAGTGCATCGAAGGCCGCCTTCTCGCTCTCCGGGGTGCGCGCCTTCACCTGGTCGACGCTCTCGTCGGGCGTCTTCGCGGCGTCTAGGTCTACCGCGGTGACGTTGCGCGGCCCGCCGGTGCCGCCGTTGACGCTGATGTTCTGCCGACGAAAGCACAGGTGCCATGCGCTCGAGGTTCGCGCGTCGGCGGGCGAGAGCAGGGTGCGAGACCCGCTGCCGAGGTCCAAGCACTCGCTGGGCGAGGTGTCGGTGCCGGTGGGGCCACCTGCGGTGCCGTCGAGCAGATCGGCCTCCTGGGTGGGGCCCACGCTGCCATCGAGCACCTCGGCGTAGCGAATCTTGTAGAGTGCAGCCACCGGCGCGCCGGCGCGCTCGCCGTAGTAGCCGAGCACCTGCACCTTCCACAGGCGGGCGCCGTCTTTGACGCCGAACACGTGGAGCCTGCTCCACAGCGCGTGGGCGGGGGCGCCCTCGTATTTGTACCAGGAGAGAAATGCGCCGCCCGCCTTGTCGGGCGTGATGAACGGGGCCTCCGGCGCGATGTCGTCGATGAACACGATGGGGTCGAAGGGACCGAACGCCTGCGACGCACCGGGCCCCGAGGGGCCGCTGTTGGTGAACAGATCGTAGCCAGCAAACTGGATGTCCCAGGCCTTGGAGGTCTTGGCCGCATCGGCGGTGAGCGTCGTGACCTCGGGCGTCGCCAGCGACACGTACACCGGCGTGCCGTCTTGCGGCACCGGCACCCGCAGCGCGGGCCTTCCCTGAAACGGATTGACGTCGGGCCCGGCGTCGGAACCGCCGGCCCCACCCCCGTCGGGCTTCGCGGTGGCGCTGTCGGAGCAGGCCACCGGAAGCGATGCCAGGGGCACGAGCAGGGCCAAGATGGTGAGGGAAGCGCGCTTGGCGATGCGAATCATGGATCCTCCGAAGGAAGCTCGGCCCGCAGGCCGATGTACACGATGCGGCCGAGGGGAGAGCGGAAATCACCCACTCGCCCGGGCTCCTGCTTGATGTCGAAGATATTCTGCACGCCCACGTACGCTTGCGCACGTGGCCAGAGCGCTTTCGAGGCCCGGACGTCGGCGGTCATGAAGCCCGGCGCGCGGTGGGTCTCGTCTACGAACGCGTCGCTGACCACGCGGTAGCGGAAGTAGACCTCGAAGCCGTGCGGCAGCTCGCCCCGCAGGGAGGTCGTCACCGTGTGTGGCGGCCTCCCACCCAGCGGCCGCTCGTTGTCGTCGTCGCGGGTGAAGAGGTATGCGTATCCGGCGTCGGCGTAGAAGTGCTTGGCCACCTGGGTGGTGGCGTCGACGGTGAAGCCCGCGGTGCGCGCCTTGCCGTAGTTCTTGTACGTGTACTGTGCAACCGACCCAGAGACGTTGCCGGCCGCGGTGTCGACGTCGATGAGGTCGGAGACCCAGTTGAAGAAGCCGCCCACCCGCACCGTGGTGCCGGTCTCGCCGAAGAGAGTGGCGTCGGCGTTGAGCCCCCACGACTGCTCCGGCGCCAGCGCCGGGTTGCCCACGATACGGTAGCCGTAGAAGGAGTGGTCGAAGACGAAGCCCAGCTCCTTGGCGCTGGGTGCGCGAAAGCCGCGCCCTGCGGAAGCGCGGAGGCCCAGCCACGACCAGGGCCGCGCGGCAACCGCGAAGCGCGGGGTGAGCGCGCCGCCGTAGCGCGAGTGGCCCTCGGCGCGGACGCCCGCGAGCACCGTGAGGCGCTCACCGAACTTCCAGGAGAGCTGGCTATACCCGGCGCCGGTGCCCAGCACCTGGGGGGCTACTTCGGTCACCGTGCTGGTCCGCAGGCCCTCGGCGAGCGACTCGGTCTTGCTCAGCTCTTGCGAGAAGTGCTCCACCTCGAAGCGGCTGCCGATGACCCAGGTGCGCGCGCCATCGGCCAGGGTGAGCGCCCCCTCCGCGCTCTGCATGCCGTGGTGTCGGTCGCGAATCTCGTCCACCGGTGAGTCGCGGCGGTCCTTGCGGGTCTCGTTTTCGGTCCACTGGCGCCCCAGGGTGAGCCGCAACTGGGAGCCTTTGCCGAAGTCCACGGTCTCGATGGCGTGGAGCGTGAAGCGGTTGGTCTCCTCCGGAAGATCGATGAGGAACCGCCCCAGGCCCGGCACCGGCTGCGTCTCCAGCCCGTCGGCGCGATCGCGAATCCAGCGGGCGCGGATGCGCAAATCGATCTTCCTGCCGAGCTTGGTGCCGGCGCGAATACCCACCAGGCTGCGCATCTGCTGGGGCACCGTGAGGTCGGGCAGATCGGCCTTCCGCGCAAGGCCGTCTTGCCGGGTGAAGTTGCCATCCAGCGTGACCCAGGCTTGCTTGCCGCGGTACGCGCCATTCCCCTGCGCCACCACGCCGTTGAAGCTGCGGTACTCGCCGCGAAAGCGACCAGATGGCCCCATGTAGGCGGGCGGCGCGGTGAGAATGTTCACCACGCCGCCGATGGCGCTGGTGCCGTAGAGCGAGCTGGTGGGGCCGGTGACAATCTCGATGCGCGAGAGATCGGCGGTGGAGATGCTCGAGAGATCGATGGCGCCGCCGATGTCGCCGACGATGCGCTCGCCGTCCTCCAGCACCAGCACGCGATCGCGGTCGAAGCCCTGAATCTGGATGGCGCTGACGCCGCCCAGGTAGCCGTAGGCGCCCGGGTTCACCTGCACCCCCGGCTGCGACTGCAGCGCCTCGGCCACGTTGGTGGCGCCACGTCGCTCCGCCTCGTCGCGGGTGACCACATCGGTCTTCACGGTAGACCTCTGCGCGCGCTCCGGGGTTCGGGTGCCCGTCACCACAATCTGCTCCGGCTCCGGCGCCTTGCTCGGCTTCGTTTCCTGCGCGTTGGCCACAGCCGAGGCGGCCGTCACGAGAAGGAAGAAACGAAGACGCGGAGGCACCAGGAGCCCATCGTAGCCCGAACTCGCGGAGGCACGTCCCACCCGATGCACCCTCGCATGGTGATAATGAAAGTCAAGTTCAATTTATCCGCAAGGCCCGGTGTTCGGCGTAGACTTCGACCCATGCGCATCTCGAAAGCCGCCGCGCTCCTCTCCGTTTGCGCCTTCGCCGGCACCTTGGCGTATGCCGGTCGCGCCGCCGCGGAAGACTGCTCCACCCGGCGCCCCACCGACCCGGGCGGCTTCGCCGGCTACAGCTACGGAAGCGCCGAGGTGAAGTCGTACGCCAGCGCCCACATTCGTGTATGGTACACGCTCGACGGCCCAAGCGCAGTGCGCCCGCAATCGGCGCGCGCGGACCTGGTACCCGACGACGTGGCGGTCGCCGCCGACACCACCGAGTCGGCATACGCCAAGTACCTGGAGATGGGCTTTCGCGCGCCGCTCGGCGACGGCGGCCACCCGACCTGCGTGACCAACGGCGGCGACGACAAGCTCGACGTCTACCTCCTGCGCTTCCAGTCGGCCGACGGGCAGACGGTGCACGAGCAGTGCAAGCAGGGCGCGGTCGTCGCGTGTCCGTCGTTCATCGTGGCGGAAGCGCGCCTCGACCAGCGCTACCCCTCGTTCGGCGAAGGCGCGCGAACGGTGCTGCCGCACGAGCTCTTCCATTCGGTGCAGAGCGCATACAATGCCGAGATGGATGTCTTCTGGGCAGAAGGCTCCGCGCAGTGGGCTGCCAAGCAGCTCGACCCCTCGCTGCAAGACCTGGAGCGCCTTCTGCCCGACTTCTTTAAGGAAGCGGGCCGGTCCATCGACTCGCCGCCGGGGGGCGCGGCCACCGGATTCCTCTACGGCACCGCAGTGTGGCCGGTGTTCCTGGACGAGCACTTCGGCAAAGACTCGACCCGAAAGATCATGGAGCAGCTCGGCACGCGAAAGGTGTCCGCCATGGCCGCAGCGGAGCAGGTATTGCCCGACTTGGGCGCCCCCATGAGCGAAGCCTTCCCGCTCTTCCTCGCGTGGAACGCCGCCACTGGCAGCCGCGCCGGCGCGGGTGGCTATAAGAACGCCGCCAAGTATCCCAAGCTTGCCATCGGCGAGCTTCCCGAGGGCGACAAGGTCGACGGCCTCACCGCGGGCTTCTCGTATCAAATGTATCATACACAGGCATCCAAGCCCACTGAGTACCTGCTCGACACCGACCCCACCCGGAACCGAGGGATCTTGTTGCCGCTCACCGGCGGCGTCGCCGACGCGGCCCGCGCAACAGCGCTACCCGCCACCTTGGAGGGCGAAGGCATCGTCATTGTCACCGGCGTCTCGGCCAAGAAGTCCGACGCGGCGTTCACCCTGCGCTGGCAATCGCCCGGCACAAGCAGCAGCGGCGCGAGCGGGAGTGGCGGCAGCGGCGGCGGCTCGAGCGGCGGCTGCAGCGCGGCGACCGGTGGCCCAAGCGGGTGGGCCAGCGTGCCCGCGCTCCTGACGCTGGCGGCCGTCCTCGCAGGCCGACGACGCCGACCGCTGCGCCCATAACCGGCGAAGGAGTCGCACAGGCGCGCCGGTCCTCGCACCCATCTTTCGTCGCGGGGACCGTTGCACCGAAGGCTGAGCTAGCTACCCTCAAGCTTCGAACGGGGATCCCTACAAACGCGGGGACTACGCAAGGGGAACCCCGAAGGCGCGATGTGCATGCAGCGTCGCCCGTTACCGCACGCGAAGCCGGAGAAGTACCCATGAGCACAGGAAATACCGCACGACGCCTCGATCCGAGCGGCGGCCATCAGCAGCTGGATACGCTCTCGGAGGCCATCTTCGGCGAACGCGCCAGCGCCGACATGCACCGGGTGTTCGACGAGCTGGTCGGCGAGGCGCGGCTCCCCGACGGATTTCCCTCCCACATCACCGACGACCACACGCCGTTCGAGTTTTCGATGGTCCTCTCGCCAAGCCGAAAGCCGGAGCTGCGATTGCTCGCCGAACCCTGGAGCGACGACGCCACGCTTCAGGGCACGGCCACTGCCGGCGAACGGGTGAAGGAGCTCCTCGCCGGCCGCCCCGGCGTCGATCTCTCGAGGCTGGCGCTCGTTCAAGACCTGTTCATGACCGACGACCCGCAAGGGCCATTCGTCATCTGGTTCGCGGCAACGCTGTCGCACCGAGCGCCTGCGCGCTTCAAGGTGTACCTGAACCCCGAGGTGCGCGGCCCCAGCGAGGCGCCGGGCCTGGTGCAGACCATGCTCGAGCGGCTGGGGCTGGCGAGCTGCTACCCGCACGTTGCCGAGGCCGCGAGGCGCGGCCCCCAGCGCGATGTCCTTCGCTTCGTCTCTCTCGACCTGGAGGCCACCGCAGCCGCCCGCGTGAAGGTCTACCTCTTCCACACCGAGCCGCACGAAGACGACATCGCCCACGTGGTGAGCCTGGCCAAGCACGGCGACGTAGCCCTGGCCCGGCGCTTTCTGCGAACCGTGTCGGGCGGCGAGGGCGTGTACGCCAGCAGCAAGGACGTCGGCACCTGCCTGGCTTTCACCGGGCCGGGCGCGCCCGATTCGTGTACTTTGCACTTTCCGATCCGCGCCTTTGCAGGAAACGACGAGACCGCCGCCGCCCGCATCGAGACCGCGCTGACCGAGCTCCGCGCTACCCCCGACATCTACCGCCGAGCCATCGGCAGCTTCGCCCGGCGCCCGCTCGCCCAGGGGGTCGGCATTCACACCTACGCCGCTCTGGGAATGGAGGCGCAGGGCCCCAAGGTGAACCTGTATCTCTCACCGGAGCAGTTCGCGGTGACGCCGCCCGGCCCGGTCGTGCTCCCGCTCGCGACGGCGCCTGCTTCCACCGAAACGCCCACCGATGTCGTCCGCGAGCTCCAGGACACCTGGCCGCTCACTGCGCATCCCTTCCTGCGCCGCATGGCGCGGCGCGAGGTCGACTTCGGGGCGCTCACCCTGCTCCTGCGCAACATACGGGTCGCCATCACCGAGGAATTCTCGAGGCGCCTCGCGCACGTCGTGGCCCGGGTCGACGAGACGGAAATCCGTTCGGTGCTGGCCAAGCAGCTCAACGACGAGCTGGGTGACGGCGACGCGTCACGGGCGCATAACCTCTTGTTCCGCAACCTGGTGAACGGCCTCGACCCGTACGCTCCGCCCGACTTCGACGACGCCATGCTGGCGCCGGGGCGCGCCCTGGGCGAGAAGATGGAGGAGCTCTTCGTGCGCCGCGACCCCTACGAGGGGCTTGGTGCGACGCTGGTGATGGAGGTGTACGGGCAACAGGTCGACGCCTTCATGGGGAGCCAGTTTCGCAGGGCCGATGCGCTTCCCAAGAGCATCATGGAGTGGCTCGACCTCCACGAGGTGCTGGAGATCGACCACGTGAACGAGTCCAACGACCTCGCAGCTTTGGTGCCCGCCGGCGCCAAATCGCGGGCGGCAGCACGCGGCGCCCGCGAGGTGGCTCTCGCCGGCTACCACTTCTTCGACGCACTGGCGAAGGTCGTAGTCCGATGACCGAGCGGGCGGCGGTGGACTTCGAGCAAGAGCGCCGCCTCTTCCCCGTGCTGGAGGGGCGCGCGTTTTTGGCGTGCCAGTGCCTGGGGCCTTTTCCTCGAGATACGCTCGATGATCTCGACGCGTATCGCCGCACCATGTTCTTGCGCAACCGCGCCATCGAGGAGTGGATCGAGCGACTCGACGCGCTGCGGGCCCAGTTCGAGGTTCTGCTCTCGGCGCCGACCGGCTCGGTCATGCTCCGCGACAGCGCCACCGCCGCGCAAGCGTCGTTGGCCGCGGCGCTCACGCCCACCGCAATCCGCAACCGCATCGTCCTCTCCAGCGGAGACTTCCACTCCTCGCGGTTCTTGTGGATGGCGCAAGAGGCCCGCGGGTTCGTGCCCGTGCAGGTCGACGCCCACTGCATTGCTTCGCACGAAGCCTCGTACCTCGACGCCATCGACGAGCGCACCGCCGTGGTGGCGCTCTCGTTGGTGTCGCCCCGAACCGGCGCGCTGCTCGACGTCTCGCGGGTTGTGGCGCGCGCCCGAGAGGTGGGCGCATTGGTGGTCGTCGACGCGTACCAGGCGGTGGGCATCGTTCCCATCGACGTGGTCGCGATGGGGGCCGACATGGTGGTGGGCGGCACGCACAAATGGCTCGGCGGCGGCGGCATGGGCCTGGCGTTTGCGTACCTCGACCCAGCGTTGAGCGACCGGCTGGTGCCCGTGTATCCGGGCTGGGTCGGGAACGCGCAGCTCTTGGCCTTCGGCGATCGCTTCGAGCCCGCCGTCGGCGCCCGGCGGTTCCAGCAAGGCACGCCCGCCATGGAGCCGATCTACACGGCCAGGGGCGGGCTCTCGTGGGCCCTCGAGAAAGGGGTGAGCGCGCTCCGGGCCCGTAGCCTGGTGCTCACGAGTCGCCTTTTGAAGGGCGCGCAGGCGCTCGGCTTGCGCGTCCGGACGCCCGTCGCCGACGCGGCGCGCGGGGGCATGGTGTGCCTCGACATTCCGGATGCCGAAAGCGTTGCCGACGAGCTCGAGGCGCAGGGCATCGACGTCGACGCGCGGCCCAACGCCGGTCTGCGCATGGGCCCGCACCCGTGCGCCACCGAAGAAGAGTGCGATCGCGCCATCGCCGCAGTGGGCCGCGCCCTTCACCTGTAACGCGCCGCGCGCGGCGAGGGCTCAGCGGCTCAAGGGTCGGGCGGGGCGTCGCCCACCTCGCCACTCGGCGCCGCCGCGAGCAAGTCGTCCTCCGAGAGAATGCGCTCCACATCGAGCACCAAGGTGATCTCGTCGTCCTCTGCCAGCACGCCCTTTACGAACTCCGGAGGCGGCACCTTGGCGAAGGGGCTGGGCGGTGAGAGCTGGGTTTCGTCGAGCTCGATGAGCCCTTCGACGTCGTCGCATTCGGCGCCGAAGCACACCGGCCCGCGCTGCCACATCGCTTCCAGCAGCAGCACCGGCCGCTTCTTCACCTCGGTCACGAGCGTCATGCCCAAGCGCCAGGCCAAGTCGACCAGCGGCAACGGCTCGCCGCGTACGTTGATGAGCCCCCGGAGCACGCGAGGCGCCCCCGGCAAAAGCGCGGGAGGGTGGTACTCGATGAGCTCGCGCACCCGAGAGAGCGGCAAGGCGTAGCGTTGGGGCCCCATGCGGAACCGCAGATACGGAAGTGTCATGACGAAGCCCTCTGTGCGCTCTTCCAGCAGCGATCCGGATCGAGCAAGAGGGCGATGCGACCATCGCGCCACACCGCAGTGCCGGCCACCACGTCGGTGGACTCGCGGATAGACGGCGAGAGTGGACGAACGACGCCGTACATGGAACCGAACACCTCGTCGCACGGAATGGCGAAGCGCGGAGCCCCCGGCGTCGCCAATACCACCGCCAACGGTGCGCTACCGCGGCTGGCGGCAGCGGCGAGGCCCTGCGAGGCGCCAGGGACCAGAATGCGAAGGTCGACCCGCGGCACGGCCTCGCCCTCCACGCGCACGTAGCTCGCTTCGCCGCCGTCGGCGACGCAGGCGGTGACGGCAGCCTCGGGGAACAGCAAGACGGTGTCGAACGCGGAGACCGCGAAGGTGCGGAACGCTGCGACCGCCGGGGGTATCATGAGCTCCACGGCGGCGCCGCACGGATGGCGCGGGCGAATCTTGGCGGAGCCTCCCACCGCGGTGACGGTTTTTTTCACGACGTCGAGGCCGACCCCCCGGCCCGCCAGACGATCGGCCGCAGCGCGGGTGGAGAAGCCAGCGCGGAAGAGCAGGTCGAACAACTCTTCGTCGGTGGGGGTCGCAGCTTCGTCGATGAGGCCGCGGGCTCGGAGCGAGCGCAAAATGGAGGTTGGGTCGAGCCCTCGCCCATCGTCCTCTACGGTGACCGAGAGGGCCGAGATGGTCTGCCGGGCAGAGACCCGAATCATACCGAACGGTGACTTGCCGGCGGCTTCGCGCTGGTCCGGTGGCTCCACGCCGTGGGCAATGGCGTTGCGGAGAAGGTGCGAGAGCGGTTCGCGCAGGGTCTCCACAGTGTGCGCGTCCATGCGAACTTCGCCGTCCATCAGCAGAAACCGAACCTCGACGCCCTGCAGATCGGCGGCATCGGCCACCACGTTGGCGAGGGCCGGCCCCAGGGTTCCGAAGCGGACGAGGCGCGTCTCGAGGATCGCGGCGTGAATTCCGTCGAGCCTCCGCCAGTCGACCTCCAGGTCGAGGACCAGCTCGCCCAGGCCGGCAGCGCGGCGTGCTCCGTCCTCCTGGGCGAGAAGGCGAGCCCGCTCTTGCATGCGGGCGAGCGACACGGTGACGTCCTCGACGTCGCGCAGGATGGTGTCGAGCCGCTTGATCTCCACGCGCACGGTCACGTGGGTGGGGCCGTCGATGCCGAAGGCGAGCTCGCTGGTGGTGGTGACCACCTCTTGGCCGTGGAGATCGCGCAGCGCGAGCGCGCTGGCTTCGAGAACACCCACCACCGCGGGGGTGAGCTTGAGCGAGCCCTTGCGCAACGCTGCCAACACCCCCTCGGTGGCGTGCGCCATATCGCCAATGGCGGTGAGCCCCATGGCCAGCGCGTTGCCCTTCAAGGTATGCGCCACCCGGAAGAGCTCGTTGATCTCCTCCTGTCCCCCGCCCTCGCGCGCCATCTGCGCCACGATGCGCGACATGTTGCCGAGCAGCTCCTCCGACTCGTCGCGAAAGATGCGAAGGAGCTCGGGATCCTGCGAAAAGCTCAAGAGCCCGACCCCACGAACAGCGCGCTGGCGATGCCGGTCTTGACCTCGAAGGTCACCTTGCGAGGGCGCGTCCCCAGCACGTGGCGCTCCCGCGGCGCGAGGTGCATCTTGGCGAGCTCCTCTTCGGCGATGGCGACGTTGCGGGTGCCGATGGTGGGCTCCGGCGTGATGCCGTGGATGGAGGCTCCACCGAAGATGCGCGTCTCGAAGCGCGCCAACATTGCGCCCGCGCGGATCATCTCACGCAGGAGCGCCGGCACCGCGAAGGACCCGTAGCGAAGCAGGTTCTCCGGGTTCTCGGTGGGCCGCGGCAAGGCGAAGTGGGTGAGCCCGGCCAGCCCCGCTTCCCGGTCGTAGACCGACACCGCGACGCAGGGCCCGAGGATGGTGGAGATGACGATGTCTTCCGACGAAACGAAGACCTCGCCCGCGTGCACGAAATGTCGCCTTATCACCCGTCGCCCCTGGTCTCGGGTTCGCCGCCGCCGGAAGAGCGCGCGTACTGTGCCACCTTGGCCAGGAGCTCTGCGCGCTCGATGGGCTTGGTGAGGTAATCGGTGCATCCTGCAAGATACGCGGCCTCCACCGACTCTTCCTCGGTCTGGCTGGTCACCATGAGAATGGCCACGTGGGCAAAGCGCGCTGTGGCGCGCAGCTCCCGGCAGAGCTCAATGCCGCTGATGCCGGGCATCATCACGTCGAGGACGATGACCTTGGGGTCCAGGTGCTCCAGCAGGCGCCGGGCCTCTTCGGCGCTGCTGGCGAGGGTGAGCGCGTATCCGGCTGGCTCCAGGATCGAGCGCTCCAGCTCCAGGATGGTTCGTGCATCGTCGACCAACAAGACCTGCGGCCTTCCCTCGGTCATGAGTGGCCCGCGAGGTTCGCCTGCGCGGTCTCGCGCACCTCGGCCAGTTCGTCGGTGGCCAGATCGCGAAGGGCTTCGAGGCCGGCGGGGTCGAGCGGCGCATGCTGCGCGACGGTGCGGCGTACGAGAGCGCTGGCGTCGCGACGGAGCCGAAGCGCCAGTCGCACGCCATGCGGCGAGCCGAAGGAGAGGAGCGCCGACACCGCCTCGGCGCGCGCCTGCGGTGACTCTTCGCGCAGCTCCTCAACCAAACGGAGCTCGGCCAAGGGTTCCCGAAAGGCGCGCAGCAGGTGTATGGCGCTGGTGGGGTCGAGCTCCGCCACCGCCGCCGCGGGCACGGTGCGGCGGCCCCGGGCCAGCGCGTCGGCCACGTCGCGATCGAGCGGGCGCATGGATGTGGCGTGGGCCAGGAGCGCGCCATTGGAGAGGGAGTCGCCCCAGCTGCCGAGCGAGCCGAGCGCCGCGGCGCGCACGGCTGCATCGCCGTCTTTGAGCAGGCCGAACAGGCTGCGCGCCGTCTGCTCCGAGCGGTACGACCCCAGCGCCGCCGCCACTGCGGCGCGGATGCGCGCCACCGGGTGCGAGAGGTGGTGGTAGAGGACGTTGCGGTATCGCTCGTCGGGGTTCTTTCGGGCGAGGTCGAACAGCGAGTCGAGCCCTTCCTCGGAGCCGGCGACCGCGAGCACGGCATCGGCAACGCGCGGCCCGGGGAGCTGGGCCAGCACCTCGACCGCGCTGGCCCGCACCAGCGGCGAGGCGTGGCCCAGCAGCGGCGCCAGCCGAACCTCACCTTCGATGGTGCCCAGCGGCAGCCGCGCCAGCGCTTGCAGGGCGCGCACTTGTACGCCTTCGGTGGCCGACTCTGCGAGCTCCACCAGCCGCTCGGCGACCGATGCGAAGCGCAGAGCGCCCGCGAGATCTGCCAAGAACCCCACTACCGGCGCCGGCTGCTCTCGCCCCAACATTTCGGTGACGATGCCGAGCAGGGCCGGCCCCACGCGAATGGCTGCCGCCAGGAGCCCCGCGTGCAGCTGCGGGTTGCGGGCGATGCCGAGGGCAGCCTCGTAAAGAGTATCCATGTGCAGCGCGAGCACCACCCGGGCCGGCGCCAGGAGCTCGTCGCGGCTCTTCGACGACGTGTCGCCGGTGAGCGCTTTGGAGAGCGCCTTTTGCACGAGCGCATCGCGCTGGCATCGCTGAAACACCGCTTCGTGCCCCGGCACCACCGAGGCGAGCTCGAGGGCGTCGGCGGCGGCGGTGAGCACGTCGCTGGCCCAGATAGCCTCGCCCTCGTCGGCTGCAGCCACGAACCCCGAGAGCAACGCCGAGGCCGCGTGCGGCGTGGCGATCCGCGCCAGCGCCTGCGCCGCCGGATCGCGCAAGAACGAGTCGGCGAGGAGAGGAATGAGCGAGCGAACCGTGGTCTCGCCGCCGATGTGGCCGAGCGAATACACCGCAGCGAAGGCCCGGAACGGATCACGCCCGAGCGACGCAACGAGCGCCGGCACGCTCTGGGTGGCCCGGAGCTTTCCCAAGCTCTCGATGGCCGCATGGACCACATTGGCGTCGGTGTGCTCCAAAAACGGGATGAGATGCTCGGCCACGCCCAGCTCCGAGGTGTTGCCCAGCACCTGGAGCGCGAACATCACGACCTCTTCGTCGCGCGACGACAAGAGGCGCAGCAGCGAAGGCACCGCGCGCGCACCGGCCACCGCCAGCGCTTCCATGGCGGCGTTGCGGCGGTCGGCCCGCTCGTGATCGGCCAGTAGCTCGGCCAGCGCGTCGGGGTCGTCGAGCTCCGCCAGGTGCTTCAACGCTTGGTTCCGCGCCTCGGGCTTCTCCGAGTGGGCGGCTCGCAAGAGAGCCTCACGCATGGGGTTGATGGGAAACTCCGAGCGCATATTCATGCTCCACCCACCTTCTGCGGCCAAGAAACGTGGCGCTCGAGCGCGAGCACGATGTCCCGGGGCGTGAACGGTTTCCTCACGTAGTCGCGGGCACCGAGATCGCGGGCGCGCGCGACGTCTTCGTCGGTGTCTTCGGTGGAGACCACGATGATCGGCACCCGCTCCGCGAGCTTGGTGGGTGCCACCGCGGTCAAGAACTCGATGCCACTCATGATGCCCATGTTCACGTCCAGAAACACGATATCTGGCTCCCCGTGCAGCTCCAAGAGGGCCATGGCCTCGCGCCCGTGAAAGGCGAAGCGCAGGTCGATTTCTCGGCGTTTCGGGGCGAATATGGTCCCGAAAAGCGCGTGTATGAGTCGTGAATCGTCGATGACGAGAAGCTTGAGGTTGCTCATCGCGGCCCTGCTTTCGACGCGCCGTGGGTGCTGCCCCCGGCGCTGGTTGTTCGCTTTCGGTTCCCCCTCGCCTGCAGGCGAACGGCAGTCTGCGCACGTATCATGGCGTCACCGTGTTGCGCGGCGAGCCGAAGAACCCGAGGAGGCGCGAGAGACCGTGCGCCTGCGACGTCATCTCGGTAGCGGTGGTGGAAAGCTCCTCGGCGGAGGCTGCATTGCGCTGGGTGACCTGGTCGACCTGGGTCATGGCGCGGGAAATCTGCGAGAGGCCCTCGCGCTGCTCCTGGCACAGCGCCGCCACCTCGTGCACGAGATCGGTGGTCTTCTGTACGCAGGGAACCAAATCGCGAATGAGCTGCGACGCATGCTCGGCAGTGGAGAGGCTGGTGGCGGCGGTGGCCTTGGCCTCGCGCGCCGAGCTTCGGCTCCGCTCGGCGAGCTTGCGAACCTCGGCGGCGACCACCGCGAAGCCACGACCCGCGTCGCCGGCACGGGCCGCCTCGATGGCGGCGTTCAACGAGAGAATGTTGGTCTGGTGAGCGATGTCTTCGACCACGGTGATCTGGTCGGCGATGGCGCGCATGGCGGCGGTGGTGGCGTCTACGGCGACGCCCGAGCTCTCGGCGTCGCGCACGCTGCGCTTGGCGAAGTCTTCCATGTGCCTCGCGGCGTCGGCGTTGTTGCGCACGCTCTCGGCGATGGCCTCGATGCTCGCGCTCACCTCCTCCGACGACGCAGCTTGCTCGCTCGTTCCACTGGCGAGCTCGGCCGAGGCCGCTGACACGTGGGCCGAGGCGGTGGCGACGCCGGCGGCGCGGCTCTCTGCGTCCTCGATGATGCGACTCAGCTCGTCGAGAAAGTCGTTGAAGTGCCGGGCGAGGATCCCCACCTCATCGTCGTCTTTCACCGGAAAGCGCCGCGAGAGTTGCCCCGTACCCTTGGAGAGCTCGCCCAGGTATCCGCCGAACTGCGAGAGGGTATTGCCGAGCCGCCGCAGGAGCGCAAAGGCGATGGCGAGCGCCAGCGCGAGGCCGGCGAGACGGGCGATCCAGCCCCGCTGCCGCAGCACCGCCACCCGCTCCTGGGCGGCGTGCGTCGCGCCCTCACGCGACGACCGAAGGTCGCCCCCCACCTCCACCAGCAACGCATCGCGCTCGCGCAGTGCGGGCGCATACTCGCGGGCGAACAGACGCCGAGCTTCGTCGCCGTTACCTCGGGCGAGCTGATCGCGAATGGCGTCCTCGGCCCGCACCATCGGGTGTCCATCGGCCGCCTCGTGAGCCTTGCGCTCGATGCGCGCAAGCTCGGGGTCGCGCGCGAGGGCCTGCGACAAGCCGTCGGCGATGCGCCGCCCCTCGTCGTCGCTCTGCCGCTTGCGCTCCACTTCGGCCGCGTCTTTGGGGTCTACCAGCGAGCCGCGAAGGGCGTTGCTCGAGGTGGCCAGCGCGCCGCGGAGCCTCTCCGCAGAGAGCTCAGCCGTTTGATACCGCTCTACGGTCGCGGCAGAATCTGCCTCGACTTTGTGCTGCGCGACTTCGAACCAGGTGGCGAGCGACAGCGATACGACGATCGGAGAGAGCGACGCGAGCAGCAGGCGCTGGTAGAGGCGGAGACGAACCATGTGGCGTCATGGTAACGGCGATAGCGCGCGAGAAGAAACGACAATTTGGCAGAGCCGCCGCCCCCGCGCTCAGCTTTGGCGCACACCGAGGCTGAGATACTGCGTGGCCCGCACACGAGCCCATCCCCCGACGCTTTCTGCCCGTCCGAGCAAGAGGAAGCCACCCGGACGAAGCGCCGACACGAGCTTCGCTTGTGCGACGGTTCGTGACTCCGCCGACAAGTAGATGAGCGCGTTGCGACACAAGATGAGGTCGAAGGGGCTCCCCGGCGGCAGGGCGTCGTGCACCAAGTTGTGCACGGAGGCGCGCACGATGCTGCGGAGCACCGGCCCCACCTGTACGCCACCGGCCTTGGGCAGGAGGTACTGCGCCGCGAGCGAGCGCGGCACGTTGGCGGCCGAGGCGTATGCGCCCGCTTGCGCGTGGCGAACGCACTTCGTCGAAATGTCGGTCGCCAGGACCTCGTGGGTCCAGCCTGCGTCGGGGCTCAGCTCCGCGTGGAGCAACATGGCCACCGAGTAGGCCTCCTGCCCGTCCGACGAGGCGGCGCACCACACGCGAACGTGCCGCGCCTGAGTCGCGGCGCCGGGCCGGCGGGCGCGGAAGGCCGCGACCACCGTCTCCCGCAAGGCGGCGAACGCGTCGGCGTCGCGAAAGAACGAGGTTTCGTGGGTGGTGAGCGAGCTCACCATGATGTCTCGCTCCGCGGCGTCCTTGGCAACCACGTCCAGGTACTGCGAGAACGTGGCGAGCTCGAGCCGACGCAGGTGAGGAGCCAGGCGGCTGAAGACCAGCGCGTCCTTGGTATCGTCCATGCGAATCCCGGCCCACGCGTGGATCATCTGGCGAATGCGCCGAAACTCCGTGGGCTTCAGTTCGAACCGACGAGAAACGAGGCCGCGCGTCGTCGCCACGCCGCAGTATCGCACGAATTTCAGCGTTCCGGCGCGCTGAGTGGGAGAAGACCGAGGCGACGCGCGCGCTTGTCGTCGACGTCGGTGCGCGGAGGTGCGCTCACGCTTGTTCCGGCGGCCTCGCTGGATATACTGCGGGTTGGCCGCGGCGCAGCCCACCGGTCAGCGAAACGTAGGAAAGGATCGACGATGGCAGAGGCTGCGAGGAACAAGGCGGACCGTTTCGCGACGCTCCTGTGGCGTGCGAACGACTGCTTTCGAGCGGAGGACTTCGCCTCGGCAGAGGCGCTGACCCACGAAGCGGTGGAGCTCTACCCGGAGGACTCGTCGGCGCTGCATCTTCTGGCCTCGGTGCTCGTTTGCCAGGGCAACCACGCCGAGGCGGCGCCCCTCTACAAAAAGCTCGCCGATCGCTACCCCACCGAGCGGGAGCTGCGAACCCAGCTGGCGATCTGCCATCTCAAGATCGAGAGCTTCGCCGAAGCGCGCGCCGAGCTCGAGCGCCTGGTGGCCGAGCGCAACGCTCCCGAGCTGTGGCGCTACCTGGGCCAGGCGCACGAGGGGCTCGGCGAGGCGGAGCGCGCCGCCGAAGCCTATCGCGAGGCCGGCATCATTCGGTCGGTATTCCCCCCGTCGCTCGACGGAGCGCGCCCGGTATCCATCGTCCCGCTGGCGCCCCCCTCCTTCGGCGCCGGCGCGGAGGAGCGTGCACGGGCGGCCCCTGCGGCGTCGGTACGCGCCAATGTTACGTCGATTCGGCGCTCGGGAGAGTATCCGGTCAACGATCCGGAGGACCACCTTGCCCAGAGCGCGCGCAGCCCCACCTCGCGCCCGCTGGAACGTGCGACGCGCATGCCGGCGGCTCTGGCGAGCCCAGCGGTGCTCCCGCTGCAGGGCGTGGGCGACCAGGAAGTTCCGCGAGAGGCAGAGGCTCGCCTGTCGGTGCTCGAGGCCATCTCGGCGCCCATGCGCATCAACGCCTTCGCCGACCCCGAGCGTCTGTGGGCGCGCCTCGACCGCGTGGCCGCGTGGACCGGCGATCTGTCGTTCACCCGTCATCGCGGCGGCTGCAACGTAGGCGGCGACGGCGAGGTGGTTCTGTCGACGTCGGTGGGTCGGGTGGTGGCGCTGCGGGTCGACGAAGTGGCCGCGGTGCTCGACCGCTTGCTGGTGGCGCAGCTGGGGCTCGCGGAGGGCGAGCCGACCCGGCTCCTCTTCGACGACGCCGACGCCATGGAGTTTCGCACCTTCGCCGGCAGCGGGCGGGTGCTGTTCGAGGCGAGCCAGGCCACCACGCTCGACATCACCTACGCCAAGCCGGCGCACGTGCGGCGCGATCGGCTGCTCGGCTGGTGCGGCGTGCTCCGCGTCTCACCGCTTCATCACACCAGCGCCCCGCTGCTGCACCGGGGTCTGGTGCGCGTCGAAGGTCACGGCACGCTCGTACTCTCGTAGGCGATGCCGTCGGGGTGCCATCGTCGTTCCGGGCAGTGCTCGTTGGCCTCCCTCGATGTTGGCGAACGCAGCTCCCCGCGCCTTGGAGAAGTGACCCTCTACCTACGCTCGGGGATCGCGACGCGGTAGCAGCGAGCGAACCCGGGCGGCCAGCGCGGCCCCGGTTACACTCTTCGAGATCCACCCGTCGGCTTCGCATTCCTTGGCGAGGCTGCGCAGCTTTCCCTCGTCGCACGCGCTGTAAAGGATGAAGCGCGTTCCCGGCGCGGCGTACTTGCGCGCCAACGCAACCAGCTTGTCGCCGGAGAGCGCCGGAATGTTCACGTCGAGAAGCACCAGGTCCGGAAGGAAGGTGCGAACCACATTTGAGACCCCGATGGATTGTATCGAAGTTTGCACTTCGAAACCGTCCGAGCGGAGGGTCCGAGCCACGAGGTCGATCTGCAGGGCGTCGTCGTCGACGACCAGCACCTTCGGCTTGACTTCAGCCATGATTGAGATGTCTCCGGAGCGTCGAAAGAAGGACCTCGCGATCCACCGGCTTGGTCAAATAGTCGATGCAGCCAGCGGCGCGAGCTTTTTCTTCATCCTCCCGGGATACGTGCGCGGTGAGCGCGATGACGGGAATGTGCGACAACACCGGCGTGGCGCGGATGCGCCGCGTGGTCTCCAAACCGTCGATGCGCGGGAGCCCCAGGTCCATCAGAATGATGTCCGGCATGTCGCGTTTCGCGCGCTCGAGCCCGTGCTCGCCGTCTTCGGCTTCGATGACCTCGTAGGTGCCGTACAGGTAGCGGCGCACGATATCGCGGTTCTGCGGGGAGTCTTCGACGTACAGAACCCTCGCCTGCCGCCGGGCCGCTGCGCGCTGATCGCTGACCAGGGCCTTGGCCTGCGAAACGACCATGTCCATGCCCACGCCGCCCTTTTTCACCACGTGCGCGAGGCCGTTGCGAAGGTCGCTCTCTTCCTTGGGTGAGAGCGACTTGCCGGTGAGGACGATCACCGGAGCTTCGGAGCTCTTGCGAAACGCCGAAAGCACCTCGAAGCCGTCCATGCGCGGCATGATGAGGTCGAGGATGAGCAGCGAAGGATTCACGAGTCTCGCTTTGAGGAGCGCGTCTTCTCCGTCGTGGGCTTCGACGCAGCGAAAGCCCGCGGCGCGTAGTCCGCGCACCACCATCTCCCGCGCCGAAGGGTCGTCGTCGACCACCAGCACTTCGCCGGTCTTGGTGCCGAGCGCGCGCCGCACCGCCAGCACCAGGTGATCGAGGTCTACTGGCTTGAGCAGGTAGTCGCAGGCCCCGAAGGCGAAGCCCTTGGAGCGCTCTTCCTCGATGGAAAGAATGAGCACCGGAATCGACGAGAGCGAAGGATCGCCCTTGAGCTCGCCGAGAACGCCCCAGCCGTCGAGCTTCGGCAGGTGGATGTCGAGTATGATGGCGGTGGGGCGGATCTTCCGCGCCATGACCACGCCGGTTACGCCGTCGCCCGCGGTCACCACCCGAAAGCCGGAGTCGGAGAGCGCTCGCTCGAGGAGGTTCACGATGAGCGGATCGTCGTCGATGACCAGCACGGTGGCGGCCTTGCCGCCTTCTTCGGCGCCATAGTCGCCCGCCGGGCGCGGGGTGAGGGCGCGGGGTACGGCGGCGCCCCCCTCGCCCGCGAGCGCACCTTCGAGCCGCACGGTGAAGCGAGAGCCGCGCCCGAAGGAGCTTTTCACCGTGACGTCGCCGCCCAGAATGTGGCTCACCTCGCGCACGATGGCGAGCCCGAGCCCGGTGCCGCCCACCTTGCGGGCGCTGGAGCCGTCGACCTGGCGGAACTTGTCGAAGATGTGCTGCTGCTCGTCCTCGGGAATGCCGGGCCCGGTGTCTTCCACCGAGAGCACCAGCGCGTTGCCCTCGGCGCGCGCCTCCACCACGATCTCGCCGCTGTCGGTGAACTTGGCGGCGTTGGAGAGGAGGTTCAGCAGGATCTGCTTCACCTTCAACGAATCGGAGACCACGGTCTCGGCGGCCGGCTCCACGTGGGCACTCAGCGAGACGTCCTTGCCGCGCAGCACCTCGGTGACGGTGGCAATGCACTCCTCCACCATGGGGCGCAGCTCGAACGGCTCCTTCAAGATGTCGACGCGACCGGCCTCGATCTTGGAGAGGTCGAGAATGTCGTTGATGAGCGCGAGCAGGGTCTTGGCGTTGCTCTTTACCACGTTGAGATCGCGGCGACCGTGCGGCGTCAGGCGCGAGCCCTCCTCGCGCATGAGCAGATCGCAGTACCCCAGGATGCCATTGAGCGGCGTGCGGATCTCGTGGGAGAAGTTGGCGAGGAATTCGCTCTTGAGGCGTGCCGCTTCCTCCAGCTGCCGGGAGCGCTCTTCGTCTTCCTTCTTGGCGAGGATCAGCTGCTGGGCGACGCGGTCAAGATCTTCGTTCTGCTGGCGGATGACCTCCATCTGCAGCGCGCGCTCCTGGTACGAGGCGAGCGCGCGCGCAGCCAGGTTCTTCTTGGCCTGGAGCTCGACCTTGAGAGTCGCGTTCTCCGCTTCGAGCTCCGCCAGGCGAAGCTCCAGTGACGTGCTCATGGGTTCGCTCCGAACGTGAGGCTGGTGAGGGTGCTGTTCACCTGAAAGCCGCAGTAAGTCTCGAAATTCACGGTGTATCCGGCGCACGGCGGAGCGAGCTTGAGGGTTTCGCCCAGCTCTTCCAGCTTCCCGCTCATCTGCGCGACCAGGCGCCGCGCGCCGCAGTCGAAAAGGATGGATGCGGTGGCCTTGGGGACGCGTCGCGGCAGCTCCTCGCTAAAGAATCGGCGGGTGGCGTTCACCATGTCGCCCTGCCGCATGACGTCCAGCTCCTGGTCCTCGCGCATCATGTTGAAGGCCATCAAGCGATCGTCCTCGAAGCTCTTCCACACCGCACGAAGGAAGTACTCGCGGCCGACCCGCAACGCCAGCGAATGCGACATGAGATTGGCAGGGTGCGCCATGGTGAGCTGGTCGGTGGGGACACCCACGATCTCGGCGTAGCGCTGGGCTGCGGGCTTGCCGTCGAGCTCAAGGATGCCGCGGGTGGTGTCATCGACCTTGGTCACGCGCACACGTTCGCCGGTGGGCTCGTACCAGTGCGAGCGCATGGCGGCCCAGGGTGCCCGGGTGCGAAACAGCACCACCAGCACGCCGTCGTTGAGAACCTCGCCCTCCACGTGCGTGAGGCTCGAGGCCTTGTAGGGGTCGACCTCGCTATCGCCGGCTCCCCCGCCCACCAGAACCAGGCCCTGGTTCTTCTCGAGGATGCCCAAGAGGAGCTCCTCCTTTTTCATCTGGTAGCCGTCGTCGATGACGATGCCCACGTGCTCCTTGGTGTCGAGCTCAGCCACCCGCGTGCCCAGCTCACGCGCGGCCTGCTCCACCGCATCGCTGCCGGCGCGCGCGGCGTCTACCGAGAGGCCTCGACCGAAGCCGATGCCCACGTCGAAGTCGCCTTCGAGGCCCGCGAGCATCACCGAGCCCTGGGTGTAGCCGGTGTTGTCGAGCTCTCCGCCGGTGGTGGCGCCCACCAGGCGTGTATGCTTCGGCAACCGTTCCCGAATCGCGCGGTTGAGCGCCGCCTGGTCCCGACTTCGCGCAGCGAACAGCATCAGGAACTTGGGAATGTTGGAACCGAGCTGACTCAGCAACGCCTCTGCGGCCGCGTTGGGATCGTCGATGGCGGACTTGGCAGAACGGAGGTGGACGCTGGGCATGGGTGGCCTTTCTCGGAGAGCGAGACAGAAGAGCTGCGGGAGTTTGCACGAGCTTCGGAGGGAAGGAAAGTGCTCGACAAAACATCGTCGGCGCCCGCTCGAGAAAGGGGCGCCGACGTCGTTACTTTGGCACGCGATCCCCCCGATTTCGCGCACTCAACTGGGTGTGGTCAAGACCGCGAAGCGCAGCTCAGTGGGAAATACCACTGTTCGGGTGGTTAGTATGGCAGCTCGAGGTGCAGTTCTGGAACGACTCGGTACCGCCGCCCACGTACATGTCCGTGATGGCGCCGAACTGGGCAACGTGCGAGGCCGGGTACGACTTGTGGCAAGACAGGCAGGCGGCTTTGCTGGTGCGCTGAATGCCTTCCTTGTTCAAGTGGCACGACTTGCACTCGTCGAGTGGCTTGTCGAATCGGTTGGAGCGCGAATGGATGAAGTGGAGGCGCACCGCGATGGGCCCCTCGAGCTCGAAGCTGAGCGGCGCGTGGCAGGTGGAGCAGGTGGAGCGGTCTTCGAGCCCGTGGTTCACGCGGGAGAGCGCGCTGCCGCCGGTGTGACAGCTGTTGCAAGGGCCAGTGTTGAGCGAAGGCTGGCCCACCTGGGTGGTGCCGATCTGAATGTTGACAACCTTGGAGGTGGGTACCTCCTGGCCGAGAAACTCGCGGCGGCCCTTGATGACCACGCGGTAGGTGCCGGGCTTCGCGGTCGCGGGCACATTGAAGGTCACGGTGTCGACGCCGGGAACGCCCCAGGCCGGCGGACCGCCGAAGAGCGTGGCGAAGGGGGGTACTTCCTGGGCTGCGCCGTAGAAGCCGTCGCGCACCGGCTGCGCCGAGTTCACCTGGCCGGTTACCGGGTCGAGGTCGGCGTTGAGGTCGGTGATGTTGTAGATGGGCTTGATGTCTTGCACCGGGCCGGAGACCGCAACCAGAAGGTGATGCTCCTTGTGCTTGCGGCGGTAGTACGTAGCGTACGGCTCCTGGAAGAAGCGGTAGTAGGTAATGCCGCTCTCAAGGCCGGCGAGATAGTCTTGGTAGCTGGGCATGACGCCCACCGGGTGAAGGCGCGTGCCGGAGCCGTCTTTGAGGGTGACCCGGAAGGTGATGGCCTGGCCGGCCGAGTACGTGCCATTGGCTGCAGGCGCGGTCACCGGAGCCACGTCGAGACCGAATCCGTAGTCGAAGTTGGGATTCTCCACTTGCTGGACGGGAATCGTGTAGGGGTTATTCCACTTGGCGGTCCAGCGAACCCGCAGCTGGGTGGTTCGGGACCCCAGCTTGACGCTGGGCTGGGGGCCGGCAGCGTAGCGAAGCTCGATGAGCGCTTCTTCACCGAACTTGGTGGCGCCCGCGCAGTTGCCGTTGGGCGCAGCGTTCGAGGGAGGCGCCGCGCAGTCGTAGGTCCACTGAATGGCGCGCATGCGGCGCACGAAGAAGCTGTCGTAGGCAAACCGCTTGTACTCGAGACCAGTGTCCGGAATGAGCGGCAGGCCGGAGGGGTTTCCCGCGGCATCGAGCTGCTCGATGACGAACGCGCTCGGCTGGTCCATCCACTTGGCTTTGCGGTAGAAGCGGCGCTTCACCCAGGTGCCGTCGGCGTTGGGCGTGCCGACGAACGATTGGTCGGCGACCTGGGTGCCACGCCAATCGACGTCTTTGAAGTCGCCGGTGGTGTCGAGGTCGGCGACGCCGTTGTCGCTCGAGGCATCGATGGCGGCGCGCATGTCCATCTGGTTGATGTACACGCGCTGCCCTTTGCGAACCTTCAGCGGTACGCCGACACCGTTCTCGATGTCGAGCGCGATGCCGATGGGCGTGTCCACCGTGGTGGGGCCGTCGGCCGGAAACGTGCCCCAGGACAATGCCCCCTCACTGGTCCCCAGATCCGCACCGTCGTCGGTGGAGGCCTCCGAGGAGCAACCAGCACCGGTAGCGACGACACACAGCACTACGAGAGAAGACCGGAGCGACATCGAGTTTCTCCTATCGGCACTTCCCTCCTTTCGTCGCAACCGTCACGACGGAAAGATTGAAGCCGACGGTAACTCTGACCGCTACGTCTGCATATGCGCAAGCATGTCATTGCGGGAAACTCCAAATGTGTCGCAGCGTCGCGGCATGTCGCGCAGGGGTGCGGTCGACTGCGCACACGTTATTTCTTATTCAATGTCGGGCGAACTTTTCCGTTCCACTCGGACAATTCCCACGTGCCGTAAGCATCCGAGAACGTTGGCTATCCCGATGAGGATGGGGACGCACACAGGTCGCTCTCTGGGCTACATCCACAGACCATTTGATGCGGCGCGCCACGTTCTAGCCCCGATGGTTCATGGGGCGGAGATGATGGGCGCACGCCGGAGACGCGAAACGGCGCGGTTCAGATTCGTCGTTTGGTGGAGCGCTGCGGAGGTGCGGGCTTCGCGAGCAAGCCTTCGAGCGACGTCTCCAGCGCCGTCGCCAACCGCACCGCCACAAACAGCGAGGGCGAAAGCTCTCCGCGCTCGAGACGCGCCACGTAGTTGGGAGAAATGCCCGCCGCCACGGCCAGCTCCGCCTGGGTCCAGCCGCGCCGCTGGCGACAGTGGCGCAGCGCTTCCCCGAAGCATGCCGCAAAGAGCTCTGGGTCGGTGGGAAGCGCGGCGAGCGCCCGGCTATCGCCTCCGGCGGGGCCCCGATCGCCACCTCCCGAACCACGATTGGCAGACTGCTCGGACATCGTTCATCGCAGGATACATGGCCCGCGGCAGATGGGAACATTCGCGCTGCGGCCCCACGGCTCCGCCGAATGGGTGCGGCGATTTTCCGCGTGCCGCCCCCATCGAGCATCGAGAAATCTTGGCCGCGCTTCTTCTCATTCGCCTACCGGTTCCGGAGTGATCCGGGTAGCGTGAAGATGCATGGACTCGCCGTCCCCGCTCGACGTAGGCGCCATCATCGCCGAAAAGTACGAGCTCCGGAAGTTGCTCGGGCGGGGCGGTATGGGCGAGGTGTGGCAAGCCCGGCACCAGACGCTGGGCGAGGACGTGGCCATCAAGGTGCTCTCGCTGCCGGCCAGCGAGGCCGATATGCGGAGCGAGGCGCTCCGTCGCTTTCGCTTCGAAGCGCAGACGGCGGCGCAGCTGGCGCGCAAGAGCCGGCACATCGCCCAGGTAACCGACTACGGCGAATCGAACGGGCATACCTACCTGGTGATGGAGCTCCTCACCGGTGAGTCCCTCGAAGATCGACTTCAGCGGACCGGGCGCGTCCCGCCCGACGAGACGGCGGAGATCGTCGTGCAGATCTCGCGCGCGCTGACGGTGGCCCACAACGAAGGAGTCCTCCACCGCGACCTCAAGCCCGGCAATGTGTTCCTCACCGCCGACGAAGACCTCAACCTGGTGACGAAGCTCCTCGACTTCGGCATCGCGCGCTCGACCCGCCCCCGGCCGGTTGGCGACAAGCACACCACGACCCAGCGCGGTATCATCCTGGGGACGCCGAGCTACATGAGCCCCGAGCATGCGCGCGGCATGCCGGTGGACGCGCGGTGCGACGTCTGGGCGCTGTCGGTGCTGGCGTACGAGCTGCTCTCGGGCACACTGCCCTTCGACGCGCCCACGCTGGAAGATACGTTCCTTCGCATCTGCACCTTCGACGTCACGCCCATCCGCGCCCACGTCGACGTCTCTCCAGCGGTGGAGGCGTTCTTCGTGAAGGCCTTCTCCAAGCTCATCGACGCGCGGTTCCAGACGCCCTACGAGCTGGCGCTGCACCTCGGCCGCGCGCTCGAGGCTACGCCCCGCGACCGCGAGAGTGGCAGCCGCGGCGAGCTGCTCGCGGGCTCGCGGCCGGACGCGCGCGAGGCGGCCGCGAGCACATTCCGGGAGCCGCCGGCGGAACCACGCAGCTGGGCAGCGCCCGAAACGCCGATGGACGCGAGCTCGCTGGCGGCGATTCCCGGCGTCGCCTCGCGCGGACGTTCGCCCGGCGTGGTGTTCGGAGCGGTGGCGGCCACGTTGCTGGTGGGCACTTTACTCGGGGTGGGGGCGTTTCGTGTGTACGAGGGGCAAAAGGCGGCGAACACCCCGGCCGCAGAGAGCGCCCGCGCGGTCCACACCGCCGGCAGCGCTGCGGGCCCGATGGGCGCGGCGCCGATGACGAAGAGCGCAACGCCGGACACCGCAGATGCGCCGGCGCTCCGCGTCGACCAGCTCCCCTTGGCGCCTTCGTCGCGCCGCAGCGGCGGCGATCCGCGGGCGGACCATTCCCCCGTCGCAATCCCGAACGCGTCGAGCGCGGCGCATGCCCCCGCGAGCCCCGCGGCGACCGCGCTGCCCACCGTAGCCCCCGCCCCTTCGGTCGCCCCCGTGCCCACGGTCCGCAAGGACAAGAGCGAGGAATTTTGACACACCCGGGGATGTCCTCGCTTCGTTGACTATCCCGATACGGCTAGTACGCTTTCGGTGCATATGCCTCGTTTGCGCGCCATGGCTCCGCTCTTCGCGTGTGGTGTGGTGCTCGCGTCTACCGCCGCATGGGCCGACCCCGAGGGCGACGCGAAGGATCTGTTCACGCGCGGACGCGAGCAGCGCTCCGCCGGCGACTGCAAGAGCGCGGTGGTGTGGTTTCGCAAGGCCATTGCCGTCTACCCACAGGGCTTGGGGAGCGTGCGCAACCTGGCCGAATGCGAAGAGCAGCTGGGCCATCCGGCAGGGGCAAGGCGCGCTTGGCTCGACATCAAGCGCTCCCTGACGGCGAACCCGCAGCGAGATCGCTACGACGGGTGGCTGCGCGACGCCGAGGTGGCAGCGGAGCGCCTGGCGGGTCAGGTGGGCAAGCTCACCGTCGAGGTGGTCGTCCACGGGCAAGAGCCGAACGGTGCCACGCCGACCGTGACCTTGGGCGAGGAGGTGCTGCCGGCTGCGCTTCTCGCGACGCCGCTCGAGCGCGATCCGGGTACGTATGCCGCGCGCATCGTGGCGCCGGGGGCGGCGCCGGTGGAGCAGCGCACCACCCTCGCTGCAGGCGAGAACAAGACCCTCCGGCTCGAGCTGACGCTTCCCCGGCGATCTGCGCCCTCTCGGCCACCGCAAGCACAGGGCGCGCCGCCGGCGAACGAGAGCGGCGGTAGCACCCTCGCCACGGTGGGCTTCGTCACCGTGGGCGTCTCCGCTGCGGCGTTCCTGGGCGCCGGCGTGTCCGGCCTGGTGCGCGGCGCGGCGCTCTCCGACCTGGAGTCGGCATGTCCGAGCTACGCCACGGCGCCCTGCGACCGCAGCCTCGAGAGCACGGCGAACCGCGGCGACACAGCAAGCACGCTGGTGACCGCGTTTCTCGTGACCGGCATCGCCACCGCGGTGGTCGGTACGACGTTGCTGGTGGTATCTGCGGTTCGGGGCAAGTCGAGCCCCCGCGTGGGCCTCCTCACCGCACCCGTCGCCTGGAGGTTTTAGTGCGAACACGCGCCCTGGCAGCACTCGGCATCGCAATGGCTGCAGCATGCACGTTTCCTGCGGTCGGCTTCTTCGACGGGTCCGCCGACGGCGGCGCCGATCGCGATGCTGTCGCGGATCCGACGCAGCTCGGCGACGACGCGCAGCCGCTCTCCGATGCAGGCAGCGACGCGCGCCGCTTCGAAGCCGGCGCCGATGCCAACGCGTGCGATCTCGACGACGACGGATACAGGTCGAAGGGCGATGCATGCGGGGGTCTCGACTGCGACGACACCGACGAGCGCGCGAACCCGGGGGTCGACGCCGCCCTCACCTTCGGCGCCAGCCCACCGCTCCAGGGCGACTGGGATTGCAGCGGACGCATCGACAAGACCTACGATGTGAACGTTTCCTGCGCCGGGCTCAGCCTGTTCAGCTGCGGCGGCACAGGCTTCACCAACGATCCTCCGTGCGGAGGCCAGGGCACGCTCGTGACGTGCGGCAAGATTCAGAGCGGCCTCGGGGGTCTGTTCTGCGGCGTCGCCTCCCAGCGTCCGGAGACCCAGGGCTGCCGCTAGCGTACCGATCAGGTTGAATCGGTCGGCCTTTCGTAGGGTGTCTCGGGACACGGCCGAGGGCCGCGCGGCCGGGGTGGGAGAAGGGCAAGTGCGCGGGTTTTTGGGCGGCGCGGTCTGTGCAGTGGCTCTCGACGAGAGAGGGACCTACGACGTGAAAGAATCTCGTACACGCTTGCGCACCTGGGGCCCGGAGTTCTGTTCGACCGATGATCTGTGGGACATCCTGGAGGTTCGTTCGCCGCCGGCGCTCGACGAGCTGTCGTCCGCGGGCCTCGGCCTGTGCGAAGGCATCTTCGGCCACGGTGGAGGGCTTCGCATGACCGCCGCGCTGGAGCTCGCGCGGCGCGCGACCCGCCCTCGCGAGCGCACCGCCACGCGCTTCGTATCGGCCGCCGCGGTGCACGCTTGGGCGCTGCCGCGCCTCCGCGACCTGGAGCACGAGGAGCTGTGGTGCCTTTCGCTCTCGCGCGCCCACCAGCTGGTCTCGGCGCGGCGGCTTGGGCAAGGCGGAGGCGCCGGCCTCTCGGTGGAACGTCGAGACATCTTTCGGGTAGCCCTGCGAGAAGGCGCCCACGCCATTCTGCTCCTGCACAATCACCCGAGCGGCGATCCCGAGCCCAGCGAGCAAGACCACTTCTTCACGCGCACCGTCGAAGCAGCGGGCCGCATCGTGGGAGTACCGCTGCTCGATCACGTCGTGGTGGCCGGCGAAGGGTACGTCTCGTTGCTCGAGCGCGGCATCATCGCGGATGGCAGCGCGGCACATAGCCGCAGTGAATCGCACGACACGCGTCGATGGGCACCCGGGGGAACGAAGCCTCGCCCCGCGCCCGCACGAAGCGCGCCCCCAGCGCGGAGAGTCGCTCCAGGAGCGCCGCCTCCGACTCCATCGACTCGATGAACCGAGGCTCGGGCGAGGCGCCCAGGAACACCACGCCGGCCTCGATGATCGGCGCGTCGGGAAAGGCCCGGCGCGCCGCCAGCTGGTACACTTGGAGCTGAAACGCGTAGGGCAGCGGCGAGGGACCGCGCGCGCGCTTGTAGTCGATGACGTGCACGCGGCCGTCGGGGAACGCCACCAGAAGGTCAATGGTGCCGCGCAGCGCGAGGGTTCCCCCGGTGGGAACGCCCTCGGTGGTCGCGAGGGGAACGTCGAGAAGAAACGGCTCTTCCCGCCTCAGGACGGCAGAGGAGCGGCGCACCTCGCGCGCGTACTCGCCGCCGAGGAAGCCCACCAGCCGCGCGGTCAAGTCGTCGACCCGCGCGAGCGGCGCGCCCTCCAGCGCGAGGAGCCGCCGCACCTCCCCCTCGGCGCCTGGATTGCCCCAGGCCTCTCGCGCGATGCGCTCCAGCACCTTGTGCATCATGGTGCCCTCCCGGCGCACGTCGAGATCTTCGGCCGGCGACTCGGCGGGCTCCGCATCGGCAAAGTGCGGACGCACCTCGGCGATGTCCCAGAGATGAATCATGGCGAAGCGGCGGGCGCAGTGGTGAAAGTCCGAGAGCGCGGTGGGCGCCAGCACCAGACGACGCGCCAGCGGCGGCGAGACCGGAGCGAGCACCGGCGCCAAGACGCGGCTCTGGACCACCCGCGCCAGGTCGGCGCCTGGTGCCACATCGCGCACGGCGAGCTCCGGCAGGTCGAGAAGCGTCGCCACCAGCGAATTGGCGTACGCTTCGCTGGGCTCCTTGGGGGGTGCGCGATCGCCGACGAACACCAGCTCCTCGGCGGCCCGGGTGGCGGCCACGTACCAAACGCGCTGCCGCTCGGCGCGGTCGCGCCGCCGTGCCGTCCGATCGGCAGCGCGCGCCAGCGGAGGCACCAGCGCCCTGCCGTTGGCCCCGCGGAGACGGATCGAAATAGCATACGCGGAGGCGGGTGCCGCGCCCGCGACGCCATGGGCGGCGCCCACGGTCGCGAAATCGCTGTTCACGCGCGCGGCCCCCTTGCCCACCTCCGGCAGGAACACCACCGGGAATGCCAGCCCCTTGCTGGCATGCACCGTGAGCAAGCGCACCGCGTCGTCCTCTTCGGAGAAGAGCGCGGCCTCACCCTCGCGCGCGCCCTCTTCCATGGCCGCATCGAGATACGCCACCGCCTCGCGCAAAGTGGCCAAAGGCGCGAGGAGTCGCAGGAGCTTCTCGACGTTGGCGATGCGTTGGGCGCCGCGGGGGAGCGCGCCGAGCACACCGAAGTAGTCGAGGGTCTCGATGGCGACGCGCGCGGTCTCGGCGGGCCCCAAGCGATTGCCGATGCGCGCGAGCGTGGACACGAGCTCGGTGAGCTTCTCGTAGGCCTCCGCTTCGCGCACGTCGAAACGCTCGGTGGGGGCGAGCAGGCGCAGGCGTCCGTGCGCGCGCACCAGGTCGAGGAGGGCATCGTCAGAGAGGCCGACCCAGGGCCCGCGCAGCACCTCGAGCATGGCCGCGGTGTCTCGCGCGTCGTGCGCGAGGGCGAGCAGTGAGCGAACGTCGCGAACCTCGCGCGCGGCGAAGTACCGGCTCCCGAACACCACATAGGGGATCTGACGGCACGCCAGCGCGAAGGCCGCCGCCTCCAGCATGGCGTTCGACTGCGCAAGCACAGCGAGGTCACGATAGGCGCGTCCCTCGCCGGCGCGTCGCTCCACTTCGCCCGCGATGATCTCCGCTTCGGCGGCCTTGGTGGAGGTCACGCGCTCCACCGGCGGCCTGAGCCAACTGCCGACCACGCTTGGCGCGACGAGCGGCGTCGGCTCCGTGGTGGTGGGCACGCGCAGATCCTCGGTCTCCGGGTTGTAGGCGACCTCGTAGGCCGCGATGGGCACCTCGGGACGGAACACCCGCGCCGAGAAGGGGTTGATGATGCGGAGGAGCGGCTCGGTCGAGCGGCGGTTGGCGGTGAGCGAAAGAAAGTCGGCAGAGGGCGCCTCGGGCTCCCACACGACTTGCCGGGCAATCCCCAGCGCGAGCCGTGCTGGCTCACCCGCCAGGCCCACGCAAAAGGCCGCAAATATGGAGGCGTCGGCGCCGCGGAACCCGTAGATCGACTGCTTGCGGTCGCCCACGATGAAGAGGCCGCGCGGCCGCAGCTCCGAGAGCTCCGGCACATGGCCAGGTCGATGTGGCAGGTCGGCGCGCTGCCACAGGAGCCGCACCATCTCTCCCTGTACCGGCGAGGTATCCTGGAACTCGTCCACCAGCAGGAGATCGAAGCGCGCGCCCACCTCGCGCGCCACCTCGGGCGCGTCGCGGAGGAGATCGCGAACCCGCCGTTGCACCTCGCCGAAGTCGAGCGCCCCGAGATCGGTGAGCCGCTGCCGGTAGAGGGTCTGCGCCGCCACCGCCAGGGTACGAAACTGCTCGGCCACCGGGGCGAGCTCGTCGCGCCGCCGGGCGAGCTCCAGGAAGGCGCGTGCGCGCTCTGACTTCTTCTCGGTTCCGAGCGCATCGACGAACACCTTGAGCTCTTCCTCTGGCTCGGTCTTGGGCGTGTTCTTTCGTTCGATGATGGCGATGACCGCAGCCTCCCAAGCCAGGGCATCGCCGCTTCGGCGCGCGCCGCCCAGGGCGGTCACCAGCGGAAGCCACCCTTTGCCGTCGAGCCTCTCGGCGATGCGGTGAAAGCGCTCCATCTCTTCCAGGATCGCCGAAGCGTCGTCGGCGAGGGTCATCGCCGCGGGGTCCTTCTCTTCGGCGCCCACCAAGAAGGCCTGCACGTGTCCGCGAAGCCTTAGCAGGCCACCGGTGCTCCGGACCAAGGCGGCGGCGATCTCCGGACGCTCGGCGGCGACGCGCTCGAGCGCGGTGTCTACGGCGGCCGAGAGCTCAGCCCGGGTCCGGTGCTCGTCGAGCATCTCGAAGTCCGGCCCCAGATCGCGCGCGTAGCGCCGCAGCAGGGTTCCGGCAAAGGCATGAAGGGTCGTCACGCCCACCTGCCCCACTCGCGGCAGCGCGCGCCGGGCGCGGGAGGCCAGCGCGCGCGCCTCGGCAAAGCGCAAAAGCGACGGACCGTAGGCCGAGGCCAGGGGATTGTCCGCAATGCGATCGAGCTCCCGCCGAAGGCGCTCCAGAATCTCGCCGCGGGCCTTGCGCGAGAACGTGGTGGCGACGATGCGGGTCGGCTCCACCGGCTTCTGCTCGTCGAGCTCGCTCGCGCCCAGAAGGGCGTGCACCAGAACGCCCACCAACACGTGGGTCTTGCCGGTGCCGGCGCTAGCGGCCACCACCTGATTGCGCGCGAACGCGTACAGGGAGAATTCGTCGGGGGCCGCCATGGAGGGCGCAGCATACTGCAGCAAGCACCGAAGGTGGAGCGCCGCGGCGAGCCCCCACACAATGCATTCTACACATATTTTGATGCCAGCCTCGCACCGGGAAACGCCGGCGCTGCCGCTCGAAAGAGTCGCCGCGGCATCTCCCGCTTCCGCACCGCCGACTCGTGGTATGGTGTTGGGCGTGGAACGAGCGACCCTCCTAGCGCGTCTCGATCGATTGGCGGCGATGCGGGGCGATCCCGTCAAGGGTCTCCCGGAGACCGCCTGGGCGGAAGCATTGGAAGAGGTGGAGGAAGAGCCCCTCCTCCGCGCCGCCATCAAGGCGGTGCGCGACCTTCTCATCGCAGATTGGGCGGTGGCGCGGCGCGACGACGAGCGCCCCCAGAAGGCCCTCGAGTCTGCCGAAGCGTGGCTGGCGGCCCGCACCCCCGACAACCTGGCGGTGGCCAAGGCTGCGGCCAAGGCATGCACCGCGGCGCGCAACGAGCGCTTCGGCTACGAGCACCGGGTACCGCAAGCGGCGCGCGCGGTGGCGTGGGCGGTGGGTGCCAAGGACCGCGCGCACATCTACGAGGCGCTGGCGTCGGTGGAAGAGGAACTGCTCGCCCGCATCGCGCTCACGTCGGAGTACGAGCGCTCTCCCGAGATGCGCCGCGCTCTGGTCGACATCCTGCGCCATCAGCTCGCGCCGGCCCCGGTGGTCGAGACCTCGCCCGATTCACTCGGCGATCGGCCGCCGGTTCCCTACTCCGCCGAGGGGCACTTCGAGCTGGGGCAGAAGCTGATCCACAAGAAGTTCGGCGATGTGGTGGTCACCAGCGTGGGCGAGACCTGGATCGAAGTGGAGCTCCCCGACGCCACGAAAAAGCGACTGGCCCACAAGCCCTGAACCGCATCCGGCGACGTCGGCTCCGCGGCGCCGCGGCGCCGCACCCGCCTCTCATTCGTTTTCGTCGGCGGGCACCGCGAACGACGGGCGACGGCAGCCGCCCGCGAAGTCGCAGTTTAGGCAAGTCTGCTCGCGCTTCGGCCGTGGCGTCACATCGCCCGCCAGGATCGGCAGCAAGATCTGCTCAATGCGCGCCTCGAGGCTGCGCACGTTCTCGGCGAAGGCCTCGGGCTTCTGGGCGGTGTCGCGCTGGGGAGCCACATACACGCCCAACCCCACCTGTTTGCCCAGAGCCGCTGCGGCGACCTTGGTGTAGAGCGGCACTTGAAGGCTGGTATCCTCCAGACGCGAGAGGTCCATCGCCGTGCGCTTGTAGTCCACGGCTCGGGCGAAGATGCCATCGTGCGAGACATCGACGCGGTCGATGCGCCCCTCCAGCTGCACCCGCCGCCGGTCGACCATCACCGGCCAGCCAGGCCACGCTTCCTCTCGACCGAAGCCGTGCTCGGCCAGGACGAAGTCCCAGGTATCGTCGTCCAGCGCGCGCTCCACGATGCCCATCACCTGCAGCGCGATCTGCTCGATCTGGATGGCTTTCAGGGGATTCTCCGCGCGCACCAGCTCGTCTTCCAGCAGGGTCGCCGCACGCTGACGGAGCGCCTCGCGGTGCCGTGGCCGCTCCCGGAGCGCGTCGCGAAGCGCCACGAAGACGCGGGCTAGCATGCCGTGGAGCAGGTTTCCTTCACCGCGCGCGTCGAGAATCGCTTCGTCCTCGTCTGAGGCGCGGGCCTTGAGTGCGTGGGCAGCGAAGCCACGAAAGGCGCAACTGCCATACCGCTCGAGCGCGGTCACTGCCATCGGCTCCCGGAACGCTTCGTCGATGTACTCGGCCTCGACGCTGCCCACCAGCGGATCGTAGGGGCGAGTACGGTCGAGGAAGAAGGCCTCGCGGCGACCCTCGCGCTCGGCGCGAAACGCTCGAGTGCGGGTGCTCGCCTGGGCGCCGGTGACCCGCGGCACCACCCGCGGCGCGAAGCCGGGCCCCAAAAGGAGCGAGGGCGGCGAGGTGTCCTCTCCCACCTTGCGCGGCGCGAGGAAGAAGCGCTTCCGGGCGGCGAGCACCACGCGATAGAAGGCCACCATGTCTGCGGCGCCGTGCACCGCGGCGCGCTCGCGCTCCAGCCCGAGAGCGCTCGGGAGCTCGCTCGCGGGAGGAAATGCGGCCTCCGACACGTCTACCGCCACCAGCGCGTCCACCGGTTGCCCCACGAAGTCGGCAAAGGTACCGATGCGCAAGGCCGCAGCCTGGGCGCCGCGCGGCAATGGCAGCGTTCGCGGGAGCAGTGCGGCAAGCTCCTGCAGCACTGCTCCCGCGGTGGCTGGCGCATCGGCCACCCCCATGGCACGAACGGCGCCTTCGAACGAGAGCCGCGTCTCGGCCAAGCACCGCAGCGCCCGTGACTCACGATGCACCGCCGCGAGGTCGGCCTCACCGAGCACGCTGAAAGGCCCGTCGCTGCGAAACGCCGGGAGGGCGCCGCGCTCGGCCGCCCGGTGAACACCCACCGCCTCCCACAGGCGCGCGAGCGCCCGGAGCGCGTCGCCACGACGGTCGGCGTTGCGGAGCGCGACCGCGTGGGTGGCGAAGAGCGCACCCAGGGCGGCGGCCTCGGGCTTGGTGGTCGCAGGCAGGCCCCGGAAGAACGTGGGTGCGTCGAGGAGGCGGCTGGCGGTCAGGAGATGCTTGCGAAGCTCGCGTCGCGCTTCTACCGGCGCATCGAGGAACGGCGAATCGAGGAGCTCGGCGAAGGCGCGGGCTTCGAACGAATGGGCCAGCTGCGACGCGAGATCGATCGCCAGCCGCACCGAGCGCGCCTCCTCGACCGGGCTACCGCGCGGGTCGGCGAAGGGAATGCGCACCGCAGCAAGCGCGCGCACGATCTCGTCGAGGGTCTCGTCGCGCAGCCTGGGGAGGGCCACCGCGATCGCGTCGAGGGGCGTGCCCTCGGCCACCAGCGTCGACACCAGCACGGCCACTACCGCGGCCTGATCGGCAGCGTGCTCCACCCGCACGCGCTCCACGTCGCTCCAGCGCTCCGCCGCGAAGACCTCACTTTGGGGGCCAACATCGACCAGCGCTGGCGCCACGTCGAGGGCGCGCGCCCAACCGTCGGCCACGGTCTCGAACACGTCGCGATCACGATCTTCGAACGTGTCGTAGGCGGCGATGGGCACCTCCACGCGAAAGCCCCCGGGGCCCAAGGAGAAGCGGCGTTCGAGCGCCACGAAGACCTCGGCCTCGGCGCCGCTGCAGGCGAACACGTGGCGCAACACCAGCGTTTCGGCCCCCACCAGCTGGGCCAGCTCGGGCCACGGCCGCGCGCCCACTTCGCGTGCCAGGCGCTGGAGCTGCGCAGCGCGCGAGACCAGCCCCGCCGACCGAAGCTTGGCTTCGCGGGCGCCGATGAGACGCAGGAGCAAGCGACGTCGCGGCGTCTCCGCGCCGTCGGGCAGCGCCAGATCGGCCCCCAGCAAGAGTGCGCGTTCCATCTCTGTCTCGAAGGTGCGGAGGCTCGCGAAGGCGCCTTCTTCGCGCAAGACCGCGATGAGCGCCACCCGCGCCTCCTCCGGCGTGGCCTCCCGGAGCTCGGGCACCCACCCATCGGTGAGACGCGAGAAGAACGCGCGGAGCGGCTCGGCGCGTGTGCCGGTGCCGGTGAGCCACTCCGCCTGATCACGGGTCGGTACGAGGACCAGCTCCGGGTCCTCGCGCGTCACGGACGAACCTTGCGCGGTATGGCCAAAAGCTCACCGAGCGACGCCGGATCGTAGAGCACCGCGTAGGCAAGGCAGCTGGCGAGCACGCGCTTCACGTAGCCACGGGTCTCTTCGTAGGGAATCGACTCCACCCAGAGGTCGAACTCTTGCGGCAGCGTACCGAGCCAGCGCCCCACCGCACCGGGGCCTGCGTTGTAGGCCGCGATGGGGAGCGCCGGGTGCGTGTATGTTGCACGCAGCTTGGAGAGGAGCTTGGTCCCCAGAGCCACCGACACCGCGGGCGTCTTCAACGAGCGTTCGTCGAACGAAAGGTCGGTCCCGGCCGCGGTATTGCGGGCGGTTTCACCCATGAGCTGCATCAGGCCCAGCGCATTGGTGGGGCTCTTCGCCTCGGGCACGAAGCTCGACTCCTCGCGCATGATGGCCCACACCAGCGCGCGGGGCACGCTGTAGCGCGCGGCTTCGCGCTCCACTTCGACGCCGAAGGCGCGGGGGTATGCGGCCTCCCACGGCGGCCGGAAGGCTCCCGAGGGATAGTGGTCGAGGTAGTCTTGCACCCGCGCGCGGAAGAAGGAGTGCCCGAGCGACCAGCGACCGGCCGCGTTGTAGGCCTGCGCGACCGCGGTAAGCGAGGCTGGCGTGGCCGAGTCGCCGGTGAGCCCAGCGGCGAAGAACTCGCGCTTGGCGAAGTCGACCTCGTCCACCGCCAGCAGCTGGCTGCCCCGGCGGAAGCCGTCGGAGGGCGCGTCGAGGGTGTCGCGGGCCGACGCGGTGGCCTGCTTCTCGGCGGCGCGCAGGGCAGCGTCGGCCAGGGGCGCGTCTTTGAGCCGGAGCTCGGCAGCTGCCTGGAGCATGTAGAACGAGAGCGGCACCGTCTCGATGATCTTCTGGTAGCGCTCGGTGGCGCCTTGATGGTCACCCGCGAGGTCGGCGAGGCGCGCGCGAAAGTAAGCCGCGCGGCCGGCGGTAGCCCAGTGGTGGTCGGTGGGCGTGAGCGCGATGATGCGGTCGAGGAGCGCGCGCGGTCCCTCGAGATCGCCCGATACCCACTGGGCCAGGGCCACCCGGAAGAGCGCCTCGGTTTTCATGTCGCCATCGGGATAGTCGCGCGCCACCGAGAGCAGCGTCTCGCGGGCCTTGGGCTCGTCGCCCTTTTCTCGGTAGACGAAAGCCGACCGGAAACGTGCGTCGTCGGCGAAGCGGTGGGTCGGGAACTTGTGCTCCAGGCGCGTGTAGCGGTCGAGCGCCTCGTCGTTGCGCGCGGCGGAGCCGCTCGCCTTGGCACCGTTGTACAATGCAACGACCTGACCGTCGTCTCCCTCGCACGCGCCAATGGCGTCGCCCCAGGCGTCGGCCGAGACACCTTTGGGCCGGCTGGGGGTGGCCTGGGCCCGAACGGTCGCCGCTCGGCACAAGGCGCCGCGCGCAGAAGGCCCGAGCTTGGTCTCGGCGAGGAGACTCTGGGCCTCGGCGATGGCCCGCCGGCCGTCACCGGCGTCGGCGAACGCCTGGGCGCGTCGTGCGCGGTCGTCGGGGGTGAGCTCGGCCGAGGGAGTCGGGTGCATGCGCTTGCCCACCTCGCGCACCATCCGCTCCGCGGGCGTCGCCGAGGGCGAAGCGGGCGCCTCGATCACGATCCGCAAAGCGAGGGTGCGTGCCTCCTCCAGGTCGGCCGGAGTCGCACCGGGTGCTGCGCGGGCGGTAGCCACACGCAGCGCGACCTCTTCCCAGTGCGCGCGCTTGGGATTGTCCGTGAGCCACTTGCCGAAGATCGCGTCTGCGCCTCGCGCGTCGCCCTTGGCGTCGAGTGCGCGCCCCAGAAGGAGCTGCGCTTCCGGCTGCGGCGTGGCGCCGTCGGGCACCAGGCGCGCCTCGGCCACGGCTTCGTCGTATTTGCCCTGCGCCATCCAGCTTTCTGCCGCGCGAAAATGGGCGTACGGCGCGAGCGCGCAGGCGGGCTCCGCCGCGAGCACGAGGAGACGCGACGCGGATGCCGCGTCGTTGCCCTGCGCGTAGAGCCGACCCGCAAGGTAGCGCAGCGCGCAGGCGTCGGCCGGCCCCTTCACGGGAACGGTCTCCACGATTCGCGCCGCGCCCGCGGCGTCGCCCACATCGAGCCGGCTCCGTGCGGCGCCCTGGCGAGGCTCGTCGAGCAGGCGACCCGGCGGCGCGGGAGCCGGAGGCGCGCTCACCAGCGGCGCGGAAGCAATGGCCGACGCCGACGCCTCGGCCATTGCCACCTGGGTGGGGCTCGGGCTCGGCGTGGGCTTGCACGCCCAGAGCCCCAAGAGCGACGCCCACACGATGCGCGGAGCACGATGCGTCATGATTCGACAGAACGACGGCGCGGTCACGGTTCATCCCTTCTTGGGCACGAAAGCTTCTTGGGCCGCTTCTTCTTCGGCGGCCTCCCGGCGCTTGCGCTGTTCGAGCTCCCACTTGGCGTGGTCTTTTTCCACCACCGAGAGCTCGGCTTTTCGCGCTGCCAGCGCCGCCTGCGCCTCGGCTTGCGACAGGGAACGGGCCGCGAGAATCTCCTGCTCCTCGCGGGTACGGGCGTGGAGCGCAACGACCTCGGCGTCGGCGCGCACGCGATAGGCCTCGAGCATGGCCATGTCGGACGCCCGGAGCACGCCCTCTGCCAGGCGACCGTGGCCTGCGGCAATTTGTGCGTCACGAAGAGCCTCGTGGGTTTGCGCGCGGTCGGCTGCCGTCGCCACCGCGCGCTCCTGCGCTTCACGGGCGCTCACCGCCGCGGCCAGGGCTTCCTTCGCCGCGTCGCTCTTCTGCTCACGCAGCTGCTCCAGAGGTTTCAGCGGGTACTTCGTGCGCGCCACCCCTGTGTTCTACCCCGGAGCGCGCCGGTCGCGCCAGTACCCGGCAGCGGGGAGCGGGAATCGTGCCGAGGCGCCGGCGGGGGGCCGCCGGGGGAAAGGACGAAAGACGCGCATGGAGCTATGCTTCTGCTTGCCCGCATGAACACCATCTCCGCGCGACTGCACGACCCCCGCGGCCCCCGATGGCTCGGGTTCGTCTGGGTCGCGTTCGCGCTGGCGCTCTTCGTCGGCGGCTTCCTGGCCGCCGGTCTGCCTGCGCTCGCGGGAATGCTGTTCGCGCTGTGCGGCGTGGCGCTGAACATCGGACCGTTCTTCCCGCTGCGCTGGGCACCTTCGGTGGCGAACGTGGAGCTTCATCCGGGCGCACTTCGAATCCGCAACGCCGGGCTGCGCGACCGCGAGGTGACGGCGAAGCAGGTGCAGGGCGCCACCACGGCTCGCTCCGACGGCGGCGTCATGCTGCATCTCGGGGGCGTGGCCGAGGGCGGCACGCCGCTGGCTCTCGAGTTCGAAAGCGACGAGGAGGCGGCGCAGGCGCGCGAGGCTTTGGGCATCGGGCACCACGGCTTCGGCAAGCTCTCCTGGGAGCCCTCGCCGGGCGACGCTTCCGGCGGGCGCAACGTCTTTCGAATCGTCTCGGCGGCGCTCTTCTTCCTGTGCGCGGTCGCTGCTGCGGGCGCTGCGGTGGAGTCGGCGTGGTGGGCGCTGTACGCCGCGTGCACGACCTTCGGGGTCATCACGCTCGGCCTCGCCGCGTTGCTCTCGATGCTCGCGTGGTCGGCGCCCCGGGTCCAGGTGAACGCCGACGGCGTCTCCTACAACAACGGGGGCGTAGGGCGCTTCATTCGCTGGGGCGAAATCGCCAGCGTGAACCGCGCCAAGGACCACGTGGCCTTGAGCTACGCGCACGGGCACCCTCCGCTTTTGCTCCCCACCGCACTCACCCGCTGGTCGCGCCGCGGCATGGCCGAGGTCGACCAGGAGGCGTTCGTGGCGGTCGTGCAGTCGGGGGCGCGGCGCGCCCGCGGCGAGGGGCCTCGCAAGGAAGAGGTCGCTGCGCGCATCGAGGTGCTCCAGCGCGGCGGAGGCGCGGCGCGCGACTGGCTGGCGCGGCTCGACGTCGAGGCCCAGCGCCTCCTGGCCGGTGGCTACCGCGGCAGCGTCATGGACAAGGAAGACCTCTACCGGTTGCTCGGCGATCCCGATGCAGAGATCGAGGTTCGCGCTGCCGCCGCCCGCATCCTCCTCCGGGTCGACCCGAGCGCGGCGCGCGTGCGCGTAGACCACGCCCTCGCCACCAGCCGTGACCCCACCGAAGAGGCGCGCATTCGTCTGGCGACGGAGAGCGATCTCGAGAGCGCGGGCGACGCCCTCGACCAGCTTCCGGCGGCCCCGCCTCCGCGCGCCGCCCGCGCATGAAGGAGCTCCGCGGTGGCATCTCCGATCCCTTCGGGCCCACCTGGACGCGCCTGGTGCTGCCTGCTTTATCTGTACTATGCATTTTTCTGGGCATGATGTTCTCGTCCGGAATTCTCTCGGCGCCGGCGGTCTTCGCCGGGCTGGCGCTCCTCTTTCTCTCGCCGCTCATCCTGGGGCGGCACGCGCCGCACGCCGCGCGCATTCGGGTGGAGCCGGGACGCGTAACCATCCGTGGGGCATTCCCCCTCGACCAGACGCTCACGCCGCGAAACGTCCAGGCATCGTCTATCTCGGTCACGCCGCGCGGCGTGACCATGGCCATTGAGCGCCGCGACCGCGGGCGTCACCCGATCGTCCTCGACCTCCCCGACGAGCGCGCCGCCGACGCGGTCCGGACGGCCCTTGGCCTCTCGAGCCACGGCGTCGGCACCATCAGCTGGCCTACGCTGCCGCTCCCGTTCGGCGGGCTCGACGCCTGGGCGCGCTGCGTGGGCGCAGCCACCGCCCTCGTGGGTGCCGGTCTCATCGTACGGGCGGGCGATCTCACCCCGCCGCATCAGCCCATGGTCGCCATCGGCATGGTGCTGCTCGCCGCCCTGCTCGTTTCGGTCACGGTGATCGTTTCCCGGCTCGCGCAGCGCGATCGCGGGCGCGTGTACCTGAGCCAAAGTGGCGTCTACGTGGACGCTGGGCGAGCGACGAAGTTCGTGGGGTACAGCGAGATCGCCAAGGTGCGGGTGGGCAAAACGGCGATTGTGTGCGAACGGCACGCACCTCCGGAGGGCGGCGAACCTTCGAGCTTCGTCATTCCCACGCGCATCGTGCGGCACCTTCGCCGGGGCACGTCACCGCTGGAGCGCCAGCACCTGGCCGCCCAGATCGAAGCCGCCGTCGTGCGGGCCAAGAAGGGAACGCCCGCTCTGGACGCGCCACCGGCCTACGAATGGCTGCGGCTTCAGGGCCGACCGAGCGAGTGGTTGCAGAAGCTCGACGCCCAGGCCCAGGTCTTGTCGGGTGGCACCGGGTACCGCGGGAGCGCCATCTCCGAGGGCGATCTGTGGTCGAGCCTCGAAGACCCCGACGCCCCCCCCGACGTGCGCGCGGCATCGGCGCGCATGCTCCTCCGCGCCAAGGGCGGCGCCGTCCGCGCCCGCATCGCAGCGGTGGTTGAGACGGTCCGCGACCCCAAGGAGGAGCACCTCTTGCGCGTCGCGCAATGGCCCACCCCGAACGAAGCGCTGCTCGAAGACGCGGTCGTCGCTGCGCGCGCGGCTGTGGGCCGAGATGCCACCCGCAAAGTGTAGCGGCGGGCTTTGCAGCAACTGGGGTTGTCGCCGTCTGATACCGTCGGTGGGGTGACCAGACGGCACGTCGAGCTCAGGGCCATGGCGGGCGGAGGCGTCATGCTCGCGTCCGCGGCGTGCACCGCACTTGTGTCGCTCGACGGGCTGTCGGGCCAGACGCGCGACGCAGGCTCCGACGCGGTCGCCCGAGACAGCGGCGCCTTCGACGACGTGGCCGCACCGGTGGCGGTCTTCTGCGCGCCCGCGCCCGGACTCGGCGCTTGCTTCGACTTCGAAGACGACATCAAGGACGAGTCGCCCAACCGCTTCACGCCCCTCGCCGCGCAGAACGTCGCCTTCGCGCCCGGCGTCTTCGGTCGCGCGCTCCAGCTCACCTCGGCGCCCGTGAGCTATCTGCTTTTTCCCGCGGCGAAGTCCCTCGAGTCCACCAGCTACACGGTGGAGGCGTACGTCATGCCCGAAAGGCTCCCGGCTCCCGCCAAGCGCGCGGGCATCATGGACACCGACGCACGCGTGAGCGCGTTCCTCTACGACGACGCGACGATTCACTGCCGCGGTGGCCGGCAAGATCTGGTCTCCCCCAAGGTACCCCTGGATACCTGGACGCACTTCGCCTGCGTCTGGACGCCCGCCGGAGGGACCCTGTACATCGACGGCGAGCCCGCTTCCCGCTACGTCGGAACAGGGCCTCCCGAGGGCGCGGATTCCCAGCTCATCATTGGCGGCAACCTTCCGACGTTGGACGAGAATTTTGACGGCCGGCTCGATCGCCTCCGCATCTGGACCGTCGCCCGGAGCCCGGGCGAGGTCCGCGACGCGGCCCGCCGCTGACGCCTGCCGGCGGGAGTGCTAGCTTCACCGCATGCGCGTTCAACGACTGCTTCCGTCGCTGCTCCTTCTCGGTGCTGCATTCGTAGGCGTCGCCAGCTGCCGCGAGCCAACGCAGATGGTCGTATCGTTCAAGACCAACGCATGCGCTGACGCGCCCGACCTTGGCATCGTGACCGCGCCTTCGCTCCAGGAGGCGCAAAGGCGCGTCAGCGGAGGCGAGCTCACCACGACACAGACCGCGTGCGTCGCGCCCTCCATGCTCGGCACGCTCACGCTGACCCCAGGCGGCGAGAGCGGCGGCACGGTGGTGGCGGTCCTGGCCCTTCGCGGCAAACGCCCCGAAGACTGCTTGCGCGATCCTTCGGTCGCGGGGTGCATCACCTCGCGGCGACGCTTCGCGTTCCTCGACCACACGCCACTGGCCCTGGAGATCTCCCTGGACCTCGACTGCGAGGGAAAGGTCTGCGACGCCTTCACCACCTGCAGCCGCGGCAGCTGCGTCGATGCCCGCGTCGAATGCGAATCGAACGGCACCTGCAGCGAGCCCGGTCGGACGCTCGACGGGGGCCTCTTGCCCGACGCACCGGCCATCCCGGACGCGGGTCCCCTTCCCCTCCCCGACACCGGCGTGCAGCTCGACGCGGGTCCGATCCCTACGGCGGCGTGCCCGGCCCAACAGGCGTGCCGCGGCGGCCTGGGCTGCTTGGCGCCGTCCCAGTGCTGCCTTTTCAGCGGCAACGGTACCAGCTGTGGGCTTCCGGCGGCGAGCGTCAGCTGCGGCGTCACGGGGTGCTGCGCGTCCGACGCGCCGTGCCCGACGAGCGACGAATGCTGCCTGCGGGGCGGCGCCACCGTGTGCGTCGTCAAGGGAACCTGCAACGACGCGCGGCCCTGCGGAACGAGCGCCGACTGCCGCATCGGCGAGTCGTGCATGGGAACTGGGGGAACGCCCTTGTATGCCCGAGGGACAGGCGGTGCACCGATGTACTGTCGGGGCCTCGCCCTCGACGGTGGGCCCCTGCGGGACGGGGGCCCGATGGCGATCGACGGCGGCGTCGCGGTTACGGTTCCGTAGCGAGCACAAACCGCGCCGCAAACTTGGCCCGACCTTCCACTCCTCCTTATCCCAGTGGGCATGAGTGAGGCTTCCGCAGTTCCCCCCGAGTCCAAGTCCGGCTTCGGCAGCTCCCTGGAGCTGCCGCGAATCCTCGGGCGGAAGATCTTGCTCCGTCTCCTGGCCCGCGGCGGCATGGGCGACGTGTACCTGGCTGCCACCACCGGGCTCGAGGGCGCCGAGCGCCCCTGCGTGGTCAAGACCGTGCGGCGGGATCACATTCACGATGGCTCCTTCCTGGCGCGCTTCCTCGACGAAGCCCGGGTGCAGGCGCAGCTGAACCACCCGGGCGTGGCGCAGGTGCTGGAGGCAGCTACCGACGAGAACGGCGAGCCCTTCACGGTTGTAGAGTACATCGAAGGGCGTTCTCTGGCAGAGGTGCGACAGCGCGCTACGCAGCTGGGTCACAAGATCGGCTGGGCCGACGCGGTGGCCATGTCGGTGGAGATGGCCATGGCGCTCAGCCACATTCACACGCGCGCCGGCGCCGACGGCGCGCCGCTCGGCATCGTGCACCGGGATCTGTCGCCCCAGAACGTGATGATGGGCTACGCCGGCGAAGTGAAGCTCATCGACTTCGGCACCGCACGCGGGCAAAACCGCCGTTGCCACACGGTGGCCGGCGTGGTGTTCGCCAAGCCCGGATACGTAGCCCCGGAGATAGCCCGGCACGAAGTGGGCGACGGCCGCATCGACGTCTACGCCCTGGGCGTCATGCTTTGGGAGCTTTGCAAGAACCAGCGGCTCCTGGCGGGCGACGCGCAAAAACACCTGGAAGATGTGGCTCGTGGGCGCTTCACGGTGCCCGACGTCGCCGCATCCATCGGAGCGCCCAAGGAGCTCGACGTGGTCATCCAGAACCTGATCGCCAACGCGCCCGACGATCGCTACGCGAACGCCGCCGAGGCTGCCAACGATCTCGCCAAGCTGCTGGCCAAAGCCACCCCGCTCAAGAGCGGTGAGCGCAGCGTCCGGGCCCGCATCGCCACCCTCATGGTCGCGCTCTTTCCCCAGGAGCCTTCACGCTCCCGCGGCGAGTTCGCGCGCCTGCTCCAAGACGCCAAGGCCACCATGCCCGACGCCCACACCCCGCCCGCCAGCGGCGTGGTGGAGAACGCCGCGCGCCAGATGGAAGATCCGTCCATGCTCCCCGGCACGCCGTACCGCTTGGTGCGCAAGATCGGCGAGGGCGCCACCGGCACGGTATGGGAGGCGGAGCACGTGGAGCTCGATCGCCGGGTGGCGCTGAAGGTGCTCGACGCCGCGCACTCGTCGGCCCTCGAGTCCATCGACCGCTTTCGCAAGGAGGCCCGCGCGGTGGCCAACTTGCGCCACCCGAACCTGGCTTTCCTGCACGATTTCGGCAAATCTTTCGACGGACGCGTTTTTCTCGCGATGGAGTACCTCGAAGGCGAAACGGTGGCGCGCCGCATCGAGCGCCGCGCCCTCGCCCTCGACCCGGTCTCCTGGAAGGAGGGCGTGGACATCGCCATCGACGCCACGCGCGCCCTGGAGGCGGCCCACGACGCGGGCCTGGTGCATCGCGACTTGAAGCCGGAGAACCTCTTTCTCACCGAGTCGGGCACGCTGAAGCTCCTGGATTTCGGCGTGGCCATCGCCAAGAGCGACGCCAAGCACGAAGAGAAGAAGCAACGCGGCTTCGCCATCTTCGGAACCCCCGAGTACATGGCGCCGGAGCAGGTGGCCGGCGAGTCGGTCGACGCCCGCTGCGACATCTACGCGCTCGGATGCGTGCTGTACGAGCTCTCCACGGGCAAGCGCCCGTTCGAGGGAAGCTCCGCCGTCGAGATCATGGGCAAGCAGCTGCGCGAACCGGTCGAGGCCCCGCGCAGGCGCGCGCCCGAGCAGAGCATTCCCCAGGACCTCGAAGCGGTGATCCTCAAGGCCATGGCCAAAAAGGCCGAAGACCGCTTCGGCAGCGCCGCCGAGCTCCGGGCGGCTCTCATGGACGTGCAGAATGCACCGAAGAAGAAGCGCGCCAAAACCAAGCGCAACCTCACCCTGGCGTTCAGCGCCGCGCTGGTGAGCGTGGTGGCAGCGGGCGTCGCCTACCGCGACACCGTGCGCCAAGCCTTCCACCACGAGGCCCAGGCCACCGTGGCGATGGTCCCCGACACCGTCGACGTGCGCGACTTGCCGCAGGTCCCGTCGGCGGCGCTCGCTCAGGCGCCTGCGCCTGCGCCTGCGCCTGTGGCCGCCGCCATTGCGCCCTCCATCGGTGCGCCCGGCGGTACGGAGGACCAGGAAAGCACGCCTGCCGCGTCGACGGCTGCGGTCCATGAGCCGGCGAAGGTTCTCCCGCCCGTGGAGCCCACGAACGACGCCCCGAAGAACGACACGCCGGCGCTCGCTCAGGCGCGCGAGCAGGCCAAAGCGCACCCCCGCGACGCCAAGGCGCTCCGGAGCTGGACCCGCGCTGCGCTCCGCGCCAAGGATCTTTTGGAAGCCAAGCGCGCCGCAGAATCGTGGGCGAGCTACGATCCCTCGAGCGAGCCGCGCATCGTGCAAGCGCAGATTCTGGACGCGATGGGCCGCAGGGTCGATGCCAAGAACCTCCTCGAAGCGTACCTGCGCAAGAACCCCCACTCGGAAGACGCCAAGCGCAGCCTCGGCCGCATGGACACCCTCCCGCGGCTGGAGAATGCCAGCGCGAAGAAGCCCCTTCACTGAGCATCCCACATTGCCCTTCGCCGGTGGTCTCGACGTGTTCCTTGTGATCCGCATCCCTTCGGCCTAGATCCTCCGCATCGTGGCGAGCGCAGCTCCCTCCAAGAACATCGATGTCCTCGCCCTTGCCGACCGCCCGCACTGGGCGGTGATGCGGCTGGCTGCCCCCACCGTGGTCGCCATGGTGCTGCAGAGCCTGGTCAACGAGATCGACGTCATCTTCTTCAAGGAGCTACCCGGCTGCGAGGGATCGTACGCCCAGGCCGCGCTCTCGCCATCGCTCATCATGGTGTGGCTCTTCGGCGGATCGCTCTCGGCCATCGGCGTGGGCACCCAGGCACACACCGCGCGGCGCTACGCCGAGAAGAACTACGAAGGTGCCGGCGCCGTCCTCGCCAACACCATGTGGTTTTGCCTCATCGCCGGGCTCTGCACCATGGTCGTCGGCTCGGTTTCCATCCACTTCCTGCTCTCGAGCATGATCAAGGTACCGGAGACCCTGGCCATCGCCGAGTCGTACTCGCGCTTCCGGCTCCTCGGCATCATTTCCATGTCGATGACCATCGGTGTGAAGTCGTTCTTCGACGGCATCGGCAAGACGACCATTCACTTCTGGGCGTCGCTGGTGATGAACATCTTCAACGTCTTGTTTTGCTACATGTTCATCTTCGGCAAGCTGGGTGCGCCGCACATGGGCGCGCCGGGCGCCGGCGTGGGGGCGCTCACCGCCACCTGGATTGGCCTTGCCATCGTCCTCTACTTCGCCTGGGGCGAGCGCAAAACCTACAAGGTCTTCCGGCGCTCCAACCTTTCGCGAAAGCTCATCTGGGACCTGGTGAAGCTCAGTGCGCCCGCGGCCGCCGCCACCATTCTCATGATGGCCGGGTTCGGCGTGTTCGTGAGCTTCGCCGGCAAGCTCGACTCGGGCCTCCCGCGCGACGCCTGCGGCGGGGCCGCGGTGAACGGCGCCGCCACCACCAATATCATCGCACTCATGAAGCTCACCTTCACGGCGTGCATCGGCTTCGGCACCGCTACCGCCACCCTGGTGGGGCAGTCCATGGGCAAGAAGCGCCCGGAGCTCGCCACGCGCTTTGGCTGGGCCAGCGTGCGCGTGGGCCTGATCATCTTCGGCTTCATCGGCTTCGTCGAGGGCGTGCTCGCCACCAAGGGCATCATTGCGTTCATCACCGACGCCCCGGCGGTCCAGGAGGCTATGTATCGCCCGCTGCAGATCATGGGAATCGTCACCCCCATCATCGCCGTCGCCATGATCCTGAGCGAGGCGCTGTTCGGCGCCGGCAGCACCAAGTTCGTGGCCGGCGCCCAGGGCCTGCTGGTGTTCGGCGTGCTGATTCCGGTGGCCTATGTGCTCTCCATTCAGGTCGGCCTGGGTCTGCCGGGCATGTGGATCGCCGCCGCCACCTACGCGGTCGGCGCGGCCATCACCATGAGCGTCAAGTTCGCCGGCGGCAGCTGGAAGAAGATCGAGCTCTGAGGCGCCCGCGACGAAGCGTCGCCGCGGCCTCGAGGAAGTGCCGACGAAGCCTCGTCGCGCGCAGCGGAAGGCCGCAGATTTGCGGGCCAAAGGCGTTGGTTCGCGTCTTGCGGTAGCCGCAGACATGAACGAGCTACCGCACCGAATCCACAAGGCATCCCTTCGAATCTCCCTGGCAACGCTGCTGCCCTGTTTGCTCGCCTTCGCCGCTCCTGCGGTGGGGTGCGCGGCGGCAGACACCGCGACGGCGACCCAGGGCGACAGCGCGGCGCCCCCCTCCGGAGACCGCGACGGCGGCGAAGCACGGCGCGGCTCAGTCACCGTCACCTCCAACCTCCTCGGCGGCGCCTACGCACCGCAAGATGCGGTAGTGCGCATCGACAAGCATCCGAGCACCAGTGTGCCCGGCACGTTCGTGGAAGGTCTCGACGTTTACATCATCGATCGCCCGGGCCTGTGCGCCAACCTGCAGGCGAACCAAAGGCCGGTGGGCGGCACCCGACTCAAGATCGAGATCGAGAAGCGCGGCGCCACCGCGGAGGCCGCCGTCCTGGTGGCCGGCACCTACGAGCTCGTCACCGACGCGACCACCAGCCCCGCGGTCAAGAGCAAGCTCGAGGGGTCGACGTATCAAGCCACCGACGCCGGCACGTGCGCTTCCACCGACGTGGCCAGCCTCGACAAGATCGTCCGGGCGGACCTCGCCAAGAACGAGCTGGTGCTCACCACGGTGAACGCGAGCGGCGTCACCGGCTCCTTCGACCTGACGTTCAGGGACGGCCGTTTCGTACGAGGCACCTTCGACGCGCCGGCGTGCGACGACAGCGGCAAACCGACCGGTGCCACCACCTGCAAGTGAGCGCTAGGAGACTGGTGTTTTTCGTCAATACCTTCGGGTATGCCGGCGCCTCCCGTCCTCACGAACAGGAGTTCGCTCCGCGCGCTGCCCCCAGCGAACGCGCCTCCCTCGGTCTTGACGAAAAACACTCAGTCTCCTGCTTGGCGCTGGTCAGCCGCCGTGCAGACTGGACCGAGGAATCAAGTAGCGTCACGAAAAACACCAGGCACCCAGGAGACGGGTGTTTGGGCCGAGACCGAGGCGCGTTCGCGGGGGCAGCGCGCATCACTCACTCCGGCATGTCGTGAGGACGGGAGGCGCCGGCCCCCCCAAGGTATCGACCATAAATCTTCTTCCGACGCATCAGGCCGACGAGCGCGACGCAACCGAGCAGCGCTGCAGCCGGAGGAGCGTCGCTGCGAGTCGGCGAGCCCATCGCGCACCCACCGCCGCCGGCGACTCCAGGTGCGAACACCGACGCGCTCGACGCGTCGCCGGTGGCGAGAGGCGGCGGCGCACCGGCCGCTGCCACGCAGGAAAGAATACGCTGACCGCTCGCGTTCAAGCAGCGGAGCTCGGCGCACGATCCCCCGACGCCGTCGGGCAGCACGCACGCGTCGCCCGGCTTCTTGGCGTCGCAGGGCGTGATGTCGCCCACGTTGAGCCCGTCGGTGCAGGCCGGCGCCGCGTCGCGCAGATCGAGGCCCGCGTCGTCGAGACCGGCGTCGTCGGCCCAGGCCGCGGCGGGAGAAAGAACGGCGAGCGCGGTGACCACCAGAGAAAGTGCGCGTTTCATCGATGACGACGATATCATCCCTTCTGGCGCCGCGACGATTTGCCGCATTTCGTCGCGTCCGAGACGAGTACACTGGTGGGGTGAAGTCTCCCGCCAAAGCCCTCGGCCTGGAATGGCTCGTGCGCTTGCGTTGGGTGATGATCCTGCTGCAGGCGGCCATGCTGGCAGCCGCCAAGCTCTCCTTCGACCTGCCCTATGCCGCCGAGCCGCTGGCCGGCATCGTCGCCGGCTCCGCGCTGTCGAACGCGCTCCTCGAGCTGTGGCAGCGACGGGGGATCCGCGCCGAGCGGCGGGTGGTAGGCGGTGTCCTGGTCCTCGACGCCATCTTGCTCACGCTGCTGCTTTGGCTCTCTGGCGGCCCCACCAACCCGTTCTCGGTGTTCTACCTGGTCCACGTCGCCCTGGCGGCCCTGCTCCTCGAGGTGCGCTGGGTGTGGGCGGTGGCGCTGCTTACCTCGTGCGGCTTCGGATCGCTGTTCTTGCTCACGCCGGAAGAAGCCATGCACCGCATGCACCAGGGCGGCGGCATGCGGCTCCACCTGCAGGGCATGTGGGTGTCGTACGCAGCGGCGGCGGCGCTGGTGGGGTACTTCGTGTCGAAGGTTTCCCGCGCCCTTTCGCAGCGCGACGCCGAGCTCTTGCGCATGCAGGAGGCGGCCGCGCGCAACGAGAAGCTCCTGTCGCTGAGCACGCTTGCGGCCGGCGCCGCCCACGAGCTGGGAACGCCGCTCGGTACCATCGCCATCATCGCGTCGGAGCTGGAGCGCGCCGCAGGCGGTCCGCTCGACCCGGCGGCGGTGCTCGACGACGCGCGCATGCTCCGGGCCGAGGCCACACGGTGCCGCGATATCCTGGCGAAGATGGCGGCCCACGCCGGCCAAAGCCCGGGCGAGATGTTGCGGCCCGTGAGGCTCGAAGACATCGCCAGCGACGTGCGCAAGGCGGTCTCCGACGGTGCGCGCATGGAGGTAGAGGCCGACGCCGCCACCGTGAGCGTTCCACGCGACGCGCTGGTGCAGAGCCTGGTCAACCTGGTGAACAACGGCCTCGAGGCCGGTGAAGGTCGATCGGTTTCACTGCGCCTGGCGGTGGCCCATCGAAGCTTGCGCTGCGCGGTGGAAGACCACGGCAGCGGCATGCCCGACGAAGTCCTCGCACGCTTGGGTGAGCCGTTCTTCACCACCAAGCCCAAGGGCATGGGGCTGGGCGTGTTTCTGGTGCGCGCGCTCGCCGACCGTCTCGGTGGACGCTTCGACGTCCGGTCCGCGCAAGGCAAGGGCACCACCATCACGATGACCATTCCCGTGGAGTCCATCGAGGCATGAGCAGCACGGAGACACCCCCGAGCCTGGGCCGCTCAATCCTCGTCGTCGACGACGACGACACCTTCCGCACGCGCCTCGTCAAAGCGCTCGCCGGTCGCGGCTTCGACGCCCGTGGCGAAGGCTCGGCCACCAAAGCCATCGAGCAAGCGCGGCTCGAGAGCCCGGAGCTCGCGGTGGTCGACCTGCGCATGCCCGATGGCTTCGGCCTCGACGTGGTGAAAGCCCTGAAGGAGGTCGACGCCACCACCAAGATTCTCGTGCTGACCGGCTACGGGAGCATTGCCACGGCGGTAGAAGCGATTCGCCTGGGGGCGGCCGACTACCTGACCAAGCCCGCCGACGTCGACCAGATCGTCGCCGCCTTCGACGCGCGCGAAGACGCTGGCGGAGGCGCCGCAACCAAGGAGCCCAGCGAGGTACCGAGCCTGGCGCGGGTGGAGTGGGAGCACATCCAACGGGTCCTCGCCGACTGCAGCGGCAACGTCTCGCAAGCCGCCCGGCTGCTCAACATTCACCGCCGCTCGCTGCAGCGAAAGCTCGGAAAGTACCCGGCAAAACGCTAGCGCGACGGGGTCCTCTTCGATCCACCCTCGGGTGCGCTCGCGTGGGCGCACCCTCCGCGCGCGCCGGGAAAATGGCGCCCGCGCTCCCCACGGCTGGCTCCCGCGCGGGGCACGCTTGTGGCATGCTGGGCTGCAATGGTTTCCCGCGCGCTCCTCTCCGTCCTGGTTGCGGCTTCCTTCGCGTTCGCAGGTTGCGCCACGGCGACCGTGGAGCCCGCCGCCGAGGACGACAACCTCAGCGAGCCCGCGAAACCCATCAAGGGCGACGCGGCGCACGAGAGCTGGGCGGCGATCGCGCGGAGCGCTGGCGGCCACGTGCACGCCAACGGCTGGGCCACGGTCATCGGCATTCGCGGCCTGGGGCGCGATCGCAGCACCCACGACACACGCGCGCAGCGCACCTGGGACGATCTCTTCGTGGTGCTCACCCGCGACGGCCACGCGCTCGAGCTCGACGGCTCCACGCATCCGTGGGAGCTGAACGCCGAGGCTGCCACCGACGCCAACGGCGACGGCGTACCCGATGTGGGTATGGTCCGGCCGGGCGAGTACGTGGTGATCGGCCGCGGCAGCGCCCGGCTCACCGGCGGGCTGCCCGCGTTCGATGTCACCCGCAACGGCAGCGGCGCCCTTCCCGGCTTTCGCGACGTGAATCACGACGGCATCTTCGACCTCGCCGAGCGCGAGAAGTCTGTGGCACGCAACGACATGGTCACCGCCATTCTCTTTCACCGCGCAGGCGGCGGGGGCGCCCCGGTGGCCATCGGCTGCCAGGTCTTCGACGAGGTCGCCATGAAGACGCTCGAAGGCGCGGTGGGCGGGCCCAGCGCACGGTTCAACTACGTGCTGGTCGACGCGAGCGCCCTCGATCTCGCCAAGCTGCCGCGCTGAGCCGGCGCGCTCACCCTTTCGGGTCCGGCCCCCACAGGCCGTAGGCCCAAGCGCTGGCGGCGGCGAGCGACGGCAACACCACGGCGGCGATGAGGAGCACCGCCACCACGTCGTTGGAGCGGTCGCCCGAGAGCGCGAGGCCGCGCACGCCGAGGAATGCCGCCACCAGGGTGATGGCCCAGTTCGCGTACACTGGCACCAGCGTCAGCCACACCAGTCGCTTCGCCCCCACCTCGCCATAGCGCACCATGGGCAGCGAGAACGAGAGTGCGAAGAGCCAGAAGCCGCCCAAAAGCCCGTTCAGGTGCGCGGCCAGCGCCATGTGGGGAATGCCCACCTTGAGCGCACCGGTGAGCGCCAGGCCGGCCACGATGCCGGTGAACATGCCGATGGCAAAGATGGTAGCGCCGTGGGCCGCGGCGGTGCGTCGCAGGGCAGCGTGACGCATGCGCGGTCTACTGCCCCATCATCTTCTTCATCAGATCGTCGTCGGTGTCGATCTTGCCGCTGGGCGCCGCGCTGGGAGCCGGCTTGACACCGGCGTCGCCCGTGTCGCCGCCCATCATTTTTTTCAGGAGATCGTCGTCCGACTCGGCCGAGCCTGCTTCCTTCGAAGGCGCTCCTCCGCCGTCGCCGGCTGCCATCATCTTCAGCAGCTCGTCGTCGTCTCCCGACGCGCCAGCATCGGGCTCGGGTCCTGCATCGCCCGCGGTGTCCGGCGTGATCGCCTGCGGCATCTTGCCGTCCGGGTACTTGGCTTCGTCTTCCTTGGTGCAAGGCTTGGGGTTCAAGCGGTCTTCCTGCACGCACTCGAGGAGCCAGGCCTCGCGCGGCGGATCGCCCTTCTTCTCGGCCTTCTCGCGCTCCTCGGCGATGCGGCCGCGCACCATGAGGTTGGAGATGCCGGGCACGTAGCTGATGACCAGCAACGCCACCGTCAGAATGCCCAAAAACGGCAAGATGGGACGGTACAGGCTGGTGGCCGGGCGATTGAAGCGGAAGCTGGCAATGAACAGATTGAGCCCCAGCGGGGGCATGCAGAACGCCAGCTCGAGGTTCAAGAGGAAGATCATCCCCACGTGGAAGGGCCCCAGGTGGAAGCGCGCGGCGAAGGGAATGATGAGCGGAACCGCCACGAAGATGGCGCTGAAGCCTTCCATGACCATGCCCAGCACGAGCAGGAAGACGTTCATGATGATCAAGAACTGCCAGTCCTTGTTCAAGCCGAGCGAGGCCAGGAAGTTGAAGATCTGATCGGGGATCTTCTGGTCGCTCACGTAGTTCACCAGCGCGTTGGCCATGGTGAGAATAAGGATGATGGCGCCGGCCATGACCATGGCGCTCTTGGCGACCTTGGGAATGTCCTTCCGGAAGCGCACGTCCTTGTAGACGAAGCACTCGATGATGATGGTGTAGAATGCAACGACCCCGGCGAGCTCGTCGATGTTCAGCTGGAACACCTTGATGCCCAGGCCCATGATGACGAAGATGCCCACTTCCCACTTGAGCTCCCAGAAGCTCACGCCGAGCTCCACCGGGTCGAAGCGCTTGGTGGGAATCTTGTCGCGCCAGCCCACGTAGATGGCGTAGCCCGAGAACAAGAAGAGCACGAAGAGCCCCGGGGGAATGACCGCCACCATGGCAGCGTCCACGTCGACGCCCGCCAAGATGGCGTACACGAAGAGCGGCACCGCGAAGGGGAGCAGGAGGCCCAGCGAGCCGCCGGAGCTGAGGAGGCCCAGCGCGAACTTGTCGCTGTAACCCTCCTTCTTGAGGGCCGGCAGCAGGAGCCCGCCGATGGCGATGATGGTGACGCCGCTGCCGCCGGTGAGGAGCGTGAACACGGCGCTGGCGATGACGCAAACAATGGCCAGTCCGCCGGGGATCCACCCGACCAGCGCCGTCGAGAAGCGCACCAGGCGCGCCGCCGTCTTGGCCCGCGCCAGCACGTAGCCGACGAAGGTGAAGAGCGGGATGGTCACCAGAATAGGAGAGCCGGCGAAGTGGTCGTCGAGAACCCGCGGCGCGATGAACCGGAAGTGGTTCAGGTTCGGATCGGGATGGTGGAGCCACGCCAGCTCGCTAGCCCCTCCCATGACCGCGAACAGCGGAGTACCCATCAACGCCAGGAGAATCACCAGCGCGGGGATGACCCCGCCGACGATGCCGAGGACGAGGACGATGGCGCCGGCGATGCCCACGCCCACCGGGCTGGTCTTCTGCGGTTTATTCGAGGGAGACGTGCTCATGACGGCTCCTTGGCGGCGGCGGCGCCGGGCCCGGTGGGCGATCCGGGGTCGGGCTCGTCGTCGTCGTCTGCGTGGGCCGCGTCCGGGTCCACCGTCACGTGCCCGGCGACGATGAGCAGCGCGCGCATGACGAAGCGGAGCGCGATAATCAGCAGGCCGAACGGGATGACCAGGCTGAGGTCGCGCACCAGGAGCGCCATGGAGTTCTCTTCGCCGCCGGGGACGTTGACCGCGGGCAGCATGGGCTCGGCGCGATCGTCTGACACCTTGAGGCGCTTCACGTTCTCGATGTCGTAGTGCTTCTCCCAGCCGCCTTCGTCGACGTAGGTGTTCCACTCGCGGGCGCTCATCCACTTGTCGTAGGGCTTGCCCCGCACCACGACCGGTAGCGTGCGAATGTCGAGCGCCAGCTGCCGGCCCAGAAGAAACAGATCGCGCCCAGCCTCCTCGCGAATCTTGGCGATCTTCTCCCCGGGCGGCACCTCACAGGTCTTGCTCTTGTCGTCGGGGCACGGCGCGGTGCGGGGCGCGTGGTACTCGCCGATGGCGAGCTGGTCGACGAAGCCCCAGGCGCCGGTAACGCACATCACGACGGTGGCGGCGATGCCCACCAGGGTGACCGGCCCCCGCAGCTTGGGCGCCAGCTGGCGCAGCACGATGTCGATGTTGATGTGCTTGCCCTTGCCGGTGGCGAGCGAGGCGCCCAGGAGCGCGACCCACAACGTGAGGCGCGTCACCAGGCCACGCAGACCACCGATGAGGAACAATATAGATGCATTTTGCAGCCAATTGAGCCAGTTCTGCGTGTACTCGGCGCCGAGGCCGCGGAAGAACACGCCCACCAGAACACCCACCACGCCCAGCGCGGCCGGCAGGTGCTGCAGGTTGTTCGCCGGTGCGGCCGGCGATTCACCCGCCTCGCGCGCTTCGGTTCGGTCCTTCTTCTCGCGCCGCGCCTGGAGATGCACCGCCAGGGCGCCCACACCGGCGAAGAGGCCGCCGAGGAACGCCGCGCGGATGAAGCGTCCGCGGCCGTCGCCGGCGGGCATGGCAAAGCCCTTGAGCATGACCCACACCACCAGGGCGCCGATCTCCGCCATGAGCACCGCGAACACCAGCCGGGTCTCGACCTTGGTGAGCCAGGCGTCGAAGCGCACCACCGGTAGCGCCCAGGCCGCCGGCTTCTCGGGGGTGTGCGGCGGGTCGGTCTTGGGCCGTTTGCGATCGGCCTTGGTGGGCTCGGCGTCTTCCTCTTCGGGCCCAGAGCTGACCTTCGCAATCGCGGTCTCGCCGGTGTCGGCCTCGCGCTCGGTCTTCGCCGCGGCGTCGGCTTCGACGGCCTTGTCGTCCGCTTCTGCGTCCTTCTCGGCGCCAGCGTCGTTCTTCTCGCTCAACGAGGGCTCCGACTTCATGGCGAGCGACTTCCGAAGCACGGACGGCTCGACGCGGGTTTGCTCGTCGGGATCTTGATCGACCGGCGGCGGAGGTGCGGGCTTGGACGACGGCGGCTTCGAGGCCGGAGGCTTCGCGGTCGCCTCGCTTGTGGGCGCAGCCATCGCCTCCTCGGGCTTTCCCTCGGCCGGCGTCGCGTTTTCGTCGTTCGGTGCGTCGGGCTTGTCCTCGGCCATGGGTTCGCGATCGTACCGATACTGCGAGCATTCGGCACATAAAACGACGATGGTTCACACGGGGCGTATCCCGACGGCCCACTTCCATAAGTCGGGTCCGTAGACGTAGCCGAGCATGGGGTCGTCGGAAGTGCCGCGTCAGTCCAGCGCCGCGGCCACGCCGGCCACGGCGTCCATCCAGGGACGATACTTTCTGGGGGCGGGCTCTCCCGGCGACTGCCGCGAGAGCCACACTCCCTCGCAGAACCGAAACGCACGGAAGGGTGAGCGCCAGGCGCCCAGGCGCGCGCTCAGGGTCCACCCCAGCAGCGCCACGACCCCGAGGCAAAATTGTGCAGGATAAACACAGTGAAGCAACGTGGCGCAGGCCAGCGCGACCACCGCGAAGATCGCCACCGCCGGAACCTCCCACAGCAAGCTCCGAAGATCGGCGGGGGCAGTGTGAAACGTTCGAGGAGAGCCAGGCGCAGCCGCGAGCGCCCGGAGGAAGGCGTCGACGTCGTCGTGCGAGCCGTCACATTGTACCGGCGCACTTCGTCCGCGGACGAACACCGAGACGCGACGAAGGCGGCTCGCCCCGAGCTACACCGAGCGTTCGCTGGTCACCGACACGATGTCGCCTACCCGCGCACGGACCTCCTCGATCCCCGTGGCCACCAGCTCGTCTCCCTCGATGCGAAGCTGCGCCGACAGACGCGCCCCCGGTGGGGTCATCAAGAGTGGCAGGAGGAACACGGAGGCGACCAGAGACAACGCCAAGCGCGCTCCCTCGTCGGACCTCGCAAGAAGGGGTCCGAACCAGAACCCGAGCACACCGAGCACCACGGTGGTCGGAGCCAACGCCAGCGGACCCGAGAGAACCGACCTGCGAACGCCTGCAGCGCTCACGGCTCACCGGTTTCCGAGATGGGGCTGGTGGTCCCGGTGACGGTGGTGGTGTGGGTGAGACCGAAGGCCGTGCCGGCCCGTGGTTGCATGCGCCCCGAAACACGAAGCCCGGCGGACCTTGCGGGCCAGCCGGGCTTCGGAGCTACCGGATTCGCGGTTACTTGGCGAAGGCGCAGGCCTCGGCCTTGATGGTGCTGCCGCAGAGCTCGCTGCGGACCTGACCGAAGATCGCCTGCCACGCGGCGGTGTCTTCCGCCGTCGGGTTGTAGACTTCGACCTTCTTGGTGAGGCGTTCGTAGGCCGCCGCGTCTTCACGACGGATGCGACCGGTGAGCGCCTGCCCCGCGACCTTGCCGGTCTCGAGGAGCGCGTCCTTGAGGTCGGCCGGGAGCGCGTTGAGCTTGTCGACCGCGAACACCAGACCGCCGACGCCAGCGCCGGTGACCATGGAATTCACGTGGGTGATCTTGCCGGACCACTGGAGCTGCTCGGCCGCGAGAGCCGGGGTGTTGAGCGCCTTGATGCTGCCACCGAGCTTGGGGAGAATCTCGGGGACCGACACCGTTTGCAGCGGAACGCCGAGCTTGGTGAGGAAGGTCTTGCCGATGGGATCGCCCGGCAGGTGGAACGGGCTCATGGCCTTGAGGTCGGCCGGGTTCTTCACCGCGGAGCCGATGGACATGAGGCGCGCCAGGCCCACGTCGCCGGTGCCGGCGAGGAGCATCTTCTGGCTGGCGAACTCGGCGTCGAGGGTGGGCTTGAGCCCTTCGCGCGCGCGGTCGACGCGGCCCCAGTCACCACCGGCCCAGCCCGGGAGCTGAAGCGCGAGGATGCTCTTGGAGAACTGCGAGAGACCGGTGGCGGTCATGGCCGCACCGTCGAGCTGGCCGTTGCGGAGCTTCGCCGCCATGCCCGGCTCGTCGCCTGCGGTGCCGTTCCAGAAGAACTCGATCTCGAGCTTTCCGCCGGTGCGCTGGCTCAGCCCCTTCTGCCACACGGTGAAGACGCCTCCCCAGGGAGAGTTCTTCGGCGCGAGCGTTCCGACCTTCACCTTGATGGCGGCGGGCGCGTCGTCGGCCTGGGCCCGGCTGGTCGCAAAGGCGACGAGCGCGAAGGCCGCAAGCATGAGTAAGATTTTTCGTAGCATGGGTTGCCTCCCCGACGCTTCCTTCGGGAAAGCGATCGGCTCATGGGGTTCAAGGGTCACAGATTGTGGCACCAAGTGCAAGTCTTCCGACGTACCTTGGCCTTACAGTTAGACGCCGCCGGGGGATTGTCCATGCATTCGTGGCGCCAGACCCTCGCGGCGCGCGTGAACGCTCTGCGTCAATTTCGGCTCTTCATGGGCTCGGGCGCTGCGGGCTTCTCGGGTTTCTTCGGGTCCGCAGGCTTCTTGGGGGCGGTGCCGGTGGGCGCCGGCGCCGGGGCTGTGGTCGCGCTGGGGGCAGGCGGCGGCGTGGGCGCCGTGGTGGGCGCAGTGGCGGGGGCCGTGGGCGCGCTCGGCTTGAGGAAGTCTTCCGGGCTCACGTCACCGCTCTCTGCGCCGCTCGGGCGGTCGGGAATCACCGTGGAGGGCTTCGACATGTCGAAGCCGCAGGTGGACGCCATGAACTTCTTGTCGAGCGCGCGCTTGGCCTTCTTCTTCGAGATGGTGTTGCCGAGCCGCATCTTCGGCGCCGTGGACTCGTCGAACTTGAGCGCCTCCTGCAAGAGCGACTCGTACAAGTTGCGATCGCCCTTGAGGCACGCGTAGCGGGTTGCGTAGTTCACGTGCACCAGCAGGTTCTTGCGCTGCGTCTTCTGGAGTGCGAGCTCGAACATGCGCTTGGCCTCGTCGAGCTCGGCCATGCTGGCCCGCGCGTGGTAGGACGCGAGCGCGGTGAGGGCCACGGAGTTGTTGTAGTCGGGGTCGAGCTCGTAGCTCCGCTCGATCATCGCGACGCCCACCCACAGCTCGCCGACCACCGCCGGCTGGTCGCGCAGCAGGTTCACCCGCGCGAGCCAGGCGTAACCGGCCCAAAACAGGCCTTGCGCTTGGTCCTTGTCGTCGAAGTTCTCTTTGAGCCAGGTCTTCAGGATGGCGTCGTTCTTTCGCGAGGCCTCGAAGCCCTCGTCTTCGTGCGACAGCAGCTCGAGCCCGTACTTGATGGCGCGCTCGAAGGCGAACTTGGCGAGGCGCTTGTGCTCCTCGTACGCCTCGCTCCCCTCCTCGGTTTGCTCCATGTCGTCTTGGGCGAAGGCGAAGCCGTAGGAGACCCAGCCTTTGGTGAGCATGAAGAGCACATCTTCGTTGTTGGGCGAGAGCTTGTGCATGCCCTCGAACTGCGCGAGGCCGTTCATGGCCGCGGTGCGCGCCACGTTCTGATCGCCGATCTCGTCGAGGGCGCTGGACGCCTCGCGGGTGCCGGAGGCCTGGCTGGCGATGAAGGCCTTTTTGATGCAGCTCGTTTGCGAGAGCCCAAGCGCGAGGGCGAAGACGGCGATGGATCGGCGCATGATGGGAAGGGACCGTATCGCGCTCGCCCCGGCCGCGGCAAGGCTCAAGACCCGGCGAATGTCACGGAACGGTCAGCACGGAGGACCGCGGTGTGGGGTAGCCGTGACCGACGCGATTCGAGACCGGGATGCCCGGCCGACGACGCGCGCTCAGAGCGGGAGGCAGTCGGCGGCGGCGCGGCGGGTCGGGCGCACCCCGTCGCGCACCCCGTCGCGCACCCCGTCGCGCACCCCGTCGCGCACCCCGTCGCGGCCCCCGTCGCGGCCCCCGTCGCGCGATTCGAGGCTGGCGGCGAGGCTCGCGAAAGCCGTGCACCAGGCCGGGAGTGACCAGCGCCCGTAGAACGTCGAGGCGCCCTCGTAGAGCTGCACTTCGTATTCCTCGGGGGTGGTGAGGTAGCTCACGTAGGCGTTGGCGTAGCCATTCACGACCACGTGCGAGGGGCGCGTGGGGAGGCGCTCGACGAGCACCGCCGAAAGCCTTCGGCCGCAGGTGACGGTGGGCTCGAGCGGAAGACCGGCGATGGCCAGGCGACCGATCTGCATCAGGTGCGCCGGCAGGTACCGCGGAATGCTGGGCAGCTCGCCGGCGCCGCTGGTGCGAAGCGCTCTCTGTGCATATTGCACGTAACTCGCCTTGGAGAGCGTGAGCGGGCGAAAGGCCGCCGGCACCACGCCGAAGAGGCGACCGTGGCGACCGAAGCCCAGCTCCCAGAAGCGCACCATGGGCGCGTGCGTTCGGGCGCCCGCGGAGGGGCCACGCAACCGGGCGCGGACTCCGTCGACCAGACGCTGCACCCGAGCCGCCAGCGGCAGCACCCCGCGCGCGTCGTGGAAAGGCCCTGGTCCCTCGGCGGTTCCGGCGCCGGCGCCCAGGCCCATGCAGGGCGGGCCGGTGCGCACGTCGCGGCGGCCGTTCACGAAGACCGGGTCCACCGGCGCATCGAAAAAATCGATGTAGCGAAGGGCGGTGACGATGGGGCCGGTGAGCTCGCTCCCCTGTGCCGGCGCTTCGCGATGCAGCTTCTCGGCGAAGCTCGCCTGGATGTCGCCCACGATGCGCGCGCTCTCGTGATCGTCCTTGCCGCGGCCTACCAGCACCTTGCGGCGCGGGCAGAGGCGATCGTTGGGGCTCACGTCGCCGGCGGGGCCTTGGGCGAAGATGGCGACGAAGTCCGGCGCGCCCTGGGCGGCGAAGTCGGCCTCGGATCGAAGGGCGGCTTCGCCCTTGTTGTCGGAGTGGATGAGCGGGCCGTGCGCGTTTCCCGGGTGCACCGAGGTGGCGTGCACCGGAAACCAGGAGACGAGCCCCATGGGCCTCCCGTCCGTATGGTCCACCCGCACCAGGGTCATGCGGCGGTCGGCAGCGGCCGCGGCGCTCTCGGTGGTCCCGCCAGGAGCGTCCTCGTTGCGCAGGTACGCTGGCATCGACCGGTTGAACGACACCGGCTCGGTGAGCGGAATGTCGCCCTGATGGGCGTAGAGCCGCGCCGGGGCCAGGGCGCCCAAGGCGGAGACGATGCTCTCGACGATGCCGGACGCGAGTGCATCATGCACGTTTTTCGAGAAGCCCGGGCCGGCCAGCGCATAGAACAGGTAGGTAGAGTATCCCGACGGCCCAGAATGCGTGTGGGTGGCGCTGATCATCACGTCGGCGTCGGCGAACCCCAGCTCCCGACGCTCCAGCTCCGCCATCACGGCGAGCCGCAGCGACTCAGTGATGTAGCCGAGATCGCAGCACACGTAGGCGACGCGGCCGCTGCCCCGCTCCACCACCAGCGTCCGCGCGTGGAGCGCGCGCGCCACGCCCCGGGCCGCGTAGTCCTCCCGCCCCCAGCCGAACATGGCGAAGCGGGGCTCGTAACAGGTGATGTCGACGCGGGCGAAACCAGCCCGGAACCGTTCCATGGGAGGACACCTACACCAAGTGCGCACGCGAGCACCATCGAGACTCGCGCGCGAGCTCGGCTCGACCGTACTATCCAGCGACCACCAGCGGTTGGGTCGGCTCGAACAGTCGGCTCTCGAGAATGGCGATGAGCGCCCGCGTGCGCGGCGCAAGATCGCGGTACGCCGGATCGCCGAAGGCCAGCTGGGCGAGGTACGAATCGGGCTCGCTGACTTTTTCGCGCATCGCCTCCAGCACGCCCCGGGTCCAGTCGGCGTCGTCGCCCAGCGATTCCTCAGGGAAGGAGGCGGCGAACACGCGCAGCTTCGCGACGTCGGCGGCAATGACGTTGCGAAGGGCCGCCGTGCCCAACGACCAGCTGGCGATCTGCGCCGGGTTGCCCAGATAAACCTCCCGATACGGCGCGCAAAGCTGCGTTCCAGGGGCGCCGCCGCAGCCGCCGAAGGTACCGCGCGACGTCTCGTTGAAGTGCGTGGCGCCCACCACCCGCGCCGGATCGAGCGGCACCTCGATGCCCAGCGGATTGACGACCCGAACCTCGCTACGGAGCGACTCGAAGTGCACGAACTGGGCGTCCGGCCCGACGATGATCTCGAGGAGCTCCGTGCCGTACTGCTCGCCCAAGAAGCCCGCCGCAGTGGACCAGGCGTGCGTCCACGCGTAGCGCCCGAGCGTGAGGCTGGCCGCCGCTTTGGCCGCTGGATCGCGATAGGCGATGCGCGCGAGCTCGCTCATGAGGTAGCCGGGCCCCAAGCCTGGCCGCTCCTCGCGGGTGAAGAGCTTTCGCGTAGCGCGCAGCTCGGCGGCCTGCTCGGGCGTGGTCCAGGAGTAGAAGCGATTGTTGATGGGAAAATTCGGCGCCGGCCCCGACGGTCGCGGGCTCGCGTCGGGGTCGCCACCGCCAAAGCGAATCGGCGGGGGCGATCCCGCGTCGTCCAGCGGTCGCGGCGGGCGCTCCGCCGCCACGCGGTCGCACGCTGCGACCCCCAGCACCGCCACCGGGAGCGCGAGCATTTGACGACGACCAACCACGTTGCCCCTGACGCGACGGTTCTTCTTCACGGAGGGAGCATAGCGCGGCGGCGCGCGCTTTCCGCATGGATCGCTTGGCGTCGGTGGAATTCGTCTGATGGACCTCCACTGAGCGCGGCGGGGCGTCCGGCTATTCGGGCCTTAGGCCGAGCACGAGCAACTGCGCCAGATCGCGCGCGGTCTTCTTGACGCGGTCTTCGGGCTCGGCCCATACCCAAGGCGGCGAGAGCGTCGCGAACGCGCGCTGAAGCAGCATGGCCATGTCCTTGGGAGCGACCTTGCGGAAGGCGCCCAGGTCGATGCCGCGCCGCACGATGGCCTCGAAGAGCTCGCGCTCTTGGTCGCGAAACCAAGCCTGCGCGAGCTTCACGCCTTCCTGTGTACAATGCACCAGCTCGCAGGCGTGCGCCCCCTGCTCGCGGAACTCCACGAAGCCCAGGGTTCGCGCCAGCAGCACGTACACCAGGGCCCGCGGCGGGTCTCCCTGTTTGGCGTTCCACACCGCGCACATCTGCTCGAAGACCCGCGTGTGCAGATCCTTCGAGAGCTCGTGGACGATGGCGTCCTTCGAGTCGAACTCCAGGTACACGCTCCCCACCGCGACGCTCGCCTCGCGCGCGATGTCCGCGATGGTGGTCTTGCCCGCACCATAGTGACGAAAGAGCCGCGCCGAAGCATCGAGTATCGCGCGCCGCCTGTCCGCTACCATGGCCACCATTGCTTGAGGCGGAGCGTAGCAGACGCGGCCCTGTCGGAGATCGCTACAGGTAGCAAAGCAGAAACCGTGCCGACCTGCCATTGACGGGTCCGTGAATGAACTTAGCTTTCATTCATGGTTCACGCATCCGGAGGTTCGATGACTCTCTCCCTCTCCTCACCCGTCCCCGTGCTGCCGCTCCGCACCGGAGCCCTCTTTCCGCACACCGTCGTGGCCTTCGCCGTGGGGCGTCCGCGCTCGGTTGCGCTCATGCGCAAGCTGTATCCTGGCGACGTCCTCGTCACGTTCACCCAGAAGGACGCGCAGACCACCGACCCGGGTGGTGAAGACCTCTACGAAACAGGCACCTTGGCCCGGGTCAAGGAGGTCGATCGAAAGTCGGAAAACGAGTACCAGGTGATCCTGGAAGGCATCGGACGCGTGAAGCGGCTTTCGTTGGATGCCTCGGGCGCCTATCACGTTGCCAACCTGGCAGAGCTCGACGAAACCTCCGCCGAATCGGTGGAGGCCACCGAGGCTGCCGACCTCTTGAAGGAGCACATCGCACAGCTTCGCAGCTCACGCGGCGAGGTGCTCGGCCGCGTCGAAGCCGACCAGGCGCGCGAATACGCCGATCGCGTGGCGGCCTCGCTGGGGCTCACCACGGAGGACGCACAAGAGGTACTGGGCGAGCTCGATGTGCCGACGCGCCTCAAGCTGGTCATGGCCAAGCTCTCGGAGCTCAAGACCACCGCCGAGGTGCGCGCCAAGATCGAGCGCGACGTCCGCGAGGAGGTGGGTAAGCACCAGCGCGAGGCCATCCTTCGCGAGCAGATGAAGGCCATCAAGCGCGAGCTGGGCGACGGCGACGCAGAGTCCGACGTCGATCGACTGCGCGAGCGCGTGGCCGAGGCCAAGCTCCCGGAGGAGGCGCAAAAAGTGGCCGACCGCGAGCTCCGTCGGCTGGAGGCGACCAATGGCAGCGGCCCCGAGGCCAACGTCATTCGCAACTACCTCGAGCTCATCTGCGACCTCCCGTGGAACGCCCGCGCCGAGGCCAAGGAAGACATCGGGCGCATCGAAGAGAAGCTCGACGCCGATCACTACGGCATGGAAGACGTGAAGAAGCGCATCGTCGAGCACATGGCGGTGCTCAAGATGGCCAAGGCCGAGCGCGGCACGCTGCTCTGTCTGGTGGGTCCTCCGGGCGTCGGCAAGACGTCGCTCGGTCAGTCCATCGCCGAGGCGACGGGACGTCCCTTCGTGCGGGTCGCCCTGGGCGGCGTGCGCGACGAGGCGGAGATTCGCGGCCACCGCCGCACCTACGTGGGCGCCCTCCCGGGCCGCGTCATCCACGCCCTCAAGAAGGCCAAGGTGAAGAACCCGGTCATCTTGCTGGACGAGGTCGACAAGCTCGGGACCGGCTGGGGTGGCTCTCCGGAAGCGGCGCTGCTCGAGGTGCTCGATCCGGAGCAGAACAACAGCTTCACCGATCACTACCTGGAGCTCCCGTTCGACCTCTCGGAGGTGCTCTTCGTGTGCACCGCCAACACCCTGGAGACCCTCTCGGGGCCGCTGCGCGATCGCCTGGAGATCGTCGAGCTCGCGGGCTACACCCCGGAGGAAAAGGTGCATATTGCAAAGAACCACCTCCTGCCCAAGCGGCAGAAGGAGTTCGGTCTCGATGGCAAGATCGGCGTGGACGACGCGGCGCTCCTGGCGGTGGTCCGCAGCTACACCCGAGAGGCCGGCGTGCGGCAGCTCGATCGGCAGATCACCAAGCTGCTCCGGGCGCTGACGCTCGACCTGGCGCGCGGCAAGCTCGAGACCCACACGGTGGTCGAAAGCGAGCTGCGGGAGCGCCTCGGCCGCCCCAAGTTCGAGGACGAAGCGGCGGAGCAATCGCTGCTCGCAGGCGTAGCCACCGGACTCGCCTGGACGCCGGTGGGCGGAAGCATCCTCTTCATCGAGACCTCCAAGATGCCCGGCAAGGGCCGGGTGGAGATTACCGGCCAGCTCGGTGACGTCATGAAGGAGTCGGCCCGCGCCGCGCTCTCCTACGTGCGAACGCACGCCACGGAGCTCGGTCTGGGGCACCAGAACCTCGAAGACGTCGACGTACACATCCACGTTCCTGCAGGCGGCACGCCCAAGGACGGTCCGTCCGCAGGCGTCACCATCTTCACCGCATTGGTCTCGCTCTTCACCGGACGAAAGCTCCTGCCGCACACGGCGATGACTGGGGAGTGCACGCTCCGCGGACGCGTGCTGCCGGTGGGCGGCATCAAGTCCAAGGTGCTGGCCGCGCACCGGGCCGGCATCAAGCGGGTCATTCTTCCCAAGAAGTGCGAGGCCGATCTCGACGAGGTGCCGACCTCGGTGAAGAGCGAGCTCGAGATCATCTTCGTCACCGACATGACCGAGGTACTCGACGCGGCCCTCGAGCCGCTGGTGGTACCCGCGACGACCCACACGAGCGAGGGCACTGAAGCGCACGTGTGAGCGAGAGCGCCGCCTCCTTCGGAAGGCCGGCAGGAAATGTGCCCCGAGGCCCCGCGAACAGAGAGCGCGTGGGCCTCGTTTCCTTTCCATCGGTGGCTCTCCAGTAGCTCAGGGGCAAGCAGCAGCGCCGGAGCCGCCGCCGTCGGGCGGGCCGATCCAGAGGCCGTCGCAGCAGCGCAAGAACGTGCCCACGCCGCCGCCGTTGCCGAAGCACTCGGTTCCCTGGGGCACCGAGCACGCCTGGCCGGGCTGGTTCTCCAAAAAGCTGTGCCCTGCGAAGTCTTCGGGGCACACACAGGTGCCGGTGTCCTTGCCGCACGCGGCTGTCGCGTCGGCGCCGTCTACCGAGGCGTCTTTGGAGGCGGGCGCAGGCGAGGATGAAACCGTGCAACCTACATGCGTGAGCGAGGCAAGGACCAGGGCGAGCATTGCGCTTTTCATGATGGCGCTCCTAGCGAAGATCGTACCGGTCCGGATTTTACGCCCCCTGCGCGTGCATCGGCAGCGCGCCCACGCGACATCGCGAACAGCCTCGGGCACAGCCTGGCGCAGCGGGGTTTTGCCTGCTGGCGCCAGCCCGGTGGAGCGCAGGCATCACCCGTCCGGGTGACACCGCGGAGGCCCAGTTTCCCGGGGCGCGGGGGTGTTTTGGCACTGAGGGAAGAATTTCCAGGGCGGCGCGTAGGAAGGGTCGATGCTCTTCCCTCGCCGGTTCGTTGTGGCTGCCGTGGCGGTGTTGCTCGCAGGTGCCGCTGGATGCGCGCGCGGGGGCCTCGACGAGGAGGGCATCGAGCCGGGTAGCTCGTCTTCCGGATCGCCGGGAAGCTCGTCTTCCGGAGCATCGGGCAGCTCCGGAGCATCGAGTAGCTCGGGCAGCTCGGGCAGCTCGGGCAGCTCCGGCAGCTCGGGCAGCTCGGGCGACTCCGGCGCCGACGCGGGCGCGCGCGACGCGGCAACGGTAGACGTGTGGGTTGGCCCTCCGGTGGTCACCACGACGCTGCGCGACTCTGCCTCGTCGGGAACGCCGGACACGTATCAAATGGTGGTGCAGCCAGGCGATCCGGTGAGCGCGTCGATCACCGGGGGCGGCGCGGGCCCCTGGTCGGTGGTGGTCTCCAACGGCACCTCGAGCGGCGTGTATTGCACCGGCACCTCTACTTGCGCGCTCACCGTGCGCGCCGGCGACACGGTGCTGTTCGTCACCGCGGTCACCGGTGACATCGGCTCCTACGTCCTGAGCATTGCGCACCCCGACCGCGGCTTTCGCTGACGCGTGCCGCGAAGGTCGATACGCTGCGGGGGTGGTCGGTGCCTTCTACAAAGGAGCTTCGGTGGTCTCGCTGCGTCAGGCACTCCGCAACCGTGGCCTGGAGCACACGTTCGCAGAGCAGCTGGAGCCCGGCCTGCGGGAGCGCTTCGAGGCGGCGTTGGCGACCGACTGGATGCCGGTGAATGAAGTCGCGACCCTCTACGCCACCGCGGCGCCGCTGCTGCACCCGGAGCGTGCGCTGCCGTTGCGGGCGCTCGGTCGCGAGCTGGCGCGAACCCACCTCACGGGCATCTATCGGGTGCTCATGCGCCTCGCCACGGTAGAGATGATCGTGGCCCAGACCGCGCGCCTGTGGTCCACCTACAACGGCAAGGGTACGCTCCGCGCGGTTGCGGCGAAGGGCAGCGCGGTGCGACTCACCCTCTCGGACTACCCGGAGTATCCAGCGGCGGTGCGCGAGTCTCTTTGCGGATACATCGCGGGCGCCGTAGAGCTCACCGGCGCCACCGAGGTGCGCGTGGTGCAAGAAGGGGCGCCGGACGGCACCTGGCTTTTCGACGTGACCTGGCGCTGAGCACTACTTCCGCAAAAACACGCACGAGGTCGCGGTGCGCACGTGCGGGTCGGGATCGGTGAGCAGCAGCGACGCGCGCGGCATCCGCCCAAGCGCCACCAGCGCGCGCGCAGCGGCCAACTTGGCAGACGGGTCGGCGGCGGCCAGGTCTTCTTCGATCCATTTCTGGATGCGCAGATCGCCGGCTGCAGCCAGCGCGGCGCGGGCGGCGCGCCCGGTTTGGTCTTTCCGCGCAGCGTAGCCCTCGAGGCGCGTCTGCGCGCGAGCCCGGGTTTTGCCCAGCGAGAGAAGACGACGGAGGCCCTGCACGGCGACGTCGGGGTCGGCGTCGTCTGTGGCCTTCTCCACCGCTGCGAAGAGCACCGGGCGATCGAGCGGCGAGACGGCGAGGGCGAGGAGGCGATCGCGGCGGCCTCCGGTGGCGATGTGGCGCGCGAGCACCGCCACCGACATGTCTGCGAGCTCGACGTCGCTCTTGGCCCGCGGGCCACCGAGGATGGCGGATGCTCCGCTGATGGCGCCCGGTCCGTGGCCGCGACCAAGCAGCGACCGGAGCGCGTCGCGGCCCCCCAGCTCGTAGAGGGGAGAAAGGCTCCAGGCGAGGGCGATGTCTTCGCGCAGCGCGTCGTCGGCGCCTTCCCAGAGATCGGCGAGGCCATTGGCAAGGCCCGGCGAAGGCTTCTCGAGCAGCGCGAGCGCGCGCACCGCGAAGCTGCGCACGAACGCGTCGGGGTCGAGGCGCGCGGCCTCGAGGAGCGCAGACTCGTCACCGGCATCTTGGGCGTCGATGGCGGCGCGCAGGGCTGCCCGGCGAACCATCGGGTGTGCATCGAGGAAGGCGGCGCGACGGCGCGCGCGATCGTCCTCGCCATCGAGGGTACGCACGCCGATCTGCCGGAAGAGCGGATCGGCATCGGCGAGGTAGTCGCGGGCGGTGCCACGCGACAGCTCACCGGCTTCGTAGAGCGAGACGAGGGCGTAGGGCGCCCCCGAACCGCGGGTTTTCACCACGTCGCCGAGGGGCGACGAGAGCGGCTCGACGCACGCAAACACGTCGTACACCCGCGCGCGCTGGGCGTCCCCTTTCGCGGTTCGCAGCTCCCGCGAAGCCACCGCATGGGCCACGTCGGTCACGTCGCCCTCCGAGAGGTCGTGGGCGCTCAGGCGAGCCCGGAGCTCCTTCGAGAGCGCCGCCGCGTCGCCTCGCTCCGCCATGCCGACCATGGGCGACGCGCATCCGGTGACGAGCAAGCAAGCGGCGAGGGCGGAAAGCGAAAAGCGACGCACCGCTCCATCCTACGCCGTACGGCGCGCCGAAGGCCCGAGAACAACGGCAACGCACGGCGGTGAAGGGAGGCCGAACCGTGGGCCGCTATTGATAAAGAAATTCACCTTCAGGTTCATCAAGGGCGATTCACCGCGCTTGCCGGTCGAGCGGGGCACGCGCGTGCACGGCATCGGCGCCCACTTCGACCACCAGGTCGGCGCGGTCGGCCAGCGCGAGTCGGTGGGTGACCACGATGACCGTTCGCGCACCCGCGAGGGCCACGAGGGCGTCGTAGAGGCGCGCCTCGCTCACCGCATCGAGTGCGGCCGAGGGCTCGTCGAGGAGCAGCACCGGCAACCCCGACGCCACCGCGCGGGCGAGCGCCACCCACTGGCGCTCCCCGCCGGAGAGCGGGCGACCTCCAGCCCCCACCCGCAGGTCGAGATCGGCCGCGAGAGCCTCGGGAGCCCCTATCGCCCGGAACGCCTGGGCGGCGTCGCCTCCGGCCAGGTCGACGTTGGCGCCGATGGGACCTGCGAGGATCGGCGACTCCTGCGGCACCCAGGCAAACGGCCGCGACGCCGGGCCCACGCCTGCGAGCACCTCGTCGCCATAGCGAACACTCCCGGCGCGGAGCGGATCGAGCCCCAGGAGCGCCCGCAGCAACGTGGTCTTTCCCACGCCGGTGGGGCCATGCACCACCACCAGCGCGCCCGGCTCCACGCGAAACGAGAACGAGGCCGCCGACACATTTGTGCATAGTGCATCTAGATGAAGCGGCAACAGTGGCCATTTGCGCGGAGCCGAGGGCAACGGCTCGGCCGCCACCTCGATGGCCTCGGGCAACGCCTCCAGCGCCACCTCGCCACGCACCCGCCAGAGCCGCGCGTCGGAGAGATCGCGGAGCGGCTTGTAGGCCAGGAACATGACCACGAAGAAGCGCAGCAGCACGCCGCGCTCGAGCGCGTCGCCCACCAGGCCGTGACGCGCGAGCACGAGCGCCAGCAGAAGGGCCGCCGCCCCGGCGAGCTCGTTGAGACTGGAGAGCCCCACCGAGCTCGCGGCGAGCTTCGTCCCGAGCGACGCCGAGGCGGCCCCGAGGCGGCTCACGGTGGCCAAGATGCGCGGCCCCGCGCCGAAGGTGCGCCAGAGGTCGAGGTAGCGAACCGCCTCGTCGGAGGCGCCAAGGAGCTCGTCGCTCTGCCCCTGAAGCATGGCATGGGCGCGCTTCCACCGCCGACGCAGCAGCGAGAGCGGCAGGCCGAGCGCCACGAAGAACACGAGCGCAGCAGCGAAGAGCCGCGGCGAGAGCCACACCAGCGACGCCGCCAGTGGAACGAGCTCCACCACACCGCGTAGGCCCCGTAGCGTGCCCTGCGAAAGTGCGTCTTCGACGTCGCGGATGCGAAGCGTCAAACCGGCGATTGCCGCAGTGCCGGCGACGTGTCGCGCGGGGGTGGGCAGAGACGATCCACCCTGATCCGCGTGTCGTGCGTGCCGCAACTGTTGAATAGCAGCGGACGTCGGCGCGCCGCGTGCATCCGGCGCAGGCGCGGCCAGCAGCCGGCGCAAGACGTCGCCGCGGAGGGCAGCGGCGGTACCGAAAACGAAGCGAGACTGGAGTCGCATCGCGAGCACGCCGGCGACCCCTTTGACCGCCACACACGCCAGGCCCAGCACGGCCGCGAGGACGAGAGAATCCGTGATCCCGGGGGGTTGCGCAATCCATGTGGATCGCACGCCCACGGGGGAACGACCCCCGGACAGATTGCTGGCGACCTCACCGGCGACCAGCGCGAGGCCCGCGTGGGCGATCGCGTGAAGCGCCGTTGCACCGGCAAAACCAAGGCAAAGACCAGGCACTTTCGCCGCATGATGCAGGAAGAGTCGGCGGAGCCGGGACATCGACGAGAGGAGTACCCCATGCGACACCGACTTCGCTATCGGCCCGTGTAGGGCGGACGAAGGACTGTGTCGGGAATGGAACGCTGCGGAACAAAAGTTGCACCGTTAGCGGAGCGAACCGCTGTACCCGCTCCCCGTAACCCCTGTCCTTTCAGTGACCGCAAAACGTCGCCCAGGCAAGCCGATTTCGGAAATAACGTCGCCCGAACGCCGCAAGCGTTCGCGCGAGTCCGCGTCTGTGCGCGCAGAGGAGTCTCCCACCATGAGCAAGAAGAACGCGGCCACCGCTCTCGCCTCCGTCCGCCCCCTCGTGCAGGGGGAAGAGGGCGTCGAGGTGGTCGAAGAAGAGCGCTCGGGCGGCACCGAAGAGACCGGCGACCTCGCCCTGCTCGAGGACGACTACGAGGTGGAGACCGAGGTGGTCGTTCCGGAGACGGAAGACGTCGACGAGCCGCGCGAACCCAAGGCGGAGCAAGAAGAGTCGAGTGGCGACTCCATGCTGTCGCGCTACTTCCGCGAGATGGCCACCCACCCGGTCATGGGCCCGGAAGAGGAGCTGCAGACCGCGGAGAACGTGGAGCAGGCCGAGGTCGACCACTGGGTCACCATTCTCGCGTTCCTCCCCACCGCCGACCTCGTCATCGAGACGCTGAAGCGCGACCTGCCCACGGGCGAGGAAGAGGTCCTCGACCTGCCGCAGCTCGACGAGATGGCGCGGCTCCTCAAGGTTCACAAAAAGAGCGGCAAGCTCTCCAAGACCCAAGAGAAGAAGTGGCTCACCACATGCGAGTCGCTGGGCCGCGCCATTCGGCTGGCCGACAGCGATCGCCTGTGGATCCTGCGCGCCGAGGAGGCGGTTCGCAACGCCGGCCACGAAGACGACGCCGAGGACGACCGGACGCCGCCGCCGGTCTCGCAAAAGAACGTCACCGTGCGCACCGAAGAGTCGCGCGTTCGCATGTCGAAGGAGGCAGCGTCGCTGCTCTCGCGACCGGCACACCGCGAGGCGCTGGTCGCCATTCGCCGGGCCAACGTGCGTTCGAAGACAGTAAAGAACCGCTTCGTGAAGGCCAATCTGCGGCTGGTGGTGAGCATCGCGCGCCGCTACAACCGCGGTCGCTTGCCGCTCATCGATCTCATTCAAGAGGGCAACATCGGCCTCATGAAGGCGGTCGAGCGCTTCGATCACACCCGCGGCTACCGCTTCTCTACCTACGCTTCGTGGTGGATTCGTCACGCCATCAGCCGCGCGCTCGCCGACAAGGGCCGCGCGGTACGCATTCCCGTGCACATGCTCGACACCCACAACCGCGTGCAGCGCGCCACGCAAGCGGTGCTGGCGCGCACCGGGCGCGACCCAACCCTGGAGGAGCTGGAGCGCGAGACCGGCATTCCCCAGGAGAAGCTCGACAAGGTTAAGGGCAGCTGGGCCGAGACGCCCTTCTCGCTCGATCGCCCGGTGGGCGACGAGGACGGGCGCAAGTTCATCGACTTCTTGCAAGACGAGAACTCGCAGTCTCCGCACGAGACGCTCGTCTCGCAGAAGTGGTCGGAAGAAGTCCGGCGCCTGCTTACGCTGCTGACGCCCATCGAGTCGCGCATTATCCGCTGGCGCTTCGGCCTGGACGACGAAGACGAGCTGACGCTCAAGGAGATTGGCGACAAGTACAATCTCTCGCGCGAGCGTATTCGGCAGTTGCAAGAGCAAGCGCTGGGCAAGATTCGCAGGCAGATGCGCGACTGAGCGCGCCGCAAACTCTGCGGCAGCCACGCTGCGCCCGCCACGCTTGTCCGCGTGCGCGGGCGCATTGCTGCTCGGCGTGCTAGCGCGGTATCATCGCGACCATGGATGCATTCGGAGCGTTTGGGCCGGCGTGGGAACGGATGCGGCGCATGCTCTTCGTGCGCTCCTCGGTGGGGGTGTGGTTCTCGTTCGGTCTCGCGTTCTTTCTCCAAGACTGCGTCGAGGGCGGTAACGGCTACAACAACTACGGCGACGTGGGGTCGTTCGATCGAACGTTCTCGGAGCACGGCCCGCTGGCCAAGTACGAGGCCCGCGAGCTGTTGGTGATGGGCGCGGTGGCGCTGGTGATAGCTCTCTCGCTCGGGGTGCTCCTGGTGTGGCTCGGTTCCCGCGGCCAGGCGCTTGCCCTGCGCAGCGTCATGGCGGGTCGCATCGACCTGGGCGCGCAATGGACCGAGACGCGCGCGGCGGGCATGCGGCTCTTCCGCTGGCATCTTGGGTTCGGTGGGGGCCTGCTGGTGCTGGCGGTCGGCGCGTTCATGGGCATGTGGCTGGTGGCGTCGTCGAACCAGGATTCGCCCGACACCCGCGCCGCGCTCATGCTGGGAACGCTGGCCGGCATCGGGCTCCTGGCGCTGCCGATGTTGGCGGTGCGCAGCGTGATGCGCAACTTCGTGTTCCCGCTGGTGGTCGCCAAGGGTCTCACGCTGGGCGGGGCGTGGAGATTGTTCTGGGGCGCCGCCCGCGGCCACCTGGGCGGTCTCGCGCTCTTCTTCGTGGCGCGCCTCGGCATCGGGCTCATGGGCATGATGGTGGCCATGGTCTCCATGGCTCTCACCTGCTGCATCGGAGCGCTCCCCATTCTGCACCAGACCATCATGGCGCCGTTCTACGTGTTCGAGCGCTCGCATGCACTCTACACGCTTGCTTCGCTCGGCCCCGAGCTTTCGCTCCTGGAGACGCCTCCCGACGAATTCGGCGGCTACGGCGTCTCCATGCCGGGCCCCTACTACGGCGACCAGGGTGCACCACCACCTGCGGGCGGGTTCGGCGCGCCGCCTGGCGTGTAGGCCCTTCCGGACGGCCCGGCGTCGCGCTATAGACCGTGCCCATGTCGAAGCGGGGTGTGGTGGGCGTTCTCGCGTGCGCCGCTCGATCCGCGACTCCTCTCGGCGGGCAACCTATCGGTCATGGTGGAGATCACCCACCACAAGGCCGAAGGTGCCCCGTGGGGGCGCCTGCTCATCGTGGTGCTGGGCTTTCCCCGGCCGGCCTCGAAGTAGCGCTCGCCTCAACCGCCCAGCTCGCCGCACACCCAGGTGGCGCCCCGGCCGCACACGCACACCACCCCGATCGATGGGTACGGACAGACGAGACCGGGCTTCTTCGCGTTGCACTTGGAGCCGTCCTCGGGCTGCGCTGCCGGACACGCGCGCGGCTGGCGTCGCTGGGCGCCTCCACAGAGTAGGACGCCCAGCACGACGAGGATTCCGAGGACCATGGGCACCGGAGCGCAACGCCGGTCCGCGCGCGTTCATTCCGCGTCAGCGCGCGCCTGCCGGGCACTTGACCGGCGACCAGCTCGAGAGATTGGTGACCGAGCCCCATTCGCTCGCGTAGGTGGACCCGCCGAGGTTCGTGTGGTTGATGGTGGCGTCGAAGCCGAAGCAGCCGCCGTCGATGCCGTCGCGCCGGGCCACAACCTTCACGCGCTTGAACTCCGCGATGGGGATGCCGGCGCGGGAGCGCTCGATGATCCACTTGCTGTCGTCCAGCACCTGCACCGCAAGGAAGTGGAAGTGCTCCCGGGCCCGCAGATACGGGTGGTTGCGCACCTGGTCCGTGGCGGCCTTGGCAGCGGCCGGCGGCGCGGCCACCGTCCCGGTCCAGCCCGCGTGCTTCTCGGCCCCCTCGGCGATGGCGGCCTGGATGCGCGCGTGCTCCTTCTCCACGTGCTCCTGCGCCCAGGCGCCGTCGACCGGCGTTCCCTCGCGCTCGAGCTGCGCCTGGTAGGCCACCAGATCGTAGTCGCCCTGGACGAAGGCGAGGTAGCCGCTGCTGGTGCTCGCAGTTCTCCGGGCGTGCTCCGCGAACGCATTCTTGCCCTTGTCGACCGGCGCGGGCGCCGAAGCAGCGGGCGCCGGGGCGGAGGCCGAGGCGGTGGTCACGGCGGTGGACGGGGCGGTGGACGGGGCGGTGGACGGGGCGGTGGCTGCGGAAGCGACCGGCTCGCTGCTGGCGGGCTTCGCCGGCTCCAGCGGTGCGCCGTTGACGCGCACCATTCCGCAGGCGCCGGTGCCGATGACGAGGAACGCGAGAAAGATCTGAGACGACATGAAAGCTCCCTTGAGGCGGCGCCAGAACGCGGCGCGCGGTTCGAAGAGAGCGTACGGAGCCGCCGACGGAAGCTTCCCCCTTTGCTGACTTTTATATCAACAGCTGGCCTTTCCGTAGAATATCGTTTGCATTATTGGTCTTTCGAGCAGTCGAAAAAGTCAGAACGCAGAAATACTCCGGGTCGCCAAGACCTCGCGCCAGCCCCTCACGCTTGGCACGAGGTGCTGTCGCGAGCCACTTCGGTTTACGAACCTTGCGCGATCTCTCACAATGCCAGGCATGAACGATCTGTGGCAGCGACTCGAGGCGTGGGCGAAGAAGAGTGGGCGGACGTTGCGGCTCCGGCCAGGGGCCACGGAGAAGGCCATCGCCGCCGCCGAGAAGAAGATGAAGCTCACCTTCCCCGCGGACTTCCGCGCGTCGCTCCTCCTGCACGACGGCCAGCAGCGCAAGCCCGGGGACGATGATCCCGAGACGAGCACGCTCTTCGAGTGGATGCCCGGCAGCGGAGCGCTCGCCTCTCTCTCGGCGATCGTCGCCCAGTGGAAAGACGAGCGCGAGAACGACGAGGAGGAGGACGACGAGCCGGAGATCGAGGGCGGCGTCTACAACGTGATGTCACATCCGCGCCGCATCCCCATCGCTGGCTCCGAGTGGTGGGACGGCGACAACACCTACCTCGATCTCCACCCGGCGCCGAAGGGCAAGAGCGGCCAGCTCATCACCTTCACCTCCGAGTGCGATGTCGCCTTGCTCGGCACGAGCTTCCGCGCCGCGCTCGAGAGCTACGTGCAGGCACTCGACTCCGGCGACTGGGTCTTCGACGCGAAGAAGGGCTTCGTGCGCCACAAGAAAGAGAAGGCCGGCGACTTCCCTCATGAGGGCGAGGAGTTCGCCGCATACGTGAAGAAGCACGCTGGCGCGGCGAAGGCAGCCGCACCCAAAAAGAAGGCGGCCGCCCCCAAGAAGAAGGCCTGAAGCGTCGTGCCTCAGGTCAGCTGAGGCAGCGTCAGCTTCGCCATCGACTCGGCGGCGAAGGTGCAGCGCGGGTCGGCGAGGAGATCTTCGACGAGCTTTCGCGCGCGGGCCTTTTCGCCTCGACGGTCGAGCAGGAGCGCCAGGTTCAGGACGACGATCCCGTACGTCTCATCGTCCGGATTCGCCGCGAGCGCGCGTTCGAACGCGGCGAGCCGATGGTCGTCGTCCTCGAGGAGCGACGCGAGCTCCTTCCACCCCGGCGCGAAGCTCGGGAACCGCTCGGTGATCGACGCGAGCGCGGCATGCCGGTCGTGGGGCTCCGCCCACTCGAGCAGGATGAACGCTTTGCTGAACCCGTCCGGGAGCTCTCCGCAGCGCTCGCGTCGAATCATGTGGAGCGACGTCTTCGCGGTCATGAATCCGCGCGGCGCAAGGCGATCGACCTCGGCGTACCACTGCTCGGCGAGGTCGATGCGATCGGCGAGCAGGTACGTGAACGCCATGTCGTAGGGCGGATAAGGCCACGACGGCGCGAGCTCGTTCGCCCGCGCGAACGACTCGAGCGCTCGCACGGTGTTGCCCGCACCGCCCGCGGCGCGACCTTCGTCCTGGAGTCGCTGCGCCTCTTTCGGAACGTCCGCCACGTGTCAGGTATACCAGATGCGATCCGGAGCAGCGAGTGGACCGAGCACAGGCAAGTAGGCCCCTCGGGGACCATGGTCTTCGGCGCGACTAGGGGGTACGCATGCCGCCCCAGGAGTCGTCGTCTGCTGCTCATTCGCGGTGCACGACGTCGCCGGTGCCGCCCACCTGATACGCCGAGACCCGGCGCTCGAGGCCTCCTCGTCACCGCTTCGAAAGCGATGCGCGCTGGCGCGCGCCGTGAGAACATCATTCTGGATTTCAGCGAGTTACGCGCCTTGCGCTCGTGCGGCGGCTGCTTGCGCGTAGTGAGCGCCTATCTCGCTGCGGACGGCTGCGACCAGTCGACCACCCGAAGCGCGACGAACGGAACGAAATGTTTCGTGTTGGCCGTGACGACGGTCAAGTTTGCAAAATAGGCCGTCGCCGCGATGACCCCGTCCTCGATGGAGATCGAGGTGCCCTTGGCCTCCAATCGCGCTCTCTCGGCGAGCACGCGGCGGCGCAGGAGGAGAAGCAGCAGGACCGCTGAGGCAGCCAGCGCTGTACCGCCCCCGCTGTCGTCTCTTGCGGTGGCGCATCCCGCGCGCAGGTCACGGCTCGCGAGGGCCGCGTCGATGAAGGTACGCTCGCCATAGACCAGGTCGGAATCCCCGTAGTCTCGGCAGTTGGCCGGGCCGGAGGACGTGACCGCCGCGAGCTCGCCATCCACGAAGCCGCCGCCGCCGGAGTCGCCCGTGCAGGTGGCCTCCGGATAGCGCACGCGATTGCCATCCCGGGCCAGAATGGGCACGGAGCGCTCGCGGCGCTCGCCCGTGGAGGTGCCATCCTCAGGGTCGGTGCGGCCGAAGCCCACGATGCGAAGACCGTCGGTGGCGACCACGGGTGCGGACCGAAGGCGGGCGGGGGCAACCGTCGCCGGCGTTTCCAGGAAGACGATGGCGAGATCATGCACGTAAATGCCGGGGCGAAACTCCGGGTGGCGCAGGTACCCTGCGCTTCTCGGGGTCTCCGCGCAGTGCTTCACGTCGGTACCTACGCACACCGAGTGGAACGCCGGGGCGTCGTTCGGTCCGACGCACGGCCAAGCTCTCGGCGGGGCGCCCATGCGCGCGAGGAGGGCTCACAGCGCCACGGCAACCCGCTTCAGTCGTCGCCGGTCCGTGCGTCCGCCGGTCGCGGTGCATCTCCCGGCACGTCGAAGGCGCCTTCGTAGATCGCTTCGACCGAGAGCCCTGCGCCGTTCGAGAGGCGCACCACTCCGCCGCTCTCCACGACACGGTAGTGCCAGGAGCCGTCGGCGTCGGCGCTGCGGCGGTAGTGCTCCACACGGGCCGCCCCTTGCGAGACGAGCAGGTAGTCCGTGAGCGTTGGGACGGCCCCGTAGGCGGACCACTTCTCGCCGCGGTCGAACGCCTCCGTACTTCCCGAAAGCACTTCAACCACGATGCTCGGGTTCAAGAGTGTCGCACCTTCGGTCTTCACGCCTCCGCAAGCCACCACAACGTCGGGGTACACGTAGCTCTCGCCGAGCTTCACTCGCTGACCCGACGAGAGCACCTGACAGCCTCGCCCTCGCATCGCCCCGCGAAGCTCCGCGCCAGCCGACATCGCGAGCAGGTTGTTGCGCGGGCTCCCGCCGGCCATCGCGAACACCTCTCCGCGGTGGAGCTCGTGTTTTTCCTTCTGCTCCGCCTCCCACGCGCGGTACTCCTCCGCGGTCATCGGCACCGACGAGCGGTCAATGGCTGCGTAGCCCGTAACGAGAGGGTACCGCACAAAAGGCGCTCCGGCCAGGCGCCGCCGCCACAGTCAACGCACGCCAAAGCAGGATTGGCGCCACGATCGCAAGACCGGCCCCCGCGCTCAGAACGCAGCGTCGAGCACGACGTCGCCGGTGACGCCAACCTGGTAGGCGGAGACGCGGCGCTCGAAGAAGTTGGCGACCTCCTGCACGTCCTGGAGATCCATGAACGAGAAGGGGTTCTTCGCCGCGTAGCGCTTCTCGAAGCCGAGCGTGGCCAGCCGCTGGTTGGCGCAGTACTCGAGGTACTGCCGCATGTCCTTGGGTGAGAGACCGGCCACGCCCTGCCCCAGCAGGTCTTCGGCGAACTGCATCTCGCAGTCGATGGCCTGGTCGATCATCGCCCGCACGTCGGCCTCCAGCTCCGCGTCGAAGAGCGCGGGCTCCTCCTCGCGAATGGTGCGCACGGTCTCGAAGGCGAAGGCCATGTGCGCGCTCTCGTCGCGGAACACCCAGTTGGTGCCTGCGGCGAGCCCGTGGAGCAGGCCCTTGGAACGGAGAAAGTACACGTAGGCGAAGGCGGCGAAGAAGAAGAGGCCTTCCACGCAGGCGGCGAAGCAGATGAGGTTCAACAGGAACTTCTTGCGATCGGCGGCCGAGGTGAGCCGCTGCATGTCGCCGGCGCTCTCCAGCCAACGCTGGCAGAACTCGGCCTTGGCGCGGATCGACGCGATGTTGTCCACGGCCGCGAAGGCCCGGTGGCGCGCCTCGGGATCGGGCACGTAGGTGTCGAGCAGCGTGAGGTAGAACTGCACATGCAGGGCCTCTTCGTAGAGCTGCCGCGAGAGGTACATGCGGGCCTCCGGCGCGTTGATGTGCCGGTAGAGCGAGAGCACCACGTTGTTGGCCACGATGGAATCGCCGGTGGCGAAGAACGCCACCAGGCGCTCCACCAGGTGCCGTTCGGCGGGCGTGAGCTTGTTCTGCAAGTCGCCCACATCGGTGGCGAAGTCCACCTCCTCGACGGTCCAGGTGTTCTTGATGGCGCCCCGGTACATCTCGAAGAACTTCGGATACGACATGGGCCGCAGCGTGAGGCAGAAGCCGGGGTCGAGGATTCGGGCGGGCCGGGACGATCCGCTGGTGAACGCGGCGCTCATTGGCAGGCCTCGCAGGACTCGGGGTTTTCCAGGGAGCAGGCGATGGCCGCCGCGTCCTTCTCCTTCACCGCGGGCGGTGACGGCGTCCAGCCAGAGGAAGCGCGGGGATCCCCCTGGGGGTCGCTGGCCGCGGGCATCTCGCTGACGGTGGTCTTCGCGATGCGCGTGGCCGGCCGCGAGCGTAGGTAGTACGTGGTCTTCAGGCCCTTCTTCCAGGCGTAGAAGTACATGCTCGAGAGCTGCCCGATGTTGGGGCTCTCCACGAACAGGTTCAGCGACTCTGGGCCAGGGTTCGCATCATGCGTGCGTACAGGTCGCGCGCCTTTACGGTGCGCTTGGCCAGACCGGCCGCTTCCGCCTCCAGATAGCGCGCCTCGAAGGCCTCGCCGTAGAGGTCGGGAAGGTCCGACACCGTCTTGGGATCGAACAGGCTCCACTCGGCGTCTTGCTCGACACGGCGCATGAAGAGATCGGAGACCCAGTTGGCCAGGTTCAAATTGTGGGTGCGGCTGGCTTCGTCGCCGGTGTTGTCGCGCAGCTCGAGGAACTCCTCGATGTCGGCGTGCCACGACTCGAGATACACGCAACATGCACCCTTTCGCTTGCCGCCCTGATTCACCGCTGCCACCGAGGCGTCGAGGGTCTTCAGCCAGGGAACGATGCCGCTGGAGTGCCCGTTGGTGCTCTCGATGAGCGAGCCACGGGAGCGCACCCGGTGGTAGGCGAGGCCGATGCCGCCGGAGAACTTCGAGAGCATGGCCACGTCGGTGTAGCGCTTGTAGATGTCTTCCAGGTGATCGCTCGGCGAGTCCAGGAGAAAGCAGCTCGAGAGCTGCTCGTGCCGGGTGCCGGCGTTGAAGAGCGTCGGCGAGCTCGGCAGATACGAGAGCGACGAGAACAGTCGGTAGAGATCTTGCGCCTCGGCCACCGTGGCGGAGAGGGCGCAGGCGACGCGCAGGAAGAACTGCTGCGGGGTCTCGATGACCAGCCGCGTGACCGGGTGCTTGACCAGGTAGCGATCGTAGACCGTGCGCAGGCCGAAGTACTCGAAGTGGCGATCGCACTCCGGGGCGATGGTGTCGTTGAGCTTGCGCGCGTTCTGGGTGACGAAGGCGAGCAGCCGATCGTTCAACAGGCCGAGCTCGTGGCCCACCGCGATGGACTGCGAGAAGGCGAAGATGCCCTGGTTGCGCACTTCCTTGTCGACGAAGGTGGCGAGCAAGCTGCCCGCGAGGCGCGCGTACTGCGGCTCTTCGGCGATGAGCGCAGCGGCCGTCTGGATGGACAGCTGATCGAGCTCGCGGGTGGTGGCGCCGTCGTAGAGGCCGCTGATGGTCTTGGTGGCCACGCGAAGGGCGTCCACGTCCGGAAGACCGGCGCAGGAGCGGCTGACGGCGCGGACGATCTTGCCGAGGTCCACCGGCTCCGTCTGTCCGTTGCGTTTGCGCACGCGCATGGTGGTGGCCACCGCGTCGAGGCCCGGGGCCTCGCTCGGATCATGGGACGCACGGGTACGCACCGGCAACGAAGCTCCGTTGCCGCTCTTCACGGTCTCGCTGAACATGATTGTCTCCTCGGTCGGGCGCGCGGCGGCGCTAGAATGCGTGCCGCGCTGGATGGCGGGAGCGAGACGTCGACGGGGAACGCGCGCCTTCATCGGCCCGTGCTCCCGGTCGACCTCTGGCCCGCTTGCTTGCAGGGCGCAACTCGCGAGCAACGGGGAAGTGGGAAGGAGAGCGCGGCGCGTGAACGCCACACCAACCTTGCCGCCTCCCGCGAGGCTCTCGAGGTCGAACCGATGGCGGATGTCTCTCCGCCTTCGGATGTCGGCAGGTCTTCGGGCTCACGAGCGCTCCCTGCGCGTGCGCGCCGGGCTTCCTACTGTCCACCGCTTCCCGAAGCTGTCTCGAATACCGCTGCGGGGCAGCCCCGGCATCGAACCGGGTTCCCTATTAAGCCTGGGCATTTGCCCAGGCACCAACACTGCCCCAACGTATAGTAGGGATGCGTTCAGTGTCAACTAGATGTTGTGGGTATCCGGCGGCTTGCGGGTCCATCGGCAAGACCATGGAACTCTTGATGTTGCCGCCGGTGGATGGGCCCCACGACGCGAATCCACCTGTGGTGAGATGCGCGCCATGGCCAGCCTGAACGAAAATGTCGACGCCCTCGGACGCTGCCTCGGAAGCGTGCTGCGGGAGCAAGAAGGCGACGCCTTCTACGCGCTCGAAGAGAAGGTTCGTCTGGAGACCAAGCGTCTGCGCGAGGCGGGCGAAGATACGTCGGCGATGCAGGCGGTCCTCGCAGCCGTGTCGCTCGACGACGCGGAGCGACTGGTGCGCGCCTTCTCGAGCTACTTCCAGCTCATCAACCTGGCGGAGGAGCACGAGCGGGTGCGACGCGTGGCGGAGCTGCCGCGGGGTCCACGCAAAGAGGGGCTCGAACAGGCGATGTGCACGCTCGCCGCCGAGGGGCACGACGCCGCGGCGGTGCGCACGCTGATCGCGTCGGTGGACCTGGGCCTCACCTTCACCGCGCACCCCACCGAGATGCGCAGGCGCACGGTGCGCGGCCACCTCGAGTCCATCTCGCGCCTGGTGCCCAACCTCGACGACGATGCGCAGGCCATCGTGACCGCCCACGTGGAAGCGCTGTGGAGCACGCCTTGGCTGCGCGATCGTCAGCCCACGGTGCGCGACGAGGTGAACGCCGGCCTCGCCTACGTAGACGTCATCGCCGGCGTGCTGCCGGACCTCGAGCGCGAGCTGGAGCAGGCCTTCGCGAAGGTGTTCGGCGAGCCGGCGCGGCTACCGGTACCGCTCTCGCTGCACTCGTGGATGGGCGGCGATCGCGACGGCAATCCGTTCGTCACCACCGAGGTGACGCGGGAGACGTTCGCGATGCACGCGGCCCGAGCGCGATCGCTCTTGCTCCGGGAGACGAGCCAGGCCTTCGCGCGCCTGAGCCAGAGCAAGGACGGCCGCAGCGAGCCGTTCCGCGCGCACATTCTCGAAGCGCGCGCCGCCATGGAAGCGGGAAGCAGCGAGCGCCTGGGCGCTTCCGTCGACGCGCTGCGAGGCGATCTCGAAGCCTCGGGCCAGCGCCGGAGCCTCGACATTCTGGCCAGGCCGCTCACGGTGGCGGCGCGCACCTTCGGGCTCCACCTCTCGTCGCTCGACATTCGCGAGCACTCCGCGCTCACCGGCGCGGCGGTGGCCGATCTGTTGCGTCGCGGCGGCGTGGAGGACTACCTCTCGCTCGCGGAGCCGGAGAAAGCCGAGGCCCTGCGGCGCGAGCTTCGAACCCGAAGGCCGCTCCTCGCCGCCTTCGAGCCCATGAGCGAGGCGCTGGAGCGCGTGGTCGGTCCGCTCCATGCGGCGCGCGAGGCCTGCGCCAAGGTCGGGCCGCGCGCCTTCGGACGCTACGTGGTGTCGATGAGCGAGCACCCCTCGGACTTGCTCGAAGTGCTCATTCTCGCTCGGGAAGCCGGCATGCGCCTCTTGCCGGTTCCGCTCTTCGAGACGCTGGACGATCTCGCGCGGGCGCCCGAGGTGATGCGTTCGGTGTTCGCGATGGGGGAATACCGCGCGTTCCTCGGCAGCGAGGTGCAGGAGATCATGATCGGCTACTCCGACTCCAACAAGGACGGCGGCTTCGTGGCCGCCAATTGGGCGCTCCACGAGGCGCAGCGGAAGGTCGCGCAGGTGTGTGCCGAAGCCAAGGTGCGGCACCGGTTCTTTCACGGCCGCGGCACCAGCATCGGTCGCGGCGGCGGGCCCATGGCCCGCGGCATGTTGGCCCAGCCGGCCGGCACCGTGGGCGCGGGCATTCGCATCACCGAGCAAGGCGAGGCGCTGGGCGACAAGTACAGCCTGCCGGCGCTGGCGCATCGCAACCTGGAGCAAGCGCTGTTCGGCCTCCTGGTGGCAGCGGGCCGGAAGGCGTCGGAGCTCGAGCCTCGCTGGACCCTCGCCATGGACCGCGCCGCCGACGTGTCGGCGGCGGCCTACCGCGAGCTGGTGCACGACGAGGGGTTTCTTCCGTTCTTCGAGGGGGTCACGCCGATCGGCGAGATCGCCAAGCTTCGCATCGCGTCGCGCCCGGTGCGCAGGCCCGGGCCGGCCAAGCTCTCGAACCTTCGGGCCATCCCCTGGGTCATGGCGTGGACCCAGTGCCGCGCCATCGTCCCCGGCTGGTACGGCCTCGACGCGGCGATCGAGGCCATCGGGCCCGAGCTCGCCCGCGAGATGTACGCGGGCTGGACCTTCTTCCGCTCGATGATCGACAACGCGCAGATGGCGCTCGCCAAGAGCGACCGCACCGTCTTTCGCGCCTACCTCGGGCTCGCCGAAGATGCGCGCCTGGGGCGGCTGGTGGAGACGCGGTGGGACGCAACCCTCGAGGCGGTGCGCGCGGTCATCGGTGGTGAGCTCCTCGACGGCGAGCCGCGCCTCGCGAAGTCCATCGCGCTCCGCAATCCCTACATCGAGCCGATTCACCGGCTGCAGGTGGAGCTCTTGCGAAAGGTTCGCAGCTACCCCGAAGGCGAAGACCTGCCGCACCAGCTCGAGAGCGCGCTCCTGCTCTCGCTCCACGGCATCTCCGCCGGCATGCGCAACACCGGCTGACCGCCACGAAGAACCAGGGGTCATCCCGAGTCTTCACGCGCGGGGCGCCCCAGTCGTTCAAGAAGTACGAGTCATCCCGAGCGAAGCGAGGGACCCCACTCTGCGGTTGTGATCGCAGTGCGCTCCGTTGATTTGCATGTCTCCTCCCCCGGCCCCTGTCGCAAAAGCGCGCAAAAGTGGGAGGGGAGGCGTCGCCGGCCTGTTTCTTAGGAGCGAAGCGAGGGACCCTCTGTCACTTCGGGTTCGGGCTCGGAGGAGAGACGCGCAGAGGGAGGGCGACCTGTTTCTCAGGCCCAGTCGCAGCGGGGCACGCGCGGGCGGCCGCGGCGGCGGTGCGTGACGGGCGCGCGCTCGCGACCGACCGGCGTCGAGAGCGGCTCGCTCGCGGGGATCTCGTCGCCCGGCGCTTCCCAGGCGGGGTTAACTCGGGCCGAAGGCAAAGTGGGCGGCGCGGGCTCGATGGCCTCGTCGGCCAGGTCGTGGAGGTACGCCATCTCGGAAGTGTCCTTTCGCATCGTCAGGCCACGCTCACGATGAGGTCTTTGGAGGCCAGCATCGCGCCATCGGTCATTCGCGCCGTCTTGAGGGTGTATGCCGCCGGGTCGGCCTTCACCACGTTGTCGGTGGCGTTGGTGGTGTCGGGCTGGCCGAATTGCTTGTACTCTGCATGATTCGCGAAGATCTCGGCGACCAGCGCCTGGTCGAAGACCAGCTGCGAGGTGAACGAACGGCCGTTCAAGGTCACGGTGAAGTGGATGTGCACCGTGCGGCTGCGGTACCAGCCGGGAAAGCAGCTGTCGAAGTCCACGCGCCCGTCGGCGTCGGTGGTCTGCACGCCACGGAAGTAGTGCTTCTGCCCCTCGGCGGCGCTCTTGAGGCACATGCCGTCGTTGGGGGTGTTGCCGGAGTAGCTCCCGGTAATCTGCGTGTGCCAGATCTTCACCGTGGCGCCGGCGACGGGATTGCACGAGGCGTCGACCACGCGCAGCGCGAGGCGCATGGGCAGACCGGTGTATCCTTCGCTGATGTCCTTGCGCACCTGATCCGCGGCCTCGGTGCACGGCCCCTCGGTGGCGGTGGGAATCAGCACGCAGGCCAGGCCGGCGGTGGGGAACGGGCTCGGATAGGAGGCCGCGTCGGTCATTGCCTGGGTGCCGCCGCTGGCCCACGCATCGGCGGAGCCGCCGGAGTCGAGGGGCACGCCACCGTCGCCGTTGGTCTCACCGTCGTTGCCGCCGCCGTCCCCGCTGGCGCCGGAGGACGATGCGCTCGCGACGACGCTGCTGCCACCACAGGCGGCCAGGACCACGCCGAAGGCGGCCAGCGCGAGGCTGCCGGCGGCTTCGCGGCGGGAGAGCATGACGGTACGCTTCTTCTGCATCGGTGGCCCTTCCAGGGAAAAGGGAGGGGCAGAGAGCGCCTCCATGCAGGCAGAGGGGAGGCCTGGACGCGAAAGCGATCACTCGAAGACCAAAAAAGTCTCGCGACTACAGGGTCAAACCCTTGGTGAGCACGTAGTCGTTGGCCTTGGCAGCGCCGTGGCAGGTGTTGCAGCCGCCGTTCTTGTCGCCGCCGTAGCTCTCGCCCGAGGGCGGACCCAACCCGCGCCACTTGATGGACGCGGAGCCGTCGGCGAAGCGAGCGAGCTCGAACCACTCCCAGTTGGCGGCCCCGGTGGCGTTGTAGTTGCCGCCGCGCTTGACCATGGCGAAGATCTTCCGTTGGCTCACGTCTTCGCTGGTGACGATCTCTTTCACGATGACCGTGCCCACCGGAAACTCCTTGGACCCCGCCGGAGGCCGCTTGTTGATGTACACGGTACGTGGGCCAGCCGCGTGCACCAGGCCAGGGTCGCTCACGATATCGGAGGTGCCGGGGGTGGAGGTCCACTTGACGTAGCCGGCGAAGTCCGCCGGAAAGGCGATGCACAGGGTGCCGGTGCCACAGGTGCTCTGGGCGTCGTCTTCGCTGCTGCCACAGCCAAAGGTCACGAGGGCAGTGAGGGCAGTGAGGAGGAGGAGGCGCTTCATGGGGTCCATTCAGAGCGACAGGACGTAGGCATCGAGCGCCTGCTGGTCGTCGGGAGAGAAGGTTTGGTACAGGTCCACCGCGCCGCTCGCCTGCGAGCCCTGCCCGCGGTGAGCGAGAATCGCCTCGCGCACGGTCTTGGCGCGCCCATCGTGCATATACGAACGATTGAAGCGGAGCCCGATGAGCGGCGCAGTGCGCCACTCGCGGTAGGTGGCCGTGCCATCGCTGCCCGGGCGCGCGGCATCGGCGAGATCCGGCCCCATGTCGTGGAGCAAGAAATCGGTGTAGACTGCAGCATCGACGTTGGCGAGCACTGCGATGGGGTAGTCAGCGCGGGTGCGCAGCGTGGGCACGTGGCAGGCGCTGCACTGGGCGCTATCGAAGAGCTTGGCCGGAGGAAGACTACTGACGAGGCCGGTGATCGGACGGCGCTTGGGAATGGCCAGGAGCCGCGAGTACATGGCGCGCTTGTTGACGCTCCCGAAGCCGACGTCGACGCCGGGCTTGCCGTCGTCGGTGAGGCCGTCGGGGTTCGGAAATTCGCGGGGGCGGAGCGGTGAGGTGATGCCCATGTCGCCCTGGAAGGCGTCGGCGGTGAAGTCGTCGAGGGTGGCGATGCGCGCCTTGAGCCCGAAGCGACCGATGACGCGATCGCCCTTCTGGTGGGTGTGAAATGAGGTGTCCTCGTTGGCCTCGGAGGCGTACTTGACCCAGTTCACGCGCCCGCGAATGGCGTCGGCGCGCCGGGCTTGCTCGGCCTCGACGCGCAGGATCTCGGCGTCGGCCACCGCCTCCATGTAGCCGCGCCCTAGCACCGGCGGGCCCAAGCGCGTGGTCACGCGAATCGACGGATCGCCTTCCGGCGCGGCGATGGGGGTCTTGCCGCCGCCCGCCAGGAGCGGGTGCACGGTGTCGCCGTAGGGCAGCTTGCTCTGGTCGGCCTCGGGTGCGCCGTCGGCAGCCACCACCGACATCTTCTGCACCAGGCCCGGACCACGTCCGGCGGACTTGTGGCATCCGCTGCAATGGTCCTGGGTGTACAGCGGTCCGAGCCCGTCGGCGACGCGCAGCGGCAGATCGAAGAGCCCATCGCCCTCGGTGAACTGACGCGCCAGATCTTCACCGATGCCCGCCACCGGCACGTCGGGCAAGTCGACCGACGTGCCTTCCGGCTCCGTCGGCGGCGCCGTCAAAACCACCTCGTTGCTACACGCGCCGGCCGCAGCCAGCGCCAAGGTCAGCCCGAGAAGCATGGAGCGCGTTGCCATCGCGCTGGAGACTAATGAAAACAGTTATCATTATCAAGCTGATTCGCAGCAACCGCACGCCCGCTTGCCGCCCCACGCCCTATACGCGCGCGGGTAGGTAGGCGGAAAAAGGGCGAAAGCTGCGCGTCCGATCGCCGCCCCACGCGCACCGCCAGCGAAGAGGAGAACCGCAGATGGCGCACGCGACAGGCGAGTCTGTCGCGACGCTCTTCTGCGCGGCTTCGGGAGGTGAGGATGGGATTCGAACCCACGTATGACGGTTTTGCAAACCGTTGCCTAACCGCTTGGCTACCCCACCGAAAGGGAAAGCACGTCTTATCGAGCCCGGCGTCGAACGTCAACGAAAGGCGACCGACGCTCGTTTTCCAGCGCGGGGGGTCGCTTCTCCTTGCCGAGTTGCCCTGGCCAAGCGACATTGGTGCGTCTTCGTGAGCGACGCGGATCGCCAAATTCAAGTGCTCGATGGGCTGGGCGGAGACGACTCCACCACGTACCACCTTGCGCGCTTCGACGGCCGCATGTGGGTGACCATGCGGAGGGCGCTGGGCACCGCGAACCCCGAGTCCCACCGGCGCGCGGGCGATCTGGCCCGCCGGCTCCGCCACGAGAACGTCATCACCACAGTGGCCACCGGCGCGGGCGAAGGCGGCCTTCCGTACGTCGTCGAAGAGTTCCTGGTGGGCCTCTCGGCGACCGAGCTTCGCGACGGCGGGACGCCGGTGCCGTGGGTGGTGGCTTCGCGCATCGTTCGCGGGCTGGGCGGCGGCGTGGCCCAGCTGCTGCGCCTGCTCATGGAGAGCAAGCTGCCCCTGCCTCCCTCCATGGGCCCGAGCCGCATCGCCATCTCGTTCGACGGCCGCGCCAAGTTGGTGGACCCCCTGCAGCACGTGCGCGGCGCGCAGCCCACCGGCCAGGAGCGCTTCGGCTACACTGCGCCTGAGGTGCTGCGAGGCGCCGAACCGACGCCGGCTGCGCTCGTGTTCTCCCTGGGCACCGTGCTCTGGGAGCTGTGCGCAGGGCGCAAGCTCTTCGGCGCGGAGACCCTGGAGCAGGCACGGGAGCTCATGAGCTACCCGGTCGTCGATCGGCTTGAGGGCAAGATCGCGGGCTTCCCTGGGCGCCTCGACGAGATCCTGCAAATCGCCCTCGCCAAGAACCCGGACGAGCGTTTTCGCACGCCGGACGCGCTGGCGGGTGCGCTGACGGTAGCCATCGGTACGGTCGCTGCGGATATTGCACCCTACATGCAAAAGACCCACGCGCTCCGGCACGGCGAGCAGAAGGAGTGGCTCCGGAAGCAGCAGCAGATGCTCTCGGTGCCGCCGATGATGCCCGCTCCGCTGCGTTCGGATGCCGAGAGCGACATCGCGACCCAGGCGATCCGTCGCTCGGTGCTGCCCAAGAAAGGCGGCGAGACGCCGGCGCCGCCCGCCGCGACGCCGAAGGACGCAGCTCTCCCGGAAGGAGCCGTCGCGCGCGTGGCCACACCGCGCGGCATGCCGGCGCCTCCGCCGCGGCCGCAGCCGGTGGCGAAGCCGCGCATGGAGAGCGCGCAGGTTCGTCTGGACCCGGATGCAACGCTGAAGAAAGTGCCGGCCATGCCGCCGCCGGCGCACGGCGATGCGGCGACCATCGACACGCTCCCCAGAGCACCGCTGCCGCAGAACACGGCGCCCGAGCCGGGCATGGACGACGGCGAGCCTTCGGGCGACGACCACACGGTGCCGTTCCGGCGGGAGCAGCTCGAAGAAGTGCAGAACCAACGCGGCGGCGGCCGCAGCGGCGGTGGATATCGCCATGTGGCAGTGCGCAAGAAGCCCGACGTCTACGAGGGCGACGGAACCTCCGACGATGACGCCAGCACGCGACCGTTCCGGCGCGACGATCTGGCCATCGCAGAGGCCGCCGCCGCCAAGCTCAGGGCCGGCGCTGCGGCGCGGAGCGCAGCGGCCAAGACCGACCCCAGCGCCGACGTGCCGCCCACGCGGCCTTCGTCCCCAGAGCCCCCGGCGCCGCCTCCCGCTGCCGCGGAGCCCTCGCCCGAGAGTGCGCCGCCGGGCCGCGAAGAAGTGTTCGACGAGGACGGCGCGCTTCGGCTCGTGACCACGTCGCATGCGCCGGCCGCCTCTATGAAGCCCATGCCCGAACCCGAGGCATCGGTGATCGTCAACGCCACCGCGCAGCACGTCGCGCTGCAGAACATTCCGGAAGCGCCGCATACGCAACCGATCCCCGGCCTGCTAGGCATCCCCACGCCGCAGGCATCTCCGCTCGCGCACAACGCGCCAGGCTCGCATCCGGCGCCCATGACGCCCCACGTGATCACCGCGCCCATGCCGCGGCAGTCTGCGCCGCCGCAGCAACCGCAGCAACCGCAGGTCGCAGCGCCGCCGTACGTGCACGCCGCACCGCCGCCCCAGAACGTCACACTCGCTTCAGCGATGCCGCCGCAGACGCCGCCCATGGTGCAGCGCCTGGTGCCCTCCACGCCGCCGCCGGCGATGCCGCAAGGCGCGGTGGTCGGCGCCGGCTCGGTACCGCCGGCCCGCGCAGCCGACCCCACGGTGCAAGTGCAGGCGCACAAGCCCAAGGGGCGATGGCTCGACGTGGTGCTCTTGCTCGCCACCCTGGTGTTCCTGGTGTTCATCGCGTGGATGCTCCTCGGCCGCACCAAGACCGTCGCCGACGTCACGCCGGCAGGCGCCGTTTCCGCGACGCCCTCCGCTTCCGGTTCGGCGACCGGCGGCACGAGCGCGTCCAGCCCGGCCGCAGCCACCGCGAGCCCCAGCGGCTCGTCGACCGCAGCAGACACTGCGCGCACTCCTGCCACCGGGAGAACGGGCGGCCGCCGTACCGATCCGGTCCCCGCCCCCACGGTTGCGCCGTCGGCCAGCGCCGCGCCCTCGGTGGAGCCCTCGGCATCCGCCGCGCCGTCCGCGTCCGCCACGCCGTCCGCGTCGGCAACCGAGGATCCCTCCGCCCCATCGACCTTCCTCACCGTGGTGTGCAGCCCTGCCTGCGACGCGGTGGACGACGGCGGCAAGAGCCTCGGCCCCTCTCCCATCTACCGCGTGCGTACCACGCCGGGCGCCCACACCCTGCGCCTGCACTGGGCGACGCCGCCCGCCGAGAAGACCGTGAGCGTCAACGCCAAGGATGGCGAAGTAACCTCTGTACGCGTTAGCGCGCCCTGACGGCGACAAGCAACCTCCGCGCGTGGGCGCGTGCGATCAGACGAGGAAAGACGCATCTTCGCCACCGAGGATGCGGCGAAGCCACGTGCGAAGCTTCACCGCATCTCTCGACGCGGTGACGACGCCCCGTTGGGCTTCCGTAAGCGGGCTGCCCCGCAGCTCGCACGCATCGAGAATCGCCGTTGCGAGACCGCGCGCCTCACCTTGCTCGATCCCTTGCTCGATCCCTTGCTCGATCCCTTGCTCAACGCCTTCACCGCGCACCTGGTCGAGGCTCTCGTAGCCGGCGCGATTGAGCAGGTTTCGCAGGGTCGCCCGATTCGCGGCTTCGCCGTCCCACATGGCCTCGACCGGGACCGGATTGCGCAGCACACCGGGCGCCGTGAGGACGTCGCCGGCATAGAGGAGACGCGGCGGCGCACCCGGCTCGTGCACTTCCACGTGCCGAGGCTCCGCCGCCAGGCGCACCACCCACAAGTAGCGCGTCCCCGCGGCAAAGAGCTCGGCCCGCTTCTCCTGAAGCGCCGCTTCGTCTTGACCCACGTCGGCGTACTCCACCGCCAGCGGTGGCGCGACCTTCGACCAGCCGGGCTCGTCGCGCAGGTTCCCCACGGAGATATCCGGCGCACGCAGCGCGTTGGGCGCGGCGGAGAAGCCCGCGTCCACCCCCGCCGAACGAACATCCGGATCCGTCTTCAGCACCGCACCGCCGTCGAGGTTGCTCTGGGCCCCGCGCTGCCCGGTCGGTGGCGTAAAAATCGCATGCCCGCGCGAAAGCTCGTAGGGGTCCTTCGATTTGATTTGCTCGGCCAGAAAGGGACCGGGAGCCGAGAGCGGGGTGCGCTTGTTCATGGCTTCGGAAGCGTAGCGCTCGGCCGAGCGGCTGTCACGGCGCACCTGTCCGCTAGTTGGGCGGCACCGTGGGAGCTCCGAGCGAAGCCCGGCTCACGCGCATGATGCCGTCTTGGTCCACGATGTCCGGTCGCCCGGGGTACGGGGTAACGCCCGTGAGAATCCATACGTCGTTGTCGTCGACCCAAAGGGGCTGCAGAAACGTGCGGTCGGGCTCGGCGTCGATGGTCCAGCCCCAACCATCGGAAAGGCGGACCAGGAGTACTTTCTTGCGGTCCGTTTGCGTGAGCGCGTAGCCGCCGTCCGCAACCATGTGCCCGCCGCCGTCCCCACCCGGATCGCTGAACGCGGTCACGCGGCGCCGCGCGAGGCTCGCCATCGTCTGAGTCGCAGGCGCCGTCCAGAGCACCGTGTTCGTGGCAGGCTGAATGGTGTCGGATTCGACCCAAACGACGCTGTCGTTCGCTTTGCGGTCGATGGCGAAGCCCGAGATGTGCCGCGCCCCCTCTGCTTCTGCCAGGCGCGCTGTCGTGCCATTGGGTTTCAGGAAGTCGAGCGCTACGCGGTTGGCCAAGCGAAACACGACGGCACCATCGCGCGTGGTGCGTGGCGACTCGATGGCAGCGAGGGCAGCGCCATCGCGAGGGATGATCGGTTCGTCGGACGCAAAGTCGAAGAGCGCGAGGCCGCCGGTCATTTGCGTATTGATGTAGACAGTGCCACGGTTACTCACCTGCACCCCCGGGCCCTTGTTGAGATCTTTGAACGCGACCTCGCGCGAGCGCTTGAGCGAGTAGGGATCGGACCAGGTTGCCGCGCCGAAGGACGAGATGCTCTCCTTGAACAGGTCAGTGCGAAGAGTGACTCCCTCGTCCCCAACCGATGCGAGGTTGCCGCATCGGTTGAATTCGCCCTTTGGAAGGAACCGGCGGTCGTCTGCGAGACCGAACCTGGCTACACCGTCGAGTTCGTAGACTACCGTCATCGTTCGGTCGACGTTGCTGTCCGGCGTCAGGTACAACCGTACGAAATTCATGGTCGCGCGTCCATCTGCGATTCGCTTGATTTGGTCGGGAACGCCATTCAGCACGTGCAGGTTACCCGGGCCCGACGCCCAATCGATGACGAGCTGTCGACAGCCAGGAATAGCGCCCGTACACGCCTTCCACGCGAGCGGAGGGATGTCGCGCGCTGGATTCTTCGCCATGCGCGCCTGGCAGAAGTTCGGGATGCCGGGCACCTCGCCCCATTCCCCAGGTAGCCAGGACCAGTCGGATCCGGCGTCACCCAGCGGTTCATTGCGGTCGAGGGCTGCATCGCGGATACGAACATCCGCCGCAGCATCGCCCCCGGCGTCCGCTGTGGCGCCTACTGCGCTGGTGCCGCCACAGCCAGCGCAGGAAGCCAGGGTGAGCGGCAGCGCCGACGTGAGGAGCCACGGGAAAGAAAGGCTGCGCTTCATTGGAAGAGCGCTCCGAGCCCGCTCGCCGTGACCGTGGCGGCATCCTGCAGCCGGCGCTCCGCGAGAGAACGGTCTCCATTGGAAGCCTCAATGACGAGCCCGAGCCGCCCCGCAACCAAGTACCCGGGCTGGTGCAGTCCACCCTCAATCGTGCTCCACAGCCTGTCGCCGGTGATGGCATCCCCCGACACGAGCGCCGTGCCCACGCGGACGTTGGTGGTGCCGCGTCCGGTGGTGATGACGAGGCTTCCATCGTTGCCGGTGGTAATGGCGAACTGGGTGACGGCGGCCACGCGCGACCATCGCCGAAGCTCGACGGCCGTCAGGCCAATCTCGACCCGCATGAGCCGAACCGTGGAAGCGTCTGCGAGATCGAGCACGTAGTAGCTATCGTCTTCGGCGCGGTAGGTTGCGGCCACGGGATCGATGAGCTCACCGAGCTGGATCGACAGGTCGGTGGTCGTGCCCTCGGCAAAACTGTACACCCGCTGGAAGACCTTGCCGTTGGCGTCGCGGTTGCCGAAGAATCGAACTTCTTGCCGCAGGCCGCTCGCCGCCGCGACGAGCCGAGCACTGGTGGCCGCGCCGGCTTGGGCCAGCGGACCGTCGGTGGTAAGCTGCGCCTCCGCGTTCGCGGCGCGAACGACGCGAACGACTTGGTGCGACTTGGAGTCCACGATCGCGCCTGCCCCCGTGCCCCGGGCCCACCCTGCCGCGTCCGACACCGGGATGAAGCGATACTTTTGGTCGTATACGGATTGCGCGACGTTCGCGTCCATGAGGCCCGTCGTCGAAAGCGATGGATTGCCTGCCGCGAAGGCCTTCCATGCGCTCGCGGCGGGGTTGTCTTTGTTCACCCCGACGAACGCGCCGCCGTTGATCCAGGTGAGCCAGGACTTCCACGGGACTCGAGCGAAGTCGGAGCGGACCGTGTTGCAGAAGACAGGGAACTCCGTGAGCCAGTTCTCCTTGATGTCCAGAACGGTGGCGGACTGACGCAGTCTTGCGAGGGTGGGCTCGCCAATGGCGGTCGTGCTCGGGTAGCCGACATCGGTATCGTTCCACGCCGAAACCCACGACCACATCACGCCACGGTAAACGTCCTTGATGGCGCCGTTCGCGACCGGCGCCGAGGCCAGCAGAGTAGGGTTCGCGTCCGAGTCTCGCCAGTAGGCCCACCCCAGCGTTCGACCATTCGACCGGGGCCGCGTACTAATGTTGGGAAACTCCGCGGTCACCGACGCGTCGGGCGAGTACAGGTTGCTCGGACGGTTGAGCGTGGCGTTCCCTTCTACGAGGGTCGCAGTCCGCCAGAAGTTGGTGTTGGGCGAAGCCACGTTGCCGCGGGAGCAACCGTTTGCAGCCGTACCGCCAAGGCACTCTGCCTCGCTCTCACCTGGGAGACACTTACACCGCAAGAAGCGTGTACGACCAATCTGGTCCTTCGTATCGCCACCGATGAACGAGTCCATCGCGAAACCATTGGCCTCGGCGACGTTGTACACCGTGTTGCCGCTGGTGCTGCAGCCGGGTCCATAGGCGACCTTGGGGATGTTGAGAGTCCGCTCTCCGGGACCGCCTTCGGTCTTCTTGTTCGCCTTGAGGATGCTGAGAGGTCGGGGCTCGCAAGCATCCGGCGTCGGGACGCGGCCGAGCGCGACTTCGTCGTCGACGTTGGAGTTGTCGGGCCGCACACGATTCGAAGGGGTGTTGGGACAGTCGTCGCACGCGTCGCCGACCCCATCTCCATCGGTGTCGAGCTGGTCGGGGTTGTTTACCGTCTTGCAGTTGTCGACGCGGTCGCACACGCCATCGGAGTCCAGAACCGAGGCTTCGCCGGCGCTGCAGCCCTCGCGGAAACGCCGTGGCTGGCCGCCCGCACGCGGAAGCTCCAAGAGCGCATCCTCGAACCACATGCGGTTTTCGGTGGAGTCCGCCGCCGCCCAGTCGGAGTACGCGCCTCCGGTTTCCGTACGGGAGGCAACCCCGCAGATGCGGCGCGAACAAGCTTGGGGCCCGGCGCCACTGGAGCAAAGATAGGCGGGCCCGCCAGAGTCGCCCGGCCACGTCCAGCTTTGGCCGGAACGCATGTAGGTTTCGCCAGGGCCGTTCACGTTCGTGTCATCCGTCGTGAAGTTTGGCGAGTAGCTTCGCGGCTGACCGAGACCGCCGAAGGTCCTCGGTCCGTAGCCAACCGCGATGCTGTTGTCGCCGGTGTAGCAGGGCCCCTCGCCCCCGAGCCCTGCTATCGTCGACGGCAGCGCTACGGTTCCAGGTACCATCGTATCGAGCCGCATGATGGCGACGTCTCGTGCCGTGTCGAGATCCGATGGGGCTGTCCCAGATGGAACCACCGTCCGCGGTGCGCGGATGCGGATGGTCTTGCTCGAAGCAAATGTGTGGCGCGCAAACGGGCTCGAGAGGGTGGGCGTCGTTGCGAGCACAATTTCGACATCTGCGTTCCACCGCGCCAGCGCGGTATTGAAGCAGTGACCTGCGGCAAGGACGTGCCGAGGCGAGACCAGGGTACCGGTGCAGAATGAGCCACCCAACTTGGTTCCGCGCGGGTCGAGCAAAAGGCCCACCGCCGCGAACTGATTGGTGCTGTCGACTGTCCCCGATACTATCGCCGCCGAGGTCGCCTCAACTGACACTAACTGGGGGGGGGTGTCACTTCCGCACGCGAGCGCAAGAACCGAAGCCACCACCCATCCGAGCCTTCTTGTGCGCATGCGCCCCTCCGTGAATTTCGCCGACGCAGCAAGAGCGCTGCGGCCCCTAGATTCCCACACAAGCCGGGAGTGTCAACCGAATCGAGGAAGCGCGCCTGGTCGCACCCGCGAAAAAGCGCTGGCGACGACCGCGCATGGCATGCGTGGCGCTCTCACGTGCCACGCATGCCGTGCACGCTACTTGCGCGGCTCGAGGACCTCGACGCCGTTCATGTACGGCACCAGCGCCTTGGGGAGCCGCACCGAGCCGTCCGCTTGCTGGTGATTCTCGAGAATCGGAATGAGGATGCGGGGCGAGGCTACTGCGGTGTTGTTGAGGGTGTACGGGAACGCCAGGGTACCGTCGGCCATGCGCACGCGGATGTTGGAGCGGCGGGCCTGAAAGTCGCCCAGGGTGGAGCACGAGTGCGTCTCGGCGTAGGCCTTGCGGCCGGGCATCCACGACTCCACCTCGTGCTTGCGGGTCTGCCCGAGCCCAATCTCGCCGGTGCAGGCGAGCGCCACGCGATAGGGAATCTCCAGCTTGGCCAGGATGGCCTCGGCGTTGGCGAGGAGCTGGTAGTGCTCCTTCTCGGCGACCGCCTCGTCGGGCAGGCAAAACACCACCTGCTCCACTTTGGTGAACTGGTGCACGCGATAGAGGCCGCGAGTATCTTTGCCGGCGGCGCCGGCTTCGCGGCGGAAGCAAGGCGAGGTGCCCGCGTAGCGAATGGGCAGCGACGCCGCGTCGAGAATGTCGTCGGCGTGCATCGACACCAGCGGCACCTCGCTGGTGCCCACCAGGAAGAGCTCGTCGGCGGAGATCGAATAGGCCTCTTCGCGGCCCAACGGAAAGAAGCCGGTGCCCTGGAGCGCGCGCTCGCGCACCATCACCGGCGGGAGCACCGGAAGGAGGCCCTTCTCCACCAGGGTGTCGATGGCGAGGCGCGTGACCGCGAGCTCGAGGAGCGCGCCGTATCCGGTGAGCGCGTAGGAGCGCGCGCCGGCAAAGCGGCGCGGGCCGTCCCAGTTCACGAGACCGAGATGGGTCACGAGATCCACGTGATCCTTCGGCTCGAAGTCGAAGGTGCGCACGGTGCCTACCTTGCGGATCTCGACGTTGTCGTCCTCGCCCTTGCCGATGGGCACCTCGGGTCGAGGCAGGCTCGGCACCCGCAACATGAGGTCCTCGAAGCGAGCGGCCACCTCGGCGAGCTTGGGCTCGAGCACCTCGATGTCGCCCTTCACGGCCTTGCCCTCTTCGATGAGCTTGGGGCGCTCTTCCTTGCTCGCCTTGGGAATGAGCTGCGCGATCTCGTTCTTCCGGGCCCGGCGCACGTCGAGCGCGACGATGGCCTCGCGCCGCTCGCGATCGGCGGCGAGCAGCGCGTCGAGATCCACGTCGCAGCGCTTGTTCTGGATGGCTGCGCGGACCGCGTCGGGGTTCTGGCGGATGAAGGCGATGTCGAGCATGAGGGCATCATTGCCACACGGAAAGGCAAGCGCACAAGCGCAGAAGCCCGCACGAGCGCGCTCCCAAGCCTTGAGGGGACGGCGATTGCGGGCCCCCCGAAAGGACCGTAGAGTGGAAGGTTGAGGAGCTTTACATGAACCGCGCGCTCGCCTCTCTTACGCTCGTTGCCGTCGCTGCCTCGGTCGCCATCGGAGCCTGCTCCTCGGACCCACCCGCGGCGACGCCCGGGGTAGACGCAGGGCCGCCAGCACCCTCCACCTGCGCGAACGGCACCAAGGACGGCACCGAGAGCGACGTCGACTGCGGCGGCATCTGCCCGACCAAATGCGCCGAGGCGAAGCCCTGCAAGGCGGGCACCGACTGCGTGAACGGCGTATGCGGCGTGCTCGCACCGACCATCGACGCTGGCGCCGAGCCGGGCGGAGAGACCAGCGTCGACGCTGGCACCGTCGACTGCAACACCTCGGCCTGCACGTGTCTGCCCGCGGGCGGCAAGGATGGCGTGAAGAACGGCGACGAAACCGACGTCGACTGCGGCGGCACCAAGGCCACCAAGTGCGCCTTCGGCAAGCAGTGCAAGGTGGCCGCCGACTGCGCCTCTGCCGACTGCCAGGGCGGTACGTGCCAGGCGAGCGTGGGCGACGGAACGCGCAACGGCGACGAGACCGACATCGACTGCGGCGGCACCAAGGCCACCAAGTGCGCGCCGGGCCGGCGCTGCCTGGTGGCTGCAGACTGCAACGGCGGCGACTGCGTCGGGAAGATCTGCCAGGTGGCGACCCACACCGACGGCATCAAGAACCTCGACGAGACCGACGCCGACTGCGGCGGCGTCGACCCCATCACCCGCTGCGCGGTGAACCAGGGCTGCCTTGCGCGCACCGACTGCGCCACCAAGTCGTGCGACACCGTGGCCAAGAAGTGCCGCCAGCCGGCTATCAACGGCATGCAAGACGGCGACGAGACCGGCGTCGACTGCGGCGGCCCGTCGGCGCCCCCCTGCGCGGTGGGCATCGGTTGCCTGGTGGGCACCGACTGCGACAGCTTGGTGTGCGGCGCGGGCAAGATCTGCAGCGCGCCCACCGGCAGCGACGGCCAGAAGAACGGCGACGAGTCGGGCGTCGACTGCGGCGGCACCTCCACCGGCGCGCCCCGCTGCGCTGCCGGAATTAGCTGCAAAATACACGCAGACTGCGCCAGCAACGGCTGCGACTACACCAAGAAGTGCGCCATCGCCCCCAGCTGCACCGAGCACTTCGGAGGAGACACCTGCGGTACCGGCGAGCCGGGCAGCGAGAACTGCTGCAGCACCATATCCATCACCCGCCCCGGCAACATCACCACCAACCTCGGCAAATTCAACGTCACCGCTGGCCGGATGCGCACCTTCGTCGAGCGGGTGAACGGCAACGTCCGCGGCGTGGTCACCGGCAACCCCAAGTGGCCGGCCGGCCTCAACCCGTACCTCACGTACCTTCCCACCAACATGACCGAGGCGCTGGCGCAGCTGGGCCCCGATCCGCAAGACTGGGAGTGGCCGCAGCCGGCCGACGGGCTGCCGCGCAACCCCTGGGCCGCACGCGGCTGCCAGAACGACAACGGCGGTGGCCGGACCTTCTACGAGACGGGGGGCACCGACACCAACCGCTACCCGAAGGACATCCTCGATCAGAAGACGCTCAATTGCGTCACCAAGATCATGCTCCAGGCGTTCTGCATATGGGACGGCGGCAACCTACCCACCGGCGCCGAGTACCAGTGGGCCTGGCGCGGCGCGGGCAACAACAAGTGGCCCTGGGGTGCGGCGCCGGAGCCGCCCACCACCGACTTCACGTTCTCGCCGTACCTGGTTCATCGGTACAACTACTCGTACCCCAACCTGGTGGCCAACGACGCCTCCACCTACGTGCCGGCGCCCGGTCGTCGACCCATGGGCAATGGGCCCTTCGGTCACGCAGACCTCGCGGGCACTCTCTACGAGTTCGGCACCGACATTCTCTTCCTCAACTCCGGCTCCTGGGAGCGCCACGCGCCCAGCGCCAACGCCGGCCTGAGCGGCGGGGCCACCGCCCAGTGGAACCGCCGCTACTACGCCATCGGCGGCCGCTGCTCATACCCGTGAATCGTACCGCCCGGCCCCTCGTTGACACGGTGGAGCCGTCGAGATAAGACCGCGGGGTTCTCGGTGCCGGTGAGCTTGCTCTCGGGTTAACAGGGAATCCGGTGTGAATCCGGAGCTGCCCCGCAGCGGTATGTGGGAACGAACTTCGTCTTTGGCACTGGCTCCGGCTGGGAAGCGACGAAGCCTAGGAAACGCGATTCGTCGCGAGTGCCCACGAGCCCGAAGACCTACCGAGGCCCGGTTCCCACCACGGGGGCCGGTTTGACGGGTCCTCCGCGGGGAGGGCACGGACAGGAATCCTCCGGTCTTCTGCTGCTCCGCGTTCTTGCGTCCCGCTCTCTGTCCCCGCGGGGGGATCTGGAGAATCGCGATGAAATCTATTTACGTTTTGTTGGGTGCATGTGCGGCCGTGGGCTCGGTGGTGGCGTGCAGCGACGACGCTGCGCCCAAGGTAGAGGTGCTGCCTTCCACCCCCGGAAACGATGCGGGCGTCGATGCCCAGACGCCAGGGATCGACGGGGGCAAGCCCGACGCGAGCGAGGTCGACGCCGGCCGGCAGCCGCCGGTGTTCCTCGCCCAAGCGGACTACGCCGACTACATCGCCATCGACCCGGCCTTCCCCTTCGATGTCACCCAGGTGCACACGTCGGACGCTCCGGTGAACGACGCCCGCTGGGGTCGCGGAGGCCCCATGGTCACCACCCTCATCAGCGCCAAGCCGGTGGTGGTTCGCTATGTGGTTCCGCCGGCCCCCAAGGCTCCGCTCACCTACACCACCATCAACTACGTGGAGGCCACCGGCCTCCCGGCGCAGAAGTTCTTCAATGCGATGATCGATCTACCGGTCGTTCCGAAGAGCCTGCTCTCGTACTCCGGCTCCGGGGCAGCGTTCCCGGGCGAGGTGCTGCTGTACTCGACCTCGCTGCTGGCGGTCGAGGGGCGCGCCAACGTGAACGGCTACTTTGCCGGGGTGGGCCTGCAGAACGCGGCGGAGACGCGATACGTGTATAGTGCACTATCTGCGTTCGCGGCGGCACCGTCGGCCACCAGCAACAACGGCCTCTACGTATCCGACAGCTGCAGCGGCGCCCTGGCGCCCAGCGGCGCGTGCAAGCCAGGCTTCGCGCTGGTGCAGTGGGCGGGCGCTTCGGGCCCGGTGACGACCGACGCGCAGAACAACGTGTTCGTTGCCGCCAGCCTGAGCGGCGGGCCGGTCTCCGACGGAATCTACGGCTTCACGCGCGGAGAAGTGCTGGGCGCGACGTCGACCCTGACGCGAACCGCGCTGTTCTCTTCCAACACCGGGGGAACGGCCTCCCTGGCCGCCGTGGCGCCGGAGGGTACCGGCGAAGGGTGGGTCCTGGCCAAAGGCTACGACTTCCCCGCAGCGCCCACCGTGGCGTTCACCTACGCCGCCGCCGCCACCGTCACCGAGGGCAGCAAGAAGACGCTCGTTGCGGCCATCAAACCGGGCGCCAAGATGAACGGCGAGGGGGCGGGATACTCGCTGTTCACCGACCCCGAGGGCGACCTGTGGGTAGCCGCCGACACCAGCACCGGCAGCGCCCTCCTGGAGCTTCGCCGCAAGCCCTGAGCGGCCTTCCGCCCCCCCGCCCCTGCATGCTGCCTGCTGCCTGCTCGCTGGCGCCGCGGCCGCTTGCCCCGAAATCGGCTCCCCCCGATTTTCCCAGTACGCCGACGCTCGCCCCATCCGATTCACGGCGTCGGCGTACTCAAAGGCCGGGGGCAAATTCGCTGTAACGATGGCGCAGGCCCCGCGTATCTCCGGGCAGCTTCTGCGTCGCAGCAGAGGCGCGCGCCTCGCATGGATACCACCCTCGCCACCCCTGCTCCTCCCCTCTTCGGGTTTCCCGGGTTGCACCTCGCGTGGTATGGCACTGTCGGTGCGCCGCCCATGACCACCGACCGCGCGGATTCCAAAGCAGAGCCCGAGGCGCGCACCGCGACCTCGGCGCGACGCTATCCGGAGCTCGACGCGCTCATGGACCGGTACGCGCGCGGCGAAGACTCGGCCTTCCCCGAGCTCTACGGCACGCTCGCGCCCCGCATTCGCATGTTCCTCATGCGCTTGTGCGGAAAGCCGCGCCTTGCCGACGATCTGCTCCAGGAGACGTTCTTACGCGTGCACCGCGCGCGAGGCTCCTTCGCCGCCGGGGCCTCGGTGGTGCCGTGGTCGTACGCTATTGCACGCAACGCGTTCGTGGATCATGGCCGCCGCGGACGCAACGAGCGCACCGAGTCGCTCGACGAGGCCGCACCCGGCGCCGAGCCCGAAGCGCCGGAGGGCGCCAGCCCGGAGCGGCAGCTTCACGCCCAGGAGACCCTAAAGGTCGTTCGTCGGGTGCTGGCGGAGCTGCCCGAAGCGCACCGCGAGGCGTTCGTGCTTACCCGATTCGAGGGTCTTAGCAACGCCGAGGCGGCGCAGATACTCGACACCAGCGAGGGCAATGTGCGCGTTCGCGCGTTTCGCGCTGCCGAAGCCTTTCGCAAGGCGCTCCGCGGCGGAACGGAGGAGTCATGAGCGCAGATCGCCACGACCCGTGGGGCAGGTTCGACCCGCTCGACATCCCCGATCCCTTCGCGGGCGATGAGGAGCCTCTGCCTCCGCTGCCGGCGCTGCCTTCTTTGCCTCCCTCGCCTGCGCGCGCCGCGGTGCGGCTGCGGCGTGGGCTCGCGCTCGCGGTGGCCATCGGGCTCGAATGCGCGATCATTGGCGCCCTCGGCCTTCGCGCGATGTCGCTCAAGGTCGTGCTCCTCGGCGTGGTATCCCCGGTGCTCGTGGCTGCGGTGGCGCTGACGCTCCTGCTGCGGGCCACCACCACCACCGCGCGCCTCGGGCTGGTTGCGAGCGCTGCGTCGCTGCTCTTCTTCGTGGTCGCCGCAGCAGAGGCGCATCCGCCGTACGCGCCCGTCGCGGCAGCCCTCAAGTGCATGGTGGTCACCATGGTGCTCCTCGCTGCTCCGCTGGTGCTCGGTGCGCTCGCGCTCCGCAATGCGTTTCCCAGCGGCGCAGCCGGCCGCGCAACCACCCTGGGTATCGCCGCAGGGCTGCTCGGCGCCGCCACCATTCGCCTGCACTGCCCGCACGACGACAGCCTTCACGTCATGCTCGGGCATGGCCTTCCGATCCTCGCTGCAGGAGTGCTCGGGCTCGCCGCGCGCAAGATCCTCCGCGCCTGAAGCGGCCTCCACGCACGTACCCCGCTCTCCTCCGGCGGCTGGCGAGGGGATGACGTGCGCTGCCGCTCGAAGCCTCGGGTATCAGTCGGTCTTGGCGAGCTTGGTGTCTTTGGGCGGGTGTTGCTTGAACACTCTCGCCGCTAGGCCCATGCGAAATCGGGACTCGGGAAGGCCGCGGGAGCAAGCGCCATCGCCCGAAGCGTACCAGCCCAGCCGCTCCTCGAGCGGCCGCTTGGCGCACACGTTCATCGATTCGCGGAACATGCGATGCGCGACCTTGGTGGCGTTCACCGGGTGGTCGAGGATGTCGCCACGCTTGAAGCCCTCGCGGGTCGGTAGATTGGGCTGAAATATCTGATACAGGCCCACACTGCGCCCGTGATCGCCCACCGCCTTGGGGTCGAAGCGGCTCTCGGCCCAGGCCACCGCCACCAAAAGTGCGGCCGAACGCTCTCGCGCATCGGCGCCGCCGAAGAGCGGCGCCTCCTCTTGTACGACCTCGGCGATGGCTTTCGCCGTCTGCTCGTAGGTGTCGCGCCACGGAGCACTGGGCTGCAGGGCGACCATCAACGTCAAAATCCAAGTGAGCATTGTTTCGAGTCTCCGTCGTGAAACGGATCAGGCTCGGGCGAACGAAACGGGCGTGCTCATGGCGTCCTGGCTAATGAAGCGGAGACGTCACCGAGCTGCACCCACGCGCGAGAGATCCACGGACCAACATTCTGCTTCTCGTGCTGCAGCTCCCCGAAGGAGCCCGAAGTGCGAGAAGCAACCCATGGACCCCATTTAGGCTGGGACTCCCGCGCGGTCGAGGCAAAAGCGACATGGTCAATGTTAGCCCTTGACAGTTTGAGCACATACTTATTGTGAATCTCGGTCGAAGCGTTGCCGCGACACTGCGTGGTCGCGCCGAACGCGGCGCATCTGTGCCACAATCGAAGCGTGTCCGCAGCGCGCAGAGTCGTCGTCGTGGGGGCGACCATCGGGGGACTGGTGGCCGCCATCGACCTGCGCCGCCGCGGCTTCGAGGTGTCGCTGGTGAGCGAGCAGGCAACCGCCCCGGCGTCGACCTGGGTGCGAGGCGGGCGGGTGGACACCAACACCGAGCCCCTCACCATGCGGCGCGTGTTCGACGAAGTGCTGGGTGCGGCAGGCCTATCCACCGCCGACGTGGTGACCTTCGAGTCCGAGCCGCTGCGCGCTCGCTGGTTTTTCCCGGGTGGGGGCGTATTCGATTTCGGGGGCGCCGGCGAAGTGCTGCGCGAGCGCATTCGCGCCTTCTCGGGTGAAGGAGACGCCCGCGCCTACGACGACCTGCTGGTGCGGTGCGCGGAGCTTCATCGAGCGGCATCGCCGCGCTTCCTCGAGGCGCAAAGGCCGCGCGCCATGGACTACGTGGGTGCCCTTTTTCGCAAGGGGCCGGTGGCGGCGCGTGAGCTCTCGCTGGGCAGCTCGCTGCGCGATGAGCTGCGGCGACGCTTCTCCGATCCGCTGCTGGTGCAGATGTTCGAGCACTACGCCTCCACCCTGGGCTCCGACCCGCGGCGCGTGCCGGCCACCGCGCTGGCGTTGCACCACGTCGACACCCTCGGCTTCTTTCGCGTACGCGGCGGCGTGGGTCAGCTCTATCGCGGCCTCGAGCGAGCCGGCACGCGTCTCGGTGTTCAATTCGTGTATCGCGCCGAGGGGCTGCGCATCGTGGTCGCAGACGGCGGAAAAGGCGCTTCGGGCGTGGACTCCGCGCGCGGGTATCGCGAGGCCGACGCGGTAATCATCGCCACCGACGATCCGCAGGCGACCCTGGGCGGGTACCGCGCCACAGCGAGCTTGCCGTTCGCCCGCCGCAGCGCGTCGGCGGTGCTTTGGTCCATCACCGGCGAGAGCAGCGGCCGGCCTCTCGCCAGCACCAACGTGTTGCCCTCGGTGAGCCCCGACGAGGAGCTCGACGACGTGTTCGAAGACGGCGAGCTCCCCTACGCGCCGACCATCACCCTGACCACGCCGGCCCGCGGGACCTTCCTGCTCTCGGTGCCGGCTCCCGCCCGCGGCGAGCTGGCGATCGACGACGACGCGCGCAAGGAGTCGCTGCGCAAGCTGGAAGCGCACGTCATGCACCGACTGCACGACGCCGGCATTCACCTAAAGATCTTCGGCATGAAGCGCGACGACCCAAGCACGCTCCTGCACCGCGGCCCCGGCGGATGCATGTATGGCGCATCCTTCCACGGCATGTTCGCTCCGCTCCACCGGCTGGCCAGCCGAGCAGGAAACCACGCTCCCGGTATCTACTTCGCCGGCATTGCGGCGCATCCAGGGCCCACTCTGGGCATGGTGGCCCAGAGCGGACGCCTGGCGGCGCAGGCGGTAGAAGACGACCTAGCACGACTGCGAGATCTCTAGGAATTCCCGCATTTTCTACGGACACGTCGAGGTGGCTGGTGTTTTTCTGAGCGACCTGACTCTTCCGGTCCGGACGACCGCGTGGCGGCGGAGAGCGCCAAGCAGGAGACTGAGGGTTTTTGGCCGAGACCGAGGGAGGCGCGTTCGCTGGGGGCAGCGCGCGGAGCGAACTCCTGTTCGTGAGCACGCAAGGCGCCGGCCCCCCGAAGGTATCGACCAAAAACACCAGTCTCCTAGTGGAGGGCGACGCTCTGGAGGCCCCACTCGCCGAGGGCGCATATGGCTTGTTCGGGCTCGAGCAGCACATCGTACGAATACCCATAGCCGCGGAGCGTTTGCGCGCCCAGGAGCCGCGGTGCGGCAGCGGCGGTGTCGTACACTGCGAGGCCGTTCTCGTTGGCAATGGCGACGCGCGTTCCGGAGACCGCTACCGGCCAACGGGCAGCGCCGGAGAACGTGCTGGTGAGCGAAAGCGCCCCCGTATCGACGCCGGCGTACACGAAGAGGCCCTCTTGCGAGCCTGGGCGCCGCACCGGTTCTTGATATCCACCGCCCGGGGTTGAGACCCCGTACTGGTAGTCGGCATAGAGTGTAACATACACGCGCTCGCCGGTGGCCACGATGCCGCCGATGTTCTGCCCGGGCAGGCTGGTGGTCGCGCGGAGCGAAGCACGGCTGCTGCCGGTAGGAAGGTCCGAGGTGCGGAGCATGCGGTCGACGGTGACGCAGCTCTGGGCGTCGCTATCGAAGTAGGCGCGGTAGCCGAAGGCCGTGGTGCAGTCTTGGTAGGTAACGGCGCGCGTCACGTGGCGCGCGTAGTCGACCGTGGTCAGGTGGGTCTGGCTGGCATCGACCGCCAGCAGCGAACCGGGGACGTTGACCGCCGGCAGCAGGGCGGGCGCGTCGGCGTTCCCGATGTCCAAGCGATCGACCCAGAAGCGCACGCGGCCCGGCTGGGTGCGCTGCCAGCGTGAGGTGTACACCGTGTTGCCCTGGAGAATGAGCGGCGTGCTGCCCACCGAGGCCGGCAGGTCGGTCTTGCTCACGTGAATGGCCGCCGGCTGGGCCAGGTTGAGGGTGTAGACGGCGCGGTCGACGCGGGCCTCTGCCGTGCGGCCGTTGTCGTCCGTCACCGGCGTGGAAGCGGCATCGATGAACGAGAGCGTACTGCCATTCTGCACGATGGCGGAACCGGCGCCCACCAGCGAGCCGTAGTAGCCGCCGGAGTAGAAGGCGTAGCCGTCGAACCAGCCGCCACTCCCGTACCCGCCTTGAATGGGGAGGACGATCTCGGTCTTGCCCACCAGCGCCGGCGCCGAGGGATTCGACACGTCGACCACCCCCACCAGCATGGTACGCTTCTGGGTCGAGGCTTCGTAGCTGTAGGTGGGGACCGCCACGTAGACGAAGTTGCCTTGCGCGAAGAGGCGCGCCGCGTACCACGAAGTCCACGTGCCGTATCCGCCGCAGCGGGCGCGCTCGCTGGTGGCAAGCGCGGTGAGCGGGAGCGACCCCACCGGTTCGGCCTGGTCGGTCCCTTCCTTGGGGGTGAGCGCTAGCATGGCTTCGCCGGTGAACCAGTCGTTGGTGAGCTGGGCGAGCATACCGCCGGAAGCGGAGACCACGTTGTGTGCGGGGTTCGCCAGCGCGAACTGGGCGGTCTTGGCGGGCGCGTCGCGGTCGTCGATACGGAAGGACGTGACGTTGTTGTCGGACACCGCGAACAGGCGCTCGTCGTAGAGGAAGGCCCGGCGCGGCTCGCCATGCTGCGGCGCAACGCCGCGGAGGACCAGATCGTCGCGGCTGTAGTCGATGAGCTGAATGCCGCTTTGGGGCGCGGTGCACCCGTTGTCGCGCCAACCGCCGTAGCTGGCAAAGGGCACCATGATAAGCCCCTGGGCGTCGAGCACCTGGAACGACTTGTGGATGCGATCCTGGTCTTCCGCAAGCTGGGCCCAGCCCTTGGCGAAGTTCACGCGCTTGAGCATTTTCGGGGCCTTGAGGTCGGCCACGTCGAAGAGCGAAACGGTGAGCGAGCCCTCACTGTTGCGGTTGTCGTAGCCGAGGCCGATCAAGCGATCGCCGCGCGGCTCCATGTAGTAGAGGAAGCCAGGCATCTCCAGGGTGCCCATTTGCTTGGGCAGCGCCGGGTCGGCCAGGTCGATGGTGAAGAGGGGGTCGGTCTGCTGGGCGGTAATGGCATATCCGCGAGGGCCGTCGAAGCGAACCGAACGCAGACTCTCGGGCTTGGGCAGCCTCAGGCTCGTTTGCCCAAGCGGCAGCACGGTGTTCGAGTCGGTGACGCGGAAGGTCTGCACCTGCGGGTCGACGGAGCCGTTGCTCCAGTTGTTCCCGCGCTGGCTCACCACCCGCAATACGCCTTCGAACTCGTCCATCTGCCAGCGACTGCTCACCTGCCCATCGACCGCGACGTCGGCGCCCTTGCGCATCTGCCCCGAAGGGTTGGCGATGTCGACCACCTGGATGATCGATCGCTGGTTGCCATTGCCGTTCCAGTTCCACTCCGGCCCCGCCACGTAGAGGCGCTGGTTGGTGGCGGAGACGCTGCGCTTCCACCAACCGTAGCTCTTTTGCGGGCTCGAAAAGCGGAGTTGATCGACCTGCGCGATGGCGGCGCCGGCGGTCTTGAACGACGTGATGGTGGTGCTCGGCGTATCTTGGCAGCGCCAGCAATATCCATCTTCGTAGGTGACCAGATAGAGCACGTCGCCCACCAGGCGCGAGTCGCTCACCGAGCCGGGCACGTCGAACGAGGCCAGCTTCTGGATGGCAGCGGGGTTTTTGGCGTCGAGGGAAAGAATCTCGCTCGACTGCACCCAGCGGCCGCCGTCGGCCGACGCGGTGGAGGGAACCCAATGACCGAAGTCGTTGAGCATCACCTGCACCACACCATCCTTCACGTACATCTCGAAGGGCATCGCATCCATGCGGTAGCGCCCCAGCATCTTCAGTTGGTCACGAACGCCGATCTCGATGACCGAGAGGCCGCCGTAGCGCGAGAGCGCGTACAGGCGCGAGCCGTCGCGCTGGATGATGTCGGCCTCTTCCACCGCACGCTCGGGGCTCGGGTCCTTGGCGCCCTCGCCGGGCGCGCTGGGCGACGCGGCGGCTCCCGACGAGGAAGAGGCACCGCCGGCGGCGTTGCTGTCGCCCCGCGCCTGAGACTGCGGCGACGGATCGTCGGACTCGAACTCGCCATCGCTGCTGGCGCAGGCGACGAGCGCGAAGGCGGCGGACGCAAGGAGGGCTGCGCGGACGAAGGAGGGGCGACGCGGGGCGAGCATTGGATGCCCACAAGCAAAACAGGCGCCACCCGAGTGTCTGTGGAGTTCCGGGATGTTAGCGCGCTCGAGCTGTGCCAATGGCACAAGAGGAGGGCATGGGCGCCTACCCGCTCGGGACGATCGGCAATCGGCGACGTGGCCGGGCGATGGCCGACGCGGGCGCCAAGGGTTCACCCGCGCGCGCGGGGGTCTCGTCGTCCTCCACGTAGAGCGCGAAGGTTCCGTGATCGAACGGCGTGCCGGGCGCTGGAGAAACCCGCTCCAGGCGCTCGCGCTTGCCCTGGGCCTTCATCTCCAGCGCGCGATGGTGGCAGTAGGGGTTATTGCCCGGGCGCCCGAAGAACACTTGCGCCGTCCAGGTGCACCCGGCGCCACACACCGAGGCGTAGTAGCAGGTCTTGCAGAAGCCCCACAAGCGCGCGTCGCGCTCCTGCTGGCGGCGGCGCATGAAGCCCAGCTCCGGCGCCTCCCTCCACAGGTCGGCGATCGCCTCGCTCCGGACATTGCCTGCAGAATACACTGAGGTCGGGAGCGAGGGGCAGCCCTTGATGGTGCCGTCGGACTCGATGCCGAGCGCGTTCTTTCCGGCGGCGCAGCCGGTCCACACCGCCTCACCGGCAAGCCCGCGATTGCGAAATATCGCCTCGTGGGGTCCGTAGTAGCCAATATTGTTGGCGGGCCAAAACAAGAGGCCATGGGCCCGTCCGCGTACTGCGATATCGGCCAACTTGGGGTGTACCTGCAAAAGCTCGTAAGGCTGGAACAGCCATTCCGGGTGCTCGGCGGCGCGGCCCATGGGAACCGTCAGCTGAAATTGCCAGCCACTCACCCCTTCCGCCACCAAGAGATCGAACAGCGCATCGAGGTCGGGAAACGAGAGACGGTTGAGCTGGGTGTTGGCCGTGATGTCGAGACCGGCCTCGCGCAGCGTGCGCAGGGAAGCGAACGCCGAAGCGAAGCTACCGCCAACGCCTCGTTGGCGGTCGTGGGCCGGCGCGAGACCGTCGATGGAGACCGACACCGCCGAGACCCCCGCCGCCTTGGCGCGCGCGGCGCGCTCCTTGGTGAAGGCGCGGCCCCCGGTGGTCATCGTGCACTTCATGCCCGCTTCGACGATGGCGCGGGCGACGAGATCCCAGTCTTCGCGTAGGTAGGCCTCGCCGCCGATGAGGGTGATCTCCCGGGTGCCGAGCGCAGCCAGCTGGCGCACCACGTCGAAGGCCTCGCCGGTGGAGAGCTCCGACGCGCGCGGACGGCCGGCGCGACTGCCGCAGTGCGAGCACGACAGATCGCAGCGGAGCGTCAGCTCCCACACCACGTAGTGCGGCGCGCCCGAGGGCGACTCGCTCATTGATCCGAGGCGTCGAGATCGGCGTCGCTGGCGTCACCCGCATCGCGGCTCGCGTCGACCGCAGCGTCACGGGCGACCGCAGCCCCGTCGGGTGCGCGACCATCGCCCACGCTGGCTTCGGCGGCGGTGCGTCCGCCGTCGTCTTCCACGTAGCGGTCCGCGGGCATGCCGTACGCGCAACCGATGCCCGACACGAACGCTGCCGCGCCGGCCAAGCTGGCGAAGACGCCCTTGGCGAGGACGCGCTTTGACGCGCAAAACGGACAGGCGCCGCGGGCCCGCACATCCTCGGCAAAGACGTGACGGCCGCAGCGGGGACAGGCGTGAAGGCTCATCCCTTCAGAATATCGCAAGTCGGGGCCGCAATCAGCCGCCTTCGTCGCCGAGGCCGCCGCGCTCGCCACGCCCGTCGTCTTTGAGGTGGGGCTCTTCGCGCAGGCCATAACGCTGGATGAGCCGATAAAGGTTCATGCGATCCATGGCTGCCTTGCGCGACGCGCGGCTGATGTTGCCGTCGGCCCACTCGAGGAGGGCTGCCACGTACCGGCGCTCGAAGTCGGCGATGACGCGCTCTTTTGCCGCCCGGAACTGCACCGTGAGGTCGATATCGGCGGCCTTGGCGGGCGGCGGCGCGTTGCTGCCGATGCGCTCGCCCCCGCTGCCGCCGGTGGGCGTGGCGGTTTGCAAGACCACCGTGCGCTCCACGAAGTTGCGGAGCTCGCGCACGTTCCCGGGCCAGTCGTAGCGCATCAGGTCTTCCACCACCTGGGGGGTGAAGAGGTGGGCCGAGCCCTGCGCGGCCATCGAGTCGAGGAACGTCCGAATGAGCAATTCGATGTCGTCGAGTCGCTCGCGCAGCGGCGGCACCCGCATCGTGACCACCGAGAGCCGGAAGTAGAGGTCTTCGCGGAAGCGCCTGTTGTTGACTTCGCGTTCGAGCTTGCGGTTGGTGGCGGCCACGACCCGCACGTCGACTTTGCGGGTGGCCGTCTCGCCGATGCGGCGCACCTCGCGGGCCTCCAGAGCGCGCAGCAGCTTGGGCTGCATGTCGATGGGCATCTCGCCTATCTCGTCGAGGAAGACGGTGCCGCCCTGGGCGGCCTCGAAGGCCCCAATGCGATCGCGATCGGCGCCAGTGAACGCGCCGCGCGCGTGGCCGAACAGCTCGGACTCGATGAGATTGGGCGAGATGGCGCTGCAGTCGACGATGACGAAGGGCTTGCGCGCGCGGGGGCCGCGACGGACGATCTCGGTGGCAACCAGCTCCTTGCCAGTGCCACTTTCGCCCTCGATGAGCACATTCGTTTCCGAGTGGGCGACCTTGTCGAGGATGGCGAACAGCCGGCGCATCACCACCGAGGTGCCGAAGAGATCGCCGAAGCTCGGTCGGTCGAGGAGCTCCACCGACCCGGCAGACGGCAGCTCGCGCACGCGCACCACGGAATCGCCGAGGTCGAGGAGGCTTTCGGTGGCCGGTAGCTCCGCGTCGTACACCCGCACCCCTTGCAGGCGCGTGCCGTTGCGAGAGCCCGAGTCGCTGACCCGCCAGTTGTGCTTCTCGCGCACGATGCGGCAGTGGAAGCGGGAGACCGCCGGGTCGTCCACCACGACGTCGTTACTGGGGTGAGAACCGATGCGGAAAAGATTGCCGTCCAACGTCACGGTGCGCTCCGATGGTTTGCCTCCTTCCCGCTCCACCCGAAGCTCGAGCCGCGCAGCCATGGCGGTTCGTAGAAACGCGTGACTCTTGGCCTCGTGCGTGGGTCGACTGGTGGGGCCATCCGTCATGGGTGGACTATCGCAAATCGGCCGAAAGGTCTGCGGCATCGCCGAGGTAGTCACGCACTGCGGCATCGAGTGCGGTGAGCGAGTTGGGGATTGTTGCTTCGAAGAGTGGAGTACCGTCGACCAGCGAAAGGCAGGCACGAACGATACGAAGCCACTCCGTTCCGCAATGCTCGGAGGTCACGGCCCCGAGGAGCGCCACCAGCCCGGCCGCGCGACCCAACCGAACCAGCTTGAATCCCAGGCCGTTTCGGCGGCGGCGGTCCACGAACCAGGCTTGCGCCACCTTGCCCCAGCTCAACCCCTCGTCTTGACGCGCAAATGCGCGCAGACCGTCCCACGCAATATTTGCGCCACCCGCGGCGAACGACGCACAGAGCGAGCTTTTGCCGGCGCCTTGGGCTCCGACGACAAGCAGGGATCCTTGGCGCGTCGAGAGGAGCGCAGCGCCCGCGTGGCAGTCCTCGTCGGCGCGGGTCGGCGCGAGGTGATGAACGCGAAGGAAGGTCGAGCCTTGCACGATGCCTTCACCAAGCACGCGCGTTCGCGACTCGAGATCGGTGCCCGAGCTCAGCTCGTTGAGCACGCCGCGCACCAGCTCCCGCGCCACGTAGCGCGGCACGCCCAGTTCCTCGGCGAGGCGGCCCGCTGCCACCGGCGCTCGCTCGCCCGCCACCAGCGCCGAGACGGCGCCCCGGAGTCGGCCCGCGAACCGAAGCACGCGGCCGGTCTCGAGGTTGACGACGACCGGCTCCTCGAGCTGCACGAGGATCAGGCGTCCGTGACTGCTCACGAAGTGAACGGCATTCATGGGTCACTGTCGTTCCTGCGAGATGCATGCCGCGACCTGGGAAGGTGGGAGAAACCGAAACCCGCGTTCGAACCTCGCGCGCTCCCGGCAGCGCGGCCCCGCGCTGTAGTGCGGGGCCGACACTTTGCGGTGCGGACGAAGCGCCTACCCGCACGAAAAGCGCCGCAAGCACGCGGCAACTGGCTCGACCGCGGCTGGCACGGCTCGTGATACCTTGCAGCGCGAACATGCGCCTGTCGATCCGAGTGAAGTGGACTGTCACCGTCGTCCTTTTGGCGGCCCTACCCCTCCTGTTTTTGACGGTGCGCGGCCTCGGTCTGTTCCGCAGCGGGTTCGAGACCTCGGAAAAGAACCTGGAAGCAGTGGTGGTGCGGCAGGTTGCCCAAGGCGTAGACAGCGAGCTCGGGCGCGCAGCCGACGTGGCCTCTCGGGTCGGCCGGATTCTCGGCGACGCCGACATTCCCCAAGAAGCGCGGCTCGCCCTGGTGCAAGACCTGGTGGCCAGTGAGCCGCGGGTGGAGCGCATTGCGGTCTACGGCGCCGATCGCAAGCTCATCGACGAGGTCAAGCAAGGCAAGGGCCAAGGCGAGCTGGTATCGCCGCCCGAGCTCCCGGCGCAGCCCGACGAGCGCTCCGGGTTTCTGCCGTTGACGTTTCACGGCGATCAGCCAGAAGTGCGCTTCGTGGCCCCGGTGGGCAAGGCCGGCGCGGTGCACGGTTGGGTGCTGGCGCGGCTCGCCCCAAGCGCCCTCGACGACGTGGTGCGCTCGGTGGCCGAGAGCGTCTTCGACGACCACGGGGCGACTCCTGTGGTGGTGCTCGACATGGACGGCAAGCGAATCGCCGGGCATGGCGACGTGGAGCGAGCGCGGGCCTTCGTGCGCGCCGTCGGTGGCGCGACGGCGCCGGGTATCCTGGTGGCGCGCAGCCGCCTGCCGCTCGCCGGCGACACCGTCAACGGGTCGGTGCTACCGCTCGCCGGTCGCCCCTGGCAGATCGTCCTGGTGCGGCCGGAGCGCGAAGCCTTTCCCGAGCTCGAGACCGGCGCGCGCGAGCTACGCATCGCCTTTGCCGTCATCTTGCTTCTCTCGCTGGCGGTGGGCGTGTGGTTCGCCACCCGCACCACGCGTCCGATCCTGCAGCTGGTGCAGCTTACACGCAAATATGCCACCCGCGCCTTTGCCGAGCGCTCGCCGGTCAAGACCGGCGACGAGCTCGAGACCCTGGGCGACGCCCTGGGCGCCATGGCCGACTCGCTGGCCGCCGGCGAAGTGGAGATCGCTCGCCGGGCCCAGGTCGAGGCCGGCCTGTCGCGGTATCTTCCCGAGGAGATCGCCAAGGCGGTGGCCGAAGGGCGCGGCAAGCTCGAGCTGGGCGGCGAACGAAAGGACGTGGCGGTAGTATTTGCCGACGTCGTCGCGTTCACCTCGTTCTCGGAGAACGCGCCGCCGGAGAAGGTGGTTGCCTTCTTGAACGAGCTCTTCGGGCTGCTCTCGGAGATCGTCTTTCGCCACGGCGGCATCGTCGACAAGTTCATGGGCGACTGCATCATGGCTGTGTTCGGCGCCACCGAGGTCGCGACCGACGACGCACGGCCGCCGGCAACGCGCGCGGTAGCATGCGCCGAGGACATGCACCGCTTCGTCGACACCATCCACGCCGAGTGGCAAAAGAAGTTCGGCTTCGACGTGCGGCTGGGGGTGGGGGTTGCTGCGGGCCCGGCGGTGGTGGGCAACCTGGGGAGCGAGAAGCGGATGGAGTTCACTGCCATTGGCGACGCGGTGAACGTCGCGTCGCGCCTGGAGACCCTGGCGCGGCCTGGCCAAACGTTGGTGACGGAGCAAGTGGAGGGCGCCTGCCGCGGCGACTTCGACTTCCAGTCGCTGGGCGCGCAGCCGATTCGCGGGAAGGCCGACAAAGTGGAAATCTTCGAGCTGACACCATGATTCCCGGCGAACCTCAGGAAAACGACGACGCAGACCCGCGCATTGGCCGGGTGCTGGACGGCAAGTTTCGCATCGAAGCGCTCATCGGTGCTGGCGGTATGGGCCGCGTGTACCGCGCGACGCACCTCTCGCTGGGAGAACCGGTGGCGGTGAAGTTCCTGCTTGCGGAGATGGCGCGCTCCGCCACCACCCGCGAGCGTTTCCGGCGCGAGGCGCAAGCGCTGGCACGGCTGCGGCATCCGGGCATCGTTTCGGTGCTCGACTTCGGTGAGGCGAACGACGAGCTCTACATGGCCATGGAGCTGGTGTCGGGCTCGGTGCTCGCCGACCTGATTCATCCGCAGGGGCCAGAGCTCTCGCTCCTGCGCCTGGGCGACGTGTTCTCGCAGATTCTTTCGGTGTTGGAAATGGCGCACCGGGAGGGCGTGGTGCACCGCGATCTCAAGCCCGAAAACGTGATGCTGGTCGAGAACAAGGACCGCCGCGATCTGGTGAAGATCCTCGACTTCGGCCTGGCCCTGGTGAACGACCCGAAAAAGACCGCCGAGCGGCTCACCGAAACGGGTACAGTACACGGAACGCCGCACTATATGTCGCCGGAGCAGTGCAAGGGTATCGAGGTAGGGGCCCCCACCGACGTGTACGCGGTGGGCTGCATGCTCTTCGAGGCCATCACCGGCGTTCCGCCATTCGACGCCGAAGAGATGGCAGGGCTCATGGCCCAGCAGATGTTCGTGGAGCCGCCGCCCATTGCTTCGGTGGGCCAGCGGCGCGCAGTCTCCACCGGGCTCGAGAAGGTCGTGCGATGGGCGCTGGCCAAGGTGGCGACCGAGCGTCCCACCGCGGGCGAGCTCCGCGACGCCCTCGGCGCAGCCATCGCCGGCACCGACCCCGACGCCATGATCGCGCGTTCCGCCGACGAGCGCATCGTGGCGGCCGGACTTTCGCGCGAGGATCGCGCGCTCACCGGCGTGGGCCGCAAGGGCGAAGCGCAGGCGTCTGGTGGCGGCCTCGTTCCGCGGGTGTGCGTATGGGCCGATGGCTCCCCGCCCTCGCGCGATCTCCGCGATTCGCTCTCGGTGAACGGCCTGCGCGTGACCATGTGGGAGCAAGCGACGACGCCGCCGCGCGACGTGCAAGGCGATCCCATCGCTGCGGTGCTGGTGGCGAGCTGGGCATCGGGCGCCGCGCGACTGGGTCAGCTTCGCGGCGAAGGCGACAAGCGCCCGGTGCTCTGCGTGGGCGCCGAGAACGCGCGCGACGTCGCCGAGCTCATCCGTGCGGGCGCCAGCGACGTGACGCTCAGCGGCGCCACGCAGGACGATGTGGCCAAAAAGACCAAGCGTGCAGTAAAGAGGGGCCGATAGCTGCCCATGAGGACGATGCGAACCTTCAATCTTATCTTCGTTGCACTGATGCCCGCGCTGGCGCTGACCTTCTGCGCGACGGCCAACGAAGCGCGCGCGCAGACCGCCGGCACCGTCGACTACACGGTGAAGCAGGGCGATACCTGCTTCGCGATCGCGCGCGCCAAGTACGGTGACGCCAAGTACATCGATCTGATCCACCAGGCCAACCCAGGAATGGGTCCTTCGCCGCATGCGCTGAAGGAAGGCACGGTACTCAAGCTGCCCCCCAAGCCGGTGGGCAACGTCGGCCCCGACGCGAAGCTGGATTTCGTGCGCAATCAGGTGAGCGTAGAGGCCCCGTCGCCGAAGCCGGCGCACAAGGACGATCCGCTCTTTCGCGGCAACCGCGTGAGCACCAAGGAGGCTTCGGCGGCCGATGTGCGCTTCGCGGCGGACAATGCCCAATTGCGCCTGGGCGAGCACACGCTGGTGGTCATTCTCGGCGACGCCAAGGGCGCGGCGCGGGTGGGTGAAACCACCCTCGTCTCCGGGTCCCTGCGCGCGCGCCTGGGCGAGCTCGACGGCACCAAGAAGAACGAGCAGACCATCGCCACCCCCGGCGCCAAGGTGAAGCTGGGGGTCGGCGAAGCGCAGGTGCACGTAGACGCGAAGCAGACCTCGCGGCTCGCGGTGTACAAGGGCAACGGCGCATCCATCTCCGCCCAGAACAAGACCGTTGCGGTGCCGGAGAACTTCGGCAGCAAGGCCGAGAAGGGCAAAGCTCCGACGCCCCCGCGGCCGCTGCCCGGCGCGGCGCAGTGGCTCACGCCGCCGCCCGGTCTGGTGTTCGGGCGCACCGCCGGCGCAGACTTCTTCGGCGACTTCGGTCCCGCGAGCACTGGACCGGCCATCGCGACCTGGCACGTGCAGCTCTCGAAGGACCCCGACTTCCAAGACGTGATCGTCGACGCTCGATTGGGCACCGCCACCCATCGATTGGAAGCCCGCGCGGTGCCCGCCGGCGACTACTACGCGCGGGTAAGCGGCATCGACGACGATCTCTTCGAGGGACCCTTCAGTGCGGTGGGCATCACCCATGTGGTACCGTTCGAGGTGGTGACGCGCGGCCGCGACGTGGTGCTACCGGCGGCGCCGGGCGTGCTGTGCAGCGTCGACGGCGGCGCCATGGCCCAACGCGCAGCGCCCCTCGCGCTCGACGGTTCGCGGGCGCATCGGGTTCGCTGCGCCAGCGCGGGCTCACCGGGGCAGGGCGCAGACCTCGACACGTCCATTGTCGCGACCGCCAACGAGCCGCCGCGTCGCCTTTCCCCTCCCGCGCTGCGCGGCGTCACCCCGCCGAAGGAGCCGGTACTCATCACCGCCGAGCTCGCCACCGGTCTTCGACTCACCAGTAACAACGTAGGGGAGCTCGGGTTCGCGTTCGGCGGCGGGCTCGGCTTGCGAATTCCGCTGCGCAGCGGCTACCTCGGCTTCGGCGTTCGACTGGGGCGCGAGGAGTACCTCGAGCGCAGCGTGAACCCGCGGCAGTTGGGCGGCCAGGAGACCAAGTTCACGCACGGCGCGCTGGTGATCGACGGGCCCATTACCTACCACTTCGGCAAGAGCCGGCAGTTTGGTCCCTATCTTGGATTCTCGCCTTCAGCGCTCTTCCAGAATGGCACGTTCGCGTTGCCCGCTGGTTCATCGAAAGACAGCTTTGCGTTCCTCCTGGGCCTCACCGGCCTGGTAGGGGCCGAGGTCAAGCTGGGCCCCGGCGATCTCTTCGGCGAGCTCGCCTATCGGGGCGTGACGGTGCGCCAGTTCGACTTTGCGAGCGTGGGTATGCGCGGCAGCTTTCTCAACTTCGGATACCGCTTCATCTTGCGGTGACGCCGCGCACGCGCACGTGCGCCACGCGGCAATGCCGTGGCCTTGGCGCGCTGGCGAGCTTCGTGGTGGAACGATCCATGCATGAGCGGGCGTCCTCGATACCTTTGAAACGAAGCGGCGCGCAGGCAACCACGGCTTCTCTGCCGCGGGCGTCGCGCACGCGCGACAGCACCTGTAGCGCCGCTACATCGGCTCCCACTGCCAACTTGGCACGCGGGGGGAGCGCGCACTCACCCCACGGAGACATCATGATTGGAATGGACCCTATCGCAGGAGCTACCGGCTCCGCCACCACCGACTACATTGGGCTACTGAAGATCACTGCCTACGACGTGGGCCTGAAGCTCATCGGCGCGTTGGCAATGTGGGTCATCGGCAGTTGGATCATCGGCATCATCGACAGGATCGTCGGCCGCGCACTCAAGGCGAGGAAGATCGAAGAGACGCTCATCCGCTACGTCACGGCCGCGGTGAGCGCCATTCTCAAGATCGCTCTGGCCATTGGCGTTCTCGGGTTCCTCGGCGTGCAAACCACCACGTTTGCAGCGCTGCTCGGCGCCGCCGGCGTGGCCATCGGCATGGCGTGGTCGGGCCTGCTCTCGCACTTCGCGGCGGGAGCCTTTCTGGTGGTGCTGCGTCCCTTCAAGGTAGGCGACTTCGTCGAGGCCGGCGGGGTCACCGGCACGGTCGAGGAAGTGGGCCTCTTCGTCACCAAGATCAACACCATGGACCACGTTCTCACGATGATCGGGAACTCGAAGGTGTTCGCAGAGACCATCAAGAACTTCAGCGCAAACAAGTACCGCCGCGTAGAGCTCACCGCACAACTCGACCATAGCGCCGACGTGGCCCGCGCGGTCGCGGTGCTCAAGGCCGCGCTCGCCAAGATTCCGAACGTGATGCAGGAGCCCTTGCCCGAAGTAGAGATCGCGACGTTTACCCTGGCAGGCCCGGTGCTCGCAGTGCGCCCCTACTGCCACAATGACCACTACTGGCAAGTCTACTTCGAGACCAACGCCGCGATTCGCGACCGGCTGGGCGAGGCCGGCTTCTCGGTGCCCCAGCAACACTACCAAGTGAAGGCGGCGGCCTAGGAGACTGGTGTTTTTGGTCGATAGCTTCGGGGGGCCGGCGCCTCCACCGAGTAGGCACCCCCGGTTTCCCGCGGGCGCCTCTCACAGGACCGGACAAGTGCTGTTCACATCGTAGGTCTCCATGCGGTAGGTGGCAGACCAGGGAGCCTGGGGGTAGCCTGGGTGGCGGAGGGTCTCGGAGCTCCCGCTCAAAATTCCACCACCGTGCGAGTCGACGCACCGGAGTGCATCAGATCGAACGGCACGAGATCGGACTCGCCGAGCTACAGCCGGCCGAGCTCCACGTCGAACGTGACGTCCATCTGCTTGTAGGCGCTCGACCCGTTGACGGCCCCGACCGCGCCGAGGAACGTACCCGCGAAGCGCTCACCCGCCTTCGTGGGGATGATGGCGATGTTGAGCCCGCACGTGGCACTGGTGGCGAAGAGCTGATAGTCGCCATCGGGGCGGTAGGTCACCAGGTTTCCGCCCACCTCGCAGCCGGTTCCGCGTCGGTTGGCGTTGATGACGAGGTCGGTGGTCGCTCCCGGGCGCGCCAGCTTGATCACGAGCACGCCGCCGCTACCCGAAGCGAAGCTGGTGAACCCCGTCACCGTCTCGTCCACTCCGTTGATCTTCACCGTCGCGTGGTTGTTGCTGGGTGGCTTTCCCCCGTCGCCAGAGGTGCCGCCATCGCTCGTCGTGCCGCCATCGTCCGCGATACCACCATCGCCGGTCGCTCCGCCGCAACCCCCGCCTTCTTGCCCATCGCTTACGCCAGGCGAAGACACCGCCGCGAACGGCAGCGCGCGGGTGCCTTCTGGAATGGGCACGGTGAACTGCGCCAACTCGATGGACTTGTTCAGCGGCGCCGGCAGGGTGAGCGCGATCTCGCCCTTCATCACCAGCGATCCGGAGATCGTCGTGTCGCCGGCGTAGCTCGCAGAGCCTCCCGCCACGCTCATGCAGCGTCCCCCGAACTTCACCTGCACCTGGCTTCCGGAGACCACCGTGAGGCGCAAGCTGCCCGGTACTCCGCCCAAGGGGATGTCGGGCAGCTTGGTTTCGGGAATGGCAACCGGTAGCGACGCAGCCTGGCCGTCGAGGAGAAACGGATCGAAGGCGGTGGACCCGACGATAGGAACGTCGATGTTCGCGAGGCCCGGTATCGGCCCATCGTAGTTCTTCAGGGTCGACGCGACCTTGAGTGTTCCCTCGAGCTTCAAGTGCAGGTCGAGAGCGAGCTTGCCGCTACCGCCCACGCCGGCGATCTTCGAGCCCGCTGCGGTACCCTTCGCGTCGACGCTCACGTTCCCGCCGGCGACGAGCTTGAGCGAGACCTGGGCGGGCCCGGAGGCGGGTATGAGGCCGGTGTCGTAGGAGAACCCCGGAACCGCGGGGGCCTCTCCGTGGAAGGCGATCTGCGCGCCGGGGTCGTCGGAGCTGCAGCCCAAGTAGCCAACGGCAGCGAGCACGGAAGCAAACCAAGTGAGCGTCTTCATAAGCATGTGTCCTTTGGAGGTCGTAAGCAGGTGCCGCTCGGCACCCAAATCGAGCACATCGAAGAAACGGCGAGGTGCTCAGGCGAAGCTCGGGAATCGTCCTCCCGTGACCGGGTTGTAGAGGACGGCGGTCGTCAAGAACGGCCAAGCAACCGTCGCTCACGGCCAAAGGTGCTCCCACGATGCTGCGGCGCGTCGTCCGCCATTTTTGCGTCGTCATGCCCGAATGCGCCGCCTCGGCAGCTCAAGCGGATGGCCGGATGCACTTTTTCGTCTCGACCGATTCGCTTCGCGTGGTACCCGGATTGATGGCCACGCAATGAAGGAGATCACTGCGGCCTCGTTCAGCGCCCCCTCCCACGACGTCTACGTGAACTGCGGGTCGGCGCTCGTTTGGTGTGCGAATCCCAGTGTGGGGGGCGCCATCGCCTGGGGGACTCCGCGCGAAGGAGACGTCGTGTCGCTCCTCGAGGTGTTCGATAGAAATCGGCACATGACCCCGGTGTTCGACATGGTCCTCGACATGCGGGAGGTCGAAGCCGTGGACCTGAGCGCGCTGGCGACGCTGACGACGTGGATGGGACGCAACAAGGACCTCTTCCTTCGAATGCGGGTGACCTCGATCGTTCGGCCCGACGTGTCTGGATTCTTGCTGGCGGGTCTGTTGCCGACGATTGCGCCGAGCCCTCACTTCACCGTTCTGCATTCGTCCAAGGATATCTACGCGCGACTCGGCGTTCCGGACGTGGAAGCGAAGCTGGCGAACGCGCTCGAGGCGGTTCGATCGCTATCCAGAGAGGTTCAGTGCCTCCGTACCCTCTTGCGGTCTTCGCTCGACCTATCGTCGTTCGCGGCGGCGAAGCAGCTCGGCATGTCGGAGCGCTCGCTGAGACGGGCGCTCGCGCAGGAGAAGACTTCGTTTCGCGAAGAGGTGAGCGCGGCGCGATTTGCGGTGGCGACCGAGCTGCTCGCGCGGAGCGACCTCAAAGTGCAGGCCGTGGCCGCGCGGGTAGGATTGTCCGAGAGCGCGCTCGGCCGCTTGTTTCGCGACCGCGCAGATTGCACGCCGGCGCAGTGGCGTCAGGCGAAAGCAACCTAACGCTAGCCACCTCTCAGCTGCGCAGCAGCGACGCGTGGTAGGCGAGGTGATCGCCCACGAAGGTCTGGATGAACCAGTAGCTGTGGTCGAAGCCCTCGCGGCGCTGGAGGCGCAGCGCTTGCCCGGCCTTCTTGCACGCCTCTTCGAAGAGCTCGGGCCGAAGCTCGCGCGCGAGGAACTTGTCGGCGGTGCCCTGATCGACGAGGATCTCGAAGGGCAGTTGCGACTTCGCCACCAGCGCGGTGGCGTCGTGTGCGGCCCAGGCCGCGCGGTCGTCACCCAGGTAGCGCGCGAAGGCTTTCTCGCCCCACGGCACCTGGGAAGGCGCCACGATGGGCGCGAAGGCAGAGACGCTGCGGTACCGCCCCGGGTGCCGCAGCGCCAGCGTGAGGGCGCCGTGGCCGCCCATGGAGTGCCCGAAGATGCCGCGGGCCGCCGCGTCGATGGGGAACGCGGCCTCGACCAGCGTAGGTAGCTCGGTCGCCGCGTAGGTCTCCATGCGGTAGGTGGCGGACCAGGGAGCCTGGGTGGCGTCGAGGTAGAACCCCGCGCCGACGCCGAAGTCCCAACTCTCGTCGTCGCCCGCATAGCGCGTGCTGCGCGGGCTCGTGTCGAGGGTGACAAGCACCAGCCCCAGATCGGCTGCGACCCGCTGCGCGCCGGCCTTGATGGCGAACGTCTCCTCGGAGCAGGTGAGCCCGGCCAGGTAGTACACCACCGGGCACGGGCCTTCCTTGGAGGCCTGCGGAGGCACGTAAACCGCGAACTTCATGGGCCCGCCGCACGCCGCGGATTCGTGCCGGTAGAAGCCCTGCACGCCGCCGAAGACGCGCGATTCGGAGAGGGTCTCGAAGCTCCCGCTCAAAATTCCACCACCGTGCGAATCGACTCACCCGAATGCATCAGATCGAACGCCTCGTTGATGCGCTCGAGCGGGAGCTTGTGGGTGATGAGGGTGTCGATGTCGATCTTGCCCTCCATGTACCAGTCGACGATTTTCGGAACGTCGGTGCGGCCGCGGGCGCCGCCGAAGGCCGAGCCCTTCCACACCCGGCCGGTGACCAGCTGAAACGGCCGGGTCTTGATCTCCTGGCCGGCGCCGGCGACGCCGATGATGATCGACTCGCCCCAGCCGCGGTGACAGCACTCGAGGGCCTGGCGCATGAGGTCGACGTTGCCGACGCACTCGAAGCTGTAGTCGGCGCCGCCCTGGGTGAGCTCCACCAGGTGGGCCACCAGATCGCCGGAGACGGTCTTGGGGTTCACGAAGTGGGTGAGGCCGAACTTGCGTGCGAGCGCCTCGCGGGCGGGGTTGATATCGACACCGATGATCATGTCGGCGCCGGCCATGCGCGCACCCTGGATGACATTGAGACCGATGCCGCCGAGGCCGAACACGACGACGTTGGCGCCGGGCTCCACCTTGGCGGTGTGGATCACCGCGCCGATGCCGGTGGTGACGCCGCAACCGATGTAGCAGACCTTGTCGAACGGCGCGTCCGGGCGAATCTTGGCGAGGGCGATCTCCGGGAGCACCGTGAAGTTCGAAAAGGTGGAGCACCCCATGTAGTGGTGAATCTTCTTGCCGCCGATGGAGAAGCGGCTGGTGCCGTCGGGCATGAGGCCCTTGCCCTGGGTGGCGCGAATGGCGGTGCAAAGGTTGGTCTTGCGGCTCAGGCACGATTTGCAGCCGCGGCACTCCGGCGTGTACAGCGGAATGACGTGGTCGCCCTTCTGCAGGCTGGTGACACCGGCGCCCACGTCGACCACGATGCCTGCGCCTTCGTGGCCGAAGATCGCGGGAAAGAGGCCTTCGGGGTCGGCGCCCGAGCGGGTGAACTCGTCGGTGTGGCACACACCGGTGGCCTTGATCTCCACCAGGACCTCGCCGGCCTTCGGGCCTTCCAGATCCACTTCTTCGATGACCAGGGGCTTGCCCGCTTCGTACGCAACCGCAGCTCGTGTCTTCATGAGGCGGCATGCTACCGCAAATCGCTCGATATGGACCTTACTTCCAGCGCTCCGCCAGGGGCTTGTACATGTTCGCGCCCATGAATTTGATCTGGTCGACGTGGGCGCCGCGGGTGACGCCGGCGTAGCCCAGCACCGTGAAGAGGCCCTTCTTCGCTTCGTAGATGGGCCGCTGCGTCACGTGGGGGATGGTGCGCTTGCCGATCTGCAGTTCGTGCAAAACGTAGTCGGCAGTCTCCCACACCGACGGGTAGTCGGCGGTGGCGATGGACGTATGCGTGAGGATGAAAAGCCGCTCACCTTTGGTGGCGGCGTCGGCGAAGGCGATGGTGCCCTTGAGCGGCTCCGCATGAATCTTGCGCATGCGGCGATCGAGGAACGCGGTGAAGAGCCCGTCGGCCAGGAGCACCGCGTCGACGCGATCGCGCACCACCTTGGAGCGCAAGAGCGGGCCTACGCTGCCGTAACCGGCGCTCCAGGCGGAGAGCGCGACGCGGCCGGGCGCGACGTTGGAGAGCGGAGGGAGCGAGATGGCGTGCTCGAGCAGGCTCGTGAGCGCGGGCTCCGCATCGTGGGTAAGCGATCCGTAGCTGCCGGCAGAGACGCCGAGGTTGATGCTTACCGCCACGGCGTTGAGCTGGGCCTCGGCGAAGTTTGCCTCCTGCAGCTCCGACATCCCGTGAAAGTGCACCACCACGTCGACCTTGCCGTTCTTCGGCGCGAGCCACGGCGGCACGTACACGGCATAGGGTCCGGAGCTGTGGCGCGTGCCGCCTTGCTTCGGCGCCTCGCGCCGCACCTTGGGCTCGTCGCCTCCGGCCCACGCCGCCGAAGGGGCGAACGGGAGCCAGAGCCCACCTGCGGCGCGCAACAACGAACGACGCCCGAGTCGCATCGATGAATGGTAGCAGGCGCGCGCGCCCGCGCCCGCGAGCAGGGCGCGTCAGCGGTGCGAGAGCTCGGCCGCCACCGGATCGGCGCCCATGGCGATGAGCGCTTGCAGTGGCGCGCCCGGAAGAAACGCGTTCATGCGCGTCTCGAGCGCCTTCTTCTGCGCGTCGTCGAGGGTCGCCCGCCCCTTGGCGACGTCTGCGACCGCAGCGCGGTATGCCTCCAGGTACGACTTCTGCCACTCGAGCGCAGAAGCGTCGCCCACCGCGCCGTGGCCCGGATACACCTTGCTCGACGTGGCCAGTATCGGGCGCGAGGCGGCGAGGGAGGAGAGCCAGGCGCCGCTGCGACCTTCTGCCAGCCACGGGTGCACGCGGTTCATGACGAGATCGCCCACGAACGCGTCCTTGCCCATGGTCCACACGGTCTCGTCGGCGCTCTCGCCGGCCCCCACGTCGTGCGCGGTAAAGGTGACGCCGTCGAGCACAACCGCCTGCCCATCGTTCGCCTCCGCATCGGGGAAGGTGGTCCGGGTCGGGTATTCGTCCTTGTAGATGGGCGTCCAGTAGGCGCGCTTGGGGCCGTCGATCTCCCGCAAGGTCTTCTGCACGCCGCCCAGCGCGTAGATGGGCGCCTTCTCGGGGCGACCTTCGACGAGCGCGGTGAGGCCGTTGACGTGGTCCGGATGCGCGTGGGTCACGAGCACTGCGAGGAGCGGCTTCTTGAGCGCGTCGAGCTCGGCGCGGAAGCGCTTGGCCTCTGAGACAGTGAACGGCGCGTCGACGGCGACCACACCGTGCTCCGTCTCCACCAGGTACGCGTTGGCGAAGAACCCTGCTTCGCCCGCCGCGTGAACGTGTACGACCGGTTCGGGGCGGGAGGCCACCGGAGAGACCGCAGCGCCCGGCGATGGCGAGGCGCAGGCGGCAAGGAAAAGGGCGAGCGAGGCGAGAACAGGCTTCAGGTTCATGAGAGGCTCCGTGGAGGGGGAGCGGCGCCGCCGCTCTTTGCAATGCCCTTCATGTACCCACCGCACGCGTTCGGCGGCAGTGCACCGGCTTTCGCTCGACCGGTACTTTCTTTCGATCGACGCAAAGCGCGGGCCGGCGCGACCCGGCCCTAGCGCTGGCGGGCGCGAAACGCGCTGGGCGAGACGCCGTGCAGCTGACGGAAGCGCCGGGCAAAGTAGCTCTCGTCTTCGTAGCCCAGGGCCTCGGCGATGTCGCCGAGTGGCGCTTCGCTCTCCACCAGCCTTCGCCGCGCCTCCACCATGCGGCGCTCGATGATCCAAGCGCCCACCGTGCGGCCCGTCTCTCGGCGCACCACGTCGGTGAGGTAGGCCGGCGACTTGCCCACCGCGCGCGCCACGTCGACGAGCGTGATGGGCCGCGCGTAGCGCGCCTCGATAAAGCGAAATACGTCGCCCACCAGCGGACGGTGCGCCGCAGTGACGCGCCCCAGCATCGGTGCGGCCAATCGCGCCGCCTCCACCAGAACGAGGCCCAGCCGGGCCCGGGCCGCCTCGACCCATCCAATCTTGCGCGCGGCAAGCTCGTCCAGCAGCGCCTCGAAATGCCCCACCAGCACGCCGCGCAGCGCCGGCGGCACGCGAATGCGCCCACCGAGGGCTCGCGCGGGCTTCAAGAACGAAAGCAGAAGCACCTCGCCGGGGAGCGCGACGAAGGCTTCTGCGTCCGATTGACCCGGCCGCAGCGCGTCGGCCGTGAAGAGCACCATGTAGCCCTCGGCGCGGCGCATGGGGCGGGCGTCGTGGGCCTCGCCGGGTGCGATGACGTACAGATCACCGGGCCTCACCGGCACCCGTGCAGCGCCCACCCGATGGGTTCCGCTGCCGCGCACCACGTACATCATCTCGAAGAAGCCGTGGCCGTGGGGCGCGTGGGCGAAGACCGGATGATCCGCCGTGAGGCGCGACACATCGAGGCGCGGCCCATGGCCCACGTCGGCAAAGGAGAGGATGGGAAGGGCGCTCGGCCTTTGCACTTTCGCCACCGAAAGAATGTACCGCGCGGCGTGTCCGCTGTGACGACCGTGACACTCGCCGAGCGCCGCAATCCTCCCAAAACCGACCAGGAGCCGGCGGAAGCTGGCATGTTCGCCTACTTTCTGCACCGGAAAGGCCAGCCGCAGCGCAAGGTCGCTGAGAGTTCTTCGAAGCACGGTCGCCAGCGCTATGCGAGCGTCGCTTGACAACCGCGGAGCCCCAGGTAGCTTCCACCGCATCACCGAGGGGGCGATGTGCCGATTGTTCCGCCGAATATTGTTGGTTCGCTGACTGAGCTTTCGAACGCCATCTCCGCGCGCGACCTAAAGGTGGGGGGCCTATTCCGCGTGCTCATCAACGGCGCTGTGGTGCAGAACTTCAACATCACCGCGAACATCCAGGTGTTTGGCTTCGGGACAACGCCCTTGCGCTTGGGCGATCGCGTTTCGGTCACGCAGCAAGTCGGCTCGGAGACGAGCCCGCCCAGCAAGGAAGTCATCGTGGGTGGCGTGGGAGCCGGTATACGACTGCAGTCTCAACGCCCGCGTTCGCAACGTGGAGCCGGGCACGCAGGTGGAGATCCTCTCCAACCTCAACGGCACGATGGGGGTGGTCATGGTCGCCGGCAACGCCACGCAAGCCGATCCGGTGGACGTCGCGTTGAATCGTAAGGTCACTACCGGCGAAACGCTGACCGCCAAAGTCACCGGCTGCTCGCAGGCCGCGCGTACGTCCGCGGGCGTCGTGGTTGGAGCCGCCGCGGTGCGCCAGATGAACTTCGCCCCCGTCCCCGAGGCCTCCACCACGTTCGTGTCGCTGGAGGGCGCGATTCCCGGCGCCACCGTGGAGCTGTTCCTCAACGGCGTTGCCGTGGCCTCCAAGGTTGCTACCACCGACACCCTCACCATCGATCTGCCGGAGTACCTGGGCCTCCTTCGGGTAGACGATCGCCTCATCGCGTACCAGTACTTTTGCGACAGCAGCACCGCCTCGCCCGACGCCACCGCCAACGCGCAGCCGTTTAAAGCCTGGCGTGTCATCAACAGCTCGCTCGACATTCTTGCGGTGCACTCCGCCGTCTTCCCCTCCGGACGCGTGCTCCTCTTCGGCGGCAGCGAGCACAACCACGAGCCCAAAGCCACGCGTAACGTCAACGCCTCGCGCCTGTACGATCCGGTGTCGAACACCTTCACCAACGTCGGGTCCCCCAACTTCGACCTCTTCTGCTGCGGCCACGCCATGATGGCCGACGGCCGCCTCATCGCCGCCGGCGGCACTGTGGACTATCCGGTGGATCAGGTGGTGTCTCCGGGCGACACATTCAACAGCAATCTGTGGAAGGGTGCACGGGGCGCGGCCATCTTCGACGACGCGGTCCAGAGCTGGACCACCGTGAGCAGCATGGCCGGCCAGCGTTGGTACCCCAGCTTGGTCACGTTGAGCGACGGTCGAGTCGTCGTGGGCGGAGGCTCAGATGCGACTGGCGCGACCTACTGGGAAGCATATGACCCGGCCACGGGCAACTGGACGACCATACCCAACTACTCCAACGGCAATCTCTATCCGCGGTTGTTGGTCGTCCCCGGCGGCCTGCTCGACAGCCAGTACAGGAATGCGCTCCAACCCGCGATTGTGAACATCACAACCGGGGCGACCACCCCGTTGGCGCCTTACCTCGATACCACAACCCTGCCTCCCGACGGCCTCACTCCGTTCCATACTTTCGAGTACGGCGTACTCCTTCACCCGATCACGGCGACAACTACGGTGCCCGAAGCGCTGTTCGTTGGGGGAAGAGTGGACCGGCCATATACGATCAGGGTGGCCGCCGGGCAGTCCTGGACCTTTCCGGGAAGGCTCTCGCTGGTGAACCGCGCTGATGCCTGTGCAACCTATCTGTCAGATGGGACGGTCCTCGTCACAGGCGGCGGGGCGCAACGCGGTCTCGATGGGCCGGGCGACACGCTCTCCGCAATCTGAATCTGAATGTGAATGTGAGGTCGCTGTGAGATTGCGAATTACTCGAAGACAGATACTCGGCGCAGGCCTGGCCGTAGGCGCGGCCTGGGCGTGCGGAGAGGTCGCAAACACGTCAATTCCACCAAGGTTAGGCCTTCTTAAGGATACGCGTGATCTCCGCGCACTGGTGAGGGCTCCCGTGAGCATCATACTCACGAGCGATAGTCTTTTTCTGTACGCATATGGAGCGGAAGGGAAGATCGTCGCCATTCCTCGGTCCAACGGTCCGCTTCGCAATTTGGCGGACGCAAGTGTTGTCACCATGGCCCAGTCCTCTGGTCGCATCGTCTTCAACACGTACAAGAATGACCTAAAGCAGAACTATCAACTACTGCAGTCGGTCGCCGCTGATGGTTCGGCGCGTCGAACAATCTACGATGCCGCAGGTGTTCGAGGCTGGAAGGTCACGAGTTCGTCCCAGTACGTCGGCTGGAGTGATAGCGACGATGCCCTATGGGTGCTGGATGACGCCACGCCGCGTAAGCTCTCGATCGGCCCAGCGGACGCCGCCGTCGTCACCGACGTAGGCTTCCTCTGGGAGCCCGTGTCGCGCGACAATGGGCGCATTCTTCGACTGACCGATTGGGACGGAAAAGAGCGCATCATCGAGACCCTCCCCGACGACGGCGCGGGTGCGTTTGGGGTTGGCTCGATGCTGCTGTTTGCCGACCGCAAGGGGTTTCGGCGATTGCAAACGGGCAAGCCCGATGATTACTTGCCGTACGGAGAATCGATGGCCCGCCGCGCCGGTTTCGCCACCGATGGCGAACGGTTGGTTTGGTCGCGCGTGACGCGGACGATCGACATGGGCGGCTACCAAGATTTCCGCTCCACCGTGTACATGGCATACCCTGCGCGGCCGAGCATCGCGCCGGTGGTGCTCTTGGAAGACGTTCACAGCGTGGGTGAGCTTGCGGTGGATGCACGCGGGATCGCATGGATCGAGGCCCTGATCGGACCGGAGTACGCGACTCCCATTCTCATGATGGCCGACTTCATCTGATGCGCGCCGGCGCGCTCGCCCGCACCGCGTTCGCGCTCGTGCTGCTCGCGTGCAGCAAGCCCGAGCGCGGCTTCTCGGCTTCGCAGCGGTTGCCCGAGGTGGCGCTGCACGGCGGCTTCGATGCCGACGGCAATGGACGCATCGAGAACGGCGAAATGGGTCCTCTTGCCCTTCGCTCTGTTCTCGATGCCCCGGCGCCGCAGCCTGCACGTTGGCTCCTGGTGCACGTGGTGTTCGCCTGGTGTCAGTTCTGCGCGACCGAGACCGACGTAGAGGCTTCGTGGGTGAAGGCCTCGCACGGCTCGGTGCGGGCGGTGCAAGTGCTGGTGGAGAATGTGCAGGGGCACGCGCCGACCGAGGCCGATCTCTGGATTTGGATCGACCGCGGCCACGCCGAGCCGCAAAGCTCGGTGCCCGCGGCCATCGATCGCAGCGGGCTTTTCCGCAGCGCAGTCAAGGAGCCGTCGTTTCTGCTCCTCGATGCGAACGATGCGCTCCGCATCGTGGGCCGCGAAGCCGGCCCCGGCGGCCTCGCCAAGCTCCGCACGCGCGCAGCTTCGTTGTAGCTTGACAACTGCAGCGTCGACGCGGCGGCGCCGCAGCCCTGAGTTGATGGTGAGCGGTGGGTCGCGACAGTCCAAATGTGTCCGTCGAAATGACGGTGATTCCTCGAGGTCCCGCGGTAGTGGGAGGCAGGTTTCGGTGGCCCACGTCGGCGAACGAGAGAATCGGAAGGGCGCTCGGCCTTTGCACTTTCGCCACCGAAAGAATGTACCGCGCGGCGCGAAGCGTCACCAGCGTGGGCACCTTGCGGTCGCCCGGCATTCGACGTAAGACACGGTCCGTGCGTTCCCCTCTCCTCTCTGCTCCGGTGCTCTTCGGCGTGGCGCTCCTGGGCGCAGCGTGCGCTTCCACCGCCAGCAACGCCCCCGACAGCGGCATCGTCCTGACCGACGACGCGGGCGCGGACCCGGGCGACGGCGGCGCGGTTCCGGTGGAAAAGCCGCGCACCGACGCCGGCTTCGTGGTGGGTGACGGCGGCACGGTGATCCCGGACGACACCTTCGCCACCAAGGTGGTGAGCTTCACCAAGGGCGCCTGCGGCGGCTTCGGCGCGAGCTTTCTCCCGACCATCGTCCTGGGTCCGCCCGCCGGCGCCGGCGATCAGGCGGGTAGCCTCGATGTGGTCTCCCTGGGCAACGGCGGCGAGATCGTCCTCAGCGTCGAGCCCAACGCCATCGTCGACGGACCCGGCAGCGACTTCGTGGTCTTCGAGAATGCGTTCTTCGCCGGCGGCGATCGCTCCCTGCCTTTCGTCGACCTGGGCGAGGTCAGCGTGAGCGACGACGGCGTCACCTGGGTGACGTTTCCGTGCACCGCCACCGCGGCCCCCTACGGCGGCTGCGCCGGTTGGAACCCAGTGTATTCTGCACCCGATAACGGCATCTCACCGCTCGAGGAGCGAGCGGGCGGCGACCGCTTCGACCTCGCCACCATCGGCGTTGCGCGCGCCAAGCTGGTGCGCATCCGCGACAAGGGCACCAAGGCCTGCAATGCCGGGCTCACCTCCAACGGCTTCGATCTCGACGCCTTGGCGGTGCTCCACGGCCTGCGTTGAGCTGTAACGGCACGCGCGGGGCCGCGTACTGGCCTGCATGAGCAAGTGGCAGATGGTACGGGCGCGGGTCGACGGCTGGCAGAAGCAAGTGGCGTGGACAGCGCCGCTCCTCGGCCGCATCACCGTGGGGTGGCTGTTCGCCGTAGCCGGCTGGGGCAAGGTCCATCACCTGGGCGACGTGACGCAGTTCTTCGTACAGTTGGGCATCCCCGCCCCCGGCCTCAACGCCGCGGTGGTCGGCTACAGCGAGCTCATCTGCGGCGCGTTGCTCCTCGTGGGCGCGCTGTCGCGCGTGGCGACGGTGCCGCTGATGGTGAGCATGGTGGTGGCGCTCCTCACCGCGAAGCGCGCCGAGATTCACGGGCTATCGGATCTGTTCGCGCAGGTGGAGATGACCTATCTGGTCATTCTGGTGGCCCTCCTGGTGCACGGGCCAGGGCTCGTCTCGCTCGACCACCTGGCGGCCAGGCGCCTGTCGCGCAGGGGCGCGGCCGAGCCCGATCAGTTGCCGCCGATGGTGAGCCGCACGATGGATCCGTCGGCATAGCCCTTCGCCTCGCTGCCAGCGGTGGCCACGAACACTTGGTTGCCTTGCAGGGCGATGGCGACCGGCAAGGCCAGCGAGGTGGCCAGCGTCTCTGCGTCCTTGCTGGCGTGCGCGACGCGGCGGACCCGGCCGTTGGAGTAGTCGCTGGGATCGCCCGCCTCGACCCAGTAGGCGTAGTCGTTGTCGAAGGCGAAGTCTTGCACCAGCGACGCATCGGAGAGGACGATCTCGTCGCGTCCACTGGCGAGCGCCAGCCGATGCAATACGCCGGGCCGACCGGTGGCGTAGTACGCGTAGCTCGCGTTTCCTGCGATGAAGTGAAAGCCGCCAGTGAACGACGTGAGGGCTCGGGGACTCGTGCCGTCGGCGCTCATGGACTGCAGAAGGCCGGTCTGACCGCTGATGTCTACGCCAGCCCAGAACACGCGGGTGCCCGCCACGCCGAGGGCAATGGGCGTGCCGTTGGAGTTGATGGGGGTGGTCGCCGCCCCGCCGAAGGCCGCCTTGCGAATCGCGCTGGCTGTGCCAACCGTGTAAAATACACTTTGCGCATCGACGCCCAGATTGACAATCTCGCCCCCGCTCTCGCTGGCCACGGTCTCCACCGGCGAAGCTGCAGCGGTGAGCGGCACGCGGCGCACGGTGCCCACGTCGGCTACGAACAGGTGCGTGGCGTTGGTGGTGAAAGCCACCGGCCGCGTGAGCGTGGTGAGCTTGGCAACGCAGGCGGCTTCTTTGCACGGCGTCACCGACGATGCGCCGTACACGCCCGGCGCGCTCCCGCGCTCGACCCAGAAGATGCGATCGCCCTTCACCGCGAGCCCGGTGCGGTAGTGCCCGAAGGCCCCGGAAGACCGCGCCCCCAGCTGCGTTCGGCCGCTCACCAGCGTCTCGACCGTGACGTTGCCGGGGGTGCCGCCGTCGCCCAGGCTGCCAGAGGAGCTGCCGCCACTCGACGATGCGGCGTCGCCCTCGCTGCCGCCGTCGCCCGCGCTAGACGACTCCTTGAGAGAGCTGCACGCGAGAAGGAAGGAGAAACCCAGAACGGTGCCGAGGCCGCGCATTTTGCCTACTTCGTAGCAGGCGCACCTAGGGTTGCAAGGGCCGGTAGTGCCGCCCGCGAAACTGTGGCACACAGCACGTGTGCTTCGCCGCTCGCCGCCGCCCAGTGTGGATGCCTTGCTCGCCCGGGCGCGGAGCCTTACTGGGCATGGGCTGGGCGAGATCGCGCTGGCGCTCGGCGCCACCATTGGCGACCACACCACCCGCACCAAGGGAAAGTTCGGCGTGCTCCTGGAACATGCGCTGGGCGCCGCCGGGGGCAGCGGCGCGGTGCACGACTTTCCCGAGCTTGGCGTGGAGCTCAAGACCATTCCGGTAGACGGCCGCGGCAAGCCCGCGGAGTCCACCTATGTGTGCACACTGCACCTTTTGTCCGCCGAAGCGCTGGTGTGGGAGACCTCGTGGGTGAAGCAAAAGCTCTCCCGCGTGCTCTTCGTCTCGGTCGACGCCGAACCGGCCGACTGGCGTGAGCGGTTGGTGCGCGGGGTTCACTACTGGGAGCCCGACGCCGACGCGTGGGCCACGTTGCGCGCGGACTTCGAAGAAGCCGTGGGCCTCGTCACCACCGGACGCATCGAGGCGCTGAACGCGCGACTGGGCCAGGTGCTCCAGGTGCGGCCCAAGGCCAAGGATGGCACCAAGACGCTGCGGGTGCCCGACGCCGAGGGCACGCTCATCGCCACCGTGCCCCGAGGCTTTTACCTGCGTCCGGCCTTCACCGCGCGCCTCTTGCAGCGGTATCGATAGCTACTCGAGGGGGGTCCGGCGAATGCAGCGAAGGGCGAGGCCGCCTTCGTAGTGGCGTTTGAGATCGTCACCCGTCACCGGGAGCGGCGCCACGCGTACGGCGGCGCCGGGCCGCAGATCGCCCTTCTGGATGGACCCGTCCGAGCCGCGCACGAAGATGCCCAGCGAGAAGTAGAACGTTCCCCAGTTGGACGTGCCAGTGGCCGCGCCGGTGAGGGTGTCGGCGATGAACAAGAAGTCGGCCTCGCTGAACGACGCGAGGTCGGCCTCGCTGGGGAGCGCCCAGTCGGGCCCGAGCTCCGTCGCGCAGATGTCGACGTCGCTCACCAACTGGGGAATCCAATAGGGCTTCGCGGTGTAGGTCTCGTATGCACACTTCGCGACTTCGCTGTAGTTGGTCACGAGCTCGGCGGGCGTGGGCGACGACGAAGCGGTGGCCAAGGTGATGGCCGGGTGCATGGGCTGACACGACACGAGGAGCGGCTCGAAGGTGAGCGAGGCGTCGTGGGCCATCGCTTCTTCCTCGGCCAGCGTCGCCGGAAAGAGCGCGCCCTCACGCGCGTAGAGCACGCTGGTCTTGGGGAAGATGGGGCTCGAGATCTCCACCCGCTCGCCGGCCGGAGCGGCCTTGGCGTGGGGCGCAGCGAGCGCCGCGGCGGCAAAGAGGAGGGAACCCACCGCGAACTGAAGATGACCACGATTCACGGGAGCCTCCGATCGAAGCCGATGGCTCCGTTGTATTGAAGTCCGGTGCTGACCGGCGGCTTGGGGAGCTCGCCCGCGTCGGGGCTGGCCGCATCGGGACCGCGTGGGGCCGGTGGCGAGCCTGCGTCGGGCGGCGTGTCGTCGACATACACCGGCGCCGGCGGCGATCCGCTTTCCTCGCCGAACCCCGAGGGCGCACCCTGCGCCTGGCACCCCGCCAAGCACCCCGCCAAGCATCCCACGGCCCACATCCATGGCCTTCGAAGCATCGAACCACCTCCTCGGGCGGAGAACGGCTCGGGCGGCGAAAGCTTGAGGCTACTTCAGCGTCTGCACGTAGGCCCACACGTTCGCGACGTCCTGGTCGCTGAGGTCGCTGAAGGAGGGCATACTACCCTTGCCGTCGAGGATCTGCGTGTAGGCAGTGCTGGCGTTCTTCGACGGCAGGTTCTCCCCGGCCGAGCCGCTCTTAGCGTTGCTGCCGTGGCAGCTGGAGCAGCTGTTCGTGTACACGCTCTTGCCCGCCACGGCGTCGCCTTTGAGGCCACTGATGGTGGTGACGCGTGAGCTCGTCGACGAGGAGCAGGCGACAGCGGAGAGCGCGAGAACAAAGAGCCAAGGGACGGGCTTCGTCATGCGCTCCCTATACCTCGAAATGCCGGCGCGGGCGCTATCCGACTGGGCAACGGCCGTTGCAAAGCGAGAAACGTGCGCGCCCTATTCGCGCGTCAGCGGGCCGCCTGGGCGCTTGATGGGGACCTCGGCGCGCACGCGGTCGGCGCGGACCGACCGCTCGAGCACCTCGAGACGCTTGGTGGTCTCGGCGCGAAAGGCGCTGAGCTCGGTGCGAATGTTTTCGATGCCGACCTCGTTCTTGAGGTTCACGCGAAAGTCGGTCTCCGCCTGCGCGCGATCTTTGAGGGTCTGACGGTTCTGGCTCATGACGATGAGCGGCCCTTGCAGGGCCACCAGCACCGCGAGGAGCAGGTTGAAGAACACGTACGGATAGCTGTCGAAGGCGCGCGGCAGCACGGTGTTCACCGCGGCCCAGCCGCAGGTGAAGAGCAGCAGCATGAGGATGAAGGTCCAGCTTCCGTTGAGCTCTGCCACCTTGTCGGCCATGCGCTGGCCGAAGGTGAGGTTCTCTTCGATCTCCTTCACCACGTCCTTCGCGGCGCGCTGCGAGAGCATGGCGTTGGTCTCGCGAAGGCGCTCGGCCATCTCCGCAAGAACCGCCATGGCCGCGGTGGGCGAGCGGCCGAGGTGGTCCACCAACACCTCGCGGGTAAGCTCGAGCAGCACCGTGTCCATGGTGGCGCTCACGCTCGCCGAGCGCGGCTTGTCGTCGAAGAGCGAGAGCTCGCCGAAGTACTCGCCGGCGCGCGCCTCCTTCACCACCACCCGCGGGCCGCCGTCCTCGCCGGGGAGGAAGATCTGCGCGCAGCCAGAGAGCACGATGTACATGGCGGAGCCAGCGTCGCCGCGGGCGAACACCGTGCTGCCGGTGGCGTACTTGCGCTCCGCCAGGCGCGCGCCGAGAGCCTCCGAGTCCTCCGGGGTGAGGCCCTCGAAGAGGGGAATCTGCGCGAGGAGGTCGGCGTGCCTCATGGGGCGTCTGCCGCGGCCTCGCGCCGCGGGTGCCGCACCAGCTCGCGGTGCTGTTCGGCGAGCTTTTTGATGGCCAAAAGCGACCGATCGGCCACGCGCTTCTGGGTGGCGGCGCGGTTGGTGGTCTTGCGCAGGTCGGAGATATCCACTTCCGGACCGAACAGCAGGTCGATGCGCGTCTCCTGGGGCCGCGACCAGTTGTCGACGAACTCCTTCGCCAGGTTGTTGCCCATGCCCAGCACGAACACCGGCACGATGTGGCAATGCGGAACGCCGAGCGCGATGCGGCCCACGCCCGGGTGCGCCGGCAAAAATGCGTAGGGATCGGGCCCCTTGTTGCGCATGCCCTCGGGGTGCATGCCGAGGACGGTGCCCGGGCGCGCCAGCTCCGCCACGCAGCGGTCCACGGTGTAGTTGTTGAACGGCAGCTTCTTCTTGTCGCGCATCACCGGTGGGAACATGCGCATGCCGCTCATGGCCAGGTTCACCGCAGGCCCGATGGGGTTGTCGTAGAAGAAGGTGGATCGCGTGGGGAAGAGGATCTTCTTCGAGAGCTGCGTGCGGTAGTAGACGACCGAGCTGATGACGAAGAAGTCGAAGAACGATCGGTGATTGGCCACCAAGAGAATGCTCGAGTCCTTGTCGAGCCCTTTCAGGTGCTCGAGCCCGTGCACCTTGAGCCGCCGGCCACCGCAGCTCCAGATGAGCCCGCCCATGACCACCAGGTTGTACGCCACCGCGAGCGGGGTGAAACGACGCAGTGACACGTCGGCGACGTCGAAGGCAATGCGCTCCATGGGCGAGAGCACTTCGAGCTGTTCCTGGGTCGGACGCGCGACCTCGTCGGTGCCGCGATTTTGGCCGTTTCCGTAGGGTTCCGGGTGCACGCCGAGAATCTTACCAAGAAGCCCGGCGGGTTTGTTGGTGTAAGCTCCGCCGCTGTATGGCGCTCCCTCCCTGGCTGTCCGAGCTCTTGCCCATTCTGATTCTGCTCACGGTGATCGGCACCGTGGTAACCCGGCTTCCGCGGGTCGATCTCGGCCACTCCCAGGCATTTCGCCGGAGGCGCGTGCTCAACTGGCTGCCCGCCGGCCTCACCTACGCCTTCCTGTACATGGGTCGCTACAACCTGAACGTCTGCACGGACAAGACGATTCACGCGCTCAGCTACCACGAGTTCTCGAACATCTCGTCCATCGGCAAGCTGGTCTACGGCCTCTCGTTCCTGCTCAACGGCCCGCTCACCGACAAGCTCGGCGGCCGCAAGACCATCATCCTCTCGGCGGTGGGCGCGGCGGTGGCGAACTTGGCCATGGGCCTGGTGGTGCTCAAGAAGGGCGGCGACTTCAACGTGGTCACGGCGCTCACCGTGCTCTACGCCCTCAACATGTACTTCCAGAGCTTCGGCGCGGTCTCCATCGTGAAGATCAACGCGCCCTGGTTCCACGTGCGCGAGCGCGGCACCTTTGGGGGTATCTTCGGCATCCTCATCTCGCTCGGCCTGTACTTCGCATACGACTGGTCGAACTTCATCGCGCAGCGGTTCGATGTTCGCTTCGCGTTCTTCGTCCCCGCCGCCATCCTCATCGTGTTCGCGGTCATCGACGGCGCGCTGGTGCGCGATACCCCGGGCGACGCCGGCCAGAAGGACTTCGACGTGGGCGACGGCCAGGTGGACGGCGAGCGCCTATCGCTGGTCGAGGTGGTGACCCGCATGGCCAAGAACCCGGCCATCATCACCATCACGCTGGTGGAGTTCTGCTCCGGCTTCTTGCGCACCGGCATCATGGACACCTACAAGCCCTTCGCCGACGCGGTCGGGCGGCAGCACGAGTTCGTGCGATCGCACTGGGGCATGCTCAACTGCACCGCCGGCATCCTCGGCGGGGTCATCGCCGGGCTGCTCTCCGATCGGCTGTTCGGGTCGCGCCGTGGGCCGGTGGCAGCGCTGCTCTACGGCATGATGGTGGTGGGCAGCGCGCTCGCATTCTTCGTCCTGGGCAACGCCGTCATCGGCTGGGTCGAGGTCGCCATGCTACTGGCCATCATCGGCGTTCACGGCATGCTCTCCGGCACCGCGAGCATGGACTTCGCGGGCAAGAAGAACACCGGCGTCGCCGTGGGCATCATCGACGGCTTCGTCTACTTCGGTGGCGCGCTGGGGCAGAAGATCCTGGGCGCTACCCTCCCCGACGCCAAGGCCGACGCGCCGTACGCGGCCGATCCGCAGCACTGGCAGCGCTGGCCCATGGCCATGCTCCCGGTGGCAGTGGTGGGGCTCATCCTCGCCACCCGGCTCTGGAACGCCAAGCCCAAGGGCAGCAACGTCGGCGCCCACTGAGCGCACAGGAGCGGGATCGTCGCGAACGAAGAGAGGGCCCCCCTGGCACCTGCGAAGCACGCAGGCACCCCGGGCGGACGATTTTTTGTCATCGGAGGTCGCGTTGCGGCGTTGGTCAGGCATGAGCATGCCCCCCGAACCCACGTCCCCCGATGGTCCGCCCCGTCTCGTCGTCGCCGAAGAAGCCTGGGAGGACGTGCGTCCGACCGCGGCGATCCTGCGCGTCGCCCTCACCGCCGACCGCTTCTTTTCCGATCGCGCGGTGCTCGAGAAGGCCGAGGAGCTGCGGCGCCTGGTGACGAGCTTGAGCGCCCGCGGTGTCCCCGCCGACGCGGTCTCGCTGGAGGGTGCCACCCTCGACGTGGCGAGTGGCCTCTTCACCCGGTCGTCCTCGGTCACCTACCGGGTGCGCATCCTGGTGAAGGACGTGGAGCGCGTGGCCGACGTCATCGACGCCATCGCGGAGAGCAAGCGCGCCACGCTCTCGGGCGTCGAGTGGGAATACCGCAGCGCATCCCGCGCGCCCTCCCCGATGCTGGGCGAGTGCGCGGCCCGGGCGCTCGCCAAGGCCCATGCGCTGGCTGCCGCGCTCTCGGTAAAGGTGGTGCGCATCCGCTCGGTGCGGGAAGAGGAGCTCTCCGATCGCGGTCCCGTGGCATCCCACCTGCCCTACGGCGGCCCGCAGTCTGCGCTCCTCAAGTCCAGGAGCTCGGTGGCCAGCGAGCTCGGCGGTCTGGAGCTGGCCCCCACCAAGAAGGTGGGCCTGCGCGTGCACCTCGAGTGCGAGGTGGCGGAAGCGTGAGCGACCGATGCGCTAGCCAGTAGCCGCGCCGAGGTAGGCCCGGGCGCGGAGCACGCCGCGCTCCTCGAAGGGCACGACTTCTGGCTGAAATCCGGCGCGCCGAAGCACGCCCACGAAGGCGTCGGCCGGGTAGCCGCTCCACACCGCATAGACGCCGCCCGGCGCCAACGCGGCCTTCGCCTGGCGCAGGCCCTCGGGGCCATAGAGCCGCGCGTTGGTGCGAAACGAAGCCCAGGCCGGCCCGTTGTCGACGTCGAGCAAGATGGCGTCGAGGTCGCGCTCCCGGGCGATGACCTCCGCCACGTCGTCGCGCACCACGGTAACGCGTGCATCTTGCAAGCATTCCTCGGCCAGGTGCTCCAAAGGGCCTCGCAGCCAGCGCTCGAGCGTCTCGAGCTTTTCGGCCACCAGCACCTCGGCGTCGGGCGCGCACACCGCCAGCGTCCCCCGCAGCGTGCCACCAAAGCCGAGGCCGCCGATGAGCACGCGCCGCGCCTTGGCCGCCCGCTCCGCCAGGCGACCGAAGGCGATCTCCGTCTCCAGCGCCGCCGACGATAGGAGCACCACATTGCCGAGGATGACGTCGTAGGCGTCGCCCCGCTTTCGTAGCGACAGGGTTTGCCCGAGCTCGGTCACGCTCTCGACGATTTCCACGCGCATCGGCGCGAAGGATACTCGAACCGGCGCGGGACAGGGGCCCTTCCGTCCAGGACGCCATCGCCCACCGCCATCTGCGCGAGAGGACCCGCCTGGGGGTGCGGTACGGCGGTTGCTCTCCGGTCTGCATGATGTTCGCACTCGTTCTCGCTGCGCTGGGCGCCGCTGCGCCGTGGTCCCCTCCCTCGCTCTCCCGCACGGTCTCCTCGGACTCCAGGGTCGCCCGCGATCCGGTGGCGGCGCCGGCGGGCCCCGAGCTCTCGCTGATGATCTTCCGATCGGTCCCCGGCGCCGCTGCGGGCGGCGTGACGGATACCGGCGTGGTGGCCCAGCTCACCATCCCGTGGGATCGCATCGCCAAGCGGCCGGTGCTGGGCGAAGGGCCGAGCCGCGTGGTCACCGCCCGGGGCTTTTCCCTCTCGTCGTGGCTGGCCCGGCAGGTGGTGCGCGCCACCTGGGCGGCCTCCGGCCTGGGCACCGACGACGCGCATCTCGAGGGGATGATTCGCCGGGCGCGCCTCTCGGCGCTCCTGCCCGAGGTGCGTGTGCGCGCGGCGCGCACCGACGACGTGCGCGAAGCCCAGAGCGACGTCACCGACGACACCGCCCGCACCTCGGCCACGCTGGGCGCGCGCTTTTACATGGAGGGGCGCCTCACCTGGCGCCTCGATCGGCTGGCCTTTGCCGACGAGGAGCCCGGGGTGGAGCGCATTCGCCTGGAGCGGGTCGAGCTGCGGAGCCGGCTCGCCCTCCGGGCGCTCGAGGCGCTGTTTGCCTGGCAACGGGCCGAGCTCGACGCCCGCGACGGCGACTCGGCGGAGGCGGCGCTGCGCGTGCTGGAGGCCGAGACGACCCTCGATGTCCTCACCGCCGGGTGGTTCTCGGCGTGGCACGCGCCCCCGCGCCGCTGAGCTGCGTGGGTGCGGCAGGTTGCCGCATGGCCATGCCGGGCGGGCGCCCTATACTCGAGCGGTGCGCTTCTCTCCTCGGCTCGCCCTCGTCATTGCCCTTTTCACGGGCCTCACCGCATCCGCTTCGGCGGTGATGTCACCTTCCGCGGCGGTCGCCGCCGAGACCTTCCGCGCCCAGGGCGTGGTGAAGTCGTTCGGGCCCAATCGCGCCTACGTGAACATCGCACACGACGACATACCCGGCTACATGCGGGCGATGACCATGTCGTTCGCGCCAAACGACGCGGCACAGGTCAAGGACCTGGCGCCGGGCGACGCGGTGGCGTTCGAGTTCACCGACCTCGGTGAAGGCAAACGCGTCATCACGCGCATCGCCAAGCGCTGACGCGGCAGCTCAGAGGTCGCGGGCGTCGGTGCCGCCGTCGGTCGCGCCTGCGCCTGCGTCGGCCGAGCACGCCGCGAAGCAGTCGTTCTTCTTGGCGGCGCAGATGGCCTCGGTGGAGGCTTTGTCTTCGGCCAGCTCGTGACACTCGTGAATCTCGCCGACGCCCTTGTCGAGCGGGTGGCAGCGCTCGTAAATAAGCGTGCAGGTGGGGGGCTCACTGGCGCCAGAATCGGCGGCCGGGGTGCTGGTGCTGGACGACGAGCACGCAGCACCGGCGAGCACGAACAAGGCCGCAAGAAGGAGGAAAGCGCTTCGGTTCATGCACCATCAATGACACGCGCGCGACATCGAGAACCACCGCGAAGCGCCGCTGCGACAATTGACCGCAAGGCGCCTCCCACCGAAGGTTCGTCCAAGTCTTCCGCTCCGGTGCGGCTGACAAGCGCCCAGCAGGAGACTAAGGGGTTTTGGCCGCGACCGAGGGAGGCGCGTTGCTCCTGTTCGTGAGCACGCAAGGCGCCGGCCCCCCCGAAGGGTTCGGCAAAAAAGCCCACTCTCCTCTAGAGCTGGGTGCCATCGAGCGCATAGATCGGCTCGTCCTTGCCCTTGCCGGGCCAGTTGGCGAGATCGCGCGGGCGGGCGCGGAGCGCAGCAACCACGAGCGTGTCTACGGCGGCCGCGTGCTCGAAGAGCCCCAGCGGGTGCGGGAGGGTGGCCTCGAGCACGTGCACGTGGTGCAGCTCGGGATCAAGAACCCGGCAGAGCCTTTCGCGCAGGAACGCCCGATGCGGCTCGGCGTGGCTCTCGAGCACCAGGAGGAGCCGCGGGCTCTCGAGAAACGACTGCAGCGGACCGTGCACCAGCCCGCAATGGTCCCAAATCACCGGCTCTGAGGCCCCGAGGGCCTCGAGGAGCTTGGTGCGCAAGAGCGGCGCCAGGTCTACGTCGTCCCCGGAGGCCACGATGGCAGTGGGGCCGAAGAGCCAGCTCGCATCGAGAGAGCCCGCGCGGGTCCAGGCCTGCTCCACGGCGCGCGGAAGGTCGCCCAAGTGCGCCGCCCAAGAGGGCTGCGGCGCCCCCCGCAGGCGCGCCGTTTCGCATGCAATGTACAACGACATACGGGCCGCCAGCGCTGGCCCCAGGACCCGCAAGAAGAGCCCATCTTCGTCGGACGGGCCGTGGCGCAAAAGGGTCACGCCCGCGGCCACCAGCTTGCCCGCGCGAGCGTCCTCCGCCGGGTTCAGGCTGGTCACCAGCAGCACGTGACGAAAGCGCCCCCGGTGCTCGGCCCCCAGCGGAATGCGACCGTTGGGCGAGAGCCTTTGGGAAAAGACCACCAGCACGTCGCCCGCCGGCGGGTCCTTCGACAGAAACGAGGTGACCGTATGAAAGCGCGCCGAGAGGCCCTGCGCCAGGAGTTGGCTCACGAGGAGCCGCGCGGGCCCTTCGCTCGCGCCAATGCCGCTCACCACCCAACGCGTCGCATGGCCCAGGTCGGGCAATTCCGTTGACGACGGCAGCGAACCGCGTGCTAATTCCGAGGGTACGCGCGCCACGCGACGCGCCAGGAGCTCTACGCTCGCCCGCGCCTTTTCACGTTCCGCTTCCGTAGCCATATGACCTTCGAGTCGCTTTCCAAGAGCCCGTGGATATTGCCAGGTCTCCCCTGGCTGGTGCTCCCCATCGTACTCGTCCTGGCGGCGAAGCGGCGCGGCTTCTTTCGCCTGTGGGGTGTGGCATTCGCGCTCCTCATCGCCGCCGACGCGGGCCTCAACGGGGCGCTGACGCCGGTAAAAGAAGGCACCGGCTGGGCAACGTTCTGTGGCGTCGCTTTCGTCATCCTCGGCGACATGCGTTTCTTTCTGGCGGCCGAATGGGACGGCTCGGCGCTCTCGATCGGGCGCGGGTTCGTGCTCGCGTGGATCGTTCCGCTGCTGTCGCAGCTCTTCCGCGCCACCGTGCCGTGGGTCACTTCGTCGTCGCGGGCCACCTTTCTCACCTACGAGCTGCTCTTCCTCGGGGTGCTCTCGGGCTACGCGTGGTTCCGCATTCGACGCATGGCCGATGCCCGGCGTCGCTTCGCCGAGCAGCTCGGACGCTTCGTAGCCTTGCAGTACCTTCTCTGGGCGGGCATCGACATCTTCCTCTTCGCGACGCGGCTCGATGTGGGCCACGGGCTGCGGCTGGTGCCCGACGTCCTCTACTACGTGCTGTTCGTTCCTTGGGTGCTGCGACGGGTTGGCGAAGCCCCGGAGCCGGCGCCGGCATCGAATGTGCGGGCCACCCATGCGTAGCTTTCTCACGCTCGCCGTTGCTCTCGCCGCGGTCACCGCTGCGTGCAGCAAGGCCAAGGAAGACGATCCGCAGGCGGTCCTCACGTTCGTCGAGGGCGGCAAGGAGCTGCGCACGCTCTCCCTCAAGAGCCTGGCGCACGACATCGCCACCGAGCAGGTCCAGGGCTACGATCCGTACTACAACAAGGACAAGCGCTTCCGCGCGCTGCCGCTGAAGCGCATTCTCCAGCTGGGCTTCCCTGGCGTTTCCGACCTCGAGCAGAAAGAGTTCATCCTCCGCGCGAAAGACGGCTACGCCGCCTACTTCCGCGGCAGCCTGGCCACCGACGAGGGCGCCTACGTGGCCTTCGAGGATCAGGACGTCGCCGGCTGGGAGCCCATCGGTCCGCAGAAGGCCAACCCCGCGCCGTTCTACGTGGTGTGGAGCAAGCCCGAGCAGAAGAACCTGGAGACCCACCCGCGCCCCTGGCAGCTGGCCAAGATCGAGATGGTGCGCTTCGACGAGGCCTATCCGCACACCAGCCCCGGGCCCCTTGCGGACGGCGCGCCGGCCGCCTTGGGCTATCGCATCTTTCGCGACCAGTGTTTCAAGTGCCACGCCATCAACCGCGAAGGCGGGCGCGTGGGCCCAGAGCTCAACGTGCCGCAGAACATCCTCGAATACCGCCCCGAGCCCCAAGTGCGCGCCTACATCAAGAACCCCGGCACGTTTCGCTTCAGCAACATGCCGGCCCACCCTGACCTGAAAGAAGCGGACCTCGACGCCCTCATCGCCTACCTCGGCGCGATGAAGGAAAAGAAGTTCGTACCCAAGAACTGACATGGCATCCAAGAAGCCCAGCAAGGCCCAGCGCGCGAAGGCGAGGCTCGCGCCTCCGGAGCGACGGGAAAAGTCGGCGAACCCAAAGGCGCCCAAGAAGGCAAATCGTCCGCGGCTCGACGACGGGAGCGCCGCGCCGCGCCCGGTGCAGCCGGGCGACGTCTACGCGTACCCGCTTCCCGACGGCCGCTTCGGCGCCGTGCGCATCCTCGCGGTGAACGGCAAATCGAACCACGTGGCGCATACGCCGTACATCGGCGCGAAGCCGCCGCGCCTCGACAATCCGCAGTTGCTCGAAGTGCTCCTGCAGCATCGCTTCGCGTTCAAGGGCAGTCGCGCCGAAGACTGGCTCGACGGCAAGCCCGGGCCGGAGCTGGTGCGCGTCGGTCACATTGCCCTCACCGAGGCCGAGCAGAAGCGGAAGTGCAACGTGTACGGCGGCGCCTTCAAGAACATCTTCCCCCAGGTCCACGCCGAGTGGCGCTGGGCCCACGATCGCGCGAGCTTCGAACGCGAGGTGGGGGCGGAAGAAGAGGCGGACGAAGCGGAGCGCACGAAGCAGCGCGCGCGCCCGCAGAAGCCCGAAGACCCCATGGCCGATCGCTCCTTCTGGCGGCTCATCGATCTCTTGGCTTGGGACAAGAGCGGCGACGACGACGCGGTCATTGGCCCTCTCGTGGCCGAGCTGGGCGCCGGCTCCGAACGGCGCATTCGGCAGTTCGCGGAGACGCTCTCGCACAAGCTCTACCTGCTCGACACGCGGGCCCACGCCGAGCACATGGGCGAAGACGGCTGGAAGGGCGACGACGCGCACTTTTCGGTCGATGCGTTCCTGTACGCGCGGTGCGTGGTGGTCGCCAACGGCGAGGCTTTCTACGCCAATGTGTTGAGCGATCCCACGGCGATGCCCAAGGACCTCGAATTCGAAGCGCTCCTCGGCGTGCCCAGCCTGGCCTGGGAGCTCAAGACCGGCGACGATCCGGAGTGGAGCACCGCCGTGGACCACGAGACCTTCGCCAACGGCGCCGGCTGGCGCTAGCGATTGCGTGCGCCATACACGCACTTCGAGTACTTCACGCGGCAGAGCTTGACCGGGCGTGAGATGCGCTGCCAGAACTGCGCGCGCAGCGCGAGAACCGCGCGGGCCAGGGGGTGACGGGCAACCCAGAAGGGCCTGCACGCTCGACGTATCTGGCTCGACGCCGCACCAGCCCCTGCGCGGGATTCAGCAGGCTCGTATCCGCAACAATGCGGAGATTGTGGCGCCCTTTCTCCGCAAACCGCGCCGGCTACGAGCCGACGATCGCGGTCAGCGCCTCGATCACCAGCTTCTTGCCGGCGTCGGTCTTGGCCACCGCGTCGACCACTGCGTAGAGCTCGGCCTGCCCCAGCTTGCGAAGCTGGGCTTGGAACGCGGTGTCGCGCGTGCCCTCGGCGTTCACCCAGGCGAGCGCCACCGCCACCGCGTGCTTGCAGAAGAGGCCCTCGGCGCCGAACGGGCACTGGCACTTGTAGGCCACGCCGTCGCGGCTCGCCCAGATGCGCACCTCGTAGGTGGCGGTACCGCGCACGGTGGCCGTGAGCACGCCCTGGGCACGTTCGAGCTTTTGCACGCGGCCGTCGCGAAAGTAGGTCTCGCCGCGGGCGAAGATCTTCTCCCCCACCAGCGCCTCGAGGGTGCCTCGATGGAGAATGTTGGCGAGCGGCGCGTCCACGACGACCATCGTAGGTTGCGTTCGCGAGGCCGGCAACGCCGACCTTTCTTGTGCTCGGCGGCGCCCCACGCTAAGGAGATGGGACCATGCTCGCAGAATCGCGCGACAAGATTACAGACCTTCAAAGGCGCCTTACGACGCTAAGGGGGCATCTTTGACATCCCGAGACGCAAGAACGAAATCGAGCGTTTAGCTCAGCAAACGTTGGCGCCGGGCTTCTGGGACGACGCCGCAAAGGCGCAGAAGGTCTCCAAGAAGCGCTCCGGCCTCGAGGCCTCCGTCGAGGCCTTCGAAAAGTTGTGGCGCGACGTCGACGACGCGAGAGAGCTGCTCGAGCTCGGCGTCGCCGAGAACGACGAGCCCACCATCGACGAAGCCGAAGGCCTGCTGGTGGCCCTCGAGGGCCGCGTTCGCTCGTCCGAGCTGAAGCGCATGCTCTCCGGCGAGGTCGACCACGCTGGCGCCATCGTGAGCATTCACCCGGGCACCGGCGGCACCGACGCCAAGGACTGGGCGCAAATGCTCCTGCGCATGTACCTGCGCTGGTGCGAGGCACGCGGCTTCAAGACCGACATCGTCGACTACCAAGACAGCGACGATTTCGGCATCGACGGCGCCTCGTTCACGGTGCAGGGCGACTACGCCTTCGGCAACCTGCGGGCCGAGAACGGCGTGCACCGGCTGGTGCGCATCTCGCCCTTCGACGCCAACGCGCGGCGCCAGACCTCGTTCGCCGCGGTCGAGGTCACGCCCGACATCGACGACGAGATCGACATCGTGGTCAAAGACGAAGACCTCGAGACCACCACCATGCGCGCCGGCGGCAAGGGCGGTCAGAACGTCAACAAGGTCGAAACCGCGGTGCGCATGAAGCACCTTCCGAGCGGCATTGTCATCGTGTGCCGGGCCGAGCGCTCGCAGCACCAGAACCGCGCCATGGCCCTGAAGATGCTCAAAGCCAAGCTGTACGAGCAAGAAGTCCAAAAGCGCGAAGAAGCCAACGCCGTCTACCAGGCGTCGAAGAGCCAGATCGCCTGGGGCAGCCAGATTCGCAGCTACGTCCTCGCGCCGTATCGCCTGGTGAAGGATCTGCGCACCTCGCACGAGACCGGCAACGTCGACGCCGTGCTCGATGGCCAGCTCGATCCGTTCATCGAGGCCTACCTGCTGGCCGCCGCCGGCGGCACACTGCGCAAGGGCGGCGCCACCGACGCCGCCGAAGACTAGTCCCGGGTGAGCCGGAGGGCGAACGCGGTCGTACGCTGCCGGCGCTGTCACCTGCACGGGAGCGTGTGCGTTTGCGCAGAGATTCCGCGGCTCGAAACCCGGGCGCGGCTGGTGCTGGTGATCCATCGCTACGAAGACAGGAAGCCCACCAACACCGGGCGCCTGGCGGCCGAGTGCCTCGCCAACGCCGAGGTGCTGGTGCGCGGCCGCGAAGGTGCACCCAGCGCGGCCATCGGCTTTCCGTCAGACGTTCAACCGCTCCTCCTCTTTCCGCATCCGGACGCTCTGCCCATCGAGCGCTTCGCGACCTCGCCCCGGCCGGTGGTGCTCATCGTGCCCGACGGCAACTGGCGCCAGGCCTCCAAGGTGCGCAAGCGCGTCCCGGGCCTCCTCGACGTGCCCTGCGTAACGCTCCCGGAGGGGCCACCCTCCATCTATCGGCTCCGCAGCGAGGCCCACGCCGCCGGGCTCGCCACCGGCGAAGCCATCGCCCGCGCCTTCGGCATCCTCGAAGGACCCGAAGCCGGTCCCGCTATTCAGGCGGCCATCGAGCGCGTCTTCCTGACCATGGTCGAACGAACGCTGTGGGTGCGCGGCGAGATTCTGGAGCGCGACATGAAGAGTCGCCTCCCGGAGGGCGCCGAGCGCCACGATCCGCAGAGTGGCCTGGCCCGCGCCGCGAAGTAGCGCTTCGATTGTCGCGAGGCGCGCACGCAGGTAGGCTCCGAGGGTGGACGCGCCGCCCGAGTCGCTGACGAACATGCTGGCGCACGGCTTCGCCGAGTTTCGTGAGTTCGTGAACCCACTCATTGCCAGCCGCGCCGCGCTCTCGCGAGAACCGGTAGACGTTCACCACGCCCGCGGCGGCCTTTTGGTGGGCGCCGACGGCGCAGTGTTCGAAGACTTTCACGGCGTGCAGGCGTTCGGTCATCGGCGTGGCGAGGTGAGCCGCGCGGTCGCGGAGTTTTTGGCCTCGGATGCACCCAACTGGTTTCCGTCGCGGGTGAACCCCTTCAGCGGCCGCTTGGCCCGGCGCCTCTGCGAGCACGCCGGCGGGGCCTACCATCGCGTGTATCTTACATGCACAGGCAGCGAGGCAGTGGAGGCGGCGCTGAAGCTGGCCCGGGCCGCCACCGGGCGCGCACGCATCGTGGGCATGGAGCGCGCGTACCACGGGTGTGGAATGGGAAGCATGGCTCTGATGCACGACGGCCCCTTCCGCGATCCCTTCGGGCCCCACCTGCCCGGCGTCACGCGCCTTCCGTTCGGCGATGCGGCGGCGCTCCGGCGCGAGCTCGCGCTAGGCGACGTGGCGGCGGTGATGGTCGAGCCCATCCAGGGCGAAGGCGGCGTCCGCGCGCTCCCGGCTGCGTTCGTGGAGGCCGCGTGCAGCGAGACCCGAGCGCACGGCGCGCTGCTGATCGCCGACGAGGTGCAGAGCGGCCTCGGTCGCGCCGGGCGCTTTCTCACCAGCGAAACCTGGCCCCGGCGCCCAGACGCCGTGGTGCTCGGCAAGCAACTGGGCGGCGGCCTCATGGCGGTGGCCGCCATGCTCACCACCGAGGCGCACTTCATGCGAGCCTACGGCGAGGACTTCGAAGACGGCGAGTCGCACAACGTGACGCTGGGCCAAAACGGGGCGTCGGCGGTGGCGGCGCTGGCGACCCTGTCGCTCCTCACCGAACCGGTCTTGGAGCGCGCCCGCGCGGCCGGGGAGCGGCTACGTCAGGCGCTTCGCGAGGCGCTCGCCGGCAATCCGCTCCTCGACGAGGTGCGCGGCGAAGGGCTCCTACTCGGCATCGCGCTGCACCAGCCGGAGCACCCGTGGCTCTCCTTCGAGCACTGGGGGCTGCCCAAGCTCAAGGAGCGCGCGACCATCGCGCCCATTCTCGCCTACCGGCTCTACAAGCATGGCTTCTTCACGTTCGCGTGCGGCCACGACTGGCGCGTCCTGCGGGTGCAGCCGCGGCTCGACGTCGACGACGCCACCCTCGATCGCTTCGTGCACGCGGTGGCCCGGGAGCTCGCGCTCATTGCCGAGTGGGTCTCGTGAGCGTGTTTCCCTACGCCACCACCAGCTTGTGCAACGTGTGCCTGGCCTCGGTGCCGGCCGAGGTGCAAGAGGCAGACGGTGAGGTGTTTCTGCACAAAGAGTGCACAATGCACGGAATGCAGCGCGCCCGCATCTCCACCGATGCGGCCTGGTACGACGCAACGCGGGGCGCCCCGCAAAGCTACGTGCCGCCGGCGCGTACGCCGGTCGAGGTGGCGCGCGGCTGCCCCTTCGACTGCGGCACTTGCGCCGCGCACCAGGTGGCGACGCGCTTGCCGGTGCTCACCATCACCAGCGCCTGCAACCTCGACTGCCCCATCTGCTACGTGCACAACAAGAACGACGGCGCCTATCACATGTCGCTCGGCGACTTTCGCGCGGCCCTGGGCGCGCTGGTGCGAGACCCAGGCGGCACCGACATCGTGAACCTCACCGGCGGCGAGCCGACGCTGCACCCAGAGCTGCTCACCATGCTCGACATCGCGCGCGAGGCCGGCGTCCGCCGCGTCACCGTGTGCTCCAACGGCATTCGGCTGGTGAAGGACCGCGCGTTCTCGCAGGCGCTGGCGGATCGCGGCGCCCGCATCGCCCTCTCCTTCGATACCTTCGACGAACGGGCCGACCTGGCCATGCAAGGCGCCCGCATGCTGCCCACCAAGCTCGCCGCGGTGGAGCTGTGCGACGCACTGGGGCTCGACGTGACGCTCATTCCCGTGGTCACCCGCGGCTACAACGATCACGAGCTGGGCGCCCTGGTTCGCTACGCCATGGCCCATCGCTCGGTGCGGCATCTCGAGCTCCACACCATGACCTACACCGGGCAGAGCGGTGGCGACTTCGACCGCAGCGGCCGCATCACCATGGTCGAGGTGCTCGACGCCCTGGCCGCGCAGACGGGCGGCCTGCTCGCGCGCAGCGACTTCGTGAGCACGCCGTGCGCGCATCCGCTCTGCTACCAAGTGGCGTATCTGCTGGTGGCCGACGACGGCGGCCCGCCCGTCCCCTATACGCGTTTCCTCTCGCGCGAGACGCTCCGCGCGTGCCTCGGCGAGCACCTCTACCTGCAACCCTCGGCGCGCCTCGAGGAGGCCATGAAGTGCGCCATCCTCGAGCTCTACGCCGAGGACGACGCCGAGAGCGAGCGCACGCTCAGGCTCCTGAAAAAGCAGCTCGGCGCGCTCTTTCCTCGGGATCGCACCGCCTCGGCGGAGGAGGCGCTGCGCGCCGCCGAGAAGGGCTCGTTCGCCATCTACGTGCACTCGCACATGGACGCCGAGAGCTTCGACACCGAGCGCCTCGCCGCCTGCTGCGACGCCAACTGCTACGCCGACGGCACGCAGATTCCCGTGTGCGCCTACAACGTGCTCTATCGAGACAAGGAAGCCAAGTTCATGACCGAGCCGCGCACCTGGGGCTCGCGCGATGCTGGCCGCATCTTCGACCGCGTGCGGCTGCCACTCGTAGGTGCGCGATGAGCGGCAAGCTCACGGGCAAGCGCTGCCTCGTCACCGGCGGCTCCCGGGGTCTCGGTCGCGCCATCGCGCTGGCCTTCGCGCGCGAGGGCGGCGACGTGGCGTTCACCTATCGGGCGCGGGAGGACGCGGCACGCGACACGGAGGAGGCGATCGCCGCCCACGGGCGCCGGGTCCTCGCCTTTCGCGGCAACGTGGCCGACGCCGCGCATGCACGCGAGGTGGCAGCGCAGATGAAGGCGGACTGGGGCGGCATCGACGTGCTGGTGAACAACGCCGGCGTCACCGAGGTGCTGCCCATCGCCATGATCGACGAAGACGAGTGGGACGCGGTCCTCGACTCCCACGTGAAGGGGGCGTACCTCTTTTCTCGCGCGGCGCTCAAGTCCATGATCCGCCAGAAAGCAGGATCCATCCTCAGCATCGGCTCCTTCGCGTCGGATCGGGTGGTGGAGTCGCCGGTGCACTACGCGACGGCCAAAGCCGCCTTGCGCGGCTTCACCGAGAGCCTAGCGAAAGAAGTGGGGCGTCACGGCATCCGCGTGAACCTGGTCGCGCCCGGCCTGCTCGATCACGGGCTCGGCAAGACCCTGCTCCCACATCGCATCGACGAGTACCGGGGCCAGGCCGCGCTGGGCCGCACCGGCACCGTAGAGGAGCTGGCCGAGGCCTGCGTCTTCTTCGCCAGCGACGCCGCGTCGTTCGTCACCGGCGCCAAGATCGTCGTGGACGGTGGCGTGTGAGCTCGCCGCGCAAGGCTCTCGTGCTCGGCGGCAGCGGCTACGTGGGCTCGGCCGTGGTGCGCCTCCTGCGTGCTCGCGGGCTCGATGTATGGCACACCTATCGGACTCGAGAGAAGCCCGCGCTCGCCCTTGCGGCCGAGACTGGCTCCACGGCGATGGCCCTCGACTTGACCGACCTCGAAGCACTGCGCAAGGGGCTGGAGCGTGCTTCCAAAGGCGGGCCCCTCGACGTCCTGGTGCACGCCGCCGGCAGCTTCGTCGAAGCCGACGTGACCACTCTCACCCCCACCCTCTACGAGAGCGCCATGGACGTGGCAGTGCGCGCGCCGCTCTTTGCGGCGCAGTGGCTGGCGCGGTCGCTGCCCGCAGAGAGCACGCGCCGCATCGACCTGGTGATCACCGGGGCGCTCGATCGCGCGCAGAGCCTGCCCTTGCCCGCCTGCTTCGCCGCGGCCGAGGGCGCGAAGGGCGCGCTGGTGATGGCCCTGGCCAAGGAGCTCGGGCATCGCAACGTGCGCGTCAACGCGGTGAGCGTCGGCCTGCTCGAAGGGGGCGCCAGCGAAGTCCTCTCCGGCGCGCTCTCGCGAGACTACGCAGCGTTCAGCGCGCTGGGGCGCCGCGGCACCGCCGACGAGGTGGCGCGGGTGATCGCATTTCTGGCGCTCGACAGCGATTTTCTCACCGGCAAAACTATTCCGGTCAACGGCGGGCTGTGACCTTCAGAGATGCTTGGCGCGCCCGAGCTCGTAAGTGCCGGCGCGGAGCTCCATGAGCGCTGCGGCCGCGAACGCCGCGAGCACCAGACAACGACTCCTGCGGGTGGCATGCCACGCCGTCGGTGTCTTGCGACAGGCACCGAGCGTCGTGGGCCAGGGCGAGCATCGGGCAAGTGCCCGCAATCACGTGCCCTGAGCCTCGGCACGCGGCGAGCAAGTGGATGCGCCCTTGCCGCGCCTTGCTGCACCGTATGCGCCGCGTCGTCCTCAGGAGACGGCAGCCACCGAACTCGCAACGGCCCGACGTGCTCTCGGGGCCGCCCTGCCGAACCCCACCGCGAACCCGCGACGATGCGCGGCCCGTCCCCGTCGAGACGGGGTATGCTGGTCGGCCTCGCAGGTACCTCCGTAGCCTCCGCGTCCAAAATCTGAAGCGGCTCCGCGATCTCAAGCTCGACCTCACGCGCGACGGCAAGCCGCGCATGTGGACCGTCTTCATCGGCGAGAACGGCACGGCAAAGACCACGATTCTTCACGCCATCGCCCTTGCAGCCACAGGGTCGAAGCAGGTTAACACGCTCGCCGGTCCGATCGCTTCGCACTTGCCCGACCGGCGCTCCAAGGTGGATGTCGAGATCGAGGCCACGTTCGACTTCTCGGAGCGATCCATGGCGTCCGAGGTCGCGCACCCGCATCTGTCGGCGCGAGAGCGTGTCGGCCTTAAGCTCGTCACGTTGGCTAGTGGCTCCACGTCGCTCGGCGGGCGCGCGCACTACCTCCAGAAATCGGGGAATCTGCGATCGAAATCGAAGAGCGACCCACTCGACGGCGCGAGAGACTTCCACTTACCGCTGTGGTTCGTCGCCGGTTACGGCATCGCTCGTGTGTTGCCGGATGCCACGGACGCTCCAGCCCTCGACCGCCCCTCCATCGAGCGTATCGCTCCTCTCTTCGGCCGGCAGGGCCTTGCGAGCACTTCGTTCGCGAACCATTTTCTGAAGAAAGACGCCGAGGAGAAGCGCCGCCGTGGAACCACGTCGCGAATGTTCAATCGTGTGCTGAACGAGGCCATCAAGCTCGGCGGCCAAGATCTGCTGCCGTACATCGACAAGCTCGAGCTGCGCGGGCAAGGCGGAGCGGCGTCGTCGGCGGACCTCATCGAGAGCGATCGTTTTCACCTTCGCGAAGGCGCGAAGAGCGTGAAGATCCCAGGCGTGGCGCTCTCCCACGGGTACCAGTCCACCTTCGCCTGGATTGCCGACTTGATTGGTCACGTCTTGCTCGAAGCGAAGGACGAGGTACACACCACAGAAATGGAAGGTCTCGTGTTGCTCGACGAGATCGACCTCTACCTCCATCCGCTTTGGCAGGCGACGTTCGTCACCGCGCTCCGGCGCGTGTTTCCGAAGATGCAGTTCATCGCCACCACCCATTCGCCGGTCGTGCTGGCCGATCTCGCCCCGGACGAGATTGTGCGTCTGATTGTCGACCAGACCTCCGGTGACGTCGTCCAGGGAGCGTGGGACCGCAAGACGGGAAAGCTCGGCCCGGCAAACGGGCACAGCGCACCACCGCCGGATCCGCGCCCCATGACCGGGAGCGAACTCTACCGCACGTGGTTCGGGATCGATCGATTGACGCCCAATCCCCACGGCGAAGAGCTTCGGCGCTATCTCGTACTCGAGGGCGACCCGGCCCCGTCCGCCAGTGACAAGCGCGAGCTACAAGTTCTCGCCGAGGCGCTTCGGAAGGCGAACGTCCTCCCTCGCACGGGGGCACCCAAGAAGGCACGCTCGTGATTCGAGTGAAGCGCAGTACCGAGCCCACGGCTCTTGCCACGGCTCGCGCCAAGAACCTGAAGAGCGCCGTCGCGGCCTATGCTTCGCACGGTCCGGGGTCGAAAGCGCTTACAGCGACCCTCACCGGGTACGACTCGCCGAGAGTGAAGAAGGCACTCTTTCTCGCGCAGAACAAGAAGTGTGTGTGGTGTGAGCGTCGCCGCGACCTGAGCAGCAGTCCAATCGAGCACTACCGACCGAAGGATGGAGCTTGGCGGCATCGGCGTGACGCAACCGTGAAGCTGGTAGACCGCGGGCACCAAGTGAAGATCCCATGGATCACATCGAGTGGCTGCCCGTCGACCCTACGCAGCCGCGCGACCTTTGGACCTGGTCGCCGAAGGGCCGAACCCCAAAGGGGACGCAACCATCTTCGACCTGAAGCTGGCCGAGCTGGCGGACGAGGTCGGGGACGAGATCCGGACCGGGGTTCTCCGCGGAATCGAGGAGGTCGAGGCACTCTTGAATGCCGGCAAGCTCGTACGTGCGCGAAAGCGGTGGAACACGCTCCTCGGAGACGAGCTCTCCCCGCAAGCTTCTCTGACCGCAGCGAAGTGGCACGCGCTCGAGGCGTGGATGCCCGCCGCGACGCGAGCGCGCCACGGTCTGACCGATCCGCCCCGCCCCGGCTGAGGTGTGTGTGCGCTGGGCTCGGTGGGGCATCCTCACGCACTCGCCCTCTCGCCGTAAGCGCCCGGTCCGGCCCGCCGCGCTACCCGCTGATGCGCTTTCACGGCGTCCTCGCGCCGCGCCTCTCACCGGAGGTGCACGTGTAGCCGGGCAAGGTGCCGACGGTGCGGGAGTTGGAAGTGGCGGACGTGCCGCCTCTTCTACTTGCGGGAAGGGGAAAGCGGCGAGGTCGAGGCAGCGGCATGATGTAGCCTGTCGCCATGCCTACCTTCGAGCAGAAGCGGTCGGTCGTCGTCATGGCGGAGCCCGGAGCCGTGCACGCCTTCGTCAACGACCTTCACGCATGGACGAAGTGGTCGCCCTGGGAGGACCTCGACGCGGACCTCCAGCGGACCTACGCCGGACCACGCGAAGGGGTCGGAGCCCGCTACACGTGGGCCGGCAAAAAGGCCGGCACGGGCTCGATGGCGATCACGAAATCGACCTCCGACAGCGTCGAGGTCGACCTCGACTTCGTCAAGCCGTTCAAGGCGAACAACAAGGTCGTTTTCCGGTTCGAGGCGGAGGGGAACACGACGCGGGTGACATGGACGATGTCGGGCACGCGCAACTTGGTCTTCGCGCTCCTCGGGAAAATTTACTTCGACGGCGTCGTTGGCAAGGACTTCGACAAGGGGCTCGCGACGCTCAAAGCCCTCGCCGAAGGGTGACCACGGGGCACGACGCGCTCCTTCCGCTCTTCGGTTCTTCTCGCGCCGCGGTGCAGGTTTACTCGACTACCTCGGATTGAGGCGGAACGGTGGCTCGGCTCTCTCGTTCGGCGCCGGGCGCGTGAAAAGGACCCGAAGGTCGGCGAGGGCGGCTCGCCGAACGCGACGGATTCGGATTCGCGTTCGGCGCTGCGACGCTGGGAAGATCGCTGGCCATGCCACGTACGAGATAGCCGTGATTGCCGCTCCTTCCGTCAATTGGACGCCTCTCCCCCCGGACTTCGTGCACGAGAGCCTCGCTGTAGTCGAGCGCACCATTCTGCTCGGTGGCGGTGGACAGTACGTGGGCTCGGACACACCGGTGCCGCCGGCGGTGCTCGAGATCGCGATCGCGGACGACCGGGCCCAGGTCCGCGCGTTCTGGGACCTCCCCGCCGTTCTGGCATCGAGGCCCAACAGCGGGCCCCGTCGGTTCGACGACGCGGGGCCCGCCATGGTGAGCGCTGCGTACGTGGGGGGGCGCGCCGTGTCCGTCGTGATGATCAGCAACAGTGTGGACTTCGCGGGGTGTCTCGGCGGTTGGTACCACCCGTTGGGTGACGAATACTGGGACTACATCGGCTCGGCTTCGACGGAGAGCGATATCGGAGCGAACGATCACGTGGGCATCGGCGACCGCGTGCTCGTCACCAGCGAGAGCGAGTCGGACGAGCTCTTCATCGTCGAGCGTTCGGGCGAGATGGCCGACGTGAGCTGGCCCGGTTGCGCCGTCACCCGAACGACATGGCGACCCCGCCACGTGAAATTGCCCGACGGCGTCCGCACGAGCACGACCAGCGATGCCTCGATCTCGCCCTCGGCTCGCTGGATCGCGCTGCGCGGGGACCAGACGTCCACGATGCGCGACTGCGTGCTCGTGTACGAGAGCGGGCCGGGCTGGCCGCTGAAGCTGCGCCTCGACTATCCCGGATTTCGCGTCGAAGCCACCATGGTCACCGACGCGTGGCTGGTGGTCCTCGAGTCCGACAACGGCATCGCGCGCCTGCGCTGGCGCACGGCCATCACCGGTGAGGACCGGTACCTCGAGATCGGTCAGGGGCCCACCACACTCGATGTGCTCGGCGATCGGGCGCTTCTCACCCAGGGTACACGCGCGCTCGTCGTCGACCTCGCGCGCGGCGTGTTGACTCACAACATCCAGCGCGGCGGAGCGACCCAGCTATCGAACGGCAAGCTCGCTCGAGACTTTGCGGTCTTCGCGGAGGAAGGCAAGATCGGGGTGGCGCCGCTGTGATGCGCCCTCGACAAAGCGAGAGCCGGCTCGCCGGCACCGTCGTGCGGGTAGAGGCGGGCCGTAAACTTCAGAGGTGCGTGGCGCGCCTGAGCTGATAGGTGCGGTAGTGGGCCGAGCTCCCGAAGCCCAGCGTGAACACACCCACGATGATCTTCTCGGCGGCGCCGGCCAGATCGCTGCTCTGGCAGCGGACCACCGAAGGAAACGTGTAGTATTCACCCTTCTCGGCGCAGGTGCACGCGTAGCCGGGCAAGACGCCGAAGCTGCAGGAGCCTGCGGGCGGCCCTTCGAGAAAGGGGCGCGGCGACCCCGCGTCGCTGCCGAAGTCGAACCACCGGCCCTCCCACAGGTACACGTAGCGCGGAGGGTCGTGCCAGGAGCGATTGCCCATCACGTGGTGAACGTCGAGGACGCGGGTCTCGAGGCCTCGGTGTATCCCCGCGCCCACCACCACCCATCGAAGCAAGCCGTCGCGACTCTCGAGGAGCCAGTCGCTTCCGTAGTCGAGCGGAAACGCCGGAGCGCCCGGCTCACCCACCTCCAGCGTGAGCTCTCGGCGAAGCTCGAAGAACGGATAGGTGGCGCGCAGCACCAGCGGCGCCGAACCGCGGGCTTCGCCGTGAACCTGGACGGCGTGCAGGGTCCAGCCCCTCGCGTCGATTTTGCCGTAGCTGCGGCCGAGGCCGAGAAATCCCCCGCTGCTCCAGCCCCTCAGCTCGGGTGTGAACGAAGCGCTCTGGCCCCGGTGCACGCGCGGCGTGCGATCGGAAACCAGCTCGTAGAGGTCGGCCTGGCGCACCATTACGCCGAACACGAAACCGAAGAAGAGCACGAGCGATGCGCCCGCGACGACCAAGGCGCCGAAGCGACGCGCGGGCGAGGCCTCGGCCGCGCGCAGGAGGCGATAGCCGAGGGCGGCGAGGGCCAGCGCGTGCGCCAGCCACAGGCTACCGATGACGCCCATGAGCCCTCGTAGCGCCCGGAGCGAATCGCCCACCGCGATGGGAAAAAGGAAGAGCGACGCCAGCAGAAACACGCCGGTGCCGGACGCGGCAGCCAGCCCGGCGAGCAGCGGGCGCAGGCTCCGCGCGGGCGCGATGGTGCCGTAGGGCGCTGCCGGTCCGCCGCGATACACGGCCTGCGCCGGCAGCGGCGTCCCGTCGTCGGGCAACTCGGCCCACGGCGGTGCAGGGCGCAAGCGCCGGAAGGCGACCACCACGACCAGCAGCGACAGGGCGAGCGGCACCAGCGGCCAGGTGGCCACGCGCACCGACTCGCCGGCGTACGACGGAAGGGGGGTTTCGTAGCTCGGGAAAGGAAAGTGCAAGCCCCACGATGGTACCGCACCCGGCTCGGCTCGCCAGTCCGAGCGAAGCGTTGGAATGACGGGCGCGGCAAAGGCGTATTCTGGGGGCCTATGCGCTCCCTCCCTCGCAGTGTCGCCTGGCTCTTCCTCATCGCGGCCCTGGGCGGCTGCCGCGAGCCGAAGAGCAGCGCCGGTGCGCCCCAAGCCCCTCTGCCAGAAGCCTCGTCCCAATCGGTGCAGATTGCACCCACATCGACGCTGCGCGACGGCGGCCCGGTGCTGATCGATCTCCTGCACAGCATTGCGTGTACGGTGGCGGTTTCTTCCAAGGTCGACAACCCGAAGGACTTTCCCGAGCACCTGGTGGACGGCAAGGCGGAAACCGCCTGGAACAGCAAGACCGGCGATCTGCACGGCTTCGTCGCCTTCCGCGTTCCCGCCGTCGCGCGCGTGCGGCGGGTCGAGCTCACCGCGGGCTTCGACAAGGTGGGCCCTTCCGGCGATCTCTTCACCAAGAACCACCGCATCACCAAGGTTCGCCTCACCCGCGAAGGCAAGCGCGTCCACGAGGCCGAGCTCGACCCGAACGTGCGCACGCTCCAGGGATTCGACGTCGACGAAGCCGGCGGCGACTTCAAGCTCGAGGTGCTCACGACCCTCCCGGGCACCGAGAAGAAGTGGCAGGAGCTGTCGGTGTCCGAGCTTCGGGTGCTCGGAGATACCGGCGGCGCGCCCGAGAAGCCCGAGCACATCCCGGCCATGGCCATTGGCAGCCTCGACGGCGTTCCCCCCCACGCCAGCGCCAAGGGCGAGGCGCCGGTGGGCCCCTTCGCGACGGTCACCGAGCTCTGTGCGGCGTACGACAAGACCATGAAGCCCTTCATCGACGCGGCCTTTCCCGGCGATCGCTACCCCGGCAAGATCGAAGGCCCACACTGCAAACCCTGGCCGGAGCCCGCGGCGGCAACGGTGAGCGCGATGGTCACCGGCGGCCCGTTTCTGTCGGGGCAGTTTCTGGAGCTGAACGACGCGGCCGAGGAGTCCACGCGCCTGGTGCTGCAAACCAAGGATGGCTACTCCTTGACCAAGGTGCGCCTGTGGTCGCGCTATCACGACGATCCCGGCTGCGGACACGCCAGCGCCCACTCCATGGAAGACGCTCGGCTGGTGAAGGTCGCGGCCCACGAAGCGCTTGTGCTGCGCTTGCTGCGCACCGACGTCTACTGGCTCGGCGCGACCAATCCGGGCGGCACCTTTGAAGACGCATTCGCCTGCCGGGTCGACGACCACGGCGCCGCAGCATGCGAGGGTCCGGTCGTGAGTGGTCGCTCGGTGGGCTGGCCTGCTGGCTGGGATCTGGCCAAGGGCACGTTCCCGGCGGTCGTCGCCAGCAAGGTGAAGTGGGACTCTCGAAAGACCCCCACCCTGGGCCCGGCCGGCGATCTACGACTCGTGCCCTGACTCTGTTTCTTCGAGCTACTGGCCCTTGTTCGGGGCGCGCCAATCGTTCAAGGAACCCCTCTGCGGTTGTGCTCGCACTGCGCTCCGTTGATTTGCATGTCCCCTCCCCCGGCCCCTCCCGCAAAAGCGGGAGGGGAGGCGTCGCCGGCCTGTTTCTTAGGAGCGAAGCGAGGGCCCCCCTCTGCCTCTCACTTCGCGAAGGGCGAGCCGGACGCCGTCCCTACTCGCAGCTGCCGTAGCCGTAGCCGTAGTCGCGGCCTCCCATGCCGTGGTCGAGCGGCGGCGTCGGCGCGTCGGTCGGCGCGACGCAGGTGCCGATGACCACGTCGGACCGTTGGGCACCGAAGTCGCTCTCGCCCAGCGAGAAGGCCCGCACGTTGGAGTCGGACACCGCCACCATGTGGCGCTTCAGCTCGAAGGCCCGGCGGGGGTTTCCGTCCACCTGCAGGAATGCGCGCTTCTGCAGGGTGGATCCGTCGAGCGTCAAGAGTTGGATGCCGCTGCCCGGGCTCTTGCAGTCGCCGCCCGACGCCCATGTGGACGAGAGCGGAACGACGACCAGGCCATCGTCGAAGATGCGAAACGCCTTCTGGATGCGGTCCTGGCTCTCCGGAAGCTCGGTATCGAGGATGTTGTGGTCCGAAGAGATGTGCGCGCCGAACGCTTCGCGGGCCAGGAGGCGCGGCGCGGCCATGTCGGTCACGTCGATGAGCGAGACGTTGAGGCTTCCGGCGGCGTCTTGTCGATCGATGCCGAGACCGACGAGCTGGGTTCCCCGCGGCTCCAGGTGGAAGAGCCACCCGGGCATATGGAGCTCGCCCTTCTGCACGGGCTTCGCCGGGTCGGTGAGGTCGAGGACGAAGAGCGGGTCGGTCTGGTTGAAGGTGATGGCGTAGCCGCGCGCGCCGTCGAAGCGAACCGTGCGAAGGCCCTCTTGCCGCGGAAGAACGAGCTCGGTGCGCCCGAGCGGCGTGGCCACCGCGGTGCTCTCCATGCGGAACGTCTCCACCGCCGGGCTACCTTCGCCGTTCGAGGTGCGTCCGACGCCGCGCTGGCTCACCACCCGAAGGACGCCATCGGTCTCGTCCATCTGCCACCGGCTCAGCACCGGTCCGGTCACCGCGATATGCGCGCCGACCTTGAGGTGACCGGTCGGGTCACTGATGTCGAGGACGTCGATGATGCCTTCGCGGAACGAAGGATCGGAGGAGCCACGGGGGTCGAAGTTGGCATGGCCGCCGATGTACAGGCGCGTGGGCGTGGCCACGATGCTGCGCTTCCACGCCATGCCCCATCCGAGCGACTCATTGTCGACGGCGTCGCTCGCAAAAGAGACCTGGTCCACCTGCGCGATGGCCGCCGGGTCCGCGAGGTCGAAGGTGGTCACGGTGGTCTCGACCTTGGCGCGGGCGCACGACCAGCAGGTGCCGTTGCGATAGCTCGCCACGTAGAGCACGTGGCCCACGATGCGCGAGTCGGCGATCTCGCCGGGAACTACCAGCTTGCCCAGACGCACCATGCTCGCGGGGTTCTTCGCGTCGAGGACCGTCACCAGCGCGCTCTCGCTCTCGTCCGGCGCTTGCGTGGTGCTCGCCGCGGCCTCGCCCGGCTCCTTGACGGTGCCCGAGGCGGTGGCCGCGTGGTTCGACATGGCGACCAGCAAGTCGCCACGCCGGTACATCTCGAACGGTACGCCGGACACGGTGGTCTTCCCCAGCAGCGCCAGGTTCGCCGGGTCTGCTGCGTCCACCACCGCGATGGTGCCGGACTTGGACATGGCGTAGAGGCGACCGAGATCGTCGGTCTGGATGATGTCGGCCTCCGAGAGCGCGCGTGTGGCGGTGGTGGGCGTAGCCTTGGTCGGAGGCTGGCTCCCGGCGTTGCCATACGCCATGTCGCCACACAGGTTGCTGCTGCATCCGGCGGCGGCGAGCGCGAGAGCGAAGGTCGATGCAGTAGCGAGGGCGATGCGGTTCATGAGAGCCTCCAGTGCCAAGCGGCACACCACGTTGAGCAAGCCATGTGCCGCCCCCGCCGACTCCCGTTTCATCTGCAGTTTTCGATAATTGCGAGCTCTATGGCTGGTGCAAGGCAGCGACCGCGGGATCGCATTGTCCCGGAGTTGTGCCGCGTGGCACAGCTGGCGATCGCAGGCCCCAGGCCCTTTGGGCGACGTGTGCAGTGGGCAAGCGCGACGCACGGTGAAGAGACGACGGCAACACGCGTCGCCTTCTCTTTCCCTCTCGCCTGGAGCTCTCCCATCATGCGCATCCTTCGCTTCCATACCTGCCTCTCCCGCGGCGGCTTTTCGTATGTACCCTACACGTATATGAAGCTCTACGCGGTGGACGTGGTCGGCCTGTAGCGGGGTGCCAGATTCGCACGTAAGTTGCCGTCGCAACGCGGCAGCGGGACCGCCCGAGCTTGCGGAAGGGCCAGGGCGGCCCCGCTACCGGTAGTGTTAACTTGGCCCCGGGGTAGCGCCCTCCACTACGATCTGCATCGATGGCCCACGCTCGCCGCACGCGCTACCTGGTAGATGCGCGATTTCAGCTGAAATACACCGCCCTCCTGGTGGGCGTGGTGATGGGCGTCATGGGCGTTCTGGGGGTGGTGCTCAACGGGGCCGCCGGGGCATCGGTGGAAAGTGCACGAATCGCCACCGAGCAGGCCACCAAGGCCCTGGAAGAGTCGCGCACCAACAGCGTGCTCACCCGGCAGAACGTGGAGCTGGCCACCGCCGACAACCCCGCCCTGGCCAAGACGCTCACCCAAGCGCTCGACGAGACCGACAAGCGCGCCAAGAGCGATCTCGACGACTTGCGGCGTCAGGGCGACGAGCTGCGGGGCCGGGTCTCGCGCATGCGGCTCTTGCTCATCGGCTCCGGCCTGGTGCTCCTGCTGGTGCTTTCCTTTATGGGCATCGTCATCACCCAGCGCATCGTGGGCCCCGTCCTCAAGCTGCGGCGCCTTCTTCGCAGGGTCAGCACCGGTCGTCTGGTCATCGGCGAGCGGCTGCGGAAGGGCGACGAGCTGGGCGATCTCTTCGAGACCCTACTGCAGATGACCAACTCGCTGCGGGGCCTGGAGCGGGCGCGGCTCGCCACGCTGAAGGCCACCCTGGCCGACGCCGAAGCGACTGGCGCCGACCCGCTGGTGCTGGAAGGTCTGCACGCGCTCCAGGTGGAGCTCCAGCCGGGCCTGGGTATGGAAGCCTTGATGCGGAAAAGCTCCGCGGAGATTGTCCCGTGATCCACTTCCGCGGCATCGTCGAGGAGCTACTCAAGAAGCTCGCTGGCCAGGGCTACTACCCCACCCCCATCATCGACCTGGGCGTGCTGGTGGCCCGCGCCGACGGAAAGATCGACGAGACCGAGATGATGCTCCTGAAGGAGCTCTTTGCCACCGCGCTGGGAGAAAAGTTGCCCACACGCGTGGTGGACCACCTGGTCGCCGCCAGCCAGGAGGTCATCGAGGCGGCCGGCGTGAAGCCGCGCCTTCGCCTTCTCGCCGACATTCTCCACGACTGCGACGCCGCCGAGGAGGGACTGCGCATCGCCCTGGCCGTCGCCCACGTGAACAGCAGTGTTCACGAGAAGGAGCTGGGCATCATTCGCGAGCTGGCGGCGCTCTGCGGCGTGAGCGTCGAGCGCGTCGATACGTTGAGCCGAGAAGCCGCCCACTTGCGGATGCCCGAGCTCAAGGCCAGCCTGGCCCGGGTGCCCTCGGCGCCGCCTTCGAACACGGCCCTTTGAGACGGCTCCGTCGTCGACGGGGTTGACCGCGAGGGGAGAGATGCCCCCCCTCGGTGGCGGCCCGCCGAGCCTTCGCGCGGGAATATCCAAGCTTTTCCGCTGTTTCCTTCGATACGGCCGGGGAACCTGCGTCTTTACCCTGGCGCCGCTACCGACTAGAAGCAGGGCTGTCATGTCCACCGAAGAAAGCAAAGGCGCAGAGCACGCGATCATCGAAGGCCGCCGGGAGAAGGCGAAGCGCGTTCGCGCTCGCCAGGAGAACCCGTTCGCCAACGATGTCACCCCCAAAAACCAGGGGGTCACGGTCGACATCGGCGCGCTCCGCACTTCTGTCGCCGCCGCCCGCAGTGAAGACGGCAAGTACGCCGAAGAAGCGGTGAATGCCGCCACCCACGGCAAGGTCTTCCACGTCCGCGGCCGGGTCATCGCCCTCCGCTCCGGGGGCGGGCTCTCGTTCATCAAGCTGCGCGACCGCACCGGCGAGCTGCAGCTGCTCCTCGACCAAGGCGTAATGGGTGAGCAATACACGCGCCTCGAGGGCCTCGACGTGGGCGACATCATCGAGGCCGAGGGAGGCCTGACGGCGTCCAAGCGCGGCGAGCTTTCGGTGACCCCGCAGCGCATTCGCCTGCTCACCAAATCGCTGCGGCCGCTCCCCGAGAAGTGGCACGGCCTCTCCGACGTGGAGACGCGTTATCGCCAGCGCTACGTCGACCTCATCGCCAACCCCGAAGTATCCGACGTGTTCCGGGCGCGCAGCACCATCGTGCGCGCCACCCGCGCCATGCTCGACGACTCGGGCTTTCTCGAGGTGGAAACGCCCACCATGCACACGCTCATCGGGGGCGCCGCGGCCCGGCCCTTCAATACCCACCACAATGCGCTCGATCTGCACCTCTTCATGCGCATCGCGCCCGAGCTCTTCCTGAAGCGGCTCCTGGTGGGCGGCCTGGAGCGCGTGTACGAGATTGGCCGCTGCTACCGCAACGAAGGCCTCTCGACCCGGCACAACCCCGAGTTCACCATGCTCGAATTCTACCAGGCCTACGCCACCTACGAGCACCTCATGGACTTCACCGAGGTCATGCTCCGGGGCATCGACGCGCGGCTCCAGGCGACCATGCCCGAGGCCCACGGCAAGTGGAAGGCGGGGCGGCTCTTCACCTTCGACGAGCCCTTCCTGCGACTGCCCATGAACGACGCGGTGAAAGACGGCGCCCTGCGCGCCGGCATCGGCGACTGGGCCAAGGCGGTAGAGACCGAAGGCGGCATGGGCCTGGTGCGCATGCTGCAGCCCGACTTTGGCGATCGCATCAAGGAGTGGAGCAAGGCTTCGCCCCGCGCCAAGGGCCTCGACTGGGGCAACTTCCGCAAGGGATTCCTCAAGTGCGAGAACGACGGTGAACGCCTCTTCTCGGCCTACGAGTATCTGGTGGAGCCGTTCTTGCCCGAGGACTACAAGAGCGCCGACGGCACCAAGAGCCTGCCGGTGTTCGTGAAGGACTACCCCTACGAAACCTCGCCGCTCGCCCGCCGCAACGACCAGAACCCGGCCCTGGTGGACCGCTTCGAGCTCTTCGTGCACGGCCGCGAGCTGTGCAACGCCTTCAGCGAGCTCAACGATCCCGACGACCAGGCCTCGCGCTTCCGCGACCAAGTCGACAAGAAGGCGAAGGGCGCCGAGGAGACCATGGACTACGACGAGGACTACATCCGCGCCCTCGAGTACGGCATGCCGCCGGCGGCGGGTTTCGGCATGGGCATCGATCGCCTCACCATGATGCTCACCAACCAGGGCTCCATCCGCGACGTCATTCTCTTTCCCTTGCTGCGGCCGGACGCGAAATAACCCATGCCCGCGATTCTCACGCTCGTCTGGATGGTCCAGCTCGTTGCCTCCAAGTCGTTTCGAGATTGGTACCGCGAGTTCGTGCCGCGCCTGTGGTCGGCGTGGATCGTCGCCATGGTGGTCATCGCTTCGGCCTGGGGCGTGGCCTTCGGCATCATGGCCTTCGTGCACTCGAGCACGCTCAAGAGCCCGGTCATCTTCATCGTGGCCGCGAGCTCCCTCGCCTACTTCACCGAGCTCATCTGGTGCAGTGGCCCGGCCGTCGTCGGCATCGCGCAGCTGCTGAAGGACCGCACCGGCCCGCTGGCGCGCAATGCCTTTATCCTCTTCGGCGCCCTGTTCGCCGGCCTCACCTTCTGGGCTCTCCGCCTGCCGGAGCTCCACGGCTCGCAGTTCTCGGTGAAGGATACACTCATTCGCGCTGGCGCCATTCTCTGCGGCGTCTTCGCGCTAGCCGGCCTGCTGGGGCTGCTGGTGCCGCGCATCCTCGACGTCCTGGAGCGTCGCAGCTTCTCGTTCTTCGTCGGCGCCCGTCACGTGCGCGCCGAGAAGAGCGGCTTTCTCACCATCATCAGCTTGCTCTCGATCATGGGTGTGGCGGTGAGCTCGTGCACGCTCTCCAGCGTCACCAGCGTCATGGGCGGCTTCAGCCAGGACCTGAAGCGGAAGATCTTGGGCAACAACGCCCACATCGTCATCGACACCGAGAGCCGCGCGCCGTTCGCCGACTACGAGAGCGTGCTCGACCGGGTGCGCGCCGATCCGCAGGTGGTGGGGGCCACCCCGGTGGTCCACGGCGAGTGCATGATCTCGAGCTCCTCCAATCTGGCGGGCGTCATCGTGCGCGGCATCGACCCCGGCAGCATTCGTAGTGTCATCGAGCTCCCCAACAACATCGAGGTCGGTAAGTTCGAGTACCTCGAGCACCCCGAGAAGCTGGTCGACCTGCCGTCCGACGAGATCATCGGCATCGGCCCTCACGGCGAGCCCTTCAAGAAGGGACCCAGCTTCACCTTCCTCGACGACGGCATCGACCCGGCGGTCAAAGCCGCGGTACCGGCCGCGCCCATTCGCCCGGGCCTCATCGTGGGGCGCGAGCTGGCCAAGACCATCCACGTGCTGGTGGGCGACGAGGTGACGCTGGTCTCGCCGCTGGGCGATCTCGGGCCCATGGGCATCATGCCCAGGACCAAGAAGTTCCGGGTCGCTGCCATCTTTTACAGCGGCATGTACGAGTACGACGCCACCCACGTGTACACCACCATCGACACCGCCCAGGAGTACTTCCAGGTTCCGGGCAAGGTGAGCGTCATCGACGTCAAGACCCAGAGCGCCGAGCGGGTCGAGCTCTACAACGAGGGCGTCAAAACTGCGGTGGCGCGCCCAGACCTCCGGGTCCGCGACTGGCGAGAGATCAACAAGAACCTCTTCTCGGCCCTCAAGCTCGAGAAGTTCGCGACCTACGTCATCCTGTCCATCGCCATCATGGTGGCGAGCTTCTGCATCATCTGCACGCTGCTCTTGATGGTCACCGAGAAGGGGAAGGAGATAGCCATCTTGAAGGCCATCGGCGCCACCGACGGCTCGATTCTCCGCACCTTCATGATCGAGGGCGTCATCATCGGCGCCATCGGAACCGTGTTCGGGGTGGCCACCGGCCTCGCCTTGTGCTCTGGCGTCTCGTGGTTCGGCCTGCGTCTAGATCCCGATGTATATTACATCGATCGCTTGCCCATCAACGTGAGCGGGTGGGAGTTCCTCGGCGTGGCGCTGGCCTCGCTCACCATCTGCACGCTCTCCACCATCTACCCTGCCCTCGCCGCCTCGCGCCTTCGCCCGGTGGACGGCCTTCGCTACGAGTGATGATCATGCGTTCCCTTTCGATAGCGGCCCTCGGCGTGGTTCTGGTGGCGTGTGGCGGTTCGGTGCAAGAGGCGCAAACGCCCAAGAAGGCCGACGCGGCGGAGAGCACCGCCGACGTGCAGCCGCACGTGGCCGCCCATTCGCCCGCCTGGGGCGACGCGCTGGCGCCGGTGACGCTGGTGGCCTTCGGTAGCCTGGCCGACGCCGCCTGCGCCGACCAGAGCAGCATGCTGCGGGTCCTCCAGGGCTCCTACGGCCCCACCAAGCTGCGCATCGTGTTCCGCCATGCGCGCACCGGCGACCCGGCCTCGCGCGATCGCGCGCGGCACCTGGCAGAAGCTGCCCAAGCGGTGGCGGGCCAGGGCGGCGCCGGCGCGTTCTACGCGTTCCTCGAGGCCGCCTACCGGCGTCCGGATGCGAATGCGTCGGAGGAAGACCTGCTCGACTGGGCCAAGCAAGCCGGCGTCTACGACGTGCCGGCGCTGCGTGCGGCCATGGCCTCGCCCAAGATCCGCGCCCAGGTCGACGCCGACTACGCGGTGGCCGAAAAGCTGGGCGCAAGCCGCTGCAGCTTCGCGCTGGTGAACGGCCGCGAGGTGGGCGAGCGCATGGGCTTCAAAGACCTCGACACCTGGCGCGGGGTCATCGACCGCGAGCAGAAGCACGCGGAGACCCTGCTCTCCACCGGCGTCGCCACCCGCGACAAGCTCTACGCGAAGATCGTCGAAGACAACAAGAAGGCCGGCGACGATGACGCCGCCGAAGACGCGCCGCGCATGAGCGAAGCGCGCACCGTGGTGGGCGGCCTCTCCATCACCGACGTCGAGGTGGGCAAGGGTCCGGCGGCGCGCACCGGCGACAGCGTTCGTGTACAATACACGGGTCACCTGGCCGACGGCAGCGTGTTCGACAGCTCGGTCGGGCGTGGCCCGCTGGAGTTCAAGCTGGGCCAGGGCCAGGTTATCAAGGGGTGGGACATGGGCGTCTCGGGCATGAAGGTGGGCGGCAAGCGCAAGCTGGTCATTCCGCCGGGGTTGGCCTACGGCTCCAAGAGCATGGGCAACGGGAAGATTCCCCCGAACTCCACGCTGCACTTCGACGTGGAGCTGGTGGAAATTCGCTGAGCGGCCGGCATTTCCTGGCGCAAATCGAGGGCGGATTCCGGTCGCGCCCGTGGTAAAAGTCGCAGCACCCATGTCCCTTGTCATCGCCAAAGACGTCAAAAAGTCCTTTCAACACATGGGGCGGAAGCTCGAGGTGCTTCGCGGCATCGACGTGGAGATCGGCGAGGGCGAGGTGGTGGGCGTGGTCGGGCAGTCGGGCGCTGGCAAGTCCACCTTCCTGCACTGCATCGGCACCCTCGATGTGCCCACCAGCGGTTCCTTGCGCATCGCCGGCGAGGAGCTCACCAAGCTCTCCAGCGACGCGCTTGCCAACCTGCGCAACCGCACCATCGGCTTCGTGTTCCAGTTCCACCACCTGCTGCCCGAGTTCACCGCGCTCGAGAACGTGGTCATGCCGGGCCTCATCCAGGGCCAGAAGAAGGAAGCGCTCCTCCCCGCGGCCAGCGCCATCCTGGAGCAAGTGGGCCTGAAGGACCGCATGCTCCACCGGCCCGGCGAGCTCTCCGGCGGAGAGCAGCAGCGCGTGGCACTGGCCCGCGCCCTGGTGCTCGAGCCCAAGCTGCTGCTGGCCGACGAGCCCACCGGCAACCTCGACTCCAAGACCAGCGAGCAGATCCACGATCTGTTCTTCAAGATCAACGAAGAGCGCGGCACCACCATCGTGGTCGTGACCCACAACGTTGGTCTCGCCGAGAGCATGCCCCGCGTGGTGACCCTGCGCGATGGTCGCGTAGAAAAAGACGAGCGCCGCGCCACCAAGGCGTACCGCCACTCCTGAGCCGCCCCCGTGCAGCGGAGCACTGCGCTTCTGGTCTACACCGCCCCCATCGCGCTTCCGGCGGGGCTCTTTCTTTCGGTACTCGCCGCGGGCAGCCCCATGTTCCGCACGGCCATCCCCCACGAGCCGCGGGAGGCGTCGCGCTGCACCTGGTTCTGCCACAATCACGGGTGTCCGCATCGGCCCGTGTTGCCTGCGGCGCTCACCGGCGACGCTGGCCTCTTCGGCCGCACCATCCACGGGCTCTTCACCCTTGGTAGCGAGCTCTCCAGTCGCCGCGACGTGGGGTACGGCAGCGCCAACCTACTGGTGTTCTGTGTGCTCTGGCCGGGCCTCATGTACGTGCTGGCGGTGGTGGCCATTCGCCAGCGTCTCGCCCTGCGGGCCCGCCGGCAGCGAGGAAAGCGCCCATGATGAAGCTGGGCATCTTGGTGTACGCCGCCTGCGTGGACTTCATGATCCGCGGAGCGAACCTGCTGGGCGTTACCTACCGCGACACCAACGCCTTCCTGTTCTTCGTGCTGTGGCCCGCCGTCACCGTGGGCCTCGCGCTTGTGGTGATGGTTCAGCGCCGCGCGCTTCGACGACGCTGAACCGCCCGCTCACTTCCCATAGGGAATCGGCTTGCCGTCGGGGCCCACGCGGCAGCGCGACTTGACGTTCGGGTCTTCAGGAATCGCGTACTCGCCGAGCATGTACCGCTCGGTGCCAGCGTCGGTGTCCACCGTGAGCGGTGCCGGCGGAGACGCCGCTGGCCCTACCTGTGGGCGCGCGCCGTCGGCCCCCGAGCAAGCCATGACGCCAGCCGCGGCCGCCGCCATCGCCGCGGCGCGCAGGAGCGCTCGCCCCGTTCCGTCGTGCCGAAACCGGACGCATACCTTGGGCTGCTGATGGGCCCGCGCCTGCGCCACGAGTGCATCGAGGTCGGCCTCGGTCGCGAGCGCATGCACCGTAGTGGAGCAGCGCTCACAGTGGCGCGCTCCACCGCCGCCGGCCATGGCATGAAAATCCTGATCGCACGGAGACAGAACGCGAAGGTGCGGGCGCATGGTCGGTTGGACGCGCGAGCGCGCGGTTCGATGGGAAAAAACTTCGCAAACTGCCATTGATCGAAGAAACGCTTCGAATGCCAGCTTTTCCCGGACGGCGTGAGCGCTGCGAACCTTTACTTCGTGGTGCCAGCTGCGCTCGGCGTCGGCGGCGCAGGCGGGCCGAGGCGCGGGGATGCGCTCTGTTCGGCGGCGGGTGGCGGCGGGGGCGCGCCGTACTTCGAGGCCGAGGCGGGGCATGCGGCGAGCAAGGTCGCGCTGGCCACCACCGCCGAGAGCACCGCCAAACGCGAGGCGACGTCGCTGGAGCGGCCGCAGAAGGGGCAGCTGCGCTCCTCGCGATGGGGACGCTTGCATTCTACACACGGTACCAACATCGAAGCCTCCTCGGCCGAGCCTACCACCTTACCAGCGCACCACCACGTGGTCGGGCGCGATGTGCGCTTCGCAGCGATCGACCCGCACCGTGATGGGCAGCGACATGCTGCCCTGGGGCTCCTTGGAGTCGACGGATACGATGGGGATCACCTGCTCTGGTCGCAGGCTGCGAACCACCTCGGGCGGGCACACCAATCGTACGTCGACCTCTTGCGGCGAGGCCTTGGCCTTGGGCTGCCCCACCACCGCGACGCGCAGCTTCTGAAACGGCCGCTCGGCGATCTCCCGGGCGATCTCGGCGCTGATGGAGATGGCCTCGAGATCGTAGTCGAGGCGCCCGATGGGGCGGTCCAGGGGCAACTGACGCGTGTACTTTCCCTCGGTCAGGCCCGCCACGTCGAAGGCCTCGGCGCGGGCGTGCTGCAGCGTGGTGACGGCGTTCTTGGGGCCGGTCACGCGCACCACAGCAGGAAACGCGTCGAGCGCGCCCTTCACCACGAAACCCGGCGCCGGCGTCCCCACCACGCTCACCTGCACCGGGACGTCGCGCGTGATGCGCTCCTCCCAGGTGAGGTCGATGTACGGGGGGTCGATCTGGTCGACCTTGGCGCCGGTGGGCAGGTGAATCATGTCGGGCAAGAGCGAGACCCGGGTGTCGGTGCTGTTTTTGAGCTTCACCTGGAAGGTGCCGAGGTCGTCGGAGTGCAGATCGTCGAGAATGTTCTTGGGCCCGTGCACGGTGACGCGCACGCGGGGCGGCAGTGGGCTCGTAAGAATGCGGTTGGAGGCCGCCTGCGGGGTGAGCGCCACCAGGTCGACGCTGAAGGTGCGCTGCGCCTCCTGAACGCCGTGCACCAGCGCGTACACCGCCAGCGCGCACACGAACGAGAGCGCCTTGAGGCCCATGTCTTTGAAGAAGGCCTCGCGAAACCACACCGCCGCCGGAGCGTTGCTCATTTCGACGCCTCTCCGTCGCTCCGGAGGCGCGAGGCCTCCTCGTTCTTGTCGTCGTCGAGGGAGGTCGCTTGCATGGGACGGGTCATGGCCTCTTCGTCCAGGCTCTGGGCGATCGACTCGGGCGGCGGCGGCACGGTGCTGGCGGCGGCCAGGAGCGGGACGATCTTCAGCGTGGTGGGCTCGCGCCGCGCCACGTGCGGCACCGGGGTCTTGGTGTTCTTGACGAACTTCTTCCGAGCGCTCTCACCGAAGAGCCCCAGCAGCGCCTGCCGCAGCGACACACCGTCGAGGTTGGGGATGATGTTGCCGTTGAAGCACACGCTGATGGTGCCGCGCTCTTCGGAGACGACCACCACCACCGCGTCGGTCTCCTCGGTGATGCCCAGCGCGGCCCGGTGCCGCGAGCCGAACGACTTGTCGCTCAGGTGCATGTTCGGCATGGGAAAGAAGACGCCCGCAAGCGCAACCCGCAGGTTGCGAATGACCACGGCGCCATCGTGGAGCCGGTTCACGCCTTCGGGTACGAAGAGGCTCACCAGCAGATCGCGCTGCACCGAGGCGTCGATGGCGGTGCCGGCGCTGGCGACGAACTCGTCGAGGTTGGCGTCTTGCTCAAAGCAGATGAGGGCGCCCATGCGATGGCGCGCGAGCTCGGTGGCGGCTGCCACGACTTCTTCCACGACCTTCGACTCTTGCTGCCGCGCGCCCCCCAAGATGGGCCGCGTACCCACGCGCATGAGGCCGCGGCGAATGTCGTTCTGGAAGACCACCACCACGATGAGGATGATGGAGGACAGCAACGTGGAGAGCAGGTTGTAGAGGGTGACCAGGCCTGCCCAGCGGGCGAGCACGTAGACCGCGAAGATGACGCCCAGCCCGGTGCCCATCTGCATGGCGCGGGTGCCGCGGAGCACCAGCAATACGCGGTAGATGACGTAGGTGACGATGGCGAGGTCGAGCACGTCTACCGCCACCTGGGTCCAGGGGCGCTTGGCGATGAGGTGCAGCAGCCCTTCAAGCACCGGACGCACCGCCCCCTTCACCGGTCGCGCCCGGAACGAAGGGCTCTCCGAACGGGAGCCGCATGGCGCTCTCCGGGAGCGCGCGGGGCGGCGACGTGCCGCTCCCGCCGAGGTGACGGTAGAGGTCGATGGCTTGCCGGGTGGGCACGATGTCGTGCACCCGCAGCAGTGTGGCGCCGGCCCGCGCCGCGTAGAGCGCCGCGGCCACCGACGCGCCAATGCGCTCCTGGGCCCAGGCCTTTTCGTCGGCGATGCGCAAGAACGACTTGCGGCTGGCGCCCACCAGGACCGGGAAGCGCGTGCCGGACACAATGTCGCCGGTACGGCGCAGGAGCTCGAAGCTGTGGCGTGCGTTCTTGGCGAATCCGAGCCCCGGATCCATGACCAGGCCGTCTTCGGCCACGCCCAGCGAGAGCGCCCGTTGGGCCGCGGCGTCCCACTCGGAGAGGACGTCGTGAACGACGTCGCCGTAGGCCGCGTCGGGGTAGGCGCCGAAGCCGCGCATCTCGGCCTGCGTGCCGCGCGCGTGCATGAGCACGAGCGCCGCCTCGAACTGCGCCACGACCGAGGCGAGCTCCGGATCGCGGAGGCACGAAACGTCGTTGACGATACTGGCGCCGGCCTCCAGGCACACCCGCGCCACCTCGGGGCTGGTCGTGTCTACCGAGACGCAGGCGCGCGTCACCGCGTACTGCAGCACCGGGAGCACGCGCTCGATCTGGGTGGCGGCCGGCACCGCGGGGGCGCCGGGCCGGGTCGACTCGCCACCGATGTCGATGATGTCGGCTCCCTCCTCCAAAAGCTCGTCGACGCGGGCGCGCGCGCGGGCCGCGTCGAGGTACAGGCCGCCGTCGCTGAAGGAGTCGGGCGTGACGTTGCACACGGCCATGAGGGCCGCACCGCGCCGGGCAACGGCGCTCCGCAAGACGTCCGTGAACGCCGCAATCCTCCGCACCGAACCTCCGCCCGCCGGTCTCGGCGCCATTGCCAACACTCGCGCGGTCTCATGGAGCTAGCAAGTTCTGCGCCGGGCCGCAACAAGCCGGGTTTTGGCCGGGTTCATTTCCCTTGCCTGGACAAATTCCCGGTGGCTTTGTGCGGGTGTGCCGGAATCATCTTTCATGAAGTCGCTGTTTCACGGGGTCATCGCCGAGAGCATGATCTTCCCGTACCCGGTCCCCCGCCGTGCGGAGGCCGATCTGCTCCACGGCCTGCTGGGCGAGGTGCGGAAGTTCTTCGGCAAGAACGTGGATTCGGCGCGCATCGATCGCGAAGGCGCGGTCTCGGGCGAGGTCATGGCGGGCCTGCGCGAGCTCGGCCTGTTCGGCATCGGCATTCCCGTGAGCTACGGCGGCAAGGGGCTCAGCCACACCGCCTGCGCCCGCGTCGTGCAAGAGCTGGGCACCCTCGACTCGTCACTGGCCGTCACCATCGGTGCGCACCAGTTCATCGGCGTACGCAGCCTGCTGCTCTTCGGAAACGACGCTCTCAAGAACACCTATCTGCCGAAAGCCGCCACCGGCGAGTGCGTATGCGCCTTCGCCTTGAGCGAGGCGGGCGCTGGCAGCGACGCCGCCGCCCTGCGCACCCACGCCGAACGCGACGGCGACGTTCACGTGCTCACCGGAACCAAGGTGTGGGTGACCAACGGCGGCATCGCCGATCTCTTCACCGTGTTCGCGCGCACCTCGCCCGCCGACGGCGACGAGAAGCCGCGCATCACCGCGTTCCTGGTGGAGCGCGCCTACGGCGCCAAGACCACCGCCAACGAGGGCAAGCTCGGCGTGCGCGGCACCAGCACCACCGATCTCATCCTCGATCGCGTGCGCGTCCCCGATGGCAACGTGCTCCACGACCCAGGCCGCGGCTTCAAGGTCGCCATGGAGGTGCTCAACGACGGCCGCCTGGGCATGGCCGCCGGCTGCATCGGCACCGCGCGAAGGCTCATCAAGCTCGCCACCGACCGCACCAAGGAGCGGCGCGCCTTCGGCCGCACCATCGGCGAGTTCGGCCTCATCAAAGACAAGATCGCCCAGATGATGGCCAGCACCTACGCCCTCGAGAGCATGACCTACCTCACCACCGGGTTTGTCGACGGCGCCTCGCACGACTATTCCATCGAGAGCGCCATCTGCAAGGTGTTCGGCTCCGAGACCCTGTGGGCCATCGCCAACGATGCGCTGCAGATTGCAGCCGGTGCAGGGTACACCCAGTCGCAACCCTTCGAGCGCCTCCTGCGCGACGCCCGGGTGAACCTCATCTTCACCGGCACCAACGAGATTCTCCGCTGCTTCATCGCGCTCGCCGGCATGCAAGGCCCGGGCAAGGAGCTCACCGACGTCTCGCGCGCCATGCGCGAGCCCATCAAGGGCTTCGGCCTCCTCTCCGACTTCGCCCTCCGCAAAGCCAAGACCGCCTTCGCCCGCGACCGCATGCGCCTCTCGCATCCGCTCCTCGCCCGCGAGTCGGTAGTACTCGAAGAGTACGCCCAAGATCTGGCGCGCAACGTCGACAAGGTGCTGCGCAAGCACGGCCGCAACATCGCCGAAATGCAGTTCACCCAGCGCCGCGTGGCCGACATGGCCATCGACCTCTACGCCGTCGCAGCCACCCTGGCCCGCACCACCCGCGCCATCGAAGAGCGCGGTGAAGAAGGCGCCCGCCGCGAGATCGACATGGGCAGCATCTTCGTCGCCACCGCCGAAAAGCGACTCCGCGAGAACGCCTTCGCCTTCGACAAGAACGACGACGAGCTGCGCAAAGCCGTAGCCGCCAAGACCTACTCCGACGGCGGCTACCCGCTCGACATCATCTGACGTCGAGGAGCTCCGAGACCGACTGCCTGGCGACCCGCGACCCGCGAAGCGCACTCTCTCGGCGACCCGCGAAGCGGAAGCGCTCTCGGCGACCCGCGAAGCGGCAGCGCACACACCCGGCGCCCCGCCACCCGCACCGCCACGCGCTCGGCCACCCGCGCGGCGGGCGCGCGCGCGC
>JBBQWQ010000013.1:0-174047 GCA_038210445.1 Polyangiales bacterium
GGTGAGCTGGTCGGGCCAATCGGTGGCGGATACGGCAGCGTCGCTCAAAGACGTGACGGCGGGCACCATGGGAGCGCCCGGCGAAGCTGGCGATCCTGGCGGCGTTGGCCCCTCGTCGGGCAACCCGGGCTCCGTAGGCGCCGCGGCTAGCGCGGGGTACGCGGAGGCGGGACCGCTGGCCGCCAAGAAGCTCTAACCTCCGCACCCATCGCCTCGGCACGCGTGGCACTCGGCGGTGCCACGCATGCCCGCGCGGCGGCCCGCGGATGCCTTTGCGTGGATGAGGACGCACGGCTCGCCGCCGGGCGCCGCGCTGCGCCGCAACTTGCGGCGCTTGTGGCCGATGGGGCGCACATGTCGTCTGTTCGTCGTGCCTCGTCTGCGCCTCCGTCGCCCCCGCGAACCATCTCCGGCCTGCGGCCGCGGGCCGATGCAGCCAACGGGAGCGGCAGCTTCGTTTCTGCGCTGCCCATTTTTACGCCCGAAGAGTGCGCGGCGATGACCACCGCCATCCTCGAACAGAATGCGTATGCGCTCCGAACGCGGCTGGCAGCGCGTGCAGTATACACGGGGCGTGAGCGCGACGCCACCGAGCTCGAGTTGGTGAGCGCGGAGTTGGTCAAGCGCCTGCCGCCGCATGGTCGCCGCAACAGCCGCTTCCCGCCGCCGCCCAAGGGCGAAGCCGGCTGACACGCGCTGCGTGGCGAAGTACCATGAGGGGTGGCCCGTCGCCGCTTTCCCCCGCTTCCTGCCGAAATCGCCGCACCGCAAACCGTGGCGCGCCTCGAGGCCGCCTACGCGCTCTGGGCCGCCACCCGCGGTCTCGCTGCAGTGGCCGGCATCTACCGCGGCCGCATCGAAGGCCTCGCTGTCGAGGTGAGAACCACCTTCGTGGGCCCTCGCGCACGCCCTGTGCGTCTCATCGTCCCCGTGCGGGTAGACCAGCCCCTTCCGGCAACGCGCGGCGCGCACGCGCGCTTCTGGGACGAAGCCTTTCGCAGTCCCTCGCTCGAGCGCATCGAGCCCGACACGCCCGGTACCGAATTCAGCTTCGCGTGGAACGCGCCGCCGACGGAGATCGAACACCTGCTCGAATGGTTCGATCCCGCGTCCCGCGGCGCTTCCCTGTATCGCGAATCTCCCCGCTAGAACTCGTGAACCGCCTCGGCGATGCCCGCGGCGCCCGCAGGCTCGTTCCCGCGAGCTGCGGCTTGTGCGCCGGCAGCTCCGACGGTGGGCGTCACTTCGGTGGTGGGCTTGGTGCCGGTCCACGCGATGCCGAACGAGTGACCCGCAGACCCGTGACCGCTGAGGCCGGCCGCGCCGCCCGCGCCACCCGGTGCACCCGCGGTGAAGACGGCGCCTGAGGTTGCTCCCGCGAGGCCCCCTGGCGTGGCGGCGCCGGGCGCACCTGCTCGGCCGCCGTTGCCACCGCTAGAAGAAGCGACAACGCATCGGCCATCGAACTTGATCGCGCTGGCCTTCGACAGAATGGCGATGCTGGAGCCCGCGCCCGTACCAGCCCCGGCCGCAAGCCCTGGACACCCGCCGGCGCCGCCGCCGGAGCCCGTTGCTCCCCACCACTGCGCGCGAGCGGAACACCCGCCTGCGTGAATGACGCTCGCGCCACCGCCGCCGCCCTGGCCCGGACTACCGTCGGTCGCCGCCGTGCCGTTTCCAGCTTTGAAACCCTCGATGCTCAGTTGTGCCGGGGCACTGGCCCCGTCCGTTCCACGGGTGCCATCCTGGCCCGGCTCAGCGAGCGTGGTCGTGGTCGCTCCCTTGGCCGTAGCTGCCGCTCCGGTCACCGGCAGCCCAGGAACGGTGGCGCCGACGAAGCAGTTTCCTGGATTGGAGAAGGTTGCGCTGGAGCACCCGAACATGCCGACCGTCCCCGTGCAGTCTGAGGTGGAGGACTTGGCGCCGTCCCCGCCGCTGCCGGCATCGTGCCCAGGCGCGCCGGAACACGTTCCAGCTCCGCCCGGTTTGTTGGTCTGGTGCGACGTGCTGACCCCCTCGAACGCGTCGTTGGTCTCGTTGACCGACGCGCCGCCTTGCGCATTCGCAGACGCCGTCAGCTGCACCGCATCCTTGCCATTGACACCGTCGCGGCCCTTGCCGGCGGCGATGCGCGTGTTGAGGAAGGAGAGGCCGCCGGAGTCTTGCGCGATGAGGCCAATCGAGCTGTCGCCCGCGGCCTTGCCGTCGGGCGCGCTGATGTCGAGCGCTTCGATGCGCGTGGGCTTGACGATGCCCTTGGCGAGCGCCGCGACGCCTTCCTTTGGGGCGATCTTCGCGCGCCCTTCGGTCACCTTCCAGTCCGCAGCCGAGCAATCGAAGTAGCCGAACACGTTGACGCCGTCGCCCAGCGTGAGCGGCGCCTCGTAGGTCTCCGCGCACACGTACACCCGGCGGCCGTCGCGCGCCGCGCCCACGATGGCGTCGGATATGCTCTTGAGTGGCTTGGCGCGGGTGCCGTCTCCCGCGTCGCTGCCCCGCGACGCGCTCACGAAGACGCCGGCAGATTCGTGTATAACACACGCGTTCTCGGTGGGCAGCAGCTTGATGTCGCAGCCGTCCGGTGCGGGCGGGGGCGGCGGAAGATCCACCGTGCCGCCGTCTTTGCGAGGCGCAGCGGGTTTGACGTCTACGTTGTCGGTGCCGCAGTGAATGACGCCGGCGGTGAGCAGGAGCGCGAGAACTGTGCGTTTCATGTGTACTTTCCCCTTATTCGAAGTTTGCGAGCAGGCGCGTAGCTGTACTGCGCACCTGCCCACGTTCACAACCAGATTCAGAATTCGTGAATGGGCTCCGCAAGCCCCGCGGGTAGCCCGGCCGTCGGCGGCGACGCGGGCGCGCCAACCGAAGGAGTCTTCTCCACCAGTGGCCGGGTTCCGGTCCAGGCGATGCCGAAGGACGGGCCCGACGATCCGCTCCCGCTGCGACCACCACCGCCTCCACGGCCTCCGGCCGTGCCCACCACATAGGGGTAGTTGTCGACGGTATTCGCGCCCGCCTTGCCTCCGCTGGTGCCACTGGACGGATTCGTGCCTGCGCCGCCGCGACCCGCCCCGGTAGCTGCAACCAGACTCATGGCGTCGAAACGCAGAGCGCTTCGTATAGCGAGCACCGCGATGCTCGCGCCGCCCCCGGTACCGGCGCCACCTGCGAGGCCTGGGCACCCGCCAGCGCCGCCGCCGCCCCCCGAGGTTCCCCACCAGGAGTAGGGCGCAAACGTGACGTTCAAGCTGTCGTCGGGGCCGCGGCTTGAGCCGCCGCCGCCACCTTGTCCGGGCTCGCCATCGGCGCCCGGCGTTCCGTTGCCAGCCTTGTAGCCCTCGATGGAGAGCACCGCGACGCCGTCGGCGCCGTCGGTCCCGTCCTTGCCGGCCGCGCCGGGTTGCGCGGCGGCAGTCATGGTTGCCCCCGCAGCGGTCATCGCGTTGCCGGCCTTGGGGAAGCCCGTCTCCACCGACCCTTGGGGCACAAAGCATTGGCCCACGCCGCTGAGCAAGATCTGTGAGCAGTTGCCGAAGCCGTCCCGCGCACCGCGTTTGCGGTACTCGTTGGTCTTTCCGCCATCTCCGCCGGGTCCGCCGTCATGACCAGCGGCGCCGGTGCACGTATTCTTGCCGCCCGGGCGATTCACGACGTGCTGGGCTGGGCAGGTGGTGTCGAGGCTGCAGTTGTCCTCGCGCAGCGCGGGCGCACCATCGAGAACGCCCGACGCGAAGAGCTGGACGGGCGGCTTGCCGTCGACTCCGTCGCGACCCTTGCCTGCGGTGATTCGCGTGTTGACGAAGGAGAGGCCGCCTGAGTCCTCTGCCACCAACGCAATCGAGCTGTCGCCCGACGCCTTGCCGTCTGCGGAGACGATGTCGAGGGCCTCGATGCGGGTCGGCTTGGCGATACCCTTCGCGGTCGCGGCTACGCCGTCGCGCGGAGCAACCTTGGCGCGCGCCTCGATGACCTTCCAGTCGGCACCGATGCAGTCGAAGTAGCCGAAGACATTGATGCCGTCGGCAAACTTCAGGGGCGCCTCGAAGGTCTCCGCGCAAACGTATACGCGGCGGCCCGTGGGCATGGCGCCCGCGATGGCCTTCGAGATGTCCTTGAGCGGCTTTTCGCGGGTGCCCAGCCCGTCGTCGCTACCCTTGGAAAGGCTGACGAAGACGCCAACCGATTCGTGTATGACACACGGAGTCTCGGTCGGAAGCTTGGTGACATCGCAGTTGTCGGGGGGCGGCGGCGGCGGCGGAAGCTCGATGGTTCCACCGTCGCCACGCGTGGCCTTGGGCGGGGCGACGTTGTCGCTACCGCCGCTGCAGTGGAAGAGGCCGGCGGCCGCAAGAAGCGCGAGTGCAGTTCGTTTCATGTCCATGTCCCTTGACGAGAGTCAGTTCCAGAGTCGGTAGAGATACGTGGAGTCGTCGGAGCGGATGCCCACGACCAGGAGGCGCGCGCTCGGGAGCACCCTCGCGTTGATGTAGGTGTCTCCGGTGGCGGCTCTGGCGCTGCCGCCGGCGCCGAAGCTCGTGTCGAAGCCGCCGGCGGCGGTGAGGCGCACCACGCGCGAACCGGTGCTGCCGTTCACCACTGCCACTGCGCGCTGGGATGCGTCTTCGGTGATGCCGGTCACGCGGCCTTCGCCTACGGCAAGGGCGCCTGCGCTGCCAAAGGCGCCGTCGAGTTGCAGCGAGCTTTTGGTGGCGGCGATCATCGCGATCTGGCTGGCGCGCGAGGAGACACCGGTGTTGAGCCCCAACAGCACGCCACCCGCCTTGCGCGGCGCGATGGCGAAGCAGCGGCGGTAGATGGCCGCGGGAGTCACCGGCAGGTTAATGGTGTCCTCCGGGGTGCCCGCTGCGTTCAGCCGCGCCACGTCGAACGTGGCGTTGGCGTTGTCGCTGCCGCACATCGTCACCAGACCGTCACTGCCGAGCGCCATGGCGCCGAGATTGGTATACCCAACGAACAGCGGGTAGGTCGTGTCCCGAACCCCTGCGAACGAGTACCGGGTCATGTACGTGTCGTTGGCGACGGAGCTCGCGAGATACAGGTATTGGCTGGTCGCAACTACGGACGTGCGCGCATCCACAGAACGCGCCTCGTCCACCGCGCCGAAAGCGAGGTCGAAGGTGCCAGTGGGGCCGAAGCGAAATGCGCGTGCCGCTCCCGTCCCCTTGATCTTCCCCGACACCAGGACCGAGCCGTCGGGTCGAACCACGATGTTGTCCCAGACCTCGTTGTCGGAGATCTCGCCGCTGGCGGCACCCGCCATCCCGTACGCCGCGTCGACGGTGCCGTCGGCCTTCATCTTGACGACCCGCAAAGACGCGTCCTGGTAGTCCGGGCCAGCGACATACGCGCTGCCGTCGGCGAGCACCTCCAGACGGGAGAGAATGCCAATGGTGGGCAGCTTGAGAACCCCATCCACGCCGAACGTCTTGTCGAGGGTGCCCGGGGCGCCGCGGACGAGGACGATGAAGTCCTTCTTCGACGAGGCGGCGCCATTGGCCGTCGTTGCCGTGGCGCTGAGCTGGGTGTCGCCTTGCTTGCCGTCGATGCCGGCGGAGAGCTGCACCTTCAGCGTCGATTGGCCCGCTCTAAAGACCAGATCGCCGACCGGGAGGCCGAGGCCGAGGGGCAGGGGCGCGAACTTGACGCCCACGTCGCCGGTGACCGAAGCGCCGCGGGTGAGCTGGAGCGTGAGCTCGACGGTGCTTCCTTGGATGATCGCGGCGTCGGTGACAGCGAGTGAGATGGACGCGGCAGGCACCACGTCGGCGCCGCCGTCTTGGGGCGTGCTGCCGGAGCTCGAGCTCGACGAGCCACCCGACGAGGAGCTCGCGCCGGGCGCTGCAGCGTTGTCGCCGCATGCGGCGAGGATCGAGAGCAAGGCGAGCGAAAGACAGCGCGCGGCATTCATACGGGACTCCAGCGTCATCACTTGGAGGGACCCACAGCGCGCCCCCCGGTTCGTGAGCCCGAACCTAGCACGCTGCATTTCTTCACGCACTCCTCGAAGTGATGAAATGTGTTCTCGCGCGTTTTTTCTCCTGCGCACTGCACGGGTTTGGTACGCCTAGCAATGGAAGTGGGGACGCAATGATCAGCATGAGAACCGGATTGCTCGTGGCGGCAGCGCTCGCGGCAACGTGGGCCTGCGGCAGCACGAAAGCCGCACGCGGCAGCCTCATGCTCGCGGTGAGCTCCGACATGGCGGCACCGAAAGACATCAACTTCGTGGGTCTTACCATCAAGAGCGGTGGCCGCGAGGTGTTCGCCACCCGCGCCGAGGTGGGCGCCAACGGCGAAGTGCACTTTCCCGCCACGCTCGCGGTCTTGGCGCCCGAAGACGCCAAGCAGCCGGTGCGCATTCGGGTCATCGCGTACTCGAACGCCACCGCGCGCGTGCTCCGCGACATGACCGTGACGGTGCCGCCGAATCGCACCGGCCAGCTGCGCATTGCGCTCAACTTCTTGAGCCTCGGCTCCGGTATCGGCGAAGCGCCCGCAAACACCCTCGAGGCGCCGCTTCGGCTGCGCGACTTCGACGCCTTCACGCAGATTCAAAACCGCTGCGGCGAGGGCGCCACCGACGTGGGCGGCGACTGCGCCACGCTCGATCTCTCGGACCCCGCCATGTTCGACGACTACGATCCCACCACCGTCTTCGGCGGCGGAGCGGCACCCTCCAATGCCGCGGGCGCAGCCTTCACGCCGAGCGACGGCGAGTGCTTCCCGGTAGAGTGCTGCTTCGAGGAGCCCATCGTGGTGGCCCCCGACGAGGCGTGCACCGTGCCCTCGCAAGGCCCAAAGACCAACCTCGCGCTGCGCACCGCCGGCATCGGCACGGCCACCGCGGCCGGACCACTCGTGCCCCTCGACTTCGACGCCGACGCGCGCTTCGGCGAGGTGGGCGTGAAGGTTCTTCCGAACGCGCGGCTGCAGCTGCCGCCCGCGGTGTGCCGCAAGATGCGCGCGGAGACGCCGGAGATCGAGCGCGTGGTGAGCGTGGTTGCCTCCACCCGCTGCGCGCCCAAGTCGAAGCAAACGCCGCTGTGTGGCCCGGCGGGCGCCACCAACACCGCGCGCTGCGGCGACGTGGTGCTCCCGAAGGACGGCGGCGTCGAAGGCGGCCCCACCCCCGACGGGAGCACGCCCAAGCCCATCGAGCTTTTGGCCAGCGGCCTGCGTCGACCAGAAGGCATCGCGGTGCTGGGCGCCGACGTGTTCGTGGCCGACGTGGGCGTCAGCATCAAGAAGATCAGCGGCGGCACCGTGTCGGTGCTCGCCTCCAACGGCACCACCGACAACCCCGTGGGCCTCACGGCGGTGACCACCGGCGGCGCCACCTACCTGGCGAGCGGGGGCGGCCGCTCGATCTTCGCAGTGAAGAGCGACGGCACCGGAAAGGTCGCGCGCACCGACGCAGCCGTCACGATGCTCAACGTCGGCAGCGCGGGAGACTCCGCCGTTTACACGATTCCCAATCCTGCGTTCTCGACGGAGCAGTTCGGGTGGATGTTGCCCGACACCGGAGCGGGCGACGTCATCAGCCACTCGAGCTCGTTTGCAGCACGCTCTTTCGAGAGCAGTACCGGCGTGCTCCTGGTGGGCACGTCCTTCGGCGACATCGTGCAGTGCCCGTTGGGGGCCTATGCGTGCCTCAATCCCGCGCCCTTCGCGCCGCAAGTGCTGGGCGGCGGCTACGTGAGCGCCATGGCCGCGTCGGGCGGCCGCGTCTACTACCACCTCGCGCCCAATAACCCGGGCGGCGAAGGGCATCTGTACGTGTACGATGCGGCCGCCACCCCCAAGACCGCCGAGCTCGCCGCGGGCATCGGTGCCGGCGGCGCGGGGCTGTTCGGCGGCATCGCCACCGACGGGGCAAACGTGTACTTTGCATCCGGCGGAGTCCTCTACGCGGTGCCCCGCTCTGGCGGCCGTGTGCGCGTGGCGCCGGCGCCCGGCGATACGCCGTACCCGCGCGGCATTGGCGCCATCACGGTAGACCCGCTCTACGTGTACTGGGTGGTGCGCGGCGACGGCCTCACCGGCGGCGCCGTGTACCGGCGTCGCCTGGAATAGCACTTTTCACGCAACGTTTCCGCGCGCCGGCCGAAGGGGCGCCATGACGTGTGCAAGCCAATGTAGGGCAATGGTGGTGGTGCTCGGTTTCGTGGGTGCGGCTGCGGCGTGTGCGGCGAACAAGCCGCAGCGCGGCGGCTTGATGCTCGCCATCAGCACCGACATGGCGGCGCCCAAAGACATCGACCAGGTGGGCCTCACCATTCGCAGCGGTGGCCGCGAGGTATTCGCGACGCGCGCGCCGGTGGCGCCCAACGGCGAGGTGCGGCTCCCGGCAACGCTCGCGGTGCTGGCGCCCGAGGATCCGAAGCAGCCGGTGCGCATTCGCCTGGTGGCGTACTCCGGAACCAAGGCTCGGGTGCTCCGCGACATGACCGTTACGGTGCCGCCCAATCGCACGGGCCAACTCCGGGTGCCGCTGAACTTTCTCAGCGTCGGCTCCGGCGTGGGTGAGGCGCCCCTCTCCGCCCAGAGCGCGGGCGTACTGCCGCGAGATGTGCCCATGACCACCGTCGCGCTCCGCGACTTCGACGCCTTCACGCAGATTCAGAATCGCTGCGGCGAAGGCGCAACCGACGTGGGCGGTGACTGCACGTCGCTCGAGCTCTCCGATCCCTCGATGTTCGACGACTACGATCCCACGACCATCTTCGGCGGCGGCGCCGCGCCCGACAAGGCCGAGCCCAGCGACGGCGACTGCTTCCCGGTGGCGTGCTGCTTCGAGAGTGCAACCGCGGTGACGCCCGATGAAGCGTGCACGGTGCCCTCGCAAGGGCCCAGCACCAACCTCGCGCTCGTCACCCTCGGCATCGGCACGCCCACCGCCGGTGTGGGGCCGCTGGTGCCCCTCGACTTCGACGCCGACCCGCGCTTCGGCGAGGTGGGCGTGCGTCTCCTGCCGAACGCGCGGTTGCAGCTCCCGCCCGCGGTGTGTCGCAAGATGGGCGCGGGCGTGGCGACCGAGGAGAAGGTAGCGAGCGTCGTGTTCTCCACCCGCTGCGCGCCCAAGTCCAAGTCCACGCCCTTGTGCGGACCCGCCAGCGCCACCAGCACTGCCCGCTGCGGCGAACGCGTGCTTCCGCGCGACGCCGATTCCGGCGCGAGCCCGCAGCCCGACGGCGGCGCTGCGCCGAAGAACATCGAGCTCCTGGCGAGCGGCCTGCGCCGACCGGAAGGCCTTGCCATCGTGCGCGAAGGCGTGTTCGTGGCCGACGTGGGCCTGTCGCTGAAGCGCGTTTCTGCCGGCGTTGCCACCGAGGTAGCCTCCAGCGGCACCGGCGATAGCCCGGTGGGTCTCGCCGCCGTCACCTCCGGCGGGAGCACGTTCCTGGTGACCGGCGGTGGCCTCACGGCATTCAGCGCGCGTACCGACGGCGCGAGCGTGGTGCAGAATACAGGCAATGGAACCGGCATCGCGGCCATCGCGTCCACCGGCAACGCCGCGCTCTTCTCCTTTCCGCGCGACATCCCCACGCGGGTCGGCGGCGTGGGCGAGGAGCTCTACTGGCTGGTGCCCTCTAGCGGCGCCTTCGGGGGCGTCGACTACGTTCGTCAAAACGTGACCAGCCGATCCTTTGCCGCGACCGCCACCCAGCTCCTCCTCGGCGAATCCGACGGCAGCATTCAGGCCTGCCCGCCCGCGCCGTTCGGGTGCGTCGTGCCCACGCCGCTCATCACGGCGCCCCTCTCCAAGGGCTACGTGGGCGCCATGGCGGCCTCCGGCACCCGCGTCTTCTTCGAGTGGATGCCCGACGACGCCAACGCTGCGGCGCACCTCTACCGCTACGATCCCGCGCTCACCCCCAGCGTGGTGGAGCTCGCCGGCGATCTGCGGAGCGCCGCGGGCCGCTTCGGTGGCCTCGCCACCGATGGCGCATACGTGTATTATGCATCGAGTGGAGTGCTCTACGCCATGCCGCGCAGCGGCGGCGCGGCGGCGCGCATCGCCCCGGCGCTCGGCGCTTCGGGCTACCCGTACGGCATCGGCACCATCGCGCTCGACGCCCTCTACGTGTACTGGATCGCCCGCGGCGACGGAGCGAGCGCCGGCGCGGTATACCGGCGCCGGCTGGAGTAGGAATCAGAACGGGGAGGTCGGCGCCGAGAGGCCTTCCGGGCCGCCGTTTTGCGGGCCAGGCGCGGCCGCCGCGGCGACCGTCTTGGGATCGCCGGTGGGCGCTGCGCCGCGATACGCGATGCCGATGCTGGGGCCCGATGCGCCAGACCCCGCGCGCCCTGCGGCGCCGCCTGCACCGCCTGCGCCTGCCGCGCTGCTCGGGTTTCCGCTGGGGTTGGCGCCCGCGGGAAAGCCTGCAAACACCGCGGAGCCGGCGCCGCCGCTGCCTCCCTGACCGCCTGACCCGCCTTCGAAGGTACACTTCGCGTCAGCCTTGAACGGGCTGTCGAAGGCCACAAGCGCGATGCTCGCGCCGCCGCCGGTTCCTGGACCACCCGCCGCGCCGGGGCAGCCGCCCGCGCCGCCGCCCGCGCCGGCAATCCCGTAAAAGGGGCCCGTCTTGCCCACGGTGCCGGAGTTCATGTTCGAGCCGCCGCCCCCGCCTTGACCCGGCTTGCCGTCGGTGCCGGCGGTACCCTTGACGGGGGTGAAGCCGCCGACGGAGAGGGCCGACTCGAGGGCTACGACGCCGTCTCGGCCGTCGTCCCCCTTGGCCCCAGGCGCTCCCGGGAGTCCCGGAGCCAGGCCGTACTTCCCGCCCTGGTTGGTCTCCGCCGTAGCCACGGAAGGTTCGCCGTTGAAACCAGCATCGTCCGTTCTGTAGCAGTTGTAGGGCGGAGCCGCGACGCCGAGGCATGCGGCAATGCCCCCGCTGATGCGGCCCGTTAAGGTGTAGTACGAGGCTTTGCCTCCGGCTCCGCCCGGGCCCGGCACGACGCTCGGCGTGTCATCACACTTGGCCACGGCTCCCGCTCGCGGGGCCGTGTGCTGCGCCACGCAGGTTGCGTTCTGCCCGGCGGTACCCTCCGTGCAATAGGCCCAGTCGAGGCCATCCGCGGCCAGGGGCATCGCGCTCGAGATGGTCGTGCCCTTGCCCCGCGCGCCGGTGGTGCCGGCTTTGGCCGTGCCCGCGACGATGCGCGTGTTGGCGAACACGAGCCCTGGCGAGCTCTCGGCCACGAGGCCAATGGAGCTGCCGCCGTCGACGGTCGCGTTGGCCCCCATGATTTCGAGAGCCTCGATGCGGGTCGGCTTGACGATGTTCTTGGCGCGGGTGGCGACGCCGTCGGCGCTGGGCGGCGGCGCGATCCTGGCGCGGTCCGGGCCCAGCTCCCAGTTGGCGCCGTTCGGGCACTTGAAGTACCCGAATACCGAGAGCCCCTCCGCGAAGATGATGTTCTCCGCGTACGTTCCCGCACACACGTAGATGCGGCGACCCGACGCCGCGGCGCCTTGGAGTGCAGCATTGATGGTCCGAAGCGGCCGGGCGCGGGTTCCGGGGTCGACGTCCGAGCCACCCGTGCTCACGAAGACGCCGTAGGCTTCGTGTATCGTGCACGTGTTTTCCGTGGGCAGCGCGTCGCCGTTGCAGTCCGGGGGCGGGGGCGGGGGCGGAGCAACGTTGATGCCGCCGTCGGCGCTCGCGTCCTTGGGCTCAGCAGCCTTGTCTTCGCCGCATTGCACGGTGGCGAGGAGAAACAGGGGCAAAATTCCAAGTATTCGCTTCATGGCGCACTCCCTCTTCGGCTCCGAAGGTAGCACGAAAGGCCCCTAGCGCCGCTGCTTCATGGGCACCGGCGCGCTTGGGTCCTCGGGCCAAGCCTGCCGCGGGTACTTGCGCCCGAGCTCCTTGCGAATGGCCGGGTAGTGATTGGTGAAGAAGCTCTTCAGGTCCGAGGTTACCTGCACCGCGCGCTTGTTGGGCGCGAGCAGATGCATCACCAGCGGCACGCCGGCTACCTTGGGGGTCTCCTTGAGGCCGCAGAAGTCTTGCAGGTACGACTCCACGTAGGGTGGCTTTCCGGTCTCGTACTCCACCCGCGGCGTGCGGCCGCTGGGGAGCGTGATGCGATCCGGCGCGAGCTCGTAGATGCGTCCGCCGCCCTCGGTGCCCGCCACCACCCGATCGAAGAGCCGCGCCTGACGCAGCTCCTCGAAGGTGCGCCGGCCCTCGCACGCTTCTCGCAGAATGTCGTCGAGCTGCTCCGCCGTCGGCGCCTTCACCCGCGCATCGGCGGCGCTCGCCAGTGTGGCCCGGAGGAGCCAGCGGATGAGCCCGTCGTCGGCGCAAAAGGCACCGAGGCCCTTCTGCTTCGCCATGCGAAAGAGCAGCTCGCTCTCGGCCGGGGTGACCGACTTGCTCTTCGATTCGTCGAGCACCAAACCGTCGTAGAGCATCTGCGCGGTGCTGGAGGCCGACTCTTTCTCTGCGTTCCACACCGCCTCGGTGCGCTCCTCGATGCGATCGGCGAAGAGCTCGATGAGCCAGTCGGGCTCGATGGCGCTGGCCACGCGCACAATGGGCTTCTGCCCCGCGTGGTCTGCCGCCACCGCGACGATCCACCGGGCGTGGCGCACCACGCTGCGCTCTGAAAGCTCGGCCACGCCGCTGCCGGCCAGCGCGAAGTCGCGAGAGCCGTCTTTTCGTCGCTTGGCCACGCGATCGGGAAACGCCGCGAGCACCGAGAGCGAGAGGGCGGCGTCGATGTCTTTGGGCGTCTGGGCGCCGCCCGGACGCACGTGGCTGCGGAGCTGCTTCTGGGCGCGGTCGACCGCGCGCACCGAGCCCGGATCGAGCGAGAGCGCGCGGAGGCTGCTGGGAGAGAAGCCAGCGTCTTCTGCCTCGAGGAACAGATCGAAAAGCGCGATGACGTCCGAAGCCTCGCTCGGGCGCGCGGCGGCGTCGCCGAAGGCGCGCGTTTCTCGCCGCAGATCGCGCTCGCCCAAGAGCGCCGCCACCACGCAGGCCTCGTGGCCCACGCCGCGCGCCTCGCCCTCCACCACCAGTCGCGCGAGCCGCGGGTGCACCGGGTGGCGCAGCATGGCGCGCCCGCGAGCCGTGATGCGCCCCTCCGCGCTGAGCGCGCCCAGGCGCAGCAGGAGATCGCGTGCCGAGGTCCAAGCGGCCTCTGGCGGCGGCGTGAGCCAGCGAATTTCGCCGAGATCCCAGGCCGCGAGCTCGAGCACGGTGCTCGCGAGATCGCTGCGGGCGATCTCCGGCGCGTCGTGCTCGCGGCGGCGATCGAAGTCGGCGCGCGTATAGAGCCGGAATGCCTTGCCCGGCGCGGTGCGCCCCGCGCGGCCGGCGCGTTGGGTCGCCGAGGCGCGGCTCACCGGCTCGGTGGTGAGCGCCCCCAGGCCCGACCAGGGATCGAACCGCGCGACGCGCGAGAGGCCCGCGTCGACCACGCCGGTGACGCCGTCGATGGTCACCGACGACTCGGCAATGTTGGTGGAGAGAATCACCTTGCGCTGATCGCCGCGGTTTCGCCGCACCGCGCGATCTTGCTCGTCGGGCGTGAGGTCGCCGTGCAACGGCAGGAGCACCAGGTTGCGCTCCCGGGCGAGCGGCTCGCACGCCGCGAGGGCATCGCGAATCTCGCGCGCGCCGGGCAGGAACACCAGCAAGTCGCCCGTGGTCTCGCTGGTGAGCTTGCGCACCCCGGAGGCCACCTGGCTGCCCAGCGGGCGATCGTCGGCGCGCTCGATGTGCTCGATCTCGACGTCGAAGCGTTGCCCCTCGGCGCGCACGATCTCGGCGCCCAGGTGTGCGGCCACGATCTCGGCGTCGAGGGTGGCCGACATGACCACCACGTGCAGATCGCTGCGCCGCTCGAGGAGGCGCTGCAGCAGGGCCAGCGCCAGATCGCCCTGGAGGTGCCGCTCGTGAAATTCGTCGAGGAGCACCGCAGAAACGCCCCGGAGCTCGGGGTCGGCCAAGAGCCGCCGGGTGAGCACACCCTCGGTGACGAAGCGAATCCGCGTCTCGCGCGAGGTCACGTCCTCGAAGCGAACAGTGTAGCCTACACGCTTGCCCACGCGCTCACCGAGCTCGTCGGCCACCCGCTGTGCGGCCATGCGGGTGGCCAGGCGCCGCGGCTCGAGCACCACGATCTCGCCGGGAAACTCGGCGTCGAGCAGGGCCCGGGGCACGCGGGTGGTCTTGCCGCTACCGGGCGGCGCCACCAACACGAGCTTGCGATCCCGGCGTAGGCGAGCGACGAGATCGCCGAGGTGGGCGTCGATGGGGAGGGTAACGAGGGGCGGCATGGGCTATGGAGATCGCGTGGTGCGACTCTCCGATTACACGACGCTGCGCCTGGGCGGAACCGCCGAGACGTTTGTTTCGCCGGGCTCCGAGGAAGAGGTCATCGCCGCGGTGCAGGCGGCCGACGCGCGCCGGGAGCCGGTGTTGATCCTGGGCGGCGGCAGCAACCTGGTGGTGGGCGACGGGCCGGTGCCGGGCACGGTGGTCAAGCTGGGGGCCGGCCTCGACACGCTGCGGGTGGAGCGGGAAGGGGACTTCGTGCTGCTCGAAGCCGGCGCCGGGCTCTCCTGGGACGCCTTCGTGGCCCAGGCCATCGCCGCCGGCGCTTCGGGGCTCGAGGCGCTCTCCGGCATTCCCGGCCTGGTGGGCGCTACGCCCATGCAGAACGTGGGCGCCTACGGGCAAGAGGTGGCCGATACCTTGGCTTCGCTCCGGGCCTTCGACCGCGAAGAGCGCCGGGTGCGCACCTTCACCAACGCCGAGTGCGCCTTCGGCTACCGGCACAGTCGCTTCCGGAACGACGCGCGCTTCGTGATTCTCTCGGTGTGCTTCCGGGCGCCGGCATCCATGCAAAGTGCACCCATTGCCTACGACGAGCTCGCCCAGGCGCTGGGCGTGGCCAAGGGCGAGCGCGCGCCTTCGGCCTTGGTGCGCGACACGGTCATCGCGCTGCGCCGGAAGAAGGGCATGGTCCTCGACCCGGCCGATCCCGACAGCGTCAGCGCCGGCTCGTTCTTCACCAACCCCATCGTGACCGACGTGGAAGCGGTGCGTGCGCGGGTTCGGGCCGAGCTCGGGCCCGACGCGAAAATGCCGGAATTTCCCATGGCCGATGGGCGCACCAAGCTCGCCGCCGCCTGGCTCATCGAGCGCGCCGGCTTCTCGAAGGGGTACGGCGAAGGTCCGGTGGGCATCTCTTGCAAGCACACCCTCGCGCTCGTGCACCGCGGCGGCGGTACCACCGCGCAGCTTCTCGAGCTCGCCCGCACCATCCAGCGCGGCGTCTCCGCCCGCTTCGGCGTTGCGCTCGCCCCCGAGCCCATCTTCGTCTAGGAGATTGGTGTTTTTCGTCAATACCTTCGGGTATGCCGGCGCCTCCCGTGCTCACGAACAGGAGTTCGTTCCGCGCGCTGCCCCCAGCGAACGCGCCTCCCTCGGTCTTGACGAAAAATACTCAGTCTCCTGCTTGGCGCTCTCGGCCGCCGCGCAGTCGACCGGAGGAATCAAGCGCGAGTCACCGAGGAGACGGGACCGAGAGCCGTTTGCGTAGCCAGCTTCCGGTTCCGGAGTATGCTCGCTGGGCTTTGATGCGCCTCCTTCCCCTTGCGCTGCTTGCTTTGGCCCCTCCGGCGTTCGCCGGCGCGCCCGCGGCTTCGGAGGCGCCGGCGCTGACTGCGCGCGCCGAGTGCGAGCCGCTGCTCACGGCCGGGCGCATGCGCTGCGTGCTCGAGGCCCGCCTGCCGGAGACCGCCACATTTCAGTGGTTCGACGCCCAGATGATCGCCGCGCCGATGTTCGTCATGCCGCTCCGCGGCCGATTCGCCGGCGATGACGCCGAGGTACGGGAATCGCACCTGGTGCGCTGGGACGTTGCCGTGGTGGGAAAGGCCGAGGGAGAGGGCGAGCTCACCTTGCGCGTGCGGGCCGTGGCCTGCACCGATCGCGAGAAGCGCCTGTGCTTCTCGGTGGTGGCCGACGCCCGCGCGCGGGTCAAAATCGGCAAGTAAGTGGGCCGTCCCCGTGCCCGCTTGCTACCCATCCAGGGATGCGACTCCCGGGCCGACTCAAGAGCACCACGGTGGGCGATCTCCTGGGCCTCCTGCATCGCGAGCAGGCAACCGGCACCCTCGAGCTCGTGGAGAACTCGGGCCGCAGCCACCGCGTGCACCTCTCGCGCGGAATGGTCACTGCCGTCGATCTCGATCGCGCGTCGGCCTCCCTCGCCGAGATGCTGCGCCGGGAAGACGCGGTCGACGAAGAGACGCTCCGCCGCTCGCTCCTCCGCGCGCTGGCCTCGCAAAGGCTCCACGGGGCAGTGCTGGTGGAAGAGTTTCACGTGTCGCCTTCGGTGGTGGAGCTCGCCCTCCGGCGGCAGCTGCAAAACCGCCTGGCAGCCCTGGAAAACCTGCAAGATGCACAGATTCTCTTCCGGGTCGCCGTGCGGCCGCCCCGCGGCGCGCTGTTCGAGCAGCCGCTGGGCGCCGTGGAGTTTCTGCACGGGCGCCGCCGGGCGCGTGACCGCGAGGCGTGGTCGTCCAGCGCGCGCCCCGAGCCCTACGTCGCCATCGCCCGCGAAGACGCTGCGCGGGCCCATGCCCGCCGCGTCCTCGGCCTGTCGGGCATGGAAGACGAGGCCACCATCAAGCGCGCCTTCCGCAAGCTCGCCCGCGAGCTCCACCCCGACACCCATCCCGGCGCCACCGACGCGGAACGCAAGGATCTCGCGGCGCGCTTCTGTGCGGTGAATGCCGCGTATCAGTCGCTGGTGGCGTAGTCGCCGCCGCTCACCCAGCCCATGCGGCCGAAGCCCTGCACCAGCCGGACTTCCTCCACCGCCAGCCGGTACATGTGGAAGCCGCCGAGGTCGATGTAGCTCGCCGCGTGCGGCAGGCGCGCCACGAACGTCTCCTTGAGCGCCGGATCCTCTTCTGCGCGCGAAAGGGTACCCACCAGCGTCACCCGCGAGCGGGCTAGCGACGGGCCGTTGCCTTCGGCGTCGACCACCAGGAGCGACACGCGCGTTCCGTACACCAGGTTTTTGGTGTGCTCGGCCAGGTCCGACAGGCAAAGCAGCGGCGCGCCGCTCGACTCGGTGGCGTATTCCACCAGCGTCGCGAAAGGCGTGCCGGCGGCGGTGTGGGTTGCCATGGCTGCGGCCAGGCTGCGCTCCACCAATGCGCGCGCCTCACGGGCCATGGCGGCGCTGGCGGCGGGCGAGGGAGCGGGCGGAATCGTCGAAGAACGGGCCATGGAGCTCAGTGCAGGATGTTGAGGGCGGCGAGCTGCATCTTGCCCTCCGGCGTGAAGTGCGAGTCCGGAAAACGTCTCAGTAGCACGCGCCACGAGTCCTTGGCGTCGTTCCACGCTTGCACGTCCATTTGGCACCACGCGAGCATGTACAAGGCGTCGTCTTGTACCTCTTTGTTGACCGGATTGTCGGCCAGAGCCTGCAGGAGCGGGATCGCATCCTTCTGCCGGTTGAGCTTGCGGTAGGTCTCGGCCAGGCTCAAGCGAATCTGCGGCGCCATGGGCGACTCTTCCTTGTGCCGGAGCGCCTCTTCGAAGTTGCCCGCCGCCTCCTGCCACCGCTGAATCTTCATCTTCTCGAGGCCGTGAATGTACAGCTGCGACATGAGCTCGTTCTTGGAGCGCTCCACCGCGTCGGCGAACATGGCCTGCTCGGCCTTGGAGAGCGGCTCCTTTTTGATGCCCTCGTAGCCGTCGACCACGTCGACCCGCTTTCCCTGGCGAATCAGCTCGTAAAAGCTGGCGCCCTTGGCCTCTGCGCGCGCTCGGTCTTCATCGCGTTTTTGCGCTTCTTTTACCTCTTTTTTGAGGCGGTCGTTCTCTTGCGTCAGCTGCTCGGAGCGGGCGCCCACCTGGTCGAGGCGCGCGTCGTAGGCCAGCTTGAGCCCGGCGAAGCTCACCACCACGAACACCAGGTAGGCGGCTCCGCTGTTCCACGAGATGCGGCGCTCGTAGCCCTGCTGGCGCTTGGCGATGGACTTGATGTCCGCCGAGAGCGCGTTGGTGAGGTTGTTGGTCTTGATGACCAGCCCTCGCGATTCGATGATCTCGCGCTTGATCTCGCCGAGCTCTTCTTCGGTATCGCGCATGGGCGCCCTCTTACCACCACTCGGCGAGTTTGGCAGAGCGGCGAGAATTCGCGGCGCTCGGCCCTTGCTCGGCTCCCTGTGGCGTGCTAACCCGCGCTTCCATGGCAAGCACCACCGATATCCGGAAAGGCCTGAAGATTCAGATCGATGGCGTCCCGTTCCACGTCGTCGAGCATACCTTCGTCAAGCCGGGTAAAGGCCAAGCATTCACCCGCGCGCGCATCCGCAACCTCACCTCCGGCGCGGTCATCGAGCGCACCTGGAAGTCGGGCGATTCGGTGGAGCTCGCCGACGTCGAAGAGCGCAAGATGAGCTACTCTTGGGACGAGGGCGAGACCTACGTGTTCATGGAAACGAACACCGGTGATCAGATCCACGTCGAGAAGTACAAGCTGGGCGACGAGGTGCGTTTCCTCAACGAAGGCCTCGAGTGCATCGTCACGCTGTTCAACGGCAACGCCATCGGCGTCGAGCTGCCCCCCAACGTGGTCATGCAGATCGTCGCCAGCGAGCCGGGCGTCAAGGGCGACACCGCCAGCGGCGCCACCAAGCCCGCTACGCTCGCCACCGGCGCCACCATCAACGTTCCGCTCTTCGTCAAAGAGGGCGAGTGGATCAAGATCGAGACCGCGAGCGGTCAGTATCTCGAGCGCGTGAATCGCTGATTCGTCGGCAGCTTTGAGCATTCCAGCGCGAGTGGCGATTGCCGCTCGCGCTGCGTCGTTTTGTCTCCTCCGCCTACCTGCGCCTACCCGGCGCATCGGGTTTCGTGGTGCGGAGCTGCATTTGGGCGGTACAGTATCCTTCATGCGATTCGGTCTTTCCACGGCGGCGATGCTCCTTGTCGCCTGCAGCAGTACGTCCGCCACCCCCACGCCTGAAACCGACGGCGGGACCGTGGGCGACGGCTCGGTGACGCCGCCCGCCAAGAGCGGGCTGCCCTGCGCGGTGCAAGATGTGCTCTCCCAGCGGTGCCACCAGTGTCACGGGCCCACCGTGCAGTTCGGGGCGCCGATGCCGCTCGTGACGTACGAAGATCTCACCGCCACCGCGCGCGGTGGGCGGATGATCGACAACGTCATCGCCCGGGTGAAGGACGACAAGAAGCCCATGCCGCAGCCGCCCAACCCGCGGCTCGGCACCGCCGAGCTCGCCACGTTGCAGACCTGGGCGCAGGCGATGCCGCGGTCCGACGAGACGTGCGCCTACAAGCCGCCGCTCCCCACGCCCACCGCCGACTGCACCCCCGACCGCAGCATCCGGCCCGCCAGCAAGTGGACGATGCCGAAGACCACGGCGAACGAGTACGTGTGCTACGGCGTCGACATCACCGAAGCGCAGAAGCGTCACGTCACCGCGATGATTCCCCACATCGTGAACACGAAGCTCGTGCACCACGTGCTGCTCCTCGAGGCGCCGACGGCGCAGTCCAGCACGCCCTTCGCCTGCCCCTCCGGCATGGCTGCCACCTGGCGCATGCTCTACGGCTGGGCCCCCGGCGGCGCGGCCCTGGCAATGCCGCCGGAAGCCGGCTTTCCGCTCGAAGGCACCAAGCACTACGTAGTGCAGCTCCACTACAACAACATTAAGGCGCTCGAGGGCGAGACCGACGACAGCGGCATCGACCTCTGCACGACGCCCACCCTGCGCGCCAACGACGCCGACGTGATGGCCTTCGGCAACCTGCGTTTCACCATTCCGCCGAACTCCCCCAACTACACCATCGACTGCGGCATCACTGTCCCCAACAACTTCAAGGGCCTGCACTTCTTCGCGGCGATGCCCCATATGCACAACCTGGGCGCCAAGATCGAGACCACGCTCCTCCAGGGCGGCAAAACCATCGACATGGGCTCGGTGCCCGCGTGGGACTTCAACGCGCAGCCGTGGAAGGCCATCGACGCCACGGTGAACGCCGGCGATCAGATTCGCACCACCTGCGCCTGGAACAACAACACCGGCCAGCCGGTCAAGTACGGCAGCAACACCGAAGACGAGATGTGTTACTCGTTCACCATGTATTATCCCCGCATCACGGGGCTCTTTTCGTGGGAGGTACCGGCCGCGACCTCGCAGTGCAAGTGAGGGGAACGGTCGAGCGGCTCGCGCCGCCAGAGCGACGGAGGCAGTCATCCAACTCTACGGCAACACATCGGGCCTGGCGCCGCACGCGGTCAAGCTCCTGGAACGGCTCTACCGGCGGCGCGTGCCCTCCGACAACATCGCGACGCCCGAGCTCTCGCGCGCACTGGTAGAGGCCTCGGTCGAGACCGGCCGCCAGGTGGGCGTGCTCATCCACCGCTCGGGGCAGATCGACTACGTGGTGGTGGGCGATGCGCAGCGCCTCATGCTGCCCGACATCGGTCGCCTGCGCGCCGCCGCCGGGCGCTTTCGCGGCGTCCGCCTGGTGCACACCCACGTGCGCGGCGAGGCGCTCTCGCGCGACGATCTCGTGGACCTCGTGCGGCTGCGGCTCGATCTGGTGGCGGCCATCCATATGGCCCCGTCCGGTGAGGCGCGCGGCATGTCGTACGCCTACAACGTTCCGACCCGCGAGGGCGACGGGCTGCCCTATCGCGCCGTGGGTCCGGTGCCGCTGGGGCAGGTCGACGTCGACGTTGGCGATCTCATGGCCAACCTGGAGGCGGAGTTCACGCGTCAGGTGGAGCTGCGCGAGGTGCAGGCCAAAGACGGCCGCGCCATCTTGGTGCACGTCACCACGCAGAACGCGGCGCCCACCGAAGATGCCGGTCTCAGCATCCGGGAGCTCACCGAGCTGGCCCGCACCGCCGGGGTCGAAGTGGCCGACTCGTTCGTGCAGATTCGCGAGCGTCTCGACCCCAAGTTCGTGGTGGGCAAGGGCAAGCTCGAAGACATCATCCTGCGCGCGGTCGACCTCGACGCTTCGGTGCTCATCTTCGATCACAACCTGAGCCCGGCCCAGGCCGCAGCCATCGCCAAGGTCAGCGACTTGAAGGTCATCGACCGCTCGCAGCTCATCCTCGATATCTTCGCCCAGCGCGCCGAGAGCAAGGACGGCAAGCTGCAGGTGGAGCTGGCGCAGCTGAAGTACAGCCTGCCGCGGCTCGGCCTCAAAGACGACTCGCTCTCGCGCCTCACCGGCGGCATCGGTGGCCGCGGCCCCGGCGAGACCAAGCTCGAGATCGGCCGCCGCCGCGCCAAGGAGCGCGTCACCCACCTCACGAGCGAGCTCAAACGCCTGGGCAAACAGCGCGAAGAGCGGCGCCGCAAGCGCACCAAGAGCGGCGTGCCCACGGTGGCCATCGTGGGCTACACCAACGCGGGCAAGAGCACGCTGCTGGTGTCGCTCACCGGCAGCGAAGTGCTGGTGGAAGACAAGCTGTTCGCCACCCTCGACACCCGCTCGCGCGTGCTCAAGGTGGGCTGGGCCGGCTACGGCGAACGCCAGGTGGTCATCACCGACACGGTGGGGTTCATCCGCAACCTACCCAAAGACCTCTTCGCGGCCTTCCGCGCCACCTTCGAAGAGGCCGCCGACGCCGACATCCTGGTGCACGTGGTCGACGCCAGCGATCCCGGCTTTCAGGAGCAACTTCGCACCACCGAAGACGTGCTCGACGATCTGGAGCTCGCCGAGATTCCCCGGCTGCTCGTGTGGAACAAGTGCGAGCTCATCACGCTCACCGCGCGCCGCGCCCTCGCGCGCAAGTACCCAGGCTCCCTCTTCGTCTCGGCGCTCGACCGCGAATCGATGCGCCCGCTGCTCAAGACGCTCGCGGCGACCCTCGCCGAGCGCTGGTCGCGGGCTGCCAAAGGCCCCGACTTGGTGCCCGAGGCCGAGGCCGAAGAGCCGCCCGAGGTCGCGGTGGACGACAGCGAAGCCACCACCATGGAGCAGCTCCTGGGGCGCATGGGCAAGCGCGTTCCCAAGGCGCTGCGTCACGTGGAGCCGCGCTCGTGAGGTCCGTTCGTACGCTCCTTGCCGTGCTGCTGCTGGCGCTCGCGAGCTGCGCCTCGCCGCTGGCCCAGGTGAAGGACGATTTTCGCGCCGCCCGCTACGGGGAGGCCCGCGAAAAGCTGGTGCGCATGGAACCCGAGGTACCCACCTGGGACAACGAGAAGCAAGCCCGCTACGCGCTCTACCGCGGCTTGGTGCACGGCGCGCTCGGCGATCGCGAAAACGCAACCGTTTGGTTGCGCAAAGCCAAGCGCTGGTCGGCCGAGCCGGGTCTCTATTCGGAGGACGACGCGGTTCGCCTCAAGCTGGCCCTTGAGCAGCTCGAGACTGCGCCCTAAGCATCTCGATTGGGCTCAGGCTCATGGCGGCTGCGCGCGCACGCCGGTGGATGACAGGCGCGCCGCAGGCTGCTACCTCCGAAGCATGTCCCGAACGATCCGCGCCGCCCGTGGTACCGAGCTCACTTGCAAAGGATGGGTTCAAGAAGCCGCCCTCCGCATGCTCTACAACAACCTCGACCCCGACGTGGCCGAGCGCCCGCAGGATCTGGTGGTGTACGGCGGTACCGGCAAGGCCGCGCGAAACTGGGAAGCCTTCGACGTCATCTCCCGGGAGCTGCGCAACCTGGAAGACGATGAGACGCTCCTCGTGCAGTCGGGCAAGGCGGTAGGAAAGTTCCGCACCACGAAAGACGCGCCGCGCGTGCTCATCGCCAACTCCAACCTGGTGGGCAACTGGGCCAACTGGTCCGAGTTCCGCAAGCTCGAGCAGAAGGGGCTCACGATGTACGGCCAGATGACCGCCGGCTCGTGGATCTACATCGGAACCCAAGGCATTCTTCAGGGCACCTACGAAACCTTCGTGGCCGCCAAGAAGGCCTTCGAGAAGCGCTCCGGCAAGGGCGCCAACTGGGTGCTCACCGCGGGGCTCGGCGGCATGGGCGGCGCGCAGCCGCTGGCGGCGACCATGGCCGGGCTCTCCTGCCTGGCGGTCGACGTAGACCCCGCGCGCATCGAGAAGCGCCTGGAGACGCGCTACGTCGACGAGCGCATCGACGATCTCGACGAGGCGCTCCAGCGCATCGAGCGCGCCACGCAGGAAGGCAAGCCGGTGAGCGTGGCCCTGTGCGGCAACGCCGCGGAGATCTTCCCGGCGCTGGTGCAGCGGCAGATCGTCCCCGATCTCGTCACCGAGCAGACCAGCGCCCACGATCCCTTGAACGGCTACATTCCCAACGGCCTCACGCTGCAGGAAGCCGCCGATTTGCGGGCCGAGGACGAAGATGGCTACGTGGCGCGCGCCCAAGGCAGCATGGCCGAAGAGCTCGACGCGATGCTCGCCTTCAAGAAAGCTGGCGCCGAGGTCTTCGACTACGGCAACAACATCCGCGCCGGCGCCGTGGCCGGCGGTTGCGAGCGCGCCTTCGACATCCTCGGCTTCGTGCCGGCCTACATCCGTCCGCTCTTCTGCGAAGGCAAGGGGCCCTTCCGCTGGGTGGCCCTGTCGGGCGATCCCGAAGACATCGCGGTGACCGATCAGGCGGTGCTCGACGCGGTGCCCGACAACGCCGATCTTCGCCGGTGGATAGAGCTCGCCAAAGAGCGCGTGAAGTTCCAGGGGCTGCCGGCGCGCATTTGCTGGCTCGGCTACGGCGAGCGCGCCAAGGTGGGCCTGGCCTTCAACGAGCTGGTGCGCACCGGCAAGGTCAAGGCGCCCATCGTCATTGGCCGCGATCACCTCGACTGCGGCTCGGTGGCCTCGCCCAATCGCGAGACCGAGGCCATGAAGGATGGCTCCGACGCCATCGCCGACTTTGCCATTCTCAACGCACTGGTGAACACCGCGGCCGGCGCCAGCTGGGTGAGCTTTCACCACGGCGGCGGCGTGGGCATGGGCATGAGCCTGCACGCCGGCATGGTGGTGGTGGCCGATGGCACGCCGGAAGCGGCGGCCCGGCTCGAGCGTGTGCTCACGTGCGATCCGGGCATGGGCGTGGTGCGCCATGCCGACGCCGGCTACGAAGAGGCCATCGCCTGCGCGAGCGAGCGCGGCGTGCACATTCCCCACGCCCAAAAGGACTAGTCAGTCCGGGTAGTGCGAGACCCCGACGCGCCGTCCGTCGGGGTCGCGAAAGTAGAGGCTGAAGGCGGTCTCGCCTTCGATGGGAATGCCTGCGTTTTCGAGGCGCGCGCGAACCGTGGCACGCTCCGCGCGGGTGATGGCGAAGGCTGTCAGGTCCATGGCGCCGGCGGCCACCTCGGGCTCTCCGGCGGCGCGTGGCTCCAGCATGACGATCGCCGCGCCCGCTTCGAGCCACACACTGCCCTGCGGTCTCCGCGCGCCGACGGCAAAGCCGAGGACGTCAACGTAGAACCGTTCCAGAGCCGTCACGTTCCCGGTGCGAAATGCGATGTGGTGGAGCTGCACGTCCTCATGGTAACGGAAATGCCATGCTCGCTGTCATCGCCACCCACGGTCACTGCTTCGACGGGCTCTGCTCGGCGGTGATGTTCACGCGACTGCTCCGCCACCTGCGGCCGAACGACCCGCTGTCGTTTCGCTATCATTCCATGGGCTACGGTCCCGGGCAGAACGGCGTCGACCCCAAGCTCCTGGTGGGCGACGAGAACGCGATTCTCGATTATCGCTTTACCAAGACCGACAAGCTCACCTGGTACTTCGATCACCACGTGAGCGCGTTCCCCACCGACGTCGAGAAGGTGGCCTACGCCGAAGGGTCGGAGAAGCCCAAGCGCCAGATGTTCCACGACGGCACCTACGGCTCGTGCACCAAGCTCATCGCCGACATTGGTCGCGAGCGCTTCGGGCTCGACACCGGTCCCATGAAGAGCCTGGTGGAGTGGGCCGACGTCATCGACAGCGCGTCGTTCGCCAGCGCCGAGATGGCAGTGCGCCGCGAAGAGCCGGTGCTTCAGCTCATGACGGTGGTCGAGCAGAGCGCCGACGACGCATTCATCGGCCGCATGGTGGTGCGTCTCCTGCTCGAGTCGCTGGAAGACGTGGCCCGGGCGCCCGACATCAAGGCCGCCTATGCGCCGCTGTACCAGAGCCGCCTGGCCTTCATCGAGCTGGTGCAGAAGGCAGCCGTGCTTCGCGGGCCGGTGGTAGTGGTCGATCTTTCCGAGCAGATCATCGATGTCGCCGGCAAATTCGTCACCTACGCGCTGTTCCCGGAGAGCGTGTATTCTGTGTATCTTACACGCTCCAAGACCAAGTGTAAGATCTCCGTTGGCTACAACCCCTGGTGCAACGTTCCCCGCACCCACAACATCGCCGAGATCTGCGAGCAGTACGGCGGCGGCGGGCACCCGGTCGTTGGCGCCGTCTCGGTCCTCGCCGACGACGTCGAAAAAGCCAAAGCCATCACCGCCGAAATCGTCGAACGTCTCGGCGGCTAAGCGGGTTCGGCCTACGGCCCGGGCTTCGCGCCGTCGGTGGGGCAGTCGACGAAGAGCTCCTGCATGCCCGCAGGCCGCTGCTGGTCGAAAACACCGGCCGGCAACGGCGGGTTCCACTCCGCCTCGTCGTAGGTGAAGATCACGTCGGCGTCGCTCGCCGGCACCTGCAGGTGAATCGACCGCGGCACGTCGGCGTAGCACGCAGGCCCGCTGACGCCCAGGCCTGGCTCGCCGGTCTCCGGGTCCGTGGGCCGCGGGCTCGCCATCTTGCCGGCGGTGTGGCCGTCGAGCTCGGCGTGATACAGCTCCACGTCCGACTGCACGACCCGCACGTCGAGCAGGCGCAGGCGTTGCTGCTGCCACGGCTTGCCCATGTCGGCCGGGTGCGGCGCCAAGTGTAGCTCCTCCACCGCGCTGCGGGCGCTGGGGACGCGCACCACATAGTAGCCGTGGCCATCCCACTCGATGGTGGTTGCGTCGTGCTTCAACACCGGGGGCAAGCCTCGCAAGAGGTCGACCAGGGCATGACCGGGGATGGGCACCGAGGTGAGCCGCGCGATGTTGCATGGCGCCGCCGGCCCCACCAGAAAGGCCTTCTCGCGCAAATCGAGGAACGCGAAGCGCTGGCCGTTGCTGGTGAGCGTGGCGAGGTTGATGCCGAACGGGCTCTGCGCCTCCATCTCCAGGTTCGCGGGCGCCGTGGCGAAGAAGAGCAGCTTTCCGCGAAAGCGCCCGGCCTTGCCGAAGTGGTCGATCTTCGCCACGCCCTGCAGGCCCTTGCCGCACGCTTGCGTCTCGCGGATGCGATCGATGGCGGCCTGCCCGGTGGGGACCTGCGAGGCCGGCGGCGGAACGCTGGGACAGCCCAGCAGGAGAGGCAGAAAACAGAAGGGCAGGGCCCGGAAGACCAGACGCATGGCGCGCATCCTCGTGGGCCTCGCCCGCAGCGTCAAGGCAAAGCGCGCGCCGCGGCTCGGGAAAGAACGCCCAGCGCCTCCGCTCGAACACCCAGCGCGAATGCCTCTTCGACCGTCGCCACGCACGCCGCCAGCGCATCGCTCGCCGCCTTCGGGGTAACCTCGGCGGCTCCGTTGCCCAGCGGCACGCAAAGAAGCTCGTGGATCTCGTAGTCGCCGAGCCGCACCACCTCGAGCTCGAAGCGCACCTCCACCGCAAGGCCGGTTTCCTCGGCTGCCTCGCGCGCGGCGGCCTCGGCCAGCGACTCTCCGGGCTCCACGTGGCCGCCAGGAATGCTCCACTCGCCTGCAAGCGGAGGGTTCCGCCGCTGCACCAGCACGAACCTCGCGACCCCCGGACCGGGGACTCGGATCACGCAGCCGATGACGATCTGCGGCACATCTGCCATGGTAGCGGCGATGGCAGCATTCGAGGACGTACTTTTCAGCATCGCCGAGCAGCGGCGCTACCCCCACGACGCCGCACGCCTGGGCGCCCGCGTGCACGCGCTCTCCGAGGCCTACAACACAGTGGGCACCGGCAGCGCCAAAGACCACGGCGCCGCGCGCCTGCTCTTCTGGCTGCCGCGCGACATTCCCAAGACCACCATGGCGGTCCGCGAGCTCGTGGCTGCCGGCCTGCTCCGCATACCCCAGGGTCGCCCGCTGCGGGTGCTCGACCAAGGCGCCGGCCTGGGCGCCTCCACCTGGGGCCTTCTGCGTGCGCTCGAAGCCGCCGGTGAAGAAGGGGTGGTGTCGGTGGCCCTGGTAGACGACGACCAAGAGGCGCTGGAGCTCGCCCGCGACGTGGTGCGCAAGGCCTCGTTCGATGCGGTGTCGCTTCGCGTCGAGCCGCCGCGCGCCCGCGAGCGCTACGACGTCATCTTGCTCGGGCAGGTGCTCTCCGAGCTTCATCGCGATCTCCCGCCGGACGCGCGGCTGTCGAAGCACGAGACGTTCCTGCGCGGGCTGCTGCAGACCTCGCTCGCAGCCGATGGCTCGCTGGTCATCGTCGAGCCTGCGCTCCGCGAGCGTTCGCGGCACCTGCACGCGCTCCGCGATCGCCTGGCGCCGCACGTGTTCGCCCCGTGCCTCCACGAGAACCCGTGCCCCATGCTGCTGCGAGAAAACGACTGGTGCCACGAGGACCATCCGATCGACCTGCCGGCTGCGCTGGTTCCGATTGCCAAGGCCGCCGGCCTGCGCTGGCAAGGCCTCACCTACGCGTACTTGATTCTGCGGAACGACGGCCGCACTTTGCGGCAGTACGTACACGCCGACGCCGTGCGCATGGTGTCGGAGATTCGGCGAACCAAGGGCAAGTCCGAGGCGCTTTTGTGCGGGCCGCGAAGCCAGGGTCGCGACGCGGTGATGCGACTCGATCGCGAAGCGAGCCCCGCCAACGCCGGCTGGGACAAGCTGCATCGTGGTGATCTCGTGGCCTTCACCCCGCCCGACGCCAAGCGCCTCGGCAAGGACGCGAACGTCGCGAAGCTCTGCGTGGAGCCCGCCGAAGAGAGCCCGTGAGGGGCCTCTATCCGATCCTCGACCTCGACGTCCTCGAAGCGGCGCAGGTGATCCTGGCCGACCTGGCCGAACGCGTCTTGCGCGTGCATCCACCGCTCGTCCAGCTGCGCGCCAAGAGCCAGTCGGCGCGTGAAGTCCTGGCGGCCGGCCGCGTGCTGCTCGATCTGTGCGCGGCGCAAGGGCACCGCACGCGGCTGGTGATCAACGATCGCGCGGACCTCGCCGCCATCCTGGGCGCGCCCATGGTGCACGTGGGTCAGAACGATGCGCCGCTCGCCGACGTGCAGCGGGCCTTCCCCGGGCTCGGCGCCGGCATCTCCACGCACACCCTCGACGAAGTACGGGCCGCGGCACGCCTCCGACCCGCCTACATCGCCTTCGGGCCGGTGTTCCCCACCGGGAGCAAGAAGAACCCCGAGCCCACCGTGGGCATCGAAGGCTTGGCCGCCGCGCGCGCGGTCATCGACCAAGAGGCGCAGATGGGGCCCGCCACGCCGCTGGTGGCCATCGGCGGAATCAGCCTCGCCCGTTGCGAAGCCGTTGTACGCTACGCCTCCATGGCCGCCGTCATCTCTGCCCTCGTCCGCTCCGACGCAACGGAGCACGCACGAAGCATGCACCTCGCCCTGGGTGGCGCGTGAGCCTCCTTGTCACTGCCGCACTGGCCGCTGCTGGCGTCGCCATCGGGCGGCTGGTGGTGCGCGCCGCCACCAAGAAGCCCGGGGCCCCGCCCGATCCCATCGGCTCACCCACCGAGGCGCCCGGCCTCGGATCGGTTCCGGCGCCGCCCAAGCCGCCCGAGAAGAAGGCCTCCGTGCAAACTGCATCCGATCCGCTCGAGCTCTTTGCCTGCCGCATCGGCGACGTGGTGCTGCGCTCGCAGGGCGATGAGGCCTGGCTGGCGGGCGCCCTCGTGCTCTCGGAAGATGCGCCGGTGCTGGCGCTCTTCTTCGCCCCCGACGCCGGCCACGACACGTCGGTCCTGGCGCGCCCCAAGCCCTCGAACGAGCTCACCTGGCTGGCCCCGGTCTCCGGGGTCACGCTCTTTGCCGGCGCCGAGCCGCCCAATGTCCTCGAGCACGACGGCATGCGCTTCGAGCGCGAGCGGCGTCTGCCGTTGCGTGTAAAGCGCATGGGTTCCGGCGCGCCCGACTACGGCGAGACGGTGGTCATTGCCGAGTATCGCTCCGCCGGCTTCGAACGCCTCTTGGTGGTGGTGGCCAGCGCCAAGGTGCACATTTTCCGGGGCGTGCTCCTGGAAGAGGGCATGTTCGACATTCTCCCGGGCAGCAAGACCGGCTGACGCGCAGCCGCGCGGTCAGCGCGCCGCGCGCATGGCGCTGATCATCGACTCCACCACCAGCGCTGGCGCGGCGTTGCCGTCGAGCTCGCGGAGCGCGCGCAGGGCCAGCTCGTGGCGGTGGGCGTAGGCGGTCGCGGTGGGGTCGCCCGCCAGCGCCCGGGCTCGACCCTCGGCCGCGAGCGCTAGCGAAAACGCCGCCAGATGCGTCTCCAGGTCCGCCTTGGCCTTCTTTGCGTCGCCCGCGAGATCGAGCGCGAGCGTGAAGTCTTTCGACGCCACCGCCGCCAGGGCCCGCTGCGTGAACGCGGTGGCGGCCTCGGCGGCGGTCGCATCTGCGAGCGCCAACGCCTGCCCAATGCTCCCATTGGCCCGGTGCGCAAGTCCCGCGGCCGAGCCTGCCTCCACGCCGCGGTCGGTGAGTAGCTTCGCGACCAGCGACTCGCCCAGCGGCGCGAAGCGAATGCGCAAGGTGCGTGAGCGAATGGTGGGCAGCAGCACGTCGGGGTGTGCCGAGAGCAAGATGAAGTGCGTCCGATCGAGGGGCTCCTCGAGCGTCTTCAGGAGCGCGTTCGCGGCCGAGGTGCTCAGCTCTTCGGCGCGCCGCACGATGAACACTTTGGCCCGGCCCTCGTGCGGCCCGAAGGCCGCGCGCGCCAGCACCAAGGTGCGTACCTGGTCGATGGAGAGATCTTGCGACTCGGGGGTTTTTCGGCCGATGAGCCCCGGCTCGTAGAGGCCCCGCTCGAGCACCACGATGTCCGGATGAATCGGCCGCCCGTGGGCGTCGGCGCGCGGCATGGCGCGGCTACAGGCCGAGCACGCGCCGCAGGCGGAGCTTTGGTCTGCACCCTCACCCCCGTCGCCGCCTCCGAAAAGGCTGGGGCCGGCTGGCGCGCTCCGTCGCTCGCACACCAGCGCCTGGGCAAAGCCGAACGCGGCGAGCTCGCGCCCCACGCCTTCGGGGCCGTCGAAGAGATATGCATGATGCACGCGATCGCTGCCGAGCGCGCGCCGCAGGGTCTCGATGGCCGTCGCCTGGCCCACCACGGTGTCGAGCAGAATGGTCATCAGTCGCCGCGGAACGCCGCCTTGCGCTTCTCCAGGAAGGCCCCCATGCCCTCGCGCTGATCGTGCGAGCCGAAGAGGCCCGCGAAGGCCTGCGCCTCGAGCTCGTTGGCCACGCCGAGCGCCACGTCCTCGCCCCGGAGCATCACCCGCTTGCACTGGGCGATCGCCAGCGGACCCTTGCTGGCGATCTTCTTGGCCACGTCGGCCACTTTGGAGAGGAGCTCGGCCCCCGGCACCACCGCGTTCACCAGGCCGATGCGCTTGGCCTCTTCGGCGTCGATGATGTCGCCGGTGAAGCAGAGCTCTCGGGCCCGCCCTGCGCCCACGCGGCGCGAGAGCCGCTGGGTGCCGCCGAAGCCGGGGATGACCCCCAGGTTCACTTCCGGCTGGCCAAACTTCGCGCGATCGCTCGCGTAGAGGAAGTCGCACGCCAGGGCGAGCTCGCAGCCGCCGCCCAGGGCGAAGCCGTTGATGGCGCCGAGGACCGCGAAATGCGCGGCCTCGAGCGCTGCGCCCACCCGGTGGCCCAGGTCGGCGAAGCCCTTGGCTTGGGCCGGCGTCATTGCGCGCATGGCCTCGATGTCGGCGCCCGCGGCGAACGCCTTCTCGCCGGCGCCGGTGAGCACCAGCACCCGCACCGAAGCATCGGCCGAGAGATCGCGCACGGTGTTGGCCAGGCTCTCGATGAGCTCGCGGTTGAGGGCGTTGAGCTTCTCCGGGCGGTTGAGCGTCGCGGTGACGATGCCTTCTTCGCGCGTGATCAGAAGAACGCTCATGCTGCACCCACTTTCTGGCCCTTTTCGTCGTAGCGGTAGAAGCCCCGGCCGGTCTTCTTGCCGAGCCATCCGGCGGCCACCAGGTTCCGCAGCAGGGTGGGCGCGCGGTACTTGTCGTCGCCAATGTCGCGGTGGAGCACGTCGGCGATGGCCAGCACCGTGTCGAGTCCGATGAGGTCCGAGAGCTCGAGCGGGCCCATCGGGTGGTTCAGGCCGAGCTTGGCGCCGGTGTCGATGTCGGCCGCGGTGCCCACGCCCTCTTGCAGCGTGAAGCAGGCCTCGCACAGCATGGGAACGAGAATGCGGTTCACCAGAAAGCCGGGGGCGTCGTTGCTGGTGGTGGTGGTCTTGCCCATCTTCTCGGCGGCGGCCTTCACTGCCTCGTAGGTGGCGTCGCTGGTCTGCACTGCGCGGACGATCTCCACCAGCTTCATCAGCGGCGGGGGATTCATGAAGTGCATGCCCACTACCAGCTCCGGCCGCTTGGTTTGCGCCGCGAGCTTGGTGAGTGAGATCGACGACGTGTTGCTGGCGAGGATGGCGCCGGGCTTCATGGCCTCGTCACAGCCCTTCATGAGCTTGATCTTCAGCTCCACGTTTTCGGTGGCGGCTTCCACCACCAGGTCGCAGGCCGCGAAGTCGGCCATGCCGCCGGCCGGGGTAATGCGCGACACGATGGCAGCCTTCACGGCCGCGTCCATCTTGCCCTTCTCGACCAGACGCCCGAGGGCCGCCTCGATCTTGGCTTTTCCCTTCTGGGCCAGCTCCAGCGATGCGTCGCACAGCGTTACCTGGTATTCCGCAGTAGCGGCCACCTGCGCAATGCCGCCGCCCATCTGCCCAGCTCCCAAGACCCCAATCGTCGTAATGGCCATGACTTCCTCTTCCACAGGCCCCGCGGGCGCCGCGCCCGGCGGAGGCCGCCCGACGCTACCAGAGGTCGCCCGAAAGTTCGCCGTCTACGTGGGCGCGGCCGCTTTCGCCGTGGTCTTCGTGGGCTGCATCCACGCGGGTCCGCAGGAGCGGGCCATGTCGCTGGTGCGGCAGCATCGAGACGCCGACGCCATTTCTCTCCTTCGCGACGAGCTGCGCGCCCACCCAGACGACCTCGGCACGCGCAAGCTGCTGGTGCGGGTGCTCGCGGCGTCCGGCGATCTCCCGGCCGCGAAGCTGGAGACCGACGAGCTCTCGAAGCGCGTGCCCCCTGGCGATCCCAGCCCCTGGATCGAGCTCGGACACGCCTACGAGCTCTCGCACAAGTTCGAAGAGGCGCTGGCAGCCTACGATCAGGCGGCCGATGCAGCGCCGGCATCGCCGCTCGGGCCGCGCGAAGGCGGCCTCCGTGCGGCCCGCTGGGGCGAGGCGGAAGAAGCCCGGCCGCGCCTGGAAGAGGCGAAGAAGCGCGGCGCCAAGGACGCCGAGCTCCTCCACTCGCTGGGCCTGGTGCGGCTGCATGCGCGCGACTACGACGGCGCTGCGGCGGCCTATCGAGAGGGCGCAGCGGTGGAGAAGGAAGGCGTCGAGAACCTGCTCGGCCTCGCAACCGTGGCGCTCGCGCGAGGCAACGCCAAAGACGCGCTCGCTGCCTACGACGCCATCGCCGTGCGCCGGCCCACGTTCGCCGCGGCCCAGCTCGGCCGCGCCTATGCGCTGGCCCGGATGGGGCGCACCGTCGAAGGCAAAGCCGCCGTTGATCGCGCCGAGCAATTGGGCGCGCCTCCAGCCAACGTGAAGAAGTTGCGCGAGCTCCTCACCTCGCCCCCTCGTCCTGCCGGCCCGCAAGTGGCCCCGCCCTCGACGCCTGAGCCCGAGAGCCCCGACGCCCCCGAGTAGCGCCCTCCTGTGCTAGCGTGCGTGCCCGATGAAGGACCTGCCCCGCGCGCTTCGCGAGCTCTTCGAGACGCTCGACGATCTCGACACGTTGCTCAAGCACAGCGAGGTGGGGGCCGAGCTGGCAGACCGCGGGGTCAACGTGAGCTTGGCGCTGGTGGCGGCCTCGGGGCTGCGCGCCTACATCGAGGGACGCAAGGCCGCGGCGGCGGAAGATCTGCTCACCGCTGGCGAAGAGATTCGCGGTCGCCTGGAGCGCGCCAAGGAAGACCTCTCCTGAGCGCCTGCCACCGAAACGCATGGCGCGAAAATTCTGCTAGGCTCATGCCATGAAGCGCACCGTGTCGCTCCTTCTGTCCTTCCTCTTCGCGTGCTCCGACACCGGCTCTGCCAAGCCCAAAGACGCAGGCTCCGACGCCACGTCGCTCATCGGCGACTCTGCCGCCAAGCCTGGCGAGTGTGGCGACGAGACGCGCAGCGTGTACGTCGTCACGAAGGAAAATAGCTTCTACCGCTTCGACCCCGAGACCGCGAACTTCACGCTGGTCGGCCTCCTCAACTGCGAGGCTGGCGCCGACCCCACGTCCATGGCCGTCGATCGCAAGGGCTTCGCGTGGGTCCGCTACAGCGATCAACGCATATTCCGCGTATCCGTGAAGGATGCATCTTGCAAGGCGACCACGTTCGCTGCGGGCCAAGAAGGCATCTATCAGTTCGGCATGGGCTTCTCGACCAACAAGACGGGCGGGGGCGAGATGCTCTTTCTCGCCGACTCCAATGGCAGCGGGCTGGCGACCCTCGACACCGCCACGCTCAAGGTGGCCAAGGTCGGTCCCTTCGATGGCGAGTTCGTGAACAAGAAGGCCGAGCTCACCGGCACCGGCGACGGTCGCCTCTTCGGCTTCTTCCCCGACTTCTATCCGGCGCGCATGGCCGAAATCGACAAGACCACCGGCGCGGTGAGCGGGGCCAAGGTGCTCGACGGCGTCGAGGCCACGGCAGAGTGGGCCTTCGCATTCTACGGAGGCGACTTCTTCGCGTTCCACTCGAAGGACAGCGGCAACGGCCTTCCGCAGAGCGAAGCCGGCTCCACCGTCACGCGCTACCGGCCCGCCGACGGCAGCGTCGCCAAGGTCAAGCAGGTCGCGTTTCGCGTGGTCGGCGCCGGCGTCTCTACCTGCGCGCCCACTACCAGCACCAAGTAGTCCGGAAAACCTTGCGCGAAGGGGTGGTCCCTTGACCCGCCTTCGGGCGCACGCTACGTGCCCCTCGTGACCATTTCGCGTTTTGCCCCCAAACCCTCGTGGCTCAAGGTTCGCGCTCCGGGGGGCGAGACCTACAACCACCTCAAGAGTACGTTCCGCGCCCTCGATCTGTACACCGTGTGCGAAGAGGCCCGCTGCCCCAACGTCGGCGAATGCTGGACCGAAGGCACCGCCACCATCATGCTCCTCGGCGACGTGTGCACCCGCGGCTGCCGCTTCTGCGCGGTGACCACCGGCGATCCCAAGGGCGCCGTCGACGTGCGCGAGCCGGAGCACGTTGCCCGCGCGCTCTCGCGCCTCGAGCTTCAGTACGTGGTCATGACCATGGTCGACCGCGACGATCTCCTCGACGGCGGCGCCTCGCACGTGGCCCGCACCGTCGAGCGGCTCCACGAGCTGCGCCCGGACATGCTCATCGAGACGCTGCTCGGCGACTTCGGCGGCCACCTCGACTACGTCGACACCACGGTCGACGCCAAGCCCCACGTATGGGCCCACAACATCGAGGTGGTGCGCCGTCTCCAGCGAACCATCCGCGACGTGCGCTGCAGCTACGAGCGCTCGCTGGGTGTCCTCGAGCGGGTCAAGAAGCGCGATCCCAAGATGATCACCAAGTCTTCGATCATGGTCGGGGTGGGGGAGACCGACGAAGAGGTGAAGGAGACGCTCGCCGATCTCCGCGCGGTGGGCGTCGACCTGGTCACGATTGGCCAGTATTTGCGCCCCACCCCCAAGCACGCCGAGGTGCAGCGCTACGTCGATCCCGAGACGTTTGCAACCTACACCGAGCACGCCAACGCCCTGGGCTTTGCCTACTGCGCCAGCGGCCCGCTGGTACGTAGCTCGTACAAGGCTGCCGAGGTCTTCGTGCGCAGCGTGCTGCGGCCGGGCGACACCGAGGGCGCCAACGCCATGCTCAAAGAGCGCCTGGCGCAGGCCCAGGCCGCCGCCCGCGAAGCCGACCTTCGCGAGGGCGTAGCGCCGCGCACCACCAGCGAGCTCGCGGCCCGCGCCGCCTCGGTGCTGGTGCCTGCCGGCAGCCTGGTCCGTCGCTAGGAGACTGGTGTTTTTGGCCGAACCCTTCGGGATGCCGGCGCCTTGCGTCCTCACGAGCAGGAGTACAGGAGCTCGCTCCGCGCGCTGCCCCCAGCGAACGCGCCTCCCTCGGTCTCGGCCCAAAACCCTCAGTCTCCTGCTGCTGGGCGCTCTCCGCCGCCGCGCAGCCGACAGGACCTGAAGGAATCACGTAGCCCACGAGAGAGAGGGGAGTGAGCGATGGGCACGCGACCTTCAGTCGTCGTCGCCGTCACCGTCGCCCGGCGTGTCGCTCCCGAGAATGGCGCGGAGCTGCGATTCGTGTGCGCGGCGGTAGGTGCCGTCTTGCCGATACAGCGCGTCGGCCGCGGCTTTCCGCGTGTCCTCGTTGGAAGAGGAAAGCGTCTGCGCCACGAGGGTCGTCGCGTCGTCGTCGTCTGCGGACACGAGCTGCTGAATGGCGCTCGCGGCGGTGTCGTTCTCGCGCAGGGCTGCGGCGAGCACCTCGCGCTTCTGCGCGTAGGGCACGTTGTGCAGCGTACTGAGCGCGCTCGCGCGGAGCTTGGGGTCGGCCAGGTCTTGCTTGGCCAGTGCCACCGCGCGCTCCGGCGCGATCCGCGCCAGCTGCATCTTGGCCCGCGTGGCCAGCCCGCGGTTCGCGTCCTTCGTCAGTTGTTCCAGAGCCTTGGCGGCCATCGGGCGCGGCACCTCGTCGGCGGCGCCGAGCGCCACGTTGCGCACCACCGGGTCGGCGTCGGTCATCGCCGCCTGAAACGCCGATGCGTCGCCGCGATTCGCCAGAGCGCCCAGCGCGGTGGCGCGGGTCTTCACGTGATCGCTCTTGGCGAAGCCGAGGAGCAGCGCGTCCGCCTCCTTGTCGCCCCGCTCGGTCAGCGCCGACAGCGCCTCGTACTTCACCGAGCCTTCGCCGCGCGAGAGCTCCGCGAGCACGCGCAGGCTCTCTGGATCGCGCCGGTTGCCCAGCGCCCGCAGCGCCACCGCGGCGCTGCTGCCGCGGGTGCGCGCCATGTCGAGAAGCGCTCGGCTCGCCTCTGGGCTCGGATCTTCCGCAAGGAGGTTGGCGGCAGCGGCGCTGGCCCGCTTCTTCACCAGCTCGATGGCCAGCTCCCGCGCCTTGTCGCGACCTTCGGGCATGGTGGCCAGGATGGCGAGCGCGTGGTCGGCGTTCTGCCCCTTTTGTACCATGTTCCCCAGCACTGCCACGCCGTCCGCGCCCATGTGCGTGGCCAGCTGCGCCACCGTGGCGGCGGCCTCCGGGCTCTCGGCGGCCTTGGCGGCGAGCACCGGAAGCGCCTGGGTCATGCGATGGGCGGTGGCGTACGCGGCCGAGGCCCGGGCCAGCTGCGGGTCGGCGTCCGTCAGGTGCTCCATCATCAGCGCCTCCACCTCCGGGCCCTCGGTGTTGGCCAGCGCCTGCATCGCCACCCGCTGAGCTCGCGGGCTTGCACCGCGCGCTGCACCCATGAGTGAGGCTCGGCCTTCGGGCGTATCGGTCAGCGCGTCGGCTGCGTTGTCGCCGTCGGCGCTGTCGAGCATCGCGGTGAGCTTGGCGCGCGCGTCGTCGCCGCCGGTGGCGCCCATGGCGGCCAGCGCTGCGTTCCGTACCGTGGGCGCCGGATGGTCCAAAAACGAGCTCACCAGCGCGTCGGTTGAAGGGTCTGCTGCCTTGCGCAACGCATCGAGCAAGCGCACCACGCGATCGTTGGGCATCGAGCCGAGGAGCGGCGTCACCAGGTCCAGCGCCGAAGGGTCGGCGGCCTCGGCGAGGGCCAGCGTGGCCTCCACCCGATCGCCGATGGGACCCTTGCGACCCATCTCGCGCACGTCTTCCCGCGGCCCGCCGTAGGGGCTCTTGGCGAGCGCCGCCACGGCCGAAACGCGCACGGTCGGGTCCAGGTCCTTGAGCACCGCGCGGAGCAGCTCGTGCGCGTGCTCGGTGTGCACGGTGTCGATGGCGTCGACGATGCACGTGCGCATGTCGGTGCTCTTTCGCGCAGCGAGCGCGGCAATCAACAAATCGGCGGCGCGATCCGTGCGCAGCTCGCCCATCGCGCGTGCGGCCTCGCACACCGCGTTCGAGCTCGCGGCCCGCGTAAGGTCTGCGTCGCGCGCATCCTCCAGGTTCTCGGCGCTGGGGGCGCTCACGAAGAACGAAGACAGCGGGAACGAAGGCCCGCGATCCGGAGCCGTCGCGGCGCCGTGGCGCGCGCTCCCCGCCGCATGGTCCGCCGACGCGAGCGGCCGCAGGGCGAAGAACGCCGCCACCGCCAGAGACCCAAAGGTTGCCACTTTCCACCGATTCAACGTGGAGCTCCTGTTCGCAGATGTTGCCGCAGGCCGCGCGGCGCCGGGAGGGGAACGCCGAAAGGGGGGCACCACCTTCCACGTCGTCGCCGCACGAATGACAGACACCCCCGCGGAAGGTTCCGTTGGGTCGCACCTTAGGTGCGATACGTCCCTACGTTGCGACGCCCAAACGCCAGGCTTGCCACGGGAGCAGAACGTGCGCACGCTTGTTCGGGAATAGAAGGCGCTATTTTTCCGTATCTTGTCGTGGCCGCAGCCGGCCAACGAGAACTTCAGAGTCTACGGTGCGTCCAAGGAGAATCATGAACACTCGCTTCCGAACCGTCCTGGGCCTCGCAGCCCTCTCGCTCCTGGTTGTTCCAGGCGCCGCCCGCGCCGAGCAGGCCAACGAAAACGGGCCCGACGACGGGTACCTCGCCGACCTCGCAGGCGAGGGCAACGCGTACGGAAGCGGCGCCATCGTGGTCGACCTTCGCGACGACGTCAGCGAGGCCGATGTGGCCGCGCTCGAAGCCAAGGTCGGCATCAAGCTCCGCGACAACAGCCCGGGCATCACCGACGACGGGCACATCGACGTCGCCGACGTCGACCCTGCGCAGCGCGACCGCATTCTCGATCTCCTGAATCACGATTCGCGGGTCGAAGCTGCCGAGGCGGTCTCCAGCGTATCCGCCTACTTCGTGCCGAACGACCCCAAGTACGCCGACCAGTGGCACCTCAAGCGCGTCGGCTCCGAGACCGCGTGGGAGTACACCTGCGGACGCGGCGTCACCGTCGCCGTCATCGACACTGGCGTGGCCTGCTACGACAAGGGGCCCTTCACCAAGGGCACCGATCTCGCAGGCACCCGCTGCGTCGACGGCTACAACTTCGTCAGCAACAACGCCGACGCGTACGACGACCACGGCCACGGCACCCACGTCGCCGGCACCATCGCCCAGACCACCAACAATGGCCTCGGCGTCGCCGGTCTCGCGTACTGCGCAAACCTGATGCCCATCAAGGTGCTCTCCGGCAGCGGCTCCGGCACCAACACCAACGTCGCCGAGGGCATTCGCTTCGCGGCGGACCACGGCGCGCAGGTCATCAACCTTTCGCTCGGCGGTCCCTTCTCCAGCAAGGTCATCGAAAACGCCGTGAACCATGCGCTCGCCAAGGGCGTCATCGTGGTGGCCGCCGCCGGCAACAGCGGCAAATCCGTGGGCTACCCCGCCGCGTACAAGGGCGTCATCGCCGTCAGCGCCACCGACAAGAACGACAACGTCGCGTGGTTCTCGTCGCGCGGCCCGCAGGTCGTCATCGGCGCCCCCGGCGTCGGCGTTACCCAGCAGACCATCTGCGAGGGCGGCAAGAACAAGTGCGAGATCTTCGGCGTCTTCAACGGCACCAGCATGGCCTCGCCGCACGTCGCCGGCGCTGCCGCCATGCTCGTGGGGCAGGGCATCACCGACAAGGACGCAGTCGAGAGCCTGCTCACCTCTACCGCCACGCCCAAGGACGACAAGAACCTCTTCGGCGCCGGCATCATGAACGCCGACGCAGCGCTGGCCAAGGCCCACTGGACGCACTTCGGCATCCGCCTCTTCGCGCTTCTCGCCGCGTTCCTCTTCGTGGCGAGCAAGATCAAGAGCGCCAAGGGCAAGGTCACCGGCGCGAAGGGCGCCATGGTCTTCGGCGCGCTCCTCGCCGGCACCGGCCTCCTCCCGTTCGCGCCGCTCCTTCACTTGGAAACCCTGGCCGGCCCGGCGCGGCCCATCATCGACGCCCTGGCGCGCCCGCTCGGTGAGTGGGACATGCTCCTCGGCGTGGGCCTCCACAAGTGGGCTCTCCTGGCCACCGCGGCCCCGGCCATCCTCGGCACGCTGCTGTTCTTCGGCGTGAAGAAGCTTCGTCCGCTGGTCGGTGGTCTCGCCCTCGGCACCGCGGCCCTCGCGGCGCAGATTGCCATCCAGGCCGACGTTCAGTTCGCCTTCGGTAGCTTCGCGCTCCGCTTGGTCATGGCCGCCACGGTAGTGGCGTCTCTGTTCCTCGCCCGCATGAATCTCGACGCCAAGGACAGCTAAGGTCCACCCGTCAACGTCGAGCGCCGGATCGCCCACGCGGTCCGGCGCTCCGCTTTTGTGGGTGGGTTTTCCGGCATTTGGATGGGATCCCGCGAAAGCCCACACAGGCGGAGCGGCGGTGATAGGCTCCTCGGAGGCATGTCGCTCAAGATCGACCAGGACCACTCTCGCTTTCGCCAGATCGTCAAAGGGAAGATCCGCGAGAACCTCCGGAAGTACATCTCTTCGGGGGAGCTCATCGGAAAACAGGGGAAGGAAACCATCTCCATCCCCATCCCGCAGATCGACATCCCGCACTTTCGCTTCGGCGACAAGCAGCAGGGTGGCACGGGTCAGGGCGAGGGCAACCCCGGCGACGCCATGGGCGGAAGCGAGCAAGAAGGGGAGGGCGACGGCAAGAAGGCCGGCCAGGGCGAAGGCCAGCACGCGCTCGAGGTCGACGTGTCGCTCGATGAGCTCGCGGCCATCCTCGGCGAAGAGCTCGAGCTCCCGGACATTCAAGACAAGGGCAAGAGCAAGATCATCAACGCCAAGGACCGCTACACCGGCGTGCGCCGGGTCGGTCCCGAGTCGCTGCGGCACTTTCGCCGCACCTACCGCGAGGCCCTGAAGCGGCAGATCTCCGTCGGCTCGTACTCGCCCGAGAAGCCGGTCATCATCCCCATTCCCGACGACAAGCGCTACCGCAGCTGGAAGACCGAAGCCGAGCCGGTGGCCAACGCTGTCATCATTTACATGATGGACGTGTCGGGCTCCATGGGCGACGAGCAGAAGGAGATCGTCCGCATCGAGAGCTTCTGGATCGATGCCTGGCTCCAGCGTCAGTACAAGGGCCTCGAGAGCCGCTTCATCATCCACGACGCGGTGGCCCGCGAGGTCGACCGCGATACGTTCTTCCACACCCGGGAGAGCGGCGGCACGATGATCTCGAGCGCCTACAAGCTTTGCAGCCAGCTCATCGACGACCACTATCCGCCCGAAGAGTGGAACATCTATCCATTCCACTTTTCGGACGGCGACAACTGGTCGATGGACGACACGCTTCTCTGCGTCGACATCCTCCGCCAGAAGATCCTCCCGCGGGCCAATGTGTTCGCCTACGGCCAGGTGGAGAGCCCCTACGGCTCCGGCCAGTTCATCAAGGACCTGAAAGAGCACTTCGGGGCCGACGAGCGGGTGGTCACTTCCGAGATTCGCGACAAGGACGCCATCGTCCAGTCGATCAAAGAGTTCCTCGGCAAGGGCAAGTAGACCCCGCTCCAGGTTCGAGGGTACCATCGCCGCATGAGCGAGTTCGCCCTCAAGACGGCACTTCCGCAGTATCTCCGCCAAGAGCAGGAGCTGATTCAACGGCTGGCCGCCGAAGCGGGCCTCGACTTCTTCCCCATCGTCTTCGAGATCCTCTCGTACGATCAGATGAACGAGATTGCGGCCTACGGCGGTTTCCCCAACCGCTACCCGCACTGGCGCCATGGCATGGAGTACGAGCGGCTCGCCAAGAGCTACGAGTACGGCCTCTCGAAGATCTACGAGATGGTCATCAACAACAATCCCTCCTACGCCTACCTCCTGGAGGGGAACTCGCTGGTCGACCAGAAGCTCGTGATGGCGCACGTCTGCGCCCACGTCGACTTCTTCAAGAACAACTTCGCGTTTCGCTCCACCGATCTCGACGTCGGCGGCAAGACCGTCGACCCCGCCAATCGCCCGAAGAACTACGATCCCAACCGCCGCTGGATCGACAAGATGGCGAACCACGGCTCGCGGGTGCGCAAGCACATTGCCCGGCTCGGCATCAACAAGGTCGAAGAGTTCATCGACCACTGTCTTTCGCTTGAGAACCTCATCGACCCTCACGCCGCCTTCCACGGCAAGCGGAAGAAGATCGTAGAGGACGAAGACGCCACCGCCGAGGTGCCGCGCCTCAAGTCCAAAGACTACATGCAGTCTTTCATCAACCCCGAGGAGTACCTCGACAAGCAGCGCCAGAAGATGGAGGCCGAGAAGGAGCGCCAGAAGCGCTTCCCCGAGCGTCCGGAGCGCGACGTCCTCGGGTTTCTTCTCGAGCACGCCCCGCTCGAGCGCTGGGAGCACGACGTCCTCGAGATCATCCGCGAGGAGGCGCTCTACTTCGTTCCGCAGATGCAGACCAAGATCATGAACGAGGGGTGGGCCACCTACTGGCACTCCAAGCTCCTCACCGAGAAGATCCTCAACGCCTCGGAGATCATCGACTACGCCGAGAACGCCGCGGGCGTACTCGCCACCAGCGGCGGCCGGCTGAACCCCTACAAGCTGGGGGTCGAGCTCTACCGCAACATCGAAGAGCGCTGGAACAAGGGGCAGTTCGGCAAAGAGTGGGAAGAGTGCGACGATCTGGAAGCCAAGCGTCACTGGAACCTGCGCCTGGGGCTGGGCAAGAAGAAGCTGATGGAGGTGCGTGCACTCTACAACGATGTCACCTTCATCGACGAGTTCCTCACCGCGGAGTTCTGCCGCGAGCAGAAGCTCTTCACCTTTGCGTACTCCAACCGCAACGAGCGCTTCGAGATCGAGACCCGCGAGTTCAAAGCGGTGAAGGAGAAGCTGCTCTTCCAGCTCACCAACGCCGGCAACCCGTTCATCTACGTCGAAGACGCCAACCACGAGAACAAGGGCGAGCTCTACTTGCGGCACGACCACCAGGGCCTCGATCTAAAGGTCGACTACGCCAAGGAAGTCATGCGCAGCCTGGTGCGGGTGTGGAAGCGCCCAGTGAACCTCGCCAGCGTCACCGAGACCAAGCACGTCACCTACCGCTACGACGGCGCCGAGCACTCGCAGAAGACGGGAAAAGCCGCATGAACGCCGTCGACCCCACGCATTGGCTCCTTCGCTTCACGCCGGCCGAGTGGATCCGCGCGGCGATGAAGGAGCTGCGGTCGGCGGAGGCGGCGTACGAGGTGCGGAACGCACGTGCGGGGCTCGCGGGCTTGCGTCGGGCTGCCGGCATGGCCCTCAATGGCGCGCTCATCCTCGAGCCCAGCGACGCGTGGGGGCGCACCTACGTCGAGCACCTGCAGGCGCTCGCGCAAGACGCCACGGTGCCGGAGCCCGTGCAGCGGGCGGCCCGCGCGCTCCTCGACACACCTCCGCCGACGTCGACGCAGATCGTGGTGCTGCGCACGCCGGCCCAGGACGAGCGACTGCGCGAGGCCGCCAAGGACGTCATCGCCCACGCCTATGCGGTGGTGGTGCGCAACGGAGCCGCGTCGTGAGGCAGCTGGCCGTGCTGCTCGCCATCACGGCGGTGGGCTGCGGCGACGCGCCGCCGAAGGACGCAAAGAGCGCACAAAACGTCGGAGTGGCCGTTGCCTCGGCCACCGCCGCCGCGCACGATGCGGATCGCACGCGACCCCCGGAGCCGCCCGCGGCCGGTACCGCGACGCCTCCCGCGCCCGCAGCGCCCAAGCGCGTGTATCCGCCGGCGCGCCCCGCGACCGTCGCGTTGGTGTCCGGTGCAGCCGACCCTTCGCCGGAGCAGCGTGCGGTAGACGCCGAGCTCAAGAAGGGTGACGAGGCCTCCGAGAAGGGCGATCTCGCCGCCGCAACCAAGGCGTACCAGGCCGCGCAAAAGCTCGCGCCGAAGCAGGCCGCGCCGCTGGTCGGTCTGGCCCGCACCAAGGTCGCTGCGGTGGACCTCCCCATGGACTTCGCCGTCGGCAAGGGCAACAAAGTCATCGCCGAAGGGGCTCGCGACCTGAGGCGCGCCCTCGATCTCGACCCCACGTTCGGGCCCGCCCAGGTGGAGTACGGCCGCACGCTCCTCTTGCTGGGCGACGCCGACAAGGCGCTGGCTGCGCTCAAAGAAGGCGCGCGTCTGATGCCGCAGGAGGCCGAGGCACAGTCGGCGCTGGGGGTCGCATTGCTCGCGCTGGGCAAGGGCGACGAGGCAGTGCCGCCCATGACTCGGGCGGCGGAGCTCGACCCCGGAAGTGCGGCCCGCCACGGCAACCTGGGCACGGTGCTGCTCATGCGCGGCCGCGTACGCGACGCCATCGGCGAGTACGAGGTGCAGGTCGCCCTGGCCGACGCCGATCCGCGCGCCCACTCGGATCTGGGCACTGCGCTGCTCGCACAAAACGAAGTGGAGCGCGCCATCGGCGAGCTGCGCCGGGCCATCGCCCTCGACCCCAAGCGCGCGACGTTCCACTCCAACCTGGGCTACGCGTTCCAGGCGAAGGGTCAGCTGAAAGAGGCCATCGGCGAGTACGAGGCCGCCCTCAAGATCGATAACAAGCTCGTGAGCGCGTGGATCAACCTTGCCACCGCCCTCTCGAAGGACCCAGCCACGCGCAAAAAGGCACGCGACGCGCTCGAAACGGCGAAGAAGCTCGACCCCTCAGACCCGCGCGTGCGCGCCAACCTCGACGAGCTCGACGCCCTCGAGAAACTACAGAAGTAGGCGGCGCCGAAGCGCGGGGGGCCGTCCTCTGTCGTCGTCGCGGCCACGGGTGCCTGTGCGACGAAGGAACGGACCCTCCCTTGCGTTTGTCGGCCAGCGTTTCTCGGCTGGCAGTTCCTTGGCGGGTGGGGGACCCGCCCGGGGCTCAGCTCTCGTCTTCCTCGGGAATCGGCTGCGGACCGGGGATGATTCCCGCGATGTCCGGATCTTCGCCTTCGGCGCCGGCGGGGCGGATGGGCTTGTCCTTGAGGCGCTGCACGCGCTTCGCTTCTTTTTCCTTCTGGCGATCCTGACGAAGGCGTTCTTTTTGGCGTTTTTGTAGGCTGGGGTTCGACATGCTCACCGATCCTTGTTGGTAGGGCGACGACGGGGTCGGAACGAACGGCGTCCAGCGCCGGGGCCCGCACCGACTCCGGCGGACTTCTGTGCCGGCCTCGGAGCGCCGCGACCTGCGCCGCGCACGTCGGCGCGATCGCGATCGCTGTCTGCGAGGGCCTGACCGGGCGCCGGGGGCGCGAACGCGGGCGTGGCTTCGACCGGGATTTTTCGCTGAAGAAGCCGCTCGATACCGTTCAGGTAGGCGCGCTCCTCCGGATCGCAGAACGAGACGGCGTGGCCGCTGGCGCCGGCGCGGCCGGTACGACCGATGCGGTGCACGTAGGTCTCGGCGATGTTCGGGATGTCGTAGTTCACGACGTGCGAGATGCCGTCGACGTCGATGCCGCGGGCGGCGATATCGGTGGCGACCAGCACCTTGGTGGTGCCTTCGCGGAAGGACTCGAGGGCGCGCTCCCGGGCGTTCTGCGACTTGTTGCCGTGAATGGCGGCGGAGCCGATACCGGCCCGCTCGAGCTGGTCGGAAACCCGGTTCGCGCCGTGCTTGGTGCGCGTGAACACGATGGCGCGGGTTACCGCATCGGTGCCGAGGACGCGCTCGAGGAGCGCGCGCTTGTCGTTCTTGCCGACGAAGTACACCTGCTGCGACACGGTCTCGGCGGCGGTCTGCGCCGGCGTCACCGACACCCGCGCAGGGTTCTTCAGAATCGCGTCGGCGAGCTGGGCAATCTCTCGCGGCATGGTGGCCGAGAAGAGCAGCGTCTGGCGCTCCTTGGGGAGCGTGGCGAAGATGCGCCGCACGTCGTGAATGAAGCCCATGTCGAGCATGCGGTCGGCTTCGTCGAGCACCACGTACTCTACGGCGCCCAGGCGCACGATGCCCTGGCCCATGAGGTCGAGCAGGCGGCCGGGGGTGGCCACGAGAATGTCGGGCTTCTCGTCCATCGCGCGCTCGTTGCGTTTCTGGTTCACACCGCCGAAGACCACTGCGTGGCGAATCTTGGCGTGGCGGGCGTAGGCGCCGGCTCGCTCGGCGATCTGTGCGGCGAGCTCGCGGGTGGGCGAGAGCACCAGGGCGCGGACGCGGCCGCTCGAGGCGCGCTCGCTGAGCTTCTGCAGCAGCGGGAGCACGAACGCCGCGGTCTTGCCGGTGCCGGTCTGCGCGGTGCCGAGAATGTCGCGACCCTCGAGAATGTACGGGATGGCGCGCTCTTGAATGGGCGTCGGGCGCTCGTAACCCTCTTCGCGGAGTGCGCGCACGAGCGGCGCTGCGAGCCCAAGGCCGTCGAAGCCCACGGCGCCCAACGCGTTGACGACGGCCGCGGCGGGGGGCACGAGCGGCACGGGGCGCGGGGGCGCGGCCGCACGGCGGGTATCGAACGAAGAAATGCTCACGGGTAACCTACTGGAGCGGCGTTTTCGCGGTCTCCCGTCGAGCCGCGAGGACCGGAAGTGTGCTCAAACGTGTCGCGTGAGCCAACGCGGATGTAGCGCGCGCCGCGTTTCGAAGCAAGCACCGCGCGCCGCGGCACGGTTGTCGCTACTGCGTGTGGCATGCACGCCAAGCGCCACCGCATTGCAAGCGACAACGACAAAACGACTCGCCTTTTTCCATCGAGGGTTGACCCGAAACTTTCGTTCCGCCTAGGCTGCAAGCGTCGGCAACGACTCGCTCGCGCTGTTTGCGAGAGAGGGCGCCCTGAAGTCCTGGGGAGCCACGTTGCCTTCGAAGTTCCGTGAAGTGGAGGACTCCGATGGCAGTTGGCAGGGTCAAGTGGTTCAACGACGAAAAGGGCTGGGGCTTCATCAAGCAGGACGAGGGGGCCGACGTCTTCGTCCACTACTCCCAGATCGAGGGTGACGGTCGTCGTCGCCTCTTCGAGGATGAGGTCGTGGAGTTCGAGATCAAGGAAGGTCCGAAAGGCCTCCAGGCGATCAACGTCCAGCGTCCGGTGACGGCAGGCGTCTCCGCAGCCGCCCCCAGCTGAACGCGTCCTGCGCGGCAGCCCGAGCTCCGGGCAGCGCGTGGGTCTACTTCGGAAAATCAGAGGCCCGCGCACCCCGTGTTTCTACGGTTCCGGCGCGGGTTTCGTCCATTTTTGCCCTCCCACGCCGGCAACGTGTCAGGCCTCGGGGATCGCAGCTTCGGTGAACACGCCCGCCGGGCCCAGCACCCGGGCGTACCCACGCGCCAGGCCGCCCGCCTCGTCGAACTCGTACACGTTGAAGCCGGCCATCTTGGCGGGATCGTCGTGGTGGAGCGAGGCGCTGGTGGCGCCGAACGCGCGGATGACGCCCGCCTCGGTGGTGAGGCTGCGGTCCATTCGCTTGTGAAGGTGGCCGTGCAGAAACAGTCCGGCACCCATGAGCGGCCCCAGCTCCTGCGCGTCGTGCAGCCCTTCGAGTGCGGTCTTCACGCGCGAGGGCGGGTTGTGTAGCGGATGATGGGCGAAGAACACCGGCTTCTTGTCGCGCAGGGCCCCGAGCTTGAGAATGCGATCGAGGGCGGCGCGTTGGGCCCCGCCGATGGTGCCGGCAGCCACGAACGGTAGACGCGGCACCGCCGACGAGAGCCCGATGAGAACCAGCGGGCCGCGCACGCGAACGAAAGGAAAGAAGCCGAGCTCGAGCTCGGCGCCCAGCTCGGCGCCGAGGTCGGCGTCGCTTCGCATGTAGTCTGCAAAGTAGGCGCCGATGCGGCCGTCGCGTGCGGCGCCCCCTGTATACACGTCGTGATTGCCGGGAATGATGCTCACGTCGCGCGGGTCGAAGCCCAGGTCCTCTTCGAGAATCTGCCGCACCGCCGCGAACTCCGTCTCCAGCGCCAAGTTGGTGAGGTCGCCGGTGATGATCACGTGGTCCGCTCCGAACGCGCGAATCTCTTGGGCGATGGTGCGCACGTATCCGGAGCGATGGGTGTGATTGCGTTTGAGCTTGAGGTTGGCCCAGCCGGTGAGGCGTTTGTTGAGAAAGCGCCAGGGAGGAACGCCGGCCAGATCGAGCACGTGGAGATCGGATATGTGAGCGATGCGCATCGGTCGACCTTTCATTCTAGTCCCGCTCGTCGGAGGCGCTGCCGAATTTCTTTCGCCCTCGCGGCGCGTGCTCGCTACGCAGAGCTTCACAGGTACGTCGTGAAGTGGTGGAATCGGAGGATGGGTAAGCGAGCGAGGCAAGCATGAGCATCAAGCGCCGAGAGCCAGCCCGTGAATACCTGGAGGCACAGGAGAGCAACCCCCATTGGGTTCGCCTTCGTGAACAAGAAGAGGCCACGCGCCTTCGCCGCATCGAAGAAGAGCGGCTCGCGCAGGCGCCGCTCCTCGACGATCTGGCCTCGGTAGGCTTGCCGGTGGAAACGGTCTGGCATCTGGTCGACAGGCGCATGCCCTATCCGCACGCCGTACCCATCTTGCTGGCGCACCTGGGCCGGCCGTACCCGGCGCGCGTGCTCGAGGGCATTGCCCGGGCGCTCGCGGTGCCCGAAGCGCGCGTGGGCTGGAACGAGCTCGCGTCGATGTTCATCGAGACGCAGGTGCGCTCGCTCAAGGTGGCGCTGGCCGGTGCGCTGGCGGCCGCCGCCGACGAGCGGCACTTGCCGGAGGTGCTCCGCCTGGTGCGCGACGCCTCGCACGGGCCCGCGCGGCTACCGCTCCTCGAAGCCGTGGGCAAGAGTCGCGACGCGCGCGCCATCGTGGCGCTCTGTCAGCTCGAGGACGACGCCGATCTGGGCGAGACTGCGCAGCGCATCTTGCGTCGCAAGCAAAGGCCGCAGCCGAAGGCGCCCACCGGCATGCTGCACTGACGGTTGCGCGGTCGAACCGCTCAGCGCGGATCGTACGCGCAGCGGAAGCCCACATGGGGGCCGGAGGCGTAGCTCAAGGCTTGACGCGCGGCGCTTCGCATCCACGGTGCGGCGTCGCCATAGGAGCCTCCGCGCACGACGCGGAAGGCGCCGGTGGTCGAGCCTGCGGGGTTGGTGGCAGCCTTGGCGGCGTACCCGAACCCGTTTTCGTCCTCGTGGTAGTAGTCGGCTACCCACTCGCCGACGTTGCCCGCCAGATCGTGAATGCCTTCGGGCGTCTTTCCCGACGGAAACGAGCCCACCGGAGCCAGCCCCAGGTAGCCGTCGGTGCCGTCGGTGTCGTCGCTGGCGAGCGAGCCGTGGTTGCAAATGTGTGTATTGTACACGTCGCCCCAAGGAAACTCGCGGCCAGTCTCACCCCGCGCCGCGTACTCCCACTCGGCTTCGGTGGGCAAGCGCCCAGATACGAAGCGGCAGTACGAGGTGGCATCATCCCAGCGCACATGGGTCACCGGGTACTGCGGCCGGTCGAAGCGAACGTCGCCTGCCGCGAACCCGGCGCCGCGACACTCCCCGGCGTCGACGCAGCGCTTGTACTTCTCCACTGTCACCTCGAAGCGATCGAGCTCGAAGGCCGAGAGCGTGACCCGGTGGGCGATGCCTTCGGCGCGAAAGCGCGGCGCGATGCGATCGCAGGCCAACCCAAAGACCTCGCGCCTGCACATCATCACCGCGCGCACCATCTCGGTGGGCGAAGAGCCCATGGTGAAGGTTGCGCCGCGCAGGCGCACCCGCTCCGGCTCGACGGTGCGCACCGTGAGCAGTCCCGGCACCGCCACGTCGGGCATCGCGTGCTTGCCGGAGCCGAGCACGGTGAACGTCAGTGCGAGGGCGAGGGCGCGCATGTCAGCCGGTGAGGATGCGCATGGGCCGCTCGATGAGCGCCCGCAGCTCCGCCAAAAACGATGCGCCCACCGAGCCGTCGATGACCCGGTGATCGCAAGAAAGGGTCATGGAAAGCTTCTTTCCCGCGACGATCACGCCGTTTTGGACCACCGCCTCGTCGCGGGCTTGGCCCACCGCGAGGATTGCGCCTTCCGGCGGGTTGATGACGGCGGAGAACGCGTCGATGCCGAACATGCCGAGGTTCGAGATGCTGAAGGTGCCCTCCTGCATCTCCTCGAGCTTGAGCTTCTTGCTCCGAGCCCGGGCCGCGAGCTCGCGCACTTCCTGGGCAATCTCCACCACGCTCTTCTTGTCGGCGTCGCGCAGCACGGGCGTCACCAGACCGTCGGCAATGGCAACCGCCACCGAGATGTCGACCCGCTGGTGCACCAGCAGCGCCTCCGGGGTGAAGGTCGCGTTGCACTCGGGCACGCGCCGCAGCGCGGTGGCGCACGCCTTGATGAGCAGATCGTTCACCGACACCTTGAGCGGCTTGTCGGTCTTGCTCTCGCTGGCCAAATCGCGATTGATGCTCTCGCGGAGCGCCAGCAGCGCCCCGGCGTCGACGTCGATGGTCAGGTAAAAGTGCGGCACCGTCTGCTTCGACTCGGTCAGGCGCCGGGCGATGGTCTTGCGCATGGGCGAGAGCGGCCGCACCTCGGGCGCGGCGAGCCCGCTTGCCAGCGCCGGCGCCTGCGTCCGCGCGAGACCCGTGCCGGGAGGCGGCGCGCTCTCTTTCAAGGCGTTGAGATCTTCGGCGACGATGCGCCCGTGGGGCCCGCTGCCTTGTGCCTTCGAAAGGTCGAGACCCAGCTCCCGCGCGGTCTTGCGCACGTAGGGGGAGGCGAGGACGCGACCCTCGGGCGCAGGAGCGGCCTCGGCATCGCGCTCGGTGCGGCTGAGGGCGCTGCCCGTGTGGAGCTTGGGCGGCGCGGCGTCCTTGGGAGCCGTCGCCCCAGGCTTCGGTGCTTGCTCCTTCTCGGTGGCCGGTTCGGGCTTCGGCGCCTCTTCCTTGCTGGGCGCTTCATCGGGCTTCGACGCCTCTTCCTTCTTGGGCGCCTCGGTTGCGCCGCCGCCGCCGCCGGCTTTGGCCACCAGCTCCGCAACGTCTTCGCCGGCAGCGCCCAGCACCGCCACCGCCTGCCCGAGCTTCACAGTGCTTCCCGCCGGCACCAGCAGCTTGAGCAGCGTGCCGTCGTCGAAGCTGCGAAACTCCATGGTGGCCTTGTCGGTCTCCACCTCGGCCAGGAGATCGTCCACCTTGATGGCGTCGCCTTCCTTCTTGTGCCACGCCGTCAGTACGCCCTCTTCCATGGTCGGAGAGAGCTTCGGCATATCGAGAATCTTCGCCATGATCAGGCCTTTCCTCGGGAAACGACGCGCTTCGCGGCAGCGATGACGCGCTCTGCCTGGGGCAGGCACGCTTGCTCGAGCTTCGCGTTGTAGGGCATGGGCACGTCGAGCGTCGCCACCCGCAGCACCGGCGCATCGAGAGAATCGAAGGCCAGCCGCTGTACGCGGTCGGCCACCTCGGCGCCCACGCCGCCGTAGGGAAAGCCCTCGTGAACGATGACGCAGCGGTGGGTCTTCCACACCGATTTCACGATCGTCTCCTCGTCGAGTGGCCGGAGCGATCGCAGATCGACCACCTCGGCCTCGATGCCATCTTTCGCCAGGGCGTTCGCCGCGTCGAGCGCCACGTGCGTCATGCGCGAGTACGCCACCAGCGTGACGTCCTTGCCCGGGCGGACCACGTTGGCCTTGCCGAGCTCGATGGCGTCCTGGTCGTCGGGCACTTGCCCCTTCACCGAGTAGAGCGTCTCCGACTCCATGACCAGAACCGGGTTGTTGTCGCGGATGGCCGCTTTCATGAGGCCCTTGGCGTCGGCCGGGAACGCCGGCGCCACCACCTTGAGGCCGGGCACGGTGGCGTAGAAGTGCTCCATCGCGTGGCTGTGCTGACTACCCACCTGACGGGCGCTGGCGTTGGGGCCGCGGAAGACGATGGGGCAGCTAAACTGGCCGCCAGACATCTGGCGGATCTTCGCCGCGTTGTTCAAGATCTGGTCGAAGGCGATGGCAGAGAAGTTCCAGGTCATGAACTCGACGATGGGCCGAAGCCCAACCATCGCCGCGCCCACGCCGATGCCAGCGAAGCCCGCCTCGGCGATGGGTGTATCTATCACGCGTTCCGGGCCGAACTTTTCGAGCATCCCCTCGGTCACCTTGTAGGCGCCCTGGTAGTGGCCCACCTCTTCGCCCATGAGAAAAACGTTCGCGTCTTTCTCCATCTCTTCAATCATGGCCTCACGAAGGGCCTCTCGGTAGCGGATCTCTCTCATGGGGTTCTCACGAAGCGAAGGGGCCGTCGTAGGTCGTTGGCTCGAGGAGGGAAAGTTCGGGTTCCGGGCTCTCTTCGGCGAAGCGAATCGCGTCGGCCACTTCGGCCTCCACGCTCTCTGCGATGCCCTTGAGCTTGGCCTCGTCGTAGCCGGCGGCGACCAGCTTCTGCTTGCCGATGGCGATGGGGTCCTTCTTCTTGTGCTCTTCCACTTCCTCCGGCGTGCGGTACTTGCCGGGGTCGCTCATGGAGTGGCCGCGGTAGCGGTAGGTACGCACCTCGAGGAGCGAGGGCATGGAGGTCTCGCGGGCCTGCGCCACCGCCTTGCCGATCTGCGCGTGCACCTCTTCGAAGTCTTCGCCGCGAAACTGCCAGCCGGGAATGCCGTAGCCCGCAGCCTTTTTGGAGATGTCGTCGACCGAGATGGTGCGCGAGAGCGGCGTGCCCATGGAGTATTCGTTGTTCTCGCAGACGAACACGATGGGCAGCTTCCACAGGGCAGCGAGGGAGATCCCCTCGTGAAAGCCCTGAATCGACGCCGCGCCGTCGCCGAAGAAGCAGAGGGTGACCCGCTTGTCCTTCCGGTACTTCGACGCGAAGGCCGCGCCGGCCGCCAGCGGAATGTGCGCGCCGATGATGCCGTGGCCGCCCAGCATGTTGTGCTCGGCGTCGAACATGTGCATCGAGCCGCCGAGCCCCTTGGAGCATCCGGTGACTTTTCCGTACAGCTCGGCCATCATCGCACGGGGGCTCATGCCCTTGGCGATGGCGATGCCGTGATCGCGGTAGGTGGTGACGACGTAGTCGTCCGGTTGGAGCGCCGCAATGGCCCCCACGCCGACCGCCTCCTGACCGATGTAAAGGTGGAGAAACCCACCAATTTTGCCTTGCGCGTAGGCCCTTGCCGCCTCTTCTTCGAGGCGACGGATGAGGAGCATTTGCCGGTACAGGCGCTCCAAAACGTTCGAATCCGCCATAGGGCGAAACACTTTAGGGCCATTCCGACCAATGGAGGTTTGGATTTCGGAACGAGGCGCAGGCCGAGGACGCGTGCTACATGCGCCTACATGAACTGACCAATCCGTGGGCGCGCCAGACTTTTTTCGCAATTTGGGCGTCCATAGGTCACGATTGAGAGATTCCCGGCGACGAGGAATCGGACCTTCTTGGTGGGCGTTGAAACTTTCGGGAACTTTCTGAGAGCCCAAGATACGAACAGCAGACGGTTCAGTAACTGCGCAGGGCGGCCTGCGATGAACGTAAACGGAGGCGGACGGCAATGAAGAAGCTCGGTTGGCTCGTGATTGCGGCAGCGGTTGTGGCACCCCTCGCCAGCGTGGCGGATGCAGAAGCCTGCGGCGGCGAGATTTGGCGCGAATCGAACGAGCGTCCGAAGGCCAAGCCCACCCCGGCGGCGCTCGTCGCCAAGGCCGAAAAGAGCATGGAAGACGGCAAGGGCGACGTCGCGGTGAAGACCGTGCTCGAGGCCTACCCGAAGCTCGAGAAGGCTGCGGCGGGCAAAGACGCCATGGCCAACCGTGCGCTCCGCCTCGCTGCGGTCGCGGCGGTTCGCTCCAACGGCGACCAGAGCGTCGTGGGCGCGAAGGCTCCGGTCTCGTACTTCGACTACGACTACGGCCAAGACGTGAACGTGCCGGCCAAGCTCCAGGCGCCCAAGACCAACGAAGACCGCACCGCGCGGCTCGAGTGGTCCATCAAGGCCCTCCGCTCGCTCCACGAGCAGAGCCCCAACAACCCGACCATCACCGGTGAGCTCGGCGAGGCCCTCGCAGCGACCCCCGGCCACGAGACCGAAGCCCTGGAGCTCCTCTCGCAGCTCTCCGACAAGGACCTCCTCGGCACCCCGCAGGCCTACTCATCGCTGGCACGCCTGCGCTTCCAGCAGGGGCTCACCAAAAAGAGCGCCGAGGCGCTCCAGCGCTGCAACGCCATGACCAACAAGCCGGCCGTCTGCGGTCCGCAGCTTCCGACCAACCCCGCCTGAATCTCGGATAGTCTCTGCGCATGACCTACCGCATCTCGCGGGCCTGGGCGCGCGTGCGAAGGACCGAAGGAAAAGGAGCGCTCGTGCTTGCGGCGGCGCTCCTTTTCGCGTCCATCGGCGCCGCCTGCAAGGACCCCAAGAAAGATCTGCCCGGGCCCGGCCCCAGCGCGACGTCGTCCACCCTCGCGTCCGCTGCGCCCAGCTCTGCTCCCGCCGCGGCGCAGGATCCAGCGCCCACCGGCAAAGGCGATGCGGTCCACGGCAAGGTGCTGATGGCGAAGTACGAGTGCAACCGCTGCCACGACGGCACCGGGCTCGAGGCCGCCACGCCCGACAAGCAGTGCGTGCACTGCCACACCGACATCGTCGACGGAAAGTTCAAAGCGCCGGCCGCGTCGCTCGCGCGGTGGAAGACGGTGGTGGCGCCGCTCGCCGATGTGCCCACGCTCACCGCCACCGGTAAGCGCTTCTCGCGCGCGTACGTCGAGACCTTCATTCTCGAGCCCAACGACGTGCGACCCAAGCTGGTGCCCTCCATGCCGCGCCTCGGCATCACCCGCGCCGACGCCCGCGACATCGCGGCCTATCTGGTGCCGGAAGAAGTGAGCGACGCGAAGCCCACCGGCGACGCTTCGCGCGGCCGTGCGCTCCTCGATACCAAGGGCTGCGGAAGCTGCCACGCCTTCACCGGCGTTGCCGCGCTCCAGGGCTCGGCGATTCCCGTCACCGTCGAGCAAAAGACCATGGCCCGGGCGCAGCTCCTGGCGCCGGACTTGCGGTATACACGCGATCGCTACCCGGTCCCGCGCATCGTCGAGTGGCTCAAGGATCCGAAGAAGGTGAAGCCCGACACCACCATGCCGAGCATTCCCCTGACGCCAGCGGAAGCGGCCGACATTGCGACCTACTTGGTGGCTGCCGAGCTCGCGCCGTTGCCCACCCCGGTGGCCTTCGTGCGTCTACCGGCGCTGGAGCGCAAGGTGACCTTCGAAGAGGTCGACAAGAAGGTCTTCCACAAGACCTGCTGGCACTGCCACGCCGAGCCCGACTTCTCTATCGGCGACGGCGGCCCCGGCAACTCCGGAGGCTTCGGCTTCAAGGCGCGCGGCCTCAACCTCGCGAGCTACGAGGGCGTGTCCGCGGGTATCCTCGACAAGAAAGCGGGCGATCGCGTCAGTGCGTTCGCCAAGGGCGCCGACGGCGTGCCGATGCTCGTCAAAGCCCTCATCGCGCGGCACAGCGAGGCTTCGGGCGCCTCCACCGGCGACGTGCGTGGTATGCCTCTCGGCATGCCGCCGCTCTCCGCCGAGGACATTCAGTTGGTCGACACTTGGGTCACGCAAGGGAGGCCGAAATGAGCCGCTGGACCCCGCTCGTCTTGGTCGCGCTGGTGGCCTGTTCGAAGAACGAGAACACCACGGTGCCCCAGGCGCCCGCCACCACCATCACGGCCGAGCCCTCCCACCCGGCTCCGCTCGGGTCCATGCCCATCACGCCCACCACCCTGACCGGCGCGCAAACGCCGCCAACGGGCACAGGAACGCCGGCCCCCACCGCGGCCAAGCTGCGCCTCGTCGAGCCCCCGGAAGAGGGCGACGTGCTCACCATCGTCCGCGCCCAGCGTGTGAAGGCCGTGGAGGAGAAGCGCATCTTCGTGGTGTACATCGGAGCGCCCTGGTGCCCGCCCTGCGTGCGCTTTCACGACGCCATCAAGTCTCACGAGCTCGACGAAAAACTTGCAAACTACACCATCATGCAGTTCGACCTCGATCGCGACGGTCAGCGCCTTTTGGCGGCAGGATACGGGTCGAAGTTCATTCCGTACTTCGTGCTTCCGGGGCCCGACGGCAAGAAGTCGCAGGCCTTCGAGGTGAAGATCCTCAAGAAGGAAGAGGCGCTCCGCGAGGTGGTCGACGGCCTGCTAAAATGGAACGGCAAGTGACGGCGCCGGCGGCGCGCTAGCGGTCGGAGCGGGCGCGACGGCGTCGGGAGCCTGCGCGTCTACCGGTGCTTCGGGCGCCTGCGCTTCACTACCGAGGGTGGGGAGGGGGCCTACCGCGGTGGCGGTCATGATCGGCGCGGTCATCACTGCCCGGGGGTGACTCGGCGCAGCACTCGGCGCGCCGCGCACCGTGGCCTCGGCGTCGACGCCGGCATCGGCCGCCGACTTTCGTTGCTGCTCGCGCCGGAACAGGAACAGTGCGGCGAGCACGACGAGGGCGAGACCCACGATGATGTTCTGGGTGCGGCGCATTGATGTGCGTCCGGCGGCCTCGGTGGTTGCGTCGGGCTCGTCGCTCACTTGGGGCGGCGGGGGCGTGCTCACGCGCACGTTGGTCGGCTGCGAGGCTCGCGGCGAGCCGGAGAGTGAGAATCGCTGCGAAGCGACGCCGCCGAGCGTCTCGATGACGGCGTCCACGGCGTCGCCCAAATCGCGGCAGGTCGGGAAGCGCTCCTCCGGGCGCGGGGAGCGGCCACGTCGCAAGATGAGGGTGAGCCGCTGGGCTAGCGCGTCGTCGCAATCGGGGATTCCCAGGTCGGGCAGATAGCCGTCGTCCGTGGTGGCTGGCCGCTCGCCGGTCAGCGCCTCCACCAGCGTGGTGGCCATCGAGTACTGGTCGTTGCGTGCAGTATACACGCCAAGCGAGAGCGCCTCGGGCGAGGTGTAGGCCGGTGGGCCCATGTCGAGGTGCGCCTGCGGTTCGGTGGAGTCGGAAATGCGCGCAATGCCGAAGTCGGTGATCTTGGTTCCGAAGCGCCCGAGCAGGATGTTCTCGGGCTTGATGTCACGATGCAAGATGCCCGACTCATGGGCGAAGGCGAGAGCGCTCCCCAGCTCCAGGGCCAGGCGCGCCACCTCGTCGAGGGGCAGCGGCTCGCGCTCCAGGCGCTGGCGCAACGAGGGGCCGCGCACATACTCGAACACCAGGTACACGCCCACCTGCGGGTCTTCGCCCATGTCGTGGAGCGCCGCGACGTTGGGGTGGGCCATGGCGGCGGCGGCCCGCGCCTCGTGCTTCAGCCGGTCGGCGAGCGCTCGCTTGGCGTCCTCGGCCATGGCCAGGTCGGGCCGGATGATCTTCACCGCCACGTCGCGCGCCAGCTCGGTGTCGAACGCCCGGTACACTCGGCCGAGCGCACCTTCGCCCAGCACCTCTTTCATCTCGTAGCGACCGATGGTCTTCGGTGCCACCATGGGTCAGCCGGTGTGCGGGGCGTAGCACGCCACCTTGTGACCGGAGCCGGGAACCAGCTCCGCCAGCTCCGGCGTTGTCTTGTCGCACTTGTCCGGGATCATTCGCGGACAGCGCGGGTGAAAAGAGCAGCCAGAGGGCGGCGCCAGCGGCGACGGCGTGTCGCCCTCGAGCAAAATGCGAAGGCGCTTTTTCTGCGGATCGGGCGAGGGCACCGCGCCCATGAGGGCCCGGGTGTATGGGTGCATGGCGCCGTCGTAGAGCGCCTCTACCGGTCCTTGCTCGACGATGTGCCCGAGGTACATCACGGCGACCCGGTGGCTCATGTGCTCGACGATGCGGAGATCGTGCGAGATGAAGAGGTAGGCCACGCCCAGCTCTTCTTGCAAGTCCGAGAGCAGGTTCACGATCTGCGCCTGGATTGACACGTCGAGCGCGCTCACCGGTTCGTCGCACACGATGAACTCGGGTTTCACCGCCAGCGCCCGCGCGATGCCGATGCGCTGCCGTTGCCCGCCGGAGAACTCGTGGGGGTAGCGATCCATCATCTCTGGGCGAAGGCCTACCTTGCGCAGCAGCTCGGCGATCATCTGCTGGGCGTCGCCCTTGGTCTCCGCCAGCTTGTGAATCTCGATGGGCTCGAGGAGCGCTTCGCGCACGGTCATGCGTGGGTTGAGGCTGGAGTATGGGTCCTGAAAGATGATCTGCATCTTGCGGCGAAGGGGCCGGAGCTCGCCGGCGCTGAGCGGCGTGATGTCGCGGCCGTCGTACACCACGCGCCCGTAGGAAGGCTCGATGAGGCGGAGGAGCAGGCGGCCCAGGGTGCTCTTGCCGCACCCGCTCTCGCCCACCAGGCCCATGGTCTCGCCCCGGCGCACCCGCAGCGACACATTGTCGACGGCGCGAAGCGGCTCGGCGTTGCGCGACAGCCAGCCGCTGCGCACGCGGTAGTACTTGGTGAGGCGATCGGTCGCCACCAAGGTACGGCTCCGGGGCTTGCCGTCGGGGCCCGGCGCGTCGCTCAAGCGCGGCGGCGCGTCGCCGGGGCGGCCGGGCGGGGGCAGCAGGCTCTCGCTCATGCGGCTTCGCCTCCGTCGAGCGGCAGCGCGCCCACTTCAGCGGCGCGGATGCAGCGCACCAGGTGATCGTCGCCCCGCGACTCGAGCGGGGGAACTGCCGCGGCGCAGGCTTCGATGGCGAAGCTGCAGCGGTCGTGGAAACGGCAGCCGCCGGGCAGGTGGCGAAGATCCGGCACCATGCCCTCGATGACCGGAAGGCGAGGGCGCTTCTCCCCGGGAGCGGCCCGCTTGGCGCGAGCCGGGAGGCTGGCCATGAGGCCGCGGGTGTAGGGGTGCATGGGGCGCCGGAAGAGATCGCCCACCGTGGCGTGCTCCACGATTTGCCCAGCGTACATCACCGCCACCTTGTGCGTGTACTCTGCAACTACCGAGAGATCGTGGGTGATGAGCAGCACCGCCATGCCCAGCTCCCGCTGCAGGCGCGCGATGAGGTCGAGAATCTGCGCCTGGATGGTGACGTCGAGGGCGGTGGTGGGCTCGTCGGCGATGAGCACCTTGGGCTCGCACGCCAGCGCCATGGCGATCATCACCCGCTGCCGCATGCCGCCCGAGAGCTGGTGGGGGTAGGTGTCGACGTTGGAGCTGGGGGAGGGGATGCCCACCTTGCGCAGCAGATCGATGGCGCGGGCGCGGGCGTCTTGCTTGGTGGTGTCGCGGTGCAGGCGAATCGCTTCGACGATCTGCGCGCCCACCGTGTAGACCGGGTTCAAGCTGGTCATGGGTTCCTGGAAGATCATCGAGATGTCGTCGCCCCGCACCTTGCGCATCTCGCGCTCCGGCAGGGTGAAGAGATCGCGATCGCGGAACACGACCTTGCCTTGCTCGTAGCGGCCCGGCGGCGTCGGGATGAGGCGCAAGATAGAGAGCGCGGTGACGCTCTTGCCGCAGCCGCTCTCGCCCACCAGGCCCAGCGTTTGCCCCTCGTCGAGCTCGAAAGACACATGGTCCACCGCGCGCACGGTGCCGGATTCCGTGTGAAAGCTGGTGACGAGATCGGAGACCGCGAGGAGCGCCATGGTCAGCGCCCACGCTAGCCCGGATTGCGTGGGAGCGGGAAGTCGAACGCCAGGGGCGCGGCCAAAAGAGGGCTCTCGACCGCTTGATGCGTGAACCCCAAAGGGTGGTAGCGTGAGCTGCCCTCATGCGCTTCGCGCCACCCCCTCTCGCCGTCGCTCTGGCCATCGCCATGGCCCTCTCGACCGGCTGCCGCACGCGCACTGCCCTGTGCGAGCGAGCCGCCGAGTGCGGGAGCGCGCGAACGTGCGTCGCGGGCCGTTGCCACCCGTTGCCGCCGCCACCGGGAGCGCCCTCCACGAGCGCGCAACCCGAGGCGCTGGTGAACCGCGCCACGCGGGTGGTGCTCCAGCCGCTCGACCGCGAAACGTACGGGCCGGGCTCCGGGAGCGAGCTCTCGCTCGGCCGCGAGGGCGCGCTGCTGGTGCGCTTCGGTGTGCCGCAAGGGCTGCGCGGCCATGTGGTCGAGGCGTACGTAGTGCTCCGCCGCACCCGTCGTCCTACCGACTCGTCCGTCTCCCTACATGCCGGGCGATATTCGACTCCGCCCGAACGATGGCCGACGAGTCCCTCGGCGTCGCCGCGGCCGGAAACAGCTGCTGGCGCCATCACGCACGTGGATCGTCAGTCCCCCAGTTTGGTGCGGGTCGACGTTCACACCTTGGTCGACGAAGCGATTCTCGCCAGTGTGCAAAAAACCGCCAAAATCGCCGAGGAAAACAAACGTTCCGTGGTGCCGGCAGATGATCTGGTGCTGGCGGTCGCGGGCGTGTGCGACGACCCCGACGGCGAGGGAATGGCGTTTGCAGCACTGTCGAGCGATGGTCCGGTCCTCGAAATCTACTTGCGTGAGTGACCCGGGCCAGCGAATTTGTTCTACGTTTTTTGGTGAATAGAAGCGAACCCCCGCCGTCGAACGACCAGGTCCTTCTCGCGCTGGACGATACAGCCGAGAGAGTTGGTCAACGCGGTGTGGACGCCACTTGATGCCCGGCGGGTAAGCCCGCCTCAATCGAAGGAGTGAACGATGCGAGTGTCGAAGACTGTTGGAACTGTCATTGCGTCTGCCGTTGCTATCGCTGCCGTTACCTTCAGCGCTCCATCCCGCGCCGGTGACGAGTCGCTCGTGTCCGTGAGCTGCGCAGGTGGCGCCGTCACTGCCAGCGCGGCCGCCCCCTGGCACACCAACGCAGCCGCTCCTTGGAAGTGGGACAAGGGCGACAAGGTCTCGGTCGACGATCACGCTGCCAAGTTCAAGGGCGGCAAGTGCGAGGGCACCATCAAGGCCTTCATCTGCAACGGCGATCAGTGCAAGGGCCCCATCGCCGTCACGGTCAAGTAGCTCTCAAGCTTCTCCGAATATCCACGAGAAAGGGTGTGCGGCTCGCCGCGCACCCTTTTTTGCGTCTGTGATACCGTTGCCGCATGACCGCCGACATCGGGAAAGAGATCGCCAAGATTGCGGAGGGGGTGGAGAAGCGCTTTCAGGAGGGGCAGCGCGTTCTCTCCTTCGCCGAGTACCTGGACGTGTTCTCCAAGGACCCGGTGCGCTACTCCCGCGATGCGAGCCGCTATGTGCGCGACGCCTTCGATCACTACGGCACGCGCTCGGTGAAGTACCCGTGGGGCACCTTTACCCGGTGGAACCTCTTCGACCTTCCTTGGGAGGCCAAGGGATCGCGCGGCATGGTGGTCTCTCAGGAGCACGTGCAGGAGGAGATCTACCGGGCGCTCTCCAACTTCGTGCGCGAGGGGCGGCCCAATCGCCTGGTGCTCCTTCACGGGCCCAACGGCTCCGCCAAGAGCACGCTGGTGGGTGCCATCTTGCGCGCGCTCGAGGACTACGCCACCAAAGACGAAGGTGCACTCTACAACTTCAACTGGGTCTTTCCCTCGAACGACACGGTCAAGGGAGCATTGGGCTTCGCCGGTCGCTCCGGTGGCCACGCGGTCTCCTCGTACGCGCACCTCACCGACGATCAGATTGACGCCAAGCTCATCGTCGAGGTTCGCGACCATCCACTCTTTTTGATTCCGGTTCGCGAGCGAAAGCGGCTCTTCGAGAACCTGGAGGTGAGCGAGCCTCTCAACGATTGGATCATGCGCGGCGAGCTCTCGCACAAGAGCCAGCAGATCTTCGAGGCGCTCTTGGCCAACTACAAGGGCTCCTACGCCGACGTGCTCCGGCACGTGCAGGTGGAGCGATACTTCATTTCGCAGCGCTACCGCGTGGGCGCGGTGACCATCGGCCCACAGATGAGCGTCGACGCCGGCGAGCGGCAGATTACCGCCGACCGATCGCTGGGCGCGCTGCCCGCTTCGCTTCAAGCGCTCTCGCTCTACGAGGCCAAGGGCGAGCTCATCGACGCCGCCGGCGGCGTGCTCGAGTTCAGCGACTTGCTCAAGCGCCCGCTCGACGCCTTCAAGTACCTGCAGCTCAGCGTCGAGACCGGAGAGGTGTCGCTCACCCAGCAGAACGTGCAGCTCAACTGCGTCATGATGGGCAGCGCCAACGAGCTCCACCTCGATGCCTTCCGCGAGCACCCAGAGTTCCCCAGCTTCCGCGGTCGCCTGGAGCCGATTCGTACCCCCTACCTGCGCAGCTATGCCCACGAGCAGTCGATCTACGACTCGCTGGTGATTCCCCACGTTCGCCGGCACGTTGCCCCGCATGCCACGCGCACCGCGGCCATGTTCGCGGTGCTCACCCGCATGCGCAAGCCCGACCAAGAGCGGTTCTCCGGTGAGGTCGCCAAAATCGTCGGCGAGCTCTCGGCGCTGGAAAAGATGGAGCTGTACACCACAGGCATTCCGCCGGAGCAGCTGGATCACGACGCCAAGAAGCATCTGGTCGCGCACATCGAAGAGGTGTGGAATGAGAGCGACTCGTATCCGGTATACGAAGGCCGTATCGGCGCCAGCCCCCGGGAGATGCGCGTGCTCCTTTTGGATGCGGCGCAGTCGCCGGCCTACGAGTGCCTGAGCCCGCTGGCGGTGCTCGAGGAGATCGAGCAGCTGTGCGAGCGCACCTCGGAGTTCGAGTGGCTGCAGCAGGAGAAGCTTCCGGGCGGGTATCACGACGTGGCGCTCTTCCAGCGCGAGCTGTTGAACAAGCTGCTCCTCACCTGGGAGTCGGAGATGTACTCGGCCAGCGGCCTGGTCGACGAGGAACGCTACGCTGCCCTGTTCGAGCGCTACGTGCAGCACGTGAGCGTGTGGGTGAAGAAGGAGCGCATTCGCAACAAGCTCACCGGTGAGTACGAGGAGCCAGACGAGAACACGATGCGCGAGGTCGAGGGTCTCCTCGACGTGAAGGGCGACAAGGACGAGTACCGCAAGCAGATGATCAGCAACATCGCCGCCTGGGCCATCGATCACCCGGGCGAGAAGGTCGAGAGCACGGTGGTGTTCCCGGCGGCAGTGGCCAAGATGAAGGCGGCCATCTTCGGCACCCGTCGCGGCACCGTGGCCGAGGTCACCCGCGATCTCGTCATCCTGCTCCGAGAAGAGGGCCGCAGCCTCGACCCGCAGCGCAAGAAGAACGCCGAGGAGGCGCTCACGCGCTTGAAAGAGCGCTACGGCTACGCCGACTCGTCGGCCGCCGACATGGCCAGCGTGCTGCTGCGCAAGCGCTTCTCCGACCTCGTGACGAGCTGAGAAGACCTCACCGGTACGGCCGCGTGCTCGACTCGAGCCTGCGCCGCGCCGTCTGCACGCCGAAAGTCTGGCGGTCCGACGGAAGCACGATGGGCCCGAGGTACAGGCTCGAGAGAATGGCGGCGAGGGCCAGCGCCAGGGCGTCGTCGTCGTCGTCGGACGCCACCACGAAGACCCGCGAAGCCCGCGCCGCGAGCTGCGTCATGCCGCCGAGACCCCCCGTTGCTTCCGCCACTCCGATTCGGTGGCGATCGCCATCGTGGAGCGGCCGCGAGAGCACCCAGCGCTTGCCGGGCGGCGCCACGTCGGGCGCCACCACCACCAGCGCGGCGTCGGAAGCGTCGGTCTCCGCCGGCACTTGCGTCTTGGGAACCGTGAACCCTACACGCGTCGCCATGAAGCGGGCGCCTTGGCGGTCCCAGTCGGCCTCCGCCATCGACGCATCTGGCTTCTGCGCGAACACCAGGAAACCGTGGCCCGCGTGGTCCCAGGCGCCTCGGTAGAGGCCGCGCTCGTCGAAGGCTTCTTCGTCCACGGGTGCCATGGTACACCGACCCGGTGCTCATCGACACCCACTGCCACCTCGACCCCGAGTACCTGCCGGAAGGCCCGGATGCCGCGCTGGCGCGGGCGCACGCCGCCGGCGTTCATGGCTTCGTCGTCATCGGCGTCGGCCACTCGCTTGCCGCCGCGCACCAGGCGGTGGCGCTGGCGAACAGCCGCTCCGCCGACATCGCCGCCGCAGTGGGCGTTCACCCACACGACGCGAGCACCCTCGACGACGCCGCGTACGAGACGCTGGCTGCGCTGGCCGCCGACATGAACGTGGTGGCCGTCGGCGAGACCGGTCTCGACTTTCACTACGATCACTCTCCACGCGACGTGCAAAAGCTCGCGTTTGCGCGGCAAATTGCCCTGGCGCGGCGACTTCGCAAGCCCATCGTGGTGCACACCCGCGCCGCCGCCGCGGAGACGCTGGAGATTCTGAAAAGCGAAGGAGCGGCCGACGTGGGCGGCATCATCCACTGCTTCAGTGAAGACCGCGCCTTCGCCAAAGAGGCGCTGGACCTGGGCTTCGACCTCTCGTTTTCCGGCATCGTGACGTTCAAGAGTGCAACCGCAGTGCACGACGTGGCTGCCTGGGCACCTTTGGAGCGCATTCTCGTGGAGACCGACAGCCCCTACCTCGCACCCGTACCTTTCCGCGGAAAGCCCTGCGAGCCGGCCTACGTCGTACACACCGCCGCGCGCATCGCGGCGCTTCGCGGGGTATCGCCCGAGGTGATCGCCGACGCGACCACCCGCAACGCTTGCCGCCGTTTCGGCCGCACCTTCGCGCCCCTTGGCGAAGGTCTGCCGGAGGCTTAGGATCGAAGAACCGTGAGAGTACGCCGTATCCGCGCCTGGGCTTTTGGACTCTCGGTGGTCCTTCATGCCGGGCTCGCAACCGGCGTCGCCTACGTGGCGCTGCACCGACTGGGCGCGCGCGAGATCGCTCTGCCGCTCGAGGCGGCGCCGCAGCGGACCGCCTACGATATCGAGCTTCCTACCGTGAGCGACGGTGAGAGCAACACGCCGGCCACCGTGGACCCCAAAGGCATTCCGGTGGTGCCCCGCGGCGGGGCCCTCACGCCGCGGGCCGATACGGGCGATCGCGGCCATGGCGGCGACGCCAAGGTGACCGATCCGGCAATGCATCTGGCCGATCAGGCGGACGACAAGACGTTCAATCAGGACCTCTTGAATCGCCTGGACCGTGACCAGATTCCGCGCATCGACACCAAGCAACCGCGCGCTGCCTGGGAAGACCGCCGCGCCACCACCACGCCGATGGAGGCTTCGTTTCTCGACTCCTCGCACGGCAAAACCGCCGAGCGGCGTCCCGACGGCGCCGACCCCAGCCGCGGCGCCAAGACGTCGCCGCAAGCCGCGACCCTGGGCGGCCTTGTGGGTACATCGCGGCAAGAAGCGGGCGAGGGGGAGTCTCGCGGCGCCGCCAAGGCCGGCACGCTCATGGCTTTCCCGGGCGCCGGCGTGGCCCAAAAGAGCGCCGGCTTCGATCATCGAACATCGGCCGACAGCGCCTTCGCGCGGCCGTCGGTGGTGGAAGGGCCGCCCACCATTCCGGCGGAGAAGCGCGATCGCCCAAATGACACCGTCGACAGCGATCAGAACGTCGCCAATGCGCTGCGCACCATTGTGCAGCAGAGCACCGCGGGCGGCGATCCGGGCATCGGTCGAGGCGGCGCAGGGGGCGGCGGCGCGCCGGGCGCGGGCGGCACCGAGGGCGCAGGCTCCAAGGCTGCGGTGCTCGGCAACGGCGGCCCCGATTGGTTCGATCTCGATTCGAACGATCCGGGCTACGTCGGCTACTTCCGCACCCTCAAGAGCCGTATCGACCCGCACGTGCCGGGCGCCTTTCCGCGGCAGGCGCTCCTGGACCTCAAGCAAGGGTTCGTGATCCTCGACATCCACGTGCGAAAAGACGGCACCGCCACCGTGGGCTGGCCGCCGGTCCGCCGCAGCGGCATCGACGAGTTCGATGCCAACTGCGCGGCGCTGGTGCGCCGACTGTCGCCGTTCCCGCCCATCCCCGACAAGCTGGGAAAGAGCTCGCTGCATCTCCGCGCGCGCCTGCGCATCACGCAGCCGCTGTAGCTTCTCCATTAACTGACACGGGGCTGACAATGGCCCTCGGTAGGGTGGAGACCATGGAAGCTCCCGCCCCGCGTTTGGTCCCGGTTCGTGCGCCCTTCTCTCTTTCCAAGACCATCGCCTTCGTGCGGCGGTTCCCGCCCTGCTCTGCGGATTTCGTCCTCACCGACGACTCGCTTCGAGGGGCGCTCAGCATCGATGGGCATGGTGTGGGGTTCGAGCTGCGCGATTCCGGGGCGACGAGCGGCGCGCCGCGCGCGCTGGAGGTGCGCCTCGACCCCGGGCTGCCGGCGCCGGTTGCAGACCGCGCTACCGAGCTGGCTGCGGCCTTCGTGGGCGCCGACGACGCGCTCGAGCCCTTCTACGCCAAGGCCGCCGGCGACTGCGTGGCCTACCGCCGCATCGTCCGATCGCTCTTCGGCCTGCACCACGTTCGCTTTCTCACGCTGGCCGAGATCACCGTGTACGGTATATTGATGCAGCGTACACCCATTGCCATGGCGGCCCGGCAGAAGCGCGCCTTTCTTCGGGCCTTCGGCCGCAAAGTGGGCGATCTGACGGCGTTTCCCTCCTTCGAGGAGCTGGCGCAGCTGTCGGAGGCCGACATCGCGTGCGCCATCGGTCATGCCCGCAAGGCCGCCATGCTGCCGCGGATCATCGCCGGTGTGGCGGCGCTCGGCGAGTCGTTCCTGCGCGCGGCGCCCTACGACGTTGCCAGCGCAGCGCTCCAGGACATCTCGGGCGTGGGACCGTTCACCGCGGCGGCCATCTTGCTCCGGGGCCTTGGGCGCATGGATCATGTGCCCCTGGAAATGCCCGGGTTCGCCGAGCCGGCCCAGCGCGTATACGGCGCGGCGTTCGACCCGCGGGCGCTCCGAGCGCGCTACCAGGAAGACCTGGGCTACTGGGCGTACTACCTCAAGATCGCCGCGTGAACGGTGCGCCGGGAATAGGGGGCCGGGGTCGCGTGCTTTGGGGTCATGCGCCCTTTTGAGACGACGCGGCACCAGCTTCGTCACCCGCGGCTTCCGGCGGGCGACGTCGTTCGCATCGCCCAGGTGAGTGACTTTCACGCGCTTGCGTCCACCCCCGAGACGCGCCTGCGCGCGGCCTTCGACGCGGTGGCGGAGGAGCGGCCGGACCTGGTGTTTCTCACCGGCGATTTCCTTTCCTACACGCGGCGGCCGTTGCGGCATTTCCCTCGGCTCTTTCGCGGCCTCGGCGCCCCGACGTTCGCGGTCCTGGGCAATCACGATCACTGGGTCGACCCCAAGGGCGTGCGCTCGGTGCTCGAAGGCATGGGCCAGACCGTGCTGCAGAACGAAGCGACCTCGGTGATGGTGCGCAATACACGCATCTGGATCGTCGGCGTCGATGACGCCACCTCGCGCCGGGAGAACGTCGACCTGGCCTTCGCCGGCGTGCCGCGCGGAGAGCCCACGCTGGTGCTGGCGCACACGCCTTCGACGTTCGATCGGCTACCGAGCGACCACGAAACCATCTGCTTCTCGGGCCACACCCACGGCGGCCACATCTACCTGGGCCGCTTCTCCGAGAAGATAGGCCGCGCCCTGGGCATGCGGTACATCCGTGGCCACTACCAGCGGCCCAACCACCAGCTCTACGTCAACCGCGGCATCGGAAGCGGCGGCCCGCTCCCACGCGTTGGCTCCGAACCCGAGGTCGCGTTCTTCCACGTCGCTGCGCACGCGCTTGCGGCGGCTTGATCTCTTTGCGGAGTACAGGAGCGCCAGACGACCGACGCGAGGAGATGGCGCAGCCATCTCAAAAGGGTGCCGAAGGAGGGAGTCGAACCCCCGACCTAGCGCGTATGAAACGCCCGCTCTAAACCATCTGAGCTACTTCGGCAGGAAGGCGGCGGAGTATTGTCCAGGACGGGGGTCGTTGTAAATAGTTAGCCGCGTGGGGGCAGCGTACTTTGTTCGGTCACCCGCTGAAGCCGGAAGGTCAGAACTCCCCGAAGAGGTCTCGAATCCGCGCCTCGAGCGCGATGGCGATCTTGTAGAGCGACGAGATGGACGCCGACGACTCGGCGCGCTCGATCTGCGAGAGGAGCGACACACTGAGGCCGGTGCGGCGGGCCATCTGCTTGAGGGTCAGGTCCTTCTCCTTGCGCATCTGGCGAATGGTGTCGCCGATGGCTCGGTGGAGCTGCTCCTCCGGGGTGCGCGCGAGGCCCTTCTTGCGCATCACGCGGTCGAGCACTTCGCGGAACTCGTCCACGTTGAAGGGCTTCTTCAGGTAGTCGACGGCCTCGAGCTTCATGGCCGCGATGGCGCTCTCGACGTTGGGGTAGCCGGTGTAGATGACGACGGCGACGTCGCTGTCGATGCGCCGAATCTTCTTCAGCGTCTCGATGCCGTCCATCTTCGGCATCATGAGATCGAGGATCACCAGGTGGTAGCCGCCGACCTTCAGCTCCTCTTCGGCGAGCAGCGGATCGAGCAGCGTCTTGACGGTGAAGCCGTCCTTCTCGAGCAGCGTCTGCATGTATTCGAGGATCGCCTTGTCGTCGTCGACGATGAGGATCTTGACCGGCGGCAGCTCGGGTTGCATGCGTAACTCCTCGTGAATTGGCGCTGAGATTCTTGTGGGAGCGGAAAGCGCACCACAATGCGTGCATAATCCATTTTGATAGGACTGAAAAGGAAATCAACACAGTAACACTGGAATTCCGCCATGCGCGCGCGGCCGCGAGACCGTGAACCTGCGCCGATCGGACGCGCCGGCTGCAAAAGCAGCCCTCGATGACGATTCACGTTGACGGGATCCCCAAGGATTTTGCATAAAGCGCGTCCACCCGACGGCTTCGGCCGGCGAATGGGAGCTCGGGGCGTAGCGCAGTCTGGTAGCGCACCTGGTTCGGGATCAGGGGGTCGGAGGTTCGAATCCTCTCGCCCCGACGAGCACGATACGAAAAATGACGGCGGCCCGCTCCCGACGGGCCGCCGTAACTTTTTTGGTGGGCGTCAAGCGGCGTGCTGGCGGAAGAACGCGAGCATGCGTCCCCACGCGAGCTCGGCGTTCTCCTGGGAGTACACGGCCGGACGGGTGTCGTTCACGAAGGCGTGGTCGGCGTCGTACACGCACAGCTCGAACGAGCCGCCGCCGCCCAACACCGCGTCGCGCATGGCCTCGGCCTTGGCCACCGTGGCGTGGGGATCGCGCGCGCCGAAGTGCGCCTGGATGGGCGCCGCGACCTTGGCGTAGTCGACCTTGTCGGCGCGCGGCACGCCGTAGAACGCCACCGCAGCCGAGAGGCCGGGCACGTGGCAGGCCGCTGCGACGGCGAGGGCCCCGCCGAGACAGAAGCCGACCACGCCCACGCTCTTCGCGCCGGCGCCCCGCAGGTAGTTCGCCGCCGCCGCGATCTCGGTGACCGCCGCCGCGGTGTCGAGATCGCCCGCCAGCTTCGCGCCCTCCGCAGGCACCGTTGCCACTTTCCCGTGGAAGAGGTCGACCGCCAGGACCGCGAAGCCCTCGCCGGCGAGCCGCCGCCCGAGGGCGCGAATGTGCTCGTTGAGGCCCCAGTACTCGTGGATGAGGATGACGCTGCGGCCATCGGGCGCGGGCGCGTCGGGGGCGAACAGCTCGGCGCTTGCGCTGCCTCTCGGGGTCTCGAAGGTGACGACGTTCATGGCCCGAGCTTAGTGCGGAACGGCACCATCACGTGTCGCGTGTCGCGTGTCGCGTGTCGCGTGTCGCGTGTCGCGTGTCGCCTGTCAGGTGGCAGCCAGCGCTGCGCGCACGCTCTCGCCGAAGATGCCGAGGAGCGCGTGCAGATCGACTTCGGAGATGGTGAGCGGCGGGCACACGTACACCGTGTCGCCGAGCGGCCGCAGGTAGGCGCCCCGGCGCTTGGCCTCGGCGTAGACGCGCCAGCCGATGTCGCCCTCGTAGCCGCCGCTGCCCAGGTCGAGGACGCCCACCATGCCGAGGCTTCGGTGCCCGACCACGCCGGTCACCGCGCTGAGCTCCTGGATCGCGCGCGCGATGACGGGCGCCTTGGCCGCTGCCTGCTGCACCACGCCTTCGTCGCGGTAAATGGCCAGCACCTCGCGCGCGAGCGCCGCACCCAGCGGGTGGCCGTAGAACGTATGACCGTAGTAAAACGCGCGATCCTTGGCGCCGCGAAAGGCGTCGTAGACGCGATCGGTGGCCATCATCGCGCCCATGGGCAGGAGTGACGCGAAGGCCTTGCCCAGGCACAGAATGTCGGGGGCGATGCCGGCGTGATCGCACGCCCACATGCGGCCGGTGCGTCCGTAGCCGGTGAACACCTCGTCGGCCACCAGGAGCACGTCGTTCTCGGTGCAACATGCACGCAAGCGTGCGAGCCACGTCGGGTCGTACATGCGCATGCCCTCCGCGCCCTGGAGGAGGGGCTCCACCACCACCGCGGCCAGCTCGCCCTTGCGCTCACGGATCAGCTGCTCCATGATCTCGAAGGCTGCCCCGTGACCGGAAGGCGACGGCGCCCGCACGCAATCGAAGAGGATGCCGGCGAAGGGGCGGCGGAAGATCTCGACGCCGCCCAGGCTGGCCGCGCCCACTGTGTCGCCATGAAATGCGCCGTCGAGGGCCAGAAAGCGGCATTTCTCCGGCCTGCCGGACTGTCGCCAAAACTGGGTTGCGACCTTGATGGCCGCCTCCACCGAGCCGGAGCCGTTGTCGGTGTAAAATATACGCGTGAGCACGGGCAAAGGAGAGCTGCCGCGGGGCGCCACCTGCACCAGCTCCTCGGCCAGCAACGCCGCCGGCTCGTGGGTGATGCCCGCCATGGCCACGTGCGCCAGGGTCTCGGCTTGCTGGGCCAACACGCGCAGCAGACGTGGGTGGCGATGCCCCAGATTCGCCACCCACCAGGAGCTGTTTCCGTCGAGGTAGCGCCGTCCGTCGGCGTCGGTGAGCCACGCGCCCTCGGCCTCGGTCACCACCAGGGGCTCGGAGAGCTCGTGCGCGTCGGCAGGGGTATAGGGAGGCCACACGTGGCGCCGATCGGCGCGCACGATGGCCTCGCGCGATACCCGCACCGTACCGCTCACTTCTTCGGCTTGGCGGTGCCGGCGGGCTTGGGGGCCGTTGCGGGCGGGGTGGGCGCGGTGCCGCTGGCGGCGGGCGCCGTGTGGCCGGCGTGTGGGTTGTCGGTGGGCGCGTCGTGGTTGATCTTGATGGTGCGCGTGGTGGAGTTCCACGGGCCGGCCACCACCGCGTTGTCCTTGTCGTGCAGCTCCATCTTCACCGAGTAGGTGCCGTTCTGAAGGTTGTCGAGGTAGTAGGGCGCGCCCCACTTGGTGACGTCGACGTCGAGCGGCTTGTCGATGCCGGGGCCGGTGACGGTGATGCCGACGTGGCTCTTGCCGTCGTCGAGCGCCTTGTTGGCTACGTAGAAATCCACCAGCACGTGGTTGGCGTTCTCGCCGTTGTAGTCGCCCTTGGGGCGGCTGTAGATGAGCATGGGCTTCTTCACGTCGACGGTGTCGGTTGCCTTCTTGCCCACGTAAAACGAGACGACCGCGAGGGCGTCCTTGGTCTTCACCGACTCGTGGTTGGCGCGGCTGGCGAAGGCCACGAGCACGTGCTGCCCCTCGGAGAGGGCGTCGCCGCCGGTGAGCTCGCTCATCTTGACCGGCGCCTTGGTGTCGTCGATGCGCTTGTAGGGCTTGTTGTCGAGGATCAGGTGCACGTGCGAGTTGCCGGCGGCGGTCTGCCAGTTCTTCACGTCGAGCTTGATCGCGAAGTCGGCAGCCTTGTCGGCCGCGATGAGCTCGCTCGCGCGGGGGGCGGCGATCTTCACGGCCGGCAGCGGCGCGGCCGGATCGGGCGCGGCGGCGCCCAGCGTGAGGCTCACCGGGGGGGCCGGCGGGGGCACGTTGGTGGCAGCCGGGGGCGCGGTGGTGCTGCCTGCGGGGGCGGTCATCGTGGGCTCGGGACCGGCCGGCGGCGGAGCCGGGGGCGGCGGGAGGTTGTCGTTGCCACCTCCGCACGCGAACGTTGCGAAGGTCGCGGACAGCGCGAGAAGAAGATGGGCTTTCATGGCCCCTGACTTACCGCACCCCCGGGGCCCACGACAGCTGTTTTTGTGCGGCACCAGGCGCGCTCCGTTCGGACAAACCGAGGCGAAACCCTGGGCCGTGGTGGTAACGTCGAAGCGTACATGCCGCACCGAGAGCGCTACCTCCTCGTTTGTATCAACCGCCGCGACCCGGGAAACCCCAAGGGATCGTGCGCCGACCTCGGCTCCGAGAGCCTGGTGCCCGCTCTGAAAGAGGGGCTCGGTCAGCGCGGCCTCGCCAAGCGCTTCCGCGCATGCACGACCAGCTGCCTCGATCTCTGCGAGATCGGCGCGGCCATGATCGTGGAGCCGGATCACGTGGCCTATGGCAAGGTCACGTTGGCCGACGTGCCCGACATTCTCGACGCGGTCGAGAAGGGAACCCTCGTGGAGCGGCTGGTGGTGCACCGGCCGCCGCGCGAGGACGGCGCGTGAGCATCGGCTTTCGCTACGTCGAGTCGTACGCCGGTCTGTTCCACGATCTGGACGCGCCCACGGTGGAACGCGCCGTGCGCCTGTCGCTGACGGTCCGCGGCGACGAGCTGGGCGATGTGCTGAAGACGCGCTCGGCGCGCATCGTGGGCACCCTCGAAGCCGAGGGCTTGGCGACCCACGCGAGCCTCGAAGGCACCGTGGGATTCAAGATCTCCGCCCGGCGCATTCCCTACGAGTTTCGCTTTCGCGGCGACGACGGCAACGACTATCGCTTCCTCGGCGAGAAGGATCTGCAAGTGGTGTGGGTGAAAGAGTCGATAGGACTCTTGCCAGCCAGCATCTTCGACGCGCAAGGTCGAGAAATCGCCCGCGCGCGCCTGCATTTTCGCATCAAGGAAGATGGCCTGCAGGCGCTGCGATCGCTGCGTCTGCGGGTCTTCGGCCACTACGGCGGAATTCTTTCGGAATGAGCCGGGCATGAAGGGCCGAGCCTCGGGGTTGTCGCTCACGTTGTCTTTGTCGCCGCCTGGCGCGGCGGCTCCTTCGAACGAAATGGTGCAATGATGGCCGAGCCCGAGAGCCGAGATGCGTTGACGGTGCTGGTGGTGGACGACGACCGCTCCAACGTGGAGTCGCTGGAGCGCATTTTCCAGCGGGAGGGGATGCGCATCCTCTCCGCCAACGACGCGAAGTCCGCGCTGGAGTTCGTGCGCACGCACCGGGTGAACGTGGTGGTCACCGACCTGATGATGCCCGGCACCACTGGGCTCGACTTGCTGCGCGCGGTGAAGCAGCTCTCTCCGGAGGTCGAGGTGGTGCTCATGACCGCCTACGGAACAGTGGAGACCGCGGTGAGCGCCATGCGCGAGGGCGCCTACGACTTCGTCGAGAAGCCGCTCAAGCGGCACGCCATCGTCAAGAGCGTGCGCAAGGCCGCCGAGCGCGGGCGCCTGCTCGCCGAGAACCAGTCGCTCAAGGCCGAGATTCGCATCCTCACCAAGCGCGAAATCGTCGGCAATTCGCCGGTGCTCCGGCGCGTCATCGAGGTGGCGACCCAGGCCGCGCCGAGCACCAGCAAAGAGCTCATCGCGCGCTACATCCACGAACGGAGCGCGCGCTCGAAGGGGCCGTTCGTGGCGGTAAACTGTGCGGCCATTCCGGAGAGCATTCTCGAGAGCGAGCTCTTCGGCTACGAGCGCGGGGCGTTCACTGGCGCCGTGGCCAAGAAGGACGGCCGCTTTGCCAAGGCAAGTGGCGGTACGTTGTTTCTCGACGAGATCGGCGAGCTCTCGCCGCAGGTGCAGGTGAAGCTGCTTCGGGTGGTGCAAGAAGGGGAGTACGAGCCGCTCGGCGGCAACACCGTGCGCTCCGACGTGCGGCTCCTGGCAGCCACCAATCGCGATCTTGTCAGCGAGGTGAAGGAGGGGCGCTTTCGCGAGGACCTCTACTACCGCCTGAACGTGGTGGCGGTGACGTCGCCGCCGCTGCGCAGCCGGCGCGAGGACATTCCGCTCCTGGTCGACCACTTCCTCGCGCTCTATTGCGCCAAGAATGGTCGCGCCCGCATGCGCGTGAGCGCCGGCGCTCTCGAAAAGCTCGCCGACTACGCCTGGCCCGGCAATGTGCGCGAGCTCGAGAACGTGGTGGAGCGCGCGGTTGTGCTCTCTCGCGGCGAAGAGCTCACCGAGCGCGATCTCCCGGACGGCATCGCCGAGGCCAAGCGCATCGACGCGGAGCCCATCTCCTTCACGGTCGGCGTCACCCTCGACGACGTGGAAAACCGCGTCATCAAAGAAACGCTGCGCCACACCCGCGGCGACAAGACACTCGCCGCCCAGCTGCTCGGCATCTCCGCGCGCACCATCTACCGTCGCCTCGACGGCGCCGCGGCCGCCGACGGCGACGAGTAGGGCGCAGCCGCACGCAGCGCGGCGCCCTGAGCCTCTTTTGCTTGCTTTGTCAGTTTGTCACGCTTGGGGGCGGGCACCGGCGCAGGGACGCCAAGGTGTCGAGAAGGGGTGCCGGCGAATGCGAAATTCGCCTTGAAATGCGCTGATGTTTGGGTTGGCATGCGCTTCGCTAGAGCGACGTCGTACGCCGCGTCTCTGGCGAGGTTCACCATGTCCGTCGAACGAATTCTCAAGAAAAACTTCTGGGCTGTGATGCTGCTGCTCATCGCCCTGTGCGCGTTCTTCACGGCGCGCGCCTTCAGCCAAGGCCTGGGCATGGCGCTGGCGGCCGACGAGAAGCAACTCTCCGCGCCGCCGCTGCAGGTCAAAGTGCTGCCCACCGCGGCCACCGCCGGGCACTCCACCTCGGCCGACGCGATTCTCTCGCGCAACCCGTTCGACCACACCATGTTGTCGCTCAAGGACGAGCCCAAGACCGACGACGTGGCGGCGGTGGAGCCGGACTACTCGGACCCACGGACCGCGCCGCCGTGCGACGGCATCAAGGTGCTGGTCATCACCGCGTCGACCGACCCCGATTGGTCGTTCGCGGCCATGCAGGGCACCGGCGATCCCAAGACGCAGCTTCGTCGACGTGGGCAAGAAGTGGGCGGCAAGAAAGTCGAGTTCGTGGGCTGGGATCGCGTGTGGCTCTCCAGCGGTCGCGCACTGTGCCAGGTCGAGCTCTTCAAGGACGGCAAGGCTGCTCCGGTGGCTGCGGTGGCGCCGGTGGTCGCGGCCCCGGCCCCCGCCGGCGGCGCTCCAGGCGTGGACCCCAACATCATGAAGGGCATCCAGAAGCTCAGCGCGACGGAGTACAACATCGACCGCGCCACGGTGGACAAGATCCTGGAAAACCAGGCCGATCTCATGCGCACCGCACGCATCGTTCCCGAGAAGGAAGGCGACAAGGTGGTGGGGATCCGGCTCTTCGGCGTTCGCCCGGACACGCTGCTCGGCGTGCTCGGAATGGAGAACGGCGACCGCCTGCAGACGATCAACGGATTCGACATGGCGAGCCCCGAGAAGGCCCTCGAGGCGTACGCGCGACTCCGCACTGCGGACAAGCTCGTGGTGCAAGTGAACCGACGCGGCCAGGCTGTGAACCTCGACTACAACATCAAGTGATGAACGACCTTCGAAAAGAAACACTGAAGTACCTGGGCATCGTCGTCGGTGCGTGGTCCGCACTGGTAGTCGCGTTTTCGTTGGTTGTGCTTGTGGCCGCCAAGGCTTTTGGTGCAAGTACCCCTTCCATGGAAAGCCCCGGAGCCGAACGCGCCAACGCCAGTACCCCCGCGCCGAAGCCGAAGGCCGTTCCCGCCAGCTCTGCGCGCGAGTCGATCTGATGAAAAAGCACGTACTCCTCAGCCTCTCGCTCCCGATCGTCCTCGCCGGCCTCGGCATCGCCGGCGCCCAACCGGCGGTCACCCCGAAGATCGACCTTCGTAAGAACGGCGCGGGCGGCACCATGCCGCTCATTCCCGCAGCGGGGGGCAACGCGGGCGGCGGAGCCACCACCGCGCCCAGTGCCGGCGCCAGCAGCGGCGCCGCCGGAGCCAAGGGCGGCGCGCCGGTGCCCGGCCCCGACGGAAAGATTCGCGGCGACACCACCAATCTTCCGCAATTCCAGGACCAGGAGTACGAGCCCCGTCGGCCCGGCGAGAAGGTCGCATTTTCGCTCGAAGATGCCGACCTTCCGGAGCTGGTGCGGGTCATCGGCCAGCTCACCGGCAAGCGCTTTATCTTCGGCAGCAAGGTGCGGCCCATCAAGGCCACCATCTATTCGCCGCAAAAGGTCACCATCGCCGAGGCCTACCAGGCTTTCCTTTCCATCCTCGAGACCAACGGTCTCACGGTGGTGCCCCAGGGGCGCTTCTTGAAGATCGTGGAGACCACCGGCGTCCAGTCGCAGACCACGCCCACCTACGCGCCGGGGCAAGCGGTGCCGGCCGAAGAGCGCTACGTGACGCGCATGCACCGGCTCTCGCACATGTCGGCCGACGACGCCGCGCAGCTGCTCGGCAAGTTCAAGAGCAAGGACGCGGACATCTCCACGTTCCCCGGCGGCAACATGATCATCATGACCGATACCGGAAGCAACATCCGGCGCATGATGCGCATCTTGGAGCAAGCCGATGTGGGCAGCGCCGGAGACCAGATCTGGATCGAACCGGTGCACTATGCAGCGGCTTCCGACGTGGCCGGCCGGGTCAACGATCTCTTCGACGTGAAGGCTGGCAGCGGCGGGGGCGGTGGGGGCAAACCGGCGGCTGCGGGCGGAGCGCCGGGCGCCGCAGGCCCCACCTCGACCGGGGGTGGCGATCTGCACGTCGCCAAGGTGATCGCCGACGATCGCTCCAACTCCCTCATCATCGTGGCCACCGAGCGCGCGTACCTGCGCATGCTCGAGCTCATCAAGCGTCTCGACATTCCGCAAAACGGCGAAGGCGAGATTCACGTCCTGCCGCTGCAGCACGCCGACGCGGTGGAGCTCTCGAAGACCATCAACGAGATCCTCGGCAACGCCCAGGCCGGCGCGGCCGGTGGTGGCGCACGTCGCGGTGGCGCGGCAGGCGGCGGTGGCAACGCGGCAGCGCCCACCGAAGGCGTGTTCGAAGGCAACCCCAAGGTGACCGCCGACAAGGCCACCAACTCTCTCGTGGTGGTCTCGTCGCTGCGCGACTACGCGTCGCTGCGGGCGGTGGTCGACCGCCTCGACCAGGCGCGGCGCCAGGTGTTTATCGACGCCGTCATCATGGACCTTTCCATCTCGCGCACCGACAAGCTCGGCGTGGCCTGGCACGGCGGCGCCAACCCTGCGTTCCCCGGCAACGGCGAGAACACGCTCATCTTCGGCGGCCTGCAGGCCGGCAAGACCATCGGCGCCCCCACCGACGCGCTGCAGGGCGCGGCGCTGGGTATCCGCGGTCCCGGCATCGACGGTACCCAGAACCTCATTCCGGGCATCGGTCTCTCGATTCCGGCCTTCGGCGCGGTGGTCTCGGCGCTGGCCACGTCGGGTGACTCCGACGTGCTCTCGACGCCCCACATCATCGCCCTCGACAACGAGCCGGCGGAGATCAGCATTGGGCAGAACATCGCCCGCCAGCAGAACTCCGGGCTTTCGAGCCTCGCCGGTCTGGCCGGCGCGGGCGGAGCGGGCGGCGCGGGTGGCCTCGGCGCACTGGCGGGGCTCGCCGGCGGCGGTCTTGGTGGTGTCCCGTCGTTCACCGACGTGGGCACCAAGATCAAGATCACCCCGCACCTCAACGAATCCAACGAGGCGCGCCTCGACATTTCCGAGGAGATCAGCGAGGCCGGTAACGCACAGGGCACCCTGGGCGTGGTGCCCATCAACAAGCGAACCGCCACCACCAAATTGGTGGTGAAGGACCAAGAGACCGTGGTCATCGGCGGCCTGGTGCGCAACCGCCGCGCGCGGTCGCAGACCAAAATTCCGGTGCTCGGCGACATTCCGATCCTCGGCGCGCTCTTCCGCGAAACCTCGGACTCCAACGAGAAGACCAACCTGATCCTGATCCTCACGCCCTACATCATTCGCGACCAGTCCGATCTCCGGAATGTGTTCGAACGGAAGATGCAAGAGCGCCAGGAGCTGCTCGACCGGTACTTCGTATTCGCCGAGAACAACTACACGCCGCCCAAGGACTACACGCGCACCAACGGCCTCCTGGAGACGATTCGCCAGGAGTACATGAAGGTCGACGAGAAGCGTCGGCTCGACGAGCTCACTCGACCCAAGCAGCTCAAGGGGCACGCGCCGCAGACGCCGCTGGAGATGCCCTCGAGCCCGAGGCCCGCCAGTGGCGCCGCCGGCGGGAACACCCCGCCCGGCCAGCCCACCGACGCACCGAAGATCAACATCACGCCGGCCCCCCGGAACATCGAGCGTCTGGAGAAGTAACGATGGCCGAACAGCGCTTCCTCGGTGAGATTCTCCAAAAACGCTTGGGCCTCCCGGCGGAGCGTCTGGAGCCGCTCTACGCCATCCAGCGGGAGCGCGACGTGGAGCTATCGGACCTGGTGGTGAACGCCAACATGGCCGAAGAGATCGCGGTGGCGCAGGCGTTCGCCGCCGAGGCGGGCCTGCCGTGCCTGGCCGACGTGGACCCCGAGCGCATCACCACCACGCTGGCGACGCGCGTGCCCATCGGCTTTGCCAAGCAGCACAAGATCCTGGTCCTCTCGGAAGACGACGCCAGCGTGTACGTGGCCATCGGCGATCCGTTCGACACCGCGGCCCTCGACGACATTCGCATTCTCTTCGACAAGAACGTCGAGGCCAGCGTGGCGGGCAACGACAAGATCATGGACGCCATCAACCGCGTGTATGAACGCGAGGCGGGCGGCGGTGAGCTGGAGAGCGAAGGCGAGGGCGAGGTCGACGAAGCCGCCGGCGACATTCTCGACTCCGACGACGACGCGCCGGTCATCCGCTGGGTCAACTCGCTGTTTCTCCAGGCCATGAAGGAACGCGCCAGCGATATCCACATCGAGCCGGAAGAAAAGGAAGTCCTGGTCCGCTACCGCATCGACGGCGATCTGCACGTCGCGCGGCGCGCACCGAGGGCATTCATGGGCAGCATCATCTCCCGCATCAAGATCGAGAGCGAGCTCAACATCGCCGAGAAGCGATTGCCGCAAGACGGGCGCATCACCAAGAAGATCGCCGGCAAGAGCTTCGATATCCGCGTATCGACCATTCCCACCAGTCGCGGCTACGAGCGCATCGTCATGCGTCTCTTGAACAAGTCGAGCGTGCTGCTCGATCTCCCCGACCTCGGCTTCAGTCCGCGCGACTACGCGCTCATGGACTCGCTCATCCACAAGCCCGACGGCATCATCCTGGTGACCGGTCCCACCGGCTCCGGCAAAACCACCACGCTGTACGCGTGCCTCAACCGCATCAACACGCCCGACAAGAACATCCTCACCGCGGAAGACCCGGTCGAGTACGAGCTGGCGGGCATTCACCAGCTTCACGTGCAGGCCAAGATTGGCCTCACCTTCGCCAGCGCGCTCCGCGCCTTTCTCCGTCAGGACCCGGACGTGGTCATGGTGGGCGAGATTCGCGACAAGGAGACCTCCGAGGTGGCCATCAACGCCTCGCTCACCGGTCACCTGGTGCTCTCTACCATTCACACCAACGACGCCGCCGGCGCCATCACGCGTATGGTCGACATGGGGGTCGAGACCTTCCTGCTGCGATCCAGCATCGTGGGTATTCTGGCGCAGCGCCTGGTGCGTGTATTGTGCCCGCATTGCCGCGTGCCCTACGAGGCGGAAGACTTCGAGCTCGAGGAGCTGGGCCTCACCGCCGAGCGTCGCGCCTCTCGCGCGGCGCGCACCCATAACCCCAATTCGCGCTACTACCCGCGCGTGGTCTCCGAGGTCGACATTCTCGACCAGTGGAACGGGCGCCCCATCTTCTACAAGGCCAAGGGCTGCGACAAGTGCGCGAATATCGGCTTCTCCGGGCGCCGCGGCATCTACGAGCTCATGCTCATGGATGACGCCATCGCGCCGCTCGTGCTCAAGGCGGCCGACGCCCAGACCATCAAGCGCAAGGCCATCGAGGCCGGCATGGACACCATGCGCGACGACGGCGCGCGCAAGGTGATTCGCGGCATGACCAGCGTGGAAGAGGTGCTGGCCGCGACCCAGGAAGACGTCGTCGAAGTGGCGACGCCCAGCGTTCGCGTCATGGCGAGGGCCTGAGCCATGGCCGTCTTCGAGTACCGCGGCCTCATCGTCGCCTCCGGCAAGCCTACCAAGGGCGTGCGCGATGCCGACAACCCCAAGGTGCTCCGGGCGGCCCTCAAGCGCGAGGGGGTTCTCCTCACCGAAGCCCACGAAGGCAAGCAGGGGAGCTCGGCGCAGGGGCAGAAGCTCGACCTGCTCGCGCTGTTTCGCCGGGTCACCATCAACGACGTGGCCACCATGACGCGGCAGCTCGCGACGCTGGTGGGTGCGGGCATTCCCTTGGTGGAAGCGGTCTCTGCGCTCTCCGAGCAGACCGAGAAGCTCGAGCTCTTGCGGGTGCTCACCCAGGTTCGCGAGCGCCTCAACGAAGGTATGTCGTTCGCCAAGGCGCTCGAGGAGCACCCCAAGGCGTTTCCCAGCCTCTACGTGAACATGGTGGCCGCCGGTGAGGCCTCCGGCACCCTCGAGAAGGTGCTCGACCGTCTGGCCGACTTCATGGACGACCAGGCGCGCATTCGCGGCAAGGTCACGGCCGCGCTGGCCTATCCGATTCTCATGATGGTGATGGGCACCGGGTTGCTCACGGTGATGATGACCGTGGTGGTGCCCAAGGTCACCAGCATCTTCGCGAGCCTCGACCGCGCGCTACCCTGGTACACCGCGCTCCTCATCACCATGTCCGATGCCATCAGCTCGCCCATCACCGGCGGCGCCGTGCTCGGGCTCATCTGTTTGAACCTCATCATGCGCCTGCGCGGCGGCGTGGCCAACCCGAGCGCGCTCTTCGTCCTGCGGATGTTCGCGGCGGTGAGCGCGTTTGGGGTGCTTGGCGGCGGCTGGGTGGTAGGCACCCTGTGGCTCTATCTGCTGGGTCTGGTGCTGGGCGTGGTGGTGGGCTTCGCGCTTTCGCAGTTCTTGGCCTGGATGCGCACCCCCAAGGGCATGATTTGGAAGGATACCTTCCTGCTGCGGGTGCCGCTCTTCGGCCAGGTCTTCCGCCTGGTCGCCGTGGCGCGCTTCACGCGGACGCTGGGAACGCTGCTCCAGAGCGGCGTATCGCTCCTCAAGGCCATGGAGATCGTCAAGAACGTGGTCGACAACGCCAAGCTGAAGCTGGTGATCGACGACGCCACCGCCTCGATTCGCGAAGGGCAGTCCATCTCGGTGCCGCTCAAGCGGAGCGGCGAATTTCCGTCGATGGCCATCCACATGATCGCCGTCGGCGAAAAGAGCGGGCAGCTCGAGCACATGCTCGAAACCGTGGCCAAGGAGTACGACCGTCAGGTGGAGACCCGCGTCACCGCCATGACCAGCCTGCTCGAGCCGCTCATCATCATTCTCATGGGCGGCGGCGTAGGGTTCATCACCTTCTCCATCCTCATGCCTCTCATCCAGATGAACGACTTCGTGCAGTGATGAGGAAGCCGTCCCTCAACGTTTTTTTTCCCTGGGAGCGGCGCCGATCGTGGCTCGGGGCGGTGGGGCGCGCGCGGCTGCGCAACGTGGTCCTGGTATGCGTGGCGCTGGGCTCGTTCTTCCTGTTGCGGGCCCGCGAGGATCGCGCCGCAGAGCGCCGCGCGACGCGAGCGGCCATCACCTCGGCCTACCACGCCACGCTGGCCTATAGGGCAGACCATCGCGGGTCGTGCCCCAGGGACGTAGGCGAGCTGCAGACGGGTGGCTACACTTACGAGGTACCAACCGACGCATGGGGCAGGCCGCTCCGAATCGTGTGCCCTGGCCGCAAGGACCCAAAAGGGTTCGAACTGTTGAGCGACGGGCCGGATGGGCTGCCATTCGGACTCGATCGCGTGGAGTGAACCGAAGGAGATGAAGACGATGGATCCCAAACGACTGAACATCTTGCGAAAGCGCCTCCGGAACGCGCGTGGCGTCACGCTCGTGGAAATCCTCATCGTGCTCGCCATCGTGGGCCTCATCGCCGGCGGCGTGGCGGTGTTCGCGGTGCCGAAGTTCAAGGAAGCCTCGATCAAAAGCAGCAAGATCGACGCCCAAACCCTGCAGCCTATCGCCGACAAGTTTCGCGCCGACCACCCCGGCGACGAGTGCCCCACGGTGCAGCTCCTGAAGGATAAAAAGGAGATCTCCGGCACCTCGAAGGTCACCGACGCCTGGGAGCACGCGTACATCATCGAGTGCGAGACCGACGAGACCTACATCCGTAGCTGGGGCCCCGACGGCAAAGCCAATACCCAGGACGACATCGTCGTCCCCGAGAAGAAGGCGGGCGAGTAGCACCATGACTTCGCAGCGCGCCATCGCGGCCACGGAGGTGCCCCGGTTCGTGCCGGGCCTCCGCGCGCCTGCGCGCGCTGCGGGGGTACATGCATCGCGTCGGCGTTTCACGCGCGCCATGACGCTGGTGGAGATCCTCATCGTGATGGCCATCATCGGCATCATGATGGGGGTCATCGTCGCCGGCTCTGGCCAGACCAGCTCGGCCCGGCTGCGCCAGTCGGCGGCGCTCATCACCGGTGCGGTCCGGGTGGCCTATGCGCGCGCCAGCTCCATGTCGCGGCCGACCCGCCTGGTGTTCGACTTCGAGAAGCAGACCATCACCCTCGAAGAATCCGATGCGCCGATGCTGGTGCAGGCCAAGGACCTGACCGGGACCGGCGGCGCCGACCCGGTCACCGAGGCGGAGAAGAACGCGGTCGCCGAGGGTCAGCGCATCGTCGCCGGACCGCAGGCGCCGCGCGCGACGTTCAAGCCTGTCGTCGACGCCGGGTTCGGCAAGGAGCCCAAGCCGCTGCCTTCGGGCATCCAGTTTCGCTCGGCGCAGGCCGCACACGACGACGCGGTTCGCCGCACCGGGCGCGCCTACCTGTACTTCTGGCCCGGCGGGCAGACGGAGCGCGCGGTCGTCCAGGTGCGCATCGGCGAAAAGGACGAAGACTCGGACACCCTGAGCCTGGTGGTCAGCGCGCTCACTGGCAAGGTCGAAGTGAAGTCCGGCAACGTTCCCCTCGAGACCCCGCAAGACGACAAAGAAGCGTCCGAGCGCGAAGCTCCGGGGGGCTTTTGATGCACGTCGTTGCTGGTCGCCGCACCTGCCGCGCGCCCTCACGCGCCTTCACGCTCCTCGAGGTGATGGTGGCGGTGGCCATTCTCGGCCTCGCGCTCACCGTCATACTCTCGGCGCAAGGTGGCCTGGCGGCCTCCAACAAGAGCGCCCAGAACATGGGCCTCGCCTCCAACTACGGGCGCTGCAAGATGAGCGAGGTAGAGGAGAAGCTCCTTCGCAACGGCTACCCCGACATCGATCAGAACGACACCGACACGCCGTGTTGCGACGACAGCGACAACGGCGGCTTCACCTGCGATGTGCGGGTCGAGAAGGTGGAGCTGCCCAACCCCAACACCACCGCGGGCGACGCGGGTCTCGACCTTCAGGCGGCCCTGGGCGCTCCGCCGGTGGGCTCCGCGGGTGCCGCGGGGCCGGGCGCCGTGCCGCCGCTCGCCTCGCTCGACCTCGACGCGGGCCTGCAGGGCGTGGGCGCGCAGGTGGCGGGCCAGATGGGTCCTGCCGGCGCGCAGGGCATGCTCACCACCGTACTCGGGCTCGTGTACCCGTCGCTCAAGCCGGTGCTCGAGGCCTCGATTCGCCGGGTCAGCATCACCGTGAAGTGGAAGGAAGGGCCCAACGCCCGGGAGCTGCCGCTGGTGCAGTTCGTCACCAGCCCGCAGAAGGCTGGCTTCCTGGCAGGCTTCGATGGCGGCACCCCGCCGGCGACGGGAACGGGCACCGGAACGGGAACGGGAACCGGAACCGGAACCACCACGACCACGCCGGGGATCAAGTGAGTACGGCGCGCATCCGCCGCGGGTCGGCGCGCGGCATGACGTTGCTCGAAGTGGTGGTGGCAGTGGCGGTCATGGCCATGATCTCTTTGCTCCTCTACGGGGCCTTCGACGCGCTCAGCCGCGGCAAGCGCGGCGAAGCGGCGCGCGCCGATCGCTCGCGGCAGGGGCGTGAAGCCATGGCCCGCATCACCCGAGAGATGGGGAGCGCGTACCTTTCGCTCCACAACCCGCTCGTGACTTCGCTCTACACTCGGCGGACGGTGTTCGTTGCCGAGCACACCGGCAGCGACGGCGACCGGGTAGACTTCGCCACTTTTTCGCACCGGCGCCTCCAGCGCGACGTTCCGGAGTCGGACCAGGCAGAGATTGGCTACTTCGTTTCTCGCGATCCCAATGTGACCGGCAAGCTCGACCTCGTGCGCCGCGAACAGACGCCCATCGACCTCGAGCCGCGCCAGGGCGGCGTCACCAACGTGGTGGCCGAGGACATCGAGTCCTTCGAGCTCAAGTATCTCGACCCCATCACGGGTCAGTGGATCGACACCTGGGACTCCACCAACCAGACCGGGCAGCTCAATCGCATGCCGCTCCAGGTGAAGGTCACGCTGGTGCTCAAGGGCATCAAAGACGGCCCGCCCCTGCGCTTCCAGACCAAGTTCTCGATCCTCATTCGCGACCCTCTCACCTTCGGACAACCCCGATGAGCGCCCGACTTCGTCGCATCAAGAATCGGCGCCAGGGCCGGGGCAAGCAGCGCGGCATTGCGCTCCCGATGGTCATCGGCGCCATCGTGGTGCTCTCGGTGGTGCTCGCCGAGTTTCAGACCGACGTCAGCGCAGAGGTCTCCGCGGCCACCAGCGCCCGCGACGCCGTGCAAGCGGAGTACATGGCCCGCAGCGCCATCAACCTCTCGCGGCTCCTCATCGCCAGCGAGCCCACCATTCGTGCCGCGGTGGCGCCGCTCTTCGCCTTCTTGAAGAAGTCGCCGCCGCAGCTGCCGGTGTGGGAGTTCACCGACCGCTTGCTCTCGGCTTTCATGAGCGAAGAAGAGGCTCCGCTTGAAGGCGCGCCGCCCAAGCCGGCGGAGAACAACACCGCGACGCTGCTCTTTGACGACAGCAAGGGGCGCAACGTCACCACGCCGGGCGGCCGCTTCGAGCTGGTCATCGTCGACGAGGACGCCAAGCTCAACATGAACCAGGGCTCCTCCAACGACATCGCGCGCATTCGTCTGGGCAAGCAGATCATGGGCCTCATCGGCCCCCTCCAGTACTCCACCATCTTCGACCAACGCGACGCGCGGGGGCAGAGTACCGACCGCGCGCAGACGTGCCAGGCGCTCATCGACTGGGCCGACGTGGACGAGACCGCCTTCACCTGCGACTTTTCCTCCAACGCCCAGAGCGCGGGCAGCGAAGACTCATTCTACTCGCTCTTGCCCAAGCCCTACAAACGCAAGAACGGCCCCTACGACTCTCTCGAAGAGCTGCACATGGTGCGGGGCATCTCCGAAGACTTTTGGGCGGCCTTCGTAGACCCGGAGCCCACCAACCCGAAGAAGCGCGTGGTGAGCGTGTGGGGGCAGGGCACAGTGAACGTAAACACTGCCAATGCGCAGACGCTGCTCGCGGTGGTGTGCTCCGGCGCACCGACCGCCGAGATCTGCATCGACCCCACGCAGGCGCAGTCGTTCCTCATGGGCGTCACCATGGCGCGCGGCATCTCCATGGGCGCGCCCCTCTTCGGCTCTCCGCAAGATTTCGTGCAAACGATGACCGGCAAGGGAATGCTCGGGCCCATTCTCGCGTCGATGGGGATGAAGCCCGTGAAGTTCCAATCGGAGGCCGAGTTCGCCAAGAGCATCGCCACCGAGAGCAAGATGTTCTCGATCTACGCGGTGGGCGTGAAGAAGGGCTACAAGCGCGAGACCCGCGTGAAGCTTCACGCGGTGGTGGACTTTCGCAGCGCGCCGCCGCTGGGCACGCCCGGCGCACCCGGCACGCCGCAAGCGGGCACCACCGGCGCCGGCGGCGCAGGCACCACGACCACCCCCACCACGACCACCGGCCCCGCGTCCGCGGACGCCATCGCCGCGGCGCTGAAGCCCAGCTCGGGCGGTCAGGTCGTCTACTTTCGGGCGGAGTAATCAACATGGCATTGCACATCGGAATCGACATCGGAGCCAGGGCGGTCAGGGCGGCCGCGCTGCGCGCTTCCTTCAAGAAGACGCGTCTCGAGGCGCTCATCTTGATCGAGATCACCGAGCCGGGCGGCGTCGCCGACGCCTTGCGGCGCGCCCTCGCCGAGGCCACGGGCGGTAAGCCCGCTGCGCACGACGGCCTGGCGGTGGCCATCGACGGCGATCGCGCGGCGGTGCGCGTGCTCGCCCTCCCCATGAGCGCGCAGAAGCAGCTCGCCGAGGTGCTTCCCTTCGAGCTGGAGTCCGAGGTGCCGTTCGACATTTCCGAGTCGGTGTGGGACTACCGCGTGCTCAGCGCAGGGCGTCCGGAGCTGGCCAAGCCCACGGAGCTCGCGGTGCTGGTAGCGGTGGCGCGCACCGAAGAGGCGCGCGCCCGCATCGACCTCCTGAAGAGCGCGATTCTGCAGGAACCGGAGCGCGTCGGCGTCGGCGCGTTCCCGCTCGCGAATCTCTGCGCGGCCATTCCCGAGCTCGCCACCAGCGTCGAGCCGATCATGGTGGTGGACCTCGGCACCAAGCGCAGCGAGGTGCTGGTGGTGAAGGGCGGCGAGCCGGTGTTCTCGCGCACGGTTACCGTGGGCACCGAAGGCCTGCCCGGCGCCGCCAGCAAGCTCGCCCGCGAGCTCCGCACCACCATCGCCTCCTATCGCGCCACCGGTGGCGCTGCGCCGCGCAAGGTGCTGCTGGCCGGGGGGGGCGCTGCCTATACCGACGGGGCGCAAGGCTTTATCGCGCAAGAAACCAGCCTTCCGGTGGAGACCATTCCCCGGCCGGCCAGCTTCGAGCTCGCGCCCACCATCACGCCGCAGTCGCTGGCAACGTTCCCGCAGTTCGCCAAGGCGGTGGGTCTCGCGCTGTCGTTGGGGTCCCGGCCGGTCGACGTGAACCTTCGCCGGGGTCCGCTCGCGTTCGAGCGCGGCTTCGCCTGGGTCAAGGAGAAGGTGCCCGCGCTGGTGGGGCTGGGCGCGGTCATCGCACTCGCGTTCTTCCTCTCGGTGCTGGTGGAGCTCATCGCGCTCTCACGAGAGCGTGCCACCCTTGAGAAGGCCATGACCAACGTCACCGGCGAGGTGCTCGGCGAGGCCACCCCCAGCGCCGACAGGGCAAACGAGCTCTTGCAGCAGCAGACCGCATTGAGCGACGAGGACCCGCTGCCCCACGCCGACTCCTTCGACGTCATGGTGCGGCTCTCGGAGTCGATTCCCCAGTCGGTGGTGCACGACATCGACGAGCTCGACGTGCAGAAGGGGCACGTGGTGGTGCACGGCGTGGTCGCGAGCGTGAACGACGCCCAGGAGATTGCCAAGTCGCTCAAGAGCGAGCGCTGCTTCTCCGACGTGAAGATCACCCGCACCACCCAGGTGGTGGGCGGCGACCGCCAGAAATACGTGATGGAATTTGACATCAAGTGTCCAGAAGACGTGAAGGCAGTCGCCAAGAAGCCCGGCGCCGCCGCCCCCACCGCCACCGCAACCGCAACCGGAGGTAAGTGATGGTGCTTCCCGCTTTCATGGACCGCTTCGGGCTCGGCACCCGCGAACAGCGCAACGCCACGGTGGTCGCTGCGGTGCTGCTCGGCCTGCTCTTCGTCGTGCTCCCGGTGGGCCTGCAGGTGCTCGCCATCTCCAAGAGCCACGCCAACGGCGAGCTGCGCGATACCTTGCAAAAGGTGCAGGCTGCACGTAACGATATCCGCGCGCGAAATGCCCGCAAAGACGGCGTCGCGCAGCGCTACGCCAAGAAGGCGCCGCCGCTCGCCGGCTTTCTGGAACAGACGGCGCGCGCCTACAAGCTCGACATCAGCGACTCCAACGATCGCCAGGACCTTGCCCACGGCAAGCGATACAACGAGCGCAACACGGTGGTGCACCTGCGCAAGGCGGGCATGCTGCCGCTGGCGCGCTTCATCGAGGCCATCGAGCAGAGCGGATTCGCGGTGGCGGTGAGCCGCCTCAGCATTCGCAAACGCAGCGGCGAGCCCAACTCGTACGACGTCGAGATCGGCGTCTCGGCCTTCGACCGCACCGCCGAAGCCCCCAAAGAAAAAGAGAAGCCGAAGGACGTGCCCAAGTGAAAGAGCGTCTCAAACGCATTCTGCCGCGCGTCGGCTACGTTGCCTTCTTCTTCCTGGCGCTGGTCCTCTCGCTCTCCTTTACCTTCCCCTACGACAAGGTGAAGGAGCGCATCGTCGCGTCTTTCAACGTGCAGCAGAAGAACACCCAGGCTCAGCAGGAGCTGCAAATCGAAGAGCTGACCGGGTACTTCGTAACCGGCGTCAAGGCCAAGGGGGTGCGGATCCTGAGCGCACCTTCGGAGGCGGGCAAGCCACCGGTCGAGATTCGCATCGACGAGGCGCGGGCGCGGCTTCAGCTCTTGCCGCTGCTCATCTTCCACAAGAACGTGAAGTTCAAGCTCGACGTGCTGGGCGGCACTGTCGACGGCGAGTTCGGCGATCACGGCAGCGAGCGGGTCATCGACGTGGAGTTCGACGACGTCGAGGTGGGCAAGCTCGGGCCCATCCAGCAAGCGCTCGGCATTCCCCTGGAAGGCCACCTCTTCGGCACCGTGCATTTCGAGCTGCCTCAGGGCAAGGCCTCCAAGGGCAACGGCAAGGTGGCGCTCGAGCTTCGCGATCTCGCGCTCGGCGACGGCAAGGCCAAGCTCGCGCTGGGGCCCGGCTTCGGCGGCATTCCGCTGCAGCGGCTGGCGGTGGGGACGCTCGTCATCGAGGGCGAGGCCAAGGACGGCACGCTCAAGATCAGCAAGATGAAGGCGAGCGGCAAGGACATGGATATCGACGGCGACGGGCGCATCCAGATGAAGGAGCTCGCCAACGAGTCGCTGGTGGACGTAACCCTCAAGCTGAAGGTCGCCGACGCCTACAAGAACAAGAACGACATGACCAAGGGCCTCTTCGCCGCGGTCGAGTTCTCGCCCGACGCCAAGGCGGCAAAGATGGCCGACGGGTTCTACGGTCTTCGGCTCCTCGGGCCGCTCGGTCGCCTGAAGCCGGCTCCTGCGGGCTCGGGGGGCAGCGGCGGCCTGCGCGCCCCGTTCGGCGCCTCGAAGGGCATGCTTCCTCCGCCCTGATCGCCGGCCATGCGCGTGAGTGCGCGAGCGAAGTCGCTCGGTAATGCTACGTTGCGCGCATGCTCATCGGCGTGATTCATCTCCCGGCGTTGCCGGGTAGCCCTGGCTCCCTGCGCTCCCTCGACGCCATCGTCGCTGCGGCCACCACCGACGCCCAGGTGCTCGCAGCCGCAGGCTACGAAGGCATCGTGGTGGAGAACTTCGGCGACGCGCCGTTCTTCGCCGCAAGCGTTCCCCCCATCACGGTGGCGGCGATGACCCTGGCTTCGGCAGCCGTGCGCGCCGCTGCACCGAAATGTGCATTGTGCATCAATGTACTCCGCAACGATGCCGAGAGCGCGCTTGCGGTGGCCCACGTCACCGGGGCGCAGGCGGTGCGCATCAACATCCACGTGGGCGCGCGGGTCACCGATCAAGGCGTCATCGAGGGGCGCGCTGCCGAGACCCTGCGAAGCCGGCGCATGCTGGGGGCCGACGGGGTGGCGGTGTGGGCCGACGTCGACGTGAAGCACTCGACGCCGCTGGGGCATCCCCATCCGAACGCCCTCGAACAAGAAGTGAGCGACGTGGTGCACCGCGGCCTCGCCAGCGCCGTCATCGTCACCGGTGACGGCACCGGCAAGGGCGTCGACACCAGCAAGCTCGCCCGGGTCAAGGCCAACGCGGGACGCGCCAAGGTGCTGGTCGGCAGCGGCGCCACCATCGCAACGCTCCCGGCGCTCTCTGCCAGCGCCGATGGCATCATCGTGGGGAGCGCGCTTCGCTCGGGAGGCGTGGCTGGCGGCGCCATCGATGCGCACGCGGCCGAGGCTTTCGCCAAGGCCTACCGCGCCGCGTTCGGGACCTGAACGGTCAGCTCGCGGCGCGAATCCGCGCGCCGTCGGCGACGATGGTGGCCACCGCACCTTCGTCGAGCATCCGGCGCCGCTCCCGTAGCTTTTCGAGGAGCACCTCGCGCCGATCGTCCGCCGGGAGCTCCTGGGTGCGGCGGGTAGGGGACTCTGGCGGCGGCGGCGTGGTCGGCGGCAGCGCGCCCGCCGGGCTCTCGTGGGCGGGCGGCGGCGGCGTGGTGGGCGGGCCCTCGAGGCCGCGCAGGTCGACGCTCACGGCCCCCGCTTCCTCGTCGTCCTCCGGGGGAGGTTCCGCGGGCGGCGGAGGTGCAGGCGGCGGCGCCGTCGGTGACTCCGCCGGCGGGGGCGGTTCAGGCTCGGCACTGGGCGCGGACTCGGGCTCGCTGCCAACGCTCGCAACGATGGCGGAGCTGATGGACGGCTCCGAGCCGGCGGCGGACGGCGCCTCCGGCGACGACGGCGGGAGCTTGCCACCGCCTTCGCGCATGGCGTGGGCGCGGTCCACGAGCTGCTTCGACTTGGGGTCGAGCTTGGTGAACCGCAGCACCAAGCCGGGCAGGCCGCGGAAGGCGTCGGCCTTGTATTCCACCACCCGGCCCTCGCCGCGCAGCACCGGCCGCCCGGTGGCCAGCGTCACTTCGAAGCGCAGCACCACGCCGGCCGGACGTGAGTTGGCACCGACCAGGACCACCGACGAGCGGGTTAGCGTGTCGAGCTCGTGCGTCAGGTAGTCGTCTTCGGTGCTGTGGGGGCGCGCGATGCGAATGGCGACGGGCTTGTCGATCACCGACCGAGCATACGAGAACCACGCCCCCAGCGGCGCAGGTTTTCGTCGCGGGAGCTCCCCCAAAGGGTCGCCAGGAGTGGTAAACCACCGGGGCCATGGCCGACATCGCACCCCTCACGCCCCTTCGCTACGCGTCCCACATTCCTCTCGCCGACGTGGTGGCGCCGCCCTACGACGTCATCGACGACGCCCAGCGCAAGGCCCTTGCCGACCGACACGAAGACAACGTGGTGCGGCTCATTCTGCCGGAAGGGGAGGGCGACGCGAAGTACGAGAATGCGCGCGCGCTGCTGCACCGCTGGCGCGAGGCGGGCGTGCTGGTGCGTGATCCGGAGCCTGCTTTTTACCGCTACGATCAGACGTTTTCCGTGGCGGGCGGCGCTCGCGTTCGCCGGCGCGGCTTTCTCGGTTTGGTGCGGGTCGGCCCCTACGAAGAAGGCAACGTCCTCCCCCACGAGCGCACGCTCTCCGGCCCCAAAGAAGACCGCCTCAAGCTCTTTCGCGCCACCAAGACCAACCTCTCGCCTGGCTTCATGCTCTACCGCGATCCGGCCCTGCGCCTCGCGGCGCCGCTCGATCACGGCCGTGTCCTCTCCGAATTTCGCACCGCCGACGGCATCGACCACGCGCTGGCGAAGATCGTCGACCCCGAAGCCATGCGCGAGATCGTCCGCGTGGTAGCCGAAAGCGCGCTGCTCATCGCCGACGGCCACCACCGCTACGAGACCTCGCTTCGCTATCGCGACGAGGTGAACGCCGAGCCTTTGCGGGCCGAGCCGCGCTTTTTTCTCGTGTTCCTCACCAACGGCGACGATCCCGACCTCCGCGTTTTTCCGACGCACCGTCTGGTGCACTCGGTCGCCGACTTCTCGTTCGAGAAGGTGCTCACCGAGGCTGCCGCGCTCTTCCAGGTCGAGCGTCTCGCGGCCGGCGCGCCGGTGCCCACGCTTCCGTCCGGGCGCCCGGCGTTCGCGGCCTTCGACGCCCACGGTGCCGGCGCGATCCTCACGCTGCGAAGCGACGCGAACCTGGCGTCGCACCCGATCCTCGGCGCGCGCCCGGAGGTCCTCCGCCGCACCGACGTGGCGATTCTGCACGATGCCCTGCTGGAGCAGGTGCTCGGCATCACCCGCGACGCCCAGGCCAAGAAAACCAACCTGCGCTATCCGCAAGACGCCGCGGCCGCGCTCGCCGAGGTGCGTGGCGGGGGGGGGCAGGCGCTTTTCGTCATGAATCCCACACCGGTGCAGGTCGTGCGCGAAGTCGCAGAGGCGGGCGAAGTGATGCCGCAGAAGTCCACCTTCTTCTATCCGAAGGTGCTCACCGGCCTCCTTCTGCACACGCTCGATCCCGCGCGAACGGTTCCGCAGGCGGGTTGAGCGCGCACGAGAACCCGGCGGCCCGCGGTCGCATCCTACCTGTGGCATTCCCGGGCGCCGCGGCGCTTGGCACTTTCCGGGCCAACCGTCGTGGTTACCTTGCAAATGTGACGTCCTTTCGTTGTACTCTCGAAGTTATGTGGGGAACGCTCGCGATTCCCCGCGCTCACGTATTCGCCCGCCGAGGTCAAGGATGACTGACAAGAAGAAAGGGTCCGAAGAAGAGACCGTGCAGTTCGGAGACGAACTCGCGGTTCTGCCCATCCGCAACGCTGTGCTCTTCCCAGGAGCCGTTGCGCCCTTCGACGTGGGTCGCGAGAAGTCCGTCGCACTCGTAGAAGACGTAGACAGCTTTCCCTCACCGGTGATCGCCATCTTCGCGCAACGCGATCCGTCCACCGACGATCCCGGCGCCGAGGACCTTCACCCGGTGGGCTGCGCCGCGCGCGTTCTCAAGGCGCTCAAGCACAGCTCCGGCAATTACTCGCTCATCCTCCAGGGGTTGCAGCGCATTCGCCTCGACGAAGTGACCCAGCACGGGCCGTACCTCAAGGCGAAGATCAAAAAGCTCGAAGAGGCCGGACCCGACGACGACGAGGCAGAGGCGCTTTCCATGAGCCTTCGCGACATCGCGAAGCAGGTCATCCAGCTCATGCCGGAGCTCCCGCGGGAAGCGGGCTCGCTCATCGACTCCATCCAGGCGCCGGGGGCCCTCGCGGACCTCGTGGCGGCCAACCTGGACGCGCCGGTGGAAGAGAAGGCCCAGCTCCTCGAGACCATCGAGGTGAAGGACCGCATTCGCCAGGTGCTCAAGCTCCTCACCCGACAGCTCGAGATCTTGAAGATGCGCGAGCGCATCAACTCGCAGATCAAAGAGGAGATGGGCAAGAACCAGCGCGAGTACGTGCTCCGCCAGCAGCTCAAAGCCATCAAGGAAGAGCTGGGCGAGGACGACGGCGATCAGGGCGATCTCGACGGTCTCGAAGACCGCATCTCCAAGGCCAATCTGCCGACCGAAGCCGAATCGGTGGCGAAGAAGCAGATCAAGCGCCTTCGCAACATGCAGGTGGGCTCTGCCGAATACACGGTGGTTCGCACCTACCTCGACTGGATCTTGGACCTTCCCTGGCACAACTCCACCGTCGACAACCTCGACATCTCGCAGGTGCGCCGCGTCCTCGACGAGGACCACTACGGCCTCGAGAAGGTGAAGAAGCGCATCCTCGAGTACCTCGCGGTTCGCAAGCTGAAGAAGGACAAGAAGGGCCCCATCCTTTGCCTCCTCGGCCCGCCCGGCGTCGGCAAGACCTCGCTCGGCCGCAGCATCGCGCGCTCGCTTGGTCGCAAATTCCACCGCATTTCTCTGGGCGGCGTGCACGACGAAGCGGCGATTCGCGGTCACCGGCGCACCTACGTGGGCGCGCTTCCGGGTCAGATCATCCAGGGGATGAAGAAGACCGGCACCGTCAACCCCATCTTCATGATGGACGAGATCGACAAGCTCGGGCACGACTTCCGGGGCGATCCCTCGGCGGCGCTCCTCGAGGTGCTCGATCCCGAGCAGAACAACACCTTCGCCGACCACTACCTGGAGATCCCCTACGATCTCTCCAACGTCATGTTCATCGCCACCGCGAACATGATCGACCCCATCCCGGCGCCCCTCCGCGACCGTATGGAAGTTCTGGAGATTCCTGGGTATACCCGGCGCGAGAAGCTCGCCATCGCGCGGCGCCACCTCATTCCGAAGCAGATCGAGGAGCACGGCATCTCGCCGGCGCAGCTCGAGATCACCGATCCCGCGGTGGAGATCATCATCGAGAGCTACACCCGGGAAGCCGGCGTCCGAACCCTCGAGCGTCAGGTCGCCAGCGTCATCCGCGGCGTCGCCGTGAAGATCGCCGAAGGCGACACCACAGCGCGCAAGATCGAGACCGAGGACGACATTCGCGAGTTCTTGGGCGCGCAGAAGTACACCAGCGAAGTCGCCGAGCGAACCTCGGAGACGGGCGTGTGTACCGGCCTCGCGTGGACCTCGGTGGGCGGAGAAATCCTCTTCATCGAAGCCACCAAGATGTACGGCTCCGGCAAGCTGATCCTCACCGGCCAGCTGGGTGACGTCATGAAGGAGAGCGCGCAGGCGGCTCTCTCGTATGTGCGCACCAACGCCGAGCGCCTGGGCATCGCCAAGGACTTCCTCGACAAGAGCGACATCCACATTCACATTCCCGCCGGCGCCATGCCGAAGGACGGCCCGAGCGCCGGTGTGACCATGTTCACCGCGCTCGTTTCGCTCCTCACCGGCATCCGGGTGCGACACGACGTGGCCATGACCGGCGAAATCTCGCTCCGCGGTCGCGTTCTGCCCATCGGTGGCTTGAAGGAGAAGGTCCTCGCGGCGCACCGCGCGGGCATCAAGCGCATCGTGGTCCCCGAGCGCAACATGGCGGATCTGGACGAGGTCCCCGCGGAAGTGAAGGACTCGCTCGAGTTCGTTTCGGCCACCAAGATGGACCAAGTTCTCGAGGCCGCTCTCGAGGAAATGCCCAAGCCGAAGCCGGTGGAACAGACCGTTTCGGCGAACTGAAAGAAAGCAAAGGAGGACGCCGACCCGGCGACCTTCGAGGCTTTGCCCGAAAACGGGCGTCGGATATCCGTCCGGCGCCCGTTTTTGCTATCCTCTCGCGAGAGTGGCGGTCTTGGACGAACAAGCGGAGAGCGACGAGAATCCGGATTCGACGACCCTCGCGTCGCGCCGGCTCGGCACCGTGTTGTCGGAGAAGTGGCGTCTCGAACGGCTTCTCGGAGTGGGCGGCATGGGCGCGGTCTACGCCGCGGTGCACTTGAACAACCTGAAGAAGGTTGCCATCAAGGTTCTGCATCCGGAGTTCGCGGCCAACGCGGACATCAAGCGGCGCTTCCAGCGCGAGGGCTATCTCGCCAACAAGGTGGGCCACCCGGGCGTGGTCTCGGTGCTCGACGACGGCGTGGCCGAAGACGGCGCGCCCTACTTCGTCATGGATCTGCTGGAGGGCGAGTCGCTCCGATCGCGGGCCATCGACCGTGAAGAGGGCCCCGGCCGCCGCGGGCGCATGCCTCCGCGCGAGCTTTTGCTCATCGTCGACAAGGTGCTCGATATTCTGGCCACCGCCCACGAGGCGGGCGTGGTGCATCGCGATCTCAAGCCCGACAACATCTTCCTGACGCAAAGCGGCGAGGTGAAGGTCGTGGACTTCGGCGTGGCGCGCACGCTCGACCTCGCCGACGAAAAGACGCGAGCCGGTCTGGTCATGGGCACGCCGGAGTACATGCCGCCGGAGCAAGCGCGCGGGCGCTCGGAGCTCATCGATGGCCGGTCCGACCTTTGGGCGGTGGGCGCTCTACTCTACCGGCTGGTGACCGGTCGCCCCACGCGCGACGCCGAGACGACCAACGAGGTGCTCCTCTTGGCCATGACCGAGCCGATTCCCAAGATCGCCAGCGTCATGCCCGACGTCGACCCCAAGCTCGCGGATCTCATCGACGTGGCTCTGGAATTCGACAAGGAAAAGCGCTTCGCGGACGCGCGGTCGATGCAGGCCGCGCTCGCGGTGGCCTTGGCGTCGGTGACCGCCCGCGACGAACGCAGCACCGCGGCGGTCGAAGTGCTGGTCGACGCCCGCGCGGTGGGCCACGCGTTGACGGTGCCGGCGGGGCAACTTACGCCGCCTGGCCACGCGCGCGCGCCGCTGTGGATCACCCAAGATGCTCCCAAAGACGACGTGGCGGTACCGCTTCGCATGCGCCGGCGTCGCGGCTTCTGGGCGGCGGTTGCGCTGGTGTCGGCAGGGGCTGCGGTCGGCGCCTTCTCGCTCAACGCCATGGAGGCGGGGGGCGCGTACAAGGGCGAGGTCCGGACCCCTTCGAACAATCGGGTGTCGTTCGTGGCGGTCGACGCCGCAGCCGGTGCCGCCGACGCCGGCGCGCTGGCCGACGACGACGACGACGCGGGTCCGGCCGACATGGGAGAGCTGGGTGACGACGCGGGCCCCAAGAGTGCCGCCGCGAGCACTCCCAAGGTTGCCGGGCGACCGCCGTCGTCGTCGCTCCACGGCAAGAAGAAGCCGCCCACCAAGCCGCCCTACCGCCCCAAGGGAAAGAAGTAGCTATTCGTCGCGTCGACTCTGGGCGCGGTGCGGGGCAAGCACTGCGTCGACGGCGTCGTGCACCTGGCGCCGGACGCGCTCCACGTCGGCAGCGTTGTCGGGATCGCCGTAGGTGCTCACCGGCGGCAGCGCGTGAAACTCGAACGGCAGATCTTTGCCGCGAATGGCCAGGGGAATGTCGTAGCGCGCGGAGCCGAAGATGCGGCGTCCGAGCCAGGGCTCTCGGGCCACCACCTCTAGAAAATCGTCGGCGCCCACCGCGGCCAGCGGCACGATGGGCACCTGCGCGCGCATCGCCACCCGGGCGAACCCGGCGCGCGCCTGCCACTTCAGCGTGTACTTGTCGCGCCGCAGCTTGAACGAGTCGTCGATGCCGCCCGGGTACACGCACACCAGCTCGCCGCGGCGCAGGAGCTCCACCGCGTGGTCCGGCTCGCCGGGAACGGCGCCCCAGGCTCGCAGCACCGAGCGAAAGCCAGGGAATCGGAAGAGATTGCGCTCCGCCAGCCACCGCGGAATGCGCCCCGTCTCGCGCAAGAGGAGCGCGCCCAGTACCACCGAGTCGAGGGCCATGAACGCGTGGTTGCCCACCAAGAGCACGCCGGTGCCTTCGGGAATGTTCTCCTTGCCCAGGAGCTTTGCGCGAAAGCGCGCCACGATACCGGCGCTCACCAGCATGCTGGGGACCGAGCGCAGGGCCTCTCGGTGAATGGCTTTCATAGGTCTATTTGCTCCACCGCGTCGGCGTCTTCGCCGAGAAAGCGCCGCGCCTGCTCGGCGAAGCTCTGCGGTCTATCGGTCACCAGAAGCTGCACGCGACTCTCTTTCGCCCGCCCGAGACCACCGCGCTCCTCGAGGAAGTGGTGCGTGTCTTCGGCCGCCGCGGTGGCGGTGTCGACCACCCGCACGTGCGGTCCGATGAGCGCCGCGACTTCTTCCTCGATGATACCGCGCAGGAGCGGATAGTGGGTGCATCCGAGCACCACCACGTCGACCTTGGCGCGGGCCAGTGGCGCCAGATAGCGGCGCACTGCGAGCCGCGGCACGTCGCCGTCGACCCACCCTTCTTCGGCCAGCGGGACCAGCAGCGGTGCTGCGTAGCTGACCGTATCGATGCGCGTGGAGAGCGCCGCAATGGCGCGCGGATACGCCCCGGAGGCCACGGTGCCGGCGGTCGCCAGAACGCCGATGCGACCCACCACCGTGGCGCTCACAGCGGCCCGCGCCCCCGGCTCGATGACCGACAGTACCGGCAGGTCGAGCGCGGCGCGCACGTGCTCGGGCGCCACCGCGCTCACGGTGTTGCAGGCGATGACGATGGCTTTTACGCCGCGATCGCGGAGATGTCGTGCGCAGGCGAGCGCGTAGCGGATGACGGTCTCCGGGCCGCGCGTGCCGTAGGGCACGCGGGCGGTGTCGCCCAGGTAGATGATGTTCTCCTGCGGCAGCGCCTGGCGGAGCGCCCGCACCACGGTCAGGCCCCCGAGCCCTGAATCGAATACGCCCAGCGGCGCGTCGCTCTTCACGGCTCGTCGTCCTCCTCGACCCGGACGCCCAGCTCGTCGACCAAAGGTCCGTAGACGCGCCGCAGCGCCTCCACTTGCTCCGGAGACCGGAGCTGCTTTCGTTCGCTCGACCGCTGCGTGGCGGTGGCCATGTCGGCCAAGGCCTTGGCCCGGCGATTCTGGGTCGCGCGCGCGCGCCGGGCACTTCGGAGCAGCGGAAAGAGGCCCCAGGCGCGGTATCCGTCGAAGGGGCGAATGGGCATCAGGTTGAAGAGCCCGAGCACCAGATTGGTGAAGATGAGCGTCGAGAGCACTTGCTCGAGTGCAAGCGGGAGCGGGCCCGGCAAGAGGAAGTACAGAGCCACTGCGGGCACCAGCACCACCACCTGGGCCACGATGCCACCCCAGGCGATGAACGCGGCCTGAAGGGGCGTGGCGTCGCCGCTCCAGTGGCACAGACCGCCGCCGCCGTGGAGGTCGATGCCCACCACGCGCAGCCGAAAGGCGCGAACCATGGCGGCGTGACCCAGTTCGTGCAGCACGATGAGCGCGATGCAGGCGGCCCAGGCATACGGGGCAAAATGAAAGCGCGTGAAGATCGCCACGCCCAGGGGCAAGGTCCAGTGGATCCGGAACATCGGCCGGGCCTCGCGAGCGAAGCGCAGATAGCCCTGGGAGAACGTCACTTCCATGCGAAGACCCGCTAGTTGAGCATGCGCTTGTTGGGGCCGCTCTCGTCGGGGAGACCGCCCTTGACCACCCGAAGTGCGGGCGCACCTGCCGGCCGTTTGCCCCGGGCGCTGGGGGCGGTCTTTTGAAGGCGGCCGAGCTTCCACCGGAGATACGCGCGGCGCGCCAGCGAGGGGGTGCCGCCGAAGAGCATGCCCACGCCCCAGCCGGCGAGCGGCGCGAAGGGCCCTTCGGTACCGGCCGCGCCGTAGAGCACCGCCACCACCGCCATGACCAGCGTCACCCACTTCAGCCACGCGCCGCGCACCGGTACGAAGAAGAAGAGGCGGATGACGATGTCGGGCATCTCCAGCGAGAACGCCACGCTGATGGCCGCCACCGCAGCGTAGGAACCGAAGAAGATCTCCGGGTGAAACAGGCTCGACGTGACCGGCAGCAAGTGCAGCAGCGTGGTGACGAGGTTACCGAAGACCACCGCGCCGGCCACGAAGGCGAGGTAGCGCCGGGCGCCCCAGCGACGCTCCACTTCGGTCGATAGAAAGTAGATGCCCATCAACGTGAAGAGCACGTCGGAGAGGCTGCCCGGGTTGGTGAGCACCGAGGCCGTGAGCAGCCGCCACACCTCGCCATGGAGAATCTTGTCGGCGTCGCCCGCGAGCGCCAGGAATGGCGTTTGGGTGTGCGCGAAGTTCACCAGAATGGCCTGCGCGATGCTCATGGCACCCACCAGAAGGAGCAGGAAGATAACCGCGGGGCCGGGGCGCGGGAGACCGGAGCTCGCGGATCCATTCATACGAGGAAGTGTAACACCGGACTTTGTAGTGCGCCGGCTTTGTGGAGCGTCGAACCCGGCCATTCCGGTCCGGAGCCGAGACCGAGGCAGGCGCGTTCGCTGGAAGGATCGCGCGCAGCGAGCTCCTGTACTCCTGTTCGTCTCCTAAGGGCGGACGCGCTGCGGGGCGGGGCAGGAGGCGACGGTCTGGATTCCCGTGCGCTGCACCGCCGTACACGTGGTCGTGCTGGCGGGGTTGAGCGCCAGAAGCTTTGCGCTGGCCGCCGGCGCAGTACCCGGGTTGCTGGCGAGCGCGAAGACTTGGCCGTTGCTCTGGTCCCACGCGGCCTGGCCGAAGCCGAAGAGCTCGACCGCGTACAATGCATCGACCGCCAGCTCGTTGAAGAGCCCGTCGCTGAAGCAGTCGTAAATGCCGATGCCGAGCACCTGGTCGGGGGTGGCCATGCCCGCATCGGCGCCGGCGTCGATGCCGAGGTCAGTGGGGCCGCGAAGGACCGCCACGTACTTGAAGACCTGGCCCGTACCCGGGCCGCAACCAAGGTTGCCCACCGCCGACTCGCTCCGCACGAGGATACCCGTCACCGGGGCATAGCCCACCGACTCGGTTGCCGTCGTGTCCGTGCAGGACACGACGCAAGCGGCGAAAAGAACGAGAGGAATCAGCCTGCGCACGGATCAAGCGTTTAGGCCGTGTCGAGGCCGTTGCCAACCGCAAACATGCGGGTGATGCCGTCAGAACCCGCAGAGGCGGTCGATGCTGCGGGAGCAATCGGCCTGGATGAGCGAGCCCGACGACGCGCGGACCGCGCACGACCCCTGAAAGCACAGGCGGTTGCCGGCTCGCCCGGCGATGTCGAAGGTGTACACGCGACCGCCCGCAAGGTCGACGAAGCGCACCGGCTGCTCACAGCTAGCGGTTCCCGTCTCGCCGGTGTCGCGATTGGTAACGGTCCACGAGGTGAGCGGGCTCGCGCAGGAGGCCCCCAGGTTGATGGACTCCTGAAACTCGATCTCGGTGTCGTAGCTCGAACCCGAGGAGGTCGAGTTGACGATGCAGCCGAGGCTACTGACGGGGAGTACGACGGCAAAGACGAGTGCGGCAGAAGACGAGCGCATGCAAACCTCTTGGTAAGGCTAAGTCCCGCAGGGAAAGACGGCGACCCCGGCCGAACATTCACTCCGCAATCTGGTGCGATATCCGCGCACCCCTGGCCGCTGGCGAAGCTCAGCCGGCTTTTTGCTGCGCGATGATGCGTTCCACGGTGCGCGTGGACATCTGGCCGTCGATGACCTCTTGGTCGCGGAGGAGCAACTTGTGGAGCTCGATGTTGGTGCGGATGCCGCCCACGATGAACTCGTCGAGGGCGCGCCGCATGCGCACGATGGCCTCGGCGCGCGTGGGCGCGTGCACGATGAGCTTGGCGATGAGCGAGTCGTAGTCCGAGGGAACCCGCCAGCCGCCGTACACGCCGGAGTCGACCCGGACGCCGGCGCCTCCGGGAGGGAAGTACTCGGTGACCAGCCCCGGCCAGGGCGCGAACGTCTTGGGGTCTTCGGCGTTGATGCGGCACTCGATGGCGTGGCCGCGGAAGCTCCACGTTCGCGTGTCGGGCATCTCGAGCTTCTCGCCGGCAGCCGCGCGAATCTGCAGGGCCACCAGATCGAGGCCGGTGACCATCTCGGTCACCGGGTGCTCCACCTGCACGCGGGTGTTCATCTCGAGGAAGTAGAGATCGCCCTTCTCGTCCATGATGAACTCGAGGGTGCCGAGCGAGGTGTAGTTGGTCTCGGCGATGGCGCGGCGAATCTTCTCGCCGATGGACTGCCGCTGCTCGGCGGTCATGGCCGGGCTCGGCGCCTCTTCCATGACCTTCTGGTGGCGCCGCTGGAGCGAGCACTCACGCTCGCCCAGGGTCCAGATGCCGCCGTGGTGGTCGGCGAGGATCTGGAACTCGATGTGCTTCGGGCGCTCGATGAAGCGCTCCAGGAACACGTCGGGGTTCTTGAAGCCCGCTTCCGCCTCGCGTGAGGCCTGCACGAAGTTCGACGCCACGTCGTCGAGCGAGCGCACGATGCGCATGCCGCGCCCGCCGCCGCCGCCAGAGGCCTTGAGAATGATGGGCAGCCCGATGCGCTCGGCTTCGGCGCGTGCGTGCTCGGGGGAGGCGAGCACCTCGCTGCCGTGCAGGAGCGGCAAGCCGAAGCGCGCGGCGTTGGCCCGGGCGCGAACCTTGTCGCCCCAGGCGTGCATGGCCTCCGGCGAGGGGCCGATGAAGGTCACGTTGCACTTGGCGCAGATGCGGGCGAACTCGGCGTTCTCCGAGAGAAAGCCGTAGCCCGGGTGAATGGCGTCGGCTCCGGTGATCTCGGCCGCGGAGATGATGGCGGGGATGTGAAGATAGCTCCGGCTCGCCGGCGCGGGGCCGATGCACACGGCCTCGTCGGCGAAGCGCACGTGGAGCGCCCGGGCGTCGACCTCGGAGTGCACGGCGACCGTGCGAATGCCCAGCTCGCGGCAGGCGCGCATGATCCGGAGGGCAATTTCGCCCCGGTTCGCGATGAGGATCTTCTTGAACATCTCGGGCCTAGGCCTTCTTCACGCGGAACAGCTTCTGGCCGAACTCCACGGACTTCCCGTTCTGCGCGAAGATCTCCACTACGGTGCCGCTGAACTCGGCTTCGATCTCGTTCATCAGCTTCATGGCTTCGATGATGCACAGGGTCTGGCCCGGGCGAATCACCGAACCGACCTCGAGGAACGCTGGCGCGTCGGGGGTCGGCGAGCGGTAGAACGTGCCGACGAAGGGGCTCGTGATGTCGATGGTGTCGAGCGGGATCTCTTCCACGGTGGCCGCGGCCGCGCCGGCACCGGGCCGGGGTGCGTGCGCAATGGGTGCAAGTTCCATGCGTCCGCCGCGGACAATCTTCACGCGGACGCCATCGGCCTCGTGCTCGAATTCCGCGATTTCTTCGTCGCGAAGAAGGGCAAAAAGGCTTTTGAGCTGGTCGATGTCGACGTTCACGAGTCCTCCGATGCGCGGGAGCCCCCCGCGCGATGCGGGCGGACGATACACGAGGTTGATCGCCATCGGCGCGGCAAAGTGCTGCGATTCGAACTACGCGGCGGGCCGTGCAGGCGGCGCTCGCTGCGTCAGGTCTTGCGCAGGTGCACGAGCAGACCGCGGAGCGCGAGCAGGTAGCTCTCGCCGCCGAACCCGCTCACTTTGCCTACGCAGGCCGGCGCAATCCGCGATTCGGAACGGTAGGCTTCGCGCGCCTCGGGGTTCGAGAGATGCACCTCGACGCACGGCAGGGCCACTGCACGCAGCGCGTCGTAGAGCGCCAGCGAAGTGTGGGTGAGCGCCGCCCCGTTCAACAGCAGTCCGCGATAGACACCGGGTGCCGCCCCGATGCGATCGCAGAGCACGCCCTCGTGGTTCGACTGCGCGCAGTCGACCTCGGCCCCCAAAGTGGCTCCCTCCGCGCGGAGACGTTCGTGAATCTGCTCGAGGGTCTCGGTACCGTAGATGCCGGGTTCGCGGGTTCCCAGCAGCTGCAGGTTCGGTCCGGAGAGGCAGAGGACGCGGATCACAGCTCCGACATGAACTTCGGCGCGGCGTTGCGCATGAGGAAGCGCCCCTTGCCGAGGTTGCCGTCGGGGCGCATGGCGAGCGCCAGAAAGTAGTTGTCGCCGAGGCAGCGAATGAGTGTGACCAACTTGTCGGTGCCGATTGCGACCTCGCGGGCGCCGCCTGCTTCGAGCATTTCGGCGGCGCGCTTCACCGAACCGAGCACGACGCTGAACTCGATGCCGATGGTGTTGATGTCGAAGGGCGCTCCGTCCTTCGCGTAGGTGTCGAGGGCGATGCCCGTCGAGTCCATCACCAGGCTGGCGAGACCGCCCTCGGTCCCGTCCACGAGCGCGCGCAGGGCATCCTTGAACATGCCCCGAACGATACGGAACTCGAAAGGTCCGCGTCAACTATCGGCCGAGGCCTGCCCTTCAGACGTATCAGACGTACGGGTTCTTTTCGTCGCCCCGGATGCGGCTCTTGGCCTTCGCCACGGAGAGGGAGCTGCCGTGTACGTCGACGTGGGCGGTTGTCTGGGACGCCACTTCCTCGTGGCCGCCCAGCATGACCACCACGCGATCGCCGGCGGTGACGTCGATGCCCACGAGAAAGCCCTTCTTGTCGAGGAGCAGTGTGGCGGCCGTGGAGCCGCTCTGCGGCAACGCATCGGCGGTGACCACCGTGGAAGTGTCGGACTGCGAATCGTAGGTGAGCCGGACGGCGCGACGTTCGTTGAGCATGGCGCAACTCTAGCACCCCGCGGGCTCCTGCCTACCTGGCTCCCCGACGAGCCGCGAGCCAAGTGCGCGTTTGCTAAAACGGTTCTTCCGGAACCCGGCGCGTTCGCATATGCTCGATCTCGTGTCAAAAGGTCAGCTGACTCGCCAGGAGCTCGGATGGCTCCTGACCCAGGAGGCTCAGGGGGCGGCAGAGCGTCTACGCGTCGGCGTGCAGGTCATTCGTACCAGCATGCCGCCTGCCCCGCTCGAGCCGCCTTCGGGCGACGAACCGCACCACTTGGATGCGACGCTGGACGCATTGGACGACGCCATGCGTCTCCTCTCGTCGCTGCATCAGCGTCCCCCGGCCCGGAGCCGCCGCGGTCGCATCGACCTCGCGGCGCTGGTGTTCGAGCTCGCGCCCGACGCGCGAGTCGCCATCGAGCCGGGCAGCGGCACCGAAGTGTTCGGCGACGAAGAAGACCTGCGGCGTATGCTTCAGGTGCTCGTGGGGCGCGGCGCCGATCAGCAGGTGAGCATTCGCCGCGAGGGCGACGAAGTGTGTGTGGTGGTCTCGCTGGGCAGCGAAGGCTCACCCACCCAAGAGACCGAGCGCGCCTGGCTCAGCCGCATGGCCGTTCGCTACGGCGGGCGTCATGAGCTCGAAGGCGATCGCGCCACGCTGTGGCTTCCGGCCGACGGTGTGAGCGAGCGCAACGAGCGCGAGGCATTGCGGCGCGAGCTCGACGAAGCCAAGAAGCAGGGCGCCGCGTATGCCCGTGAGCTGGCCCAGGTGTTCGAGACGCGCGACGAGCGAACCAGCAGCTTTCCCGCGCTGGGAGAGCCCGCGCAGGGGGCCGAGCGCGCGGCCGAGCTGGGGCGCTTCTGCGCAGCCATCTCCACCGAGCTCAAGGCGGCCCTGGCGCCGGTGGTCTCCGACGTCGCGATCAAAGAGCCGAACGAAGAGTGGCTCGAAGGACTGCGCCGGCGGGTCGGGCACGTCCAAGAGATCGTCGAAGGGCTTGCGTCGTACGCCGCCGTCGATGCGCGCGAGCTGCCCGGCACCTTCGATGCGCATCAGGTCGCGGCCCAGGTCTGTGAGGGGCTGCACTTTCGCTCCACGCGCGTGGGCGTTGCCCTCTCTGTGTCTCCGCCCGAGGGCGAAATCTCCATTTATGGCGCCGCTCGGGCCCTCGAGTGGGTCTTGCGCAAGCTGGTGGGGCAGGCGTTGGCGTCGAGCCCCAAGGGCGGCACTGTCGGCATCTTCCTCGAACCCGAAGTGAAGGGCACGCTCGGCGCGCGCATCCACGTAGACGACGCCGGACCGCCGCTCCCGGCGCCGGTCCGCGCCGAGTTCCTCGCGCTTCGCGTGGACCCCATGGCGCACGGGCGCGTGAGCGGCGTCACCTACCACTTGGCCGCCCAACTGCTCCTCGGTCTCGGTGCCAGCTTCGAGCTCTCCGACGCCCCCGGCGGCGGGCTTCGGGCTAGCATTCTCTTGCCGAAGCGAGACCCCTCATGAACATCCTCGTCGTCGAAGACACGGAAGCCATCGCGCACATGATCGAGGCGCTGGTACGCGCCCGCGGCTACCAGGTCACGTCCGTGGGGTCGGGCCCCAAGGCCCTCGAGGCGGTGGTCACGCAGACCTTCGATGTCATTCTGCTCGACATCAATTTGCCGGGTGGCCTCGATGGCTTTGCCATCTGCGAGCGACTCCGGGCCGAGCCCCGCACCAAAGATCTTCCCGTGGTCTTCATCAGTGCGCTCTCCGACGAGGAGCACAAGGAACGTGCCTTCGCCGTGGGCGCCACCGCGTTCTACGCCAAGCCCTTCAGCCCGCTCTCGCTCCTCAAAGAAATCGAAGCGCTGCGCCAGCGTTCCATCGGTCCGCGCCAGCCCTGAACGGCCGGCGCAGCTAGAGCGGCGAGGGAGAAGCTGCGCGCGAAGGTCCGCTTCGCGCGCATCTCGCGCGTTTAGAGAAGCTTCAGGTTGTGCTTCGCGCGCTCGGTGGCGCCGGCGACCACCGTCTTTGCTTCGTCGTCGGGAATGCGCAGTCGCTTGGCGAGCTCCGCCAGGATCGCCACTTCCTCGGCCGCCTGTTTGCCGTCGGCGAAGGTCATGAGCACCGCGTGTTGCAGGAGCAGGCGGCGGTCGCCGGCCGAAAGCTCTTGCAGGTCGATGTCGTCGAGGCCGCGTTTCTCGCTGGCATAGGCGAGCATCTCGGTGCGCTCCGACTCGCTCGCGCCGTAGGCGTCGAGCAAAGCGCTCAGCATTTCTTTCTCCGTCGTCTCGAAGGTTCCGTCGGCCCATGCGACCGGTACCAGCGACCGAACAATGGCCAATTCGTCTGCGTGCATGCGAGCTCCTTGGCCCACCATTCTCCGTGCATCCTCGAAAAGGTCAACGGCTCATATGGGGACTTGCACTACTGAACCGTTCGAAGCACCAGGCGCGTACCCGGCTCCTTGCCTTCGGGCGCCTTCGCGATCTCGTCGGGCGCTACCTTCAGGCGCTTACGGAACGTGGTCGGACCGGCCACCAGCACCTCGATATCGGTCTCGCAGCCGAGCGGCTCGTAGGTGGCCTCTGGCCCGAGGCCCGCAAGCAGCCAGATCTCCGCGCCGCGCGGCGAGGACACGATGTGCACGGTGCCGGGCTTGCCCTTGCCACCCACCTGCGTCCCCGCCTCGGCCGGAGGCCAGGGGTCGACGACGTTGGCCTTGGCCTTGGATTGCGGCAGCTCGATGGGTAGCTCGAAGCGCGGCTTCTGGTCGGCGCCCGGATCCCACATGGCGCTCGGCACCACCACGCCGCGCTTGGGCGCATAGCCCTCGGCAGTGGCCACGAACTCGATGCGGGTGCCCATGGGCAGACCGGGAACGTCGAGAGGCGCTTGCCCGACCCGCAGCAGGATCTCCGAGTCGGCGGGCGCGCCCTTGACCGTGAGGGTGGCCTTGCACTTGGGTGCGTCGAGCTTCGGGGCGGTGGGCTTGGCGGTGGGCGTTCGCTTGCCGCTGAAGAACGCCGGGTACAGAAAATACACTGCCGCGGTGCCCACGCCGAGCGCGATGAGCATGCCGAGAAGAAGCATGCGACCGGTCTTCGGCGCGCGCGGCCTCGTGAACTCGCCGGGGGCCGAACCCTTGGTGGAGCGCACAGTATCCGCGCGCCGTGAGCTTCGTTCGGCGGCCGGCGGCGGCGCGGCTGCCGCAGGAGGCGCAGCGAGCGGGGGAGGGGGCCGCGACGAGGGGCGGGCGGTGGGCTCCGGTTCCATCGGCGGCACCGGCGCCGTCGGACGGTCCGACGTGAGCGGCGGCGGCCGATCGGAGGAGCGCGGGCGAATGAGGGGCCGCTTCGGCTCCTCGAGCTCGGCAGCTGGCGGTGGCGGTGGCGGCGGGTCGGACCGATGCACGGCGGCTGGCGGCTCCGATGTCATCGCCAGGAGCGAGTCGAGCCCGCCGTCGTCTCCGGAGGCGGGCGGCAGGAGATCGTCGAGCACGTCGTCGCCGCGGAGCTGCGCGTTGGGCGGCGGGGGCGTGGGGTCGAGCCCGGCCATGGCCTTCAGGTCGCGCGCCATCTGCACGTCGGGTTTCTGGTCCGACACCTCGAAGGTCTTCAGGAGCTCGTCGATGTCTTCCTTGCCAAACTCGAGCTGCTTGGCGTCGAGCGTTGGCGGCGCAGGGGCGGCGTCTGCAGCGGCAGAAGTGCGCGGGTTGGCCCCCAGGAGGAGGCTCGGCGCGAGGCCGACAGCTTGCGCAGCCTCGGGGCTCGCCTTGGGCTCTTCGCGGGGCGCCCGGGCCGCTGGCGCTTCGAGGCGCGGCTTCTCGCGCGGCGGTGGCTCCAGGCGATCGCTCCCGGCGGGCCCGCGATTGGGCGCCCGCGGCTCGGGAATCTTGGGTATCGCCGCGCGCGGCGGCGGCGCGCGCGGAGCTGCGGGCGCCGGTGCGGGCGCAGCCGGTGGCGCCGCGGTCTGTGCGTTGCGACCCACCCCCAGCATGATGCGCTTCACCTCGCGCGAGAGGCGGGCCAGTGCGCGCCTGCCGGCCGCGCGATTGACCGGAATGAGAGCCGCTTCAAGCTCCTCCACCAGGGCGCCGAGGTTCCCCTGGCCGCTCTTCTTTGCGGCCGCGAGGAGCGCCGGCGTCTGCGAGCCGCTGGCCTCGAGGAGCCGCGCCAGGATCTTTCGCAGCGACCCTTCGCCGTCGCCGTCACCTTTGCCCTTGGGGGTGACCACCGCGACGGTGCCCTCGTCGCCGATGAACACGCTCTTGCCATCGATGTCCGAGCTGGCGGCCGCGCCCCCTTCGGCGATCTCCAGCACCAGATAGCCGGCGAGCTCCGGCGCGATGGGGACGCGCCGGGAAGAAACCACGGCCATGACGTCGTCGAGGGTGACGGAATTCGAAAGCGCAGAGCTCATCGGGGGTGTGCTCGCGAACGAGCGAAACCGATGGTGCTCCGTTCCGTCGAAACAAGCAATTTCCTGATGCGTTCCTCACCCATGGCGGGCTTCGTACGCGTCGAGGAGCTTCTCGATGGACTTCAGGTTGTTGTCGATGGCGTCGTGGACGATGCTGTTCATGATGACGCTCGAGCCTTTGAGCGCCTCGTAGTAGCGCTGCCGCTCCGACATGTGGATGATCGCCGGCGGCAGCCCTGCCCGCAGAAGAAGCAGGTTCAGGAGCAGGCGCGCGACCTTGCCGCTGTCGTGGGGGAAGGGGAAGGCCCGCAGCAGATCGTAGTGCGCCCGCGCCGCGAGGCGCATCGGGCTCTTCGACTTCTTCGTTTCGGGGTCGGTGACCCATTCGGCAACCGCCCGCACCTTGGCGGGGATTTTGTCGGGCGCAGCGTACTCGTGAAAGTACAGGCGATGCTGCGGGATGTCCTTGCGGTAGCGGACGCTCTTCGCGTCGCCCTCCTCCGGATGCAAGATCAAGTAGAGCTCGCGGATGAAGTCCACCGAGATGGCTTCCTGGCGCTCACCCGCCGCCTGGGCGCGAATGAAGTCGAGGGCCTTCCGGTGCCTTCGGATCTCCTCGCAAACCGGCTGCATCCCGGATTCGAGCGCCACAGCCGTTCCGTTGGGGTCGAGCGCCATTGCCAGCTCGGATTCCGTGTAGACGACGCCCTCCAGGGCGCTGTCGTGGTAAATCCACGACATGTCGAGGCGGTGCCGATAGGTGGCCTGAAAGGCCGCATCGGTCCGGAGAAGGCGCGCCTCGAGGGCGGCGGTCCGCTCCTCCACGCTCACCTGTCTGGGGGGCGGCGGGGTGGGCGATTTCGCTTCCTGAGGTTGCTTCTTCTTCGTGGCGTTCTTGGCAGCCATGTAGACCCCTTCGGGACCTCTAAATTCGCTTTAGTGTCGTGCGGATGAGCGCCGGCGGAGGGGACCTGGGGCGCGCTCCTCGGACGATACAGCCATGCGCTCACGCTATGAAATCGGTCCCAAATTCGTCAAGAGACTTGCGAACCCGGACCCAAGGTCGTTCCGAAGGGTGCAGTTTCCCGGGGTTTCTCGTCCTGTCGCCAGCCGCCCGCCGGGGGTTTCGGCCCGCCCGCCGGCCGGTTCCGGCCCCGCGCCCCGAAGATGGCGTTTCCCGAGGTCTTTTCGCCGAGGGGTAGTGGTAAGACTTCCGGCACCTCGGATGCTCCTCCACCTGCGCGTTCAGAACCTCGTTCTCATCGAAGAAGTCGCCCTGGAGCTCGGCCCGGGGTTCAACGTCATGACCGGCGAGACCGGCGCGGGAAAGTCCATCGTAGTGGACGCGCTCGATCTCATCCTCGGTGGCCGCGCGCGGCCCGACGTGGTGCGGGCGGGCGCCAAGGAAGCGGAGGTCGAGGCGCTCTTCGACGTGCCCGCCGGCTCGCGCCTGGCAGCGAACCTCGAAGCGTCGGGCGTCCCCTGCGAGCGCGAGGTGGTCATCCGGCGGGTGGTGGCCGACGGCCGCAGCCGCGCGTTCCTCAACGGGCGCCTGTGCACCGCCGCCCAGCTCAAGGAGCTGGCCCAGGATCTGTGCGACGTTTCGTCGCAGCACGAGAGCGTGGCCCTCACCGACCCGGCGACCCACGCCGCGTACCTGGACGCCTTCGGCGGCCTCGGCGAAGAGCGGGAGCTGGTGGGAGAGCTGGCCGCCGAGCTCGCCCAGGTGGAGCGCCGCATCGCCGAGATTCGCGAGAGCTCGCGCACCCGCGCCGAGCGCGAGGACTACCTGCGCTTCCAGCTCACCGAGCTCACCGAGCTCCAGCCGATCCTGGGCGAAGAGACGGAGCTCGAGAACGAGCGCGGCAGGCTCCGCCACTCGGGGCGCCTCGCCAGCGTTACCCGCGCTGCCGGCGAGCGCCTGTACGAGTCGGAGAACGCCATCTGCGACGTGCTCGGCCGCATGGCCACCGACGTCGAAGCGCTGGGTGAGATCGACGGCTCGCTCTCGCCGCTGGGTCGCCGCCTCGACGACGCCCGGGCGGAGCTCTCTGACGTCGCGCGCGAGCTTCGCCGCTACGCCGACTCCATCGACAGCGATCCGGCGCGCCTCGCCGAGGTGGAAGAGCGCCTCTTCCGCCTGCAAAAACTGCTGCTCAAGCACGGGCCGACCACCAAGGAGCTGCTGGAAACGAAGGCCGAGATCGAGCGCACCCTGGAGTCCCTGGAGCGCGGCGACGAGACGCGCATCGAGCTCGAGAAGGTTCGTGAGCGCACCTTCGCGAAGGCCGCCAAGGCCGCGCGCGCGCTCTCGCAGAAACGTCGCGCGGTGGCCGAGCGTCTGGCCGATGCCATCGGCCGCGAGCTGATGGCCCTGGGCATGGGCCGGGCGCGCGTGGTGGTCGACGTCACGCCCATCGAGGTGAGCGGCGACGCTACCGCCGTCGATGGCGCGCGCCTCACCGCGAGCGGCATCGACCGCGTCGAGTTCCTCATCGCCCCCAACAAGGGCGAAGAGCCGAAGCCGCTGCGCCGCATCGCCAGCGGCGGCGAGCTCTCTCGGGCGCTCTTGGCGCTCAAGCGCGTGCTGGCCGAGAACGGCCCGGCCGGCCTCTACGTGTTCGACGAGGTCGACACCGGCGTCGGTGGCGCCATCGCCGAGGTCATCGGGCGCTCCATCGCCGAGGTGGCCACGCATCGCCAAGTTCTGTGTATCACGCACCTACCGCAGATCGCGGCGATGGCCGATCATCACTTCCTGGTAGAGAAGAGCGAAACCAAGGATCGCACCACGGCGCGGCTGCGGCGCCTGAAAGAGAGCGAGCGGGTCGGGGAAATCGCCCGCATGCTCGGCGGCGTGAAGGTGGGCGAGGCCACCCGCAAGGCGGCCGAAGAGATGCTGCGCTGGCGGAAGAGCTAGCGAACGATTCGACGGCAACCCGCGCGAACCGGGCGCGCTCAGGCGAAGATGGCGACCACGTTCTCGGACATGCGCAGCGGCTCGGGTCGCTCTGTCATGACCTCGTGGCCGTCTTTGGTCACCAGGATGGTGTGCTCGAACTGCGCTGAGAGCGTGCCGTCGACGGTGCGGGCGGTCCACCTGTCGCTCTCGTCGATCTCCACCTCGAAGCCGCCGATGTTGACCATGGGCTCGATGGTAAAGGTCATGCCGGCGCGGAGGCGCTCGCCAGTGCCGGCGCGCCCGTAGTGCTTCACCTGCGGGTCTTCGTGAAAGCGCCGACCGATGCCATGGCCCACGAAGTCGCGAACCACGCTGCACCCTTCCGCCTCGGCGTACTCCTGGATGGCGTGGCCGATGTCGCCCAGCCGCGCGCCGTCGCGCACGACGGCGATGGCGCGCCGAAGCGACTCGCGCGAGACCTCGGTGACCTTGCGGGCCGCTTCCGACGGCGTACCGAGGTAGAAGGTTGCCGAGGTGTCGCCGTAGAAGCCCTTGTAGAATGTGGTGACGTCGACGTTCACGATGTCGCCGTCCTTGAGGACTTGCGGACCGGGGATGCCGTGGCACACGACCTCGTTGACCGACGTGCAAACGCTCTTGGGGAAGCGCTTGTAGTTGAGCGGCGCGGGGTAGGCGCCGCGGCGGATGGTGTCCTCGTGGACGATGGTGTTGATGTCTTCGGTGGTCATGCCCACGCGAATTTTCTCACCCACCAAGAGGAGCGTCTCGGCCGCCATCCGGCACGCGACGCGCATCTGCTCGATCTCTTTGGGGCTCTTGATGTCGATGGCCATAAAACCGCCTGCTTCTACTTCTTCACTTCGTCGAGCGCCAGTGAATCGCTCACCGCGTGAATGACCGCTTTGGAGTCCGGCGCGAGGTGGAAGTGGAGCTCCTTGTCGCCATCGGCGAGGACGAACTCCTTCACGAAGATGACGAACGTTTTGCCCACCAGACCCCCCTCGAGGTTCTTCACGAGCCCGATGGACACCGATTTTTCGTCGATGCGGACGTTGAACGGGCTCTTGGGCGGGTACTTGCCCACCATCTCGTCGCCGAGCGTGCTCATCGAGAGCTGGTACACGGAGTGCTCCTCAGAGGTTCGGGCGGTCACCGTGAGGATTCGAACCCGGAGCACGGCATCGGCGTCTCTGGTGCGCTCGCGAAACTGCGGGTCGGTCGCCGGGTCGTAGCTCTTGTCGAAGTCCATCCCGACCGCGCTGGGCTCAATGGTGTCGTCGAAAAGTGCCGTAATTTTGCCAACATAGGTCGGTAGCGGCCGGTTCGTCATGGCGGGGCCGCAGGCGCTCCCCAGGGCGATCATGAAGAGGAGGGCGTAAGGGCGACCAGGCATATCCCGTTTTCTTACCAGGTTTCGGCTGTCGCATCGAAGACTTGGCGAGGCCCCCCAGGGCCCGGAAAGGAGGGCCCATACAGGTCCTACAATGTCGCTCCCAAATCGGTGTATCCTGCCACCCCGCGAGCGAGACCGCTCGCCCCCGAACCGAACTCGAGGCGCGGCCTCGGTAGAGACGAAAACCATGAAACGATCGCACGTTCTCCCCCTCGCTCTCGCGGCCTTCGCCGGAATCTTCGCGGCCCATGCATCGGGCTGCGCCGCCGCCTCCAAGGCGCCCACCCAGGCATCACCCGGCGGTGAGCCCACCTCCGACGAGAGCTCGGGCTCGGGCGGCGAAGGCTCGGGCTCGGGTGGGTCTGGCGCCTCGCCCTCGCCGCGTTCCGACACTTCACCTGCGCCCGCCGGCACCGCCGCGGTGGTGAGCGCCGGCGCCGGCACCATGGACGGCGTGAAGTTCGGCATGACCCGCAACGACGTGTTCCGCGTCTACAACGAGTCCGGCGGCATCATCGACAAGGACTACGACGCCGTGCTGCGCAAGATGCAGCCGGGCGTGCAGATGAAGGCCACCGAAGCCGAGCGCGACAACGTCAAGCGCGGCTTCGAGCGCAGCGTCATCGAGTTCAAGGACCTGCCCACGGGGCTCGACTCCACCGGTCTTCGCGCCGAGTACTCGTACAAGAACCGCGAGTCCATCGCCATCCTCGACCGGCCGGGCAAGCGGCGCATCTTCTTCTTCATCGGCGACCGCTTGTGGAAGCTGTACGACGAGGTGAAGCTCGCCGGCGCGGCCGGCATCGGTGCGTCTTACAAGGAAGCGCTTACCAAGCTTGGCGCGCAGTTCGGCGGCGCGGGCAAGGCCGTGGCGGGCGCGCCGTTCCCGACCACCGAATGGCAAGACGCATCGACCCACATGCGAGCAGTGGACCGCTCCAGCGAAAAGGTGGTGGGCGTCGTGCTCGAAGAGAAGTCGACCCTCGCCAACCTTCCGCAGTTGCGCTCGGCCAAGGTCGACGACCCGTTCGCCATCGACCCGTCGATCTCGGCGGTCACCAAGGGCGGAATCAGCGATCCCAATGCGGGCGGCGCGCCCACCGCGACCGCCAGCGCCAGCGGCAAGGTCAAGCCGCCGAAAAAGAAGTAGCGGACCGCGCCTACCCAACCTCGCCGCAATCGTGTACGGTCGGCGTTAGTGGCACGCTCGAACAACGCAGACTCCGGCACGCCGGAGTCGCTCGAACCTCCGGAGCTCTTCGAACGCGTGGCGGCGGCATGCAGGGAACGTGTCCTGCCGCTCGTCACCGCCGACGCCGGAGAGCTCTATCTGGTGAGTGTGACCGTCGACGAGGTGCACGTGCACCTGGCGGGAACGTGCGCCGGATGTCCGGGTGCGGTTCTCACCGAGCGTCACCTCATCGCCCCGGTGGTGAACGAGGCGCTTCCGAGTGCCACGTTGCGGGTGACCACCGGCTGGCGAACGCCCTCCGGCGCGCAGCGCCTCTCCTGAGCGAGGGCGACTTTTTCGCAGGGCGCTGGCTGTGGTTTTCCCGCGGGTAGCGCGGGGTGAAGACGCACATGGTGCGTGCACGGTTTGTCTGGCGATGCGAAGCGAAAGCGAGCAACATAGTTTTGTGGCGCGCTATCGACTTCGATTCCTGCTCCAGGAATTCGACCTGGCCTCCGGCGTAACCCTGCTCGGGCGAAGCTCGGAATGTCACATTACCATCGAGGACCCGCTGGTCTCACGGGTTCACGCGCGCATCGAGCTCGCGAACGGGGTGGCGACGCTGAGCGACCAAGGCAGTCGCAACGGGGTTCGCATCAATGGGAGAGCCATTCAAGGTCCGACCCACATCGAGAATGGCGATCGCATTCGTCTGGGCACGCAGGAGCTCGTGTTCGCCCGCGTCGAGACCCAGGCCAGCAGCGCGAAGACGACGGGGTTTTTGCGGCACTGCGCGCGGTGTCGCCTGCCGTATCCAGAAGAGGCAGGCAACTGCCCCAGTTGCGGCAGTGAAGAGGTGCTCGCCGACGACACGCTGACGGGGCGCCAAGGCGACCAGAAGGTATGGCAGCTCCAGCTTTACGTGGAGGTGCTGGAGCGCGCGTTGGCCACCGGACGACACGCCGAGTGCGAGCGCATCCTCGGTCGCGCCGGGTCCGAGATCGACGAACGCGTCGCGCAGGGCGGCAAGGTCGAACCGCCGCTGGTGGCCGCGCTCGCGCACATCACCGCGCGGCTCGCCATCGCCGCCAAGAGTGCCATGTGGGCTTGCTGGGCGATCCGCCTGCACCGTCAGCTCGCCACGGTTCCCAGCGAAGAGACGCTGCGGGCGTTCGACCAGCTCGCCACCGAGTTTCCCATGGAAGCCGGGGGCGTTCTGGGCGAGCTCGCTGCGTTCTTTGCGGCGCGCGGCGACCTTCCGGGCGCAGCCGAGTCCGCCGTGCGGCTCAATGCCCTGGCCGACCGCGTGGCGCTCTCGGCGACCGGTTCCGGCGCCACCACGACGGGCCCGCGCCCGACCGCAGCACCGCCCTTTGCGGGGCGCGGCGCCGGCGACGCCTAGCGAGCCCCGTCTTTTGCGGCGAGTTTCCGCCTCCCACCCGCGCCAAGGGCCGGGGCGCTTGCGCATAGGAGGCGCCGATGCGCGCGGGAGGTGCCCTACTGACGAATGGAAAAAGATTGAACTTCCAGGGTCATCGAGCGCATTCTGAGGGGAAGCTGCGGAACTCGCGACGGCGGGGCCTGCGGCGCCGGCTTCTCCGGACTCGAACCCTTCCCCGTAGCCCGCCCGTCCCGTTGAACGCATGCGTTTTCGTCTGCGGTACCAGCAGCATGACCTCGAGCTGAACGAGGGACAATTCGCGGTGGGCCGCAATGCCAGCTGCCAGCTCGCGCTCGACGATCCTCTGGTGTCGCGTCGGCACGCGCTGTTCACCGTGTCGTACGACACGGTGTTGGTGGAGGACCTGGCGAGCCGCAATGGCGTGCTCGTCAACGGCGTCCGCATCGAGGGCCCCACCGAGGTCATGGTGGGCGATCGCGTGCTCATCGGATCGCAGGAGATCACGCTCCTGGTTGCCGCCGAGACAGAGGACCGCATGCCGGCGGCGCGGGTGGCCAAAATGACACTGCCCAAGCTGCCGGCGCAGGCGGTGCATGACGCCATTGCGTACGCCGAGGAGCACGGCACCATCGAGGGGCACTTCAACCCCGACCTCGAGACCAGCATGCTGCGGCGCGCGGAGCAGTTCCGTGTGCTGGGCGGCGTGGCCGACAAGGCCCTGGCGCTCGGACGCTCTGCGGAAGCGGAGCGCCTGCTCGCCTCGGCCTTGGCCGACGTCATCGAAGCGAGCCGTGCCGGGCGTTTGCTCCCGATCGAGCTGGTGGACGAGGCCGCGCGCTTCTCGGCGCGGCTCGCCACCGCCACCGGCAAAGGCGGTTGGGCCGACTACGTGGTGGAGCTGTACCAGGCGCAAGACCGACCGCCGCCTGCACCCGTGATTGCCGAGCTCTACACTGCGTTGCGGAAGATCACGAACCTCGACGTGGCCCGCCTGCGGGCGTTCGTGGACCAGATTCGCGGGTATGCGGGGGCTTACGGTCCGGCAGACCGATTCCTGTTCCAGCGGCTCGAGGGGCTCTTGCGGATAGCGACGACGCTGCAATAGCCAGCGACACGCTGGCGGCGCCGCGAATCAGCTCCGCCAGGTCTGCGTCCTCGACCGCGTCGATGATCGCGGCGAGCCCCTCGGGAATGGGACCGCCCTGGGGCACCTTGCGCACGACGCGCCGCTCGGGTGGCCGCTCGAAGTGCTCGACCTCGCCGACCCGGAAACGAAGCCGATCGCACGGCACCCCGGCGGCGCGCAGGCGCTCTACGATGGCTTCGGCGAGGAAGCCGAGCTCGCTGGCCCAGGCGCTGGTGGAGACGCGCACCCACAGCGTACCGCGAGCGAGCGTGACCGGGGTCGCGCGCATGGCGATGCGCGAGCCCACCGCGTCGCGCCATACCCGATGGGCGATCGGGAGGACCACCTTCGAGAAGCGCTGCTCGCCGCTCTTGCGGAGCACGTCTTCTAGCGGCTCCGGCGCGGACAGGTTGTTTCGGCGGGGCCGCTTGCGCATCGCGTGATCGGTACCACGCGGGGGCACCCGGGGCCAGGTGGTCGCTTTCGCTAGCGACCGGGCGCGAGGGTGATGGTCTCGCCCGGAGGCAGCGCTTCGAACACCGCGCCCCGGCGATCGGCGAGGCCCACGCGCACCAGGCCCGACGAGTACGAGAGCGCGTACGGCGCGCTCGGCTTGGGGCTCACGCCTTCGTGGACCACGAAGATCAACGTCGGCTCGCCGTTCTTGCCAGGAGGGGTCTCGGGCGCGTCGGCGCGGCAAATGGCCGCCACCCGCGGTACCCGTTCGCGCAGCAGGCATTCGCCCAGGGCGCGGCGATCGATGTCGCCGCCGCGGCCGATCGCCCGAGCGGCCGCGATGCGCACGCCCTCGTCGCGATCGGAGAGGAGCAAGCGACGTTCGAGCGCGCCGTCGCCGCAACGCCTGCCCGCCAGCCACAACCCGACGAGCGCGTTGCTGCGCGCCCAAGGGGCAGCCGACTCGAGGAGCGGGCAGAGTGCCTCGACCCGCTTGGTGCGGCCCGCAATGCGCGCGAGTGCTCCCGCGGCGTTCACCGCCACATCGGTGTCGGCGTCGGCGGCCGCGCGCGCCAGCTCGGCGACCACGCTGGCGTCGCCGGCGGCGCCGAGCGACCACGCAGCTTGCGCGCGCACCGAGCTGTCGCGGTCCGCGAGGAGCTTGCGCAGGTCGGGTGCGGCGGCACTACCACGCGCGCCCAGGGCGCTGGCCAGCGTGCGTCGGTCGGGCGCGTCGCCCGCGAGAAAGCGAACATAGGTGCCGGAGCGCGAACGGCCGAGCGCCTCGAGGAGTGGATCGCGCTCGGTCGCGGGTACCGCTCCGAGCAGATCGACCACCCGTTGATCGGAGGCCTTGTCGGGGTCGAGCCGGGCGAACGTGCCCGCCAGACCGATGAGCGCGGCCTGCCGGTCTACCTCTGCGTCGCGCTCCAGCCGGTCGAGCAGACCGCGGCGTGCAAGTGGGCCCCCGATGCGCTGAAGCGCCGCTGCCGCGTGCAGGCGCGCCGCGCCATCACCGGTCGAGAGCTCGCTCAAGAGCACGCGGTCGGTTTCGTCCGAGGGCACGTTGCCGAGCGCATCGATGGCCGCGACGCGAAGCGCCGGTGTCGAGAGCAAGCGCACCAAGCTGGCGGCAGCGCGCGGCGAGCCGGTCTTTCCCAGCAGAAGCGCGAGCTCCGCGCGCTCTTCCGGGATGATATGTGTATTCTGCAATGCGATGGCGATGGGATCCACGGCCCGGCCGTCGGGCGCAGTATCCTTGAGAATGCGGGCCGCCGCGCGTCGGCTCTCCTGGCGAGTAGCCGGGTTGTCGTCGACCAAAAACTCGAGCACCACCGGCAGCGACGAGGGCGCGTTCAGCGCGTGGAGCGCGAAGGCCGGCGCCAACACGCCGCGCCGCAGGGCGGGCACCACCGTGTCGTCGACCCGGTCGGGCCGCGTCTCGCCCAGCACCCAGGCCGCGCTCTGTGCCGCTCGGGCCGGCTCGCCTCGGCGCACCACCTTCAGAAGCTCGTCGCTGGCCCGCGCCCCTTGCCGCACCAGCGCGCTGCGTACCGGGGTGGGCTCGATGCCGGCGGAGGCGTCTTCGTTGGCGCCGAGGAGGGCGACGAGCGCGCGCACCGCCTCTGGCAGCGGAATGCGGCCGAGCGCGGCGATGGCCGCCTGGCGGACGTTGGGCGCGCGATCGACGGCCAGCACCGAGATGGGCTCGATGGCATCGAGCGGACCGAGGGCAGCCAAAGCGGAGAGCGCGTCGACCCGAACGTCGGCCGAGTTGTCGCGCAAGAGAATGAGGAGCGCCTGCGTCGCGCGCGCATCGCCGAGCTGCCCCAACGCGCGCGCGATGGCCTGCCGCACTTCGGGCACCGAGTCTTGCACCTTGCCGATGAGCGGCACCACGCTTCGGCTGTCGCCCAGGCGAGCCAGGGCGCGCACGATCTCCACCCGCACCGTGGGGGCGGGATCGTCGAGCTTCGAGAGCAGGGGCGCCACGGCGTCGGGATGAGCCTGGGCGGCGAGCGCCGCTGCGGCTGCGGTGCGCACCAGTGGATCGCCGTCGCCGAGCGCGCGCGATAGAGCGGGAATGGCCTTCGCATCGGGAAGCACCCGGACCAGGTTGCACGCCGCGATGCGCAGACGGACCTCGCGATCGCCGAGCCACGGCTGCACCAGCTCCACCGCTTCGCGGATTGCCAGCGTGGCCGCCGCTTGCGCCGCCAGTACCCGTACGTCGGGGTCGGCGTCTACCAGGAGCTTGAGGACGATGGGCGTCGCGCGCACGCGGCCCAGCGCCAGCAGGTCGCGCGCGGCCGCTCGTCGTGCTCCGACGTCGGCGGCGCGGCTCGCCTCGTCGATGCGCGCCGCTACGTCGGGCCACGTGAGCGCGTGCGCCGAAGGAGAGGCGGCCAGGGCGAGGACCAGGGCGAAGCCCACTGCGGCGGCTCGATGCACCCGGCCGAGTGTATCAGACCGCCAGGGCGGGCTCGGGTGCGACGTCACAAGAGGCCTCCGCGGCGGCGGACGAACCAGTGAAGGCCTGCCAGCGCAGCGCCCAAGAGGCAAAAGGCCCAGGCTGGCAACAGCGGCGACACGTGGCGCTCGGTGCTGATGACGGTGGGCTTGGGGAAGGGGATACGGTCGACGTCCGACGCCCAGTGAAACGAGCCCTTCGCCTCCTTCGCCAACGTCTCCAGGTTCGCACCGTCGGGGCGCGAGTCGGCCCATTCGTCGCCGCCTGCCTCGCAGGCGAAGTCGCGCCGGGTGGTGGGGCCGTCGCCGAGCCGCACCCGGGCCACGTAGCCGCCGGCGGCCAGGGCGGGCATGTCGACCTCGACGTCGTCGCGATCGCCGCGCGGCACCTCGAGGCGGGTGACCTTTTCTGTTTGCCCGTCGATGCGCGAGAGCTCGACGCGAAGGTTTCCCCGAAACGACTTGGGCAGGGCGCGGACCCGGAGCTTGGACGGCAGGTCGGCCACGCAGCCCTGGGGAAGGTCGATCTGCGCGGGCTCGAAGCGAGGATCGCGCATGAGCCAACCGAGGAGCCCGTCCCACAGGCTGGCGTATCCTCGGCCGCCGGTGCGCACGCCCACGCCCGAAAACTCGAGCAGCCACGTGCCATCGACCGCCAGCGCGATGGACCTGCCGTCGCCCTGATCGCCGATCGCGAGCACCGGCATGCGTCCCCCGAAGCGGGTGGTGCGGGTCGGGTGCGTCCACAGCGCGAGGCCGCCGGGCGTCACCGCGCCGAGCACGTTGGCCCCGGGCATGGCCGGCAGATCGGCCCCCACCAGATCGTGCAGCGACGATAGCAGCGGCGCCTGTGCGCCCTCATCGGTCCATTGCGGGACGAAGTTGCCCACGTCGGCGGCGGTGGAGCCCGCGGCCCCATCGAGCTCCACCGGGAGCACCGATGCGAGCGGCGTGCCGGCGTAGCCACCGGCCACGAAAGAGTTGGGGCCGCCGACCATGATGAGCCCGCCCCCCCGCTTCACGTAGGCGGCGATGGCCGGCAAGTGACGCTCCAGCCCGTACGGCTGTGCGTCGAAGTCCTGCAGCACCACGGCGTCGAAGGAGGAAAGATGCTCGCGAAACAGCTCGTCCACCGGGAACGGAATCAGCGCCAGGTCCTCGGGAGGCGCCTGCGGCTTGTCGCTGGGGGTTCGAAGGATGAAGAAGGCCACCACGTCCACCGAGGCGTCGCTCTTGAGCCATCGGCGCAGCGACCGCACGTCGTTGGTCGCGCGCCCTGCCACGTGCAGCACGCGCACCCGCTCGCGGGCCACCGCGAAGGGCAGGTAGCGCGCGTTGTTCTCGGGAATGGCGTCACCTTCCGGCGGTGTGATCGACACTTCGAGAATGCGCGGTCCGGCACGGTCCATCGTCACCGTCAGGTCGACCGCGCCTTCGCCGTTCGTGAGGTGCGCCAGACCGGTGGCCAGGAGCGCCGGCGGACCGTCTTCGCGGAGCTCGCGCGCGGTTACCGTGAGCTCGTTGCACGACAGCCCCCCCGCGCAGCCCACCGTGATGCGCAAGGGGAGGGGGACGTGCGCGACCGCCGCGCCGGCGGCAGAGATCTTCCGGACGCTGGCGTCGCGCGGCGCGTCTTTCGTGGTGCCTACCGTGTGCACCGGAATGCCGAGATCGCGGGCGAACACAATGGCACCTTCGGGATCGTCGAGGCGTCCGTCGGTCACCACCACCACTGCCTCGGGCTTTTCCTCCGCGCGCTCGGAGAGCCAGCGAAAGGCGCGCCCGACGTCGCTCCGCGGCTTGAGCGGCGCCTTGCCGAGCACCATGGGCGTCGGCGTCCCATCGCCGAAGCCCAAGACTTCGAGCCGCGCGCTTGCTTTGCGCCGGTCGAGGTCGGCCAGGACGCGATCACGCACCGCTCGCCGCGGATCGCTGCCGTCCTTGAGCGCCATCGAGCGCGAGTCGTCTACCAGCACCGTGATGCGCGGAGGAACGATGGTGTCGCGGGAAGATACACGCACCGGCCGAAGAACCGCGCCGGTGAGCCCGAGCGCCGCCAGCAGGCCGGTGAGCGCGGTGATGCCGGCGCGCTGGGCGCCTCGACGCAGCTCGACCAGCAAAAAGACGATGCTCGCCGCGAAAAGCGCGATCGCGCAGGCGATGGCCCAGACCGGCAAATCGGTGGAAAAGCGCGTTTCCACCGTCTAGGGCTCCGGCAGCATCGCGCGTCGTCGCATGAGAAATGGCGCGTGCACCTGATCGTCTTTGTAGTTCGAGCAGAGCACGTACATCGCGAGGTTCACCGCGAGGCGAACGGCGCGCTCGCGCTGCTCGTCGCCGCCGGGCACTACCGGTTGCTCCCAGATACCGCTGGGGCCCTTCGCCAGCGCGCCGCCCAGGTCGTGCGAGAGGAACACCACCTGCGCCTGGCCGCCGCGCACGATGGCGTCCACGGTCTTCTTCCCGGCGACGCGGCCTTCCGGGCGCCCGAGCAAGTAAAACGCCTTGAAAATGACGTGGTCGGAGCCGAGCTCGATGGGCGTGCTGTCGGGGAGGATCCGCGCGATTTCCTTGCGCGCCGATCGACCGAAGGGGCCCGGCTCACCGTCGCCCGCGGGGGTCGCGTCGTCGACCAGCAGCGTGCCGCCCAGGGCGAAGAACTTTCGGAGGCCCGCGACCTCGGCCGCGCTCAGCGAGGTGAGCGCGGTGCGGCCGCTCCAGTAGAGGAAGGGCGCGTCGGTGACGGCCGCGTCGTCGGCGCGAACCTGCGACGGCTTGAGTCGTGCCGGCGCACTGGTGCGCTGAATGAGCTCCCATGACCAGCGCGAGGGGGCAGTAAGGTAGGAGGGACCGGTGGCGCCGCCGGCCAGGAGAATCCGCGGGTCGAAGGCGCCCTGATCGCCGAAGGCGCGCGCGGGTCGCGGCGCCAAAAGCCACAACAGGGCAGTGAGCACGACGAGGGTGAGGGTGATGGGGCGGAGACGCATCAGTCGAAATCCTCGACCCGCCACACGCCGTCTTGCCTTCGAAGCTTGACCAGGTGACCGCCCGGCACGGCGACCGTGGCGGTGTCGCCCACCAGGCGTACTTCGAGCGTGTCGGAGCGCTCGAGGCCCTCGACCAGGCCCCGTAGATCGTCCTCGATGGCCTTGCGCGTGGCCGGTGTGAGCACCCGCATCAGGCCGGCATAGCTGCGCCGTGCAAGCACCCGCCGCAGCTGATCGAGCGCTTGTTCGGGCGTTCGCGCGCCGCCTGGCAGATCGGCCGCGCTGGCGACCCAGTAGCGGCCGTCCTTCAGCTCGAGCGAGGCTTCTTCGCCGTCGCGAAAGCGGAGCCGCGCATGGGCCAGCACCTTGGGCGACTTTTGCAGGTCGCGCGCCCGCTCCTGCAGCTCGGGCTTCTGCTCCCGCACGAGGCGTGCGACGTCACCGCGCGAGTAGTCGGCGCGCCCGCGCGTTGCCATCATGTCGTAGAGCGCATTCGCGTCGCCCCGCTCCGCAGCTTTGGCGTAGTCGTCGGCCGCGGTTTTCGGATCCGGGACGGCTTGGCTTCCGCACCCGGCGATGAGGACCAAAGAGAGGGCCAGTCGTCCACGCATTCGCAGGGGAGGCTAGCAGCACCGGCGCCGGATCCATAGGTCCTATCGCCGCGCGCGCCGCGGCCGCCGAGGGGCGGCCCGCGAGAGGCCGACATTTCCCGGCCCGCTCAGCTCTTCTTGGACTTGGGGCCATCGCGCTTGGAGTCGGCCACCGGCTCCACCTCGCCGGACCGAGGTGTCTTGGTGGCCTCGCGGGGGCCGCCCGGGTCGACCTCGAGGCCATAGACCTCGCGCAGCAGGTCGGCCTTCGCCCGCACGGTCCACTCCTCGAGGTCGCGCTCTTCGCTCCCCACTGCGTTGAGGTACAGGCGGCCGCCTTCGACCACCGGGCGCACGTCGGTCACCTTGGAGAGGTGCTCGCGGTCGAGTGCGTCGGCGATGCGCAAAATGGCGGCCAGCGCCCGCACCTTGGACCGCGCGTCCTTGTCGAGGTCGCGAAAGTTGGGGTGGGCGGGCTCGGGAAGGCTCTTTCGATGGTAGCGCGCGACGTTGGCAACGATGGCGCGATCGGCGGGGCTCAGGCCGAGCAAGTCCGAGTTCTGGATGAGGTAGAAGCTGTGTTTGTGGTGCCCGTCGTAGCGCACGAAGTCGCCGATGTCGTGGAGCACTGCGGCGGCCCGCAGGAGAAGCCGCGGGCCTTCGCCGAGGCCGTGCACAGCGCGCGTCGCGTCGAAGATCTTGGCGGCAAAGTTGGAGACGAGCATGCCGTGCGCCTCGTCGAAGCGGTAGCGGCGTCCCAAGCGCAGGCATGCGTCGAGCATCCCCTCGGTTTCGTGGGCGTCGTGCCAGGTGTGAAAATGGCGGTCGACGAGCTCGATGAGAATGCCTTCCTTGAGGCCCACGCCGGGCGCCAAAATGTGCGGCACTCGGTACTTGTGCGCGGCTCGCAAGAACACGCGCGACGCGGGCACGATGGTGTCTGCGCGATCGGCACGCAGCCCGTACCGGGCCCGTCGCTCGGCCGGCGTGAGGCCGCAGAGCTCTCGCACCAGGGTCTCCATCTTCGCAACGTCGATGGCGCGCACGTCGCCTGGCGCCGGACACAGATCGGCTAGCGTATCGACGTTGCCACCGGTGCCCACCAGTGCGTCGACCTTCATGCCGCCGGAGAGCGTGCGGAGCTCGGCCAGGCCGCGGTCGACGCTCTCGTCGAGCAGGTGCAGCCGCTTGGCATCCACCGTCTCCACGTCCTTCAAGTAGGTCTCCAGAAGCCGCACCGAGCCCAGCGGCAAGGAGAGCGAGCATGCGTGCTCGCCGCGCTCGAGCATGGTGAACTCGGTGGAGCCGCCGCCCACGTCGATGAGGAGCGCGGTGCGGTCGTCGAGGTTGATGCGCCGGGTCACCGCCAGACGCACCAGGCGGGCCTCTTCGATGCCCTCGATCATCTCGAGGTCGATGCCCGTCTCACGGTGGGCCCGCTCCACCAGCAGGCCGCCGTTCTTGGCCTCGCGAACGGCGCTGGTTGCGGTGGCGCGATACGCGTCGACGTTCGCAGTGTCCATCACGCGTCGGAAGTCTCGGAGTGCGTCGCAGGCCTGGGCGATGGCCGCCGCAGGAATGGACCCGGTGAGGAACACCTCGGTGCCGAGGCGAACTGCGGCGCGCTGGCTCAGCACCTCTTGGAAGGTGACCTGGGCGCCTTTCTCCGTGCCCACGCTGCCCACGTCGACGATGCGCAAGCGCAGGGCGTTGGAGCCGACGTCGATGGCGGCGAAGCGAGGCACCCGTTCATATGCGAAGAACCGGCGGCGTCACGCAAGGAGAAAAGTGGTTTCCTCGACGCGCGTCCCAGGCATACTGCGGCCATGTGGACGAAGCGCGCGCTCCAGGGACGGTCGTAGGTGGCCGCGCTGCGCGCCCGCCTCGTCCTCGGGGCCGCGTTGGTGGTGGCCGGCCTGCTCATGACGGAGACGCGAGCAGGGTCCTTCGGTCCGCTGGTGCTGGCGGCCGGGGTCGCCTACTTCGGCTTCGCCGTGCACACGCTCGGGCGCAGCGGCGTCGACGAGCCAGAGAAGCAGCCCGCGGCCAAGTAAGCGTCGATCAGATCTCGCTGCGCAGAAGGGCGACGCCGGTGTCCTTGCCGAGCTTCGGCGTGCGCGCTGCAGCCCAGCCGTAGGACCGCTCGGTGACCTTGATCACGCCGTGCGCTGGACCGCTGGCGGTGGCCTCGGGGAGCTTGAGGCCGGCGAGGGTGGTCTCGTTGATCTCCGGCGTCTGGCGCTCTGCGTACACACCGTTGGCGTCGAACACCGCCACGTAGAGGATGGGCAGTTTGCCGGTGTCGCCGGCTGCCAGCAGCTTGCCCTTGAGCTCCGCCAGCAGCGACTCCTGCAGATGGTGGGCAAAGCCTCGGTAGGACCAGCCGGTGACGTAGTAGCCCATGATCTTGCCGTCGTCCTTCTTCACCGGGCACCCGGCGACCCAGGTGCGGTCCGGGCGGGGGCCCACCGCAGCCTCGGGAAATTGCCCGACGGTGGTCACGAAGGGGCTTGCGTCGGCGCCCTTGAGTGCGGGGAAGAGCGAGAAGAGGTCCTTGCCCGCCATGGCATCGGGCTCGAGGTTGTTGCGGATGGCGACGCCCTTGTCGTCCACCAGCGCAAAGAACGTCGACTTCGCCACCAGCAAATCACTCACGTCCCGTTGAATCTTCTGAAGGCCCTTGCGCACTTGCTGCGGGTCTCGCTGAATGCCGGCGCCGTCGGCAAAGGTGGCTGTGGCGCGCTTGGCGCCCTCCGGCAGGCCCCGCTCGACCTCGCCCACGTCCTTCTCCACCAGGTTCGCGAGGAACGTCGCATGCTCGGCGGCGAGGGTCGCACTTTTCTCGCCCGGGTCCTTGCAGCCCCCGGAAAGCCCAGCAAAAGTGCCCAAAACCAGCAATCCAAGGCCCCGAGGTAACGCCGCGTTCATGGTCCCGAGCGTAGCTCCTATCGCAGCGTCGTTGCACCGGTTTTCAACATCCTGCTACGGTTCGAGCTACCACGGTGACGGAGAAAATGCCCAAGCGGCTCGGCCGCTACGAGGTTCGAGGAAAGATCGGGGAAGGTGGAATGGCCACCGTCTACCTCGGGCACCTTCGCGAGGCCGCGCAGCCTCCGGGGCGTCTCGTCGCGCTCAAGGTCATCAAAGAGGTCTACTCCCTCAACACCGAGTTCGTGACGATGTTCAGCGACGAGGCGAAGATCGTCTCGCGCCTGTCGCACCCCAACATTGTGCAGGTGTATGAGCTCGGGGCCGAAGGCAACCGCCTGTTCATCGCCATGGAGTTCCTCAATGGGCAGTCGCTCTGGCACGTGTGGAACGCGTGCCGCGAGCGCGGCGTACGGCTCCGCTACGACGTCACCGCGTGGGTGGGCGCCCGCGCCGCCGAGGGGCTGCACCATGCCCACGAGCTTCACGATGCGCACGGCAACTTGCTCAACATCGTTCATCGCGACGTGAACGCCAGCAATATCTTCATCACCTACGACGGGCGCGTGAAGATCATCGACTTCGGTCTGGCCAAGGCGGCCAACCGGCTCTCCAAGACGCGCGCGGGAATGGTAAAGGGCAAGCTCGCCTACATGGCGCCAGAGCAAGCCGTCGGTCAAGCGCTCGACCGCCGCACCGACATCTTCGCTCTCGGCACCACGCTCTGGGAGGTCACGGCCGACCGGCGGCTCTTCAAGGGCGAGGACGACGTCGAGACGTTGGAGCGGGTGCACGCGGCCGACGTACCCGACCCGACGACGCTGGTGGAGGGCTTTCCCGAAGACCTATGGCAGGTGCTCCGTCGTGCGCTCCAGCGCGACCCCAAGGCGCGCTACCGCGACGCGGCCGAGCTGTCGGTGGCGCTCGACCGCGTGGCCATGAGCGAGGGGCGCGTGGTGAACCAGGACGTGGTTGGCGGCATCATGCAAGCGCTCTTCACGGAAGAGAAGGCGGCCCACGAAAAGTGGATTGCCGAGGCCAGCGTAACCGTCGCCATGGGACTCGAAATGCCGGTCATGCGTCCGGGGGTGAGCGTGAGCGAATCGCTCGCGCAGATGCCCGACGTTCCCATGCCGCAGCAGTCGACGACGCTCATCATGTCCACCGCCGACTTCGCCCCTGCGTCTTCCCGAATGATGCCCATGGCCGCTCCCTCGCAGCCCTCGCACGCCAACGGCATGGGCTCGCAGCCGCCGGTTCTGAGCGCGCGAGACTTCGTGGAGCGCCCGTCGGCGCCCGCGCTCGGCAGCCACGGCGCGGGTCACGGGAATGGGCCAGGCCCCGGCTCGCGTACCCCGGCCATGCCGGGCCGTGCGCTCGACCCGCGGCACAGCTCGTTCCCGCCCGGCGACGCCGCGCTTCCTCTGGTGCAGCGCGGCGCGAAGAAGCGCAGCCCCGTGTTGTGGATTGTGCTGCTGGCGTTGGCGGTGGCGGTGGCCGCCGCGGTGTTCCTGGTGCTGGTGCTCCGCCACAGGTAGCGCACGCCGGCGCGGGAAGTAGCAACTGCGCGAAGACTCTGATATGCCTCGGTCCTCAAGGCCGAAGTGGCGGAATGGCAGACGCAGCGGATTCAAAATCCGCCATCCGAAAGGGTGTGAGGGTTCGAGTCCCTCCTTCGGCACGACGACTCCGCAGCGCGCACGCTTGGTGGACGGTTCGCGGCCTGCGCGACCTGCGCGACCGAAACCTTGTGAATCGGTCATTCGAAAGGCGCATGTTGGCCGGCTTTGCGCTCGAGTCGACGAGTACGCACTTGGAATCGCGTTGGCTATCGCGTTGGCTATCGCGCCAAACCGCGAGACGCCGCCAAGAGGATATTGCCGGAGCTTGCCGGCAATCAGAAAACGCGTGCGCTTCGCCTCAACGTGTGAGACATGGGAACTATGAGCAACCTCCGCTCCGCGCTAAACACCATTACCTCCCAATTCATCGACAACGTTCTTGCAGCCATGCGCAACGCATCGCTCCAGGACATCGCCGCCGAGTCCGGCGCTCGCTCGAACCCCACGAGCTCCCCCAGCCCCCGCACCCCCGCCGCTCCCAAGCGTCGCGCCGGCCGCAAGCCCGCCGCTGCCGCTGAGGCCCCTGCCGCCGCTGCCGAAGCGCCCGCCAAGGGCCGTGGTGGTCGCAGCACCGCACGGAAGGGCGGCCGCCTCGCGCGCCGATCCCCCGAGGACCTCGCCAAGGTTGTCGACCAGATCGTTGCCGTGCTCGAGAGGAGCCCGGACGGCCTGCGCGCCGAAGAGATCCGCGCCGCCATTGGCGTCTCTGCCAAGGAGCTCCCGCGCCCGCTGGGCGACGCGCTCGACGGAAAGCGAATTACCAAGAAGGGCCAGAAGCGCGCGACCACGTACTTCGCTCGCCGCGGCAAGTAAGTAAGGGTTTCGCACTCGAGGCGCCGACCGATGGCGCGTGGGTCGTATGGCTTCGAGCGATCGAAGCCAGGAGGGAATGGCCCCCGCGCACGACGTCGGCGCTGCCTTTTTGTGGCTTCGCCTCGGCGACGGAGAGACTACTATTTCAGCGCCTTGAGGCGTTCTTCCGCGTGCGCGGCGGTGAGGCTGCGAGGGCGGGCGCTCTGCCAGCGATCGAGCACGCTTTGATAGAGGACGCGGGCCCGGTCGAGTTGGTGGCTGGCCTCGAGCACGCGCGCGAGCTCGTAGCGAGCGTGCATGGCGGCGAACGGGGCCTCGAACACCGTACATCGCAATACCGCATGCGACAGATACGCCTCTGCCTCCGCGCCGCGCCCCAAAAGCGCCATCGTCCTTCCCATCGCATAGTCGAACTCCTGGGTCCGGCGGGTCTCCGGGGGTATCGGCTGAAAGCCGGGCAGGAGCGCAATGGCGTCGCGCGCCTCCGCCGGCGACTCCGCAAAGTCGCCGTAGAGGATAGCCCAACGGAACCCCGACTGGCGCTCGCGCTCCTTGCGCCCGTCGCGCTCCTCTTCCTCCCGTAGCCAAGTGCGCCTTGCTTCGTCGAGCTTTGCCTTGTCGTAGAGACCGGCCCGCGCCATCGGCTTGAAGAACCACGCCGAAGGGTCGGTGCTCCACGCGTCGGCGGGAAAGCTCGCTCGACGTTCAAGAAAGTTCTTGGCTGCCAGCCCGGCACGCCGCAGGTCGCCCGTCTCCTCGTGAATCTGGGTGAGAATGCGCGCGGCCCGGGCGCGTTCGTCGCGCGGTGCGGTGGCCGGCAGCGCCTTTTCCCAAGCGAGGGCGAGCGACTCGGCGCGCACAAAGTCGCCCTCGCGAACCGCCAAAAGCACGCGATCTCGCAGCTCGTGCGCGGTCTCGTATCTCGGGTCGAGCAAGGCCCACTCGCGCTTGAGCACCTCTTCGACGCTGGCGGTGGGTGCCTCGGTGGCCACCAGCGCCGCTGCCAGCGCCGACTGCGCGTCGGGCTCCTTCGCGTCCATCGAGGTCCAGCGCTCGGCGTCGTCCTTTGCGCGGCCGCACGCGCCGCTCTGCATGAGCAGGGCAAAGCGCGCCTTCACGCAAACGGTCGCCACCGGCGAGCCGCGCAGGCAGCGATCGTAGTCCTCGAGCGCAGCCTTGCCGTCGCCCAGCAGCGCCGCGGCGCGGGCGCGTGCCGCGTACCCGGTGATAAACGCGTTGTCGACGCCGAGGCTCTTGCCATACGCATCTTTGGCCGCCTCGTAGTCGAACATTTTCTCGCGCGAGAGCCCCAGCCAGAAGAAGATCTCTGCGTCCCTCGGAAAGCGCTTGGTGGCGCGAAGGAGGCGAGTTTGCCACTCTTCGAGATCGCTGGTGGAGCGCAGATAAGGCTCGCTAGCGTCGAGCAGCTCGGCGTCGCGCAGGCTCAACTTGGCGCGGTACTGAAAGGCTGCCTGGTAGTGCTCCACGCCGCGCCCTGCGTCCACTTCGAAGGAGAGGAGGGCGAGCTCCAGGTGGGCCGCCGCGCACTCCGGATCGAGCGCGATGGCGCGGTCGAGCGCTCGCTCGGCGCGGTCGATGGCGCCGTCGCGGAAGAGCTGCTTGCCCTCGCGGTAGGCTTGCTCCGCCTGGGGATTGTCGGAGACGCGCAGCACTATCGGGGTTGGCTTGCGGCGGAGCGCCACCACCACGCCCACCACCACGAGCAAGGTCGCCACCGCCAGCCAGGTGGTGCGCCGGCTCCGCCGGGGCCGGGTCGACGGCCGCGGCGCCGTGGTTTCCGCATCTTCGGGCGGCGTGCTGCGCACCGTGGGAACGCGCGTCGTGGCGAGAAAGGCCTCGTCGTCCTTGGTCGCGGTGAGCGGCTTCAGGGTCACGCGATCCGCTTGAATCGTGGTGTGCGAGGTGAACGGCTCGAGCTTTGCCACCACGTGTCCGAGCGAGGGATTGCGGCCCTCGGGCAGCTTTTCCATGGCCCGGTGGATGACGTCTTCTACCGCCGGTGGCACGTCCGGGAGCTTGTTCCGGAGCGGGGCGGGTGCATCGCTCAAGATGTTGGCGATGACCGTGACGATGTCGGCGCTCTTCTTCCAGGGGCGCTCGCCGGTGAGCACCTCGTAGGCCATGACGCCCCAGGCGAACTGGTCGGTGGCCGGCTCGGTATCGCCGCCTCGCAGCTGCTCCGGCGCCATGTACGCGGGCGTGCCGATGATCTGCCCGCGGCCGGTGATCACCGCCTCGCTGGCCTCTGGAACCGCCACGTTGCGGGCGATGCCGAAGTCGAGGACCTTGATGACGCCGTCCTTTCGCAGCACCACGTTCTCGGGCTTAATGTCGCGGTGCACCAGGCCGGTCGCGTGGGCGGCCTCCAGTGCGCGCGCGACGTCCACCATCCAGCGGAGCCGCTCGGTCCACGGAACGTCCGGGTGGCCCACCAGCTCGCGCAGCGTGCGGCCCTCCACCACCTCCATCGCCAGGTACACGCGGCCCTCGTGCGAGCCCACGTCGTACACGCTCACCACGTTGGGGTGCGAGAGCGATGCGGCGGCCAGCGCTTCCCGCCGAAGGCGCTTGGCGAAGTCCGGGTCCTCGGCCTCCACCAACACCTTGAGCGCCACCACGCGCTCGAGGCGCCCGTCGCGCGCGCGGTACACGGCGCCCATCCCCCCTTCGCCGAGGACATCTACGATGGTGTATTGGGCGACCTCGTCACCCGCGCGCAACATCGGTCGATCGTGTCTAGATTGGCGCCGGTCGTCAAATCCCACCTGCCGGAAGGCAAAAGAAATGACGAACCATTCCCGGCTCCTGGAGGTACCTCGCGGTATCTGCATCGTCCCCGTGCAAAGCGGTGCGGGCGCGGGGGATTGAAACGCAGGCTGGGCGCCTCGAAGGTCGAAAGGCGCGGAACTTGTTGGCGCTGCACAAACGGCGTGCTATCCCCGGACTCCCTTCGTTTTCTGCGACTTTTTCCGGAGAGTTTCATGCCGAGCGACGCGATTCAGTGTAAACCCCTCGAGGTCGTGGTCAGCGACCGTGGCATCGAGCGCGCCATCAAGATGCTCAAGCGCAAGCTCGCGTCTGAAGGTGTCCTCCGTGAGCTCAAGATGCGTCGGCATTATATGAAGCCGAGCGTCAAGCGCCGCAAGAAGCAAGCGGAGGCGGCTCGCCGTCGCCGCAAGCGGGCCAAGATCGACCTCGCCCCGCCGAAGAGCCCCTGAGCTCTTCGCGGAAGCGATGCCTCAACCCACCTCGGTCGCACGTTCTTCGGAGCCTGCGGCCGAAGTGCTTTTTGTTGGTTCTCGCACCCGGGCGCCCCATTGAGCCGATGCAACGAAAAGGCACTCGGTGGTACGCTCCGGGCTGTGACAACCGCTCTCTTCAAGCGCAGCGCTCCGACGCGCGCATCGCGTTTTCCGTTGTTCAATCCACCGCCGGTCGATCAGGTCGCCATCGAAGAGCGCGTCGCGAATCTCGCGAAGCGTTCCATCAAGAAGGCGTCCAAGGTCGCGGGGCTCAAGCTCTCCATCTCGATGATGGATCTGACGACCCTGGAGGGCAAAGATACCGAAGGAAAGGTGCGTCAGCTTTGTCGCAAGGCGGTGCGACCCCTCGACTCCGATAGCGAGCTGCCGTCGTGCGCCGCCATCTGCGTTTATCCGAACTTCGTGCGCATCGCGAAGGATGCGCTGGGCGCGTCGGGCGTGAAGGTGGCCAGTGTGGCCACCGCTTTCCCCAGCGGCCAGTCGCCGCTCGAGATCAAGCTCGAAGACGTGCGCCGAGCGGTGGAGTTCGGCGCCGACGAGATCGACATGGTCATCGATCGCGGCGCCATGCTCTCCGGCGACTACGGCAAGGTCTTCGACGAGATCGCCGCCACCAAAGAGGCGTGCGGCCCCGCACACCTCAAGGTCATCCTGGAGACCGGTGAGCTCGGTTCCTACGACGTCGTGCGCAAGGCGAGCGATCTCGCCATCGCCGCTGGCGGCGACTTCATCAAGACCTCCACCGGCAAGGTGCAGCCTGCCGCCACGTTGGGCGTCACCCTGGTGATGCTCGAGGCCATTCGCGATCACTTTTACGCCACGGGCACGCGCATCGGCATGAAGCCGGCGGGCGGCGTGCGAACCGCCAAGCAGGCGCTGCAATACCTGGTGGTGGTCAAGGAGACGCTGGGCGATCCCTGGCTCTCCCCCGACCTCTTTCGCTTTGGTGCGAGCGCGCTCCTCAACGACGTGCTGATGCAGCTCGAAAAAGAGCGCACCGGTCTCTACCAAGCCTCCGAAGACTTCTCCAAGGATTGACCATGAGCGACATCACCAAGGGAGCGCCGGGCGTTCCCCAAGCCGGCACCCCGGCCTCCTTCGCCCTCGATTTCGGCAAGGCCTGGGAATATGCGCCGGCACCCGAGTCTCCGGACCACGTCAAGATCGCCCCCAAGTACGAGCTCTTCATCGGCGGCAAGTGGACCGCGCCGCAGAGCCGCAAGTACTTCGACACCGTCAACCCGGCCACCGAGCAGAAGCTCGCCGAGGTGGCCGAGGCCTCGGCCGCCGACGTCGACGCCGCGGTGGCAGCCGCTCGAAACGCATTCGAGAAGTACTGGGCCAAGATGCCCGGCAAAGAGCGTGCAAAATACATTTTTCGCATCGCCCGCGCGATTCAGGAAAAGGCGCGCGAGCTGGCCATCGTCGAGACCATGGACGGCGGTAAGCCCATCAAGGAGTCGCGCGACTTCGATATCCCCACCGCCGCCGCGCACTTTTTTTACCACGCCGGCTGGGCCGACAAGCTCGACTACGCCTTCCACGGACGCAAGGCACGCCCGCTGGGGGTGGCCGGGCAGATCATCCCTTGGAACTTCCCGTTCCTCATGGCCGCCTGGAAGATCGCCCCGGCGCTGGCCTGCGGCAACACGGTGGTGCTCAAGCCGGCGGAGACCACGCCGCTCACCGCGCTGCTGCTGGCGCAGATCATCGAGGAGTGCGAGCTCCCGCCGGGCGTGGTGAACATCGTCACCGGCGCCGGCGCCACCGGCGCGGCTCTGGTGGACCACGCGGGCGTCGACAAGATCGCATTCACCGGGAGCACCGCGGTGGGCAAGCGCATCCAGCGCGCGGTGGCCGGCACCAAGAAGCGCCTGACGTTGGAGCTGGGCGGCAAGGCGGCGAACATCGTGTTTGCCGACGCGCCCATCGACCAGGCTATCGAAGGCATCGTCTCCGGCATCTTCTTCAACCAAGGCCACGTGTGCTGCGCCGGCTCGCGCCTCTTGCTCGAAGAGAGCGTCCACGATGTGGTGATTCGCAAGCTCAAGGACCGCATGGCCACCATGCGCCTGGGCGATCCCCTCGACAAGAACACCGACATCGGCGCCATCAACTCCAAACCGCAGCTCGAGCGCATCAAAGAGCTGGTGGCCAGCGGTGAGCTCGAAGGCGCCGAGCGGCACTCGCTCGCCTGCGCCATTCCCGAAAAAGGCTACTGGTTCCCGCCGACCTTCTTCACCAATGCCGGCCAGGCCTTCCGCATCGCCCGCGAGGAGATCTTCGGACCGGTGCTCACCATCATGACCTTCCGTACGCCCGACGAGGCCATCGAGAAGGCCAACAACACCATGTACGGCCTCTCGGCCGGAGTGTGGACCGACAAGGGCTCCAAGATCTTCCACATGGCCACGCAGCTCAAGGCAGGCGTGGTGTGGGGCGATACGTTCAACAAGTTCGATCCCAGCTCGCCCTTCGGCGGCTTCAAAGAAAGCGGCTTCGGCCGCGAGGGCGGGCGCCAGGGCCTTGGCGCCTACGTCGAGGTGGAGTGATGGAAAAGAAACGTACCCAGGTGGAAGACGGCGCGCCGGCCTCGGCTGCGGCCCCCGGCGTGAAGACCGGCGAGCTCGCGGTTCGCGATGTGCCCGCGGCCGAGGTCGCGAGCGCCCGCGTGCGGGTGAACAAGGCCTATAAGATGTACGTCGGCGGCGCCTTCGTGCGCTCCGAGTCGGGCCGCTACACGCAGGTGCACGGCGCGGGCGCCGGCGCCGACCCCGAGACGGTGAACGTGCCGCGTGGCTCCCGGAAGGACGTGCGGGACGCGGTGCTGGTGGCCAAGAACGCCGCCGACAAGTGGGCCGCGCGCAGCGCCTACAACCGCGGGCAGATTCTATACCGGCTCGCCGAGGTCACCGAGTCGCGCACGCCCGAGCTCGTGGAATCGTTGGTGCGCGCCGGCGCGTCGCCTGCCGATGCCGCCCGCGAAGTGGCGGCTGCCGTGGACCGCACCGTGTTCTACGCGGGTTTCTGCGACAAGATCTCGTCGCTGTTCTCGTCGCACAATCCCGTGAGCGGGCCCCACTTCGGCTTCACCATCCCGAACCCCATGGGCGTGGTCGGCGTGGTGGCTCCCGACGCGCCGTCGCTGCTCGGGCTGGTTTCCACCATCCTGCCCATCATCGCCACCAGCAACGTGGTGGTGGCCACCGCCAGCGAGGCCGACCCCCGCACCGCCATCGTCTGGAGCGAGTGCCTCGCCACCAGCGACCTGCCGGGCGGCGTGGTGAACATCCTCACCGGGCAAGTGGCGGAGCTGGCGCCCCAGCTGGCCAAGCACCGCGAGGTCATGGCCTTCGACGGCACCTTCGGCTCCAAAGCCACCGAGCTGCGGGCGGAGCTGGAGCGGCTCGGCGCCGACAGCGTCAAGCGGGTGAAGACGCGGTCCAACTTGCCGCTCGGCGAGTGGTTCGACGATCGCAAGGGCCAAGGGATCGCCTGGGTCGAGCGCTACATCGAGTCGAAGACCGTGTGGCACCCGGTCGGGGTCTGACCGCTTCGACACGGTCTCGTCCGCTCCCGCATCGAAAGAAAACCATGCCCAACATCCACGACTTCGAAGTGAAGACCATCGACGGCGCCACGAAATCGCTTTCGGCTTACAAGGGCAAGGCCCTGGTCATTGTCAATGTGGCATCGCGCTGCGGCCTCACGCCGCAGTACGCCGGCCTCGAGGCGCTGCAAAAGGAATTCGGACCCCAGGGCTTTGCCGTGCTCGGCTTTCCGGCCAACGAGTTCGGCGCCCAGGAGCCCGGCACCGATGCCGAGATCAAGACCTTCTGCTCCACCAGCTACGACGTGTCGTTCGACATGTTCTCCAAGGTGAAGGTGAAGGGCGACGGGATTCATCCGCTCTTCGCCGCGCTGACGGGCGACGAGAAGCACGGCGGCGAGATCAAATGGAACTTCAACAAGTTCCTCGTCGACAAAGAGGGCAACGTGGTGGGCCGCTTCGAGCCGCAGGTGGAGCCCTCGAATCCCGACTTCCGCACCGCGATCCAAAAGACACTCGCCTAGGAGACTGGTGTTTTTGGCCGATACCTTCCGGATGCCTTCGTCGGCCGTCCTCACGAACAGGAGTTCGCTCCGGGCGCTGCCCCCAGCGAACGCGCCTCCCTCGGTCTCGGCCAAAAACCCTCAGTCTCCTGCTTGGCGCTCTCCGCCGCCTCGCAGCCTCCCGGACCGGAAGACTACGTAGTTCACGGAAAGGACTAGAGGAGAGGCCGAACTCTTCGGGATGGCGGCGTTCCTCGTCAGGGACTTCTTCCCGGAGTTGAGGCTCCCGCGCCTTCGTTTTGGGGAGTCGCGGCCGTACACGAGTGGTTTGTCGTCGTTGGTGCACTGAACAGGTGTATAGTTTGCCCCGCATGAAACACGATTGCATCGAGGTCCGCGGCGCCCGCGAGCACAACCTCAAAAACGTTTCGCTGCAGATTCCCAAGCACGCGCTCTCGGTGTTTACCGGCGTATCGGGCAGCGGCAAATCGTCGCTGGCCTTCGATACCCTCTACGCCGAAGGGCAGCGCCGCTACGTGGAGAGCCTGTCGTCGTACGCGCGCCAGTTCCTCGGGCAAATGGAGAAGCCCAAGTACGATTCCATTCGCGGCCTCTCCCCCACCATCGCCATCGAGCAGAAGGCCGCCTCCAACAACCCGCGCTCCACGGTGGGAACGGTGACGGAGATTTACGACTACCTGCGGGTGCTGTTCGCGCGCTTCGGCGTCCAGCATTGCCCGCGGTGTGGTCGCCCGGCCGAGGGGCAGACCACGCAGCAAATCGTCGACGCGCTGCTTGAGCTCCCCGAGGGAACGCGCGTGGTGCTCCTCGCGCCGATCATCGACAATCGCAAGGGCGATCATGCGCGGGTCTTCGAGCAGGCGAAAGAGAACGGCTTCCAGCGGGTGCATGTCGACGGCCGCACGTTGGACCTCTCGGAGGAAGAGCCCAAGCTCGACAAGAAGTCGAAGCACGACATCGCCTACGTGGTCGACCGCCTGGTGGTGCAGAAGAGCGCCCGGCCGCGCATCACCGACTCGGTGGAGCTTGCACTCAAGTGGGGCGAAGGCGTCCTGCGCGCGCTTTTGGGCGCCGGCGCCGAGAGCCGCGTTTTCAGCCAGAAGCGCGCATGCGTGCACTGCGGCATCTCGTTCGCCGAGCTCTCGCCGCAGAGCTTTTCGTTCAACGCGCCCATGGGCGCCTGCACCGACTGCAACGGCCTCGGCTCGCGCCCGGAGATGGACCCCGAGCTGCTGGTACCGGACCCGGAAAAGAGCATCGGCGACGGCGCCATCGCTCCTTGGGCCGCCGCCATCACCCGCGCCGAAGGGTGGAAGGCCGAGACCGTGATGAGCGTCTTGGAGGAGCTCGAGATTCCGCTCGACGTTGCCTGGAAGAAGCTCCCGAAGGAGCAGCGCGATGCGGTGCTCACGGGAAATCGCCGGGGCAAACGGGTGTGGGAAGGCCTACAGCCGCAGCTCATGCGCCGCTTCCTGAGCACCACCAGCGACGACATGAAGGCCTACTACCTGCGCTTTCTCTCGGACAAGCCCTGCGCGCGCTGCGGTGGTTCGCGCCTCCGCGAAGAGAGCCGCGCGGTGCGCATCGGCGACATGACCATGGAGCGGCTCACCCAGGTGAACATCCGCGAGGCCAAGGCGTGGGTGGATCGCATGCCGGTGCCCAAGTCGGTGCGGGAGGTCGCCGAAGATCTGTTCCGCGAGATCGAGAACCGACTGGGCTTCCTGCTGGACGTTGGCCTCGACTACCTCACGCTGGCGCGCGGCGCGTCGACGCTCTCCGGCGGCGAGAGCCAGCGCATTCGCCTGGCCTCGCAGATTGGCTCCGAGCTCACCGGCGTGCTCTACGTTCTCGACGAGCCGTCCATCGGCCTTCACCAGCGCGACAACCTGCGGCTCCTGCAAACGCTGCTCAAGCTGCGCGATCTCGGCAACACGGTCATCGTGGTGGAGCACGACGAGGACACCATTCGCGCCGCCGACTTCGTGGCCGACTTCGGACCGCTCGCCGGCGAGCACGGGGGCCGCGTGGTGGCCCAAGGCAGCGCCGAGAGCCTGCAAAATCACCCCGAATCCATCACCGGCGCGTTTCTGTCTGGGCGCCGCGCCATTCAGGTTCCGGACAAGCGCCGGCCCGGCAACGGCGCCTTCATCGAGGTGGTGGGTGCGCGAGAGCACAACCTGAAGAACGTCGACGTCAAGCTGCCGCTGGGCACGCTCACGGCGGTCACCGGCGTCTCCGGGGCAGGGAAGTCGACCCTCATCAATCGCATCTTGCTGCCGGCGCTGGCGCGCAAGCTCCACGACTCGCGGCTCGTTCCGGGCGCCCACACCCGCATCAAAGGCCTCGAGCACCTCGACAAGGTCATCGCCATCGACCAGCAGCCGATTGGCCGCACCCCGCGCTCGAACCCCGCCACCTACGTGAAAGTCTTCGACCATATTCGCAACGTGTTCGCCAAGACCAAGGAGGCCCGCGCCTACGGCTACGATGCCGGGCGCTTCTCGTTCAACGTGAAGGGTGGCCGTTGCGAGGCCTGCGGCGGCGACGGCCTCAAGACCGTCGAGATGCACTTTCTCCCCGACGTGTACGTCACCTGCGACGAGTGCCACGGCAAGCGCTTCAACGAGGCCACCCTGCGCGTGCGGTTCAAGGACAAGACCATCGCCGACGTGCTCACCATGAGCATCGACGAGGCGCTGGCGCATTTTGCCGCCCACCGCGAGATCGTCCGTGCCCTGCAAACGCTGGCCGACGTGGGCCTCGGCTACATGCGCCTGGGCCAGCCTTCGCCTACGCTCTCGGGTGGAGAGGCGCAGCGCATCAAGCTCGCCCGCGAGCTCTCCAAGGTCGCCACTTCGCGCACGCTCTATGTCCTCGACGAGCCCACCACGGGCCTCCACTTTGCCGACATCGAGCGCCTGGTCGACGTGCTCAATCGCCTGGTCGCCGCGGGCAACACGGTGCTGGTCATCGAGCACAACCTCGACGTCATCAAGTGCGCCGACTGGGTGGTCGACCTCGGTCCCGACGGCGGCGAGTCCGGTGGATACATCGTCGCCGAGGGCACGCCGGAGTCGGTCGCGGCCAGCCCCAAGAGCATCACCGGTGAGTGGCTGGTCAAGGTGCTGAAGCCGGCTCCGAAGCGCACGGCGGCCGCGGTTCCCAAGAAGAAGAAGGGCGCGGAGCTCCGCGCGTAGTTCTACTGCGAGAGGTGCGCGTCCGATTCGCGCGCATCTTGCGTAGTCGGGATCGCCAACCCCGAACTGGCATTCGCCTACTTCTTGCCGAGGCGCTTCTTCATCGCCGAGAGCTCGTCGTCCACTTCCTGCTCCCGGCGCTTCTCCTTGGCCGCGGCCTCGGCGGCACGCGCCTGCGTTTCGGCCTCGCGCTTGGTTCGTTCGCGGGTGAGCCGAGCCTTCAGCGTGGCGATGCTCTCGGCGTCTGCACTCGGCGGAACAGGCTCCTCCTCGGAGCGCGTCGTCGCGTCGGCTGGCTCGTCGGCTTCCTTGCCGAAGAGCGCATTGCCCAGCGTGTTTCCCACATGGCGCAGGCTCTTGCCGGCCTGCTTTACCGCTGCCCGCGCCGCCTGCTTCCCCTGCTCGACGGCGATTTCGGCGGCCTTCTCGGCGGCTTTCTTGGCCGCCTTTTCCTGGAACTCCTCGGTCTTCTTCTGGACCTTGTCCATGAAGTCCTTCAGCACGCTCATGCACGAAGCATAGCGCGCGCCGACCAGGAATCATCGCGCCCTTTTTGCGCGATGACAGCCGCGCGATCCTGCGACTCGACACTCCCAGGCCAGGCGAGCCATGAGCACGCAACGCGCCGCCCCCCCGAAGGGTTCGGCCAAGCGCTACCGAGGTGGCTGGTGTTTTTCGTGACGCTACTTGATTCTTCGGTCCAGTCTGCGCGGCGGCGAACAAGCGCCAAGCAGGAGACTGAGGGTTTTTGGCCGAGACCGAGGGAGGCGCGTTCGCTGGGGGCAGCGCCGGTCGCTCACTCTCTCTTCTCGTGAGGACGTCCGACGAAGGCCCCCCGAAGGTATCGACCAAAAACCCCAGTCTCCTAGGGGAGGAGGACGGTGCCTACGCTCCCAGGCTCGGACACAGCGCGGAACAGATCGCCTTCCGCCAGCTTGCCGACGATGAACACCTGCTTGACGCCCTGGGCGATGGCGGCGAAGGCCTCTTCGAGCTTCGGCACCATGCCCTTGGTGACGACGCCGGCCTGGATGGCCGCCTCCGCCTCGGCGCGCCGCAGCCGGGCGATGCGCGAAGTGGGATCGTGGATGTCGCGGAGCACGCCCGGGACGTCGGAGATGAGCACGAGCCCCTCGGCGCCCAGCTTGACGGCAACGCCGTTGGCCACCGTGTCGGCGTTGATGTTGTACACCTGGCCGCTCGCATCGGCGCCCAGGCATGCCAGCACCGGGATGAACCCGGCGTCGAGGAGCAGCGAGAGCAGCGCTTCGTTCACACCGGTGACGTCGCCCACGAAGCCGAAATCCACCGGCTCCGGGCCGTGCTCGGGCACCACCTTGGGGGGCCGGCGCTTCGCGGCGATGGCCAAGCTCGAGGCGCCGTGAAGGCCCACCGGACGGGCCCCTGCGCGCACCAGCGCCGCACACAGGTCGACGTTCATCTTGCCGGCCACCACCATCTTCATGACGTCGAGCGTCGCCTCGTCGGTGACGCGCCGGCCCGACACGATGATCGGCTCCTGCCCGAGCTTCCTCTGCAGCGCGGTGGCCTGGGCGCCGCCGCCGTGCACCAGCACCGCCCGCGAGACCCGAGCAAGGTCCTTGGCGAGCACGTGCACTGCCGGGCTGGCTACCACCTCGCCGCCCAGCTTTAGAACGATGCCACCGCTCACGGGTAGCCGCCCGGGTCCTCAAAAGTGGTCTTTTCGTCGAGCCCCAACATCAGGTTCATCGATTGAATGGCCTGGCCGGCGCCGCCCTTGATGAGGTTGTCGGTGACCGAAAAGCAGGCCACCGCGCGGAGGCCGCCTGCCACGTCGCCGCATTGCAGACCCACCTCTGCGTGGTTGGTGCCGCTCACCGCCACCACCTCCGGCAGGCGCTTCTTCGGCACCCGTACGAACGGCTCCTGGGCGTAGAATTCGGTGTAGAGCGCATGCAATGTCTCGGCCGAGGTGCCGGCGTCTACGTGCGCAAAGCAGGTGGCGAAGATGCCGCGCGAGAGCGGCGCGCTCACCGGCACGAAGCGAAGGGAGAGGTCCTGGGCGCCCGCCTCGGTGAGGGTCTGGACGATCTCGGGGATGTGCTGGTGGTCCAGCGGCTTGTAGGTGCGAAGGTTCACCGCGCGCACCGGGTGGTGGGTGCCGGCGGAGGGCGCGATGCCGCTGCCCGACGAGCCGGTGATGCCCACCACCTCGACCGGACCCCGCAGAAGGCCTTTTTTGGCCAGCGGCAGGAGCGCGAGCTCGATGGTGGTGGCGAAGCAGCCCGGGGAAGCCACGTACTTCGCGTTGCGGATGGCCTCTCGGTGGAGCTCCGGAAGGCCGTACACGAACGTGCCGTCGAGCTTCTCGGGGCAGGGGTGCTCGGCGCCGTAGTAGCGCTTGTAGACCGCGGCGTCGCGGAGGCGAAAGTCGCCGGAGAGGTCGACGATCCGCGCGCCGGTGCCCATGAGCGCCGGCATCTTGGTGGCGGAGACCTTGTGGGGCAACCCCAGCAGCACCACGTCCATGCCCTGGGCCGCCTCTTCCGGGGAGAGCCCCTGGAACACCTGGTCGGTCTGGCCCTCGAGGTTGGGGTGTACCGTGGAGAGCGGCTCGCCGATGAAATCCACCGAGGCCACGCGGACCAGCTCCACCTCCGGGTGGACCAGGAGCCGCCGTATCAGTTCGCCACCACCGTATCCGCTGCCGCCAATGACTGCGGCCTTGAAGCGCTTCGCCATGAGCGCGGAGGGTAGTCCTTCGGCGCTGGGGATTCAACGTGCTCCGCCGCCGGCGCGTTCTGGCCGCCGTGTTGCGTAGAGGCCTGGGCGCCGCGCGAAAACGGGCTTATCGTTCGCACTCTATGGATGCGACCACGGTGAAGTCCGGTGACGACGCAGCGGCATGGCTCGAGGGCCGGGAGAAAGAGCTGGAGACGGCGGTTGCGGAGCTGGTGCGCCTCAACTCATTCACCGAGCACGTGGAGGGGGGCAACGCGGTGGGCGAGCTCCTGCGCAGCTTCCTCACCATGCCGGGCCTGGGCGCCGAGCGCGTGAAGAGTACACGTTTCGCGGATCACTGGGTCTACCGGAGCGAAGGCGCGCCCACGGCGCCGCCGGTGGCGCTCATTGGCCACCTCGACACGGTCTTCCCTCCCGGCACCTTCGAGGGCTACCGGCGTGATGGCGATCTGGCCCGCGGCCCCGGCGTCCTCGACATGAAGGGCGGCCTGGCGGTGGTGGCGTTCGCGCTCCGCGCCCTCGCCGCGACGGTAGGCCTCGGCGCGTTGCCGCCGATTCGCCTGGTCATCGTGGGCGACGAAGAGGTGGGGTCACCCGAGGGGCAGGGAATCATCCGCAGCGCCATCGCCGGCGCCGACGCCGCGCTGGTGTTCGAAGCCGGACGCGCGGGCGACGCCATCATCACCCGCCGCAAGGGCACCGGCGCCATGACCGCGCGGGCCACCGGCAAGGCCGCCCACGCCGGCAATGCGCACAAAGAGGGCGCCAACGCCATCTGGGCAATCGCCCGCTTCGTCGATCGCGCACAGGCGCTCACCGACTATGCGCGCGGCGTCACCGTCAACGTCGGGAAGATCGCCGGCGGCCAATCGAAGAACACGGTGCCCGACCAGGCAGAGGCGCTCCTCGACCTGCGCTTCGAGACCCAGGCCGACGCCGACGCCCTCATCGCCGGCGTGCGGGCTGCAGCCGAGGCTGCCACCGCGGATCTTCCGGGCACGCGCATCGAGCTCGAGGGCGGCGTCGCGCGTTTGCCGCTCGAGCGCACCCGCGAGAGCGTGGCGCTGCTCTCTGCCTATGGCGCGGCCGCGAAGCGCTCCGGGCTGGGCAACGTCGAGGCGGGCCTCATCGGCGGCGGCTCCGACGCGAGCACGTCGCACGCCATGGGCATCGCGTCCATCGACGGCCTCGGGCCGCGCGGCTCTGGCTTTCACACCAAGGACGAGCAGATCGTGGTGGCGTCGCTGCTGTGGAAGGCCCAGGCGCTGGCGCGATTTCTCGCCACCCAGCCGCGCGCCGGGGAGCCTCGGGCGTGAGCGAGCTCCTCCGCTACTTTCACCCGGTGCTTCCGGCCCGGAAGCTTGGCAAGGGGCCGGTAAAGGTCTCATTCGATGGCAAAAGCTTCGCGTTCTTCCGCGATCACGAAGGCTGCCCGCGCGCGCTCCTCGATCGCTGCCCGCACCGATTCGCCCCGCTCTCCGCCGGCCGCGTGCGCCCAGATGGTCGTCTTGCGTGCCCCTATCACGGCTGGCACTTCGATGGCCAAGGTCGCGGTCGGAGCCCTTCGCTGCCGCAGCTCACCGGCTGCGACGTCCAAGCCTTCGCGGTGCGGGAACAGGATGGCTTCCTGTGGCTCGGGCGCGAGGGGGCGATGATGCCCACCCACGACACCGCCGGCTACGAGCATGCCGGCGTCTTCACCATGCGCTTCGACGCACCGCTCTTCGTGACCCTCGACAACTTCTGCGAGGACGAGCACACGCCCTACGTGCACACCTACCTCGGCTGGCTCGAGCGCGACGTCGCCACCGTGGAGTTCGAGGCCGAGAACGGTGCAGACTACACCCGCGTGCACTACCGCGCCCGGCAGCGTCCGGCGCCCATCGCCCGCCTGGTGGGCGTGCGCAGCGGCGACTGGTTTCACAACGACTGGGTCACGCGCTTCGACCCAGTGTGCACCACCTACGAGATCTTCTGGAGCTCTCCCCAGACCGCCGAGCGCCGCCCGCTCTCGCTGCGCGTTCCGGTGTACTTCGTCCCGCTCGACGACCGCACCACCCAGCTCTCTGCCGTGGTTTACGCGCGCTCCGACTTGGCTCGGCTCCCGCGGCCGCTGATGGCGCTGCTGAAGAAGCTGGCGGTGGGGCTGGTGCGGAACGAGTTCAAGGACGACCGCACCTTTGTGAAGCACGTGAAAGATACACCTTTCGACACCAAGGGCATGCGCCTGGGCAAGTTCGACAAGCCGCTCATTCACAACCACAAGCTGCTCGAGCGCATCTATTGGCAACGTGGCCAAGATGCAGCGCCCACCCAAGGTCCGCGGCCTTGATGCGTCGTAAGAACATGTCTCGCCGCTGCATCGTGCTCGGGCTCGCAGCAGCGTTTCTCGGTTGCCCGCCTCACGAAGACTACACGCCACTCATCGAAATCTCGCCCAACGCCGCGGCGCGAGGCTGCCTCATCCCTTCGCACTGCGCCCCCGCCGCCGAGCCGCCCAAAGCCGCGCGCGCCACCGTGCACGTTCTGCGGCCGGGCGAAGAGCTCGGGGGCCCCAACGCCGTGGGCCGGCCGGGCGACCTCATCCTGCAGAACGACGAGGTGGCCTTCGTCATCGACCAGCTGGGAAGCAGCGCAGGCTTCGCCGAGAGCGGCGGCAACCTGGTCGACGCCGCCGACGCCAAGGTGCGCAAGGACGAGCTCGGTCAAATTTTTTCGTACTTCGGCACCTTCCCGCGCCAGGGGGTGTACACCGAGATTTCTTCGCGCGAGGCGCCCGATGGCTCGGCCACGGTGACGGCAGTGGGCCGCGAGCTCTACGAACCGCAGCTTCGCGTGACCACGGTGTACGCGCTCCAGCCCGCAGACCGCGCGCTCCTTCTCACCACCACCCTCGAGAACCGCAGCGACCACCCGGTCGACGGCCTCGCCCTCGGCGACGCCGTGCAGTGGGGCGGAGCAGAGAAGTTCGCGCCCGGCAAGGCGGTGGGTTTTCGTGGCGACTCCAAGGGGCCGTTTGTGGGCGCCATCGGCACCTTCACCAGCTACGCCATCACCTCCACCGAGGGCGAGATCGCGTGCCAGAGCGGCGGGTCGTGGACCGACACCTTCCAGTCCAAGCTGGCGCGCTTGGCGCCCCGGAAAAGCGTGACGTATACACGCGTATTCGTGGTGGGTGAGCGCCCCGATTCGTCGAGCGTCGTGTCGGAGCTCATCCGCGCTGGCGGCGGCGACGTGGGCCACGTGGCGCTCAAGCTCCAAGACGCCAACGGCGCGCCGCTGCCGGTGGCGGTGGGGAGCAAAGCCGTGTTCAGCGGCGAGGGCGGCGGCGATCTCTTCAGCCTGGTGGCCACCGCGGTGGGGCCCTCCTTCGAGGGCGACGTTCCGCTGGGCAAGCTTCGCGTCCGCTTCGAAGGCGGCGGCGGACGCCGTGGCCTCGGCGATCCTCTGCCCATCACGGTAGGCAAGGGCAGCGTGGCCACCGCCACGCTCCCTGCATCGTCGGCAGCGGCCGCCTCCTTCTCGTGCGTGCAGGCCGGCGCCCGTGAGCCCTCTCCCTGCAAGATCACCGTCGAGGGCACCGGCGGCACCAAGACGCCCGACTTCGGCCCCGCGCCCAATGCGGTGGCGCGCAACCAGGTGAACACCGCCACCGGGCTCGCGCGGGTTCCGCTCTCGCCTGGCAGCTACCGCTTTACGGCTTCGCGCGGCACCGAGTACGAACCGGTGGTCCGCGAGGCCATCATCGCCGACGCAGGCTTGTATGAGGGCACCTTCGAGCTCTCGCGGGTCGTCGACACCAGCGGCTACGTCGCGGCCGACTTTCATCAGCACACCATGCTGGGCGCCGACGCGCCGGTCTCCACCGAGAGCCGCGTCGTGTCCAACGTGGCCGCGGGGCTAGAGGTCGCGGTCTCCACCGAGCACAACACCGTGGTCGACCTCTCCCAGGTGGCCAAGCGCCTCGGCGTCGACAAGCACATCGTTCACCTCTCTGGCGTGGAGATCACCAGCGACGCCAGCCGCGCACCCTTCGGCCATCTCAACGTGTTTCCGCTGCCGGTTTTTCCCCATAAGCCGCGCGGCGGCGCTCCCGTCGTGCGCGACCGTCTGGCCTCCGACCTCTTCACCGAGATGCTGGCGCGCGCGGAGCGGCCCATCGTTCAGGTGAACCATCCGCGGAGCGGCAAGACCGGCTACTTCGAGCTCCTCGCCTTCGATCCACAGCGCGGCGTGGGCACGGGGCCCGGCTACGACGCGCGCTTCGACGTGCTCGAGGTGTGGAACGGCCACGCCGCCGAGGAGCGCGATCGGGTGCTCGAGGACTATCTTTCGCTGCTCCGCACCGGCCACCCGGTGACCCCTACCGCCAACACCGATACCCACGGGGTGGTGGGGCAGGAACCCGGTTTGCCGCGCACCTACGTGCGCATGGACGACAATCGGGTGGCGGGCTGGGACGCGGCGCGAACCGCTGCGCTGGTGACGAGCTTGCGGTCGGTACGCGACGTGGTGCTCACCGATGGTCCGTTCCTTCGGGTGACCACCGAAGCCGCCGGGAGCAAGCCCAAGAGCCCCGGCGCGGTGGTGAGCGGCAAACGCGTGCGCGTCCGCGTGCATGTAGAGTGCACGAACAACGCGAAGGTCGACCAAGTGGAGCTGCGGTTCGCCAGCGGCGCCAAGGCCATCAGCAAGCCGGTGGTCCTCCGGGAGCTGGCGCGCAAGGGCGAGGGAGCGTTCTTGATGAAGGTTCTGGCGGCGGATCTGGTCTTCGATGTGGCTCCCGCCGCCGACGATGCCTTCGTGGTGGTCGGTCGCGGCGCGCAGACGCTGGCGCCGCTCGCCGCTTCGCCCATCGGCGACATGCCGGTGTTCGCCATGACCAGCGCCACGTTCCTCGATGCAGATGGCGACAAGAAGTCGCTCGGTCTCTAGGTGGATGGTGTTTTTGGCCGATACCTTCGGGATGCCTTCGCCTCCCGTCCTCACGAACAGGAGTTCGCTCCGGGCGCTGCCCCCAGCGAACGCGCCTCCCTCGGTCTCGGCCAAAAACTCTCAGTCTCCTGCTTGGCGGTCTCCGCCGCCGCGCAGCCTCCCGGACCGGAATGGCCACGTAGCCGACGAAAAACACCAGCCACCTAGCCGGTGGCTTTGGCGATGAGCTTGGAGAGCTCGGGGCAGCAGGCGTCGTAGCGCAGGTCGCCGTTGCCGGCCTTGTCGATCTTCACGCGCACCTGCTTGGCCTCGCCTCCGTGGGTGGGGCAGGTCACACCCTCGAGCTTGGCCCCAAGGTCCTTGCCCATCTGCGTGAGCGCAGCCCGCACTCGGCTGTCCTTGACGTCTTTCGCGGCCACGTCCTTGCCCTGAATCCAGATCGTCACCTGAACGTCCACCATCGCGCCGAGCCTCCTCCTCCGAGGCTATGCAACGATCCGCCGGCCATCAACGCTTGGCGGCCCCGCCATGGTAGAAAACATGCGGTGAAATCTGCCTCGATCCTCAGCTATGCCGGTTGCAGCACCTGCGCCAAGGCCTTGGCCTGGCTCCGCGCGCACGAAGTTTCTATCGACGTGCGGCCCATCGTCGACCGACCGCCTACGCGCGCCGAGCTCGCCCGCTGGGTGCCCAAAAGCGGCCTGCCGGTGCGCAAGTGGCTGAATACGAGTGGCCAGAGCTACCGCGCCCTGGGCGCGGCAAAGGCCGCGTCCACCACCGACGAAACCTGGCTTCAGCGGCTCTCCGAAGACGGCAAGCTGGTGAAACGCCCGGTGCTCGTGGTGGACGGCGCCGAGGTGGTGCTCGTGGGCTTCTCGCCCGACGCCTACGCCAAAGCCTTCCAAGGCTGACCTACAGTCTTTTTTCGAGCGCGCGCGAATCCTGTTGCAAGGGCGTCATCGGTCGCATAGGGTCCGCCGCAGCTCGGGGCGTAGCGCAGCCTGGTTAGCGCACTAGACTGGGGGTCTAGGGGTCGGTGGTTCGAATCCACTCGCCCCGACTATTTGGATCCCCGGAGCGCGCCTCGGTCAAACGGTGCGCGCTCCGGGAGCCACTTTCCCCCGTAGCCGCTGCGAGAGGGGCTAGGTCAGGCACAGCGCGCTACACTCGACGCGCGTGCTGCTCGTGCTGCTCGTGCTGCTCGTGGTGGCCAAGGCTGCGCGCAGGATGGCCCGCGCTTCGTCCAGGCGAGCGTGGCTTTGCTCCGCTCCCGGCCAAAGCAGCGTGAACCGTCCGCGGGCGTACCGAAACCGCAGGTCTTGCCCCAGGTGGAAGGCTTGCAGTCGCGTCCGCAGCTCCGGCGAGAGCACCCGATCGGCCATGGTGATCGGCGTGGCGCGAATCCCGAACGCCGAGTCGAACGCCTCGTCGCCGGTGGGCACAGGGCCGGTGCGGCCGTGCACGACCGTGAGATCGAGCAGGAGCGGCACCTCGGGGACGATGCTGGCCCGGGTGTGCACGCGCCCGCGTACCCACACGGTGGCGATCTCGTGGCCGTCGCCGCGCAGCACGCCCTCGACCAGGGCCAGCCGCCGCGCGCGCGCGTAGGTCGCCCAGCAAGCGAGCCAGGTGCGCTCGTCGCTCTTACGCAGCCCTTCCGCGAGCACGAACCCGGCGATCACGGCGAGCAGCGTGAGAAGGGAGAGGGGGAGGAGGAGAAGCTCGAGGCCCATGCTGCGTGCTTCGTTACGATGCCATGCCGAGCCGACGGCGGCAGGGTTGCGTCACGTTTGTCGAATTTTCCCGCGAGAGCTGCAGGCGCGGAGCCACGCTTCACGAGAGCCAGCTGCGCTCCCGACACCGCGGGCCACAAAAAAACGTGATCCACTTTACGAATCGGCGCCTGCGGTTACGCTGAAAGGAATGGCCGAAGAGCGAACGCGTCCGGGCTTCACGCATACCCTACCTGGTGGCACCGAGGCGCCGCCGGAGGTGCCGGCGTCGTTGTTTCGGCTTTCGCAGCGCCGGCTGAACCGCTGCATGATGCTCGAGTACGACCCGGCGCAGCAGCGCTGGAAAGATGCGCTGCGTCGAACCCCGTCGCGGGGCATTGCCGCCCAGGCGCGCCGCGAAGATCGCCGCCGCGAGCCGCGCGTTCCGCCGCAACCCAGCTTCGCTCGCGACCCGCAAATTCATGACGAAGGCGCGGCCCGCGCGGCCCCTAGCCCTTACGACAATCCCCTCTGGGTCGGCCTCCTCCTCGCCGTTTGTCCCCCGCTCGGCGTAACCCTGGCGTGGTCGTCCCGCACGATTCCCCCGGAAGGCAAGATTGCCCTCACCGTCTTCGGCGCCTTCGTGATGCTCGTCGCCACCGGGACGGCCGCGCTCATCGCCCTCCTGTAGAAGACGGGTGTTTTTGGTCGATACCTTCGGGATGCCGGCGCCTCCCGTCTCACGAGAAGAGAGAGTGAGCGACCGGCGCTGCACCCAGCGAACGCCCCTCCCTCGGTCTCGGCCAAAAACCCTCCGTCTCCCTGCTGGGCGCGAGTAACCCGCCGTCGACCGGACCGACACCAGCGCTGCGTCGAGGAAGGACGTCAGTCGTCGTCGGGCAGCTCGAGGTCCGAGCCGTCGGCTTCGAACTTGAGAATCAGCTCTGCGCCCGAAGGTTCGAACCAAGGCGTCGACGTGCCGCAGTCCGTGCATACGAGCCGGTACGACTTGCTGGAGCCTTCCACGGCGAGGGCCATCGAGCCGTCGCACTTCGGACAGCCCACGAGAGCGCCCGACTTGAAACGCTCCCAAACCTTGGCTACGTCGCGAACGCTGCGCAGGGGGGGCTCCTTACCGTCCATCGCGGCATTAGTAGCAGAACCGCGCGGGAATCGAGAGAAAACTCCCCCGCGCTTTCGAGTTTTTCCCGCGCTACTTTTGCTTTCGCTGAAGCAGCTGCTTCGCCTGCTGCGCGACCGCTCCCTGGACGTCCTTGCTGCCGGCCACTTGCTTCAGCTCGTGCTCCCGCAGGAACACCAGGAACTTTTGCGCGAGCCCCGCAGGCGTCCGAGGGTTCATGACCAAGTTGACCTTCACCTTGTGCCGCCGCACCAGGGTGGGCGATCCGGCGATCTCGCGGAGCACGTCCTCGTAGGTGTTCTTGCGCGCGGAGATGCTCTCGGCTTCGGCGTCGGTGAAGGCATCGGACTTGACCGCCGCCTTGCGCACGAGCGGGCTCGAGTCGCGCAACGCCATGACGCGGTCGGTGGGTTTGGGCGAGGTGAGGGCGCGGCGGATCTTGCCGGTGGTCGAGAGGTCCTGCCACTTCTTCTCCGCCTCTTCGAAGCGCTTCTTCACCCGCTCCTCGCCGCTGACCTCGTCGACCTCGTGGGTGTCTTCGAGATCGCCGTCGGCGCTGGCCTGCTCGGCAGCGGCCACCGCGCGTTCGCACGCGGCGAACGCAATGTCGTCGTAGCTGGCCTCTTCGGTGGGCTCGGGAATGAGCTGCATCTGAATCGCGGCGGCCACTTCCTTGAAGGCGGGAATCCCGGGGATGTCCATGCCGTTGCGGACCGCGAGCTCGATGATGCGGTCGGCGGTCGACATGCGCGTCGCGCGATTGCGATAGAGCGCCTCGATGAGATCGGGGCTCTGCAAGAGGCGCTCTTCGTTGGTGGCGATGAGCTCGCACACCGGCTCGCTGGCGACCTTGGCGATGGCCACGGCAGCGGCGATGGAGATGTCCGGATGCTGGAGGATCTTCTCCGCCATCGCCGCGTCGTGGGCGTAGCTCGGCCCGATGCGCTCGAGCACCAGCGCGTGCAGCGGGCCGCCGAGTGCGCCGTTGAGCAGCGGCGCCGGAAGGTTGCGCAGCGTGTCTTGTGCGGTGCGGGCGATGGCGTTGTCTTCGGCGTCGGCGAGGGCCACCACGACCGCGAGGGTGTCGCCTGGCTTCAGGCCCGGCGCGAGGCCCTTCGCCGCCATCTGCTTCAGGGCCGGGGGCCCAGCGGGGTCGAGGATTTTCTGCGCGAGCGCCGGGAGGCTGGCCGCTATCGAGGGGAGTTCTGCGCCTGACATGAGAAGGCGAGCTTACCAGAGTTGCCGAGGGGGGTGGAGCGCCCGGCGCGCCGGAGCGCCATGCTTCCCCGTACCCTGCGCGTCATCCGTTCGGGTCACATCCTCTGGCGCTCCTTCCGGACCCGTCTTATCTTGACGCTACCGGCGCGTCCCGTGGCCGGCGTGTGCCAAGAAGGAGAGAAACGATGGGTGTGTTCGACTTCGTGAAGAATGGCGTGCGCGAGATGATGGTCGCGCGACCCGACCAGTTCAAACACCTCATTGTCTACAAGCATCCGGACCAGAACGTCCCGATGTATTCGCAGCTCACCGTCGACAGCGACGAGGTCGCCGTCTTCTTCAAGGACGGCCGCGTGGTGGGCGTCCTCCCCGCGGGGCGGCACACACTCCACACGCAGAACATTCCCTTCCTCAACAGCATCGTCACCAGCTTCACCGGCGGTCAGGTCTTCATCAGCGAGATCTTCTTCGTGAAGACGGCGCCGGTACGGGGCATTCCCTTCGGCGGCCCCATCGGCGACCTCATCGATCCGCTTACCGGCGAGCAGGTGTGTCCGCGTATCTTCGGCGAGTTCTCGCTGGTGGTGACCGACCCGGTGCGCTTCATCGTGGGCTACAGCGGCCAGGGCGCCACCGGCGACAACGACTTCGTGCTCCAGTGGATCAAGGGCCTCTTCCTCACCGGCGTGAAAACCACGCTGGGCGAGCTCTGCGAGGTCGAGCAGAAGAGTGTGCTTCAGTGCGTCTCGCTGACCCAGAAGCTCGCCACCGCGTTCGTGGCACGCGCGCCCGACCTCAACGACATCGGCGTCCGCATCCTGCAGATGGGCCGCTTCGAGCTCAACTTCAACGAGGAAGACCGCGGTCGCTTGGTGGCCGCCAACGCCGAGATCGCCAAGGCCAACCGCGGCGTCAAGGTGGCCCAGGCGGCCGCAGCGGCCAAGCAGTTCGAGCTCGATCAGAAATACCAGCAGGACTCGCGCTACGTGAAGGACCTGGCCGGCAACTATCAGAACTACGCGGCGGGTCAGGCCATGATGGGCGCGGGCCAGGGCATGGCGGAGCACGGCGTCGACGGCGGCGTGGCGGGCGCGGGCATCCAGATGGCGATGGGCGTGAACATGGCGCAGGCGATGTCCGGCGCCATGCAGAACCAGCCGCAGTTCGGTGGCCCGCAGGGGCCCGCCGGTCGGCCGCCTCAGGCGCCGCCGGACTTTTCGGCAGCCGGTCTGACGGTAACGTGCACCAAGTGCCAAACAAAGCAGCCAGGCGGTAAGTTCTGCGCCGAGTGCGGCACCGTGCTCGCGCAACCGAAGAAGTTCTGCTCGAACTGCGGCACCGAGCTGCTCGGCGCCGCGAAGTTCTGCGCCAACTGCGGCACCTCCGCGGCCAGCGCCGGAGCGCCGCCGACCACCGGGTAGGGAAGGCCCATGCCTCGCCGCCACGGCAGAGCCGTGACGTTGCCGTCGCTGCGCGAACGAAAATCGACGCGGGCGGCGCGGCTACGCTACAATTCTCTCGATGCGTGCTTTCCTGGCGGTGGCGCTACTGTTCCTGCTGCGCGACGAATCGTGCGGTGGCCCGGGCTCTGCCTCGGGCCAGGTGAACGCCCCGTGCACGCGCAATGGGGACTGCGAGGGGAAGCTGCGGTGCGCCGCGGGGGTCTGCACAGACCCCGACTTCGACAGTGGCCCGCTCGATGGCGGCTCCGACGCAGAAACGGGCGGCGGATGACCGTTCTTGACACAACCTTCGCTCGCTACGCATTCTGAGGACCGACCGTGGCCAAACGTAACCTGCTCCTTGTCGACGCCGATGCGCGCAGCGTGCGCGTGCTCGAGGTCAGTCTCAAGCAGGCGGGTTACATGGTCACCGTGGCCCGCGACGGCCTCGACGCCCTCGACAAGCTGCGCCAGTGTCCCCCCGATCTGGTGATTACCGACACGCGTCTGCCCCGGCTCGACGGCTATGCGCTCGTGCGCAAGATGAAAGAGGAGCCGGATACGACGGCCATCCCCGCGCTGTTTCTCACCAATCAGCGCTCCGTCGAGGACAAGATCCGCGGGCTCGAGCTGGGCGTCGAGGACTACCTCACCAAGCCCATCTTCGTGCGTGAGCTTCTGGCGCGCGTCCACGTCATCTTCGCGCGCAAAGCCCAGGAGGCCCTGACCCAGGCGCGCTCCACGGTCACCGGGCGTACGCGCTTCTCGGGTGCCATCCAAGACATGGGCGTGGTCGACCTCCTGCAGACCTTCGAGGTGTCGCGCAAGAGCGGCATTCTGCACCTGACGAGCGGCCTCATGAAGGCGCACATCTTTTTCCGCGACGGCAAGGTCATCGAGGCAGAGCTGGGTGTGCTTCGCGGCGAAGAAGCCATCTATCGCGCGCTCATCTGGCAGGTCGCCGACTTCGAAGTGGAGTTCGGCGAGGTCGACCACGATGACGTCATCGGCACCACCACCCAGGCGATCCTCATGGAAGGCCTGCGGCGCGCCGACGAGTGGGCGCGCATCGCCGAGCTGTTGCCGCCACTCGACGGCGTCTACAGCCTCGACCATGCGCAGCTCTCGGCACGTCTGGCCAAAGTGCCCGAGGAGCTCAACGGCGTGCTGCGCCTGTTCGACGGCAAGCGCACGCTCATGGACGTGGTCGACCAGTCTCCGTTCGAGGACCTCTCGACGCTCTCCACCGTTTCCAAGCTGTACTTCGAGGGGCTGCTCATTCCGGTCAGCATCCGGAAGTCTTCCGTTCCGCCGCCGTTTCCCAAGAAGATCAGCGAGCCGCCCACGTCGTCGCCGCGCATCGTCATGGACGCAGCGGCCTTGGCGCGTGTTCCCGAGAACGCGGTGGTGCCCAGCGATCCGCGCCTCGACGTGGGCGAACCGCCGGAAGAAGATGTGTCCACCCGCGATCTGCTGGTCGACCCCAGCCATCCCGAGATTCCCGCGGTGGCTCGCTCGTCGGCGCGACCCTTGACCGCCGCCGAGTCCGACCCGGCGCTCGCGGGCGCAGTTCGGGTGTCCGAGCCGGCGCCGCGGCCCTCCGAGCGGATTCCGAAGAGCGTGCGCGCGGTTTCGTCGGCGCCGCCGTCACCGCCGTCAGCGTCCCCGATTGGACCGCGATCGGAGCCGTCCATCGAGACCGATTTCGCCGGGGTCATGCCCGCTGCCCCATCCATCGATGCGGAGCGGGGCGGCGAGCAGGACCCTTTCTCGGAACGGCCGCCGCCGGTCTCGCGCCGCCGCGAGCCGTCGACGCCGGAGCCCGAAACGGTAGCGCCCTCGGTCACCGAGGTGGACGACGATCCGCCGGTTCCGCGCACGCCCATCGCCGGCGCTCGTGTGGCCACCTGGCTCCTCGCGTCCATCGCGGTGGTCGCGACGCTGGCGCTCGTGGCGCGCTTCGTGGTCCGTGGCGATCACGACAAGCCCAACGATCTACGCATCGTCCCCACCGCCACCGCGCCCAGCGCCAGCACCGCCGCCGTGGTGCCGCCGCCGCCGGTGAGCGCCACCACGACGACCATGGCTGCGACCGGCATCATGTTCACCGCGCTTCCCTCGGCGCATTCCGCGCGCCCGGCGGGGAGTGGCTTCGGACCCATCCCCCAAGCTTCGGTCCCGGTGCTCGGTACCACGCCCAGTTCGCCCAGCGGGCCCTCCACCGGCACCGCCGCCGCTGCGACCACCAACGCCGACACCGTGCAGGCCCAGAAGGCGCTGGAGCTCAAGCTCCCGCAGCGCGCCATCGATCTCGCGCGCCACGCCGTGCGCACGAACCCGAAGGATGCGGAGGCGTGGCTCACGCTCGGCGCAGCCTACGAAGCCGCCGGTGCGCGGGAACGCGCCAAGAGCGCCTACCGAAGCTGCGTAGACCAGGGCGACGGTCCGCGCGTCTCCGAGTGCCGCGCGCTTCTCGGAGAGTGAGCCAAGCAGAGTCCGCGGAGAACTTCCTCGGTTAGTTGCGCGTGCGGGGATCGAGCGCGCCGTAGGTGGCGTCGGCCAGCATGTTCGACAGCACCACTGCGGCGGCGGTGACGAGCACCGTGCCCATGAGCACCGGCCCGTCGCGATCGAGGAGCGCCGAGATGCCCAGCGAGCCGATGCCCGGCCAGCGGAACACGCTCTCGGTGACGATGGCGCCACCCACCAGCGCGCCGAGGTCGAGCGCGGCAGCGGTGCTGATGGGCAAGAGCGCGTTGCGGAGCGCGTGCACCACCAGCGCGCGGGCCGGTGAGGCGCCTTTGGCCCGGGCGGTGCGCACGTAGTCGGACTTGAGCTCGCCCTCCACCTCGTCGCGCGTGAGCCGCGCGTAGTAGGCCGCGCCATAGATGCCCAGCGTCAGGCCCGGCAAAATGACCGCCTTCAAGTGCTCGGGCCAGGTGTTGCCGTAGCCATCGAGCGGCAGCAGGCCCAGTCGATGCGCGAACACGTACTGCAGGATGACGCCCAGCACGAACGTGGGCAGGCTCACCCCCAACAGGCTGCCGCTCATGAACGCGCGCGAAAGGAGCGTGCCGCGGTTCTTCGCGGCCCAGCTTCCCAAGGTGACGCCGAACAGAAGCTGAAAGAGAAGCGCGACGATCGCCAGCATCATGGTCCGCGGGAGTCGTTCCGCGAGCACCGTGAGCACGCCGCGCCGCTGCTGATAGCTCTTGCCGAGGTCGAAGTGCAGGGGGCCCAGCGCTTTGCAGCTGGCGTGCGGCCCCTTGCCGCGTCCGCTCTCGGGCGGCGTCTCGGAGCTCACGTGCACGAGGCGGCCGAGAAAGATGCCATAGCGAGCCAGCACCCCGCGATCGAGGCCCATCTCCTCGCGGATGGCCGCCACGTCCTGCGGGCGCGCTTGCGGTCCGGCCGCGATGCGCGCCGGGTCCGAGGGCAGTACCGCGTGGAGAAAGAACGAGAGGGTCACCACCGCCCAGATGGCGAAGAGACCACGCCCGAAGCGCTTGGCAATCGGAGCGAGGGCGATCATGGATCGCGCGGCAGGCTCCGGGCCGGCGAAAGCAGCGCCTCGCGGCCGTGTCCCCCTCGGCGACTCGCCGGGTCGCCGCGCCCCGCACCCGGACGGTCGAGCCAGGTCTCCTTGACCTCGTTCTGCCACATGGGGTGCGGCTTGTAGCCGCGCACGTAGGGCTGCCACACGTTGTAGAAGCTCACCGAGTAGGTAAACGCCCAGGGCGCCTCGTCGCAGATGAACTGCTGGATGGCGTCGTACATGCCGGCGCGCTTGGGCCCGTCCATCTCTTTGTGGGCGGCATCGAGCATCGCGTCGAGCTTGGGGTTCGCGTAAAACGACGGGTTGTTGCTGTCTTCGTCGTTGATGGCGCTCGAGTGAAAGAGCGTCTCGGTGAAGTTGCTGGGGTCCGAGTAGTCGCTCTTCCAGCCTTGGTAGGAGAAGGCCGCCTGGCCCCGCCGGTGGGTGATGGCGAGCCACGCCGCGTAGCTCACGAGGCGCAAGTCCAGGCGAATTCCGATGCGCGCAAGCTGCTGCGCCAGCACCTGCGAGGTGTACTCGGTGATCCCCGCCGGGTACGCATAGTACGGAATGGTGCGAGGGTAGCCGCCGGTCTTGGCTTTCGGATCGTAGGCGTAGCCGGCCCGGCGCATGTGCTCGAGGGCCGCTTCGTAGTCGTACTTCTGGCAGACCAGCTTGGGGTTGTGACCGCGCACGCCTTGGGGCACCGGCTGGGTCAGCGCGTGCAGCATGGTGGGCTTCACCAGTCGGTACTGCTCGCGATCGATGGCCGACGAGACCGCGCGCCGCAGCTCTACGTTGTCGAAAGGCGCCATCTCGACGTTCATGCCTTCGCCCGCCATCTGCGATGCGGGATCGTAGGCGCCGTACGGCTTCCAGCGCGGGTCTTTGCGGTAGCGCAGCAGGTCTGGCTGAAGAATGTCGCGAAAGAGATCGAGCGCGCCGCTCTGGAACTTCAGACGCTGCGCCAGCATCGACACGCCGATGGTGAACTCGATGCCATCGAGGTACGGCAGGCCTGGGCGAAAGTAGCCGTCATGCCGCACGAGCGAGACGCGCTCGCCCGGCAACCAGCTCTTGAGCTTAAAGGGGCCCGCCCCGCACGGGAAAAAGTCTGCCGAGAAGGCCTCGCCCGCGCTCCGGCACACGGGTCGCACTGCCTGGAGCGAGAGCACCGGCAGGAACGTGGCGTCTGGCTCCTTCAGCTGGAACGACACGATGTACGTGTCGTCCACCTTGAGCCCGGCGATGTCGTCGGCCTTGCCGTTCGCGTAGTCCTCGGCGCCCTGGATGGTGAAGTAGAAGCTCTTCGCGGCGTTGGGCGTCTTTCGCGCCAGGCTCCGGCGAAAAGAGCGTCGAACGTCCTCTGCGGTGAGCTCTTCGCCGTCGTGAAACCGCACGCCGTGGCGCAGAAAGAACCGGTAGCGGGTGCCGCTCGGGTCGAGCTCGAATCGCTCGGCCAGATCGGGCACGATGTTACCGTCGCGATCGTAGTCCACCAGCCCCGCGTAGAGGAGCTGCACCAGCTGCGGCGCGAGCCCGTCGCCCAGGTTGGCAGGATCGAGCGAGCGAATGTCGCCGAAGGTCGCCGTCTGGAGAATACCCCCGCGGCGCGGCGTGGGATCGTCCGGATGCGCCAGCGGCAGCGGCGCCGGCAGCTCGCTGCTGCAGCCGAGCAGGAGGAGCGTGCTAGCGAGCGCTACGGTCGAGCGCATGGCGCAGCCCCTCTCCCAGTAGGTTGAAGCCGAACACCGCCACCAGGATGAACCCCGCGGGGCCGAAGAAGAGCCAGGGCGCCGCGCCAAAGACCTCTTGACCCTCGAACAGCATGTGACCCCAGGTGGGGGTAGGGGGCGAGACGCCCGCACCCACGTACGAGAGCACGCTCTCCGCGAGGATCATCTGCGCCACCGACAGCGTGGCGATGGCGAGGAGCGGACCGCGCACATTGGGCAGCACATGCAGCACCAGAATGCGCGGCGTCGATTGCCCGAGGGCGCGCGCTGCCATCACGAACTCACGGTTGCGCACCTCGAGCGTCTTGGCGCGCACGATGCGCGCGGTGCCCAGCCACCCGGTGAGGCCCAGGGTTACCAGAATGGTGGTGACCGACGTGTGCTCGAAGGAGGCGCCCACCGCCATCACCAGCAGCATGAACGGGAACGAGAGCCCCACGTCGACGAACGACATGAGCGACTGGTCGAGGTTGAGCTCGAAGGCCCCGAGCGGCGCCTTGCCGGTGATCTGCGCCGCGAGCACGCCCGCAAGCGCTGCCAGAAAGAGACCGACCGCGAAGGGCACCGAGCGCGGCAACACCGCCACCGAGGCCACGAACGCCGCCACCGAGAGCCACGGAACGCGCAGCCCCCGCCCGCCCTCGAAGTATCCGGCGACGATGCCCACGGCGCCGCCGATGACGCTGGCGATGGCCGTGGCCATGAGCCCGATGAGCAGCGAGAGCCGCGCGCCGTAGGCCAGGCGTACCAGCTGGTCGCGATAGATGCGGTCGGTCCCGAGCCAGAACTCCCGGCTCGGCCCCACCGGCAGCTCGCCCTCGATGCCGCGCTCGAAGTCGCTGGCGAACGGATCGTGCGACGACAACCAGGGCCAGAGCACCGCGAACCCGAGGAGCACGAACACCAACGCGAGCCCCACCACGGTGCCTCTTTGGCCGAGAAATCGCGCGCGCAGTCCCGCCGGTCTCACGCACGTCTCCCGCGCGGCGCAGCCGGCCGGGCCTTGGGCGTCTGCGGCGCCAAGAACTCGCGCAAGGTCGCGCAGAACTCCTCGGGCTTCTCTTCGTGGGGAAAGTGCCCGCACGAGAGGATCTCCAGGCGCGCCGAGGTGAGCTGCCGCGAGAGGTTCCGGGCGTGGGCCACCGGGCTCTTCTCGTCTTCCCGGCCCCACATCACCAGGGTGCGGGCCTGGATGCGCGGGAGCATGGCCACGAGCGATCGCGTATCGAGCATGGTCATGAGCGTCGCGTGGGCGCTCTCGCGCGCCGCCGGCGAGCCGAACTGCGAGAACATCTGATCGATTCGCTCCCGCGGCGCGGTGGACTCGTGCCCGTAGAACTCGAAGAAATTGTGGAACGCGGAGCGCCCGTAGAGCTGCTTGAAGGCAAGGCGCCCCACCAGCGGCAGGGCCGAGGCTTCGAGCAGGAGACCGTGGCGCGATGGGTAGACCAGGGGGTCTACCAGCACCAGGTTCTCGACCACGCTGGGGTGCCGCGCGGCCAGGGCAAGGGCGATGGAACCCCCGAGGCCGTGGCCACCGATGCTGACCCGCGAGAGACCCAGCGCGGCCGTCACGTCCAGCACCGACTCAGCAAACGCGTCAAAATCGTACTTGAACTTGGAGGGGTTCGGCTTCTCGCTCTCGCCAAAGCCCGGCAGATCGATGGCCACCACGCGAAACTCGGCGGCCAGTGGGCCCAGCACGTCGTCCCAGGTGTGGCGGTTGGCGAGAAAGCCGTGGACCAGCACCAAAGGCTTTCCGCTCCCCATCTCGTGAAAGCGGATGCGAATCCCGTGCGCACTCACGTCGTGAACCGCCGGCGCTGCGTGCATGGGCGCATACAACTGCGCTTTGCGCCCGAAGGCAAGGCCCATGAAAACTCGCGCCGTACGCCGATATGTGTGCAATGTGCATACAAAACTGACGATGCGATATATGTAGTGTGCATGCGTGCCGAAGGCGACCATTCGCGCCAAAATAAGGCCCAAAACGGCCCGCTACCTCGCACGCAGCCTCGCCGCGCGTACCGCGCGCACGGCGCATCCCGGGAAACCGCGGTGGCGCCGCGCGGGGGCCTGCTCCAAAAGCCGCCCCGCCTGCAAGAAACCCGCAAAAACGCCCTCAAATTCGCGCTTCGATCGCCACCTTGACTAAGATTCTCTCGGCTACCGACGGCGGGCGACGAAAGCGGGGATTGTGCACGCGTCTGGGTGACATTGTTTGTCAGTGCCACGATCTAAGTAGTGGATTCGAGTTCCATTATGGAATCGTTCAAAAAAAAGCGTGCTCATGGATTGACCCCGCAGATCCGTGTGGAATATGGTCCGAAGCGTCGATAGTCCACAACCGCCGGGGCCACTCGCTCCGTCAGGTTTCGCGGACTCGCTGTAGGTTTTCGATGCAGCAGAGCTCCGACGGTGCCCCAGATTCCTCAGATGTCCGATGTGCAGATCGGGAGGAAGACGGGGTGCTCACACAGTCCCCTCAAGCCGGAAGTTGCGGCGGTTCGGATGTGTGAGAGGCCCGGTACGTAGGTGTGATCATGTCGGTGTGCTCCGGCGCGCCGCAGATCGCTACCGGGAGAGGTGCGCCTAGCGCGCCGGACTCGTTTGCGTGCCTCTTCGGGCGCGGCGAGGGCCTCTGTCTGGGATGGGCGAAAGCATACGAAAACAAGTTTGGGTATCGAGTTTTCCTTCGCGCGGCGGAGGAGGCCCGATGTCAGGTTACCTCCTTGCCCGAAGGGAGGTAGCGGCTAGCTCTCGGGAGGAGCGCGACATGGATCCGAAAAACACTGCGGCGGCGTTGGACATGGGCTTCGAGACCGAAGAAGAAGCGGCGCCCACGGCGACCTTTCAATCGGGCATCTTCCCCACCGCGGCGGCCCTCGCGCTCAATCCCTCCACCGAGGCCGAAGGCGAAGGCGCGCTCGGCGTGGAAACCGCGGAAGGCGTCGACGGCGAAGAGGCCGTCACGCGCGAGCAGCGCCGCTCGCGTCGCAAGCGCGACGTGCGCGCCCGCACCATCAGCGTGAAGCGCATGACCAAGCGCGAGCTCGAGCTCGGTCGTTTGCTCTACCCCGACGTCGATGGGGCGGAGCGCCCCAAAACCCGCGCCGAATGCATTGGCCACGATCGGCCGTGCCCGTTCGTCTCCTGCAAGCACCACCTGTATCTCGACGTGTCGGCCCGCACCGGCGCCATCAAGCTCAACTTCCCCGACCTCGAGGTCTGGGAAATGAACGAGACCTGCGCGCTCGACGTCTCCGACAAAGGCGGCACCACGCTCGAAGAGGTCGGCGCCATCATGAACCTCACCCGCGAGCGCATTCGCCAGGTCGAGGTCAAGGGTCTCGCCAAGCTCCAGGCGCTCAAGGACATGAGCGCGCTCCGTGACTACGTGGACGAAGGTCCCGTGGGCAAGCGCCGACTCCCGGTGATTGCCGCGCCGGTCGAGGACGACGAGGACGAGGACGAGGACGAGAACGAGACCGTGGAGGCCGCGGCCAAGGCCGCCGAGCCCGCGGTGGAGACCGAAGATTTCGACGCAGCCGAGTTTGCGAGCGATTCGCTCGACGCCGAGTAACGAGCCACTTCTTTCTTTCTTCCCGAAAACACCGCGAGCGAGAGCCTGCAACTCTCGCTCGCGGTGTTTTGTCGTTCGTGCGCCGCAAGCGCAGCGCTCGCAGAGCGTCACTGGCCGAGACGTTGCCGTGCGGCGTGATGGGCGCGTGCGGGGCTCGCCAGGCCCGCCGACCTGGGCACGCGGACGGGAGTGTTCCGAAGAGAGACTGGTGTTTTTCGTCAATACCTTCGGGTATGCCGGCGCCTCCCGTGCTCACGAACAGGCGTTCGTTCCGCGCGCTGCCCCCAGCGAACGCGCCTCCCTCGGTCTTGACGAAAATCACTCAGTCTCCTGCTTGGCGCTTGTCAGCCGCCACGCAGTCTCCCGGAGCGGAAGAATTACCTAGCTCACGAAAAACCTCATTGTCCTAGAACGCGCGTTAAACGTGAGCGCGCAAGCGTCCGCAACCATGAAGGATACACGGATCGGTCGAGACGTCACGTGAGGGGCAGGCGAAGAAAGTGGCGACAGGAAACTTGGCCCCGTTTGCTTCCGTATGCGATTGGCGAAGTGCACGCGAGAAGGAGGCTTTGTCCATGGCCGCGATGAAAGAGGGCTGCAGTGTTTGTGGGCGGGAGTTCGAGGTGCAGTTCCGGTACCAGATGGAGGAGACCCAGGGCGGGTTCTCGTTCTTCTGTTCCCACGACTGCCACGGCAAGAACGTCCGCGGCGAGGTGACCGGCGGCGTCGCATGCGACTGCTGCGGCAAGCGCTTCGTGGTCGATCTCGTCTCCCAGGTCGTGAAGGTCAAGAGCGGCCGCGCCTACGCCTGCGCGGAATCGTGTCGCCAGCAGCTCCTCCTCGAGGCGGGCGGCGGGCGGCTGGAGAGCCTCAGCGCCACCCCGCCTCCGGTGGGCTACGCTGCGCCCGCGCCCGCGCTTCGTGCGCCCGCAGGCCCCGTGCAGGTTGCACCCATTGCAGCCATTGCGCCCGCGCCCGCGCTGAAGCCGGTGGTCGCATCTCCGCCGCAGGCGATCACCGGCGGCGCGCCCGCGGCCAGCGTGGCCGTGCTCCCGCGCACCAAGCGCATCGCCGGCCCCTCGCGGCTGGCGATCTTCAACCACAAGGGCGGTACCGGCAAGACCACCACGACCGTAAGCCTGGCTGCAGGCCTCGCTGCCCGCGGCCTCCGCGTGCTCCTGGTGGACACCGACTCCCAGGGCAACGTTGGCGTCTCTCTCGGCGTGAAGCTCGAGAAGAGCCTCTACCACGTGCTGGTGATGGGCGTGAAACCCGAGGACGTGGTGGTGAAGGTCCGCGAGAACCTCGACTTCATCGGCTCCAACGAGACCCTGGCCGCGGCCGAGCTCTACCTCGCCGGCCGCCAGAACCGCGACCGCATCCTGCGCGATCGCCTGGCGCGCGTCTCGGAGAACTACGACATCGTGATGGTGGACTGCTCGCCCTCGCTCTCGCTCCTCAACCAGAACGCGCTGGTGCTCGCCGACGGCATTCTGGTGCCGGTGGCCTGCGATTTCCTCTCGCTGGTGGGCGTGCGCCAGGTGGTCAAGACCGTGAAGAACGTCAACAGCCTGCTCCGCCACCCGGTGCAGATCTACGGCGTGCTCCCCACTTTCTACGATGCCCGCGCCAAGATTTGCCGGGAAGCGGTCGACACCCTCACCGAGCACTTCGGCGAGCGCTGCCTCCCGCCCATCCGCCAGGCCACCAAGTTCAAGGAAGCGCCTTCGGTGGGCAAGACCATCTTTGAATATGCGCCCGACTCCAACGCCGCGGAAGACTACCTCCGCATCGTGGATCACATTATCTCCGGCCCCGCCGCGACCACCGCTTCCACTACCGCCACCGCCAACCCGCGCCTCTCCGGAAGCGCCACTGTCCGCGATGCGCGGATCACCGCCTGAGGAGCACGCCATGCATCGAGACGAACGATTTGGGCGGGTGCTGGATGGCGACGAGGTTTCGGGCGTGCTCTCGGGCGCGTTCTACAGCCCGTTGCCGGAAGGCCCCCCGAGTGAGGTTCCGCCCGAGCCGCGCAAGAGCGCCGCGCCGAAGCCCGCGCACTACAAGGTCATCTGCATCTCCCTCTACACCCAGGACCTCGAGCACCTCGACGCGCTCGTCGACGAGCTGAAGGGACGGGGCATGACCAAGGCCAATCGCAGCGCGCTCATTCGCGCCGCGCTGGAGCAGGTCGATCTCGACAAGGTGCCGCGGCAGATCTGAAGCCCGGCAACCGTGGCGGCTTGCGCCGGCTTGTGGCGCCCAGTGCCACGCCGTGCAATGCACCGAATGTGACGTTCTTGCGGCGCGTGCTGCGCGGGGTTGCGGCGCGCGGTGCGTCGCGTCACAATGTGCGTCGCGTGCATTCCCGACGTATTGTTCCGTTGCTCTTGCTGGTTGCGGCTTGTACCGCGGGTGGCCCTGCGCCCGATAGCGACCCCACGACCGGAACGCGTCCGCCCATCTACACCACCGACGCGGCGCCGCCTCCGGAAGTGCTGCCCGACGCCGGCCCCATCACGCGTCCGAACCCGGACGCTGGCAAAGATAGCAGCGCCGAGACCGTCAAGGACGCCGCAGCCCTGCCCGACGGCTCGCAGCCGATCACCGGCATCGTAGTCGGCGAGCTCCTCATCAGCGAGGTCATGTTCAACCCTGCGGGCGTCGAGCCCGACAGCGAGTGGATCGAGCTGCACAACACCACCACGCGCACCTTGAACCTGGCCGGTCTCCTGCTTGTGGATTCGTCGGCGCGCGTGAGCGTGGTGGGGCCCGGCGTCACGCTCGGCGCCGGCGCCTACGGCGTCATGGTGCGCAAGCGCGCCGGTGGCACGGTGCCGGCAACCGCCATCATCTTCGAGTACGGGCTGGTGCAGCCGGGCGTGCAGATGGTCAACAGCGCGAGCGGTGTGATCCAGTTGAAAGATGGCCCGACGTTGCTTGCAGAGTGCAAGTACGGCGCGTTCGCGGTGGGCGGCACCGCAGCCTCGGCGCAGCTCAAGACCCTCACGCTGGTCGGCTCGCAAGCGGCGGGTGGGTGGTGCACCTCGCAGAACACCTGGAGCGGCAGCGGCGCCGATCGCGGGACGCCGGGCATGGCCTCCGACTGCCCTTAGAAGCGGGAGGAATTTCGCCGAGACCGGCGCCCGGGCTTCGTCGGACGTCCTCACGAACAGGAGTTCGCTCCGGGCGGTCCTCCTCGCCGGGGCTTGGTCTCGACGAAATTCCTTCCCGCTTCTCGTCGCGCGCGCGGGAGCCTTGCGCCAGAGCCCCCAGAGGCCAGAGCCCCGGAGCCCAGAGCCTAGGGGCCTGGAGCCTTCCGCCTCAGGCTAGGGTTTGCCAGAAGTCGGCGAGGTCCTTGGGGAAGGGCGCTTCGATGGTGAGGTCGGCCTTGGTGATGGGGTGCTCGAGCCGGAGCTTGGTGGCGTGGAGCGCGTGCCGGGGAATTTCCAGCATGGCTTCGTCATCTTCGGTGAGCTCGCCGTCGACGCCGCGGGCGAAGCAAGAGGGGTCGGGGCCATAGAGCTTGTCGCCAACGATGGGCGTGCCGAGCGACTGCAGGTGGACGCGAATTTGGTGCTGGCGCCCGGTCTCCAGGGTGGCGCGCACTTGCGCGTAGGTCCGGCCGCCGGAGGTGCGCTCTGCCAGCACCTCGAAGACGGTGGAGGAGTGGAGCGCGGTCTCGTCGTCGGTCACGCGCATGGTGACGCGATAGGGGCTCGAGGGATCGAGCTCCAGGTTCCGCTCGATGCGGGTGGGACCGGGACCGATGGGCGGCGTTCCCCATGTCAGTGCAGTGTACACTTTTTCCAGATCGCGCCGCTCCTCGAGCTGCTTCTTCAGTGCGCGGTCGCAGGCCGGCGACTTGCTGACCAGGAGCACGCCGCTGGTCTCGCGGTCGATGCGGTGGCCGAGCGAGAGCCACTCGTCGGGGCGAGCGGCCTTGAGCATCATGATGAGCGTGTTCTTGTGGTAGCGCGCCGAAGGGTGCACCGGCAGGTTGGGCGGCTTGTCGACCGCCAAGAGGTGTTCGTCCTCGTACACCACCGGAATTTCCTGCGGCACCGGGGTTTCGTCCCAGGGCGCACGCCACAGGTAAATGAGCGACTCCGCCTGCACCCGATCGTTGGGCTTGAGCGGCTTGCCAAGCTCCCCGTAGGCGCTCTTGCGGATGATGTCCTGGGTGCGGTTGCGGCTGGTGCGGCGGAGCTGCCCGGTAAGGAAGACGTCGAGGCGCATGCCGGCCGACTCTGGGGGCACCCGGAACACCGTGACCACCGACCCCTCCGCCACGCCATCCGGGCGATTTTTGACTTTTTGGCCTCGAAGACGGGTCACCGCTGCTCGATAGCACGGAGCTGCGGGCCCCGCCGGAGCGTCTTGCGGGCACACGGCCGGGCTGGGGCGTGGTAGAACTGCGGCCGATGGACATCCTTTTTCTGACCACGGAGCTGTTCCCCTGGGTGAAGGTCGGCGGCCTCGCCGACGTCGCGTCTGCGCTGCCCAAGGCGCTCCGCGGGCTGGGGCACCGCATCACCGTCGTGATGCCCAAGTTTCCCGCCTTCGACGACTGCGGCCTCTTCCTCGCGCGGCGCCTGACGCCCCTGTCGTTCCGCTTCGGCGAAGAGGAGCGCGAAGCCGTGCTCTACGACACCCGCCTCTCTTCCCAGGTCGATCTCGTGCTCGTGGAGTGCGGGGAGACCTTCCGCACCGACGCGGTGTACGACGACACCCCCGACGCAGCCCACCGTTTCGCGCTCTTCTGCCGCGCTGCGGTGGCCATGGCGGCGGCCCGGCCGGAGCCCTTCGACGTGATTCACGCCAACGACTGGCCTACCGCGCTCGCAGGCACCTTCGCCAAGGACGCGGGGCTCACTTCGCGGGTGGTGCTCACGGTGCACAACGTGGCGCACCAGGGCATCTTTCCCCGCGATACGCTGCCGCGTCTCGGCCTCGCCTGGGATCGCTTCAACCTCGAGGGCATCGAGTTCTACGGCAAGGTGAACATCCTCAAGCAGGGCATCATCTCGGCCGACGCGGTGGCCACCGTGAGCCCCAGCTACGCCAAGCAGATCGTCACCGAGTCGGGCGGGCACGGGCTTCACGGCGTCCTCGCCGAGAAGAAGCCCGCGGGCATCCTCAACGGCATCGACTACGCCATCTGGAACCCCGCCACCGACGCCAACATCCCGGCCCGCTTCGACCCCGAGAACACCAGCCACAAGGTTCGGTGCCGCACCACACTCCAGCGTGAGCTCGGGCTGGCCATGGACACCGAGGTGCCGATCGTGGCCTTCGTGGGGCGCCTGACGCCGCAGAAGGGCGCCGACGTGCTGGTAGAGGCGCTCCCGGAGCTCCTCCGCTCCACCGAGGCCCAGGTGGTCATCGCCGGTGAAGGCGACGAGAAGGAGGTCGCCATGGTGCAGGCCGCCGCCACCCGCTTCGCCGATCGCGTGGTGTTTGCACGCAATGCGAGCGAGGCGCTCGTGCACCGCATCTTCGCCGGCGCTGCGGTGGTCGTCGTGCCGAGCCGCTTCGAGCCCTGCGGCCTGGTGCAGATGTACGCCCAGCGCTACGGCGCGGTGCCGGTGGCCCACGCCACCGGCGGGCTGGCCGACACCGTGGTCGACGCCGACCGCGATCTCGAGACGGGCACCGGCATGCTCTTCGAGCCGCTCGACGCCGAGCACCTGACGGGCGCCGTGCAGCGGGCCTTGGCGGCCCTCGGGCACCCGCGCTTCGGCGCCTTCGTCCGGCGCATCATGCGGCTGGATCGGGGCTGGGACCGTGCGGCTCGGCAGTACGAGAAGGTGTATCGGACGCCTTGAGCTCGACCGCGGCAGGAGCGGCGGTTCGCGGCTGCTCCACCGCACGGAGGGCCAGCGAAAGCCAGCTCACGTGTGCGGCGCCTCGCGCAAGGAGCGCCGTGCGACGGAGCAGGAACGCGGCGACGGCGTAGGGCGCCGCCGCCGCGCCCAGGGTGAAGAGCGCGAAGAGGGCGAGCGACGCCAGCGAGCGGAGCAGGTAGCCCAGCGCCAGGGAGCCGGCGTTGCGCCGCGCAGTCCGCAGCCCCAGCACGAAGGCCCCGAGCACGCCGTGGCGACCCGAAGCGAGCGCCGCGTGAGAAAGATCGCGCACGGCGCCGAGGGTCACCGCGAAGAGGCCGCCGACAGCCAGGACCACCAGACCCGCCAGGTCGGCCCGGGGCGCGCCCATGCGCGTCGTCAGCTTGTCGCTCGCAATGCCGGCCAGGAACGCGAAGAGTCCTAGCACCAGCCCCTGCACCAGCGACAGCGCCGCCGTGATGCCGAGGCCGCGGCCGTAGAGCATCGTGGCGCGCCCCATGGCCACACCCGGTCGCGCGCCGCGTAGCCGTGACAGGTACGCAAGCGTGGTCCACGGGCGGACCAGCACCGAGATGGCCGTGGTCACCGCCAAGCTGGCGAACATGCTGGTGAGCGCCGCCGGCTGGTGAAACACGAAGTCGACCAGGCCGAGCGCGCCGTCGCCGGCGATGGCGGCGTCGCCGGAGGGCGCATTGCCCGATGCCACGCGCAAGGTCTCTTTGACCTGGTAGCCCATCACCAGGCCGAAGCTCGCGTCCACCAGCAGGAGGAGCATGGCGGCCAGGGGGTGGCGCCGGGCCCGCGGCTCGCGCCTCACGGCAGCGCTCCGCCCAGCAGCGTCTCCACCCAGAAGGATGTATGATCCATGGTCTTGCGAAAGCTGCCCGGCTCACCGAACACGTTGTTGGACCGGTCGCCGTCGAGGAGCACCCGATGCTCTGGGTCCACTTCGATGGATCGCGGCCTTCGCGCGTGGGTGAAGCTGAGCCGGGCGCTTTCGGCGTCGCCGGCGAAATGCAGGGTCTCGGCCTGGCCATCTTCGTAGGTGATGCGTACGTCGACCGGTAGCTCGAGCGTGCCGCGGCGCATGAGCGAGAGCGTTCCGTCGTAGCCGGCGGCCGCGCCCGGCGGCCGCGTCTCGCGCTTGCCCCCTTGATCGAAGACGCCTGCCGCGGTGGTGCGCGGACCGCGGCTGAGGCCGCCGATGGAGTAGTCGACCCAGCCCTTTTCGAAGAGCGCGCGCCGGGCGTTCTCGGCGGCGCCCTTGCCCATCTCCGCCTCGATGCACCCGAGAAAGTCTCGCGGCTCCGGGTGCTGAAAGCGAAAGGCCCGAGCGTAGCGGCCCATGGCGCGGTCCATGTTGGCCTTGCCGTAGGTGCGCGCCAGCGTCTCCAGGATGGTGGCGGTGCGCGCGTACACCAACCTCCCGTAGTCGCGGCCCGTGAGAAACTCCGAGGCGGGCTTGGCCACCGCCTCGTCGTGCTGCGCGTCGTGGGAGACCACCGCCTGCACGGCCACGTCGCTCACCGCGAGGCCGAGGAGCGCGCCGCCCGAGGCTTCGCCCTTCCAGGCCGAAAGCGATTCGGACTCGGCGTAGCTGTTGAGGCCTTCGTCGAGAAAGGGCCAGGCCAGCTCGTTGGTGGCCAAGAGGCCGTAAAAGTACTGGTGCCCGAACTCGTGGATGGTGATCTGCTCGATGGTCCCCACCGCGCGCGGCGTGTACCAGGGCCCGCCGGTGGTGATGAGCGTCGGGTACTCCATGCCGCCGGCCTCGCGCGCCCCGTCGTCGGGCGGGTGCACCACGGTGAGCACGTCGTAGGGGTAGGGGCCGTAGCGCTCGCGAAAGTGGGGCAGCGCAAAGCGCAGGGTCTCGAGCTCCCGCTCCAGCACCGCCTCGTACCCGCGCGGGTAGAGCGCGTGCACGTCCACGCCGTCGATGCGCTCGTCGCGCGCCTCAAAGCGGTCCCAGGCGGTGAAGGCGAAGTCGTGAACGTCGGTCTGCACGTGGCGTTCGATGCGGCGACCGCCGAAGACCTTGCTCTCCTTCACGCGGCCGGTGGCGCCGATGCGGTAGGCCTCGGGTACGTCGACCGTCACGTCGTAGGTGCCGTAGTCGGCGTAAAACTCCGCCAGGTGGTGGAAGGGAAAGTGCGTGAAGGTGCCGTCCTTCTCGAGCTTGGCCAGCTTGGGGAACCACTGGCCGGCGAAGTGAAACGAACCTGAGAAACCGGTGCGCTCGACGATGCTGGGCAGGTGATCGTCCCACTCCATGGCGAGCTCCACTTGCTCGCCGGGCGCGATGGCGCGGGGCAGGGGAACCCGCACGTCGGTCTCGTCGTCGTCGCCGGGCCGGCTTTTTTCCGCCTGCGGCCAGAGATCCTTTCCTTCGAAGGCAAAGCGCCGCACGTCGATGGTGCCCCAGGAAGCCGGGCGCGAGCTCCCGCGGAAAGCGCCAATGGGCTCGCGCAGGAAGACCGATCGCTCGTTCTTGAAAGCGTTGAGGTACAGGTGCACCCACAGCTCGGAGACGGGCTTCTCGCTGCGGTTGGTGAATCGTACCGTCCCTTCGCCGCGAACGGTGTGGGCCACCGGATCGAGGGTCGCACGAAGCGTGTAATCTGCAATCGATTCGGGATGAGCCGCGAGCGGCGCCGCCGAGCCTTCGGGCGTGAGGCCGTCGGCGCGCGGCGCGCCTTCGCCCAGCGCGAGAGCGAAGCCAGCGAGGACCAGGGCGGGGGCACGGCGCCGCATGAAGCGCAGTGTACTCCGCAGGGGAGCTTTCACGCCGGGTTCTTCGCGGCCGCCACCGCGGCGAGGACGGCGTTCACGCAGGTCTGCGCGTCGTCACCGGCGCCGAGCCCGAAAAAATACGTTCCTGGGCGCCCCTCGTGGCCGGGAAAGCCGGAGATGGTCAGGCCGTCGTCCGCCGGGGCGTCGATGCGCCCGGCGAACTGCGCAGCGATGCCGCTGCCGCGCACCACCGAGGCCTGGAGCAGCGGAAGGCTGAGGACCGCGGCGCCGCGTACAGCGCCCGCGGTCCCCACCAGCAGGTGCGTGGCGTGGAGCACCAGCAGCATGTCGTGCTCGGCGTCGGGGTCGGCCGAGTTGCTCCGGCGCTTGAACATCTTGCCGAAGAGGCCGGTGGCCATGGGGTTCTCGCGGTGCGTTACCCACGCTTGGGTCGACACGAGGTTGATGTGCTTCGCATCGGCGTGGGTGATGAGCGCGTTGCGGAGGGTGGTTGGCAGGTTGGCCAGCGCGCAAAGGCGAGTTTGGCTTTGGTAGAGCGGGGGGGCCATAGAGGCGTCAACCTATCATGGTCGCCCGCGCTCAGCCGAAGAGCCCGAGCTGGGGCGTGGGACGACGAAACGAGGGCTCCGCCGGCTCCTCGTAGGGGCGCTCCGGCGAATACGTGCGAAAGCCGCAGCGCTTGGCGGTGGCCTCGAAGAGCTGCGCCACGTGCTCGGCGTAGGTACCGCTGCCCCGCTGCCGGGTGCCGAACTCGGCGCGATAGAGCTCGCCCTCGTGCGCCTCGCGAATGCGCCGGAGCACCTTCTCGGCGCGCAGCGGAAGCGCGGCCTTGATGCGCGTCTCGAATACTTCCTTCACCGCGCCCGGCAGCCGCAGCAGCACGAAGCCCGCGCTCTTCGCCCCGTGATCGCGCGCCGCCGCCAGGATGGCTGGGATCTCTTCGTCGCTGAGCCCGGGGATGACCGGCGCCACGCTCACGCCCACGTCGATTCCGGCGTCGGCCAGGCGTCGCAGGGTGCGCAGCCGCACCGCCGGGCTGGGGGCATAGGGCTCGAGCGCCCGGGCCCGCTCGGCGTCCAGGAACGGAAGGCTGATGCCGACGTAGAGCTGCGTGGAGCGCGCCAGCTCCGCCAGCACGTCGATGTCGCGCTCGATGAGCGCCGACTTGGTGATGATGCCCACTGGATTGCGATACGCGAGGCACACCTCGAGACACGCCCGGGTGAGCTGAAGCTTGGCCTCGATGGGCTGGTAGCAGTCGGTGACGCCGGAGAACACCACCCGGTCGCCCTTCCAGCTCTTCTTGTCGAAGGCCTCGCGGAGCAGCGCTGCGGCCTCGCGCTTCACCACGATCTTGCGGTCGAAGTCGGTGCCTGCGCCGAAGCCCAGGTACTCGTGGGTCGGGCGTGCATAGCAATAGGCGCACGCGTGCATGCAGCCGCGGTAGGGGTTGATGGAGTACCGGAAGCCGATGTCGGGGCTGGTGTTCTTGGAGAGGATCGCGCGCGTGTGATCCTCGAGGATGTGCACGTCGGCGTCGGGCGCCTGGCCCTCGTCGTACGCGAGGTCCCGGGCGTCGAAACGCGATGGGGGGTTTTGCACCGGGAGCTTTCGCACCCGCCCACTATACGTGTCATCCGTTCAGTGTCCAGCCCGACAAAAACCGAGGCCCGTACCGGGTGGGGTACGGGCCTCGAACGCAGCCGGATCGGGGCCGGCTCAGTGCAGCGTCGGTGCGGGCTTCGCGCGGCCGCTGTCGGGGCCGTGGCTGTCGTACGAGAACGTGAGCTTGCCCTCGGCCACGTCGACGCGCACCGCGCCGCCGTGCTCGAGCTTGCCGAAGAGGAGCTCCTCGCCGAGCGGTCGCTTGAGCTCTTCTTGGATGACCCGTGCCAGCGGACGCGCGCCCATCTCCGGATCGTAGCCCTTCTCCGCCAGGAGCTTGCGCGCGCCTTCGGTGACGGTGATGGTCACGTCCTTCTCCAGGAGCTGCACCTCGAGCTCGCGAACGAACTTGATGACGATGCTGTCCATGGTGTCGGGCGAGAGCGCCGCGAAGTCGACCCGGGCGTCGAGACGGTTGCGGAACTCCGGAGAAAAGAGTCTCTTGTACTCTTTCTCCGCGTCGCCCAGCGCCTGGCCACCGGCAAAGCCCACCGCGCGCCGCTGCAGATCGCGGACGCCGACGTTGCTGGTCATGATGAGGATGACATGGCGAAAGTCGGTGGTCTTGCCGTTGTTGTCGGTGAGGCGCCCGTGGTCCATGACCTGGAGCAGGATGTTGAACACGTCTGGGTGGGCCTTCTCGATCTCGTCGAGGAGCAGCACCGCGTGCGGCGTCTTGGCGATGGCCTCGGTGAGCAGGCCGCCTTGGTCGAAGCCCACGTAGCCGGGGGGCGCGCCGATGAGCCGCGAGACCGAGTGACGCTCCATGTACTCGCTCATGTCGAAGCGCACGAACTGGATGCCCATGGTTTTCGCGAGCTGCTTGGCGGCCTCGGTCTTGCCGACGCCGGTGGGGCCGGTGAGCAGGAAGCTGCCGATGGGCTTCTCCGGGCTGCGCAGGCCAGCCCGCGAGAGCTTGATGGCGCTGACGAGCTCGGTGAGCGCGGCGTCCTGGCCGAAGACCGCCTTGCGGAGATCGCCTTCCAGGTCGAGGAGCTTCTTGCGATCGTCGCCCACCACTTCGCGCGGGGGAATGTGCGCCATCTTGGAGAGCACGGTCTCCACGTCGATGACGTCGACCACGCCGCCCTTGCCTTTGGAGAGCTTGATGGCGGCGCCCGCTTCGTCCACCAGATCGATGGCTTTGTCGGGGAGCTTGCGGTCGTGGAGATAGCGCGCGGACAGGGTGGCCGCGGCCTCGATGGCCGCCACCGTGTAGGTGACGCCGTGGAACTCCTCGTACTGCTTTTGAATGCCCTTGAGGACCTTGATGGTGTCCTCCACGCTGGGCTCGTTCACGTCGATCTTCTGGAAGCGGCGGGCAAGGGCCCGGTCTTTCTCGAAGTTCTGTCGGTATTCGTCGAAGGTGGTGGAGCCCACGCAGCGGAGGCGCCCGGAGGCGAGCGCCGGCTTGAGCAGGTTCGAAGCGTCCATGACGCTGCCCCGGGTGGAGCCGGCGCCGACGATGGTGTGGATCTCGTCGATGAACAGGATGGCGCCTTCGATCTTCTGCAGCGCCTTCACCACTGCTTTCACGCGCTCCTCGAACTGCCCGCGAAACTGGGTGCCGGCGATGACGGCGCCCATATCGAGCGAGTAGACGGTGGAAGCGAGGAGGGAAGGGGGGACGTCGCCTTCGACGATCTTGCGCGCAAGGCCTTCGACGATGGCGGTCTTGCCGACGCCCGGATCGCCCACCAGGATGGGGTTATTCTTCTTGCGGCGCGCGAGGATCTGCACCATGCGGTCGACCTCGGTGCTGCGCCCCACCAGCGGATCGATGCGGCCCTCTTTGGCCTCCTCATTGAGGTTGGTGGTGAACTGCTTGAGCGGATCGCCGCGCACGGGGCCGCCCTCGTCCTGCTCGCCGTTCTCGGCCGGCGCGCGATCTTCGCCGCCGCTCTCGCCGCCTTTGGCGATGCCGTGCGAGATGAACGCCACCACGTCGAGGCGGGTGACGCCGCTCTTCTCGAGGAGGCTCACGGCGTACGAGTCGCGCTCGGCATAGATGGCGACCAGGACGTTGGCGCCGCTCACCACTTCTTTGCCGGACGACTGCACGTGGGCCATGGCCCGCCGCAGCGCCCGCTGCACGCCGAGGCTGGCGATGGGGGCCTGGTCGGAGTCCTCCGGCAATGCCTCGAGCTCGCTGTCGAGGTAGCTGCTGAGCTGCTTCTTGACGGCGTCGACCTTGCCGCCGGCGCTGGTCACGACCTTGGCCGTGGCGGCGTCGAAGAGGAGCGCGAAGAGCAGGTGCTCCACGGTGACGTACTCGTGGCGCCTTCGGGCCGCTTCGTCGGCGGCGAGGGAGAGCGCAACTTCCACTTCGGGACTGATTCTCATGGTTCCTCGGGCTCCGCGGTGACGAGCAGGGGCATGCCGTACTCCCGCGCGTGGTTCGTTACCTGGTCCACCTTGGTTTCTGCGACGTCCCGCGGATAGATGCCGGCTACGGCATTCCCGCGCTTGTGGACCGTCAACATGATGTGCATCGCCTCGGTTTCGTTCTTGTGAAAGAACTGCCGCAGAACGAGCACCACGTACTCCATGGTGGTGTAGTCGTCGTTGTGGAAGAGGACCTTGAAGCGCCGTGGATTCTGGGACTTCGGTAGGTCCTCGACGTCGCTATCGCCTTCGAGATCGGGGGTTCTGGGTTCGCTCACGACGGGCCTCGGGAAAATCGATTCGCTGACGGGTTGTGCTGTGCGGGGAGATGGGGGCGACAGGCTTGGGGTCCGGAACAGCTCCGCCGTCGACGAATCGCGGCGGTTGCCTAGGTAGGATGCCGGAGCCCTCGGGAGCGCTCCGAGATAGGTTATCTTAACCCGCGTTCGCCCGTTCGGAACCCCCTGATTTCCTGTTACTCTCCGGAGAATGGACGCGGAAGCCTTCGTGCGGTCCGTGCTGGCGATCGCAGACACCGAGATTCGCCGTGGCTACGTGCGCGCATGGCTCCGCGACACGCCCATCGAGCGCACGGCCCTGGTGCTGGAGCGCGTGTGCGCGCGGGCCGATCAGGCCGAGGCGCGTTCCGAGGAGGCGCTCCTTTCCATCGTCGACGCGCTCTTCGCTGGACCCGACGAGGTGCCAGCAGCCCTTCGCACCTATGCGCGGCAGGAGAAGCTGCTGTCGCTCGAGCGCCTCGTGCGCCATTCCAGCCCACCTGCGCCGCACGACGCTCGCGTTGCCGAGGTGGCCATCCCGGACTACGGCTACGGACGCCCGCTCACACTCGGGGAGCGAAAGTCGTTGGCGCGCCGGCCCACCCGCGCGCTCATCGACCGCCTGCTCCTCGATCCGCACCCCGACGTGCTGCATCGGCTCCTCGCGAATCCGCGGCTCACGGAAGACGACGTGGCGCGCCTCGCGGCCCGTCGCCCCGGGCGCCCCGACGTGCTGGCGGAGATTGCCCGATCGCCCAAGTGGCTCCGCTCCCGACGCGTTCGCGTATCGCTCGCGTGCAATCCCGATACGCCGGTGGAGGTGGCCACGCGCGTCGTGCGCCTTCTGGTGCGCCCAGACCTCACGCTGGTGGCCTCGTCGCCCAACGTCCCCGGCGAGGTTCGCACCATCTGCCTCGAGCTCCTGGAGCGCCGGCCCCCGAGCCGCTTCGGACCCGTCGATCCCAACCGCATCCACTAGGAGACTGGTGTTTTTGGCCGATACCTTCGGGATGCCGGCGTCGGCCGTCCTCACGAACAGGAGTTCGCTCCGGGCCAGCCTCCTTGGCCTCCCTCGGTCTCGGCCAAAAACCCTCAGTCTCCTGCTTGGCGCTCTCGGCCGCCGTGCAGTCGTCCGGACCGGAAGAGCCACGCAGCTCACGAAGAACGCCAGTCACTTAGGAGACTGGTGTTTTTGGCCGATACCTTCGGGATGCCGGCGCCTTGCGTCCTCACGAGAAGAGAGAGTGAGCGACCGGCGCTGCCCCCAGCGAACGCGCCTCCCTCGGTCTCGGCCAAAAACCCTCAGTCTCCTGCTTGGCGCTTTCCGCCGCCGCGCAGCCTCCCGCACCGAGA
>JBBQWQ010000014.1:0-167397 GCA_038210445.1 Polyangiales bacterium
GACATGGTGGCGAGCCAGCGACGAAGCACCCTGCGGGTATGCGACAGAACCCGTCGCGACAATCCTTCACGACGGGCGGGTGCTGACAGGCGGGCATTGTCTTGAAGGTGCTCACGCATCCGGCGTCGGGCGCGTCTGCCGGGGTATCGGCGTCTTCGGTCGTCGGCGCTACGTCCGAGACGGCGCTGTCGGCTGGGGAATAGGTGCCGGAAGCCGAGCTACAGGCTACAGGCGGCGCACGCCGGCGCGAGGATCGCCAGCGTGATGCCGAGAGCCCGCGGCGGAGCAAACCGGTTCATGGATTATTTGAGCGTGCGGACGAGGCGAAATCCCAGCGTCGGACCTCGCCCGTTCCAGTCTTGACCGAGGCGATACGAGGCAGTCGTCGTGGTAGGCCAGCTGAGGACGACTCCACCGCGCTTCGGGCGCTCCGGCTTGCTTCCTAGCTGCGATCCAGGGTCGATCAAGATCGTCGTCCCTGGTCCCAGACCCGTGTACGCGTCGGTCGCCATCTCTTCGACGTTGCCCAACATGTCGTATAAGCCCCACGCGTTCGCGAGCTTCTGCGCCACGGGGCTGGTGCTGCGATCGACGACGTTGTGGCAGTACCAAGCGATTTCGTTCAGGAGCTTGTCCTCTTCGCACCGGTTCTGCGCAGAGATCATGGGGCCGTTGTAGTAGGGCGTTCGCGTGCCTGCGCGAGCGGCGTATTCCCACTCTGCATCGGTCGGCACACGGTAGCCGAGGCACTCGTGGACTGACGCGGTCGTCTGGCGCACGCCCGTGCAAGCCATGGTCTCGGTACCAACTGCACCGCCGGTGCAGCCCAGTAGCTCATAGCACTCAGGCAGGGCGGGTACGTGTGCTCGCGACCGAGCGTTCGCGTAGGCCAGCCCTTCGAACCACGAGATGCGATCGATGGGACACGAGGGAGCACTGCAGGCGCCGTACTGTTCTCCGACCGGGCCTCGGGAGGGATTGGGAAAGCCCATTGCCATCCACCCTGCCTGGGTGGTTTCGTGTTCCGCGATCTCGAAGTCGTGGGTGAGCGTGATCTGAAGCTCCGGCTCCGTGTTCGCTCCGCGGTCTGGCTGGCATGAAGGCGAGCCGGCAACGAAGCACCCGGCCGGAATGCGGCAGAACCCATCGCGACAATCCTTCACGACGGACGGGTGCTGACAGTCCGGAGTCGTCTTGAAGGTGCTCACGCACCCACCGTCCGCCGCGTCCGTGGTGCCGAGGCCACCTTCTCGGTCCAACGCAGCATCTGGAAACGTGCTGCTGTCGAGGCCCGTCGAAGAGGCGTTGCCCGAGGGCGAGCTACAGGCGGCACACGCCGGTGCGAGTAGCACCAGTGTGAAGCCGCCAGCCTGCGTGACGGACAATGTGCCCATTGTTCTACTTGAGCGTGCGAACGAGGCGAAAGCCTTGCGTTGGCCCGCTCTGGTTCCAGTTGGTTTGGCCGCGATACGATGCTGTTGTGGTGGTTGGCCACGTCAGAATCATCCCGCCTCGCTTGGGTCGCTGGTCGAGGGTTCCAAGTTGGCCGCCGGGGTTCACCAGAATCGTCGCACCCGGCCCCAGGCCTGTGTACGCGTCGGTCGCCATCTCTTGGACGGTGCCCAACATGTCGTAGAGTCCCCAAGCGTTAGGTACCTTCTGTGCCACGGGGCTGGTACTGCGATCGACGACGTTGTGGCAGTACCACGCGATCTCGTTCAGGACCTTGTCCTCTTCGCACCGGTTTTGCGTAGAGACCATGGGGCCGTTGTAGTAGGGCGTCCGCGTTCCCGCGCGAGCCGCGTATTCCCACTCTGCATCCGTCGGCACCCGGAAACCGAGGCATTCGTGCACCGACGCAGTTGTCTGGCGCACGCCGGTGCAGGCCATGGTCTCGGTGCCCACAGCGCCGCCCGTGCACCCCTGGAGTTCGTAGCATTCTGGCAGTGGCGGTACACGCGCTCGCGAACGCGCGTTCGCGTAGGCCAGTGCTTCGAACCACGAGATGCGATCGATGGGGCACGAGGGGGACGCACAGGCTCCGAACTGCTCGCCAACGGGACCGCGGGACGGGTTCGGAAAGCCCATCGCCACCCACTCCGCCTGGGTCGTCTCGTGCTCCGCGATCTCGAAGTCGTGGGTGAGCGTGATCTGAAGCTCAGGCTCTGTGTTGCCGCCTCGATCGGGCTGACACTCCGGTGAACCGGCGACGAAGCATCCTGCCGGTATCCGGCAGAACCCATCGCGGCAATCCGTCACGACGGCCGGGTGCTTGCAGTCGGGCGTCGTCTTGAAGGAGCTCGTGCACCCACCGTCAGACCCATCCGAGGTGGCCCCGTCTTCGCCTTGCCCGGTATCGGGCAAGCCGCCCTCAAGCGGGGCCGGGGATGGAGCATCGGAGGGTGCTCCACAGGCGGCACACGCCGACGCAAAGAGCGCCAGCGTGATGCCGAGAACGAAAGCGAGGCTAGTGGTTCGCGCCATACCGGTTGACATCTAGTTCGACCCGATTGGCCCGGAGCGTGCCCGCCCCATACTTGGATTTTGCAGCATCGATCAACGCCGCCGGCGTTGGCTGCTTGTTGGTGCAAGAGCCTCCGTCGCAAGCGATCTTGTAGATGTCGGTGATGTCGGTCATGGTGCTGTTGTCGGTACTGGGAGCAGTGTCGACCGAGCGCTACCAGTTCATCCAGTCCCACTCTACTGCAAGGCCGGTGATATTGGCGCCACACTTGGTTTCGAGCCACTTGGCCTGCACCGCGCAATCCACTGGGTAAGGCGCGTCCTTGACGGTCGTGATGCCGGTGAAGGTCTCGAAGAAGCGCTTGCAGTACACGAACTTGCAGGCGGTAGCGCTGCGCCCATTCCAGGTGTTCGCGGCGACGTAGTGGGCGAAGCTCTCGCGTTCGGTGGCGCCCGTGAATTCTCGGGGCAGCGGGAGGGCCCGCTGCTCTCAAGGCTGAGCAGTTGGTCGAAGAGGAGGCGAACACACCAGCGGGACAGCAGTGTCTCGTCCAAGTGAGTCGGTGGGGACGCCCCGGTCTACAGCCCGGGGATTGGGTAATGAAGGGCGCGCCAAATTGGTGGACGTACGTTCGCTCGGGAAAGTTCGATCCTTTTCCATGGAATCAAGCCGCCCCGCTCAGGTCGGGCGAGACCTTTAGGGTGCCAGAAAGCGCCCTGAGCCCGCCTCGCGAGTTTGTGCTATTCGACTGGCTGAAATTTCTACTCGGACAGAGAATGTACACCCCGTCGGCAGGCGAACCTCCACCATGAATAGCGTCGAGATCGTTCGATGGGCGAGCGGCGGAATCCTCGTCGGCCTGGGGGCACTTTGCACCTTAGGAAACCTGGTACTCGTCGGCAGATGGGTGCTCGTCCGGAAGAAGGCGTCGCTCATACCGCTCGTCGGAGGGGCGGCATTCGCACTCGGATGCGCAATCCTGCCGTACGCCCCGGGCCGCCTCTGGTGGTGGTTGCTGGCCGTCATCGACCCAGGAACTTGCTTGCTTGCGATCGGCGTCTGCTGGAAGCTGATCGCCAGAAAGACGACGCCGTAGCATCTATCTTTTGAGCACGGGGATTCAATGACCGATACATCCGAGTCGCGGGTGGCCGACGCATTCGGGGTTGTGCAGACCGACCTGCCGGGGGCCCTCGCGGAGTCTCGGGCCTTTCGGGACGTCGCGCCGCCCCGTCGCGTGCTGTCGGAGGCCCGAAGGATGAAGCCGGGTCGCCTGCGCGAGCGCGACGCACTGACGCACTCGAGCTCGGCGAGGCGCTAATTTAGCGGCCGGATTGACATCGTAGGCGGTGGCCCACTTGCCGCCCCGCCCGTCTTCCCTTCCGAGCCCTCCGTGCGTCCGATAGGCTGAGCAGGTGCTCCGGCCCGCTCTCCGACTGTCGCTCCTCCTGCTCTGCGCCCTGCTTCCCGGGCGCGCGTGGGCGGCGGTGGGCGTCGGCTCGCAAGCTCACGTCACGGGCGAGGCCGCGGAGCGCCGATGCCGCTGGACGAGGGGGAGCGCGTCGATGTCGACGTGAGCCGCGAGGTCGATGACGTTGCCGCCGCTGCCGCCGCCGCGACCGCCTCGGCCAGTGCAACCGCCGCCGCCGACGACGCGATGCCGCTCGTGAAGACGCAAGACGCGCTCGCCGCACCTGCAGTATGTGTGCAACAAGCTCATCATCAACTGCCTGCCCTGGACCAATGCCGAATACGAGCAGCTCGTCGGCCGGCTATATCGCCAGGGGAGCAAGTTCGAAAAGGTTCGCGTTGTCATCCCGGTGACGTTTGCGATGGTGAAGGGCGAGCGCTGGTCGTACTGCGAGTCGAAGCTGCACCGGCTGGAATACAAGAAGTCCATCGCCGACGCCGCGGTCGACGGAGTGGTGCCGGAGGGAAACCTCCGTACGCCGACCCAGGCGCAGCAAGACATTATGAACTGGCTCGGGCGCCTGGAGGCCGGCAACATCGCGGAGATTCTGCGGCCCGTCATCAAGATACCCCTCTCGGGCGAGCCGAGTGAGGTCGCCCGCCGCGTGGCCCGCTACGGCGACTTCTCGCGGATGAACAACCGCTGGTACGCCGCAGCCAGCGATGCCACGCATGCCAGGCTCGCCGCGAACCCCGAAGAGTGGGCGCACTACCACACCATGTACAACCAGCTACGCGCCTCGTGGCCGGTGGTGCCCTACAAGGAAGAGATCCGCTGGCTCTCGGAGCGCGAGGGCCTGGTCGTGGGTGACTTCGGCTGCGGCGAAGCGCTCATCGCCAAGGCTGTCTCGGAGCGACATCGCGTGCACAGCTTCGACCACGTCGCCATCGACGCGACCGCGATCGCGTGTGACATCTCACGCGTACCGCTCAAGGACGGCTCCCTGGACGTGGCGATCTTCTGCCTCGCCCTCATGGGCACGAACTTCACGGACTACCTGCGCGAGGCACGCCGCTGCCTCCACCTCGACGGCTGGCTGCACATCTGGGAGCCGGCGAGCTACTTCGACGACGTCGGGAAGTTTTGCGCCAAGCTGGCTCGGCTCGGCTTCGACGTCATGTCGCCCGAGACCGAAGGCGCCTTCTTCCGCATCTACGCTGTCCGCAACGGAAAGAAGACCGACCCCACCGTCGTGCTGCCGTTCCGCGGCTACGGCGCGTAGAGCGTGGTTCGACCTGGCGGGCGGGCCGCTGCGCTCGTTGAACGCCAGGATGGCCAGTTGTATCGCGTCCTGCAATGACACGCCGTGCGCGGCGGCCCAGTCGTTTAGGGCAAGCATGGCGCTGCGGTCGATGTGGACGCCTTGGAGGATCACGAACCGGTGGCACGGAGACAGCTGCATGGCCGCGACGCAGCACGACGCGTGCCGGCTCTCGTCGCGCGGATGTGCGCATGTTTGAGCGACACCGGGCTGTCCCGGACGGCTTCGACCTGGCACACGACGTTTGGGCACGCGTGGCACCCGCGAGTGCCACGCATGCCGGACACGGTCAAACCGACTCGAGCAGCTCCGCGTACACCCGAACCTTGTCGCCCAGGTACTTGTCCAGTCCACGCATGTCTGTCTGCAAGTGAGCGGTCATTTCGATGACGTGACAGCCCCGCTTGATCGCAAGCTCGATAGCCTTGTCCTCGGGGTTGGGCGCCGCGGTCACTGCACAAGGCTCGTACTCTTCAAGAATCACGTCGGGCTTGAGTGCGCTGCTGGCGCGGAGCGACGTGCTCAGTTGGCGGCCCAGTCGATTCGCAATCGCAGGCTCATAGGCCTGGCTGCGCTGCTGGGGCGCCATCCCGGTGAAGCGCTCCGCGAACGCCGTTGCTCGCGCGTCTGGCGCGAGCACATTGAGCGATTGGTTCAGGGTGGAGAGCGCATCCTTGCCCTTCTCCTGCACGGCCTTCGGTGCGCCAATGCTCGGAGCGAGTCGGACGATCTCGATGAGCTTTGAGGCAAGGGTCTCGTCTGGCGCCTCGCACAGTGTCCAGGTCGCGACCATGTCGAGCGCAACCCAGCGGAGGGAGAACTCCGACTCGACGAGGCTCGCCTGACGCGAGCGGTCGCCGCCCGGGGCCAGGTTGAGCGCAGACGCCCACCGATTTCGAAACCACCAAACTCCGACATGAGAGTCTGCGCTCGAATCGTCCGCCTCAAGCTCGTGGTCGGCAATGAACGACTCGACGTCGGTTGGCGTTGTTCCCAGGGTGACCAGCGTCAGCAGGTTCTTGTTGGCCGGACGACCCGGGCGCTTGGCCCGCTGCTGGGCCGCAAGAGCACGACCGATCGCTTGGAACGAATCGATGAACCCGCGGTCTCCCATCAGCGTGCTGTACGCCTCCTTCTTCTCTTCTGGACCTCCCTGGTCGAGGCAAAACCAATAGCTCCGAGGGTTCAGGAGGTTGGTGTTGGTGCGAACGATTTCCTCTTTCACCGAAGGAACTGGCAGCGGCAGTTCGATGCGCTCGGCGAGTCCCTCGTGGGAGCGGTCGAGTTGCTTCTTCAGGTCGTCGAGATACGTGGGATCGTTCGAGAGGAGGACGAAGAGGGCACGGCGGAAGTCACCCCGACAGTCCTCAACAATCTGTTCCGCCACGGACTCGAGCGCCGTGCTCCGGTGCCCCTCTGCCTTGAGGCGCGCGTACTCACCCTGGGTCAAGCCAGCCCACTCGCGGACGAACGGATCCTTCTGGGCGTCGTCGAGTAGGAAGATTCGCATCGCCTGCGTGTTGCCCGTGGCGAACTCGCGCTCCTTCTTCAGCCACTCGCTCCGTGGCTCGACCCTCCGGAGTGCAGTGGTATCGCGGGCACGTCGCACCTTCTCGATGTCGAGCGGCGCGCCACCCGCGAGGACGTGCCAGAGGTTGTTGGCGTCTGCTGTGCTCGAGTTAGCGGAGGCCTCGAAGTCTTTCTCCAGCGTCCGCACGAAGAGGCTCTTTCCATGGCCCTGCCCGCCGTGCACCAACAGCACGCGGGCGCTGCTGCGCTCGTAGACGGTCTCGAAGGCTTTGCGAAAGGTCCCAGCAAGCGCGCGCCAATGATCTAGGCTCACCCGATACGAATCGAAGCGACCCTCGCTGAGGTACTCCGCGCGCTCCGGAAAAAGGAGCAGCTGTTCGTACATGGGGGCACGCGAGTGCAGCGGTGTGGGCTTCGACGCCATCGAGAAATGCTACCACACCCGGTTGTGCAATGTTGCGTCGCGGTCCGGTGGGCAAGGGCGTCGAGGGCGCCCGGCCTGTCAGCTGTGCACGGTTTGAAGCGACGTCTGGAGGCGACTCGCGCCGCGCGACCCGTCTTCGTCGCCATGTGATCGTGCCTTCGCTGAGCGGACGAAGATTACGGACAGGTCTCGGTGATCCGATCGGTTCGCCGCGGGTCGCTGCTACCGAGGAGCAGGGTGAGCGACCTGCCCGAGGTGTCGAACGCGGTGGTCGCGTGCGTGTTTTCGCCCGAAGGAGGGGCCGGGGCCTTGACCAGCTCACCGGCGGTATTTGCATGGTACACCATGCTGTGAATTGCGACCGACGGCCGGTTGTCGGCGCTCGCTCCCACCGAGAGTCGATTCCAGCCCATCCAGTCGACCTCGCGAATGCCGGCACTGTCCTTCTGATCGACCACCACCGGCGTCGAGAACGCGCCCGTGGCGTCGAGCGCTGCGTACGAGACGTCGGTGCGGTCGCGCGTCACCGCGCCGTCGTTGAAGCGAAACTCGTGGCGCCACACCAGGTGCACGCGGTCGTCGGCGCCCACCGCTACTGCCATCGAGCGATCGCCGGGGCTGGTGAGCCCGAGCGCCCCGGCGACGCGCTTGACCACCCATGCCCCGCCGCTCTTCCAGGCGAGCGCCGGATAAAGACCTCGGCCCGCATTGAAGGCCAGCACCACGCCGCGGCTGGGCGAATACGCCGCGTAGGCCCAGCCCCCATGCCAAAAGTCGTTGGGGGCAATGTCGGCGCTCGGCAGGCGCTCGTGAGTCCAGGTGCTGCCACTGCGGCGCGATACCACCGAGGCAACCGCGCCCTCGATGGCCGTGAACACGATGGGCTCACCCGCCGCGTCGACGGTCAGGCTCGCGGCCAGGCTGCGCGGCACAGGCACCTCGGCGATCGCCGGTAGCGCCAGGGGCTCCACCGACCACGCCGCCGCCTTGCGCTGCGCGACGAAGATGCGCCGCTTCGAACGATCCACGCCGTCGACCACTTGATACACCACCGTCGGTCGACCACAGCTGTCGACCACCAATTGCCCATCGATCAGGTTCACGCCGTTGGTTCCCGGAGCGATCTCGTCGATGCGCTCCACTGCGAATGTACCTTTTCCGTGCACGTACTCGAGTCGCGCGCCCAGACCGGGGAGCACGGTCATCAAGAGCGCGTGCGCCTCGCCGGCGCGATCGATGGTCAGGCTCTGCCACTCGCTGGAGGCGGTCGGCTGCACCGACGTCGGTGCGGCGGTGCGCGCGTAGCTGGTGCACGTCACCGTGGGCGCAGCCGTGAGCGAGCACGCCGGCCCAGAGTCGACCGCGGCGTCGCGGCTCGATGCATCGGGCGCGCTCGCGTCGCTCTGCCATTCGATGGTGGCGTCGGGCCCGGTGGTCGATGCGTCGACGCCTGCGGCTCCTTCGCTCGCGCCGCAGCCCACCATGTTTCCGAGTGCGAGCGCCAGTGCGAAGGGCGGGAACGCGACCGAGAGCGAACGGCGATAGGAAGGCATCGAACGTTCGACGTCGCGCGGACCCGAACATTCAGCGCGCGGCCGGATTCCGCCGAGGATGGCGCGCTGCGTGCATGCGCTCGCTCGAGCGCACCGCCTTTCCCCGGCGGAAAGGATCGAGCGCTTCCCGGCGCTATTCGCGCTTTTTTGGGCCTGAGCGCGACCACCGGCGCCGGCCACACGCACGCAGTCACCGTGCGCTGCGCCTGAGAGGCCTCGGCGGCCCGCGCGTAGCCGCACGCCGGTAAATGTGGGAAGTTCGCGCCCGATGAAACGCGTCCTCTCCCTCGCGCCCTTCGCTCTCCTCTTCGCGGCCTGTGGTGGCTCGCTACCGGCAGCGGGGCCGGCGCGCGGCTCCGGGCAGAGCGCGCTCATGGACGGCACGTTTGCCGGCGCCAACAAGTGCAGCCCCAAGAACCACGATCGCCCCTTCGTGGTGGAGTGGGACGCCACGGACATGTCGCAGTTCGAAGCCATCGCCACTTCCGACCTCGTGTTCGTGGCCTACACCGGCTGCGAGCTGCGGGTGGTCGACACCTGCCGCAACGACTCCGTGCGCGGGCAATTCGGTGCATACCGCACCATCGATTGGACCTCCGGGTCGGTGGAGAAGATCGATATCCAGAACGAGGGCGAGCTCTACGCCAAGCTTCCACTCGGCGTGGCCACGCTGGGCGCGCGGGTGAGCGCGGGCGAAAAGTTCCTCATGGAGTACTTCGTTTCCGGCACCCGCACCGCCACCCGCGCCGCGCAGTATCGCGCAGACCTGGCCAAAGTGCCGGGCTGCAAAGACGTGACGCACTTCGTGTACGGCTACAACCTTGGCGCCTTTGCCCTGGGCAGCAAGAAGAACATCCAGGGCGAGGCCGGCGGAACCGTATGGGGCGTCGGCGCCGGCGGCTCTTCCCAATACGCCAGCGCCGCCGAAAAGAAGGGCGGTCTCCTCGGCACCTGCCGCAGCGAATCGGCGCAAGAGGTGATCGGCTGCAAGACCCCCATTCGTCTCTCGCTGCGCGCCATCGACGCCGGCCAGAACCCGAGCGCCGAGGCAGCACTGGCGCCGGAGACCCCCGACGCCAAGAACCTGGCCGGCCAGCTGAAGCGCGAGAACGACGCGGGCAAGTCGGCGGAAGGCCACATCGCTTCGGCGGAAGAGAAGGCCATGGCCAAGGACGGCGCCGGCTGCCTCGCCGAGTACGACGCTTACGATCGCCTGGAGCCCGAGAGCACCAAGCACACCACCAACCCCGCCTCGAAGTACGCGCAGCCGCGCGCAGCCTGCTTGCTCATGACCGGAAAGTGCGACGCCGGCCGCGAGCTCTTCACCAAGAGCTACGGCAAGATGGGCATAGCGCCCGCGACCATCGACGCGATGGTTTCGGACAACGTCGCGAAGATGTGCCGCGGCAAGGGCCTGACGCCGCGCGAAGAGCTGGTGCGCGCGGCTGCCACGCTCCACGACGGCGCCTTCACCAAGACCGAGCCCAAGGCCTGCCGCGAGGCCTACGACGCTGCGCAGCGGCTCAAGGGCCAGGTGAAGTGGGCGGCCGACGCCGACGTGAACTTGATGCTCCTCCCGGAGACCCTGGGAGAGCGCGCACCCGGTTGCTTCGCGCGCGCGGGGGACTGCAAGGCCGCCTTCGACGTCTACAAGGAGCAGAACGGTCGGCCCGGCGCCGCGGCCGCCGATCTTCGCGCGCGCTTCGACCGCAAGTTCGAGGCCTGCAAGGGCAAGTGAGCCCGGGCGTCAACGCCAAGTTGCCGCTTTCGCTCGATTAATCATTCTTCTGGGGCACCCCGCCGGCCCGCAAAAGTTGCCCGAATGCCTGCCGGAAGTTCGGAAAGGCGCCGCGCGTTGGTGTATTCACGGTACGCGCTATGGTCCGCGGGCTCATCAAGACGATTCGGCCGCATCAGTGGGTGAAGAACCTGTTTGTGATGGCGCCCATGTTCTTTCACCGGGACGTGATCACCAGCACCAAGGACGGCGTTCCTGCCCTGAATCTGGCGGTCACCGGCCGGGCCGCGGCGGCCACGCTCATCTTCTGCTTCCTCGCCGGCGCGGTGTACACCATCAACGATCTGGTCGACGTGGACGCCGACCGGGTTCACCCGGTGAAGCGTCTCCGCCCCATCGCCAGCGGCGACGTGCCGGTCCCCATGGCCCGCGTGCTCGCCGGGGTGTTGGTGGTGTTCAGCCTCGCGGCCGCCTACTACCTCGACCCGCTCTTCGCAGCCGTGGCGGCGGCCTATTTCGTCGAGAACATCGCCTATTCGTTCAAGCTGAAGAAGGTCGCCTTCCTCGACGTGGGGCTCATCGCCTTCGGCTTCGTGCTGCGGGTCGTGGCCGGCGGCATCGCCACCGGCACCCGCGTGAGCGTGTACATGTACGCATGCACCGCGCTGCTGGCGCTCTTTCTGGGCTTTGGAAAGCGACGCCACGAGCTCGCCGGCGAGAACGTCGAGAAGCAGCGCACGGCGCTCCGGGCCTACACGCCGCGTTCGCTGACCATCGCCCTCGGCGTCACCGGGTTCGCCACCATCGCCACCTATGTGGCGTACACCTTCGACGCCGCGACCCGCGAGTTCTTCCACTCGAACCTGCTCTGGCTCACGGCGCCCTTCACCGCCTTCGGTATCGTTCGCTTCCTGTACCTGGTTTCGGGGCGTGCCGGCCGCGGGCTCAAGGCCGAGTCGCCTACCCAAGAGATGCTGCGCGACGTGTCCTTCGTGCTCAACCTGGTGCTGTGGATCGTGGTGGTGGTGGCCATCGTCTACCGGCTCCGGCCTGGCACCTGAGAACCTGATAGCCTGGCCGCATCATGCAAATGACGAGCGGCGACTGGATCTGCATGGACTGCGCGGCGCGCAACGGCGCTGCGGGGAACTGCGGCAAGTGTGGCGAGGGGCCGGTGCTGGCGCTCGCCGATCCGCAGGTACGCGCGGCGCTGAAGCAGCAAGACGGTGAACGAGAGCGCAAGCGATCGCGCATACTCCTGGGCGTGGCCTCGGGCATTGGCGCCATCGTGGGCTTCCCCATCGTGTTCACCCTCGGCATGTTCATCGGCCTCGCAGGCGTGGTGGGCCTGGGCGGCGTCATCTTCCTCATCCTGCGGGCGATGCTCCCCTACCGACCCCGCTTCGCCGATATCGCGGGGTGAGCTCGCCGGTTTCGGCGATCGGCGTCGCGCCTTGCGGTGAGCTCTCCGAAGCGAACGGATCGACGCGCTAGGGCGCACGCACGCCGCTGCGATAGATGCCGAAGGAGCGACCGATGGCGGTCATGGGCACCAGGTAGCCGGTCGTCTCGCTGTAGGCGCAGGCGCCGATGAAGCCGTTGTCGGGACGCACGAAGGCCCGCCGCGGCTCGGACGCCACGAGGCCTTTGCCGAGGTCTGTCACCTCGAACACCCCGCAGCCGGCGTAGCCCTGGTTGGCGAGGGCGGGCGACACCGAAAGGAAGACCTTGCCGCCCGCGAAGTGAAGGTCTGGGGCGTTCAGCTGGGCGGCGCCCTTCTGGAGGCAGCTCGCGCCTTCGGGTCGCAGCAGCGTGGCCACCCGCGCGAAGGTAGTGCCGTGGTCCACCGAGCGCAGGAGCTCCACGCGAATCTTGTAGCTGCTCGCTTCGGCGTACACGCAGCCGAGCGCCAGCTCGAGGCTCTTGCCTGGCACCACAAGCGCCGACGGCTCGGTGAAGGCCACGCAGTCCGAAAGGCTTAGGCCCGCCCCGAGGTTCGCGGCGTTCTCGCTGGAAAAGGGCGACGTGCTGAGCCAGCCAACCGCCTTCTTGGGCTGCTCCGTGTACGGGCCTTGTACGACGCTGGCGGTGTAGAGCGCGATGTAGCCGTACTGCCGCAGCAGCGCCGCGGGCATTCCGGGGAGCACCAGGTACCGGTGCGCGAAGACCTTCCAGCGCCGGGTGGCGTCGGGGTCATCGGGGTCGAAGATCAGCGTGGGCACCTCGACGATGGATCGCCCCACGCAGGTGCCGGTGGGGCACAGCGAGGTGTCTGTAGACTGCACGTTCAAGGGCGCCGACGCGTTGGCGTCGCCCACGTAGGTGAACGAGGCACCGTCGTCGGCCGAGACGGCGATGCGGGTGCGGATGTCGGACTCGCTCTGCACCGCCGAGTAGGCCATGGCTCCCCCGGGGGCGCCGGCGGGGAACACCAGCGAGGGGTCGAAGATGCCTTCGAGAGCGCCGGGATCGCCGTTCACCGAGACGGCCGGCGCCTTGGTGCGGTCCATGGGCGTGGTGACGAGGGTCGCGCAGGCAGCCGCGCCGTTTCCCGCGCTCCCTTCACCGGCGCCCGCATCACCCCCACGCGCATCGCTGCCTGCATCGGGGATCGAAACGCCAGCGTCGGGTGCGGGCGCAACTGCCTCGTCGCCGCACGCCAGAACGAGAGCCAAGAAAGAAAGCCAGTGGGCTCGCATGCCGAAGTCTACGACGCTTTTCACGGCGCGCTTGCTCCGCAGCGCGTATGCTTCAGCGGCGCCACCGGCGAACGAGGGAGGACCCGACCATGCCGCGGATCGATCAGGACACCCAGACCGTCTCGTTCAAGGTCATCTTCTGTTCCCCCCGAGCAGCGCTCCTGGTGGCAAACTTCAAGAAGGTGGCAGCCGAGCAAGGGTTCGCCGAGTTTCCGGCGGGGCTTCCCCACCAGGACCTCACCTTCTCGCTGGGCGACGTGCGCGGAATGAAGACCGACTTCATCCTGCACCCGGCTCCCGAAGAACCCGTCGCCCGCGCGGCGCTCCTGGGCGGCGTCGACGTGGTGGTGCTCATGGCCGACAAGACGCCCTCCGAGATCGCCGGCTGCCTTGCCTACGCGAAGGATCTCTGCGAGGCGCTGCGCGCCCAGCGCATCGAGGTGCCGGTGGTGGTGCAGATGCACGGCGATCCCGCGCTCCCCGACCGCCCGATCCTCGAGCACCTGAACTTCGAGCGCATCACCACCGTGGCCGCCGACGCCAAGACCGGCGCCGGCATCATGGAAACCGTGAAAGCTGCCGCCAAAGCCGGCCTACTCGCCGCCAAGGGCTAGCGACCCGAAACCGAACTGGGGGACCCGTGAACCGGCTACTCACCGCCCGGCGCGGGGTTCACCGCAGGCACCTTGCTGGACGAGCTCGACAAGGAATACGAGACTAGCTGCGTGTTCGCGCCACCAGGCGCTGAACCACTTCCTTCGCCTTGTCGACGTGGAGCCAGTGGCTCGCGCCTTCGATTTCCTCCACCGCCAGGCGCGGGCCCTGCAGCGAGCGCACGCGCGCGCGGTCGTCGTCGGAGTAGACGTTGGAGGCGCCGGCGATGACGACGTCGAGCTGCACGCGGCCCGGCGGATGCTCGAGGATGCTCCACAGGTCCTTCACGAAGTAGTCATCGAGCAGCGCGCGAATTGCCGGCATTTCCAGGCGCAGGCGAAAGCCACCGGCGGGCGCGGGCGCGAGGTTCATGGCCAGCCAGGTGCCCAACGACTCGGCCAGCCCGTGCTCCACCACCCGCATGACGAAGGCCTCGCGCGTGGGAAAGGTGGGGGCGCTCGACTCCAGCAGCTCGAGGACCCGTACGGTGCCCTCGGAGCCCCGGTGATCCGGCCTCGCGCCGGGCATCGAGTCGAGAATGAACGCCCAGGAGAGATCGCCGTCGACCGCAGCGACCACATCGAGGGCGACCTTGCCGCCGAAGCTGTGGCCCACGATGCCGTCCATGATCAGGCCTTCCGCGGCGATGAGCTGCACTACATCATTGGATGCAGTCTGCAACGTATGCGGCGGCGGAATGTCTTGCGAGCGCCCGTGCTTGCGCAGATCGACCAGGAGCGCGCCCCAGGAAGGGTCGCCCACGCCGTCGAGAAAACCCCGGGCGATGGACCGCAGGTTGCTGCCGCTCCCGAAGATGCCATGCAAGAACAGCATCCAACGCGTAGGGGTGGTGCCGGGCGTCGTGACCCGGGTGCTGAAGAGCGTGCTCACGCCGCTCGTTCTTTCAGTGGGCCACGCACAGGTGGGCCTTCGATGGGCTGGGGTTGAGCGAGCACGCGTCGACGAAGCCGGCCGTGCACACCACCGCGATCTCGAGCTCGCACGCCGGCCCCGCCGCCTGGTTCTTGGCAATGCACACGTGCACGGTGGTGCGGGGGCAACCATCTTCTTGCCCCGCCGGGCACACCAGCCCCACTTCGTTCGCGCACGCGACGCCCACCGCCACCTGCGCGGGCCCCGCGGGCGGCGCGCTCTCCGCGCAGCCAGCAACGATGAACGCGACCGTAGCGACGAAAAAAGAGCGCATCGGCCATCAACCTACCACGCCTGCTGGGATGTCTGGCGAGCGCCGTGGGAGGGGAGGGGAGGCCAAAGCGCGGGCATGCCCCTGGGATGGCCGAAAGAAGGGCCGGGGATCAGTGTCCGGGCTTTTTCCTCGTAGCTCAGTAGCCGGGCGGCGGGCCGTAGCCGCCCGGAGGCGGCGCCCCGTAGCCACCCGCCGGAGGGGGCGCGCCACCGTAGCCGCCACCTTGACCCGGCGGCGGGTAGTACACCGGCTGCGCGTAGCCGCCGCCGAAGCCGCCACCGGGGTTGGGGTCCTGCCCCGTGAGGCGCGCGTAGATGACCGGGAAGATCATCATGAACACGGGACCGGTCACCAGCATGCCGACGCCGCACGCCAGGCCGCCGGCCATGAAGAGCAGGCCGCCGAGCAGGCTCGCGAGGAAGATCTCGACGCGCTTTCCGCGGGTGACGGCAATGCTGGCGCGCAACGACTCGCCCAGCCCCATGCCCTTGTCGAACATGAAGTAGGAGGCCTGCGAAATGGCGAGCCAGAGGAGGACGAGCGGCACGAGCGTGAGCACCGTCCAGCCCATGGCCACGTAGTTGAGCTCGTACATCTCGACCGCAGCGCCCACCACGCGAATGAGCGAGGCGACCAGGCTGATGAGCCCCAGACCCAGGCTGAGCACGATGAACCCGCCTGCTCCCTTGCCCGCAAACAGGTAGCCGAACGACGGCTCCTGCTGGCGAACGATGGCGAGACCCAGGCGCGCGAAGCCGATGCCGAAGTAGGCGCTCATCACCTGGGTGATCAGGGTGCAGACCAGCGTCGCGAGGTGAAACTCGACGCTCACCGGAGACATCACCTTCGACATCACGAGAATGGTCGGGGCGTAGGCGAAGGGCGCCATGAGCGTGCCCATCAGTACCGTCGCGCCGATGAGCACTCCCGCGTGCTTTTTGAAATGCTCCCACGCGGCGCCGATCACCTCCGTGGAGCTGAAGTACTGCGGGGTGCCGTAGGGCGACTCGGGCGTTGCTTGGGCTTGAGCGGGCGGTTGGGCGTACATGGCGGTCTCCAGCGCGGAAAGGTAGCACCCGGATGAGCCGCGTGCGAAGGCCGTGTCGCAGCCAACCTGCGCCACCCCGTGCGCTTTTACGAGCCCCCAGGAAAAGCGGGTCGTTCGGAGGTAGAATGCAGCGGTGAGCCGCGACTTGCCCGACGTCCGCGACGGTTTGACCCACAAGGAGCGCATCGTGCTCTGGGTGCTCGGCAAGACGCAAGCCGAGCGCGGTGATCGCCACGTACCCACGACGATGCTCTACGGTCGCGTGGTGGAGCACGTCGACCTGAGCATGAGCGAGCTGGTGGCCATCGTCGCGCGGCTCGGCGCCCGCCGGCCGTAGCTAAACACCCATCAGCCGGCCATCCCGCAGCTCGAAGATGTGCGTGGCATCGTCGTCGCCTTCGTGGCTGGTGAGGAGCGCCGATCCGCCCGCGGCGGTGTGCAAAGCGAGCTGTTCCCGCAGCAGCGCCCGGCCCCGCGCGTCAAGGCCCACCGTGGGCTCGTCCAAGAGGAGGAGGCGCGGCGCGCCCAGGGTCGCCGCGGCCAGCACCAGGCGGCGGCGTTCGCCGAGCGAGAGCATCTCCGGTGTCGACGAAGCCACGTTGCCCAGATCCCACGCGTCGAGCGCGGCCAGCGCCGCTTCTCCGCTGCAGCTCTTCAGCGCGCCCACGAAGGCCATCGTCTCGGTGACCGTGAGCTGCGGCGGAAAGTCCGCCGTAGCCGGCGCGTAGCCGACCTGACGCAAGGCGCGCCGCCGATGGTCCAGGGAAACACCAAATATGTGCACACTGCCTGCATCTGCGGTGACCACGCCGACCGCGATCTGCAGCAGCGTCGACTTTCCCGAACCGTTGGTACCCTGCAGCAGCGCGCGGGACCCCTCGGGAATTGTCAGGTCTGCGCCCCGGAGCACGCGGCGCGCGCCGAAGCGCTTTTCGATGCCCACGATCCGGAGCGCGCTCATCGAGATCTCCACGCAAACGCCGCAGCGCCGGTTCCGGCCAGGCCCGCGGAAAGCAATGGCAAGGAGCCGCCGCACAAAGCCACCGCGGCCCCCAGCGGCGCCGCGAGGAGCAGCGCCCGCACCACGCTCCGGCCGTGGTCCTTGGCCTCCCACGCCGAAACCCACAGCACCGCCGCCGCTGCGCCCAAGAGCGACCATGCGAGGCCCTGACTCGACACCACGAGCGCAACCGCAAGCGCCAGGAGCCCGGGCGCCACCATGAGCGGAATCAACGTCGACCGCCGGAGACCCGGCAGCCCGGCAGAAGCAGCGAGCCACTGCGCCTGGTCGCGAAAGCGCGCCACCGAAGGTAGAAGGGTGCCCGTCGCCACCACGCTGCCCACCGTGACCAGGGTCACATTGCGGGTCGCCTCGAGGTCGGTTGTGGCCGCCGGATCGTTGCGAGACCACAGGCCGAAGAGCAACACCGCGATGGCCATCACCCCCGCCAGCCGCAGCAAGCGCCCTCGCTCCACCCGAAATGTATGCAGAATGCAATTGAGCGCCCACGCGGCGACAGCCGGGAGCCGTGGCACGGGAAGACCGAACCGCGCGCGGGGCTCGGCCGCGATCTTCCACGCCGCGGGGAGCGTTAGGCCGAGACCCACCGCAGCCATGGGGGCGGCCATCCAGGTAGGCGCGCCACTGGCCACCAGGGCCAGGCCCAGCGCGGGACCGAAGGCGCCCCGCCCTCGCAGGGGGAGCGAAGCGAGCGTGGCTACCAGCACCGCACTCAGCGCGCCCAGCGGGCGACCACCGCCCAGAAAGAGCAGCCCGAAGGGTGCGTGCAGCACGGCCATGGTGACCCCGGAGGCAGCCATCGGGTGCATCGTCGAAATAGGTGCACTCCGCACCCACGTGCTTCCCGGCGGCGAGAGGAGCAAGGTGGCCGCAGGGCGCGTCAACGAGAGCCAACCGCCCCAAAGAGCGCACCGCACGGCGACCGACGCCTGGCTCCAGCGCATCACGTCGTGCGGGTCGAGGCCGGTCTTGGCGAACAGGACTGCACCCACGATGCCCGGCACGAACCAGCTCGGGAGCGCTTGGTCGCGGAGCGTTCGAAGCGGCAAGCGCCACGCTGCGAAAACCGAGCTCGCATGGGCTCCCACCGGTAATGAACCGCTGCCCGTCGCCGTTCATTCCCACCCAAATAGTTGGCGTCTCGGGCGGAGCATGCGCATCCTTTACAGGGCATGGCCCCTCTCGCCACCGATCTCGAACGACCGAAGCTCCCCGGCGCCGCGCCCGACCCGGAGTCGTTCCTGGCGAAGCCGGGCGCACTCGTGGAGCTGGGGCTCACGTTCCCGCTCTTCCTGCTCTACCACCTGGGTGTGGTGTTTCTGGGCATTCAGAACGCGACCGACTTTCTCACCCACGGCCTCATGGTCGCAGCGGAGGGGAATACCGGGCGCTACCTGGGCATCACCGCGGCCATCGGCGTCATCTTCGTGGGCGCCTTCGTGTTGCTCAGCCGCGGCCAGCGCTTCGCGCCCGTCAAGTTCGCCCAGGTGGCGGTCGAGGGCGCGGTGTACGCGCTGATCATGCGGGTGGGCGCCGCCTATGTGGTGGGGCGCCTCTTCGCGGGCGCCATCCAGGAGCAAGGTCGCTTCACCGGCTTCATCATGTCGCTGGGCGCGGGCTTCTATGAAGAGATCGCCTTTCGCGTGGTGCTCTTCGGCCTTGGCGCCAAGCTGCTGGTGTGGTTCTGGACCGGCAAGCGCATGAAGCTGGTGGGCTCCAGCGACTTTTCGTTCTCGCCGCGCATCATCGGGCTCATGCTGCTTTGGGCGGTGGTGAGCGCGTGCGTGTTCAGCGGCGTGCACTACGTGGGCGCGCTCGGCGATCCCTTCTCGCTCAAGTCGTTCCTGTTCCGGGCCTTGCTCGGCCTCGCGCTCACGCTCATTTACGCCACCCGGGGCTTCGCCGCCGCGGTGTGGACCCACGCCCTCTACGACGTCTGGGTCCTCGTCATCGCCGGCAAGTGATCGCTCACCGCTCCCAGAGCGCGCCGAGCTCCAGCTCGATGGCATCGAAGGGCTCGGCCCGCACCTTCGCATCGTCGCGGCAGGTGAGCACCAGCCGGAACGTGCTTCCGTCGAGGCGGAACACCTCGAGCGTGCGCGCCAGCGGGTCGACGTACCATGCGTGTAGAATGCCCGCATCAGCGTAGAGCGGGAGCTTGTCGGTGCGGTCCGTGGCCGCGGTTCCCGGCGAAAGCACCTCGCAGACCCAATCGGGCGCCAGAGTGAACGCTGCCGTCAGCGGCATCTCCGGCATGCGGGTGCGCCGCCACCCGGCGATGTCGGGTACGAGGACGTTGGTGCCCAGGTGCAGCTCCGGTTCGTCGAGGATGATCCAGCCGCCGGGGCCGCCCCTGCCGCGGTCGAACGGGCCACCGAGATCGATGGTGATGCGCGAAGCCGCCCGAGCGTGGGGCGCAGCCGGTCGCGGCGACCTGACCAGCGTGCCGTGGATGAGCTCCGCCACCAGGTTCGCCGACACCGCCTCGAGGTCCGCGTAGGTTGCCAGCTTCTTGGCCGGGTCTGCCATGCGCAGATGATAGCTCGGCGCCGATGGCGACGACAGGGCTAGGCGGTCTACGCGGTTGCGGGCGACTTCTGCGGACCGCCGCTGTCGAGCGAGAACGCCAGCGCCAGCGCCACCAGCATGCCCACCGCGGAGGTCTGGTACGGGAACGAAGGGCCTACCGCACCGTACAAGAAGCCGCCCAGCGCCGGACCGAAGGCGCGCGCCAGGCTGGCGAAGCCCTGGCTGGTACCGAGGATCATCCCCTGCTCCGAGGCATCGGCCCGCTTCGAGATGTACGCCGATACGCTGGGCTGAGAGAGCCCGTTGCCGAGCGCAAGCACGGCTCCGGCGGCGTAGAGCGCCCACACGCCGAAGCGCGGCGCCGCCGAAAGCAGACCGAAGGCGAGAGCCTGGAAGAGCAGACCGGCGCGGATCATCTTCGACTCGGGCACCTTGCCCGAGAGCCGCCGCACCAGGCCGCCTTGCACCACCAGTGAGCACACCCCGATGAAGCCGAAGATGATGCCGGTCTGCCGCGCGGTGAGCGCAAACTTATCGGCGTTGAAGAAGCGGAAGGTTTGGTCGAGGCTGGTGAACGAGAGGATGATCACGAAGTTCACCAGCACCGCAATGCCGATGCCCGGTCGCGACAGGGTGGCGCGGGTCGCTGCCCAGTCGAGCGGGCGGCCGCTGCGCGCCGTGGTGCTCCGCTTCTCCTTCGGAAGTGACTCCACGAACCCGAACAGCACCCACACGAAATTGATGGTGGAGAGCCCCACCGAGATGAGGCAGGGCAACGCGCCGGCGCGACCGGTGGGCATCCAGCTCTCTGCCAGGTAGCCCCCGAGCGCGGGGCCGATGATGAACCCGAAGCCGAAGGAGATGCCAATGAGCGCCATGCCCTTGGCGCGGTCTTCCGGCTTGGTGACGTCGGCAATGTACGCGCTCGCGGTGCCGATGTTGGCGGTGGCGATTCCGCTGGCCAAGCGCGCGGCGAAGAGCCACCCGATGTGGTTGCCGTACACCAGCGAAACGAAGAGGGCGATGGTGCCCAGCAGCGTAGCGAACACCGACCACACCATCACCGGGCGCCGGCCGATGCGGTCGGAGAGGCGACCCCACACCGGCACGAAGACGAACTGCATGAGCGAGTAGCTGGTGGCCAGGAGCGAGGCCACGAAGGTGGTGGCGCCGAAGTTCTTCCGCGCCTCTTCGCCCAGAAACGGCAGCACCATGCTGAACCCCAAGATGTCGAGAAACATCGTGAGGAACACGGCGCCCAGCGAGGGCTTTTTCGCCGAAGGGCTCATGCCGCCCCTTCGTTACCACGGGCGGCCTTCGCCGCGTAGACGAAGGCCTCGCGGTTGCCCTTGGGGCCCTCGATGACGCAGTCTTGGTGCCCCTGGATGACGAAGCCCGCCGCCGCCACGTCGGCGATGGCCAGCGCAATGGCCTCGCTGCGAACGTCGTCGTCGCGCACCACGCCGCGGCTGCGCGTGGCCTCGGCCTTGCCCACCTCGAATTGCGGCTTCACCAGCGCGACCAGCTCGCCCCCTACTTTGGTGCACGCGGCGATGCCCTGGAGCAACTTGCCCAGGCCGATGAACGAGGCGTCGACCACCACCAGGTCCACCGCGCCGCCAATGTCGGCGGCGGTGAGCGTGCGCGCGTTGGTGCGCTCCATGGAGACCACGCGCGAATCGACCCGTAGTTTGTGGGCCAGCTGCCCGTAGCCAACGTCGACCGCCACGACCTGGGCGGCGCCGCGCTGCAAGAGGCAGTCGGTGAACCCGCCGGTGGAGGCGCCCACGTCGAGGCACCGCTTGCCGGTCACGTCGAGCGCAAACCCGTCGAGGGCGCCGGCGAGCTTCACGCCGCCCCGAGAGACGTAAGCGTGGTCTTCGCCGCGCACCGAGAGCGGCGCATCGACCGGCAGAGTTTGCCCTGGTTTTTCGATGCGCACGGTGTCGGTGTATACTGCACCGGCCATGATCAGCGCCTGCGCACGCGCCCGAGAAGGAGCCAGGTCGCGCTCCACCAGTAGCTGATCGACGCGGCTCTTTTTGCTCACGGAATGGCCGCTTCTGGATGCACTGCGCGCGCGATGGTGCGAAGGCCGTCGCCGACCCGTGGGCCGGGGCGCAGCACGGCTTCGTCGGTGATGGCCACCACGTGCCCTTCCTTCACCGCGCGCACGTCGCGCCAGCCGGGCGCGTCGCTGCGAATGCGTTCGGTGCCGCGGGCCTCGGCCATCGAGGCGTTGAGCACCAGGTCGGGGTCGAGGGCCAGCACCCGCTCGATGCCCACGCTGGGGTATGCGGGCCCATCGGCCACCACGTTCACGCCGCCGGCCCTTTGGATCATCTCGTCGGGAAAGCCGCCCGGGCCCGCCACCACCACCGGCTCGAGCCCGAACACCAGCAGCACCTTGCGCCTCGGCAGGCCTCCCACCGCGCGCTCTACCGCCGCCATCTGCGCGTGAATCTTGTCGACCACGTCGGCCGCTGCGCGCTCTCGATGGAGAAGAGAGCCCAGCCCGGTGAGCATGGCTTCGATCTCCGCGAACGACTCGGTGCGCGGAAAGAAGGTGGCGATGCCGTAGCCCTGAAGCTTTTGCTCCACCGCCGCTCCGCCGGGCCCCCGTGCGCCCACCACCAGCGAAGGTCGCAGGCCGAGGATGGCTTCGTAGTTGGGGTCTACATAGCCGCCTACTTGCGGCAAGGCCTTGGCGCCCTCCGGGTAGTTGCAGAAACGCGAACGGCCCACCACGCGATCGCCCGCGCCCAGCGCGAATACGGCTTCGGTGGTCGAAGGCGTGAGCGACACGACCCGCGGATCTGCCGCCGCATCGGCCGCCGCCGCCTTCGATTTGTTGCACGCGCCGCTGGCGATGGCGCACACCACGAGCACGACGCCCGCGATTCGGGCGCTACCGGCCGAGGAGCCCATATTTGTGGAGCTTCTCGATGAGCGCCGGCCGTGAAATTCCAAGGCGCCGCGCGGTTTCGCTCTGGTTCTCGCCGGCGTTCTTGAACTCGCCGGCGATGATGGTGCGCTCGAAGCTCTCGACGCGCGCCCGCAGCGGTACGCTGGGGCCGGGGTCGGAAGGGCCGCTGCCCACGGCGCTGGTGGGGGCGCCCGGTTCGTTGAGCGAGCGCCAGAGCATGAGGGTGAGCGTGTCTTCGGAGGTGAGGGCCAGGAGCCGCGCCACCGTGTTCTCCAGCTCGCGCACGTTGCCGGGCCAGGCGTGGTCCTTCATGGCGGCGATGAGGCCGGGCTCGATCTCGATGGCGCCCATGCCGTAGCGCTCTGCGTAGAGCTGCACGAACATGCGTACCAAGGGCTCGATGTCTTGCTCGCGCTCGCGGAGCGGCGGTACCCGCATGGGCACCACGTTGAGCCGGTAAAAAAGGTCTTCGCGAAAGTTGCCGGCGCGCACCTCGGCCGAGAGATCTTTGTGGGTGGCGGCGATGAGCCGCACGTCCACCGTCTCGGTGCGGCCACCCACCGGCTGCACCTCGCCCGACTGCAGGGCGCGGAGAATCTTTGCCTGGATGGGCAGCGCCAGCTCTGCGATCTCGTCGATGAACAGCGTACCCTTGTCGGCCTGCTGAAAGTACCCGAGGCGCGCGTTCTGCGCGCCGGTGAAGGCGCCCTTTACGTGGCCGAACAGCTCCGACTCCGCCAGCTCGCCAGGAATCGAGGCGGCATTCACGCGAATCAGCGGGCGCCCGGAGCGCCGGGAGTGCGCGTGAATGGCGGTGGCGATGACGTCTTTTCCCGAGCCGCTCTCGCCCGTGAGCAGCACCGTGACGTCTTTGGTGGCAACCCGCGCGACCATGTCGAGCACGCGGCGCAGGGCCGGGCTCTCGGCCACCATCGGGCGACCCATGGCGGCGGCGGCGCGCAACCGAGCGTTCTCCAGGCGAAGGGAGCGCGTCTCGGCGCCGCGCCGCACAGCGTGGACAATCTCTTCCGGGTCGAAGGGCTTGGGCAGGTAGTCGTAGGCGCCGGCCTTGATGGCGGCCACCGCCACCCGCTCGGAGCCGTGCGCGGTGAGCATGATCACCGGCACGCTGGGGTCTTGGGTGCGAATCTTCTCGAGCACCGCCAGGCCGTCGATGTCGGGCATCGCCAGATCGGTCACCACCACGTCGGCGCCGTGGGCGTCGAACTCGGCCAGGCCGGCGAGCCCACTCTCTTTTGCGATGACGTTGATGCCCGCGTCGCCCAGCACCGCCTCGAGGGTGAAGCGGAGCGCAGCGTCGTCGTCGATGACCAGTACGCGGGGCATGGACCTAGGAGGAAACGGGAACGAAGGGCCGCTTGGGCTCCACGCTCGGGTCCAGGTGCTTGACCGGGTTGGGAAGCGAACGGACGTTGCACTTCTGCTCCAGCTCGATGGTCACGGTGGTGCCGCGCCCGCATTGGCTGTCGAAGACCAGACGTCCTCCATGTTGTTCCACGATGGCGCGGGATACTGCAACCCCGAGCCCAGAGCCACCTTTTTTGGTGGTGAAGTACGGGCGCTTGATGCGCTCGAGCACCTCGCGGGTCATACCCGCGCCGGCGTCGGTGATGCGAATCGAGACCACTCCGCAGGCGGTTCGGCCGATCTCCACGCGCACTTTGGTGCCGGTGGCCGAGGCCTGAATCGCGTTCAGCAGCAGGTTGAGCATGGCTTGGCGCAGCTTCTTGGCGTCGCCTTCGATGGTGAGGTCCGGATTGCCGGTCACCTCGAGATCGACGCCGGCTTCTTGCGCGCGCAGCTCGAGCAGCACCTGGAGCGAGCGCGCCACCTCGTGCGGTCGCATGGGCGCGATGACCAAGTCGTCGAGGCCGCGCGAGAACGAGACGAACCCGTCGACGATGCTCTGCAGGCGTTCGGCCTCGGCAGCGACGATCGAGAGGCGCTCGGCGATCTTCGGGTCGGTGGTGTTGCGGGCCACGTGGGTGGAGAGCCCTTTGATGGCGGCCAGCGGGTTCTTCACCTCGTGCGCCAGCCTCGCCGCGATGCCCTCGAGGGTGCGGGTGCGGTCTTCGTTGTCCTCGAACACCTCTTCGCGGCGGGCCGCCAGCTCGATGGCGATTTTCTGGTACACCTTGGAGAGCTTCACGCCGACGAAGTACACGCCCAGACCGGTCATGAGGCAGCCCATGAAGGCCACCGAGACGTAGGCCCACGAGGGGTTGCTGCCCTCGAAGGCGAAGGGCTTCGGCAGCACGGTCACCTTGGTGTGGGCCAACGCCGCGCCCACCACCAGCATCACGAAGAGGAGGCCCAGCACCCGGCGCCGATAGGCCGCCACCGTGGGCATGGTCGAGGCCGCGAGGATGAGCGGAAAGCCGGTGATGACCAGAGGGCTCGCCAGGCCGCCGGTGTTGAGCACGCTGGCGATGAAGCAGGTCATGGCGATGAGAATGCCGATGCCGCTCTTCTTGGCGTGCGCGTGCCCAAGGCCCTCGACCGACAGAAGCCCCACCGAGGCCACCGAGATGATGCCTTGCACCACCACGTGATGAAGGTCGGCGCCGAACACCAGCAGCGCGGTAAAGACCAGCACCTGATACGGCGCGATCCACACCAGGCGCCACTTGGCGCTGGCTCGCTCCATCTCCTCGAACGTCTTCTGGCGAAGGGCCTCGAAACGTGCGCTGGTCTGCGCATCCTGCTTGGGGGCGAACGACATTGCTACGGGAGTATACGATGCCGAGAGCACCTGGCCCGTGTCACAGAAGCGCCTTGGCTGAACGCGCGCTCAGTTGACGACGCGGCCTCGCTGCATCGACCTGCGGCGGGCCCGGAGGAGCAGCACACCCAGCGCCGACAACCCCATCCACAGTGCGCTCTCGCCGGCTTTCGCCGGGCTCGCGCTACAGCCGCTGCTGGTTGTGGTGGTGGCCGCCGGCGCGGGCTCGCCGCTGCTCGACGCGTTGGTCGGGTCTGGCGCCGCCGACTTGAAGCAGTAGTTGGAGTCGCACGAAAAGCCGCTCGGGCAGACCTTGGTGTCGCTGCACGCTTGGGTGCACACGAACTTGTCGTCGCCCGGCGCCAGGCACACCTTCGAAGCGCAGTCTTTGGGGGCAGCGCACGTGTCGCCGAGCACCTTGGGCGTGGGCGCCGGCGGCTTGGGAGGCGCAACGTAGGGCGTGTCTTCGGGGTCGGGCGCGACCGGGGTCGTCCACGCGGGCTCGGCATAGCCGCCCAGGGTCGCGGCCCGCTTGGCGGTGGCGATGATGAGGTCTTTGTGCGAATCGGTGCGCGAGTAGACGACGTACTGTCCGCACACCGCGCCGTTGGTGCTCGAACCATTGGAGAATACACGCGATGCGACGCCGAACGAGATGGGTGCGCCGGCGGTGAGGCTCTTCTGCTCGTAGGCGGTGGAGCCCGAATCGCCGGAGCACAGGCCCTCGCCAGCCATGAACTCGGTGAGCGCCAGCAGGCGCGTGTTGTTGCCGTCGACCACGCTGTCGCAGGGGCTCTTCGAGCCGTCGATGCACGAGATGGGGATGTTCTCGCGAATACGCCGCTGCCCCGAATCGTTGCCGCTGGTCATGGTCACGCCGTAGCCAATGCCCGCTACCGCGTTCCCGTATCGCTTGGTGTTGAAGATGGCGTGCTGCACCGAGGGCGCAATGGGCGTGGCTTCCGCCGAGGGTACGTTGGCTTGCAAGATGAGCAGCGCGACGTCGTTGCCCTGCGACTTGCTGTTCGCGGGGGTGACCACCTCGCGCACCGCGCGAAAGCTGCCGCTCCCCATGTCGGCCGAAGTGGTGATCTGCAGCTCGTTCGCCGGGTAATTGCCCGTAAATACCGAGGTGGCGTCGATAGACCCGCCGGTGCTCACCGGGCTCACGCAGTGCCGCGCGGTGAGCACCAGATTCGGTGCAATGAGCGCCGCCGAGCAGGTGCCGCCGCCGTTGATGCGCAGCCCCAACGCGAACGGATGCCCGCTGTCTTCTGCCCCTCCGGAGATGGCTTGCTGCGCGCTGCCGGTGGCGCGGGCCGCCGGATCTTGCGTCGAGCTACCGCACGCCGCGACCGCGAGCGCGAGACCCAACGAGCTCAACGAGCTCAGCGAGAGAGAGAAGCTTCGCATGGTGCAGCTCACGCGCCCTTGCGGCCGCGCCGGCGACGAAGGCCGAGGAGGGCCAAGCCCAGCATGGAGAGCCCCGCGCCGTGCGCGAGGCCCGCGCCGCCCGCGGTGTTGCAACCCGACGAGGTGGTGGTGGTGGTGCCGCCGGTTCCGTCGGGGTTGCTGCCGCTCGACGAGGCCTCGGGGGGCGCGCCCTTGAAGCAGTAGCCGCCGTTGCAGGCGAAGCCGTCGGGGCACTTCTTGGTGGCGTCGGCGTCGTCGCACACCTGCGAGCAAACGAACTGATCGTCGCCCGGCGCCACGCACACCTTCGAGGTGCACTCGTACTTGTTGCCGCAGCTGTCGCCGAGCGCCTTGTTGCTCTGGGGTTTGGTGGGGCCGGCGTACGGGGCGTCTTCCGGGTCTTGCGCTTCTGGCTGCGTCCACGCCGGCGCCGCGTAGCCGCCGAGGGTTGCCGCTCGATTGGCGGCGGCGATGATCAGGTCTTTGTGCGAGTCGGTTCGCGTGTAGATGGCGATGTCGCACGAGTTCGCGTCGCCGCGCGAGAGCACGCCCAGCGACATGGGCGTCTTGGCGTCGAAGTTGTTTTGCTCGTAGGCGCTCGAGCCCGAGTCGCCCTGGCACACGCCCTGACCGGTGAGAAACTCGGCGGCGAGGATGGCCGGAAGGCCATCGGGCCCGGTGATGCCGTCGCAGGTGACGTTGGACCCGGTGGCGCACTTGATGTCGATCTTCTGGCGAATGCGCCGCACGCCGGAGTCGTTGCGGCCCGGGCCGGTGATGCCGTAGCCGACCGCGGTAAAGAGCTTGCTGTAGCGCTTGGTGTTGTAGATGGCGTGCTGAACCACCGGCGTGATGGGCGTGGCTTCGGTCGAAGGGACGCTGCTGGCCAGGATGATGAGCGCGATGTCGTTGCCCATCGACTTCGAGTCGGCGGGCACCATGATCTCGCGGCCCGCGCGGAACCCGCCCGACCCCATGTTGGCCTGGGTGGTGATCTGCAGCGAATTGGCGGCGTAGTTGCCGGTGAAGCGCGACGAGTTGTCGATGGTCTCGCCGGTGGAGATGGGGCTCACGCAGTGCCGCGCGGTCATCACCAGGTTGGGCGCGATGAGCGCGCCGGAGCAGGTGCCGCGGCCCCCGATGTTGATGCCCACCGCGAACGGGTAGCTGGTGGTGGTGCTCCCGCCTTGCACCGCTTGCTGCGTCTGTCCGGTCGCGCCCTTTTCGTTCGGCGGTTCACTGGAACAAGCGGCGGCCGCGGTGGCGAGAGCGACGAGCGGCAGAGCGACGCGGGCAAAGTTCATCGGAAGCGGGTTCCTTGGTGCGAAAGGAGAGCGAGCCTTGAGTGTAACTGCGCAACGTGACAGCGCAAACCTTGGCAACTTCGGACGACGCGCGCAAGCGCTACCGGGCGCATCGGCGGGCCGCTTGGGCAACGCCGCGTTCGCCGCGTGGAAAGTCGCGTTGCAGCATTCTGGGTGTGGGGAAAGGAACGAAAGTCGCTGCAGCCAGAGGAATTCTGGGGAAGAACTTCGATCGTGGTCTCGTAGCAACTCGCGGTTCACGAAATGCAGCGTCGCAAGAGCTCCCCGCAAAAATCGCGTCTGCCGCGTTCGCCCATTAATCGGGCGTTAACTTGGCCCGCTGCGCGCTGCTCTGGCTGAATCACGCAGTTCACGAGCGTTTTACGGTCGCCCGCCAGAAGGCGTCGGCGATTGCAAGGAGGCGTTTCTTATGATGACAAAGGCGAAAGGGCTTTCGATTTCGGTGGCTGCGCTCATCAGCGTGCTTGCGGCTACGGCCCACGCGCAAGATGGCAACACCGGGACGGGCACGGGGGATGGCTCCGGTAGCGGCGGCACCACCACCACCACCACCACCACCGCGCCCGCAGGGAGCTCGGTGAGCGTGAAGGCGACGACCACCGTGGGCGCCAAGCCCGCGGACGACGACGCACTCACCGACCACGAGAAGGTCGTGGGGCGGTTCGCGGTGGGCTACCTCGGTGTGACCGAGGTTCCGCTTCCCACGATCGGCAACGTTCCTACGGTCAATGCGGGACAGCCGGTCGGCTTTCCCGGCGGCAACAACCTGGGCGCAACGCTTTCGGCCCCGGTGATCGGCGCGCGCTACTGGCTCACGCCGCGCTTCGGTATCGACGGCGGCATCGGCTTCGGCTGGTCTACCGGGTCGGACGAGAACGTCCAGGGCAACACCACCACCACCACCGACCGCTCCGGTCGCTTCGGCTTCCTGCTCCATGGCGGCGTTCCGATCGCGCTCGTGTCGGGCAAGCACTACACGTTCGAGATCATCCCCGAGTTCAACGTGGGCTTCGGCACCACGTCGGCCGCGGCCACCGTGCCGCCGGGCGCGCCCAACACCGTCTCCGCCGGCCCCAACGCCAGCGCCAGCGGTTTCCGTCTCGACATCGGCGCTCGCGCTGGCGCCGAGATTCACTTCGGGTTCATCGGCGTGCCGCAGCTCGCGCTGCAGGCCACCGTGGGCTTGAACTTCCAGACCTCGAGCGCCAGCGTGAAGCGCGAAGGCAACTCGCAGAGCACCTCGACCACCGGCCTCGGCACCACTGTGCAGGCGGATCCGTGGTCGCTGTTCACCAAGAACATCGCGGCGCTCTACTACTTCTGATCGAATGCGAGAGGGGGGGAGGGCCAGTGCCCGCGCGACCGTCGAAGCGCTACATTCGAAGCGCGACATTCGAAGCGGGGCTGGCTCTCGTTCTTGCGATGACTCTCTTTCACCCTGTCGTTTTTGAGGGATGACCATGCGAAGAATGATGATTGTCGGTGTTGGTTTGGGCCTTCTCACCCTGGCGGCGTGCAGCGCAGGCCAGGGCTGGGGCGGCTACGCGGTTTCCGGCCAGGAGCCGGCACCCACGGACAACGAGCCGGCGAATCCCTCGCCCTCGCCTTCCGCATCGGGCACGACCAAGCCTTCGGGCTCGTCTTCTTCGGGACAAAACACGTCGTCGGGTTCTTCCGGCACCACCTCGGGCTCGTCCAGCAGCGGCGCCGTGCCCGACGCGGGTGGCGGCGGCTCCCTCGGCGCTGCGTGCACCAAGTACTTCGATTCTTGCTGCATCGAGCTCGCTGCGGGTCAGGCCGCTGCCGTTCAGCAGTGCGCAACGCTCAAGACCTCCACGCTCCAGAGCATCGCCGGCGGCGCTTCGTCCGCCCAGTTCGAGACCCAGTGTCAGCAAGCCATCACCAGCGCGCAAGCGCAGGGGAAGTGCAAGTAGCGAACAGGGCCAAGCTCACGGAGCAAAGTCGACGCGGGGCGCATCTTCGATGAGCCCCGCGTTTTTCATGCGCGAGACCAGCTCGCGAACGCCCTGGCGAACGTCTTCGCTCATCTCGCGCGTGTCTTCGTTGGCGTACATGGTGAGGTAGCGGTCGAGCATGGCGTGGTCGAGCTTGACGTCCTCGCGGCCCTCTTCCGCGAGAATGCCGCGCATGACCTCTTCGCGGTGGGCGAGCGACCAGGCAATCGACTTTCGGCAGAGGTCGGAGACCTTGGCGATGGTCTCGTCGCCCAGGGCGCGCGCGATGGCGTTGCCGCCCAGCGGCAGCGGGAGCTTGGTCAGCGCGTCCCAGCCCTCGCCGATGTCGAGAACCTTCGCGAACCCCTCGCGCTCGTAGGTGAGGCGGCCTTCGTGGATGAGCAACGCGGCGTCGACCTCGCCGCTTCGCAGCGCCTCGAACACCCGGGCGTAGGGCGCGATGGGCACCACCACCGGGACGAAGTCGGCGAACAGGAGCCGCAGCACCGCGAAAGCCGTGGTGCGCTCGCCGGGAATGGCGATGCGCTTGCCGCGCAACGACTCGATGGGGCCGCCGCTCGCCGAAACCACGATGGGCCCGTAGCCGCGACCCACGGAGGCGCCGTGCGGCAAGAGCATGTAATGTGCACTGATTCGTGCGTAGTGGGCCATGGAGACCGCGATGACGTCGGCCTCGCCGCTCTCGGCGCGCCGGTTGAGCGCCTCGGTGTCGGCCCGCTCGGCCACGAACGTAAGGCCACTCGCCTTGGCTTCTTCGAGCCGGCCCGTGAGCAGCGGCCAGAACATGAACAGATCGTCGCTGTCCGGAGAAAAGGCCAGGCGAAGGGTGCGAGCAGCGGGCGTCGACATTTGCCCTGTTTTCTAGTGTCGCGCCCGACGTCTGCAAAGGCCTCTTTTGTACTAACGTAGGCGCCATGCGTTTCGTACGTCTCGCCCTCGGCGGCGCGGTTGCCCACTATCGACTCTCTGAAAGCACGCAAGATGGCGCCGAGCGCTGGTCCGATGCGCCGTGGATCCCCGGCGCCAAGGGCACCGGCGAGAGCGTGACGTTCACGCGCGCGCAGGTGCTCGCTCCGGTGGCGCCCCCCAAGGTGCTGTGCGTGGGTCGCAACTATGCGGCGCACGCCAAGGAGCTCGGCAACGAGGTGCCCAAGGAGCCGCTCTTGTTTCTCAAGCCCTCGTCGTCGGTCATGGGGCCCTACGGCACGGTGCTCTTGCCACAGCAGACGCAGCGAGTGGAGCACGAGGCCGAGCTGGCGGTGGTCATCGGCAAGCGCGCCACGCGGGTTTCCGAGGTCGACGCCCTGGCGCACGTGTTTGGGTACACCGTGGGCGGCGATATTACCGCGCGCGACCTGCAGAAGAGCGACGGCCAGTGGTCGCGGGCCAAGGGCTTCGACACGTTCTGCCCCCTCGGCCCGCATATCGAGACCGAGCTCGACCCCAGCAACCTCGAGGTCTCGTGCACCGTCGACGGCCAGGAGCGGCAGCGCGGTCGCACCTCCGACATGGTCTTCAGCGTGCCCAAGCTCATCGCCTACATGAGCCACGCCATGACCTTGGAGCCGGGCGACGTGCTGCTCACCGGCACCCCCGAGGGCGTTGGTCCGCTCGTGCACGGCAACGCCCTGCGCATCGCCATCGAAGGCATCGGAGCGCTCGAGCTCTCGGTGGCCAAGCTCTCGCCCGAATGAACTGACGGTGCGTCCCCGGGTCTCCAGAAGGCACGTGTATTCTGCACTCGGTGTGGTGGCGGTGCTCGCCGTCGCCGCGGCGGTCGTTCGCCGCTATCGCGACGATGGCGGCTCCCGCTGCGGTGGCGGGTTCGACGCCCACGGCGCTCGCTGTTGCCCGCCGGAGCTGCCCGCACCCCACGACGCCGAGCCCTCGGTGGGGCCGGCCAAGAAGGCCCGCGGCCCGGAAGGCTGCCTGGCCTCGAGCGTGTGCCCGGCGCCGCTCGAGAACGTTCCGCCCAGCGATTGCGACGCGCCGCGGACGCGAATCGTCGTTCCGGAAACCGACATGACCCTCTCCGCATCGGACTGGGAAGCCGAAGGACGCGTGGTGCCCCGCAAACTTCATACCAAACGATTCGCCATCGACGCCTTTGAGATCACCGTGGGCCGCGCAGCTTGCCCCACCTGCGCCACTCCCGCGCCCGACCTCCTGGGCACCGACACCCCTGCGCGCGCCATGGGAGGGCTCTCGCGCGAGGAGGCGGGGCGCATCTGCGCGGCCTCGGGCGGCCGGCTGCCCACCGACGACGAGTGGCTGGCCATGGCCAGCGGCAAAGACCCGCATCGCTACCCCTGGGGCGACACTGGCGCCGTGTGTCGTCGCGCGGCCTGGGGCCTCGCGCATGGCCCCTGCGCCGAGGGCGCCACCGGACCCGACACCGTGGGCGCGCACCCCGACGGCAATACGCCGAGCGGCATTCACGACGTGGCCGGCAACGTCGCCGAGTGGGTGGTCGACCCTTCGTACCCCAACGAGGGCTTGGTGCGCGGTGGCCACTGGGCCTCGAGCTTCGCGGCCGATCTCCGCCTCTGGCAAAGCATGCGCATCGACATCGACGCTCACGACATGCGCGTCGGTGCGCGCTGCGCCTACGACGTCGACGAAACGTCCGACCCAACCGTGAAGAGCCCATGAACTGCGCTGTTTTGTGCATCGGAACCGAGCTCACCCGCGGCGAGCTTGTGAACACCAACGCGGCGTGGCTCTCCGAGCGACTCACCGCCGAGGGCTTTACGGTGCTCGAGACCGTGGTGGTCGACGACGACGTGCCGCGCATCGAGCGGGTGCTCGGGCGGCTCGGGCGCGAGGTGTCGTTCGTGGTTTGCACCGGTGGCCTGGGCCCCACCACCGACGACCTCACCGCCATCGCGGTGGCCAAAACGCTGGGCGTGCCGCTGGTGCGCGACGAGGCGTCGCTCGAGCACATTCGCGCGCGCTTTCGCCGCCTCGGCCGCCCCATGAGCCCCACCAACGAGAAGCAGGCCGACCTGCCGCAGGGGGCGACGGTGCTGGCCAACGAGCTCGGCAGCGCGCCGGGCTTTCAGGTACGCATCGGCGAGGCGGAAGCGTGCTTTCTGCCGGGCGTGCCGCGCGAGATGAAGCCCATGTTCGAGCTGGAGATCCTCCCGCGCTTCGCCAGCCGCGTACAGCGCACGAGCTACCAGCTTCGCTACCGCACCTTCGGGCTCCCCGAGAGCGCCCTGGGAGAGCGGCTCGCCGGCGTCGAAGAGACGTTCCCCGGCGTCATCATCGGCTACCGCGCGCACTTTCCCGAGGTCGAGGTGAAGGTGCTCGCCAGCGGGAAAGACCAGGCTACGGCGCAGACCCGGGCTGAAGCCGCCGCCGTGGAGGTGAAGGCGCGGCTCGGTGATCACGTGTATGGTACAGGCGAAGACAGCTTCTCCGGAGTCGTGCTGCGCGAGCTCATTGCGCGCGAGCAAACGGTGGCCCTCGCCGAGTCGTGCACCGGCGGCCTCGCCTCGAGCCAGCTCACCGCGCACGCGGGCGCCAGCGCAGCGGTGCTCGGCGGCGTGGTGGCCTACGCCAACAGCGTGAAGGTCGGGCTCCTAGGGGTCGACGCGAGCGTCATCGAACGCGTGGGCGCGGTGAGCGAGGAAGTGGCGCGCGCCATGGCCGAGAACGTGCGGCGCATCACCGGCGCCGACATCGGGCTCGGCATCACTGGCATCGCAGGGCCCGAGGGCGGCACCGCAGAGAAACCGGTCGGTACCGTCTTCATCGCGGTTGCAACCCAGCACGGCTCGCGCGTCGAGCGCTGCTCCTTTCCCTGGCACCGCGCCTTCGTGCAGCAAATCTCCGCCCACATGGGCCTCAAGATGGTGCGCGAAGCCAGCCAATCTCTCGTCTGATCCAGCTAGATCAGCCGGATCAGGAGCTCAGCTCCAGCAGAATCCAACTAGATCAGCCGGATCGGGAGCTCAGCTCCAGCAGAATCCAACTAGATCAGCCGGATCGGGAGCTCAGCTCCAGCAGAATCCAACTAGACCAGCCGGATCGGGAGCTCAGCTCCAGCAGAATCCAACTAGATCAGGCGGATCGGGAGCTCAGCTCCAGCAGAATCCAACTAGATCAGCCGGAATACACCTCACCCCAAACCCCTCTCCCTGAAGGGAGAGGGGCCTTGCATTCTGGGCCTGAAGGGAGAGGGGCGGGGGGGTGAGGTGATCGGGAGCTCAGCTCCAGCAGAATCCAGACATTGAAGGCGCTCAGTTCCAGCAGATGCCGCGTCGTCCCGCGCAGTAGTCGCCAGGCTGCTTGCTCCGGGGCTGCGAGACCTTGCACGCGGGCGTGGCGCTGCCGAAGGTGTTGCCGGTCGCAAAGTTGGGGCCGTCGCCGTACCAGCCGCTGACGATGACGGTCGCGCCGGCGGTGTGGTCGAAGCTGGTGTTGTCGACGAATACGGCGGCAGGCCCGGCTTCGTCGGCGCCCTGACCCTGGATGAAGATGGCGCTGTCGTTGTTGGCGTCTTGCGGTCCGCAGCCGAAGCCCGACGTGGTGGACTCGCCGCCTGCGTACTCGATCTTGGCGTGCGAGATCTTGTTGCCGCTGGTGGGCGTGTTCTTGAAATAGAGGCTCATCCAGTCGCCCGCGGCCTTGGTCTCGTTGGCCGAGGTGAAGGTGATGGGCGCCTCGGCTGTGCCTGCGGCCACCAAAATGCCCTGCCGCGTGCTCGAGGTGCCGATGTAGATGCCGGAGCCGACTTCCTTCTCGAAGGCCACCGTGACGCCGGCCTCGATGGTGAGCGTGGTGGTCTTGCCGTCGACGCCCGAGTTCACGTACAGGGCGCCGCGCTGGCGATACGGGATGCCAATGTTGCGCAGCGTATCGTCGCGCATGAACGCCTTGGAGGTGTTCATGAGCACGGCCTCGCGCTTGTTCCCGCTGGTCGTGAGCTCCTTGGGAATCGTGCCGGCGATGCCGGGCTCCACGCGAATCGGGTACGGATACTTGTCGCTCCCGGAGTTGCGGACCCACACCGCGGCCGAGTCGTCGGTGGCGGTGCCCCAGGCGTCGAAGTTGATGCCGAAGCTCCGCGACGCTTCCACCAAGACGCGATCGAGCTTGGTGCTCTTGGTCACCTCGCCGGTGTTGGTGCCGCCCGCGACGCCGCCCACGCGCAGGGCGCCGGGCTCGCCGCTCACGGTATCGCCGCCGTTTTTCACAGCCACCACCGAGAGCTCGGCGGTGCCGGTGGCGGAGACGAAGAGCTGCGCCCAGGGGCTCGCGGCATCGGCGGCGTCGAAGGTCACGGGTCGCGCCGAGACGGTGCCATCTGCGGCGAGGTCGACCGCGCCCTTGGCCACGATGCGACCGGCCTTCGGAGCGTTGCCCACGTTGATGTTCGCTTGCTTGCCCACGAGCACCACCGTGCAGGGCTCGAGCGTCAGGGTCGCCTCGATGCTGAGGTTGTTCGGAACGCGGTGCGGGTTGCCGCTGGCGCTCCAGGTCTCGTCGGCCGAGACCGTAGAAGTGTGATCGGTTCCCGGGCCGGTGCTGGCAGCGCAGCCGCGAGCGAGGGCCAGATCGTCGGCGGTCACGTTGCCGCCCGGCGTGGTGCCGCCGGCATCGGAGCTCGTGACCGGGCTCGGGGAGCTGCATGCCGCTGCCAACGAAACAAGAGCCGAGAAAGCGATGACGTTCTTCATGAAAGCTCCATGAGCACCGTTCGTGCCGAGAAAAAGCCCAGTGAATCAGTGAACCCCCTGCGCGCGTTTGGCGCAAGTCTGCTCGGCAATGGGCAAATGTTGCGCAGCGCCAGGCTTAACAATTGAAACGATTCGGGCACCTGGGCTGCGAACTGTTTTGGCCGAATCCTTCGGCCCACGAGAAGGCGAAGGGTCCCGAGCGACGCGGCGACGAACACCTAGCTCGAAGGCCTCGCTCGGCAGCGCCAAGCGCTAAGGCGCGATGGCCTTGCAGACCGGGAAGAAGGCCGAGGCAGCGCCGTTCTGGTTGAGCTGCGTGCAGGTGCTGACGCAGAATGTGGAGTCGCTGCGACCCTTGCAGCATGCATCGACTGCGTTCATGAGCGGCAGCGAGCCTTCGATGCCCGGTCCGCACTTGGCGGCTGCCTGGGCGGTCTTGAAGCATCCGAGGGCGGCCACGTTGGCGGCAGAGGGCGCCACCGCCTGGCAGCGGGCCACGCAGCCGTCGCAGCTGGTAGCGGTGAAGCCGAAGCTGGCCAGCTGGGGCTTGAGCACGGTACCGACGGTGCGGTTCTCGGCGCCGCAGTCGGCCATGAGCTGGCAGGCAGCCTGGCAGCCCTCGAGGGTGCTGGGGCCGCAGATGATGTCGGGAAGCGGCGGCACCTTGTAGGCGCCTTCGCCGCACGCGGCCGGGGTTCCGACAGGCACGGCGGGGAGCGGAGTAGCGGCTCGCGCTGCGCCCTTGGGGTGGGCCAGCAGCGTTTCCATGAACCATGCATTCATCGGGAGCCAGGCGTGACCCAGCTCGTTTCCCCGGCACTGCACCTGCCCGGCCTGGGGGTCGGCCTCGTAGTATTGCGATGCCAGCGAAGCCTGCTCCACGAAGCTGAACTCGGGCACGGTGACGCCGTTGGGCGTGGTGCCGGAGTAGCGATCGTTGTCGCCGCCCCAGGTCACGATGGCGAACACGGCTCCGGGGAGCGGCCCGCCGGCGCCGTCGGAGGTGAGCGAGAACACTCCGGAGCCCACGATGCCGCCGGCCACGAAGCTCGATCGGGCACGGAGCACCTTGTTGGTGAAGATGCCGCCTGCGGAGTGGCCGCCCACATAGATGCGCTTCTTGTCGACCTCGTAGTGGGCCGCCGTGCAGCGCACCATCTTGTCGAAGAGCTCCAGGTCCTTGTTGGGGTCGGCCTCGCGTCCGGGCGGCCGCATGCCGTCCCACACCGGCCAGAGCACGCCGTTGCCCACTGCCGAGGGGGCCAGCACCACGAAGCCCTTGGCGGCGAACTCGGCCAGCTTGGCGCGGGTGACGAAGCGCTGGCCGTTCTCGCTGGTGCCGTGGAATCCCACGAAGACTGGGCGTGGACCCTTGAATTCTGCGGGCGGGAGCAGCAGCACGAAGCTCCGGGCCTGGCCCGCCACCGTGAAGGCGGTGTTGTCGCCCGCTACCGGTGCAGTCTGCATATAACTACCGACGCAGTCGGCAGCCTTGTCGGCCACCAGGCGCTCCGGCGTAACGTCGACCGGAGGGTCGACACTGCCGTCTTGGCCGCTCGAGCCGCCGCTGCTCTGCCCCGACGAAGTGCCGCCGGAGGAAGCTCCGGAAGAAGAAGCGCCGCCGCCCCCTTCGCTGCTGGTGCAGGCCAAGGAGGCGGTCGAGAGAAGGAGTGCGAGGGTCGAGAGGCGGCGCATCGAGGCGATTCAGCTCACTGCGGAATCGAGGAGCCAGACGGCATGGCGAGCTTCTTCGCCTTGATGGCGTCGGAGTCGCGATCGACGAATACGATGGTGGCGATGTAGTCGACCTTACGGACGCTGTCGGCCTGCATCGAGTTCACGAGGAACGCGGTGGGCGAGTAGTTGGGGACGTTGCCCACGCCGGCGTTGATCTGGTCGGCGCCGGAGGCCGTTTGCTCCGGGGTCGCGCCGCCGGCGCGCGCCTGGAAGTACTGCTTCAGACCGGGCATGAGAGGCGCCACTTGCTCCGACACCGCGCGGTGACCGGAGGAGAGCTTGCCGGGGTTACCGGGGTTCGGGAAGATCTGCTCGATGAGGCGCGCGCGATCGGCGGCCGGGGCCACCTGCAGCGAGAGGAGCGGACCTTCGGCGAGGCCCACCAGGCTGCTGTCTTTGCCTACCAGCTGCATCGGCGCGAAAGCCGGGTCGACGCAGGCTGCGCCGTCGGTGCCGGCGGCGCGAATGTCGGCCTCGCTGCAGTTCGAAAGGGCGATCATGTGCCAGGCGAACTCCGAGCAGTACATCGGCATGTCGCTGGTGCTGGCGCCGAGGATGATCTTGCCCAGCTCGGTGACCGTCTGCTTGGTGGTCATGCGCTTGGAGGCGAAGATGGGCGTGAGGTAGTCCTTCTGGAAGCGCACGTGACCGTTGGCGCGGTTGGCGGCCACTGCGGCGGCCCACTTGCCGAGCTGCGCGCGTCGCGCGTCGCTGATGCGCGGGCGAACCACCTGCAGCGCGTCGGTGCCGTATTCGACGCCCGAGGAGCCCTGGCCGCCGGTGAAGTGCAGCGTGTTGAACTGCCCAACGTACTCGCTGTCGAGGGGGCTATCGACGTTATAGGCCACGCCGCCCTTGGTGTAGACCAGGCTCGCGTGGGTGGTGCCCATCTGGATGTGGGGGTAGGCCATGGTGCCGGCCAGCTCGGGGCGGAAGGTGAGCGCGAGATCGCCGTCTTGGAGCACGCCGGCTGCCGAGAGCTGCCGCGCCATGTCTTCGCGCGCCGACTTCTTCGCGGCCGGCGAGGTGCCCGCTTGCTTGATGGCGATGATGCGGAGCCCGGCGTCCTTCACTTCGACCGAGGGCTGCCACACCGTGCTGTAGCTGTACTTTGCACGGTTGATCTCGGTCTTCACGACGCTCTTGGGCACCGAGAAGTAGAACGGCACGTCGAGCAGGCGGTCGGGCGCGGTGCTGGTGACGACGTCTTGGTCCTGGCCCTCGTCGTCTGTGGGGGCGTCGGCCTCCGCACTGCAAGCAGGAACCAGAGCAACCAAGAGGAGGGCGAGATGGGAAAGTCGGGGAGAGAGCATGTTGGCGCAATCTGGCAGATTGTTACGACTCTGCAAGGGACCCTCGACGACGATCGGTGGCGCGCTCCGACCCTCACCTACTTCATGCGCAACTGCGCTCCCGGGAGCGCATACAGGATGCACGAACCGAGGCACTGGTAGGCCTGCGAGTGCCAGCGTTGGCGGCGCCGTCCCACGCCGCTCGCCGATGCCGCTCGCAGGCGCGTGCTCGTCGCAGCGCTCGTGGTGGGGCGCTTCCTTGCGCGGGCACCTTCGTCGCCGCGGCGGTGCAGGTGATCTTAGGCCCCTGCGCCTGCGGCGTGGCCGCGCAGAAGGGCGCAGCGCAGATCTAGCTCCGGGGCTGCGGTCCGCGCGCCGGCCCAGCACCGGATGCGTCGACCAGTGCTCCCGCCGCGAACGACGCCGGTGGCAGGGCAGATGCTCCGGGCCCCGCCGCGGGGGCGGCGCTCACGGGCGGCTCCTCGTCGCCCCTGCGTCCGCGCGCCCTGGTGGTGACGCCGAGCTCGCTTTGGTACCTGTCGCCGTCCGGCAAGCTGTACGGCCGCGGCGCCAATCGGCTCTTCGACCCCAGCGGAAAGTCTCCTCGTCCGGTGGTCTTCGCGCAGTGGACGGAAGTACGGAAGTACCTGGGCTCGGTGCGGTTGCCATGGGCAACGGGAAGGCCCTCGACTCGTACCTGCCCGTGACGGTCCCGAACCTTCGTGCCGTGACCTCACTGGTGGCCGTGGGCTCGAGCAATTGCGCGCTCCTGCAGAATGGCGAGACGGTGTGCTGGGGCGATCTCGTGGGCGAAGCGCGTCCGCGGCTCGCGCCTGCGCCGGTGGCGCTGCCGATCGCAGCGAAGGTCTTGATCGGCGTACCGCCCGCCGCATCACGCACTGCCGCCAACTACTGCGTCGCCGACTCGGCCAGCAAGGTGACGTGCCTCGCCCCCGTGGCGGGAAGCACCACGTTCGAAGGCCCCTGGCCTATGTGATCCGCCACGAAGCGGCGCGTGGGGATGGCCGTAGGGTATGCTCGAGGGGCCATGGCTTCGCCGCGCACCGAGCTCTCGATGGACCTGACGCTGCCGGTGGCGTCCGGTGAAACCGCGGTGGCCTCGCGTGCGCCGACGTCGACCGGCGCCTTCGAAGTCGGGGCGAGAGTGGCCGATCGCTACGAGATACTCCGGCTTTTGGGCGCCGGTGGCATGGGCGCGGTGTACCGAGCGCGGGATCTGGAGCTCGACGAGGACATCGCGCTCAAGGTGCTTCTGGGCACCGAAGTGGGCGAGGACGCGCGCATTCGCTTCCGGCGCGAGGTGAAACTGGCGCGGCGGGTCACCCACCCGAATGTGGCGCGCACCTACGATCTGGGCGAGCACCAGGGACAGCGCTACCTCACCATGGAGCTCATCGAAGGCAAGAGCCTGCGCGAAGCGGCGGAGCGAGGGCTGCTGCTGCCGGAGACGCTGCGCATCGTCACCGAGGTGGCCCGCGGGCTCTCGGTGGCGCACGCGGCCGGCGTGGTCCACTGCGATCTCAAGCCCGACAACGTGCTCCTGGCCGACATGCGGGTGGTCATCACCGACTTTGGCATCGCGCGCAGCGCCGGCCTCTCGGATGCACTCAAGACCTCCGGCGGCATCGCCGGGACGCCCGCGTACATGGCGCCCGAACAGGTGGAAGGTCGCGAGGTCGACGGCCGCGCCGACGTCTTTGCCCTCGCGGTCATGCTCTACGAGCTCGTGGCCGGTGAGCTTCCGTTCGCCGGCGAGTCGCCCTTCGCCATGGCCGCCGCGCGTCTGGTGCGCGACGCTCCCGACCTTCGGCTGCGGGCGCCCGACGTGCCGGAGGGCGTGGCGCGTCTGGTGGCCGCCGGCCTCGCCCGAGCCCGCGACGAGCGCATCGACGCCCACGCGTTTCTCGATGCCCTCTCGCGCGCGCGCGGCGGGGAGGCAGAAGCGCGACCTTCCGAAGTGGTCTCGGTGCCGACCCCCACCAGCCTCTGGACCTCGGGCACCGTGCGGGGTTCAGGGAAAAACGTGTATGTTGCACGTGTATCGGGCGAGCCGCAGGCCCTGGCCGGCGATCTGGACGCCGCCATCCGCGACGCGTTGGCCAAGGAGAGGCGCATCACTGTGGTGCCGGCGCCCCCCGGGGATTTTACGCTCGAGACCTCGCTGCGCGCCGTCGAGGGCCGGGTGCGGGTGCGCGCCGCGCTCTGCTCGGCGCAGGGGGCGGCTATCTGGTCTGAGCGCATCGACGGTACCGAGGCCGACCCGTTCGCGCTGGAAGATGCGCTGACCGCCGCGGTGGGGCGTGGGGTGGCCGAGCGCTTGCTGCCCGCGCCGGGCCCCAGGAGCCCCGCGCTCCGCGCCATTTACGACGAGGCCAACGCGGTGTTCGAGCGGCTCGAGCTAGCGCCGCTGCACGGCGCGCTGGCCAGCCTGGAGGCGCTCTCCGAGGAAGACCGCGCCGACCCGTGGATCACCACGCTGCGGGCCCGTCTCCGCATGCGCATCTGGCTCATCCAGGGGGCGTTCGAGAGCGATGCGCCGATCATCGCCGAGGAGCTCCTCTTGCGAGCCCTCGACCGCGACCCGACCATCGCCGAAGCCTACCACGCGCTGGGGTCGCTGCGCCTGGCGGTGGGCGACTATCAGGCGGCCCGGCGCGCCTTCGAAGAGGCCCTGCGCCGGTCACCGACGCTGGCCATCGCGCACGTGCAGCTCGGTATGCTCGCCGCCGAGACGGGCCACCTCGCGCAGGGCCTCCGGAGCCTCGACGTGGCCATGCGCTTGCAGCCCGAGAACGCCAGCGGCGCCTTGGAACGCCTTCGTTTGGTGGCGCTCACCGAGCCCCGCGCGACCACCGAAGCGGAAGTGCTCCGGGTGCGCGCGACCTTTGGCACCTTCGCGTCGCTTTCGCTCGAGGTACGGCTGCCTTTCTGGTGGCGCGATCGCGCGCTCGCCGGCGCGGTGGCCACGTGTGTCGAGTCGCACAAGTCGGGAGCATCGTGGGAGCACGCGACGCCCTTTCTGCGCGACTACGAAACAGGGCCGCGGCCGGAGTGGGTCGCTTCGAGCTATGCGGGTGTGGCCAAGCTGCCCATCATTCCCCGGCGACGCACCTTGCTGCTGATGGTGGCGGCGGAGCACCTGGCGGCCATCGGGTCGGTCGACGAGGCCTTTGGGCACATGCAGTCTGCCGCCGACTCAGCACTGATAGACATTCTCTGGCTCGACCGCTGCCCGGCCCTCGACGCGCTCCGCGACGATCCCCGCTTCGGTCGCATTCGCGCGCGCGTAGCCCTTCGCGCCGCTGCCGTCTGGAGCTGAGCGCCCGAAGCGGCGCTCGCTGGGTTCCGCCACCCGCCCGCTCAGGCGCTGAACACCACGCGGCCGACCTTGCGCTCTTCTTCGGGCGCGGCTTCGCGCTCTTCTTCGAGCGCCGCGGCCTCGGTCTCGAGATCGGCGAAGCGGTAGCGCACTTCACCGGTGGCTTCGGCCGCGTTCATGTCGACGTCGCCGCCCAAGTCGACCACCCGCCGGGTGATCTCCTGGCTCGATGCGGCCTCGCCGGTGGCGCGCTGGTAGGCGGCTTCGAGCGCCTGGTTGGTGACCGGCCGCTTCATGCGAATGGTGTCGAGGACGGTCTTCAGGATGGCGCGCCGCCCATTCTCTTCGCGCGCCGCCTTGGCTTTGCTCGAGGCGAGGAGGGCCCGGCCCAGTGGCAGCAGGAAGAGTGCCGCCGAGAACACGAAGGGAATGAGCCCCAGCACCAACGGAAGGCCGCTGTCGACGAAGATGGGCGGGTGCCCGCGCCGGGCCGTGAAGAGCGCCCACACGTTCTCCAGCGAGAACCCGTGCACCATGGCGTAGCTGCTGGCGCCCAGGTTGAACAAGTTCAAAAAGCCGATGAGCAGATCGTCGCCCGGCCCGTTGCCGGTGAGCGCTGGCGCTTCGATGGGTGCATCCCACACCGATGGCGCCGGCGGCTCGGTGGTGTGCTCGGTGCTCCGACGAATCGCTTGAAAGACGTAGTAGATGCCGCCCTCCTCCGACACCTCCACGCTGCCTTCGTAGTCGAGCATGAGGCGCGCCATGAGCGGGTCGGCCGCGTCGCGGTCGAGGCCGGAGACGCGCATGACGTCGGCCAGGCCGATGCGGCCCTTCTGTGCGCGAATCTCCTGCACGATGCGCTTTTGCCGCTCGAGCGGCCCGATGACGCGCGCCGGCGGCCCGAACAGAAAGCGATTCACCTTCTCGTAGAAGGGCACCGCCTCGGCTTCTTGCTGCTGCTGTCGCCCGACCGGCGCCGCCGCGTAGTACGCGTCGTCGTGGAACGACGAGAACGGCCGGAAGAACGTCCAGAACATTGCGTCGGCCACCAGCCGAAAGAGCAGCCCCACCGCGCCGATGCCGCCGCGGTTGTTGTCGTTGGAGCGCGAGAGGGTCGACGCGATGACGATGGCCAAAAACAGGAGGGCGTAGCCCACCAGCACGATGGCGACCCAGGCCCGCACGATGAAGCGGCCCACGCCCAGCGCGCCCTTGAGTACCGCCCGCCCCAACTTTTCGAACCACTCGCGGGTCTCCCACGGCTTTTCAAAGCCGGTGGGAAAGTAGTGGAGCAAGTCGCCCTTCTCGCTCACCCGCAAGCGCCCGCGATACTCGGTGGAGAGAAACGCCAGGCCGGTCTCCACGTCGCGCAGCGCCAAGCCGCTCGCAGCGGCGGCGTCGGCTACGGTGAACGCTTTCGTGGGCGCCGCGATCGCGCCACGGAGAACCTCCGCGGCGGACTTGGGGTCCATGAAGGTAGGCATGGCTCGCAACATAAGGCTCCGGGCTCCCGGACGCCATGGTCGTGGCCCTCACCGGGACCCCTATTTTCGAGGCAAAAACGCCGAATGAGACGCTACTGCAGCGTCAGGAGCGCATTGTCGTAGCGAATCTCCCAGCGGCTCTTGGGGTTGTTCAGGTTTCCGATGCCCAGATACCCCTCGACGTTGCCCACCACCCAGGCCGACGCAAGCGTGGTGGAAACCACCTGCGCGCCGTCGACCGTGAGCTGGGTGGTGCGCCCTTTCATGTCCACCGTCAAGGAGACCGCGTGCCAGGTGCCGGCGGTGAAGGCCACGGTCGAGGCGGTGGTGCGGAACACGTCGGCGCCACCCTCGCCGGCATTCTCCAGCACCTCCGTCAGGCCCCAGCGCGGCGGCGCCGCACCGGTGAGCACCACGCGCACCTTGGCGGGAATCGCCGGCTGGCGAAAGGTGGCGACGCGCAGGGTGTCGAGGCTCGTGGTGTCGATGCGCACGTCGAAGGCCCAGACGGCGCGATCGGTGGTCTTCGTGACGTCCTTTTCGAAGTAGCTCTCGACGCCGCCGTTGCGCGGCGCCACGGTCACCAAAAAGCTCGCCGGCGGCGAGCGCGTCTGGGTGGTGTCTTTCGACTGCGCCGATGCATCATCGACGGTGCGGGCGGACCAGGTGGCGCCCAGGTCGCCCTGGTCGAAGTCGTCGCAGAACGCCGCGTCACTCACAGCGCAGAAGGGGATGCGCGGCACGTCGGCCCCGGCGTCCTTGCCGCCCGCGTCGCTTTCCGGCGATGGTCCTCCGGCTTCGGCTTCGGCGTCGCGGGTCGGCGCGGCACCGCCGGTGAACGAGGCGAGGTCGACCAGTGCCGTGCAAGCCGCGCAGGTAGACGCTGCGGCCACGATGGCCACAGCCCTGCGCCCACCGAATCGGTGCCAGACCATGAACCTTCAGCATACGGCGACGGTCTCGCTGGGGCAACGAGGCGCCGCGTAGGGAAAGAACCTACGCGGGCGGCGAGATTCGTCGCGCCAGCACCTCGTACACCGCGTCCTGACCGTGGGCCTCGCTGAACTGGTAAAACGACGAGGGCGCCGGCGATCCTGGCTCGTGCAGCGAGCCCTCGGGCCCGGAGCGTACGTCTTCGAAGTCCGCAGCGAGCCAGGAGCGCATGATCGCCGGCGGAATGGCCAGGTGGGCGCCCGGGTGGTGCACCCCGCGGCCCAGGTAGTCGAGGGTGTTGGCCAGCGCCCGGATGGCCACGTCGCGCGGCACGTAGCCGCCAGCGGTGCCTTCTTCGTCGAGCAGCATGTGAAGGAACCAGCCGAGCCCGTTCAGTGTAAAATACATACGACCCCCGGGCTTGAGCACCCGCCGCATCTCGCCCAGCGAGCGCCGGGCGTCGGTGGCGAACAGGGCGCCGTAGCAGAACACCGCGTCGAAGGAGGCATCGGGGTAGGGCAGGCTCTCCACCGTGCCCTGTTGCACCCGCACCCGCTCGCCCAGGTCGAGCGCGGTGATCATCTGCTGGGCGGCGGCGATGTGCCGGGGATCGTAGCCCACGCCCTCCACGAAGGTGTTTCGCTGGGCCAGCGCGAAGAGCCAAGTGCCCATGCCGAAGCCGCACTCGAGCACGTTGGCCATGCCCTGAAAGCCGATGGCGTCGAGCCGCGCGCCGTACATGCCGATGCCCCCGCCCCACACCTTGAGGAAGAACTCTCGCTCTGCTCCCTCGTAGCCCGAGGCCAGCTTGTGGATGAGGTCCTCCGGCACTTCGAAGTGGTTCATGGTCCTCTATGTCTATCAATCGCCGGCAATGCTCGGCCCACAAAAAGGCGCGCGCCGCAACGGGCGAACCCGCGCGGCGCCGGAGCCCGGGAGCGGCGTTACTTCTTGGGAGCAGCCGAGGCCGACGGCGCTGCCGAAGCAGATGCGGCCGCATTCGCGTCCTTCTTCTTGGTGAGCTCGATGTCGATGTCGAGCTTGACCTCTTCGGAGACCATGACGCCGCCGGCTTCGAGCGCGGCGTTCCACTTGAGGCCGAAGTCGGTGCGGTTCAGCTTGCCGGCGGCGTGGGTGCCGCGGCGAAGGCCGCCCCAGGGATCCTTCACTTCGGGCGAGAGCGCGTCGAGCGTGAGGGTGACCGGCTTGGTCACGTCTTTGATGGTGAGGTCGCCGGTGACCTTGTAGCCGTCGCCTGCGCGCTCGACGGTCTTCGACTTGAAGGTCATCTTGGGAAACTTCTTCACGTCGAAGAACTCGGGGCTCTTCAGGTGCGTGTCGCGCTTGGCATCGGCGGTGTCGATGCTGTCGGTCTCGATATCGAGGTTCACCACGGTCTTGGTGAGGTCGGTCTCGTCGATGTGCACCATGCCGGTGAACTTCTTGAACGCGCCGTGGGCGGTCGACACCATGGCGTGCTTCACGCTGAAGCCAATCTTGCTGTGGGCGGTGTCGAAGTCGTAGTCGGCGGGCGGCAGGGCCGGGGCGGCCGGGGCGGTGGCGGCTGCGCTCGCCATGGTGGCGGCCGAGGCCATGGTGGCGGTGGTGGTAGCCGGCGGAACCGCCATGGTGGTGGCCGAGGGCGCGGTGCTGCCGGTCTTCTGCTCGTCACAACCCGCTTGGAGCAGGCCGGCGGTCAGCATCGTCACAAGCAGGGGGCTCAATCGAAAGGCGTTCATCGAATATCTCCTTGGAGGGTCGTAACCCTCCGGCGCGGGGCATCTGAGCAAATCCTTCCTTAAAGTCAAGTTACTTCCGGAAGGGAAGTGCCAGCCGTGGTAGCCTTCGATGCACCCTGATGTCGCGCGGTTTCCAGAAGCTTTGCCCCAAGTTCCAGCTCGCCATGGCCATCCTGGCCAAGCCCTGGAACGGGCTCATCATGGCCGCGCTCGAAGGGCCGCCGATGCGCTTCGGGCAGCTCGCGCAAAAGCTGGCGCCCATTGGCGACCGCATGCTCGCGGCCCGCCTCAAGCTGCTGGCCGAACAAGGCATCGTCACCCGCAAGGTCATCCCGGGGCCGCCTGTTCGTGTAGAATACACGCTAACCGAGGCCGGCCACGGCTTTCGCGCGGTGCAGGCTGCCATCGGCGTGTGGGGCGAGACGCTCGACGTCGGCCCTCGCGCTGCGCCCAAGAAGACCGCAGAAAAGCGGGCCATCGCCAAGACCGCGGTGGCCACCCGCGCCAAGACCATTCGCTGAGCTCGCGTCCGGCCCAGCACTCGGGTTATTCGGCGAGCTCCTTGTTCCACTTGGCGGCCACCGCGCAGGTGCCGGCCGAGGCCCACACCTTTTGCCCAACCTTGGTGGGCCCAGCGGTGATGACCAGGGTGTCGCCCTTCCGCGCGAGGGTGAGCGGACCGAGCTCCGGCCGCTCGAAGCACACGAAGCCTTCGCTCGACTGCTTGGCCTTGCCCAGCATGTCCTCGAAGCCCTTCTTGACGATGTCGAAGCTCCGGGCGCCGTGCTTTCCGTTGCTCGGGTCGAACTGCAGCCGGGTGGCCAGCGCCACTTCGTCTCCCTTCTGGAAGAACGTGATGCGATCGCCGCCCCAATCTTTCGCGGCCTCGCGCCCGCGGGCTGGGCCCTTGGCCTTGGTCACTTCGTCGAAGAGCAGCGCGAAGCCCAGCTCGCCGCTGGTGTCCTCGTCCTTCTTCTCGAAGCCCGGGCCAAGGGCTGCGGCGGTGAGCGCGCGCACCGCGATGGGCGCCTCGTGGGCGCGGTACTTCTCCATGTGGAGAATCTGCTCGCTGCTGGTGGGCGGCGTCTTCCACACCTCGTTCACTGCCTCCCAGCCGCCCTTGCGACGGAGCGCGTTCACGAACCGCAGGCCGGTGGCATAGGGCGCCACCAGCGAGCGCTGCATGATAGAGGGCGTGGTCTTGGGGCCCGCCGCCGAGGCCGCGCCGAGAATCAGCTTCTCGGTTTGGTCGTCGGGAATGTCGAGCACCGACATGCCGCTCTTGGCGAGGATGGGATCGAGCATGGAGCTGGTGGCGTCGCCCTCGGCCAGCGCGCTGCGCGCGAAGGAGAGATCGCTCTCGCCGGGCCGGTACTTGGACTGCGCTTTTAGGTCCCAGTGCTGGTCTTGCAGGGCGTGCACCAGCTCGTGGAAGAGCGTGGCGTCGGCCATGTCGCCGTCGAGATCGGCGGCCATGTACATGGTGCCGTCTTCCGGCTCGTAGAAGCCCGCGAGCTGCTCCTCGAGGAGCGCAAACATGGCGGCCTTGTAGTCGAACTCCTGCGGCACCAGCCCGAAGAGCTGCAGAATACGGCCTTCGCGCACGATGGCCTCGTCGGGCACTTCCTTGGCCACGTGGGCCTTCACCCGGGCGATCATCTCTTCGCGGGTGAGCACGTGGCCCGGCACCGGGCTCCGCGATTTCAGCCCGCGCGTGGCTTCGACCTTGGTGAGGGCCAGGGCGATGATGCGGTTCTCGCGGGCGTTGGCGCGCTCTTGCGGCGTGGGCTCGGCGCCGGCCACGTTGCCGCTGGGCACGCCCATAACCGTGCCGATGGGCGCCATGGCGGGCTTGGCCTTGGGCGCATCGGCAGCGCCGCACGCGGACGCGGCGCCCACCAAAGCCAACGTCGCCAGAACCATCGAGGTGCGTGCCATCAGTTTTTTCCTGCGTTGCGAAGGGCGCGAATGGCGCCCTCGTAGTGGCCTTTTCCGCCCTTGAATACCGCATTTCCTGCCACCAGCACGTTGGCCCCGGCGGCCACCGCCAAAGGCGCCGTCTCCACCGTGATGCCGCCGTCGATCTCCAGCTCCACCGGGCGATCGCCCAGCATCTCGCGGATGCGCTTCACCTTGGGCAGCACCTCTGGCAAGAACGACTGCCCGCCGAAGCCGGGGTTTACGCTCATCACCAGCACCAGGTCGACCGCGTCGAGGACGTAGCGCAAGCAGTCTTCGGAGGTGTGCGGATTGAGCACCACGCCGGCCTTCTTTCCCAGCTTGCGAATCTGCTGCAGCACCCGGTGCAGGTGCGGGCAGGCCTCCGCGTGCACCGAGATGCCGTCGGCGCCCGCCTCGGCAAACGCTTCGACGTAGCGCTCCGGCTCCACGATCATCAGGTGTACGTCGAGGTAAAGCGAGGTCACCTTGCGCACCGCCGCCACCACCGGTGGGCCGATGGTGATGTTGGGGACGAAGCGCCCATCCATCACGTCGACGTGCACCCAGTCGGCGGAGGCTGCCTCGAGGGCGGCGATCTCGTTGCCCAGCTCGGCAAAATTCGCCGAGAGAATGGACGGCGCGACGCGAACCTTGGAATCCATACCCATCGATGCACCCACGTGCGGCAGTGCGTCAAGCGATGCGTCGGTTTTTGTGAAGGCTCTTTGTGATTGCAAGGGCAGCCAAATGGGAAAAAGATTCTGCGACGCCCATGCACCCGCGCCCGCTCACCAAGGCCGACTTCGACCACGTCGTCGAAGTCATCGATCGCTGGTGGGGTGGCCCCATCAGCAACTTCGCCCAGCCCATCTTCTTCTACGAGCTCGGCGAGCAGGCGCTGGTGGTCGAGGCCGATGGCCTTCTGGTGGGGTTTCTGCTGGGATTCGTCGCAGAAAAGCCGCTCCGTACCGGCTACGTGCACCTGGTGGGCATTCACCCCGACTACCGGCGCCGCGGCGTGGGCCGGCTGCTCTACGCCACCTTCACCGAGGCCTGCCGCAAGGAGGGCTGCACCCGCATGAAGGCCATCACCACGCTGGGCAACGAGGGTTCCATCCGGTTTCACCTGGGCGTCGGCTGGGAGGCCCAAGAGGTGGAGCACTACGCCGGCCCCGAGCGAAAGCGCATCGTCTTTACCAAAGACATGACCGACAGCTTGCCGCCGCCGCCCAACACGCCCATCAACTAAGGGTGCCTCGCCTCTTCGCTCTCGTCGCCTGCCTGCTCGTGGGGTGCGGCAATGCGGCCGCGCCGGTGCCCGAGCTCGATGCCGGCGCCGACGGTTTCGCGTTCGGCCCACCAGCTTCCGACCTGCCCGCCGATGCGGGGCTCGGCACGCGCGTGCGCTACGGGCTCCGCACCTGCGCCGGCGGACCCGAGAGCTTTTGCCACGCGGCTGCCGCCGGCAACCTCGTGCTCCCGGGCGACCGCACGAACCTCGTCGACGTCGCCTCCACCGAGCGGCCCGAGCTGTACCGCGTCGCGCCCGGCGACCCCGCCCGCAGCTACCTTTACCTCAAAGTTCTGGGCGACGGCGGCATCGAAGGCGGCCGCATGCCCCTCGGTGGCCGCGCCGACCCCGCGCTCGCCGCCCTCCTCGCCGACTGGATCGAAGCCGGCGCCCCCTAGCCTTCAAACGGGTCGGCGCTCTCGCGGGCGCGCATCAACTGAAGAGCCTACCTGCTGCCCAGCGCAGCGCCCGGAGTCGCCAGGACCAGCGCGGCGCCTCGTTCTGCCATCGCTCGGGCCCCACGCGCGCCTTGGCCAGGGCATCCTCGATGAGTGCATTGTGCATGGGCCGGAACACCAGCGGCCACCACACGCGCGCAAGGCCGCGGGTGCGCATCGCCAGCACGTGCCGGAGCTCGGCGCTGCCGTCTGGATGCGGCGTGGCCTCCACCCAATGGGTGCCGTGAAACCCCGCCGGGCCCGTAAAGCGAAACGTGATGGCGCGCCCGGGATCCCACGCCACGACCTCGTAGCGCACCGGGCCGTGTCCGCCCTGAGCGCCCACGCGCAGCGGCCCGTCGAAGCGTAGACGCGGCCAGCGTTCGTGCGGCCACAGCGCGTCGGTGCGGCTCGAGAGACCGTCGATGAGCGCCGCCGCGCGACCCATGCCGCCGGGCAGCCGGCAGGCGTGCACGTTGGCCACCGGAGTCGCGCCCCTGGTATGTTTTGGAGTCATGTCTCTAGAATAGGCCACCGCGCGTCTCGGGCAAGGCTCGGTGGTGTGATTTTGGAGAATGTGCTCTAAAATCGCGTCATGGGCCGACCCCGCACCTACGACGATCGGACGCTGTTCGACGCTGCCAAGGCCGTGCTGCGCGAGCGCGGCCTGCGCGGCCTCGACGTTCGTGCGGTGTGCGAAGCCGCCGGCGTGCCCAGCGGCGTGGTCTACCATCGATTTCCCAGCCGCGAAGCGCTGCTGGCAGAGACCTGGCTGGTCACCGTTGCTGCCTTCCAGGAGGCGTTCCTCACGGTGCTGGCCGAGGGCGATCTGCATCGCACCGCAGCGTTCGTGGTGGGGTGGGCGCGGGCGCATGCAGACGACGCCGGGCTGCTCATGGCGCACCGCGTGGAAGACTTCATCGGCAAGAGCGACGAGGGCCGGAGCAAGCGGGCGGCGGAGCTGCGTCGGCGCCTGTCGCAGGGGTTCGCACGGGCGGCAAAGCGTGCGTTTCCGCAGCTGGCCGCGGCCGCGGCCCTCGAGCGCTTGGTGTTCGCGGTGGTGCGCATTCCCGAGGCGGCGGTGCGCGCGTATCTGGTGCGCGGCGCGTTGATTCCCGCCTCGGCGGAGCCGCTGGTGCGTGACGCGCTGCGCGGTCTGCTGGGCGGCGCGGAACCGTCGCCGTCGCCGCCGCCGACGTCAGGCGAGCGCCGCGGCCTGGCGCAGGCGGAGGCGCCCGCCGGCCCAGGTGCAGGGGATGGCAGTGACCACCAGCGCGACCGCGTACCACAGAGGACCTAGCTCCGGGTGGGTGAGCGCGATGCCCACGCCGCCCAGCGCCGCGACGGTGCCGATGGCGCCGAGGACCACCGCGAGGCGCACGCCCCGGCGCGCGGGGGCCGGGGCGAGCCGCGCGGTCACCCACCCGCCGGCGATGGTGGCCGCGATGCGATAGGCGGTGGCCAACACGAACAGGCCGTCGGCCATGCGGATGCCATTCGGTGGGTACACGCCGGCGCCATGCAGGACGGCGTCGATGCCCACCGACAGCAAGAATGTGGTGGCGAAGCCGGCCGCCACGGCGCCGATGCTCTTGCCGAGGCTCATGCTCCGGCGCCCCGCGCGGCCAGCAATTTCTCCAGGCGACCGAGCTGGCTCTCCCAGCCCATGACCGCCATCTTGGTCCAGTGGGCGTCGTGCATGGGGTCGAACGAGAGGACCATGCGAACCTTGGCGCCCTCCTCGTGCAGCTCGATTTGCGTGGCCACGTCGTAGGGCGTGACGCCCGGCACGAAGTCGGTGTGGTGCAAGTAGCCCAGCCGCGAGAGCGGGAGCACCTCAGTGTACTGTACATGCGCCTCGGTGACGGTGGGCATGCCGGCCTTCTTCATGAACGCGATCTTGTCGGCCTCGGCGGCGATCATCGCGTAGCGCAGCTCGCCGCCCACGCGCAGATCGATGCTGCGGACCTCGACCCGGAAGCCATCGGGGCCCCACCACGACTCGATGCCGTCCTTGGTGGTCCACAGCTCCCAAACGTCGGCCACCGGCGCCGCGAAGGTGCGCTCCATGGTGATGCGTTTGCTTGCGTCAAGGCTCTCGGGCTTGCTCATCAGGGCTTCTCCTTTGCCGCGACACGAACGGCGCCGCGGCCTTTCTTCTTCTTTTCCAAGGCTGCTTCGAATCGGTCGAGGCGCGCCTCCCACAGCGCGCGATAGCCGGCGATCCACGCTTCCAGATCGTGGAAGGGCTCCGGCCGCAGGGAGTAGAGGCGCCGCGCCCCGGCGGGCCGCACCTTCACGAAGCCGGCTTCGTGGAGAATGCGCAGGTGCCGCGACACGCCAGACTGGTGGATGTCTACCGCGTCGACGATGTCGCTGACCGGGCGCTCGCCTGCGCGGAGCGCCTCGACGATGGCGAATCGCGTGGGGTCGGCGAGGATCTGAAAGGTCTCCATGTACATGACTATGCATATGCATACCCATGCATGTTTGGGGTGTCAAGCGCACGCTTTGCAGCGCCTCGCGGTAGTGTTAAGTGCGGGGTCGTGTACACTCAGTGCCGTGGAAACCAAGAGCGATTCGCGAATTTTGGCGGCAGAACCCATTGTTGCTACCCGTGAGCGCCTCCGCGAGGTGGGCGTGTTCGGCGGCATGTCCGACGAAATGCTCGAGAATCTGCTCCGCATGCTCAAGCCTCTGCGCGTCGCCACTGGCGACTGTGTGTTCCGCGAGGGCGAGGCAGCCCGCGAGATGTACGTGCTCCTCGAAGGCGAGCTTGAGGTCCTGAAGAAGAGCCGCAAGGGCCGCGAGACCCGGGTGGCGATCCTCGGACCGTCCGACTGCTTCGGCGAGATGTCGATCATCGACCTTCAGCCGCGATCGGCCACCGTGCGCGCGCTGTCGCCAGTGCACCTGCTGCGCGTGACCACCGAGGACATGGACGCCATCTACCGCACCGACCTCAAGGCCTACGCCTTGCTGGTGCTCAACATTGCCCGCGACATTTCCCGGCGTCTGCGCGTGGCCGACGCGCTCGTCACCCAGGTGACCGCCACCATCCTGCACGAGTACGTCGACAAGACGCCGTAGCCATCGCGGCGCGCTCCAGCAAGGCGTGGAGATCCCCTCAGAGTCGGGCTACCAGGCGTCCGCGTCGCCAGCGTCACCGGCATCCGCAGCGTCGCTCGCATCGGCAGCGTCGGTTGCGGCGTCGGCGGCCGGCGGCTCCGAGCCCGCGTCGCGATCGATGCCGGCACCTCCGGCATCGCTGCGGGCGCTCGCGTCGTTCCCGCGGTCCTTGCCGTCGTTGGCGCCCAGCTCCGACGGGGGAAGCGGCTGCGGGTTGAGGGTGCACGCCACGAGCGCGGCGGCCGCCAGCGCAGCGGCGGAACCCGCGACCCACAAGAGCTTCCGCGGAGAGCTATCCGCCATCGCCGGCGTCTCCCGCATCGACGCCTGCATCTCCCGCATCGACGCCTGCATCTCCCGCATCGGGCGCGGCGCCATCGACCCGCGTTGCGCCATCGGCTGGGCCTGCGTCCCCGCCTTCCGAGGGTACCCCCCCGCTGCCGCTGCTGCTCGCGCCGGTGCCGCCGTTCGGCGATTCGTCGCTCGGGGGCAGCGGCTGGGGGTTCAGCGTGCATGCGATCGCGCCGGCGAGTGCGGTGGCCATGAAGAGGATCGGGAGACGCGGACGCATGGGGGGCGTAGAAAATGAAGCACGACCAGTGCCAATTCGCCAGGGCGTTGAAAACGTTGAATAGTTTCGGTGCGTTCAGGTGCGTTCAGGGCGACAGTGCACCCGTCTTGGCACAGCTTGGCACGCAACTCGTGTGGTAATCGAAGCAGGTGGAGAACGCCGTACTCTCGCTGCGCGACGTGGTGAAGCGCATCGCCGACGGGCGTGAGCGGCGAGCGGTTCTCGACGGCGTTTCCATGGACCTTGCCGCCGGCACCTTCGCGGTGGTGCGCGGGCCCAGCGGCTCCGGCAAGACCACCCTCCTCGCGGTGGCCGGTGCGATGCTCACGCCCACGAGCGGCGAGGTGTACATCGACGGCGAGCCCACTTCGCGCTTTCGCGATGCATTTCGCTCCGACCTCCGGCGCCGCAAGGTGGGGTTCGTATTCCAGGAGCTGGAGCTGCTTGGCGATCTGTCGGCGCTCGAGAACACGTTGCTGCCGGCGGTGCCCCTCGGCGTTTCCGATGTGCACCGAAAGAGCGCTGCCGAGCTCCTGGAGCGGCTGGGGGTCGCCTCTGTGGCCCACATGCCCGCCCGCGCGCTCTCGGGCGGTGAGCGGCAGCGGGTGGCGCTGGCCCGGGCCCTCTTGCTGGGTCCCAAGCTGTTGCTGCTGGACGAGCCCACCGCGCACCTCGACGACGAGCGGGCCGGCGAGCTGGTGCTTGATCTCGGGCGACTGGCGACGGCGGGCACTACGCTTCTGGTGGCCACCCACGACGCCCGCGTGCATGCATCGACCACAGTGACAGAAGTGTACGAGCTCGCGCACGGGCGACTCGCGCGCCTGGCGAGCATCGCCCCGCTCGCGTCCGGCGCCGCCGAGGGCGTATCCTCGGAAGGCTCGTGAACCTCTTCGAACCCTGGATCTTCTTGCGGCTGGTGGTGGGGCTCGGAGCGGTCTTGCTCTTTCTCCGCTCGGCCTACACCGCGGTGCGGGTGCTCCGGCGCTTCGACGTTGCGCGGGCGAGCGAGGGGCAGCTGGTGCTCGAGAAGAACTTGCAGCTTACATCGACCCTGGTGCGGGTCGCCCTGGTGCTGCAGGTGGTGGGGCTGGCGCTGTCGGCGCTGGCGGCCGAGCGCATGCGCCACGAAATCCGCGGCGCCATGTGCGGCTACGGCGTGTTCGCCGCCAACGGGTACGGCTTTCCGGCGCTGGGCCTGACGGTGGCCACCGCGCTGGCGGCGGGCGTGGCGGCGCAGGTGTACGCGCTCGACGCGCGCATGCGCGACATGTCGCTGGCCCGGCCCATCGCCATCGCGACGTTGGTGCTGGCGGGCCTCTCGCTGGCCGACTTCGCCACCACCGCGACGTTTCTCTCGAAGCTCGATCTCTCGGTAGTCGCCACCTGCTGCTCGGTGGAGCTCGATACGCGGGTGTCGACGGCCTCCGGCTACGTCGACGGCCCCCACGCGATCATGCGCATCGCGGCGCCGATAGCCATGCTGGCGGCGGCGCTCACCAGTGCGCTCGCGGCCCGGCGTCCCCGGCGCTCCACCGGCTTCTTCGCCGGCGCGGTCACCTTTGCCGCGTTCCCCATCGCCATCGCGTTCGCCATTCTGGAGACGGCGCCCCACACCTTCGAGGTGCCGCAGCACACCTGCCCGTTCTGCCTGCTCAAGGGCGATGCGTTGGGGCTCGGGTACTTTCTGTTCGGCGCGTTGTTCGTGGCGTTCGTGTGGGCGGTGGGCGCCGGCGTGGGCGCGCTCCTGGCCGGCGATCGCGAGGAGTGGGGCGTGTTCGCCAAGCAGCGCTTGCGGCGCGACGCGGTGGCCTGGCTGGTGGCGCTGGCGCTGGGAATCGCGCCGGTGATTCGCTACGCCTGGGTGTCCGGCGGGCACCTGCTCACGCACTGAGCCGTCACGCGAGCTCCTTGGTCATCTCGATGAGCGTGGTGCGGAATCCCTCGCGCGCGAAGAGCGCGCGGCCGGCTTCGTTTTGCGTCGCCACCTGGAGCACCACGCGCTTGGCGCCGAGCCCCCGCAAGGCCTCGCCCACGAACGCCAGCAGCGCCTGGGCCAGACCGCGCCCGCGCACCGCGGGGTCGACGAAAATATCGTGTACTTTACCCGCTTCGTCGAGGAGCGCGTTCCAGTCGCGCTCTTCGAAGCGGGCGTACACGTAGCCCACCACGCGGCCCTCGTGCTCGGCCACGGCCAAGACGGCCTTGGGGTCGCCGAGCTCGCGACGGAAGAAGCGGCGGTAGCCCCGCGCCACTTCTGGCACCAGCAGGTAGCGCGCGGCGTCCCAGCCGTGGTGCAGCTTCACCAGCTCCGCGGCATATTCGGCCATGGCGTCGAGGTCGGTTTCGCGGGCTGCGCGGACGGGTGAAGAAGACATGGGCGCAGCGTGCCCACCTGCCGCGGCGCGGTCAACCTTGGAGGGTCATAGGAGGAAGCCGACGCGCAGCAGGTCGACCGTGGGGAGCACGCGCTTGCCCAGCAGATCGGTGGTGGTGGTCACGCGCGAGTCGGCCAGCGCCGCGTCGGGCAGCGAGGTGGTGACCTGCGATTTGACGGGAATCTGCACGCCAGCGTCGACGCCCAGCGTAAAGCCGGAGGACCAAGTCCAGGCGAAACCGACGCGCGGGTTGACGAACCAGCTGTCGACCTCGATGGACTCGGTGAGCGAGCCGAGGTTGGCGACGGTGGCTGTGGCGCGCGCCGTGGCGTGCTGGCGGCCGCCGCGAACGCCGATGAAGAAGGCGCCGCCGAAAGGGAAGACCCGTGCGTCGGCGGCGAGCGCCCACATCATGGTATCGACGCCACCGACGCTGATCTTGGGCAGCAAGCTGTACTCGCCGCCCACCAGGAAGTAGCGCTTCACGGTGATGGCGGCCTCGATGGCGAGCGGCCGAGGAAAGCCGATGCCGGCGATGGCGCCGAAGTGCACCGGCCGCTCCGCCTCTTCGCTCTCCTTGGTGGGTTGATCTTTGACGGGCGCCTCTGCCGCAGGAATCGGCGCGAGGACGCCGGGAGACGCGGGCTCGAGCCCTGCCTCGGCGGCAGAGGCGCGACCGATACCGAGAACGAGAGCGAGGGCGATGCCGGTCACGGTGCCGAAGGCGGCGGCGGCCTTTTGCCCTCGGCCTCGCTTGGCGGCCGGCGATGCCGGCATGGTGGGGCGCTTGGAGTTGCGCTCCGGGCGATGAACGACGTGGGTGACGGTGACGTTGCCCATCTCGGTGCCAATGTCGGTGGCGATGCCAGGGGTCGTGCCGTTGCCCTGTGCGGGCGATGCCTCTTGACGGGCGTGCATGGGTAATCCTTTCGACAACTCTTCTTCAACGGGGTTCGAACGGCCGCCGATCGATCAAACTGAAGGAGAAAACTTGGCGAATATTGCCGTGAATGTTGCCCATTTCGCGGCACCGAACGGTTCGCCGAAAGAGGCCGCGTGGTACGCTGAAGGTCGATGGCGGACGCAGAATGCGGAGCGGAGCTCGAGGCCGCGCTGGCGCAGGCCAGCGACGAGATGGGGCTCGCCGCGTGGTACCGCGACTGCGTTCGACCGCTGCTCCGTACCGGCCCCGAAGCCTGGCCTCGCTGCTGCGGCGGCGGCTGCGAGCCCTGCAGCGAGCAGCTCGTTCGCGTGGCCGTGCGCACCAAGGAGTTGCTCGGGCAAGCACGGCACGGGGAGTAGGTACCGCGCAAGCCGCTGATTCGAGGCGGTTTTGCGGTTTTTGAACTTTTCTTTCACGGACCCTGCGACATGCGCCGGGGGCCGGCATCTCCGGCGTGGCGCGAGGCAACCTGCCGCTGCGCCGGTGCCCACCCCGGAGGACTCGCATGTCGGCCCGCGTATTTCGCTGCAACGTTCGCAATGATGGAAGCGGCTCCCTGGAGTGGGTCGACGGACGCCTGGAGCACGGCGCCTGGACCATTGCGCCGGTGCAGGGCGGGTCGAGGGTCGAGCCCGGCGCCATCGTCTCCTTCGAGTGCGTTTCCGAGCGCGATGTGCCGGTGGGCGGCAAGTCGCTCCGCGGCACCCGCGGCTGGGTACTCTTTCGTTCGTACGGGTCTGAGTCCTTCGGCGAGGTGCACGAGGAGTTCGTGCGCATCGAGTGGGACGTGCCCTACTGGACGACCGCCGACGACCGCACCACCTGCACGGTCACGCGCTTCGATCCGCGCGAGGCCCCGCCGCCCGGTGGTTTCGACGACGCGATGGTGCAGCCCGCGAGCATCTCGGTGCAGCGCGACGCCCGGGTGCTGGCCGAAGACTGCTTTCGCATCCAGGACGTTCCTTGGAACCTGGTGCTCACCTGGCCCGCACCGGTGGGCGCATCCTCGCTCCGCGAGGCGCACGTGCGCGCCGACGTGGTCGTGAGCGGCACCGTGAGCGCCGCCTCCACGCGGCCGCGCGCCTTCTTTTCCGGCTCCGGGCGTCGCTCGCTGCATCCGCTGGCGCGCACTTCGCCGGAAGCCTGGGAGGGCGAGTGGGGCGGCAGCCACGTGGTGGCCTCGATTCGCTGTGGGCGCCGCGGCCGCTTGCACGTGGTGGTCACCGAGCGCGGTGACGAGGGGCCGCGCGTGATTCGCAGCTTCGACGTTCGCGTGCGCAGCTCCCTCGCCGCCACCGGCAGTGTGCCGCTGCGGGCCGAAGCGGGCATGGCGAGTACCACGCCTCTCCCCACCGAGTCTTCGGCCAAGCTCGGTGCCGACTCGGTGCGTCTCGACAACGACGCGACCCTCGATTTTTACCGGGTGGCCATCGACGGCGAGCGCCCGACCTTGGCGCTCCGGTATCGTCGCCCGGCGTCGCGTCGCCATCGCACCACGGCGCCGCAAGACGATGTGCTCTACTTTCGCCCCACGCTGCGCTAATCCGCCGCGCACGGCGCGCCGCTAGGCTGCTACGCTTCTCTCATGAAGGCCTGGAATCGCCGCGCAATGCTGGGGCTCGCCGTGGGCCTGTTCGTGGTCGGCGTCGGCTGCAAGGGCAAGGACGAAGTGCGCTGCGCCCACTGCGGCATGAAGGTCGCACCCGAGAGCCCATGGAAGACCGAGGTGGTAAGCGCCGGCAAGACCGTCACCTACGACACGCCGCGGTGCGCTCTCTTCGACGCACTCGGCACGCCCTCCAAGGTTCGTGTGCAAGAGTTCTACGACCGCACCTGGCTCGACGCCGCCGAGGTCCGCTTCGTCCGCGGCAGCGACGTGCTCGGCCCCATGGGACCCGACCTGGTGCCGGTGAACCCTGCCCATGTCGCGAAGTTCACCAAGGACCACGGCGGCGCTGCGGTAGCCTACGCCGACCTCACCAAGGCGAACCTGGAAGACGCCAAGTAGCACTACGGAGAGAGAATCGCGCCGAGGACCGCTGTATATGTGCATTGTGCACTGAATTCGCGGAGCCAGCGGGGAGCGCCCAAGCGGAGCGTGCCATGGTAGAACGCTTCTCATGGCGACCTTCGACGATCTGATCATCGGCAGCGGCATGGGCGGGCTGACGGTGGGCGCCATGCTCGCGCGGGCCGGCCGGCGCGTCTTGATCCTCGAGGCGCACGACGAACCCGGCGGCTACGCGCACAGCTTTCGCATGCGCGACTTCCGCTTCTGCGCGCAGGTGCACTACATCTTCAACTGCGGCGAGGGCGAGACCATTCATCGCTTCCTGAGCCGCCTCGGCGCCGCCGAGACCGTGCCTTTCGTGCGTCTCGATCCGGAAGGCTTCGACCACGTGGTGGTGGCCGGCGAGCGGGTGCAGATTCCCAACGGCCTCCTGAAGTTCCGCGACCGCCTGGTGCGGCGTTTTCCTCACTGGGAGCGGCCCTTGCGCCGCTACTTCGATGCGGTGGCAGTGGTGGGCGAAGAGCTCGACCGCCTGGAGCAGGCGCCCACGCGCATTACCCCCGCGGCGCTCCTCGCCGTGTACCGCTACCGGCACCTCCTCCGCTACCTCAAGTGGACGCTCGACGACCTTTACGATCACGTCGATATGCCGCCCAAGCTCCGGGCTATCCTTGCTGGCCAATCGGGCGACTACCTACTTCCGCCGCGCGACGTGTCGTTTCTGCTCCACGTGGCGCTGGTCTACAACTACGACCGCGGCGCGTACTACCCGAAGCACCACTTCTTCCACTTCGTGGAAACCATCGTGGAGAAGATTCGCGCCGAGCCCGGCTGCGCGGTGCTCTTGGAGCGAGAAGTGGACTGCATCCACGTGGAGAGCGGCCGCGTCACTGGCGTGACCACCAAGCGTGGCGAGCACTTCACCGCCAGTCGCTACATCTCCAATGTCGACCCCAAGGCCACCGCGCGCCTCGCCGGAGAGGGGAGCTTCGAGAAGAAGCGTGTGGACTACGCATACTCCTCTGGCACCATCACCCTGTACCTCGGCGTCCGCGGGCTCGATCTGCGGGAGCACGGCTTCGGATCACACAACGTGTGGCACTATCCGCACCAGGACCTCAATCGCATCTACGACGATCAGCTCCTGCGCCACGATCTCTCGAACCCCTGGCTCTTTCTCTCCACGCCGACGCTCCACTCTGGTGAGCCGGGCCTATGCCCGCCGGGGCATCAAATCCTCGAGGTGGCCACGTCGTGCGATCATGCGCGCCTGGCGCGGCTGCGTCAGGACGATCGCCGGGCCTACAACGCCGAGAAGAAGAAGATCCGCGAGACCATCCTCGAGGTGATCGAAGCGAGCTACGTGCCCAGGCTGCGTGAGCACCTCTCCATGCGCGTCACCGGCACGCCTGCCACCAACGAGCGCTTCTGCTGGGCCCCCGCCGGCAACTCCTACGGCGCCGCGCTTACGCCGGCTCACGTGGGCTTTCATCGCAAGCCCTTCCAGAGCTCCCTCGAGAACCTCTGGCTGGTCAACGCCACCGCCGGCTTTCCCAGTGTGGCGGGCACCGTCGGCGCCGGTCTCGAGCTCTATCGCCAGCTCACCGGCGATCGCGTCTAGCAGCGGCGGGAACCCGCTCCGCAGCATGTGGCGACGGGGGGTCGAGTCGGTGGTATGGGAGATGCGATGGACGGCGAACCGAGCGAGATACCCCCGCGCATGAAGCGCGTACTTCAGGTGGTGTATGCGGTCGAGGGCGTCTCCGCAGCGCGCGTGTGGGAGTGGCCCGGCCGGGTCGCGGTGGCCGTGCACGCCGCCGGCATCGCCGACAGCGAGCTGCTCCGCCGGGTCGAGCGCGCCGTCGACCCACTCCGTGGCGCCGAAGAGACCTGGGACTTCGGCCTTCTCGACGATCCCTGAAGTTCAGCTCCGGAGCAGCTCTTCCCAGTGATACGGAAGCGCGACGCGCGGCGCGACCACGGTGCGGGCCTCGGCCGAGATTCCCTGCGCGAGATCGCGCGGACCGAGGGCCCGGTGCGCCACGTCGTAGCCCACCACCATCTCGAGCCCGAGAACCAGCTCGGCCACCATGGGAATGCGCGCTTCGACTTCGCGGAGCAGCGCGGCGTGGAGCACGCGCGCAAGCGGACCCGGCACCCACGGAGCCACCTGCTGAATCGGCGCCAGCTCCTTCTTCTGCACCAGGAACGCCATGAACGCGCCCGCGGTGGCGAACGCCGGGGTGCCGGCGAGCATGTGATAGAGCACCATGCCCAGAGCCCACACATCGGTGCGCGCGTCGGTCGACTTGGGGTTTTGCGACTGCTCCGGCGAGATGTAGCGCGGCGTGCCCATGAGCACCCCGGAGCGCGTGAGGTTGCCCTCGAGGTTCTCGGTACGCGCCAGTCCGAAGTCGGCCACCCGCAACACGTAGCGACCACCCACGTCGTCGAGGATCAGATTCGAAGGCTTGATGTCGCGGTGAATGACGCCCGCGGTGTGCGCCGCCGCCACGCCCTCGCAGGCCTGGATGATCAAAGGCGCCGCGACCTCGACCGGGAGCGCCCCGTTGTGGGCCAGGTGCACCGCCAGATCGCCCCCGCGCAGGAGCGGCATGGCGAAGTACGGCGCATCGAGCTCGACGTCGAAGCCATGGTCGAAGACCGGCATCACGTTGGGGTGCGCAATGCGCGCGCACACCGCCACCTCGCGGGCGAACCGCGCCAGCCCTTCGGGGTCGGTGCGCACCAGCGTCTTCACCGCCACCGCCTGGCCAGAAGGGTCGATGGCCTCGAACACGACCCCCATGGCGCCCTCGCCCACCACGCGTACGGTGCGGTATTTGCCGCCTATGAGAATGCTCGGCGCGGACGTCACGCCACCATCGTAGCTGTTCTCTGTGAGGACGTCCCGGAGCTTGCGTGTCACGGTCGGGCTTCCGCGCGCAAAAGCGCCTCTGCCAGGCCCCAGCGCACGCCGCGATCGGACACGATGGCCTCGGTGGCCCCCATGGCGGCGAGCACCGCCTCGGCCACCAGACCCCCGGCCACGATGACGTCGGCGCGCTTGGGGTCGAGGCCGGCGACCAGGCTCCGCTCGGCCAGCGGCATGCGGGCGAGGCGCGTCACCACCGCGCGCACGTCCTCCAGTCTCATGCGTGCACCATGCACGCGATCGCCATCGTAGGTGCGAAGCCCCAGGTGCACCGCCGCCAGGGTGGTCATGGTGCCGGCCACACCCACCGGGGCGCCAATGAAGGCCAGCTGCGGCACCTCGGCGAACGCATCGCGCAGCACCTTGCGCACTTTTTCCAGCGACGCCTCGCTCGGGGGATCGCCGGTCACATGGCGCTCGGTGAGCCGCACGCTCCCCACGTCGAAGCTCTTCTTGTAGCCCAAGACCACCGCGTCGCCGTGAACCTCTCCCACCGCAATCTCGGTGCTCCCGCCACCGATGTCGTACACCGCGGCGGGGCCGACCGGCAGCGCGAGGCCGGAGATGGCGCCCAGAAACGTGGTGGTGGCTTCTTCGTCACCGCTGAGAATGCGCGCGGGTTTTCCGAAGCCCTCGGTGACGACCGCCTGTACCGGCTCGGCGCCGGCGGCGTCGCGCATGGCGCTGGTGCCCACCACGTCGAAGGCGGTGGCGCCGTGCACGGTCGCCGCGGCTCGGTAGTCGCGCAACGCCTCGCAGGTGCGGGCCACGGCATCGGGATGCAGTCGCCGCGTGGCATCTACCCCCTGGCCCAGCCGCGTGATGCGCGCCTCCTGGTGCACCGCGCGCACGCGCCCGTCGGGCCCGCGCTCGGCCACGAGCAGGATGACGGTGTTGGTTCCGATGTCGACGGTGGCTACGCGCATGGACAAAAGACGACGACGCGAAGGCCAGAGACCTCCGCGTCGCTCGTAGGGAATGCCTTACTTGATGTTGTTCAGGTTGAGCATCTCTTCCACGTTGGGCTGGACGACCAGCTCGACGCGGCGGTTCTTCTGCATCTCGTCTTTGGCCTGCTGGGCAACGGTGCCGGCGACCGGATCGGTCTCGCCGTAGCCGCTCGCGCCCCAATCGATCGGGTTCAAGCCGCCGCCCTGGGGCTTCTTGTCTTTGTCGCCCTTTTCCGGCGCCAGAGGTCCGATGAGATAGATGAGCACGGTGCGGGCGCGGGCCAGCGACAGGCCCCAGTTGTCCTTGAACGGACCGCCGCCGTACTTGGCGTTGTCGGTGTGGCCGGCCACCAAGAAGTGGCGGCTGTTGAGGTCCTTGTCGGTGCGGATGATTTCGGCGACCTGGGCCAAGGCGTCTTTGCCTTGGGGACGAAGCTCGTCTTTGCCCGAGTCGAACAGAATGTCGCCGGGGAGCTGGATGACCATGCGGTTGTTGCGCACGACGACCTTGAGGCCGATGTCATTGAGCTTCTGCAGCTTGCTGCGAAGCTCCTTGAAGCGCGCTTCGATGACCGCGAGCTGGTCGGCGCGCAGCTTGTACTCGGTGAGCGCCTGCCGCAGCTTGGCTGCGTCTTCCTTCGACTTCTCCAGGCCCACGCCGGTGTTCTTCAGCTGATCGCGAAGGGTGTCGAGCTCCGACTGAGCCTCGTTGAACTTCGCCTGATCCGTTGCGAGCTGCCCCTTGGCGGCCTTCAGCTCGGCCGCGATCTTGTCAATCTCTCGCTGCTTCGCCTCGAGCTCTTCGTCGCTGTGTCCACAGCCGACGGCTCCCAGGGTGAGACCGATCATCGCGACGGTAAAGAATCGTTTCAAAGCATTCACCGAGAACCTCCATTCGTATCGATTGCGCCGGCCAAGGTACGCCTTTCCGCGATTCATCGTCAACCATGGTCAACCACGACGAATTTTCGCATTCGGCGAAACCGTTGACTTCGTGTGCTCGCCACACCATGCTCGCTTTTCCATGTACCGCTACGAGTATCCGCGGCCGGCGGTCACCGTCGACGTCGTCATCTTTTCCATGCGCGCCGACGATCTGGTGGTGCTCCTGGTGAAGCGAAAGCTCGCGCCTTACAAAGGCCAATGGGCGCTTCCAGGTGGGTTCGTGAACCCCAACGAGAGCCTCGATCGCGCCTGCGCGCGGGAGTTGGAAGAGGAAACGGGCCTCTCGAACGTGCGGTTTCAGCAGCTGGGTGCCTTCGGCGACCCGGGGCGCGATCCGCGCGGGCACACCATCTCGGTGGCGTTTTTTACGTTCATCGTGGCGGAGTCGGCCATCCTTCGGGCCGGCGACGATGCGGCAGAGGTGGCGTGGCATCCGCTGGCGAATCTGGCGAAGGAGTTGCCTACCGGCACCCACCCTCCGCCGGCCCGGCGCGTCAAGCCCACGCGCGCCAGCGCGACCGTGGGCAAGGGGGGCAAGGCCGGCCGCCCCTCGCGCGCCACCAAAAAAGGCACCATCGACCTCGCTTTTGACCACCGGCGCATCATCGACCTGGCGCAAATGTGCCTGGTGGAGCGGTTGCGCGACCCCACGCGGGCGGCCTCTTTCGACCTGGTGCCCTCGCACTTCACCATGAGCGAGCTGCAGCGTGTGTACGAGGTGGTGGTGCAACATCCGCTCGACAAGCGGAACTTCCGGGCGAAGCTGCTGGCGGCGCACCTCATCGAGCCGGCCTCGGCTTCGCGCCGCGGCCCTCATCGGCCCGCTCAACTTTATCGCTGGAAGGGCGCAGCCCGCTGACGCGATAATGGGGCATGGCAAGCCTGCGCCCACGCATTTCTAGCACGGGTCACGGCGGCGCCGCCGGGGGCGCCTTTGCGCTGCCGTTCGACGCCGATGCCCTGGCGTCGCTGCGGGTGACGCTTGCTTCGCGCCACGCCAACGCGCGAGCCGCCTTCGAGTGCTCCTTCGTCTCGCTCTCCGAGAGCACCGGCTTCGTGGTGCTGGCGGGCCTGGAGCCGCTGCTCGAGACCCTGGAGCGGGTGCGAATCTCCGCCGAAGACGCCGACTGGCTGGTGGAGAACGGCCTGTGGGACGAAGCCACCGCCGACGCGGTGGGCGACATGCGTCTGCTGGTGGACGTAGACGCAGCGGCCGAGGGCACCGCGGTGTTTCCCGGAGAGGCTGTGCTCTGCATCGATGGTCCGCTCTGGCAAGCGCAACTGGTGGCCAGCCTGGCGCTCCGCACCCTGGGCGACGCCTCGTCGGTGGCCACGCGCTTCGCACGCATTGCCATCGCCGGCGACCGTGCGGTCGACGTGGTCGACGTGAGCAGCGCCCGAGAGGCCAACGCCGAGCGCGCGTGCACGCTGGCAAGGGCGGCCTTCATCGGCGGCGCTTCTTCCACCACATCTCCGCACGCCGCCAGTGCCTTCGGCATCCCGCTCCGGGCCCGCGAGAGCCCCATCGGGCTGGGCGCCACCCGCGATCGCGAGGTGAGCCATCGGGCCTGGTTCCAGTCGTCGCCGGCCGGCGCGCTGGTGTACTTCGAGCCTAGCCAGCCGGAGCGATCGGCCGAGCGGCTCGCGGTGGCGGCCGAGGGGAACACCGCCGACAGTTGGGATTCGCGCCCCTTCGCGGTGGAGATTCCGGGTGGCCACTACGTCGACCTGGCCGAGGGCCTGCAGCGCGCCTTCGCGGCGCGCGAGGTGCCGGCGCCGCACATCTACGTATCCGGGCTTCTCGACGAGTTCGCGGTTCGCGAGCTGCGCCGCGAAATTCCCAGCCTCGCCGGCATTTGCGTCGACGCCACCCGGCTCTCGGCGGTGGTGCAGGTGCGGGCCGAGGTGGTGGCGCTCGAGGAAGACGGCCGCTGGTCGCCGCGTATGCGCTATGCAGACTCGCTGGTGGCCTGCTCCGACCCCGGGCGCAAGCTGGTAATGCGCTACCACGACGCCCAGGGGCACCCGGTGGCCGACGTGGCCCACGCCACCAGCGAACGCATGCAGTCTGCACGTGGCGTGGAGTTCGTAGACCGCATCACCGGCGCGCGCACCAAGGTGGCAGCCCAGCGCGGCGCGCCCCTGCTCTCCAACGTCATGCGGGCCGGCAAGCGCAGCGTCACCGCCGATTCGCTCGCGACCGTGAGGAGCCGCGCCCAAACCGAGCTGGGCGCCCTGAGCGATCGCGAAAAGCGCCTTACCCAGCCCTCTCGCTATCCCATCGGCATGACCGACGCCCTCTTCGCGCTGAAGACCGAGCTCTTCGAGAGCTCCGAAGATCAACAGAGCGGCGACGAGGAAAGTCAGCGTCCGTAGTTGCCAACCATCGCGCACGGGTCGGTGCGCTAGCTAGCTAGTTGGGAAAACTGGCCGTCAACCGGGGGCAAGGTCACTACCCACCGTGCCCGGGGCGCGGCGTGACGCTGGCGCTCCCCGGTCCTAAACGTGGCCGGTAGCGCTGTCCCGCGCGCAAAATGGGGCGTTCGAATGCGAACCACGAGAGCGCGGCGAGCGTTACCGAGAGGGTCCACGCGATCGTACCACGCAACAACGCAACCGGCGGAAGCCAGGGGGCTCGAATGCGCCACACCCACACGATGACGAAGAGGTGGACGATGTAGATGCCGTAGCTGATCCGCCCGATACCCGCCAAAAGCGGGAATCCGAGCACCGCCGAGAGAGAGGTGGCGGCGTTGCGCCAAAGGGCGATGACCAGCGCGCCGACCGCGAAAGCGAGGAGCGTGGGCAACAGCGCCGCCCAGCGAGCTCCGAGCGCTTGGTCCCACGCAAGCGCGATGAAGAGCGTCGCACAAAGAGCGCCAAGTGCGTACACCAGGTGCGTCGCTCGGTCCGCCGGCGCGCGTGTTTCGGCCTTCCGAGCGAAGACCGCGCTGAGTATCCCAGCCCCAAAGGCGTCCAAGTGAAGGGGCGCAAGGACCCACGCCCACGCTGCACGCCCGGTTCGCCCCGCAAGCCCGACGCGGAGCGCGACGCACGCAATCGCCAGTGAAACGGCAATGGGCACGAGCCAGCGTCGCGCGGACGTGAGCACGAAGGGCGGGAACACGAGGTAGAATTGCTCCTCGACGCACAGGCTCCAAAAGTGACCTCCGGCGCCAATCCAGCCTGCCCCGGCGAAGATCAGAATGTTCGCAGCGTAGGCGAAGTACCAGGGCCACGCGCCGTCGAGCACTTCGAAACCCAAATCGTGTCCGAAGAGCGCGAGGAGGGTCAACACCGCGAAGTAGAGCGGAACGATGCGGGCGGCGCGTCGTACGCCGAACACCTTCCAGCGCTGGCCGAGCGTCCATTCGGCACGGTCGCCGAGTGCCCATAGGCGCAGCGTGATCAGAAAACCCGACAGCACGAAGAATGCCTCCACACCAAGGTGCCCCAGCCGCACCAGCGCCGCGTGCCGGTAGACCGAGTGCGTCCCGAACGCGTGAAACAGGAACACCGCCGCCACCGACAGGCCACGGACCCCGTCGAGCGCAGGCACGTACCGACCTCGCATGGGCGAGGCATCCGCTTCAGCTACTCGGTCTTGCACCTGCCGTTGCTCCGCCGCCATACGTGCTCCCGCCCGAAAACTGCGCGAACAGTACCGCACTCTATCGTGACCCGCGACTTCATTGTTTGCTTCGAGCGTCGCGCGGAAGCAGACACGAGCGCATCAGCCCGCCCGACCGCGGTTTTGGTGGAGCAATCCCATGTGCTGCACCGGCGTGGGCGCATGGGCGCGGCAGCGGCGACTCGACCTGCATCGATCTCGACCCGAGCTCCCTGCTCTCTCGGCTGGCCGCATCGGTGCCGGCACCCAAGGACACACACCCTCCGCTCTGCCGGGTTCTCGCCTCGGCAAGCAAGCTCCGCTCGCGCACCGTCCCGATGCCTTCGCGAACCCAAACTGTGGAGGCCGCATGCGCACCCTCGCGCTCGTGCGAATAGCTTGAAATCGCCCTCGGCTTGCCCTTGCGCTCCGACCGTCGCAGCGTGGTCTTGTTGATGCTGAGCGTCTTGGGCTGGCGCCTCGCCGATGCGCTGTGACGCGCTCTGGTAGCCGACACGGAAGCCCACGTCGGCCGCGCTCGTACTCCCGGCCACGAGCAGCCGCCGCGCCTCGCGAGGACGGAAACTCCCAGTCTCCTCGCGGCTCCTAGCGGCAGCTGTCTTTCGCCCACGTGAGGGTCACCCGGGAGCCGCCGGGGAGCGCGGAGAGCGCGTCCCAGGTGTAGCCGAGTGGCGTGTGAACGCCGAGAAACTTCGCTTTGCCGAAGCGCACCGGGCGCGTGTTGTCGAGGGTGGAGCGAGCAATCTCGCGTGCGTCGGAGCGGCCGTCTTGCATTTGCAGCAGCGCGTAGCCGCCACCGTCGATGGGCACGTTGACCGCTTTCCACCAGGTGATACCGGGGCCCGGCTGCAGGCGAAAGCTCACCTTGTCGCTGGCGACCGCATTCAGCTCCACCACGAAGTTGATCTGATCGCAATCGTCGCCGGTGCGAAGCATACCGGTACTGTTGCTGGCGGTTGGGGCCTGCGGGTACCACTGCGCGATGAACTGCTTGTCCATCGCCGACAGCGTCGTATTCCCCGGAATCCCCTTCCCATCCAGTGTGTGCTCGGCAGGGACAAAATACTCCATGATCGAAAGCGGATCAAACTGGGAGAAGTTGGTATTGTTCGTGCCGTACTTGGCAAATAGTTGGCTATCCACCTTGGCGCGGTCCCAGGGCGGCGTCATCTTGCCGTAGTCCTCGTAGACCTTGGGCTTGTTCCACGGAATGCCCGCTACCGGAGATTGGTGCTCGTGAATGAGCCCGAGCGCGTGTCCGAACTCGTGAATCACGACGCGGCTGAGCTCCGTCTCCGAGGTGTCGTCGTCGAACCACCCGAAGTTCATGCTGGGGAGGCCGAAGGGAATCAAGGTGGATTCACGGCCCACCGCGGACCAGCTCGTTCCGTCCTTCGCGAAGCTGATGCGAACTTCCGCGGGCTGGCTTTCGTCGACGAAGCTGAACTTGATGTTGGCGTAGCGGGTCCACTCCTCGGCGTACTGCCGCACTTTGTTGCGCACCTTCACGCTGCCGCCCGCCATCTTCACGCGGAGTGTTTGCCCGGCGTCCCACATGAGGTCGGTCTGGCCGGCGAGGGCCTGTCGTGACACGCCGACGGGCCGCACAATGTTGCCATTGGCGTCGAAGCGGGGCGGAGGCGGCGCGACCGCCGGCCGCGCCGGGAGCGCACCCGTGGTGCGCCGGTCTACGCAGGCCTTGGCCTTGCTGGTCGTCTCCTTCGGGGTGATCGGCACGAGCGGGAAGATGGGGGTGACGGGCACCGCAGTGGGCGTCGGGCGCGACGGTGGATCACGCTCGAGCACCGGGCGTCCCTTCCCCGCAGGCGGCAGCGAGAAGGCATCGGGCGACGCAGACGTCGTCGCCAATGCAGCCAAGATTCCAAATCCGACGAAACCAACTAAGCGAGAGCGATTCATGATTGAGCCTCCGGACATCTCCTCAGCACGCCCCATGCCGACCGCATTCGCCGAAAAAGGAGGCTGAAAACGCACACGTCGGCGCATCGTTGCGCGACTCTCGCGCAACGCTTGGTGCAGCATCGGCGCAATGGTGTTCCACGGCGAGAGACGCGCGCGCCGACGGACTCGACACTCGTCCGCGCGATCGTGCTCAAGTACCCCTTTGCCGATGGCACGCCCAGCAGCAGAATGCAGAGAAGTCGAAGAAGCGCCTCGCTTACCCATTTACCCTCCCGGGGTTCGGCACTTTTTCGAAGCAAGTAACGGGTCAACGAACGTTCGACTTCAACACCGACGGCTTTGCGCACATCGGTCTATTCCCGGATCTCATCGCAGATTCGATGCTGGCAAACGTCGACGTCGAGCCGCTCTTCCGTTCCGCCGGCGCCTACGTCGACATGTGGAAGCGCGCCGAGAGCAAGAAGCGGTAGTGGCGCTCTCTAGAAGCTGCCGACGAGGCCTACCGATCCGCCTTGGGGGGTGACGGCGGCGCTCGGGAGGACGGTGACCGACGGGCTCGCCTTGGCGACTCGCGGCGCCGCTTTGGTTGTGCGGGCGCCGCGCTGGGCCGGCGTCTCTGCGTTCACGTCTTCGTACGCGAGGAGCCCGGCGTCGACGGAGATGCCCGCGATGTATCCCGCCAACAAGCCCAGACCCAAGCCCACCGCGGCGCAGTCGGTTCGGGTGTTCGACGTGGAGCCCCCGCACGACGCGGCCCCGACGCCGAAGCCCAGCAGCGCCCCTACGAACGGCGCGCCCAGACGCAGGCCCATGCTACCGAAGCCTCGGGCGACGTTGCCGTGGGCGAAATGCACCGCCGCGGGACCGCCCAGGTACATGAGTCCCCCGGTGGCGGCCACCGCACCCGACTGCGCCGCGGCGCCTCCGATGGTCACGAGCAGGCTCGCCCCGTCGACGAGCAGCACCTGCCAGCCGTACCACTCGCGCTTGGTCGCCGGCTGCACCACCGGCGCATCGGCCGGCCGCGGGCAGTAGATGAGCGGCGCGCCGGCGGCGTCCTTGCCCTCGACGCAGCCTTCCGGGATCACGTACGCGGGCGCAGCGGCGGGAGCCGTTGCCAAGGGCTGCTGTACCACGGGCGCATCGGCCGGCGCCGAGGGCGGGGGGAGAGGCGGCGGGGGCTCTTGCGCACCGGCCGTCGAAGCGCCGAGAAATACACCCACAGAGAGGACGGACATTGCGGCGCTTCGGCCCGAGAACATGCGCATGAAGCTCCAATCTGCGATGTCCATGCCAGCGCGCTCCCGGCAGAAGCGCCGGGAAAAGCCCGTGTTGGCACAGGGCAAGGGCCGCGGCTCCCTGACATTCGTGTCCGAACCGTAGGTGCCCCGAGACTGATCCCCTCCGCGCATCCCATCAGCATACCCACAAAACGAAGCGCGGCGCACCCCGTTCGGTGCGCCGCGCTTCATCGCCGGAAACGGCTCAGGCCTTCTTCAGGTTCTCGGCCGCGAAGTCCCAGTTGGCGAGGTTCGCCAGGAAGGTCTCGATGTACTTGGGGCGGAGGTTTCGGTAGTCGATGTAATATGCATGCTCCCACACGTCGATGGTGAGCAGCGCCTTCTGGCCGTGCTTTAGCGGAAGGTCGGCATTGCCGGTCTTGGTGACCGCCAGCTTGCCCTTGTCGGATACCAGCCAGGCCCAGCCGGAGCCGAACTGGGTGGTGGCAGCCGCGGTGAACTCTTCCTTGAACTTGGCGAAGGAGCCAAAGTCGCGGTTGATGGCCGCGAGGAGATCGCCGGTGGGCTCGCCTCCGCCATTGGGCTTCATCGAGCTCCAGTAGAACGTGTGGTTCCAGATCTGCGCGGCGTTGTTGAACACGCCGCCCTCGGAGGACAGGATGATGTCTTCCAGCGACTTGTTCGCCTCGGGCTTGCCTTCGAGCAGCTTGTTGAGGTTCGTCACGTAGGCGTTGTGGTGCTTGCCGTGGTGGAACTCGAGCGTCTCGGCCGTGATGTGGGGAGCGAGCGCATTCTTGTCGTAGGGCAATTCGGGAAGCGTAAACGCCATGGAGAGTCTCCTTTGGATTCGGTAGGGCGGCGAAGCATAGGCATCTCGGCCGCGGTTGGAAAGAGGCGAGCGGACGGGCTCACCCGCAGACTGTGGGTTCCGATGACCGCCCGGGCGGTCGGGGGTCGCGCGCGGCGCGCCGGCGCCGCATTCTACCTGTCGCTCCGTAGCGCTAAGGTTTTCTCTTCCGGTCCGGCTTCGGAGGAAACTGGTCGCGGGTCATCTTCTCGGTCTGATCCGGCGGCAGCAGCGGCCGCGTCGGGAATGGCTCGGCCACCGGCCGCGGCGGCGCACCAGTGGAAGGCGCACCGGCGGGAGGCGCAGCGCGCGGGGCCATGGTCGTGCGCACCTGCGAGGGCAGGGGGGGCGGACGCGGCGCTCGGGGCGACACACCCGCACCCGGGCTCGACGGCATGCGGGGCGCCATGGGCGGCAGCGGCGGCAGCCCCGGCGGCGGCGCATCCGGGCGATACACCTGGGTGGGCGCATCGTCGAAATCCATGGGCTCACGGCGCTTCCGGCTGGCAGACACCTCGGCCGACTTCTCCGTGGGCGGCGGGCGCTCGCTCTCGGACACGCCTTCGACGGTCCCGCTGAAGGTCTCGGCCGCTTCTAGAAGACCGCGGTGCGTGATCTCCGACCGCTGCGCGTCGCGCGAGGCGCCGAGGGCCCGTTCGCGTTCGCGGTTGGCTTCGCGCGTGAGGTCGGCCGGCACCGTGCGTTCGCGCGGAGGGGTCTTGGTTTTGGGGGCTATCTCGTCGCGAAACGCCAGAAGCTCGGCGCGAAACTCGGCAGCGCTCTGGTAGCGCACGTGGCGATCGCGCTCCATGGCCCGCACCACGATGGCCTCGAGCCGGTCGGGAAGTGTGGGCACCAGCTGCCGCAGCGGCGCGGGTGGCTTGCCGACGATCTGCAACAGGAGCGCGTTGTAGTTGGGCGCGGTGTACGGCCTTTTTCCCGCCAGCGCTTCGTAGAGCATGACGCCGCACGCGTACACGTCGACCCGCGCGTCGAGATCGCGATCGCCGCGTGCTTGCTCGGCAGACATGTAGTACGGCGTGCCCATCACCATGCCGGTGCGGGTGAGCGAGAGCACGTCTTCGCCTTCGCCATAGGGGTCGGGCCCGAGCATCTTGGAGACGCCGAAGTCGAGGATCTTCACGCCCGGCCGGGGCGTGGTGATGAGCATGATGTTCTCGGGCTTGATGTCGCGATGCACGATGTTCTTGGCGTGCGCCGCCGAGAGGCCAGCGAGCACCCCGGCCACGATGTCGATGGCGTCGACCACCGGAAGCCCTTTTTCGCGCCCGACCCGCGCGGCCAGGGTCTCGCCGGTGATGTACTCCATGACCAGAAACGGACTGCCAGAAGGCAGCGTGCCCAGGTCGTACACCTCGCAGATATTCGGGTGACCGATGGCGCCGGAGCTTCGGGCTTCGTTGTGGAAGCGCTGCACCGAGCTGGTCTTCGCCGCCTGCTGCGGGTTGAGCACCTTGATGGCCACCGGGCGGTCGAGGTCGGTGTGCAGCGCCTGGAACACCGTGCCCATTCCGCCTTGCCCGAGCACCGACTCAACGATGTAACGACCGGAGATGACCGTTCCCACCAAGTCGTCCCACACTCGCTTCTTGGCGGGCGCGATGGGGGTCCGCATCATCGTGGGGTTCGAGGCATCGGGCGCCGGCACCTGGGGCGAGAGCTTCTTGCCCGTTCGCGGACACACCGCGAGCTTGAGGTCATGCGGCTGCTGGCAATGTGGGCACCGGACAAAACGATCGTTCACGTTAGCCCGCCGAGAATAGGCGCCGCGCCCGCATCGAGCAATCGGCTTCGCGCAGGTCGCCCGATTCTGCACACCGGATGTGTGCCGCCGCCGCCCCGCATGTGCGACAATTCCGCCCGCCTGAATGCTGCAGTACGATCGTCACAATTGGGTCCGGCACCTCTTCACCTTGAAGGGCTCCGTGCTGCCCAGCGTGACGCCGCGCATCCTGGTTTTTGCCGCTTTTTCGCTGCCGGTGGTGGCCGCTCACAAGTTGGGTTGGGCGCCCACCATTCCCCCGACCATTCACGCGGTGTTGGGAACAGTGCTGGGCCTCATGCTCGCCTTTCGCACCAACAGCGCCTACGACCGCTGGTGGGAAGGGCGCCGCGCATGGGGCACCATCACCAACCGCGCGCGCGATCTCGCGCGGCAAGGGGCCACCTTCTTCGAGGCCCGCGAGCTGGTGGTGCGCAACGCCAAGCTCCTGGCTACCTTTGCCCACGCCGCCAAGCGGCAGCTGTGGCGTGAGCGCGACGTGCCCGAGCTTTTGACCCTGCTCGGCGATCTCGAGGCGCGCGCAATGATGCACCCTCCAGGGCCCGCGCAGCGGCTGCTCCTGGCGCTCGGCGAGCAGTACCAGGCCACCAAGAAGAACGGCCAGATGAGCGAGTACGAGTATCAGCTCATGGACCGCAATCTCACCGAGCTGCACGACCAGCTGGGGGTGTGTCAGCGTATCCAGAAGACGCCGATTCCCTTCGCCTACGTGGTGCACCTGAGGCGCTTTTTGCTGGTCTACAACATCACGTTGCCCTTCGCCCTGGTGGGCGACCTGGGCTACGGCACGCCGCTCGTCATGGTGGCCATTGGCTACGCCATGTTTGGCGTGGAAGAGATCGGCGTTCGCATCGAAGATCCGTTCCTGCCTTCGCCCAACGACATCGACCTCGAGCGGGTGGCCCGCACCATCGAGCGTGACGTGATGGCCATTGCGGGCACCGTGGCATCGGTGCCCGAGTCGGCGGTACCGGCGCACCTGGCGCCTGAGTAGAGAGCGGTTCAACGGCCCACTGTTCGTTTGCGTAGCAGCCGCCCGCCGAGCGGAAACGTGCAGCCCTGCCGGCGACATCTTGCGCCTTGGCCCCGCGGCTCGACCTTGGGTGTGCGGTATGGGTCGTGCACCGCTCTTGTGCGTGCGCCCTCTCCTCCCCGTTTGCTTCGCTCTATACGCCGCGGTCGCGCCGTTGCTCGCGCGTGCAGACGAGGAACCTTCTAAGCTCACGGCAGAATCGGCGGCCACCCGGGCCGAGCGCGCCAACGTCGACATCTCGGCGCAGCGCGCGCGCATCGAGAGCGCAGCGGCCGACCTTCAGCAAGCGCTGGTGGCGCTGTTTCCTCGCTTGCAAGTGGTGGGTAGGTATTCACGGCTCTCGCCCATCGAACCGGGCACCATCGGCTACGCGGTGGCTTCGCCCACCACGCCGCAGAACCCGGCCGCGATACCGATCGCGCCCGGCGCGCCCCTGGTGCAAGCGCCCATTCGCCTGCCCTACACCGCCGACCAGTTCTCGCTCCAGGCGGCGCTGGTGTTTCCGGTCACCGACTACGTCTTCAAGCTGTTTCAGTCGCACGCAGCGGCGCGACAGGCCCGCGACGCCTCGGAGCTGGAGCTGCGCGCCACTCGCCTGCGCGCGCGCCTGGAGGCCAAGCTTGTGTATTATGCATGGGTGCGGGCCGCGCTCATGCGCAAGGTGGTGGCGCAGTCGCTGGTGCAGTCGCAGGCCCACGCCAAAGACGTGGAGCGAGGCGCCGGCGCGGCCACTGCGAGCCGCATCGACGTGCTCCGAGCCAGCGCGCAGGTGGCGCAAGTGGAGCAGCTGGAGGCCCAGGCCAAGAACGCCGCCGATCGCCTGTGGAACGAGCTCTCGTTCCTCATGGGCGGCTCGTCCGAAGCCGCGCCCCCGCCCCCGCCGCCGCCGGAAGAATCGGTCGCCAGCGCGCCGGTGCGCACCGCGTCGTTCGCCGCGCTGTGGGAAGAAGCCAAGGGTCAGCGGCTGGAGCTGCAGTCGGCGTCGCTGGGCGTGAAGGCTCTGGACGGCGTGGCTTCGGCGGCCCGCGCCGGCGAATACCCGCGCATCGATCTGCAGGGCGAGCTCACCAGCGCCAACCCCAACGCGCGGTACATTCCCCAGGAAGAGCGCTGGCGCACCACCTGGTCGGTGACGGCGCAGGTCTCCTGGTCGCCCAACGAGGCGTTCTTCGCTGCCGGCACGGTGCGCGCTGCCGAAGCCAAGAGCGCCGCACTCGACGCCGATCGCCGCCGGCTCCTCGCCGCCCTACACCACGAAGTGGCGGAGGCGATGGAAGCCTCGGCCAACGCCGAGCAGGCGCTGCTCACCGCCGATCGCCGGCTCGAGGCCGCAGAAGAGGGCTACCGCGTACGCGCGCTCCTGGCCCAGACCGGCCGCTCGCACGGGTCCGATTGGGCCGACGCGGAGACCGATCGGGTTCGCGCCCGACTCGAGCAGGTGTCGGCTCGCATCGACCTGCGAACCACGCGCCTGCGCCTCGAGCACGCGGTGGGGCGCGACAAGTCGACCGCCGGCGAAGGCCGCTGATCAGGTCCCGACGCGCCTTCCCGGCGCCGCCAGCGCGGTGGCGCGATCGGTGACGCGAGGGGTGAGCCGCGGGCTCATGCGCCGGGTCAGCATCGTGACGTCGGCGCCGCGCGCCTCTGTCCAGCGAATCCACCCGAGCTCCACCAGGCGACCGTAGAGCACCGGAACCAGGAGCAGCGTGACGCCGGTGGCCACTGCGAGGCCGCCCAGCTGCGCGATGCACAGTGGCTGCCACAACGGACCGCCGTGGGCCGCCAGTGGAACCAGGCCCAGCATGGTGGCCAGCACCGTGACCAGCACCGGCCGCGCGCGATGCGTGCAGGCTTCGACCACCGCGGCGGCGAACGGAACGTGCCGTTCGCGCGCTTCTTCCAGGTACTCGAACAGCACCACGATGTGGCTGACGATGACGCCGACCAGGCTGATCATCCCCAGCGTGGCCATGAACCCGAGAGAGCTTCCGCTCACCCACAGCGAAACGAGCGCCGCAGCCACGCCATACGGAATGGCCGCGAGCACCAGGAGCGCGCGCGAGGCGCTGCGGAACTGCAGCAGGAGCACCGTGAGCACCGCCGCCAACGAGACGCCGGCCACCAGCCAGGTGTCGCCGCGCACTTTCCCCGCGTCTTCCTCCACGCCGCCCACCTCCATGACGTACCCGGGACCCAGCTCGGCTGCCAGCTTGCGCAGCTCCGGGCGCACCGCCTCCATGATCTCCGAGGGGAGCGCGTGGGACACCGGCAAGCACGCGACGGTAATGGTCCGCTGCTGGTTGCGCCGGCGAATGATCGAGGCTTCGGCGAGCATCGGGAGCTTGGCCACGGTGGCCAGTGGAACGCGCCGATCGCCCGCGCCGGTCGTCGCGTCGTCGCCCACCGCGCTCCGGGTTCCCGCGGTGCTCCGCGCCACGATGGGTACCGAGCGCGTGGACTCCGACAGTACGCCCAGGAGCGAGCCGCGCCAGGTGTCGGCGGTTCCCCGTGCGACGCTGCCCGGCGAGATCGCAGCGGTGGCGGCTCGCGTCTCATCGAGCTCCACGCCCATGCGAAGGTTCGCGTCGCCCCAGTCGTCGCGCACCCCTCGGGCCAGCGGCACCTCGCCCAGCGCCGAAGCTACCTTGTCGGCGACGCTCCGCAATATACGTGTATCATCCCCGGATATGCGCACCTCCACCGGCATGGTGCCGCTCTTGCCGTTCTCCAGCAAGCGCACGTCGACCCGGGCGTCGGCCACCCGCGCCGAGGCCAGCCGCTGCAGCTCCTCGGCGAAGGCCACGGTGGCCCCTTCGTCTTCCAGCTCCACCACGATCTGCCCCAGGTTGGGGCGTGCATGGGTGGTCACCAGCGAGTACCAAAAGCGCGGCGCGCCGCCGCCCACGTAGCTGGTGGAGGCGCGCACCGGATACCTGGCCCCGCGTGCGCGCCAGGCTTCGCCGACCTCGTCGACCAGCGCGTCGACCTGCTCTACGACGCCGTCGGTGGCGCCCAGGGTTGCGTCGCTCGAGAGCGCCACGTTCACCACGAAGAGGTTGGTGCGATCCCGGGGAAAGAAGCTCGATTTCATGCGCGCGAGGCCCAGCGCCCCCAGGCCCAGCACCACCAGCGAGCCCAGAAGCACGGTGTTCTTCCGCCGGAGCGCTGCACTGAGCACGCGCTCGTAGGTCTCGGCCCACATGCTGCGCTTTTTCGCCCGCGGCAGCCCCACCGAGGGAACGAGGAACGTTCGTCCCAGCAGGGGAACGAAGGTCATCGAGACAACGCGCGACGCCACCAGTGACGCGGTCATCACCACCGGCAGCGACCACAGAAAGCGCCCCACGCTGCCGCCCACCAGTAGAAACGGCAGGTAGGCCACGATGTTGGCGGCGGTGCCGTAGAAGATGGCCCGGGCCAGCTTGCCGGGGCCGTGCCAGGCCGCGCGCTCTCGCGAGGCGCCCCCCAGCAGCTCGCGCTGGATGGCGTCGCCAGCCACCACCGGATCGTCGACGATGAGGCCCAGAGACAAGATGAGCGAGGCCACCGAGATCTGCTGGATATCCACCCGCAGGAGCGCCATGAGCACGAAGGTCGTGGCCAGCGTCAAAACGATCGAGAACGCCAACACCAGCGCGGTGCGCCAGTTGCGAAAGCCCACAATCGCCACCACCACCACCAGGAGAATCGACTCCCAGAGCGAGGTGAAGAAGAGCGCGGTCTTCTCTTTCACCTCGCGCGCCTGATCCGTGGCGCGCGCCAGGCGTACGCCTTCGGGCGCCCAGCTGCGCGCGGCGGCGAGCTCGGCGGTGAGCTGCGTGTCGAGGTTCGCCAGGCTATCGCCCTTGGGGTAAATGGCCAGCGTCACCGATCGACCGCGCCGCGTGCCGACGTCGCCCGCGAAGGTGCGCCGGTAGCTGCGCTGCCCGCGCGAGGCGTCGGGGCCTCGGGTCACCTCCGCCACGTCTCCCAGGTGAAGGTTGGCGCCGAAGGCGTCCACGCCGATGGGCGTTCGCGCCACGTCGCCCGCAGATTGCATGCGCAGCACTGGGCTCACCGCCACGTCGCGCTGCCCGAGGGCGACGCTCCCGCCGCCGCCCATGACGTTTCGAGCGGCGATCGACTGCTGGATGCGCTCCAGCGTGAGGCCGCTCCCGGCCAGGCGCGCCGGTACGTAGTCCACGAACACCGTCGGGTTGCCGCCGCCCACCGCGTGGATGCTGCCCACCGCATCGAGACGGCGCAGACGCTCCGCGGTCTTCTCGGCGGCGTCGGTGAGCGCGAGCAGACCATGGCTATCGCCGGGAAAGCTCCGCAGCCCGGCCGTGAGCGACGTCGCGTCGGTACCGAGGACGGAGGGCCACAGGTCTGTCATCGTCGCCGGCTCCGCTTTGCGCGCCGCCGCGTCGAGCCGCTGCAGGGTGGCGACGTCGTTCGCAGCGTCGACCAGCACAAAGCCGCTACCTTCTACCACCACGGCGTCGACCAGGCCTGCAGCGGCGGCTAGGGCCTCGAGGGTTCGTCGAAACGCCTTGGGTGCCGCCTCGCCCAGGGGATACGAAAAGAGCGCCGCGGCGCGTCCGTTTGCGCTCTTGCCGAGCCGCGCGTTCGTCACCGCGTCGCGCACCAGGCCTGCGCGCAGAGAGAGCTCTGCCACCGTGGCGGGCTCGGCGGTCACCGACAGCAGAATCGCCGCGGTGTCGCTCATGCCCCGATGCACCTCGGGCCGGGTCGCGCCCAAGGGCCAATCGGTGATGTCTCTGGCGCGCTCCGCTGCTGCGTCGAGTGCCGCGGCAACCGCCGAGTCGGGCATATCTTCGTGCACCGTCACCGACACCATGGCGCCCCCCACCGCCGAGGTCGACTCCACCCGCTCGATGCCGTCGCCCGCCGCCATGCGCTCTTCGAGGCGCCGGGTCACCAGCTCTTCCACCAGCGCCGAAGGCGCGCCCGGCCACGATACGGTGGCCGAGATGGTGCGCGGCTCCACGTGTGGGTCCTTGTGCTTGGGCATGTGCGCGTAGCTCACGATGCCGGCCACCATGGTGAGGAGCATCACCGCGAACCCCAGCTGCCGGTGCTGCACGAAGTACCGGGGAATCCGGAACGAGAGCGAGAGCGAGGCCGCTGGCTCCTTCGTCTCCTCGCTCCGCCGGTCGCTCACGGAAGCACCAAGACGCGCTCGCGCTCCGCCAGGAACGACGCTCCTTGCACCACCACGCGCTCGCCCACCGCGAGACCCGAGAGCACCTCGACCCGGTCTTGCACCACGTTGGCCAGCCGCAGCGGCCTACGGTGCGCGCGCGTCACCCCGTTGGCTTCGTCCACCGTGAACACCGCGAGCTCGCCCTCGGCAGCGCCGCGCACCAGCGCACGCACCGGCACCGTGACCTGCGGTCGCTCGGCGCGCGCCTTGGTGAACACCACCCGAAGCGTATCGCCCGGCGAAAGCGCGTGGTCCTCGTTGGCGACCACCACCTCGACGTCGAAGAAGGGCAGGCCGCTGGCCGGAGCGGTGAGCTTGCTTACCGTTCCCGAGAGAATGGTGTTCGTTGCGCCTTCGCGCCGCACCGTCACCGTCGCGCCAACTGCGGTACCGCTCAGGGCCTCGCGCGGCACCGGCACCACCACGCGGAGCGTGTCGTCGTCGCCCACCGAGAGCACCGGCGCGCCCGCCGCCACCAGGCCGCCTTCATCCACCGTTCGCGCCAGCACCACGCCGTCGAAGGGCGCCGTCAGCGTGGCATCTTGGAGCGCCAGCTTGGCGCTCGAGACGCGCGCGTGCGCCGCCGAAGTTGCGCCGCTGGTCGAGAGATACCGGGCGTGCGCGGCGTTGAGCTCGGCCTTGGAGATGGCTCCGCCGTCGAATAGCGCCCGCGCCTGATCGTAGTCGGCCTTGGCCTTGGCCTGCCCGGCGCCCACCTCTGCGCCCATGCCGTTGGCTTCTGCCAGTTGGTTGCGCAGATCGCTGGCGCGCAGCGAAGCCAGCAGCGTGCCCGCCTTGACGCGATCGCCCGGTGCGAGCGCGCGACCCTCGGTAGGGTGCGCCCCGAAGCGCTCTACGTACCCAGGAAAGCGGAACGAGAGCACCGACTGCCGGCCGTAGGCCGCGACGCCTTCGAAGGTGGAGGTCGGAGCGTCGTGCGCCTGCGCAACGGTCTCCACCCGAACCGCCTGCGCCGGCGCGGGCTCGGCGCCCTGCGCGCAGCCGACGACCATGAGGGCGAGCAAGGCGAGGAGCGGGCGAAGCATGCGGGGCCCTACTCCAAGTTCCATGCCTTCCCGCAGAGCGCCGCGAACGCGCGCGCAAGAGTGCACAGGGAACCTGTTTCGGGTTGTGTCTCTGCGAGAAAGATTCGTCGCCGCAAGACGCCGCCTCCCGCCCTCGCGAGCGGCGCGCACCCGGGCGGTACAACTCCGTCGCGGGCGTCTATGGGCTGGTTACCATGTGCCGAAACGTCCGCCAGGTTGCGCGCGCGATGTGTTGTAGGTCGGTGTACCGTGCATGCACCGCGGCTGGGGGAGCATCGGACCACCCACAGGCAAACGCTCCCACGCGAGAGTTGCCGTGAGAGCGCACGTCACCTCCACGAGAGCGCGTACGTGACGTGCTCGCTGCCGTGCACTGCGACCCGCACCGAAACCTCTTGGGCGCCAGACAGCTCGGCTGCCGCGCGGAACGCGCTTGCGTACGAGAGCGCCAGGAGCGGGGCAATCACCCGCGGTGGGTACTCGAGGGTCAGCGATGCGTGCGAGGCGTCGTCGTCGGCCGGCAGGTCGAGAATCATCTCCACGCCGCCGCGGTGGAAAAGGCCCCACCGTGAGCGCGCGCCGCGGAGCATGGTGCGCGGCCCGAGCACGCGAAAAAGCAGCCGATAGAGCGGGCTGTCGAGGAGGCGCCGATTCCCTCGGTACGCGTGCTCGACGAACGCAGCGTCGTCGGCGAATGCATCGCGCGTAGCAAGAAAGAGCGCCGACGCATGCACCTCCGGCACCCAGGCGGTCACCGGCGCCGGCGCGTCGATCATCGCACGAAGGGTGGGAGGTAGGTGCGGCCGCAACGCTTCGCAGTCGATGCCCACGAGGAACTCTCGGTAAATCGATGCCTTCTGCAGGCACTCTGGGTACGAGTCGAGGCCCTGGGGGAGCCCGTCTATGTACACCTGCATCCGTGCCAGTGATGCGCCCATCGCACTCGATGGTACACGACCACGCTCCCCTCGGGTGCCGTCGTCCATTTGGACTTTCGACGTCGGTCGACGGCGGCGCTGCGTCGGGTTAATGTGAGCGTATGCGCCTTGCTCGCTCTCGCTTGGGAATACTCTTCGCCATCGCCTCGATCGGGGGCGCGTTCACCGCTGCGTGCGTCGGAAGCGACGCGGGTCCGCAGCCGTCGCAGTCGGTCACCGATGGCGGCCCGCTTTCGAACCCCGACACCGGGCGGCCCGACACGCCCGACGGCGGAGGTGGCGGCGATGCCGATGCGGGGCCCAAGGGCTTCTGCGCCAGCAAAACCACGCCGGTGGGCGCCACCGACTTCTTCTGCGCCGACTTCGACGGCCCGAAGATCGAAGACGGATGGACCTCGGTGGTCAACCCCGCGCCCGACGCGGGGCCCGTCCCGCTCACTCCCGTCACCAACGTGTTTCTCTCGCCGCCCAGGGCGCTCAACGGCGCCGCTGCGCCGGGTGCCGGCTTCGGCCCGCGTGGCGGCTACCTCGAGTGGAAGAAGGCGGGCGCCTCGGCGGTCAAGTCCATCGAGGTCTCGTTCGGCATCAACCCCACCACGCCGGGCGGGGTCGTTCTCACCAGCACCGGCTCGTTGACCTTCGCTGAAATGGGTGTCCCCACCGCCAACGCCGCGTTCATGTACACGAATGGCGGCACCGTCGGGGCCGGCGCATACACCGGGTACTATCTGCAGTTCATCGTCAGCAACGGCGCCGCGGCGCTCACCACCGTGCGCGTCCCCACCAGCCCCAAGGCCGACGAATGGACCGTGGTGCGCCTGCGCTATGCGCAGGGTGGCAACTTCGAGCTTCTCTACAACGACGTCTCCATCTTGACGCCCAGCGCCTTCCCGATGACCGGCACCGAGGCCTACGTGCAGCTCGGCTCTGCGACCAGCGGTCAGACCACGTCGGTGCAAGGCTATCGCTTCGACAACTTCACCGTGGCCGTCACGCGCTGAGGCGCCGCGCTCTCTCCCGCACGCGCACGCGCGCTTGCGGGAGGGGAAATGCGCTTGCTCAGGCAGAGCGACGGCGACGGCGCATCATGAGCAGCGCGATGCCTACGCCCGCCGCACAAGGAACGGCGGTCCCCGTCGCATCGCGGGCGCTCCCGGAATTGCAGCTGCAGCCGGTCGTGGTCGTCGCCGCCGGCGCGGTGGGCGTCACCGGCGTAGGGGTTACGGTCTCGCCGCCGACGGTCTCGATGCTCACGGTGTCGTAGGCGCCGTCGGTGTCGCCTTTGTTTGCAATCTGCACGAATACCGCGGTGGCGCCTTCCGGCACGTCGAACTCCTCGGTGAACGTGGTGCCGGCCGCCACGTCGCGCTGATCGTCGGTGGTCACCTTGCCGGTGCGGCCCAGGGCCCAGGCGATGGGCTGGTTCCAGCGCAGAAGCAGGGCCGGGGTGAAGGGCTTGCCGCCCCCGCCCAGCGGGTTGCTGCTGACCGGCGCCGCAGCCAGCGTGGCCGTGACCTTTACCTTGGTGGCGCCGGGGGCGACCTTCTTGGTTACCTGCACGATGCCGGCGGCGATGGGGCTACCGAAGTTCTGCTTGCCAGGCGCGGTGAAGCCAGGCGAGCGGCTGCCATACTTGGGGGCGTTCGCCGACTTGTCGGTCACTTCGAGGACGCGCGTGCACTTGGGCAGCACCCCGCGGCCGGTCATGGCCGCTTCGAGCACCGGCGCGGCCGCCGGCATGTCGGTCTTGAGCTGGGCGATGAACAGGTTCGCCAGCGCGTCGTAGGTGAGGTCGGGCTTTCCGGGGCTGGTGCGCATGGCCTTGTACAGCGCCACGTCGAAGGTCTTGCGGTCGGCCGCCGGCAGCTTGTCGCGGGCCTCCCACAGGGCGCCCGAGAAAAGCGTGGAATCTGCATGCACCTCGCCGACCACCGTGGCCGGGCAAGTGTCCTTGTTGGAGAGCGTGCGAATGACCGAAGAGTTCTGGTCGATGTCTTCCGACGCGTACTCGCCCACGTCGGGGTCGCCGGCCAGGGCCGACGAGAAGTAGTCGGCCAAGCCTTCGTTCATACCGCCCGGGGCCGCGGTGGCGCCGAACTCGTCGAGAGCCCAGCCGCCCAGCTTCAAGGTGCGGTCGACCACCGCGTGGGTGAACTCGTGGTACACCACGTCGCCGTCGTAGGCGTAGTCGCGGCGCGGCCCCTGCCCGAACAGCATGGCGCCACCGGGAATGTTGAAGATGTCGGCGAACACGCCGCCCATGCCGCCCTGCGCCGGAGAGAAGAAGGCATTGGAGAACGGCGCGAGGGGCGTGTTGGGGTCCGACAGCTTGCTGAAGTCACCACCGTTGAAGCCCGACGGAACGCGGAGGTTGGCCATGGCCGGGAGGGGCTTGTCGGTCACCACCTGCGCTTCCCAGTCGCCCTGCAGGTCGCGGAAGAACGCGTAGGCGCGGTTCACGTGGTAGTACATCGACACTTCCGAGAAGGTGTCTTCGGCGGCATCGGGGCCGGTGTCTACCGGGGTGTACACGAAGTTGCCGTCGACGTTGGCGTTCGCGGTCTGCACCGCGTCGCACACGTGCACTTTGAGCGGGATGCCGAAGTTCACGTCCTTGACGCTCTTCTTGTCGATGCAGTTGATGGTGCGCACGAAGGGGTTGTCGAGGGTGGTGCCGGTGGGGGCGATGCCGAAATCGCGCAGCGCCAGGGTGGGCGTCTTCTTCGGGTTCGCTTCGTAGGTCTGCGCCTGCCCGGCGTACTGCAAGAGATCGCGCACTTCGAGCAGCTCGCCGGTGCGCGCGTCGACCATGATGCGCGGCCGCACCGGAAGGGTCATGGGCACCGCGGGTACGAACACCCAGGCCAGGCGCGCTTCGCCGTGCAGCGCCAGCACCACCAAGCGTGCGTCGCTGGCGCCGACCTTCACCGGCGAGTAGCGGGCCGCCACGTCGCTGGCGCGATCGGCGGTGACGAGCGGCACCGTACTCGAAGGAAGACCGCGCACCAGGCCGTCGACCACCACGCGGGCGCTGCCATCTTTCGCGATGCGCACCACCGCGTCGGCGCCCACCACCGGAACGCCGCGGTGCAGCTGTCCGAAGTGCACCACCGATTCGCCGTCGCCGAAGTTGTCGACCGCGCCGGCGCGGAGCGTGAGGTTGTGCGCGTCGGCCACGAAGGCGTCGAGGTGCGCCCGGGCGGCGGCGCTTCGCTCTACGTTGCTCGCGAGCGGCGCAAAGGCAGCAGCGCTACTCGCCGCCACGAAGCGGCTCCCTCCTCCGCTGAAGACCAGCGTCTCCCTCGGGCCCGCGAAGGACGAGGTGGCAAAGAGGAAGAGCGCGAGACCGGGAGCGAGGAAGGGGCGACGCATGGCGCAGTTGTACGCCGTGCTCCGTGCGCGCGCCAGACATACGACGTCGTATTCGAACCCCTAAATTGCGCCACGCATGCCCCGGCTACGCGCCTGTACCTGTCGGGAACTGTAGTCTTTTCCGTCCTCACTGGCTTCGTGCCGCGACTCTGAAATTTTGACGCGTCGGGATGCGGCGCCGAATGATGTTGCCAATCGGTGTAGACCCCCAGTAGAGAGCGGTCTCACTTATTTGCGGCTCTGCCGACTCGGAAACGTGAACCCCGCCAGGCCCGAGAGGGAGCAACGGTAGCGCGGAAGGGTGTGGCAGGGCCACTTCCTTTTTTGTGGTCCAAAGGCGCCGTTTCGTGGCGTTTCGCCGGCAGGCCTTTTCGGCAAGAACGCGGCCCTGGCGCGAGCGCTCTGATACCGTCTCGAGGTGCCGGAATGAAGTACCTTTACGGAGACTCAGCGCCTTTCCCCCTGGGAATCAACTTCCTCGCCACCCTCGAGGCGTTCATGACGTCTGCGACGCGGGCGGTGGAGCTCGAGCTGCGGGCTGGGCGGCTCGTGTCCGAAGCGGCCGACGTGTCGCGGGCGCGGGTGAAGGAGCTCGAGGCCCTCGAGAGCTTTCACACCATCGTCATGCGCGCCATCGGCGACACCGCGGTGAAGGTGAACCAGTCGGTGGCCCGCGACTACGCCAACAAAGTGGGCGAATTCGCGGCGCGCTTCGTGGACGAGCAAAAACAAGCCGCCACCACCCAGAACGAGCGCGAAGGGGCCCACGCCCAGAGCGAGAGCGTGCGCCTGCGGGGCGAGCTCTCGATGCAGCTCGAGGCCTTCTTCCGCGCCGCCGAGCTTCCGCAGGGGGGCTCCGAGCTCTCGATGCAGCTCAACGGCACCAGCTACGAGGCGGGCGGCGTGTACGCCACGTCGCACGGCATCGTGTCGGCGTTCACGCTCGACGTCTCCCGGGTGCCCGCCTGGAGCCATCCGCGCAAGGTGTCAGAGCTCGCCAGCAACCTGGATTTGCGGGTCGGCGTGAAGAAGAGCTGGATCAAGGGCACGGTCTCCACCGAGAACCTACGCCTCGACGATTGGATCGTCGGCGACCTCGAGCTCGACGAGCTGCGCACCACCATCTCGCTCCGCCGCAAGACCGACCAGAAGGACTCGCTGGTCTTCAAATTCACCACCGCCGGCGGGCAAACCATCGCCACTGTCGATCACCCGGGCGACCCCAATGCCGACGCGGTGCCGGGCGAGCTCGACCCTTCCGACCTTCCGGCCGCGCTGGCCTTCGTGGCCGCGGTGCGCGAGGCCGCCGGCGCGCTCTTGCCGCACAAGTCTCGGTTGGTGTTCGTGCGTCTCGATGGCGCCGAGGTCACCCAGGGACCGGTCATCCCCGTGGTGCAGCGCCTGGTGGCGATGCTGGCCCCGACGGTTCTCGAGATCGCCCAGCGAAGCCCCAGCGCCTACGAGCTCTCACTCAAGCGCGAGTCGAACGATGGCCGCCGGGAAGAGCTGTACCTCCGCAAGGAGGAGCTGGCGAGCAAGCTCCAGCCTCTGCCGGCGGTGGGCCGCCATATCTTCGCGCCGCTCGGGCTCGAGACCTGGCTCCCCAGCGTGACCGCGCCGCCGCCGCCGGTGGCGCCAGCGGCCTCTGCGCTCCCCACGGTCATCATTCCCAAGTCCCCACCCCCTATTGTGGCACCGAGTGACGAGGTTGCGCCCGAAGCGGCACCGGCCTCGGGCGTCTCGAAGGGGTGAAGCGCGGCTCCGCCATGGCCTTGCCTTTGGGCTTCCCCAACGGCCGAGGGTGGACTACAAGAGAACATAGGAGTTTTGCCCGCGGCTCGTCCGGGGCCTCTCTCCAAAAGCTTCGTTCATTGTAACCAGTGAACATCGTTCAAGTTATTCGCCGCGGAAACGCGGTCTTTCGCCCACCCCTACCCCTGACGATCCACCGGATGGTGGCCAAAAACACTCACTTCGCTTCTCTGAGCGGCGGCACCCCATGCGAATACGCGGGTGCCCTCAACGCCGTTCTGCGTGGTGAGCTCGTTCGCGTCGGGGGAGGCCAGCGTGGGCGGGAAGGTTCCAGTCGTCAATGGCCAAGAATCTGCTCGTCATCAGCGTCGATCTCCGGGAGACCCGCGTGGCTCTCATCGAAGACGGCATCATCGCAGAGCTCCACATCGAACGTGGCGGCTCCAAGTCCAGCACCGTCGGGAACGTCTATCTCGGCAAGGTAACGCGCGTTCTGCCAGGGTTGCAGGCGGCGTTCATCGACATCGGGCAGGAGCGCGCGGCGTTCCTCCACGTCGAAGACCTCATTCGCCCCAACGACTTCGAGGCCTACCTCGCGGGCGGCCGCAAGAGCGCCCACAACGAAGCCGGGGGCGGCACTGCAGCGGCCGAGGAAGCCGACATCGAAGGCGACGACGAGCCGGTGCTGGGCGCCGTGCCGATTCCGGAGGCGCTCGCCTCCAGTCTATCCCTTCCCGATGCCCCGAGCTCGGTGGTCGACGTGCCGGTGCCGGCTTCTTCGCGGGTGCTCGTCACCGGCGAGGGGGGCGCGTCCGAGGAGCTCGACGAAGAGCTCGAAGAGGCACGCGCCGACGCGGAAGAGCGCGGCGACGTCGAAGAGTCGGACGATGCCGAGGCCCCGGACAGCGACGACGACGACGAAGCCGACGAAGCCGACGAAGCCGACGAAGCCGATGACAGCGGCGACGACGTGGCCGCCGCTCCCGACAGCGACGACGACGCTCCCGACAGCGACGACGAAGACGACGAGGAGGCCGATGCAGTGCCGGCCCCCGGCGCGTCGGGCGCCGACCTTGTAGGGACCGAAGGCACGAACGAAGTCGCCGGCACCGACTCCGAGCCCAAGAGCGACGACAACAACGACGGCGTGGACAACGAAGAGGACGACGAAGACGACGCAGTGGTCGCCAAGACCGACGACGATCTGTTCGATCTTCCTGGGTTCACGGTGAGCGAGCCGGGTCAGCCTGTGCCCCGCGCGCCCGCTCCGACCCGCGATCGGGACGGCGGCGGTGGCCGAGGCCGTGGTCGTCGTCGCGGCCGCGGTCGCGACGGTGGCGGCGGTGGCGGCGGTGGCAGCAGCGCCCGAGAAGGTGGTGGAGGCGGTGGCGGTGGCGGTGGCGGAGGCGGTGGTCGTGGCGCCCGCGAAGGCGGCGGCGGACGCTCCAGCGGTCGTGAGGGTGGCGGCGGCGGTGGCGGTGGCGGACGCGATGCACGTCGCAGCTCTGGCGATCGCGGCGGTCGTCGTTCCGGTCAAGCCACCGGCGTGATGCAAAACCGCATCTCCAAGTCCACGCCCATCCGCGAGGTGGTGCAGGAGGGCCAAGAGATCATCGTTCAGGTCTCGAAGGACCCGCTTGGGACGAAGGGTGCACGATGCACCAGTCACGTCTCGCTCCCGGGTCGCTACGTGGTGTACCTCCCCACGGTCGATCACATCGGCATCTCCAAGCGCATCGGCTCCGACAAGGAGCGGGCGCGGCTCCGCGAGACCATCGAGGGCATGAAGCCTCCCAGCGGCGGCCTCATCGTGCGCACGCTGGCCGAAGGCCTCACCAAGAAGCAGCTCAAGCAAGACGTGGGCTACCTGGTGCGTCTCTGGGGCGAGGTGGCGAAAAAGAAAGAGGGCGCGCGCGCGCCGGCGCTGCTCTCGAGCGAGCTCGACATCGTCCTCAAGGTGGCCCGCGATCTGTTCACCGACGAAGTGGATCAGGTGGTCATCGACGACCGCCACCAGTACGAGCGCCTCATCCGCTTCGTGGAGATGTTCGCGCCCGACCGGGTGAAAGACGTCGAGCTCTACACCGGCAAGGAGCCGCTCTTCGACGCCTACGGCATCGAAGACGAGATCCAGCGCGCCCTTTCGCGCAAGGTGCCGCTGCCCTCTGGTGGCTACCTGATCATCGATCAGGCCGAGGCCCTCACTGCCATCGACGTCAACACCGGTCGCTTCGTGGGCAAGGGCTCCAAGGACATGGAGGAGACGATCCTCAAGACCAACTTGGAAGCGGTCAACGAGATCGCCTACCAGCTTCGCTTTCGCAACATCGGCGGGCTCATCATCCTCGACCTCATCGACATGGAAAAGTCGTCGAGCCGCGAGAAGGTGCGCCGCACGCTCGACGACCTTCTGCAGAAGGACAAGGCGAAGACCACGCTCAACCGCATCTCCGACCTCGGCCTCATCGAGATGACGCGCAAGCGCACCCGGGAGAGCCTCGGGCGCTTCTTGCACGAGCCCTGCTTCTACTGCGACGGCACCGGCCAGCTGCAGTCGAAGGAGACCATCGCCTTCGAGATCCTCCGAGAGATTCGCCGGAAGCACAAAGACCTGCCGGGCTACACCATTCAGGTGAGCGCCCACCCTGCGGTGGTCGACTTGCTCAGCGGTCCCGAGAAGGCCACCATCGCCGACGCCGAGAACCGCTACCTGCGGAAGATCGCCATCGTCCCCCGCAAGGACTACCACCTCGAGCAGTTCGACATTTCCGGGAGGTAGCCATGAGCTCTGACGACATGCGCGCCCACGAGCGCGTCACGATCAACAAAGAGTTCGAGTCGTTCGACGCCTTCATCCAGGAATACGTCACCAACATCTCGCGCACCGGTGTGTTCATTCGGGCGCAGCAGCCGCTACCGGTGGGCACCAGCGTGAACCTCCGGTTCACGGTCATCATGGACGACATCGAGACCATCGAAGGCGTGGGCGAGGTGGTTCGCGTGGAGAAAGACGGCATGGGCGTCGTGTTCCGCGAGCTCTCGTCGTACTCCAAGGGCCTCATCGACCGGCTCCTTACCCGCTAGGAAACGGGGCGCGGTGAATTCCGCGGCAGCAAGAACTTTTTGACCGAGCGGCCCGTCCAACGGAGGGTCCGCTCTTCCCTTTCATGAGGTTTCCCATGCGCGCACCGCTTCTTCTGCTTCCGGTTTTGTTGGCTGCCTGCGACGGCAAAGAAGGGCCGCCCCCCGCAGCTCCCCCCGCGCCCAGCACCACCGTGGCTGCGGCCACCCCCAGCGCATCGGCGACGACCGCGGCGCCGGAAGGCACTTCGCCGGCCGCCAACGTGGGCACCAGCGACGGCGCCAACACCTTCGCCTTCAAGATCTTCGGCAAGGCGCGGAGCGCCGACAAGAACGTGTTCCTGGGACCCACCAGCCTGCGCGCTGCGCTCTCGATGGCGACCTTGGGCGCCAAGGGGGCCACCGCGAGCGAGCTCGTCTCGGCGCTCTCGATCGACAGCGAGCCCGGCAAGATCGCCGACGCAGCCAAGAAAGAGAACGGCGACTGGATCGGAGCCCGCGGCACCGGCGCTGAGCTCTACACCGCCAACCGCCTCTTCGGCGAGAAGACCTACCCGCTCAAAGCCGACTTCAACGCCAAGGCCGAGAGCGGCTTTGGCGCCAAGCTCGAGCCGCTCGACTTTCGCGGCAACCCCGAGGGCGCGCGCGGCACGGTGAACAAGTGGGTGGTCGATCAGACCAAGAACAAGATTCCCGATCTGCTCCCCAAAGGCAGCGTCACCAAGGACACGCGGCTCATTCTCGCCAACGCGGTGTACTTCAAGGCTAGCTGGGAAATGCCCTTTACCAAGGGCCTCACCAAGGACGAAGCCTTCTACCCCAACGGCGACAGTAAGGGCACTCTTGGCGTGCCCACCATGCACCGTTACGGCACCATGCGTGCCCATGTGTTCCCCGGCGGCAAGGTGGCCGAGCTCCGCTACGGCAACACCGATCTCGCCATGGACATCGTGGTCCCCGACGACCACATGGGCCTCGAAGCGCTCGAGGCCAATCTCGACGAGGGCAAGTTTCAGGAGTGGACCATGGGCCTGATGCCCAAGACCGTGAACCTCTCGCTACCCAAGTTCACCTTCTCGTGGGGCGGCAGCGTGGCCGACTCGCTGAAGCAGCTGGGCGTGAAAACCGCCTTCGGTCCGGGGGCAGACTTCACCGGAATCGCCGACCCCAAGAACCCGAAAGATGCACTCTACATCGACAACGTCTTTCACAAGTCGTTCGTCTCGGTCGACGAGTCGGGCACCGAAGCGGCCGCTGCTTCGGCGGTGGTGATGGGCGTGAAGGCGGCCCTGGGGCCCGATCCGTCGGTCATCGAGGTCAAAGCCGACCATCCCTTCCTCTTCGTCATTCGCGACGTCAAGAAGGGCCGCGTCCTCTTCATCGGCCACCTCCGCAATCCCAAGGCGAGCTGAGCGCCGGCGAGCCGGCGCGCTGTTGGTGACGAGCGCCGGTGGAACGGGTCGACCCAGCCCGATGCATGAGCGAAGAGTACTTCGTGTGCAACGCTTCAGGGTAGGCACGAGCAGTAGTACGACCGCAGGACGCAGTTGTCTGGGCCGAGCGTCGAGACCGGCACCGCGTCGCAGGTTTCGATGCGGGCAATCCGGTCGCCCGAGCAGCGGTACCTGCTCTCACCGACGGCGTCGGACGCGGGGTACGCCTTCCATGCGGCAGGATCACACCGTAGCCCTCGGGCCGCGCAAACCTGCAGGCAGCTCTTCGCAGGTAGGGTGCCCTCGGTCGGCTCCGGCTTAGGGGCGGTGCAGCAGCAAGCCGTCTGCTCCAGGCGCAAGCCATCCTTCGATGCGGGCACCGGCTCGCTGCAGGAGCTCAGCGCGTGGGGTGGCTGCCCCGTGTATTGCGCCGTCCCGATCACCTGCTGACCGCTACCGAGCGTGCAGCTCTCCGTGCACGAGAAGCCGTACTCGGCGCATGCTTCGCTGCAAGACGCGGCCTTGCCGAACATGTCGAGGATGACGCCTGGCGGCGCAACTGCGGCATCTCCTGCATCGGCGGCGAAGGAGGAAGCGTCGGTCGCCGCCGCGTCTGCCTCGGTGGCGACAGGACCGGGCGCGCCGCTCTCCGCCGCGTTGCAAGCCCAGGTGCCCGACGCGACCACGAGTGAGCACGCACCGAGCGTGCCGAGACCGCGCGCGGAATGGCGAAGCGAGAAAAGCATGGCGGTCGGACGAGATCTTCATCCGAAGATTCACCGAATGTCTGCTCCTTGGGCGCCAAACCGTGGCGCCTGCTGCGCTCAGTCGTGGCGCACGACCAGGGTCACCGGCGCTGCGGCGTCGGCGCCTTTTACCGATATGCGTGTACTTTCCCCGATCTGTAGCTCGCCGCTGCCGCGCACCCGAATGGTCCATGCACCCGGAGCCGCATCGATGCACGGATCGCCGGCGCACGCCGAGAGGGGCGCGCCGTTCCAGCGCACCTGTGCGGCGCCGTCGACCTGAGCGGCGCTGCTCTGGAGCGCGTACGCAGGGCCGCCGTCTTCGGCAAACGCGCCGTCCTTGCCCAAGAACACGTACACGATGCGGGCCTTCTCGCGTTCGCCGTCGCTGGTGGTCTCGACGTTCGCGGGAAACGTCGGCACGATGGCGCCTTCGCCGGCGAACACCGGGATGTCGCCCAGCGCCGCGCCCACCGTGATGCGCGGCCCCGCCACCGAAGCGCCGCCGTCCCACGGGAAGAAGCGACCTTGCGGGAGCTCCACCGGCCGCGATGTTGCGCCCTGGGAAACCACCGGCGCCACCACGATGCGCGGGCCCACCAGTACCTGGTCGGAGATCCCCCACAGCCGCGTCTCGTCGGGCGAGCCCATGGCCAGGTGCCGCCAGATGGGTACGCCGGTGGCCGCGGCTTCCTTGGCCAGGCCGCGCAGGTATGGCACCAGGGCCATGTGCAGCTTGGCGTAGCGCGTCCAGTGCAGCAGCGTCTCTTCGTCGCGATCGAAGGCCCAGCTGGCCTTGGGCGCCGTCGTGTGGTGCGTGCGCATCACCGGCGACCACGCGCCGAGCTCGGTCCAGCGGAAGAAGAGCTCCTTGGTGGTGGGGGCGACGCCGGTGGTCTGGTAGCCGCCGATGTCGTGACCGTAGGTGGAAACGCCGGATAGGCCGACGCCGAGGCCAATGGGAATCACCGTGGGCAGCCCGTCGTCGAGGCCGAAGTCGGTCGCCTGATCGCCGCCCCAGAACACGTCGGTGAGCTGCGGCGTGCCGAACCAGCCGGAGCGCACGAACGACACGCGCCTCTGGCCGTCGCCCATGGTGTCGATGGCGGTGCGCTGGGTTTGCTGCCACAGCACCGGGTACTGGTTGTGGATGTCGGCGGCGTCACCGTTTGCGAGCTTGGCGTCGGTGGGGAGCCACTCGCCGTAGTCGCCCATGAAGCCGTCGGCGCCCAGGCGGAAGGCTGCCTGCATTTTGCCCACCGCCCAGGCCACCGCCTTGGGGTTCGTGAGGTCGAGCAGCGACGTGTCTTCCAGCGAGGGGCCGGAAAAGATGTAGGGCGCGCCCGCCTGCGTGTGGATGACGTAGCCCTCGCGGAGCGCCTCGTCCCAAACACGGCTCCCTCTCACTAGAAATGGTGCAAAGTACACGTGCCAGGCGAAGCCTGCGGCGTGGAGCTCGGTAGCCACCGCCTCGAAGTCTGGGTAGAGCTCACGGTCTACGTCCCACTCTTCTTTGAGCTTGTAGCCGTCGGGCACCGCCGGATTGGGGCCACCCCCGCGCCAGTCTTCGCTCCAGATGACCGAAGAAGGGATGTGCCGATCGCGCAGGAGCTTGGCAACCCGTCGCACCTCGGCAGAGCCCATGATGGCGTCGTTCCAGGGCGCGAAGGCCACCGGCGGGGGCACCCGCGATCGTCCGAAGTGCGCGGTCTTTCGCACCAGGGCTTCGGTGGGCGTGGGGCCGTCGAAGATGTGCACCTTGGTGGGCAGCTCGAGCTGCATGCGCACCACGTCTTGGCGCTCGCTGCACATGGCGAACACGTTGCGCGCGTTCGATTCCACCACTGCCATGTAGCCGCGGCGCGAGACGAACTCCGGCATGGGCATGTGCGAGCCGTGGCGCCGACCCACCAGGAACCATGCGCCCGAGGGATCGTCGGTGGTCAGGTCCTTCTTGATGCCCGGCTCCGACATCCAGGTGGGGATGCTCTCGCCCCGGGCCTGGGTGCCCCACGACTGCCACCCGAAGCCGAGAAAGCGGTCTTCGTCGGCGCAGCGAAAGCCCCAGGAGAAGCGCGTGCGGTCGTCGGCCGCGGTGATGCTCACCACCAGATGCGCGTCGTCGTCACCGCGGGATAGCTGCAGCGAGGCCAGGGTGCGATCGTCGTCGTCCTGGAGGTCGATCTTGTTGTCGCCCACCACATGCGCCTTCTTCACCACCGCCCAGGGGGTGCGCGGGGTGTCGTCGATGCGGAATGCACCGAACTTCATGGTGCGCGCGGTGTCGACGCCTCGCACCGCGAAGCCGGTCATGGGCGGGCTCTCTTCGTTGGAGGCGAAGCCCTGCCCGCTGGCGTCCGAGGGGCCCATGCCCTCGATGAGAAGCCGTCCGTTCTTGCCGCTCAGGTTGAGCGCCGCGCTATCGGGGTCAAGCCGAGCGCCGAAGCCGCCCACCCGCAGGTCCACCGGCGCCGTGCTGGAGCACGCATTCGAACCCGCCACCAGGCCCACCGCCAACAACACTCCCACGGTACGAAAGCGCATTCACTCGGCATAGCACGATCGGCACTCTGGCTCCCCTCTCGCGAAGCGGGAGGGTACATGCGTATCCAATGCGAGGAAGGAGGCGCAACGCCGGGCGGCGTGGGGCGACGCCGCGCGGATGGCGGGCTACGCGAGCCGCCTGTGATGCGGGCAGGTAGCGGCGTCCAGGGCATACAGGAGAGCTTCGAGACCGGACCGTGTGGGCGACTGCATCAAGCGCCGCATTGAGGTTGGCGGCATTGAAGGCGGCGTCCACGTACGCCCGCCCCCGTCGCGTCGTCACCCCCCACCACCCGGCTCTTCAGAGAAGCGCCGCGCGCTCCGCTTGAAGATCCCCCGCTTCCGTGGACACCCGAAAAGGCGCGAGGGTGCGTCAGGGAGCGTTCCATGGCGCAGAGGAAGCGACGAAAGTTCACAACCGAGCTCAAGGCGGAGGCCGTGCGGCTTTGCGCAGACAGCAAGCGCAGCGTAGGCGGGGTCAGCAAGAAACTGGACCTCACGGAGGGCTCGCTCCGGCATTGGATCGCACAGGCAGCAACCGACGCGGGCCAGGGCCCACGCTCACCACCGCGGAGCGCGAGTCACGAGGCTCCGCCGGGAGAACATCTTGGCCGGCACTTTCAGACGGCCGCGCCGAATCGCGCGTGGGTGGGCGATGTCACGTTTGGACGGAGGGCGACGAGCGATTCGAATGACACCGTGCTCGCGCTCTCGGCCCTCCGGAATGGTGGCCAGCATGAGCCGCACCGGCGACTGTTGGGACAACGCGATGGCCGAGAGTTTGTTCTCTCGACGCACAAGGCCGAGCTCACGGAGGACCGCTGGTATCAAACGCGAGCGATGGAAGTGGATTCTGTTGCAGAGTGCATTGACTGCTTCTGCAATCCCACGAGACGACATTCGACCATCGACCATGTCAGCCCTATCAAGTTCGATCTGAAGGCACAGATGGCTGCCCGCGCGGCAGAATCAACTGGTCCGCGAAAGCGGGGGACCTTCAGACCGACTATCGCCCTCCTCGGGGCGCCAACCAATTGAAGCGTGGTATGCGTCGCCGATGCCGAGCGCACGAACACGAATGCAGCATGTGTATTTTCTCGATCCGCTGCCGGTGATCGATGTTCCGTTGGTGATCGAGCGGAACTACCGAGGTGGCGCCGGTCTGAAGCACACGGTCACGTTCCGGCGGCGCGTCGCATGCGTATGCGGGTTTTCGGGATGTCCGAAATGCGAAGCCGTGGGCTGGGCGATTCGAACGGCGAGCGTCAACATCGATCTCAGCGCCGGGCTCGACCTCGGCAAACGACTTGTTCTGCCTGGTCAGGGCGATGCCATGGATACCGTCTCTCCCGGTGATCTCGTCGTCGAGCTCGTCGAGGAGGGCGAGCGGGCGGAGGAGCTCCAGGCCAAGCAGCGCACCAGGGAGGACGCGTGGGAGGCGGCACGCCTCGCGAAGCGGGAAGAAGCACGGCAGAGCCGACGGTCGAACGGGAAGGTGCTGCTCGGGGTGATGCTCGTCGTGCTTGCGCTCGTCGTCGTTTGCCTTTTGGTTTGTCGTCGGTAGCACGACTTCCGAGCGCGCCGCGCGCAACTCTCTCGTCACGCGGCCGAAGGGGAGGACCATGATCCGGCCAAGACGTCGCGTCGGGCGCGCGGGTGACCGTCCACTCGATGGCCCGGCGCCAAAGCGGTCGGCGTTCCGCCGCCAACGTAGTCTTCGTGAGGGTTGAACGTAGAAGAGGTCTTGCGGTGACTGCGTCGGCTTCGCGCGCCCCTTGGACCGACTATCCCCCGGGCTACACCGCCGCCAGGCGGTCGAGCAGCTCTACGAGAAGCAGCTGTTCGCCGCGCGAGAGCGCGCCCTTCGCCTCCCCCAGCACGGCCCGCAGCGCGACCGCCCGCTGCGCCACGCGCGCGACCTTGCCCGCCGAAGGCACGGTGATCGCGGCGATCACAGCCTCGCGCATGGCGTGGGAGAGCTGGGGATCGCGCTCGCTGGGAGGCGTGGCGATGAGCGTGAGCGTGACTCCGCTCCCGCCGGCATGCACGAGGCGCGCGGCGCCGGGAACGCTCACGCGCAGGCGGCCTGCCTCGGCGAGCCGCCCCACGAGCTGCTCGAGCAGAGCGTAGCCCTCGCGCGCCGCCGGCGTGCCGTCCTCGGTGGCGGCTCCCCCGTACAGGATCGCGAACGCCGCGGGGTTGTCGAGCCCGAACCTCACGTGCTGGTCCCACCCGCGCCGCAGATCGTCGAGCGGATCGTCAGACGGGACCCGCAGCGACTTATGCTGCACGTAGGCGGCGAGGACCGCGCGCGCCGCCTCGTCGAGCAGGCCCTGCATGTCGCCGAACTGCCGGTAGATGGCGGGCGCCTGCACGCCCGCGGCGGCACCGACCGCCCGCGTCGACACCGCCTCGCGCCCGCCGGAGGTGAGCAGCGCCACCGCCGCGCGCACGATACGTTCGCGGACGGGAAGCTCGGGCGCAGCACGTCTAACCATGAGTATCGACGCTACCATCTCGCCCCGACTCTTGCGTTAGCGACGATACGTGATAACGGTATCAACGCTAACATCCACGGAGTACCCATGATCATCGTCACCGGAGCGTCCGGCCAGCTCGGCCGCGGCATCGTCGAGAGTCTCGTCACCCGGGTGCCTGCGGGGAGCGTCGGCGTCAGCGTTCGCGAGCCCGATCAGGCGGCGGCACTCGCCGCGCTCGGCGTGCGGGTCCGCCAGGGCAATTTCGACGACGCCGCGAGCCTCGCGCACGCCTTCGAGGGCGCGACGCAGGTGCTCGTGGTCTCGTCGAACGCGCGCGCCTACGGCGGCGACACCCGGGCCCAGCACCGCACCGCCATTGCCGCCGCGCGCACCGCCGGCGCCCGGCGCATCGTCTACACGAGCCACATGGCGGCGAGCGCCTCGTCGAAGTTCCCGCCCATGCACGACCACGCGGCCACCGAGGAGCTGCTGCGCGCCTCGGGCCTCGCGTGGACCTCGCTGCGCAACGGCTTCTACGCGTCGAGCGGCATCCAGCTCCTCGGCGACGGTCCGAAGTCGGGCCTCGTCGAGGCGCCGGCCGACGGCAAGGTATCGTGGACCACCCACGCCGACCTCGCAGACGCGGCCGCCATCATCCTCGCCGACGAGGGACGCTTCGACGGGCCCACCCCTTCCCTGACCGGGGCCGAGGCGCTCGACCTCTCCGACCTCGCGGCCCTCGCCTCGGCCGCGCTCGGTAGGCCCCTGCGTCGCGAGGTCATCGACGACGAGGTGCTGAAGCAACGCATGGCAGCCCGCGGTCTCCCGCCGGCGCTCGCCGAGATCGCCCTCGGACTCTACCGCGCGAGCCGTGACGGCGAATTCGGCGCCGTCGACCCCACCCTCGCCCAGCTGCTGGGCCGCCCGCCGGCGACGATGCGCGAGACCGTCGCGCGGGCTTTCGCCATCTGACTCTGCCTCGCGTGCTCGCTCAAGGCGGGTCGCTGGTACGTGACGGCGCGCGGCGCGTCCGTCGGGGTGTGGGGCGACCTGCTCGGCCTCTCAGAGCGGTCGGCGTTCCGCCGCCAACGTAGTCTTCGTGAGGGTTGATCGTAGAAGAGGTCACGGCAAGCTGATGAAGCTGGCCACCGCCTGATCCGTCAATCCGTACCCGCGCCGCCGCTCCAGCCGTTGGCCCACGTCTGAAGCGGCGCGAGCGCGCGGAGGAGCGCCGCGCCTGACTTCGTCGTTCGGTAGCCGCTCTCGTCCTGCTCCAAGATTCCGGCGTCGCGAAGCTCGTGGAGTCGCTCGTTCAACACCGTGGGCGAGACGCCGTCGCAGCGCTCACGGAGCGCGCGGAACGTCGCCGGGTCTTTGCGGAGCTCCCACAAGACCCGGAGTGTCCAGCGCCGACCGAGCACATCGAACAGGACCATGATCGGTCGCCCGCTGCGCGTGCCGCGCGCAGGGGCCCCGGGGCGAAGCGGCTTCTTCATGCTACGGAAAACGTAGCATGGGACTTGACGCTTGGCCAAGGCGCTACAGAATCCGTAGCACGAGGTTCCATCCCATGAGTCATCGCATCGCCCCCGTGGTTCCGCCCTATTCACCCGCAGTCAAGGTCGCGCTCGAAAAATGGATGCCGCCGGGCTCCCCGCTCGAGCCGCTCGTGCTCTTTCGTACGCTCGCGCGGCACGAGCTCTTGAACGAACGGATGCGCCCGCTCGGCGCGGCGCTGCTCGGCAAGGGGCTGCTCCCGCTGCGCGTGCGTGAGCTCGTGATCCTCCGCGCCACTGCACGCTGTCACTCCGAGTACGAGTGGGGAGTCCATGTCACCGCGTTCGCCGCCGCCGTGGGTCTCGATGAAGAAGCGGTACGCGCGACCGTCCTTCGGAGCGCGAGAGAGGTCGCGGCGTCGGATCACGAGGACGATCACGTCCTTTGCTTCGTCGACGAGCTCCACGACACCGGTACCGTCTCCGATCGCACGTGGTCGCTGCTCGCGGCGCGCTTCGATGAAGCGTCACTCCTCGAGCTCTCGGTCCTCACCGGCTTCTATCACCTGATCTCGTTCGTCACGAATTCCGCCGCGCTCGCGCCCGAGCCGTGGGCGGCGCGCTTTCCGTCCGTCAGTGAACGAGGGTGACGAACCAAGCCTCACGCCGAACGCCGTCGAAATCGGCGTGCTTCTGCGCGCGGGGTTTTACGACCGCGCAACCGGAGCCGGCGCGCGCGATCGAGCGCGTCCTTCGCCCACGCGCAGGCGACGTTGTACCTAGGGCGCGCGGCGGACCGTGGCGAAGCGCTCACGCCAGCTCGCCATGTTCGGCTGGATGGCCTTGCCGATGGCCGTTACGTAGGCTTGCGCGCCGGTGCGGTTGGGGTGACCCATCGACGCGCGCTCGCACTTGAGCATGTCGACGTCGCTCGCGGCGGCTGCGCCGGGGACCACCGGTTTTCCCACGCTGCGATCGAGAATCCCTGCCTGGTGGCAGCTGACGCTCCGGGCGGCGATGACGTCGTCCTGATCGTTCGCCACCGCACCGGTGGGCACCAGCCACAGCCAGCTCGAAGGCGCCGCGTAGGCATTCTTGGGCTCGAAGGGTAGGGGCGCAAAGGTGACGAGCGAAGGAATGCCTGCCTGTGTGCTCGCGTTGGCGGCGGCGTCGGTGAGCGCTGCGTTCGAGGCGGTGTAGAACGCGTCGGAGCTCGCAGAGAGCTTCGTGCGGAGCGTGCTCGTTCCGCCGATGGCCAACGCAATGACGGCCACCGCGGCAACGGGGTCGGGCGGGATTCCCAGAAGCGGCGTGGTGAGCGCTGCGGCGCCCACCGCCGAGGCCACCAGCACCGGCAGCGCGGTGAGGTCTGAGAGCTGCGACACAATGGGGTAGTACCCGGTGACCACGATGCGCGCCCCGGGATACAGCACATGAATGCGATTCAGTACGTCGGCCATGGGCGCGCACTTCGTCTGCGCCATGGCGCGCACGGCGCTCGGCGTGCTCTTCGGATTCAGAATCGACATGACGCCGACGTCGTTGATGCAACCATCGACCAGCACCAGGTCCACTTCCGCGCGCTTCACCGAGGGGCCCGCGCCCGACACGTTCAACTGATGCAGAATGGTCGGGAACGAATTCGGGACTTCTCCCGGCGTCACCAGCGCGTTCTGGTCGAAGCCCAGCGACTCTCGCTGACCGACGGCGGGCAGTGGTCCGGTGTTGCCCCGCAGGATGGCACCCGAGTGCGCGAAGGAAGTCAGCTCCACTTCCACGTTGAGCGCGCTGCGAATCGCGTCGCGGGTGAGGCTGGTGAACTTGGCGCTGTCGGCCAAGCCCTGGCCCCACATGATGGAGTCGCCGATGGCCACCATGCGGAACGGCGAAGTGCGGAGCGAGACGCTCCCGGAGTCGGCGCTGCGGAAGATGGTCTTGGCAGGGCCCGCCGTGTACAGGGTGCGAACCGCGTACACGTGCGTGCCGGCCATGGGCGGGGCGTCGTCGATGAACGTGGCCGCGGCGCTGGTGGTGCGCACCAGTGCGGCGCCGTCGCGCAGGAGCTCTACCCCGGTGACCCACTTGGGGAGCGACCAGGCGATGCGCACGATGCGCTTCTTCGCGTCGGTGAGGGTGACGCTGAGGTCGCGCGGCGCTTCCAGCGCGGGTGTGATGCCAGCCTTCTTCTGCGTTCGCTCCAGCATCGTCGGGCCGAACTGTGGCACCACGGTATTTTTCAGCGTGCCGGGGCCGCCCGGAGCCGGCGTGACGGGAGCTACCCGGGTCGGGCCCGAGGGCTGCTGCATGGCTTCTACGAAGTACGAAGCGCTCTGTCCCGGGGTTCGGGTTTCGTCCAGAAACGACAGCGGTGCTCCGGCTGCGATCTCGGTCACGAAGACGTCGTCACGGTAGACGCGGTAGTGCGTTGCGCCTTCGCGGCCCTGCCACGCGAGCCGTACCCGGGTCGGGTCAACCGCCTCGACCTTGAGCTCGGCGAAGGTCCATAGGGTGGGCGGCCCCGGCACCACGCGCGGCGGGGTTCGCTGCGCCGAACCTGGCGCAATGGGCGCAATCTTCAGAGGCGGCGCCAGCGGACCCCCACCGGGCGGAACCATCGGCGGTCCGCCGGGCCTGGGCGGAAGCTGCGCGCTCCCGAGGCTCGCCAGGGTGGTGGTGGCCAGGAGGACCGCAGCACTGCGCGAGAGCTTCGTCGTCATGCGACTCCGTGTGCAGCTCGCATGCCGCCGCACATTTGCGGCGCTTTTGCCTTCATCCGCTCGACCCTGCGCGACCCTTGCGCAATCGGTCGCGAGCCTCTTGCGCAACAGTGGCTCAAGCTCGCGAGTGCAGTAGCATCGGGCGCGATGGGAGCCTTCTTCACCAATGTTCAGGTGCGTGCGGACCAGGTGGGCTTCGAGCGCATCGTGGCCGCGCTGCGCGCCGAAGCGGCATCGCGTGGCATGTCGGATATGGACGACAGCGGCGAAGCCGACCGCACGATCCGCGTCGTTCCTCCCGGGGCCGGCCACTTCGTCGCGGTGTACGACGAGGCCACCGAGTCGCAAGACTCCGGCGCCCTCGACGCGCTGGGCGCGCTGGTGTCGCGTGCCGCGGATGCCCTGGCCTTCACGGTGGCGGTCCACGACAGCGACGTGCTCGCGCTGGGCCTCTTTGCACACGGTGAGGTCGTCGATCGCTACGACTCGAACCCAGAGTATTTCGGCAAGAAATCCAAGGAGGGGAAGAAGGCGCAGCGACCGAGGCGCGACGCATGGGGGCCGCTGCTCGCAAGGGGGGCGTCGTTGGGCGATCTCGCGGCTGCGCTCGACTCCGAAGACCTCTTCGCCGAGGCGACGCTCGCGAAAATCTGCGCGCTCGTCGGTTGCGAACCATCGCGCGCGAGCACCGGCCTACGGTACCTCGCGAGGGCTTCGCTGCCGGAAGGCACCGTTACCCTTCGACTGCGCGCGAACATCCGGCCCACCTACGAATCCAAGGCCGAGGGAAAGCCGCAGTTCGAGGCCCATATGCCCTACGGCCCGGCGACGCAGGCGCTGGCCGAGGGCGACGAGCTGCGTCTGGGCTTCTCGGTGAAGAACGCGGGAGGCGCGTCGTGCGGCCTCACGTTGACCGTCTGGGGCTCGGCCATCGACGCCGGCCTTGTGGAGATCGAGCACTTCGAGACGGTCTTCGGCAACGTTCTCGAAGGTGCGCGTCACGTGATTCACGCGCCCGACCGTCGCCGCAGTGCCGACGGCGCCACCCTGATGGTGCTCGACCTTCCGCAGCAAGAGCTGGTGGCCGGCGCGCCCATGACCGGCTTCGTACCCGGCATGGACGTGCGCAAGATGATGAGCGCATCGATGCGATCGATGGCGCACGTGAACGTGACCGGTCGCGTGGTGCGCGCCGGCAAGGGCACGCTGTTCGGCGGATTCGTGCCGCATGCTGCGCGCGAAGAAGGGGCCCACGCAGGGCAGTACGAGCTCACCGTGGACCCCAAGTTTGCGCGGCCGCTGCGGTGCTCCGTAGACGAAGCCATGTCGGGCGGATCGTCGCACCTGCTCAGGCCTTTGGCCGGCACGAAGTATCTCGTCGCCATGGCGTCTATCGATGGTGCGCGCAACGACGCAGCGCGCTTCGCCGCGGTCGCGCTCGAGCGCATGGTGGAGCTGATGGGAACCGGCGGCAACGCCTCGACCACCGTCTATCGCAAGAGCGGTGACGAAGGGATGCAGCGGCCGCGCAGCGGCGCAGGAAAGGTCATCACCCTCTTGCGCGGCAAGCGGCGCGATACCCTGACCGCGTCCATGGGCGACGAGGCGCTGGTCGACGTTACCGTCCGCGAGGGAGCCGCGTTCGATGCCGAAACCGGCCCGAATCTCGGCCTGTGGGGCCTCTCGTTCGGCGCCAGCGTGCTCGGCGATCGCGACCACGCTCGGGTAGGCGCGCTCACCGTGTGGCTGAATGCCGAGGCCGCCGGCGAAGCGCGCACCCGCGAGGTGCGCGCGATGCTCCTCGCGCTTCTGGACGACGTCATGCGCGGCGAAGGCGTTCAGGCTTCGGTGTTTCGCTGCGGCGCCACAGCGCCGGCGTACTCTTCGGCATACGAAGACGCGTGCGGCGCTCCCCACGACGTTCGCACGGGCAGAAACTACGTGCGCCGCTGGCTGCGCGTGCCCGGTAACGACGTGCTCTGGCTCGGCCCCTCGCTGCTCTCGAACCTCCCCGCTGCTGCCACGTCTGCGCTCGAGGCCATCGCCACGGTCGAGCCCTGTGGCCCGGCGATGCGCATCGGACTCTCCGATGCCAGGCACGCGCCGGCGCTCGAGCAGGCGGTCGCCGCGCTGCTCCCCACCGCCCTCGAAGCGAGCGCCGCTGCCATGGAGCTCATCGCGCACCCGTGAGCCCGCCTGAACGCGCAGCGGTCCGGGTGGACCCTGCGAGGTTCACGCGAAGGCCGCAATACTGCGCTGCTGCGAGCACTGCAGCAACGGAACACGCATTGCAGGAGATCGCGCCATGAACGTACTTCCTTCTCGCAACGGGCTCCTTGCGCTCTTCCCGGTGGTGGCTGCCTTCGTAGCCTGTGGCGGCACCGACGCCACGCCGCCGCCACAGGCCAACGACAGCGGCACGCTCGACGCCGGCAGCGACGCGAGCGACGTTCCCGATGGCGGTGGTTGCGCCAGCGACGTACCTGCGGCGCCCGGTATGCTGGTCACCGATCGCGGCCCCGTGCGCGGCGCTCTCGAGGCTGGCGCCTACGCGTACCGCAACATTCCCTTCGCCGCGCCGCCGGTGGGCAGCCTGCGCTGGAAGCCACCGGCCCCCGCCGCATGCTGGAAAGAGCCGCGCGATGGCGTCGCCTGGGGACCCATGTGCCCGCAGAGCGACGAGACCGGCGCCGCGCCCATCACCGGCTCTGAAGACTGCTTGCAGCTGAACGTGTTCGCGCCCGCCGACAAGCCCGGCCCGCTCCCCATCATGCTCTGGATCCACGGGGGCGGAAATCTTGCTGGCTCCGCCACCAGTCAGGTCGGCACCCTTCGCACCTACGATGCCGGCAAGCTGGCCGCCAAGGAGGGCGTTATCGTGGTCACCACCAACTATCGGCTCGGCGCTCTCGGATTCCTCGCGCATCCGGCGCTCGCCGCAGAGGATCCGAATCGCTCCGAGGGCAACTACGCGCTCCTCGACACCATTGCGGCCCTGAAGTGGGTGAAGGCCAACGCCGCGGCAATGGGTGGCGATCCCGCGAAGGTGACCATCTTCGGTGAATCTGCCGGCGCAGTGAACGTGTGCACGCTGGTGGCTTCGCCGCTGGCCAAAGGTCTCTTCGCCGGCGCCATCATGCAGAGCGGCGGCTGCGTGGGCAAGACGCGCAGCGAGGGCGAAGATCTCGGCAGCAAGGTAGTGGCGGCGGCCAAGTGCGATGCGGCGGCCGACGTGCTCGGGTGCATGCGCGCGCTGAGCGCCGAGGCGGTGACGTCGGCAGTGCCCATTAAGATCGACGTGGCGGGCGCGAGCACTGGTTACGCCGCAGTCGACGACGGCTACGCCCTGGTGGGCAAGCCGCTCGATGCCATCAAGGCCGGCACGCATGCCAAGGTGCCGATGATCGTGGGCTCGAATTCCGAGGAGACCAGCCGCACGGTGCCGCTCGCGCCCTCCGCCACGCTGGCGCAATACCAAGCTGCGGTACGCATGCTCTTCCCCACAACCACCGTGGGCGACGCCGTGCTCGCGCAGTATCCGGTCGCCGACTACGCGTCGCCCTGGGCTGCCTACGTGGCGCTCACCACCGACGCCAAGTTCGGTTGCTCCGCGCGGAAAACGCTCCGCGCGCTGCGGCAGACGAGCACACCCGCTTTTCGCTACTACTTCTCGCACGCGCTGGAAAACTCGGCGGCGCTCGCGCGCTTCGGCGCTTTTCATGGCGCCGACGTTCTGTTTCTCTTCGACCACCTGAACGTCTCCGGCTACACGCCCGGCGCTAGCGATACGGCGGTGGCGAGCACGTTCATGCATCGCTGGGCCGCGTTCGCGAAGAACCCGCAAGACCCAAGCGGGGGCGACCTGCCCGCCTGGCCCGCCTACGACGCGGCGACCGATCCGTACCTGCAGATCGACGGTACAGTCACCACCGGCGCTGCACTCCGTAAGACGCAGTGCGACTTCTGGGATGCGCTGCTCCCGTAGTCAAAAGGCCAGACCGGTCGACACCTGGGCGCCGAGATCGAACCAGTGACCCAAGCGGTCCAGGGTCGATTTGGTGCCCACGTCGAAGTACACGCGGGCGTCGAACACCTTCCAGGCCAGCGCCGGCGTGATGTCGAGCTCGTAGCCCACCCCGGCGTGCAGCCCGAAGCGCAGGTGGTTCACTGCGGCGCTCTCGAGACCGACGCTGCCGCCGATGGGCGTGAACCCGAAGCGCAGGTTCGGGCCCTCGAACAGGCTGCGGTCGTTGTCGAACGGGATGACGAACGAAACCGGGAGCGTGAGATCGAGGGTGCGCATGGTACCGCCGGCCAGCATCTGCGCCTCGACCTCGAGATAGAACGCAACGCTGCGAATGCTGAAGCCCGCGCAAAGGCCGCCTTTGTAGCCGGACCAAATTCCCACCCGAAAGACGCCGCACGCATAGCCCGCGCTGCCGTGACGGGTCGGTGGCTCGTATACGGTTGGAGCGGCCGGCGCTGGCGCTGGCGGTGCGTCCGGCAGTTTGGGGGGCGGCGGCGGCTGCACGCGCGGCGGCTGCACCTGCGGCGGCGGCGGCACCTGCGGCGGCTGCACCTGCGCGCCCCCGTTGCCCTGACCATTGCCGTTGGCCTGCCCGTTGGCTTGACCTTGCGCGCCTTGCGGGCCCACGCGGCCGCCAGCAGACCCACCAGCCCCGGCGCCGCCCTGTCCATTCGCGCCGGCGCAGATGGTGGTGCCGGGAATGCACCATCCCGGCGGCGGGGTCTGCGCAAAGGTGCGAGGAGCGAGGCTGGCGACGGCCGCCAATGTAGCGAGTCCCACGAGCAAAGAATGTTTCATGCGATAAGGGAGCAAAAGTGGAGCGCGACGCGCCCACTCTACAGACGGCCCACCACGGCGGTCCATTCACAGAGACCGCGCTCCTTGCTCGGTGTGGGAGTGGCAGATACCTTCAGCGCAGCCATGGCGTATCGAGAGGCCGCAGACCCGCGCGGGGCAAAGGCGGAGGGCGAGCCGACCGGTCCGCTCCTGGCGATAGATGCGCGCGGTCGCCGAGGGAAGAAGGGCCGCGAAGGTGCACGCGGCGCCGACGGAAGCCGCTCGGGAGGCGATGGCGACCGGGGCGGAGACGCGGGTGAGGCGGGCAACGGGCAGCCCGGCGGTCGGGTGGTGGTGGAGCTCACCGTCGATGCTGCAGACCGCACCGCGGCCCTCGTCGCCGGAAGGGTGGAAACCGCGGACGGGAGCGTCTCGGTGGCGGAGCGCGTGGATTTTGCACGCGTCGCGTCTATCGATCTTCTGGCCGCGGGCGGCATGGGTGGTTTCGGGGGCGACGGCGGTGACGGCGGCGATGGCGCACGCGGCTCGCGCGGCTCCGATGCCACGCGGTATTCGAGCGGCGGCAACGGCGGTCGCGGGGGCGACGGCGGCAAAGGCGGACGGGGCACGAACGGTGGTGACGGCGGCGATGGCGGCGCGGTGGTTGTTCGCACGGGCGAGCGCGATACGCATCTTTTGATGCTCGTTCGTCCCGACGTGCGCGGCGCTGCGGGCGGTTCCGCTGGCAAGCACGGCCACGGCGGCGACGCAGGCCAGGGCGGCAGCGGGGGCTCGTCGCACTCGTGGACCGAGAGCGAGAGCTACGTAGGCTCGAACGGCACCTCGCAGACGCGCACCAAGCACCATCGAAACTCGGGCGGCGAAGGCGGTGCTTCCGGACGTCGTGGCGATTCGCCGACCCTCCGCCTGCGGTCCGGAGACCCTGGAAAAGCGGGCCAGTTCCTCATCGAGGTGCGAGACGCGAGCGGCGGCGTAGCCAAGTATCCCAGCTGCTTCGACCTCCGGCTCGTTGCCTACGCGCACCGCAACGAGAACGACGATGGCGTATACGAGCCAGGCGAGCGGATCTTCGTCGGCAAGATCGCCATCGAGAACGTGGGCGGAATGCCGCTCCCCGCGCACCACGACGTCATCGTGGGCGTCACCGGCGGCGGCTGGGTGGAGCCGGAGCGTTCGCCCGACGGTCGCACCGCTACCCTGCGCGTTCCCCGTGGCCTCGCGCCGGGGGCGCGGCACGTGTTCGAGAGCGACGAGCTGGCGCTCCGCCTCGGAACCTTCGCGCCCACCGGGTCTGGAGGTCCGCTCAGCGCACCGGAGACGATTCGCCTTTACGCGGCCCTCCCGGATGCGATGCGCTCCTTCACGACGTTCGACGCGGGGGCCAGTGAGGCTCAAGGGAAGATCGTAGTGCGCTTCCCGGTAGCGCTTTCGCCCATCACCAGCCTGCACTCGGTGACCGCCGGGCAGGCCACGCGCCTTCGCGCCTCACTGCAAAGCGTCGCCTCGAAAGACCTCGGTGCCGACTCCGAGCTCGGTCGCGCGCTCACCTTGCGCGTGACGCTCGCGCCCAGCGAGCTCTCGGCAGAGCACGTGCACTACTTCGACGCGCAGGGCGCCCACGCCTCACTTTCGTCAGGCTTCGTGCTGCCGCTCGCGCGCATCGTAGCCGGTGCGCGCTTCGACCTCGAAGGCACCCTGGCCATCGCCGAAAGTGCCCCGCCCTACGCTACGGCGCGCATCGTCGTGAGCTGCGAGCTCGCGCCGGTGGAGGTTTCTGCGCCGCCGCGAACGATCCAGCTCGAGGAGTTTACGCTGCGGGTCGGGCGCGCCTTCGCGGGAGACGCCGCAGACGTGCTCTTTCTGGTGAACAATCGAACGCGCGCCCAGGAGCTCGCGGCCTGGGAAGCGCACGCCGCCTCGCTCGGTCTCACTTGTGCCACCTGGGACGTGGCGCTCGAAGATGGCGTCGAGATTCTCGACGCCGTTGCGCGCGGCGAGCACTCGTTTCACACGCTCGTCCTTCTCAATAACCACATGGACACCGCCCGTGGCGAGCGGCGCCCGAGCACCCTGGTGCCCAAGGAAACGGCCTTCGCGCTGGCCCGCCGGGGCATTCGCCTGCTTTGTGTGGGCAAGGGACCCAAGCTCGGTGACTTCGCGGTGCCCACCGCCACCGTCGCCGAGCCCATGGTTCTGCCCGCCAATGCCAAAGCTGCGATGCGTCTCGCTGCCATCGAGCAGCTCGAGATGGGCGCGGGCGCGGTCTCGCTCTCGGTCGAGACCTGGTGCTTTTTGGCGTCGTCCCAACCGAAAAATCAGCACGTCGACCAACCCGCCACCAAGCTTGCCCGCCGTCTCGCCCGGCGCTTTCCCGGTCGCCGCTACCTGGTGGTACCGCGTTTCGCGCCCGGAGAGGCAAGGCGGGCAACACTGGGACGCTACGTCGCCGCTGGCACCCTCGAGGTGCGAAGGGCGGTCGACGCCGGCTTCGGCGCCGTGCGCGCAGTTAACGTCGACGACGCATCGGTGCATGCCGACGACTTCGTGCGCGAACAGCGCGTCTTCTTCACCTTCCTCTGCACACTCAGCTTTCAGGCCAAGCTCGCCATCCTCCGTTCATCCACCTTGCCCTTCTCCGAGGGCGGCGACGCGGTGGCTCTTGCGGTGGTGGCCGACCTGGTAGCCGAGCAAGAAGCCTTCGCGGTGCACCCTTTCCGAAGTCGCGCCCTCGGGGCGCCGGGTGCGTTGCCTCGGCTGACGGCGTTCTCTGCGGCGTTCCCTGAGCGGCCTTCGGGTCCCGCCGCCTCGCGCCTGGCGCTGGTGGTTGCCTGGCTACGCCACGTGGCGCGCGGACGGGTGCGCCTCTGGGAGTGGATACCGCCGCTGCCCTGGCTGCGGCGTTCGCAGCAGCTCCGGAGCCTGGTAGAAGCCGCGCTCGGCGTGGTGACCGAGCGCGCTCTGGGGCCCAGCGAGGCCGCCGCCGCCTACGCAGCCGTTTGCGCTGGGCAGGAGCAGGGGGGCGTCACCCGCTCGGGTCCCGTGCATATTGCAGATATCTTGGCGGAGCGCGCGGCCGGCCTCGAGCTGCGCTCCGACTCCGACGTGCTCGGCGAGTCCGAGCGAGTGATGGATTGCGCCACCTTCGACGCCATGGCGGCCAAGGATGCCGAACGCGCAGAGAGAGCTCTCGCCGCGCAGGCGAAGAGCGCCGAGGTTCGCTGCGAGCTGCTCTCGCCGGTCGGTTGCGCAGCGCTCCTCGCGGCCGACGCCGAACGCGTACGCATCGCCGAGCCCGTCCTCGAAGAGGCCGGCGCCGAGGACTTTGCCGCGCTGCGCGAGGACGCAGGCGAAGAGCGCCAGCGAGCCCGCTGACAGCGCGCGGTCACATGCTGTCGAGAATGCCCAAGACCAGACCCACGAAGCCGGCCGCAGCGCCCAGGCCGGTCATCACCAGGCCGCCGATGAAGCCGTAGAGCAGCTTGGAGACCACTTGCTCTTCGGTCTTGTTGGTGAGGATGAGCTCGTTGACCTCGCCGGCGCCAGCGAACATCACCAGTTGGCTCCCGGGAACCATGCGGTAGCCGTCGCTCACCGGCGGGCCGGCGTCGCGGCGTGAGGGGCCAAGGGCGTACAGGTTGTCGCCGGGGCTCAGAATCTCTTCCGAGTAGCGCATCGACTTGTTGAAGCCGAGCCAGCTGGTCGTGGAGAGGCCACGCGACTGGAGAAAGCCCTGAAGGTGCGGGCTCGCGTCGTTGAACGTTCCGGAGCTCGCCACCTGCTGCGCTTCGAGCATCATGTGCGCGCCCTGGGGGAGAATGCGCGCCTGCTGGCCGGAGCCGTCGTCGACCATGAAGTGGCGGCAGTCGACCTCGTTGAGGATCGTGACGTAGCTGCCGCTTCGGCCTTGCTGCCGATACTCCTGAACGATGATGCGGCACCACACGGCCTGCCGACCGCTGAACGGGGTTTGCAGTAGGCCCTGCTCGCTGGGAACGATGCGGCCCTTCACCTCCACCGGCCCTTGGCCCGAAGCCTGCACGATGGGTGACGTGGGCGTCCCGAGAATGCGCTTCCTTCGGCGCACGTTCTTGAGGTTCACCAATGTGACGATGATGCCAATGAGGAGAAGGATGGAGCCGACGATCAGGAGCGCAACCATGACCGGAGAGGTTACACGAAGGGAGGCGCGCGCCAAAGGGGCCCGAAAAATCGTCCGCTACCCGCGAAAAAGCGCTAGAAATGGGGCATGATCGACTCGGGCGTCGCGATGATCTACGTCTCCGAGATGAAGCGCTCTCTTCGCTTCTTCATCGAGACCTTGGGCATGAAGTTGGTCGAGCAAGCCGGTGAGGGCTGGGCGGTCGTCGACGCCGGTGGCGGCTTTCGCATCGCGCTCCACGGCGCGCGCGAAGGTGGCCCGCAGCCGGGGCAGATCGGCGGCATGAGCATCGGCCTCGAGGTGAAGGGCAACTTCGACGAGACCATCGGTATCTACGAGAACCGCGGCGTCGTCTTTCGCGTGGTGAAAAACCCGCGCGTGATGATGGCGTTCTTCGCCGACCCCGACGGCAACCCGCTCTACATGTCGAAAGCCGTTCGCGGCTAGCGCGCGGGGCGAGCTTCGGGCAGCGGCACTTTCACCGAGGGTGCGGCCGCGTCGCCAGCGACCGCGAAGGTCATCTCCAGCTCGCGCTTCACCGGTACGCAGACGCTGTGCGTCGCCACGTCGCAGACCACGAGGTCTACGTCGCCCACCAGCTTTGCGTAGTTGGTGCCTTTGTTGGGCTTCACCTCGACGTCGAACCCCGCGTTCACGTTGGCGCCCTTGGCGGTGACGTCTTCGGGCGGCGCCGAGAGGCCATCGCTGGTCTTCCAGCGGAGACGGAACGGCGCGTCGTCGTTCACCCCGGTGCCCTGCGGAACCACCCAGGCCACGTGCACCTTGGAGGGGGCGCTGGGAACGGCCACATCGTCGATGCGAACGCGTTCGATCGGCGCGCGTGAGGTGGCGGCCACGGAGACCGGCGGGGTTGCCACCGGCGTCGGCTCCTCGGCAGCTTCGCTCTTTTTGCAGCCAGCCAACGTGGGCAACATGGCCAGCGCGGCCAGCGCGAGCATCGAAAGTTCAACCGTACCTGCTCGCCGTCTGGTCTTGCTCACGCTCGCTGCCTCCGTCGCCTCGAAAACCCGAAGAACGCTGCGTGCCGGTCCTTCGAACCGAGCCTGTGCGAGCGTAGGCGACAGATTTTGCGTTCACGAACAAGGTAACGCGCCGCACGCGGTTCGTCACCCTGCCCGTGCCGAACGCGCAGAACAGACCCGAGATTCCCGCCGCGCCGTGGTTGTCAGGTCGAGACGTTGCGGAAGGGCGGCATCGAGCGGCCGTCCCAGGTGCCGGTCTCCTCGTGCTCGAGGTCGCCGCCGTCTTCGTCGTCGCGGTCGAAGAACGCCAGCAGCTCGTCGCGCCGGGCCTGGGCATCGGAGCGCCCGAGCTCGATGAGCTGACGGCAGAACTTGCCGTCGAAGAGCAGATAGCTCGCGAGGTCGGCCTCGTCGCCCACGCCGAAGTCGAGCAGGTTGAGGACCCGCTTGGTGAGCAGCGGGTTGCCCAGGAACTGACCCTTGCGCACGTGGGCGCTGGCGAGGCGACCGATGTCTTCGCTGGGTCGCACGGTGAGGCAGTTCACGTATTCGTAGGCCGGCGCCCCTCGGGTGCGCGCGGCGTCGTTGAGGGCGTCGTGAAAGCCCGGTCCGAACTTGGCCGCGCCGTCCTTGAGCACGTTGTTGAGGCGCGAGAGCAGCTCGATGTCGACGTCGATGTGATCGAGGAGGAAGGCGTTGAGCACCTTTCCGAGCAGGAACGTGGCTCCCGGCGAACGCAGCGATTGCGCGCCTTCTTCGCGGGCGACCACGCCGCGCACCTCGCGCGAGCTGCCGATGGCGAGCACGTGGGTGGCGCCCAGCCGCAGCGACGGCGCAATGGGCGTGTTTTGCCGCAGTCCGCCGTCGAGATACAGCTGGTCGTCGATGCGCACCGGGGGAAACAGGAGCGGAATGGCCGCGCTGGCCAGCGCGTGGTGGGGACCTATGTGGTCGGCCCGGAAGAGCGTGCGCGGCGGCGCCTGGGCCGGAATGTTGGTGTCCGGCGAGGTCTGCATGAACACCACGGTGCGGCCGGTGCCCACCTCGGTGGTCGACACCGTGAGCGCCCGGAGCTTGCGCTTGCGCAGGGTGCGCGCCAGCGCTCGCCAGCTGATCTCGCGGCCCACCAGGTCGGCCATGGGCGTGAGGTCGAAGAGGCCGGTTCCGTCGTTGCCGCCGCCGATGAGCAAGCGCGGAAGGCTCACCACCTGGCGAAAGCCGAAGCCGAGCACCCGGGTCAGCTCGAGCTCGCTCCACAGGTGCACCAGGCGCCGCATTCCGAGCACCGGGTCGGCCAGGTGGGCTGCCAGATAGCAGCCGTTGATGGCGCCCACGCTGGTGCCGCAGATGATGTCGACCTGGGGCGGACGCCCACGAATGCGCGAAAGCTCGTCGAATACGTACCAGAGGACGCCGACCTCGTAGGCGCCGCGGGCGCCGCCACCGGAGAGGATCACTGCGGTGCGTCGAGGGCGATTCAGGGAAGTCGTTTGGGTCATGCGGAGAGGAACGGCGCGAAGCGACAGCGCCCGCGGACCGGGCAGCCATCATACCCCAAAATTGCGCTCCACCGTGAGCACCGGCAGCGCGGGTGTTCGTGGCGGCGGTGCGCGAGGTACACCAAGCGCGGTGTATGTGCGCGGAGCGGAGGCGCGGTTCAGAGCACCGGTGGTGCGCTCGGAAGGAGGTCGCTGGTGCCGCTTCGCGCCGGCTCCGGGACCGGCGTGGCATCGAAGAGCGCCGCCACGATGGGTCGCTGGGCAAAGGTGCGGCGGAGGCGCGCGTCGCGGATGGTGCCGAGCATGGCCACCGTGTAGTCGATGGCCACCTGCCGCGCGTGACCGGCCTGGGGGGAGCCGGCGCGCTTCAGGGCATCGGCGCAGAGTACACGTATCTCGAGACCGTACTCGCAGCCCTGAAGGGTCTCGACGGTGCCGAGGGCGGTGGTGGCCAGCAGCGTCCCGGTATGAATCTCGCCAGCGTCGACCCGGGCCGTGGCCTCGATGGACATTCCGTAGAACGAGTAGGCCACGAGCGCCTGCGTCTCCGCTGCCCGCCGCGCTTCGAGGGCCTGCGCAATGGCCCGCTTGGGGTCGCGCTTGGCGCGCGAGAGCACGGCCCCGATGAGCAGCGCGTGGGTCGCGTCGTAGGCGTTGCGGGTCAGGGCGATCATGTTCTGCGCGTCGCGGAGGAAGCCCTCGCCGGTGGCCACGTCGCCCACCTCCAGTGCCACCTCAGCGCACACAATGTGCGTGTCGGCGCGGCTGTCTTGGTCGCCGTAGCGCTCGTGGGCCTCGCGGGCCCGCGAGAGGTAGGCCTGGGCTCGGGGCACGTCGCCCAGGCGCGAGTACGAGTGGCCGATGTTGGTGAGCGTCTTGGCCACCTGGAAGCGCCCGCCCATCGAGAGGTCGATCTGGATCGACTCGTGCGCGAGGACGATGGCGTCTTCGTAGCGACCCTGCACGAACATGGCGTAGGCCAGCGCGTTCTTGGTGCGCGCTTCAAGGCGCTTGGCGCCGGCGGCCTTGGCGTAGGCCAGCGCGTCGGCGTAGGCGTCGACCGCTTCGCGCACGCGGCCCACGCGGCGCAAAAGCACACCCCGCGCCCGGAGCACCTCGGCGTAGGTGCGCGCCGAGCTGCCTCGCCGGAGCTTGGGGTCGCAGGCCGAGAGCGCGCGATCGCACGCCGCCAGTGCGCCCTGCACGTCGCCCAGCTCGCGCAAGAACTCCGAGAGCAGCGCCTCGGTCTCCACCGAGAGCTGCGGCATGCCGTTGTTCTGCGCCAGCGACGTCGCGGCCTTGGCGATGGGCAGCCCGCGCAGCAGCAAGCCTTCGTCGAGGTGGTATCGCGCCAGCCGCGTGAGGGCCACGCAGGCAAGCCGCGGGGTACCCAGCTGCTTGGCCAGCGTGCGAAGGCCGTCGAGCGCCTGTACGCGCTCGCTCCGCCGGCCGAGCGCGCGGTAAATGGTCTCGAGGGCGTCGTGGGCGATCTCGCTCCGCCGATCGCGTGGCAACATGTGGGTGAGCGCCCGGCGAAAGTACCGGGCCGCCAGCTGCAGCTGGTGGCTGTTGCGGGCCGCCAGCGCTGCCTCTAGGTAGTAGTCGACCGCGCGCACGCCCAGGTTGCCGCGCACCAGGTGCCGGGCCACCACCGCCGCCGAGAGCCCACGCGCGAGCGGCGTCTCGGCCAAGAGCTCCCCCAGCTCCGCGTGCATGCGCACGCGCAGTTCGCCCCCCAGGGCCGCGTAGGCCACGTCGCGAATGAGGGGATGCCGGAAGTCGATGGCGTTGCCCTTGCGATCGCACATGCCGCGGGCGCAGAGGCGGGTGATGGGGTCGTCGCTGAGAATGCTGGAGAGCTCGCCGATCTCCTTCTCGTGGAGCGGCCCGCCGGCCACCGCCAACCAGTCGACGATGACGCGCTCTTCGCGGGGCAGCTCTTGCAGGCGGTCGGCCACCAGCTGCTCCAACGTGGAAGGCAGCACCTGACCCAGGTCGCCCTGCTCGGTGCGCACCAGCGCCGAGGTCCGCTCGAGGCCGTCGCCAGCCGGGGCGCCTGCGCCTGCGCGTTCGCTACTTCTGGCCGGGCTGTCGACGATCTCGAGGACGCCCCGCTCCAGCAGCGCGTCGACCATCTCCAGGAGGAAGTACGGGTTGCCGCCCACCCGCGGCATCAGGTCGGCGCACACCGCGCGCACCCCCTCGCGGACGCCGAGCCGTGCCTCCAGGAGCCGCACCTGCTCGTCGGCGGTGAGCGGGTCGAGCTCCACCCGCACGTGGCCCTGAAGCAGCGCCGACACGCGGTCGTCGGAGCGGGTGACCACCACCGTCAGCATGGGCAGCGGATCGGGCGAGCGCAGGATGTCGGTGAACAGATCGAGCGACTGGCGATCGGCCCACTGGAAGCCGTCGAGGGTCACGATGAGGGGCTCGGCGATGGCCAGGGCACCGAGCATGGTGCGGAGGGCGCTCACGATGACCTTGCGCTGGTCTACCGCGTCTTCGTCGCTGCCCCGGGCCCGGTTGCTGTTGGCCGCGAGCTCGGCCAGGCGCGCCACCGCCGGGTGGCTGGCGTCGCCATGGGCCGCGCCGCCGCCGATGCTGGCGATGCGCTCGGCCATCTCCTCGAAGGTCTCGCCGCCGTTGGCGCCGATGGCGTCGCGTACCAAATCGGACACCGCGCCGAAGGGCACTTCCATGCTCACTGGCGTGCATTCTACACGTAAAATTCGCAGCCCTTCGCTGCGAATCTGCGCGGCTTGTACTGCGTCTTCCAGGAACGCCGAGACCAGCGCTGTTTTTCCGATGCCCATCTCGCCCACCACCGCCCGCACCACGGCCCGCTCGTGGCCCACCTTGCGCGCCGAGTGGAAGGCCGCCTGCAGATCGGCGAGCTCGGCGTCGCGGCCGATGAGGTGCCCGGCTTCGCTGGCGCGCTCGTCGCGCGAGAGCGCGCGCAAGAGCCCGTAGGTGCGCACGTGCGAGGGCAGAGGCACGCCCGATACCGACGACTTTCCGGTGAGCGACACGTGGTGCGGCGTGTCCCACAGAAAGTCGCGCCGGATGAGCCGATAGAGCCCGCCGGCGACCCAGGTGGCGCCCTTCGGTGTGGCGCCGCTCAGGATGTCGGCCAGCTGGGTCACCGGCTCGTGGAGCGCGAATCGCACCAGGTTTCCGTCGGCGTCGCGGGCGCCCGAGGCGATGCCGCGCACCATGCTCACCGAAGCGGTGACGGCGGTGGGCAGGTCGTCGCCGTAGCCGGCAATGGCTTCGTGGGTGTCGAGCGTCAGCATCGCTGCATCGCTCGCTGCGCGACCGTGTTTGGCCGAGAGCCCGGCGATGGCGCGGGCCTCGAACTCGCTCTGCCACACCCAGCGCATGCCGCGTTTGTAGGCCATCTCGCCCAGGGTCTTGCGCAGCGGCGAGAGGGCGCGCAAGAGCCGCAGGTCGTTGCGGTCGGTGCCTTCGGGAAAGCCCAGGTGCAGCGACACCAGCACCACGTGCCGCACCTCGCGCGGCTCGCGGCCGCCGCTCTGGGCCTCGTCTACCGAGGGCGCGCGCGCGCTTTGCCTTCCCTGCGTCTGGTGCAGCGCCACCGGCGCCGCGGCGTTGGTGCGCGCCTCTTCCTCGACCTGCTCGTCTACCGAGGCTCGCTCGCTCTGGGGTACCAGATCGAAGATGCGCGACTCGAGGGCCACCGAGTCGATGAGCTCCTGATTGTGGAGCAGCGCGCGGGCGACCGCCGAAGCCAGCTCCTTACCCGACGCATAGCGATGCTCGCGCTCCCGCTCCAGGAGCTTCATCACGATTTTCTCCAGCTCCTCGGGCAGATCGCGCACGTATTTGCTGGGCCGCTCCACCTCGCCGCTGCGCACGATGTCGAGCAGCGCCTCGCCGCCCAGCCCGCCGTGCAGCGGCCGCCCGGTGAGGCACTCCCAGAGAATGACGCCCAGCGCGTAGAGATCGCTCCGGCGGTCGATGCGCTCGCCGCGCGCTTGCTCCGGCGACATGTAGCCGAACTTGCCCTTGATGACGCCGGTCTGGTCTTCCGTGAGCCGCGCGCTGGCGATGCCGAAGTCGGTGATCTTCACTCCGCCTTCGAACGAGAGCAAAACGTTCTGGGGCGAAACGTCGCGGTGGACGATGTCGAGCGGCTGGCCCTGCTCGTCTTTCTTCTCGTGCGCGTAGTGCAGGCCCTTGGCCGCCTCTGCGACCATCCAGGCGCTCACCCACGGGCCGATGCGGGTCCCAAGGTTTCGTGCCGCGTGCATGAGTGCGCCCAGGTCGAGGCCCTCGACGAACTCCATGGCCAAGATGTGGCCTTCGTCGCCGGCGTCGAAGAACTCGTAGACCTGCACCACGTTGGGGTGGTTGAGGCGGGTCGCCAGCTGCGCCTCTTCGATGAACATGGTCTTGAAGCGCCGCGAGTTGCCGAACGACGGCAGAATGCGCTTCACCACCAGAACCTTGAAGGTCCCTTCTGCGCCGCGCTTCTTGGCCAGAAACACCTCGGCCATGCCGCCCGCACCGAGACGCCGGACGATCTCGAAGTGCTCGAGCTTGTTCGGGACCGGGGGAAGGGGAGACGCCATGCGGAGCTGCGGGCCGTTGCCGGGGGGTGCGAGAGGCACCGGCCCTGCGCCAGGGTGCTACCCAACAGGATAGCGGAAATACCGCCGCCGCGTTCCTCGAACCGAAGGCCCCATGTGTGGCGGTGGCGCACACTCGCCGGGTGCGCGCGCGCGGCGGCGATGGGCCGGCGCGGCGCGCGGCGCCGCATGCGTCTCGCGTCTTTTTCAAGCGCGAGTTATCATCGGACGCCGCCCAGAGCTCTGCCCGAATCTGCTAAAGAAGCCCCTTCGATGGCCACCCCCGACCTACCCGCTCCGTCTGCACAGGGCACCCTCGCCAAGACGCCCGCGGTCCATCTGTTCGTGTACGTGTACGAGCGTGAGCTGTCGGGTTCGCTCGTGCTCTCCACCCCCGACGGCGACACCACCACCATCGCCCTGACCCAGGGGTGGCCGAGCCGGGTCAAGCTCGAGCCGGCCGACGTGTTTCTCTCCACCGTGCTCGAAGACCAGGGCTTCGCCGAAGAGCACCGGCTCGCCGCCACCTACCAGCTTGCCCAACGCCAGCGGCGGCGCCACGGCGAGGTGCTGGTGGAGCACGGCGACATCACCGAAGAGCAGCTGCAGCAGGCGCTGCGCGTGCAGCTCGAGCGCAAGGCCGGGCGCGTGTTCTTCATGAGCGAGGCCACCACCTTCGGGTACTACGCCGGCGTCGACCTGCTTGCCGACTACGGCGGGCCCGAGGCGCCGCTCGATCCGCTCTCGCTGGTGTGGAACGGCGTGCGGCAGCGGCCTCCGTGGGAGCACGTGAACGCGGCGCTCAATCGCCTGGCCTCGGCCTCCATGCGGCTCGCGGTGCACGCCGCGCCCGAGCGCTTCGCGTTTCGGCCCGCGGAGCTGGCGGTGGTGCAGGGCCTCGCCGAGCGTCCGGCGCGCCTCGCCGACCTCATCGGCAGTCGCACCCTCGGCCCCAGCGCCATGCAGACATTGGTGTATTGTCTCCTCATCACCAAACAGGTGGACCTCACCGAGGCAGCCATGCCCGCCGGGGCCACGCCCAGCCCTCCCTCGGTCCGCCCCGCGCCGCCTTCCATGCGTCCGTCGCCGCCTTCCATGCGCCCGTCGCCCTCGGCCTCGCCGCCGTCGGTGCGCCCGGTCGGTGCGGAGGGCGCTGCGCGTGCGTCGATGGCTCCGGGCAGCGTGCGCGGCGCTTCCATGCCGCCGGCGCCCGGCAGCGTGCGCGGCACGTCCATGCCGCCGGCGCCAGAGTCGTCGCCTCCCAGCAGCCGCGGCGGTTCTTTGAGCCCCGGCGAAGAGCTCTGGATGAAGGAGATCCTCGCGCGCGCCAAGTCGATCCTCACCGAAGACTACTTCCAGATGCTCGGCATCGAGCGCTCCGCCGATGCTTCGGCCGTCGATCGCGCGTACCTCACGCTGGCGAAGAAGTGGCACCCAGACCGCGTGCCGTTGAAGCTCGAGCGGGTGAAGGGCGAGTGCACTCGGGTATTCGCCCACATCAGCGAAGCCCACCAGACGCTCATGGACCCCAAGCGGCGCGACCAGTACGTCGCGGTGCTCAAAGACGGCGGCGGAACGCCCGAAGCGCAGAAGCAAGTGCAGTCGGCGCTCGAAGCCATCACGCATTTCCAGAAGGCCGAGGTCTTCTTCAAGATTCGCGACTACGCCCAGGCCGAGTCTTTCGCCCGCAAGGCGCTGACCGCCGACCCCGGGCAATCGGAGTACATCGCGTTCGTCGCGTGGATAGAGGCCATGAAGCCCGAGAACCAGCCGGTGGAGCCGACCCGGCGCTTCATCGAGACGCTGGGCGAGGCCATCAAGCTCAACCCCAACAGCGAACGCGCGTACTTTTACCGCGGCATGCTCAACAAGCGCGTCGACCAGCACGCCGCCGCCATCAAAGACTTCAAGCGCGTGGCGGAGATCAACCCCAACCACGTCGACGCCGCCCGCGAAGTACGCCTGCACTACATGCGCTCCGGTCCGTCGAACCCGCCCAAGGACGCGTCCATTGGCGGACTCATCGGAAAGTTCTTCAAGAAATAGCCCGCTCCGACTGCGAGCGCGGCGGCTGCCTCGCGCACCGCCCATGGTAGGTTCCATGCATGAGCTACGACATGCAGGTCTACCTCAAGAAGAAGCGGATCTCGAAGGCGCTCATCGCCCAGACTTGAACGAGGGGGAGGGTGGCTGGTACCTCCATGTGGACAGCGATCAAATCGGCGGCGGCAAATACACCGGTGATGACTGTGAGCTCTGCATGCAAGAGTGGGCGCAGCTGCTCGGCGGAGAGATCTCCGAAGAAGAAGAGTGGTTCAAGCGGATCGTTCGGGCTGGCGAGAAGCAGGTGGCAGCGCTCAAGCTGCCCAAGTTCGGCGCCGCGGACACGTACCTCTCCTTGGCGTTCGACGCCGCCGGGAAAGAGCGAGGCCGCAAGTCGGTCGCCCAGGAGTTGCACGAGGTCGTGAAGAACCAGCTTCACGACCCGGCCTGGCTTAGCGCCAACGAGGTCACGCGGCTCGAAGTGCTCTCGTACGATGGCGAGGGTACCGTCTCCAGCCACACCTCGTACGACGTCGACGGCAAGGGCAGCATGCGGCCTCGCCCCGACAAGCGCTGATCCCTTTCAAGAAGTAACGCGTCGCCGCTTGCGCCACGCGAAGGCCAGCCCGGCGGCCACCAGCAAGCCCGCCAGCGCGGCCCACAGGCTGGTATTCCCGGCGTTCGCGGGGGCCGGCGGCGTGAAACCGGTGTCGAGCTCCACCTGGCGATCGGTGACCGTGAGCACACGCGCCTTGGACGCAGTCGGGCTCAAAAGGCTCGCCGCGTGCCGATGCGCGTCGTCGAAGGTGGTCATGTATCGCGCGGTCACCGCCAGTCGCGCCGGTCGCGCCTTGCACGCGTAGCGCGCGCGAATCTCCAGGCCGTCACCGCGCTCGCCGAGGTTCGCGCTCACCAGGGTGCCCGGGCACGCTGCCCCGTCGCCGAAGACGTCGACCGCGTCGCGGACGAAACCCTCGAAGTCCTTCTGGTGCGCGGCCATTTCTGCCGCGTCCACGAGGCCGTCGCCGTCGCGGTCGAGGGGAATGATGCGCGCCAGATCGCGCACCGACAGGGAGATTTCCGCCTCCACCACGCCGCTCTCGGCCACCGTGAAAGTGCTCTTGGAGATGCCCGCGGTGTGCGCGTTCGCGACCGCAGGCGCAACCGCGGCCGCGAGAACGACCGTCGTGGCTACCCGGCGCATGGTAAACGTCACGACGTGGAGCTTAGCGGTAGCACGGCCTCTGCGCCGAGGGTGAATGCCGACGTCTTCGACGGGCCACGCCCTCTCGCCGACGTGCTCGCCGACTACCGCGCGCACGGCTGGGCTCGGGTGGGTCGCCTGTGCAGCGAGCCCGAGCTGGAGGCGCTTCGGGGGCGCATCGACGCCATCATGATGGGCGAGATCACCTACCCGGGGATGTTCTTTCAGCGCGACACCGACAACGGCAGCTACGACGATCTCTCCTTCGGCAAGGGCTACGAAGGGCCCACGCTGCGCTATCGCAAGGTCGAGAAGCTGGAGGCGGATCCGCTCTTCTTGCGATGGATCGAGGACCCGCGGTTTTACGCCATCGCGCGCGAGCTGGTGGCCCCGAAGCTCACGCTCTACCGCGCGCTGGTGTTCAACAAGGCCGCCGAGACCGGCGGCAGCTACCTGCCCTGGCACCAGGATGGCGGCCGGTTCTGGGGTCTCGATCGCGATCCCACGCTGCAGATCTGGACCGCCCTCGACGACGCGCCGGAGAACGGCGGCTGCGTCGAGGTGCTGCCGGGTAGCCACCTGCGCGGCCTCGCCACGCCGCTCGGCGGAGTGGTTCCCAAGCACCTCATCGAGGAGCACCAAGCCGAAGAGCGCGCGCTGCGCATTCCCGCCCGCGCCGGCGAGGTGCTCCTGATTCACAACATGTTGTGGCACCGCTCGGTGCGCAGCACCACCGGCAAGCCGCGTCGTGCACTCACTGCATGCTACATGGACGCCGCGACGCGCTGCCTTCGCACCAAGCGCACCCCGCGCGTGTTCTTCCCGCTCTTTCGCGACCTCTCGTTGACGTCGGCGCGCGAAACCACGTAGCCTCACCGGATGATTCGTCGCGCGAGGTTCTGTCCCCGCGAGCGCCCGTGCCCTTGTGCGGAGCCCGCTGGCCGCGACGCCGACTGCGTGTGACCCTCCACTTCCGGTGAGTAACGACGTGTCGCGGTTTGCCCCGCTCTTCGACGCCCTGGCCAAAACATCTGCCGACGAGCTTCGCCTGCTCGTGGGCGAGCGCATCTACATCATGCGCAAAGGTATTCGCCAGGACATCGGCAAAGAGCCCCTCAAGTTCACCAACATCGACCCCCTGGCGGCGGAGCTGCTTTCGCCGGAAGAGGTGCGCGGTCTCAAGGACACGCCCAAGACCTGCCGCGTCGACCACCCAACCGGGTCCTACTTCGTCACCTTCGGGCGCAACGCCGAGGGCACCACGGTCGCGATTCGACCCGAGGCCAAGGGGCCCGCGCTCGCGGTGGGCCAGGAAAAGGCCGGTGTGACTGCGCCTCCCGCGGCGCCCGCGGGCACCGCCTCGCCGCCCCCACACGCTCCTGCGGCTCCTGCGGCTCCGCCGCCCGCGGCGTCGGCTACGCGCATCATCCCCGCGGAGCCAGACTCGTCGTCGCGCATCGAGCTCGACACCTCGTTCGTGAAGCCCAAGGCTCCGCCGCCCGCTCCGCCCACTCTGGCCGGCCCTTCACCGGAGCCCCGCGCCCCCGAGCCGAGCCGCGTAGAGCTCACCGACCCCATGCGCAACCCCGGCGGCGATCGCGGCAATGCGCGCCTGGGGCCGCAGGCCATCGACGAGATCCTGCGCGACATGATCGCCCGCAAGGCCTCCGACTTGCACCTCTCGGCCGACGTGCACCCGGTCATGCGCGTGCACGGCGAGATGCATTTTCTCACCGAGCGCGCGTCGCTCTCGTCTTCAGATATCGCGGCGCTGCTCCTCCCCATCTTCACCTCGAAGGCGCGCGAGGACTTCGACGAGAAGAGCGACGCCGACTTCGCCTACGAAGTGCCGGGCCTGGCGCGCTTCCGCGTGAACGTGTTCCGCGACCGCAAGGGCATGGGCGCGGTGCTCCGGCAGATTCCCATCGAGATCATCCCGGCCGAGAAGCTGGGGCTCCCCAAGTCGGTGCTCGACCTCTGCTACCTCTCCAAGGGGCTGGTGGTGGTCACCGGACCCACCGGCTCCGGCAAGTCGACCACGCTCGCCTCGATGATCGACTTCATCAACAAGAACCGAAGCGACCACATCATCACCATCGAAGACCCGGTGGAGTTCGTTCACCCGAACATCAAGTGCCTCATCAACCAGCGCGAGATCGGGCAGCACACCAAGTCGTTCAAGAACGCCCTGCGCGCCGCGCTGCGCGAAGACCCAGACATCGTATTGGTGGGCGAAATGCGCGATCTCGAGACCATCTCCATTGCCATCGAGACCGCGGAAACCGGCCACCTGGTGTTCGGCACGCTGCACACCACGACGGCAGTCTCCACGGTCGACCGCATCATCGATCAGTTCCCTACCGATCAGCAGGAGCAGGTGCGCGTCATGCTCTCGGAGTCGCTCCGCGGCGTGGTGGCGCAGGTGCTCTGCAAGAAGATCGGCGGCGGACGCGTGGCGGCGCTCGAAGTTCTTCTGGGCAGCAGCGCCGTCTCCGCCCTCATTCGCGACGGGAAGACCTTCCAGCTCCCGAGCGTCATGCAAACGCAGAAGGGCGCCGGCATGGTCACCATGAACGACGCGCTCCTCACGCTCGTTCAACAGAAGCAGGTCACGCCCCACGACGCCTTCGTGAAGTCGGTCGACAAGAGCGGCCTTCTCCTCATGTTCAAGAACAACGGCATCGCCCCGCCGGTGTAGGTCTCCCTACTTGCAGATGATGTTGCCCTTGCCGTTGCTGCCGGCGCAGCGCTGCTTCTCGGTGCACTGCTGCCCATACGCAATGGCGCCGCCTTCGCACGTGTACCCCGAATAGAGCGCGACCTCGCTGCAGTAGAACCCGTCGCGCTTGCCCGCGCAGGTATCCGGGGCATTGGCGTCGGCGCCGCCGTCGGGCGCGCACACCGTGCAGCACGTGGTATCGGTCTGGCCCTTGGCGCAGCACGCTCCGGCATCGGCGCTACCGCCATCGGGCGCCGGACATGAGCAGGTGATCTGCCAACTCGACCGGACGTATTCCTCGGTCAAGACGCCGGTCGCTACCCAGGCGCAGGCCACCGGCTTCGGGTCGAAGCCCATCTTCACGGTAGAGGCGACCATCCAACGCGCGTGGGCGTTGAAGTCCGTTGCCGAGCTGTCGCTGTAGCGCTGCGCGTACCACCACACCTGCTGGGCCACCTCCCATCCGCCGCCTTCGACCTTGATGCCCGACGTATCGTTCTTGCCGCCGACAACCATGAGCGCGAATGCATTGTTGGAAATGCCCGAGTTGCCGTGGACGCCCCCGTGGTCGTTGGTTCGGCTGGGGGTCTCACCCTGGTTCAACTGTTTCGAGACATGGTCGGGCTGCACCGACTCCACGCCCGCACCGCCCGGGTGGAGCATGCTGCGGCGCGGCGTCCCGCTCTTCGAGCCCTTCTCGCCGTAGATCATGTTGAGCGCGTCGTCCGGCTGGTTCTGGTGCTCCATCAAGCAGCCAAAGACGTCGGAGAACGACTCGTTGAGGGCGCCGGATTCGCCGCTGTATACAAGCTTCGAAGTCGCCGCCGTCACGGCGTGCGTGAGCTCGTGGCCGGTTGTATCGAGTACGCCGCGACTGAGCGAGTCTCCACCGGTCGACAGGTTGCCATCGCCGAAGTGAAGCTCTTTGACCGAGCCGTCCCAGAAGGCGTTGGTGACGCCCAGGCTGTTGTCGTGGACGACGATGCTGATCTTCGAGCCCTGGTTGTCGTAGCTCTTCCAGCCGAAGTTTCCGCGGTAGAACTGGTCGGCCAGGTTGACGTTGTTGAAGGTATCGACCGCGCTGCCTTTGCCGTCGGCTGCTGCGGCGATAGGGTCCCAATCGTTCCGATCCTTCGAGGTGATGAGGCCGCCACCGAAGGTGCTCACCGAGACCACGCTCTCGCCGTCGGCCACCGGGCGCACCATCGAGAAGCTGCCGTCGGCTTCTTCGGTGATCTCGAAGTACTTGCGGTCGTTTGCGTCGTTCACCGGCGCGTAGCCGCGAATCCCCACGCCGGAGCCGACCGACTCGTAGATGGCGCTATCGACCAAGCGGATGGCGCCGCTCGTGGCGTCGACGGTGACGGTGGCGGCGACCCGGCGTGCGCCCAGTCGACCTTCCACCGCGACTTGCCACGCGAGAACCGGGGTGGTGCCGAAGTAGGGCTCCAAAACAAGCGCTGCGCTTGTGGTCTTCTGTCCGCCATCGAGCGCCTGCTGGGCCGCGACCCGCGCGGCGTTCTCGTCGAGCGTCGGCGAAGTGGAGGCCGGGAGCTTGGGTACAAAGTCGCCGTTGACGAAGGCGACTGCGCCGTTCTTCTTGAAGTGAACGCTCAAACCCGCGCCCACCACCAAGACGCCGCTCTGGACCTGCTGGAAGCGCACGTGGACCATGCCCTTGCGGTCGGTGTCGGTCTCCACGTGGCGCAGCTGCGACCGCAGATTGCTCGTCCCGAACGCGGACTGGTACGTGGTCAAAAAGCGCAGGGCAACCTCCGCGGCGTCGTCGCCGGGGTGCAAGATGGCCGGCGGATCGGTCGCCGGCACGATGAGGTCGGGGGTGCCATAGCGACCGCGGTTGTCCACGATCCAGCGGGTACCGGTGTCGCGCTCGAGCCGGGCCGCCAGGTCGGCGGGAACCGGGGCCTGGGCGTCACCGCAGGCGGCGAGAGCCCCCACCACGAGGATTGAAAGCAAGCCAGCAAGCGAAGTGACGGAGCGTCGGTTCATTGAGCACCCACACCGCAAGACACGTGCCGTAGACCGCCTACGCTATAAATCTACCGTGGTGCGGAAAATTAGGGGCGCGCGACGCGGTTGCAGAACCTGCCAGGGATCCACTTTGCCCACGGCGGACATCCAGGGACGATGTCGCATGATCTTCCCGATCACCGCAGGTCTACCGCGAGTGCCAGAGGAGGAAGCAGCCGGTCACCACCAGCCCCACGCCGAACACCCAGGCCGTCACGATGAGCGCCCACGAGGGCGGCGCGAAGAGCTCCTCGTGGCCCAGGTCGGATACGAACAGGTCGGGCGCGTCGCCGGCGGTGCGCTGCCGCAGAACGAGCTCCCCCTCCTCGTTTTCGGCGCGTCCCAGCGCGTACACGGGATCGCCCACCGCGAGCCTCTCGAGACGCACGCGGTAGGTACCGGGATGCGCGAGCACGTGCTCCTTGCAGCGGGCGGCGAAGGCCTCCGGTACGTTCACCAGGTATTCGTTGATGTCCTCTTCGTCGAAGAGCTTGCTCAGCGACTTGCTGCCACGGCCTTCGAGGAGCAGCTTGCAGCCGTCGACCACCACCCGCACCCGTTTGCCGTCGTCTTCCAGGTGGAAGGTGCCGCCGTATTGCTGGGCCAGCACCGGCATCCAGTCGCGAATCCACTCTTCCAGCACCAGCTTCTGCCACACCGCTTCTTCGTCGGTGAGGGCGGTCTTGAGCGGGGCTTCGCCCGCCGCAGCCACCTTGCCGTGGGTGCGAACGTAGGTGGCGTGCTCGATGTCGCAGATGCGCGTGGCCTTGGCGGCCGCCAGCTCGCGGCGCCGCCGCCTTCGCTTTTGCCCGTTGAGCGCGACGCCGATGAAGGCCGCTCCGATGGCGGCGGCGAAGAATGCTCCCAAAAACAGCAGGCCTTCCATGGCAGTTTCACACCTTCTCGGCGCGCGCGCTCCCCAGCAGCCCGGCCGGACGAACCAGGAGCACTACGATAAGCACGAGGAACGCCGGAATGTCGGTGCCCCCAGAGAAGCTGGTGAGCTTCAACAGCTCGCCCAGCACGCCGATGAGCAGGCCTCCGAGCATGGCGCCGGTGATGCTGCCGATGCCGCCGAGCACCGCGGCCACGAAGGCGCGGGTACCCACCACCAGACCCAGCGAAGGGTGCACCGGCGATTGGTCCAGGCAGAACAGCACCGAACCCAGCGCCGCCAGCGACGATCCGAGCGCGAAGGTGGCGGAGATGACCCGCGAGGTGTTGATGCCCATGAGCCGGGCCGCCTCTTCGTTGGCCGAGAGCGCGCGCATGGCCTTGCCGAACCAGGTGCGCTTGACGATGAGCTCGAGCACCACCATGACCACCACCGCGGTAAGCAGGATGACCACCCGCGAGTTGCCCACCGAGAGCGGCCCCAGCGAGACCGACCCGGTGAGCAGCTGCGGATACGAGCGATTGCGCGCGGTGAACATGAGCTGCGCCAGGTTTTGCAGCAGCACGCTCATGCCCAGCGCCGTTACCAGCGGCGTCACCCGCACCAGTGAGCTTTTACCGCGGTTGCGCAGGGGCCGGTAGGCAATGCGCTCCACCAGCATGCCGATGAGCGCCGCCGCCACCATGGCCATCAGCGTGCCGCCCACGCCGGCCAGCAGCGGGTGCTCGGTGCCGCCCAGCAGTGTGATCAAGAAGAGCCCGATGAAGGCGCTCATCATGAAAATTTCGCTGTGCGCGAAGTTGATGAGCTTGAGGACGCCGTACACCATGGTGTAGCCGAGCGCGATGAGGGCGATCATCGCCCCCTGCGCCAGGCCCGTGATGAGGGCGTCCAGGATTCTCATTGCGCCATGAGCTGCGACGCGTACGTGAACTTCTTGGCTTTGATCTGCACGATCACGATGGGCTTGTTGGCGTTGTGGTCCTTGTCGATGGTCAAGGTACCGGTGGCGCCGGCGAAGTCTTTGGTCTGCACCAGGGCGGTCTTCACTGCTTCGGGCGTGAGCTCGGTGGCGCGGCCCATAGCGTCGAAGAGCAGGCGCGCGGCGTCGTAGCCCTGGGCGCTGAGGCTGGAGGGCTCGTGGTTGTACTTGCCCTTGAACGACTTGAGGAACGCCTGGGAGTTGGGCCAGGGAACGTCGGGGGCGTAGTGGTTGGTAAAGTAGGCGCCCTCGAGCGCCTCGCCAGCGCCCTCGATGAGGTCGCTGGAGTCCCAGCCGTCGCCGCCGATGAACATGGAGCCGGGCATGCCCAGCTGCTTGGCCTGGCGGGCGATTTGCACCATATCGTTGTAGTATACAGGCACAAAGATCACCTCGGGCTTGGAGGCCTTGAGGTCGGAGAGCAGGGTGGTGAACTGCGTCTCCTTCGACTGGTAGCCCTTCTCCACCACGATGGTCCCGCCCAGCTTCTGCAGGCTCTCCTTGAAGCTCTTGGCGAGGCCGGCAGAGTAGTTGTCTTGCGCCACGTAGAAGAGCCCGACGTTCTTCTTCTTGAGGGTGTCGAAGACGAAGCGCGCGGCCACGTCGCCCTGTTGGGCGTCGGTGAAGCAGGTGCGGAACACGTACTCGCGGTCTTTCGTGACCTCGACCGCGGTGGAAGAAGGGGTCACCATCGGCACCTTCTTGGTGTTGGCGATGAGTCCGCCGGCCAGCGACCGACTGGAGGCGACCTCGCCCAGGATGGCGATGACCTTGTCGCGGTCGATGAGCTGCCGGACCTTGTTCGACGCCTCCTGCGAGGTGGACTTGTCGTCCTCGTAGATGACGTTCACTTTGCGGCCCTTGATGCCGCCCTTTTCGTTCACTTCCTGCCGCGCGAGCTCGATGCCGTCGCGGGTGTCGATGCCGAAAGTGGAGTCGGAGCCGGAGAGCGAAAGGTAAGCCCCAACGGGGATGTCGTTGGAGCTCTTGCTACAGCCAGTACCCGTTGCGATCACCAGGGTGACGATGGCAAGGGCGCTTCCGAACAGGCGTCGCGAGACGGTCATGCAAGTACCTCCAGCTTTGGCGCCTTAGCACACCGGCGCGCGAAAACCGCCGGGCCAATGACAATATCGTGACGGACGTTCAGTCTTTGGCGGGTGCGCCGTCGCCGAGTTTGCTTTCTCCGAGAAGATCGCTCAGGTAAGCGGCGATGGCATCGGCCCCAGCTCGCAGCACCCCCGCCAACCGAGGCGCGCGCATTCGCGCACGGCTCTACGACGAGGTGGGGCGCATCGAGAAGGAAGCGCCGTACAACATCTGTCTGGCCTACCCCTCGCCCTACGCGGCAGGGATGAGCTCGCTCGGCTACCAGCGCATTTACCGCGCGATCCTCGAGGCCGACGGCTTCGCCTGCGAGCGCGCCTTCCTCGACGACGAGGCCGAGGGCGAGCTCGGGCTCCAGGCCCTGCCCATCACGTACGAGTCGCAGCGGCCCTTCACGGCCTTCCCGGTGGTCGCCTTCAGCGTGGCCTACGAGCTGGAAATTGCCGGCTTCTTGCGCATGCTCGAGGCGGGGTCGATTCCGCCGCTGCGGGCCGATCGCGACGACCGCCACCCCTACGTGCTGGCCGGCGGGCCGCTCACGTTTTCGAACCCGCTGCCACTCGCGCCCTTCACCGACGCCATCCTCATCGGCGAGTCGGAGGGGCTCATCATCGACGTGCTCAACGTGCTGCGCGAGGGCATGCCGCGGCACGCCACGCTGGCGGCGCTGGCGCAGATTCCCCACGTGTTCGTCCCGGAGCACCACGGCTCGATGCTGCCCACGGTGGCCAAGGCCGACGACGCGCTCATCCCGGCGTGGGCGCCCATTCGCACGCCGCACGCAGTGCTCTCCAACATGTTCCTGCTGGAGACCGAGCGCGGTTGCTCCCGCACCTGCACGTATTGCGTGATGCGCCGCTCCACCAACGGCGGCATGCGCATCGTGCCCATGGAGAAGATCCTCGGGCTCATTCCCGACGACGCCAAGCGGGTGGGGCTGGTGGGCGCGGCGGTGAGCGATCACCCGCGCATCGTGCAGATCGTCAACACCCTGGCCGACCAGGGTCGCGAGGTGGGCCTCTCGAGCCTTCGGCCCGACCGCCTGAGCGACGAGTTCGTGGGCGCCCTCAAGCGCGCCGGTACCCGCACCCTCACCACCGCCATGGACGGCCCCAGCGATCGCCTGCGCGCGAGCCTGGAGCGCAGGGCCAAGGTCAAGCACCTCGAGCGCTGCGCCGAGAACGCGCGCAACCACCGGCTCGACCGGCTCAAGCTGTATCTCATGGTGGGCCTACCCACCGAGACCAACGCCGACATCGACGAGTGCGTGCAGTTTACAGCCGAGCTCTCGCGCATCGTTCCCATCTCGCTGGGCATCGCGCCCTTCTGCGCCAAGCGCAACACGCCCATGGACGGCTTGCCCTTCGCCGGCATCGCCGAGGTGAACGATCGCCTCGATAGGCTGCGCCGCGGCCTCAAGGGTCGCGCCGACGTGCGCGCCACCAGCGCCCGCTGGGCCTGGGTCGAGTACGTGCTGGCCCAGGGCGGCGAAGCCGAGGGCCTCGCCGTGCTCGAGGCCATGCGCGCCGGCGCGGGTTTCGCCGCCTATCGCAAGGCCTTCGAGGCCATCGAGCGCACCCGCGATCGCGCCGTGCCGCGTCGCCGCCTGGCCATCGCGCCGGTGTGAATCGTTCGGCCTCGGAATCCGAGATCCTTCGAACGTGAGCGCGTGGCACCCCATCGCGGAAGGATTCCCGGACGGGGTCGGAAGCGAAGGCGGCCACGTGCGCCTCGACGAGGAGCATCCGCTCGGGGCCCGCGTTACCCTGGAGGAGGGCGGGGCGACCGCGCCATGGTCCATCACCTGCGGCATCTACGGCGCCATGGTCCACACCATCTTCCGCGGGTCCGAGGACGACGGCCGAGCCACCGCAGCGCGCGTGAAGAAGCACCTCGAAGTCATCCTCGAGATGAGCGACGAGTCCGACGACGCGTTCTATGCGGCCATCGCCAAGTTCGTCGAGACGTTCTGACCGCCGGTCCATCGGTCGACGCTTGGAAGCCAACCGTGCCCTCGCGTAAAGTGGGCCCGAGCACGAACGGAGGTCCGCGTGGGCATGTACTGTAAGCTCTCTCGCATCTCGCCCGACGAGATCGCGAGCCTGGAGGGCGCCGACGAGCTCCCTGCATCGCTATGGGAAGGGGCTCCTGGGCGGCAGCTCGATCTCGGCAAGAACTGGGACCCGGCGGAGTTTCGGGTGATGTTCGGCGAGAGCGGCACCACCGCGCAGGACCCGCGCTTGCGACTGCCCACGATCCCGCGCACCGCCTACGAGCAGCTCGAGGACCTCGTGGGCGCCTGGAATCGCCGGGGGAAGCACGGCCTCGACGTCACCCTTTGCGCGCGGGCGCTGTGGTCGGGCGTGCACGGGGTCGCGCGCTTGCTGCTCGATGGGGCGCTGGTGCTCGACGAGGCGGAGGCCGATGCGCTGGTGGAGACGCTGATCGAGAGTCTGCTGCGTGGGCTTCCGAAGCCCGATGCCGCACCGAAGCGCCGCAGCAGGTAGCGAAGCGGCGCCGGAAGTAGCTTCGTCAACGAGAGCAGATCGTCCCCCTCCACGTCGTCGTCGCCGTCAAGGTTCACGTCAACGTTCGCGACGTGCGGCTGCTCGCGAAGACGTCTGTGTTGGTGGCCTTGTGAAGCCAATCGCTGCGCCTTCCGCACCGACGTGACAGAGGGAGTTCCTCGCTTCGCTCCTGAGAAACAGGGCGGGTAACCACTCCGTCTCCTTTCGCGGTCACCCTGAAGCGGAGCGATCGCAACCGCAGAGGGGGTCCCTCGCTTCGCTCGGGATGACTCTTGGTTTCTTCGAGATACTGGCGCACTCCGCGCGTGAGGGCTCGGGGTGAACGCGAGGCGAACGGAACGGGACGGCTCGGTTCGCGGGTGCGCGTTGACGTTGACGTTGGCGTGGTCTTTGACGGCGACGACGACGTGGACCTGGACGTCCGCCGCGTTGACGATTTTCCGGAGCCGCGCATGCCGAGTCGACGAACCCGCCGGGGCTGGTACCCTCCGCGCCCATGAGCAACACGCTTCGAATCGGAATCGCCGGCGCCGGCGCGGTGGGCTGCTACGTCGGCGGCGTGCTGCAGTCGCTCGGAGCTCACGTGGTCTTCCTCGGGCGCGCGCGGCTCGACGCGGAGCTGACGACCCACGGGCTCACCCTCTCTTCGTTGGCGGCCGCTGCCGATCGCCGCGTGGCCGCTGCCGACATCCGCTTCGTCACCGAGCCCTCGGGCCTCGCCGGGTGCAACGTGGTGCTCGTTACCTGCAAGAGCGCGCAGACCGCCGAGGTTGCGGCTTCGCTGGCCAACGTGATCGGCCCCGGCACGGTGGTGATCAGCTTGCAGAATGGCGTGCGCAACCCGGAGACGCTGCGGCGTGCGCTGCCCGCCTGCCGCGTGCTCGGCGGCATCGTGGGCTTCAACGTGGTGTCCAAGGGCGAAGGCCGTTTTCGTCAGGCCACCACCGGTCCTCTGGTGTACGAGGCCGACGCCGACGCACGCATCGATGCCCTCTCCGCGCTCCTGCGGCGCGGCAACTTCGCTCTCGAGACGCCGCGCGACGTGGTGCCGCTCCAGTGGTCGAAGCTGGTGATGAACCTCAACAACGCGGTGAGCGCGCTCAGCGATCGGCCCACCGCGGAGCTGCTGTTCGCCTCCGACTACCGGCGCATTCTCGCCGCCATCATGGCCGAGGCGCTGGGCGTTCTCCGGGCGTCTGGCACCCGCACCGCCCGCCTCGGGGCGTTGCCACCGCGTGTGTTTCCGTTCTTGCTCCGGCTGCCCACGCCGCTCCTCAAGGTGCTGGCGCGGGCGCAGCTCAAGGTGGACCCGGAGGCGCGCTCGTCGATGTGGGAGGATCTCGCCCAGCGGCGCCTTACCGAGGTCGACTACCTGAACGGCGAGATCGTGCGCCTGGCCGAGCGCGCCAACGTGGCGGCTCCGCTGAACGCGCGCATCGTCTCCCTCGTGCACGAGGTGGAGCAGGCGAAGACCGGCTCGCCCAAGCTCTCGGCTGCGGCGCTGCGCGAGGCGATGGGTATCTGAAGGGAAGTCGCCTACTCGCCACGGAGCGCAAAGTGCTCTATGGGTAGTGCCAATGCCCGAACCCTCGAGCGGAACCCCCTCGTCGCCCGCATCGCTGGCGGCGCATCTGGTCTTCGTGGCCCTCGCTGCGGTGCTCGTTTACAGCTTCGTTTCCGTCGCCAAGGAGGGCGAGGTGCGACGGCGCTGCGCGGCCACCTGCCTGCTGAAGCCGGAGTACGCCGGCGCCAACCGCAAGGCGCCAAACTTCAGCCTGAAGGGCATGAAGGGCGAGACCGTGTCGCTCGACGCGTACCGCGGCAAGGTGGTGGTCCTGAACTTCTGGACCAAGACCTGCGGACCCTGCATGGAAGAGATGCCCGACCTGGTGGAGCTCACGCGGGTGCTCCGAACGCGCTCCGACGTGGCGGTGGTCACGGTGTCGACCGACGAGGGCCCAGACGACGTTCGCGGCACCCTCAAGGCGCTGCTCAAGGACGAGCCGCCCTTCCCGGTGGGTTTCGATCCCGACCTCAAAGTCGTCCGCGACAAGTACGGCACGCACCTCTTCCCGGAGACCTGGATCATCGACAAGGAGGGCATCATCCGCGCCCGCTTCGATGGCCCGCGCGAGTGGACTACCGGCGTGGTCACCGAATTCATCGACCAGATCCGCAGCGGCGGCTACTGCCCCCTGGAAGTCAAAGACGGCGACCGCAAGGGCACCGGGGCTCAGGTCTGCGAAAGCGTAGCCGGCGGCTAGGATACTGGTGTTTTTCGTCAATACCTTCGGGTATTCCGGCGCCTCTCGTGCTCACGAACAGGAGTACAGGAGTTCGTTCCGGGTGCGTGCAGATGGCTCGAAGAACGCGCGTTTACTCGCCGTGGAAGGCGGCTTGGGTCAGCGTTGCCGGGGGCGGCGCCACGGCTTCTTCCGGGTGCGTCTTCTTCCAGGCTTCGAGGCGCGCGCGGCTGAGCGCGTCGCGGTCGGCGTAGGGTTGCGGCGCGGCGGCGGTGGCGGCGAGGTAGGTCGGTAGGTCGACCACCTGGTAGCCCGGGCGGCTCGGCTGCGTCTCGTCGTAGGCGCGGCTCTCGAGCCAGCGCAGGAGCTCGTCGAGCACCTTGACGGTAGACCACTTGACGTCGTGCAGGAGCACGATGCCACCGTTCGAATAGTCGAGCTGGCCCTTGAGCTCGGCGGTCATCTTCTCGGGATCGCCGCGCAGCATGTCGTGGGCCTCAATGCTCCACAGCACCAGCTCGAGGTGGTGGTCCTGCACCAGCTTCTGCGCGGTGAGGTCGAGATCGCCGAAGGGCGGTCGGAAGAAGGTGGGACGCGCGCCAGTGACGCGCTCGATGGCGGCGCCGGAGTCGTCGAGCTCGCCCAGCACCTCGCTGCCGGAGAGGTCGCGCAGCCGCCGATGCATGAACGTGTGGTTGCCCACCAGGTGACCCTGTTCGACGATCATCTTGGCCGCGTCGCGAATGTGCCCGGCCCTGTGCGACGTGCCTTCGAGGTAGCTGCCGATGAGAAAGAAGGTGCCCCGCACCTTGTGCTGCCGCAGCACGCGCAGGAGTGCGGGCGTGGTTCGCGGCCCCGGCCCGTCGTCGAAGGTGAAGGTCACCAGGCGGCGACCGTCGCCCGGTTGATGGTGCGGGCCCTCTGCCAGGAGCCACGCTCGCTGAAGATCGCAGGTCGGGTTGAGGCGCGTTGCCTCGCTCAGTTGCTCCACCGGGGGCGGCCGTGGATCGTCCACGATGTCGGAGGTGCCTGGCGTTCGGAGCGCCTCGGTTGCGCTTGGCAGAGGAAGCGACGGAAGCGGTAAATCCCCGCGCAATCCTAGATAACTGCCAGCGCCGAGGGCGAGCAGAGGAAGCCATGCACGGAGTCCGAGAGCCATCGGGCGCGATCGTATGAAAGGCGAAAGCGGCGGGCCAAGAAGGTCGCTTATGCAAGCGTCAATGGATGGGCGGCGATCCAGGTGCAGACCACTGGATTTTGCTCCGCGTGGAATCCGTTCCAGCTTTCTCGTCACGCAGAAATTCTACGAGGTGGGTGGTCAACGGAGCCGCAGCGGGTAGATTGAAGCGATGCGATTCCTTCCCCTCGCCTTCGCCGGAACCGTCATCGCAGTCGCCGCTTGTGGTGGCGACGACCCTCCGAGCAACACCTTCGGCGACGGCGGCGAGAGCTCCAGCGGCTCCAGCGGCTCCAGTGGTTCGAGCGGCTCCAGCGGCCTCTTCGGCGACGCCGGCAGCAGCGGCGGCAAAGACGCAGCGAGCGACAACGAGTGTCGTCAGATGGACATCGTGTTCATCGTCGACAACTCCGGATCCATGTCGCAGGAGCAAGCTGCGCTCAAGGCGAACTTTCCCAAGTTCATCAAGGTCATCGAGGACTACCGCACGAAGAGCGGAGCGCAGCTCGATTATCGCGTTGCCGTGACCAGCACCGACACCGGCGATCGCGGCTTGTTTCGTACCACCGGCGCCGTCGCCCGTCAGTGGCTCGAGCGCACCGACGCCAACGTCACCACCGTCTTCGGCCAGCGCGCCGAGATGGGCATCGGCGGAAGCGGCGACGAGATGCCGCTCGAGACCCTCAAGCTCTCGCTGGTCGATCGCATCGCCGACAAAGGCAATGGCGCGTTCGTGCGCAAGGACGCGCTCCTCGCCATCGTGGTGCTCACCGACGAAGACGTGCTCGGGGTGCGCAACAAGACCGCCGCGGCCTACATCACCGACCTCGACGGCGTGAAAGAAGGCAAGCGCGAGCGCTGGGCCTCGGCGGTCATCGCTGGGCCGCAGAACCCGGGCTCGAGTTGCGCTGCGGAAGATGCCAGGCAGCTCCGCACGTTCACCACCGGTGTGGGCGCCAATGCGGTGCAGAGCTCCATCTGCGACGCCGATCTCTCGGGCGCGCTCCTCAAGGCCGTCGAGACCTTCAGCGCCGCTTGCAAGACCTTCAACGGCGGCCCCAAGTAAACGCGAGCTCAGCGTCAGGGTGCCGGTGCCGGTCCTTCGTAGAGGCCCGGCACCGCTGCTTTGTGGGCAAACGGCAGCAGCGCTGCGGCCTCCGAGGCCCAGCGCGCGCGAAACGCGTCGCGCATCACCAGCTCGCTCTGCTTGCCGCGCGGCGAGAAACCCCATTCGGCCTCTTGCGATACGTCGTCTGGGTCGGCGTACACGCGCCACACGAAGAAGCCGGCGAAGGCGGGCTCCTCTAGGAGCGGGCCCAGCAGCCCGGCGTAGGCGTCGGCCTGCGCCTTCTGGTCCACCACCACGTTCTTCATGGCGTCGGGCCACTCCCAGGGTTTTACCGCCGGGTCTTTGCGCGTGGTGTAGCCAATTTCCGTGAACAATACAGGCTTTTGCCAGTTGCTCGCGAGCTTCTGCACGCGCGCGCGGACCCGCTCACCACCTTCGCGGAGCGTGCGCAGGTCGGCGCCGTCATGGTCGGCAAGCGGGTAAAAGGCGTTGATGCCGATGACGTCGACGTCGCCCAAGATGACCGTGTCGTCCACGTCGTCCCAGTTGGCCGAGTAGGTAAGGGGACCCTTGTAGATTGCACGCACATCGCGAATCAGCGACGAAAAACTGGGCGCGCGCGTGCTGGTGACCCACGAGCGCAGCTCCACGCCCACCGAAAGAAGATCGACCTGGTTCTCGGCCGCGACCTTGGCCCACCCCTTGAGGAACGCGCCGTAGCTCTCGCTCCAGCGGCGCCAGCCAGCGTCGGTCTGGGGGTCGATGAGCGCGCGCCACTCGCCCGACTCGACCCACAGGTGCGGCACCAGCATTACCGAGAGGCCTCGCGCGTGGGCCTGACGAATGGCCTGCGCCACCGCCTTCTTATTCTCTTCGAAGGGCGCCTCGAAGGAAGGGTCGACGCCGTAGCCGGCGAGGCTGCCGACGCGGCCGAAGGGCGTGAGCGCGATCCACCGCGCGCCCATCTGCTTTGCTTCGCCCAGGGTGCGACGATAGGGCTCGGAGCCGTAGCCCTTGCCCGGATGATAGGCGTTCTCGATGGGTCCCACCGTGATGCCGCGAACGCCGGTGAGCGCCTTTGCCGGCACCACCGAAAGCAACGCAGCCGTCACGATACACGCCACGGAACCAGGGTCCAAACGCATAGCGCGCTTCTAGCACGCTCTACGCCACCAAGGAGCGGCTAGCTCACTGTCCCACGGGCTGCAACCGTTAGTCCCTTAAGACCCAGGTTGATTGTACCGCGGACAGTTCCGGGCGGGATCAGCATATTCAGCAGCTTCAATATATCTGGCGGTATCAGCGCGCCTGGGTCTCCGAGTTTGTTGGGGTCTGCTCGGCTCACGATGTCCTCCAGGCTTCCCCGAAGTCCCTTCCAACGCGCCATCTTCCTCAGTCCCTCAAGTATCCGCCGAGCGCGGTCCTTCCCTCGGTGAAAGACCGCCGGAGCTTCGCGAACCTCGTTCCGGGCCTGCTTGGTGGCTTCCCTGTCGGTCAATGCCTTGTGGTCAGCGTCGGCCCGTCGCCAGAATGTCGTTCGCCCATCGATCGCAGCGTCCTCCAGCTTTTGATCCTTATCAACGAACGCTATCAAACTTTCAAGGTCCGCTCGCAGTTGCGTTTCGTCATCTTGTTTGCCGTCGGAAATCCATCCCGCGAGCAGGGGAGCATCCAGAAAAAGTGATTCAATCGAATGACGCGTCCAGGTGGACTCCACGAGAGTGAGAGCGCCACCTCCCTCAGTACGCTTCTTCAGGCCCGGTGTTCGCGTGTAGTCCCGGTCGAGCAACAGCGCGACGAGAACAGGGTCGCCCGCGAGCTTGGGGAACACCTTCGGAGAGAGTGTGTGCACGAGCGTCGACGCCGCGCCCGCGTTGCCGGAGCCGTCGAGTGAGCACGGTACGAAGCGACGCCACTCGCGCATTCTATCGTCATCAACACGAAAAAGGAGTCGCGCGCACGCATCCAAGAAGGCGTAGTCGCTTGGCCCTTCATGAAAAATGATCCTGCGTGACGCAAGCATGTTCAGTGCTGTAAACGGCTCAAGATCGGCAATGTCTTCCAGGGCGCCAATGACAGAGCGATCGTCTTCGAGCTCAACGACGCGGTCCTGGACGCGGTCGACGGAAAGAAGTCTCGCGCCGAGGCGACCCAATCGATTGATCATCTCAACAGAATGAGTCGCAAGGGCCATCTGGAACCCGAACTCGCGAGCCAGCTTCACCAGTTCTTCGGCAACGTTGCCTTGGAGCCGAGGATGCAGATGAGCCTCCGGCTCGTCCAGGAGGAAGGTGGGAACAGAGGCGAGCGGTGAACCCAGTCGGCTTGCCCGGACCGAATCCATGGCGGCGTATAGCGCGACCATGGCAATTAGGCCCGTTCCTGCAGCTGAGATCTCCAGCTCTCCGTTGGTGTCCCTGAATGTTACGCGTAGACTCTCGACGTTTTCAGCTTCGTTCATCGTTGTGCGAGAGAGAAGCTCTGCGCCCAAAGTACGCTTCAGAAAGCTATTCAGTCGTTCGAACCCGTTTGCGTCTAGTCGCGATACTAGATTGCGAACGATGTGGCTCTGGTCACCACTGCCCAGTAGACGGTTGACAAGCGGTCTGGATCGATGCTCCTCGCGACTGGTCACCCCGTAGAACGCAGGGACAAATATCGAAGTGGGCCGGGCTTGTCGCAGATCTTCTCGAAGCTGACTCGTTCTCTTCTTCGACTTCGCAGGGAATGCGCTGGCGCGAGCAGCGATGCTCTGGCTCTCGACACTCACGTCCAGCAAGAGTTGCGCGTTGCGCCCGCTGGACAGTTTTACCGAGAGTGCATCGATCGCACTAAACTCGTCGAGCACCAGCGATATCCGCAAGAACGTCTTCCCCGGTCCAATCTCGTCGGTGAACAATTGGCGCCACTCGGAAAGCGAAGACAGCCGCGACGGATCGGTCACTACCAGGCCCGAGCAAACCTCAATCGATTTATTCTTCAGCACGGGACTGGAGCTTGGGCTGGCCAACGCCAGCTCCAACGCGTCGCAGGCCAGGCGCACTGCTTGGAGGAGAGAGCTCTTGCCAGAGCTGTTCTTGCCCACGATTCCGGTGATTTCGCCGAGGTCGACGGAGAGTTTCTTGAATCCGCGAAAGCCCTCGATCTCGATTCTGCGTAGCATTGGAGAATGATACCCGAAAGTGACCTTCGTTGACGACCGTTGACCCGTGGCGTCTTCTACCCGGCCACCAGCACGATGCGCGTGACCTCGGGGGGCGCCTGGATGCGCGCCGGCGGGCCCACTACGCCGAAGCCGCGGTTCACGTACAGCGTGGTGGCGCCCACCTGGTAGCGGCCGGAAACGTACTTGTGCACGAAGTCGATGGGGCGAAAGCCAGGGTTCACCTGGCCGCCATGGGTGTGGCCGCTGAGCTGCAACGCGAAGCCTTCGGGGCTCCAGTCGATGGCGTCGGGCTGGTGGGCCAGCAGAATGCGCGGCACGTCGGGCGGCAGGTTCTCGATGGCCTTTTCGAACAGCGGGCCGGTTCCGCCGTAGCGCGCGCCGCTCAAGTCGTCGACGCCTACCAGCGCGATGCCGCCTTCGTCCTTTCGGAGCATCTCGCTTTCGTTCACGAGCACGCGCACCCCGCCCTTGCCCATGCCGCTGCGCACCGCCTCGCCGCCGGCGAAGTGATCGTGGTTGCCGAGGATGCCGTAGACCCCGTCGCGAAACGGCAGATCGCGCAGCTTGCGCGCCAAAAGGCCAGTAAACCCCGCGTGGGAGTCCATGAGATCGCCGGTGGCCACCAGCACGTCGCCCTTGGCCCGCCGCACCACCTCGAAGCCGAGCTCGAGCTCGGCCTCGTCGATGAACGACCCCACGTGGATGTCGGAGATCTGCACGATGGTGTAGCCGTCGAGCTTGCGCGAGAGCCCTGGGATTTTCACCACCACTTCTTCCAGGCGAAAATCGTGGCGACCGCGGACCATGCCCCAGCCGAGGAGCGAAGCGCTGGCGCCGTATGCAAGGGCTCCCGCGGCGCGCTCGAGCACGATGCGCCGGGTCACGGGCGCGGGCGCCGTCACAGGCGCGGGTTCAGGCTCGGGCGCAGTCACAGGCTCGGCGACTTTGGTTGTGCGGCGGGGGCCGAACCAGCGCACAGGGAGGAAGAAGAGCCCGAAGCGCGCCATCGCGAGCAACACGCTGCCGAGCACTGCCACCGAGAGCTCCAGCATCGTGAAGGCCGACACCAGCGCCAAGCTCGGGCTCAAGACGTGCTCGCGCGCGACCGCGCGTACGCTGGCCGGAAGGACCGCCAAGACCCCGAGCACGCCATAGAGCACGCGTGGCGGAAGGCGCGGAAAAACTCGCCGCGCCCAGCGAGCGATGAACAGGTGCGCCAGCGAGGACACGACCAGGAGACCCAGGAACAAACGCACCGGCGCATCATACGCCCCTCCGCGCGCTTCCCTTCCATCATTCCCGTCAGCGATAGGGGCCGATGTGGTCGCCGGGGCCGCTAGAGTCGCCCGAGAAGCGCTGCACCAGCGACACCACCTCGTCGAGGAGCACGATCAGCTCCGGCTCGCTGGCGATGGCCCAGGTGCGAACGGCGATCACGCCTTCGGGCCCCAGATAGAAGCTCGCCAGCGACGCGCCGAGCGCGCCGAGCCGCTCCCGGAGCGCAGCTTCGTGGAGCAGCAATCGCACGTGGGAGTGGTCCCCGCGCTCGGCGCGCACAAAGAAGCGGTCGTCGAAAGCCGGGTCGCCCACTTGGACGTCGCGCTTCTCGTCCGAGAGGCTGCCGGCGATCGCGTCGTGATGCAAGCGCAGCGCGAAGGGAATCGGCAGCGGCGTGGCGTGCCTTGCCGCCACCTCGGTGTAGGTGAGCCCGCCCTGCGAGCGCAGCGATACCTCCACCACGATGCGGCCGAAGACGCCGCGCGTGAAGAGCGTATCGGGATCGTGGTGGAGATCGCGTCGCGCCGCCGCCCGGCCCCACGCCGCGCGCACGTGCTCCAGCGCCGTCGAGTGCGGCTGTGCGCGCAGCTGGGCCTCGGTGGCGCGGCTCAGCTCGGTGGCGGCGCTGGAGAGCGTCAGAAAGCCCCGCTGGGTGTCCACCGGGCCGCTCACGCGGAGCATCTCGTCGTACAGGCCCACCACGAAGCCGTCCTTGGTCAGCTCGAGGAGGCAACGCGCCAGCGGACCCTCGAGCAGCCTTCGTGCGGCGTCGCGGTCGAAGGCCTCGACGCAGAACCGCGCGTCGAAGGCCGCCACGCCAATGCTGTTTTTGGGTGAGGCTTTTCGATCGCGTCGAGGCGTCACCACAAGTCCGTTGTAAAGTACACGCGAGTGCGGCACGCAGGTGGACCCGGCGTCGCCCTCGGCCAGAACGAGACGCGGCGTGCCGTGGACCAAACCGAAGCCGGCGACCCGTTCGCTGCGCTCGAAGGTCGCCGGGTGCAGGCCGCGGAGCATCCAGGCGAAGGCCCCGTCGCCGTGAAGGCGCGCCGCAGGTGCCACCACGTTCTCGAGGCCCAGGCCGATGACCCAGGCGTTCCAGTCGGTTCCGTTCATCGATACGGGCCCAGCGGCGGACTCCCGTGGGGCGCCAGGGTTCGTGCGGTACGCAGCGGCGCGTCGAGGAACGACGCCAGCTCCGCGTCGTGCGAGAGCGAAACGGCGGTGCGCATCATCACCCCGTGGTCGTCGATGGCCACGCACGAAAGGCTCGGCGCGAGCTCCATGAGCAGCGCGCGCGTCTCCCTTGGAAGCCGCTGCCGCCCCAGCGAGCGCTCCGAGCCAGGGCTCGAGAGCGCCACCAGGAAGGCGCGGTCGAAGACCAGATCGCCGGTGGAGACGCCGCGCACCTCGATCAGGCGTGGGTCGTGCCGCAGGCCCACGAAGAGCCCGCGGTCGCCGGGTCGGGCAAATCGCGCGGTGGCCTCGGCGAACACCCCGTCGCGCGTGGTTCGCGGACGGAGCGAGAGCCGGTAGCCGTCGCGTTCGCCGGTGACGTGCAGGTCTTGGTCGATGGCCAAACCCGACGTGCTGGCGAGTCGCGTGTAGTATTCACGCAGTTGCGCGAGGGCCCGGGAGCGAACACCCTCGGTGGCCAAACGCAAATGCGCGCTCACCCGCAGCAGCGGCGCCAGCTCCACCGCCGCACCGGGAACGCCGGCGGCCTCCAGCTTGGTGTCGTCCACCCGCAGCTGCACGTGCTCGTGGCGCAGCGCATCGAGCTCGCTCCACATGTCCCAGTCGCCCAGAAAAGCCAGCGCGCGGGCGCGGTTTCGGCTCTGGGCTTCGGCGAAGTCGACCTCGAGGCCGGCGAAGAGCTGGGGGCTGAGCGCCAGAAAAACGTGCTGGGAACCGCCGGGCGGGCGCCAGGTGATGATCTCGTGCCCCAGGACGATGCCCCACGCCCAATGCGTCTGCTCCTCGCCGCTCGCGGGCAAGAGGCGGCTCTTCAGCCAATCGAAGGGCTCGAACGCCAAGGGCGCGCTTGGCGGACCGTGAAACGCCTTCAGCTGGCTCGCGCGGGCCTCCACCGCTCCAGCATAGCGCTCCGCCCAGCGCGTAGGCGAATCCAGCGAGTATTCGGCGGGAGTTGGGCGACGAGGCGGCGGGCTGGAGGATGCGGTTCGTCGCGGTCCCCGCGCTTCGGAGGTCTGATGGGTCGTGCCGGGGCTCGCGCAGCGTTCGAAGTTCCTCGCGTACCTGTGGCAAGTGAACGGGCACGTTCCTCGTCGCTGCGTGCAGCCCGAGCGCAAACATCCGCTTGCGCTCGAAGATGCTGCACGCGGGAACCTTGCGCAGGGCTTGCTGTCGGTCGTCCGATGAACGTCGATCTGCCCGCGCTCGCGCCCAGCGCCGACCTCCTTCACCCGGTGGCCGAGCTTCGGTTGGACGGCCCGGCGGTTCGAGTGGCCATCGGCATGGCCTTCGCGAGCGGCGTCTCCGGTGGTCTCTTCGCCGACGCGCTGGGCCGCAGCACGCTCGCGCCCAGCACGTTCTCGCCGGCCGCCTTCGAGCGCGATCTCTTCGTCGCGTCCTGCGTCGAGCGGTGCTTCAAGGTGCGCCTCGGCACCGGCGATGCGGTCCTCTCCACCCGCCATCTGGTGCGGCTCCTCACCAGCCCCCCGGCCGACCCCGCGGTCGCGCACCACCGCCGTGCAGTGCTGCGCGAGCTGGTAGAATCGCCAGCCTTGCGACGAAGCACCGAGGAGTTGTACGGCACGCTCTGCCGGTTCCGCGGCCTTCTCGAGGGCGCAACCCACAGCGGAAAGTGGGATCCCAATCGTCGCCAGCTCGACATTCTCGCGGTGGTCAAAGACCTGTTCGACCGCATGGCGCGCGACTTCGCGCCCGCGGGCTCGGGTCTCTCGCGTCTCGCCGACGTGGGCCGCCGCGTGCAGGCCAGCGAGCCCTATCGCTCGCTCGCCGACCTGCTCGAGTACGACGAGAACATGGCCACGCTGGATCTCCAGGTGGGGGTGGGCGCCGACGGGAAGATTCGCGGTTTCCGCATTCTCTCGGTGCAGCAACGGCCCGACAATCCCTTCGTCGCATCGACCTTTCGCCGCTGGGCGGCGAAGATCGAGCTATTCGTGCGCGGGTACTCCTTCGGCGACGGCGAGGTGATGTCGCGCCTCATCGACGCGGTGTTCGTGGGCATCGAAGCGGAGCTCGCAGCGCTGGTGCAGCTGCTGGGCGATCTCGAATTCTACCTGGGTGCGCTGGGCTTTCGCGACGCTGCGATGGCGGCGGGGCTCTCGGTTTCGCTGCCGACGTTCGTGGCCGAGAGCGAGCCGCGGGTGCTGGTCGGACTCTACAATCCGCTCTTGCTCGCCGCCGGCTCCACCGTGGTGCCGTGCGACATTCGCCTCGATCGTCACGACGCGACGGTGCTGGTCACCGGACCCAATTCTGGGGGAAAAACCCGCCTTTTGCAGTCGCTTGGCCTTGCGCAGCTATTCGCCCAGAGCGGCATCTTCGTACCCGCGGCCTCGGCGTCGCTCGCGCTCGCACCGAGCCTGGTGGTTTCGCTCATTCAAGAGACCCGCGCCGATCAGGCCGAGGGGCGCCTGGGCATGGAGCTCTTGCGCATTCGCGAGCTCTTCGAAGATTTGGCGCCGGGGTCGATGGTCATCCTCGACGAGCTGTGCTCCGGCACCAACCCCTCGGAGGGCGAGGAGATCTTCGAGCTGGTGATTCGCATGCTCACGCGGCTCCGCCCGCAGACCTTCATCACCACACACTTTCTCGCGTTTGCGCAGCGCCTGGAGGCCCAGTGCGACATCGACGCCCTGCGCTTTTTGCAGGTGGAGCTGGGGCACGGGCAGAAGCCCACGTACCAGTTCGTGGGAGGCGTGGCGAAGACCTCGCTGGCGGGTCAAGCGGCGGAGCGTCTGGGCGTTACCGGTACGCAGCTCACCGCGCTGGTGGAGCGGAGCCTCGAACGCGCCCGCGCGGCGCAGCGGAACGCCGAGGCGGCGCAGTAGCGCCATGCCCACCTTCCTCACCTCTCGCACCATGAGCCCGGAACTGGCCGGCCGCGTTCGCGCCAGCGTCCGCGGAGCGTCGCGGGGGCAAAAATCGAGCAGCCCGCGGCGCCGTTTGCTGGTGGCCGTGGCGCGCGTGACGGCGCTCATCGTGGTGCTCGCGGTGGGGCGCTCGTTTCTGGCCTTTCGTCTCCAGAAGTCTTCGGAGCTGGACCACGCCCGCGCGGCCTTGCAAAACACCACGCGCGCGCACGCCGCGAGCCTCAGCGCGCCCCAGCAGCAGGTCTTCGATCGCGCGGCGGGCTGGCTCGCGGAAGAAGCCGGAGCCTACAAGGGCGACCTGGTCGACGCCGAAATGGCGCGCACGGGCATGGACCTGCTGGCGCGCCGCACGGTGGCCTACGTGCGCGGCGAACTGGGCGCGTTTCGCTCGGCGCCTTCGCTGGCCGAAGAGACCGCCTCGAGCCGCAAAGACACGCTCCTTGCGTGCCTTCTCGCGCCGCCGCCCGCGAGCGATGAAAAGGCGGTGCTCGCGCGGGTGCGCGACATCTACCTGCGGGGCGTGCCCGACGCGCCCCATGTCGACCTGCTGCATGCAGCCGCCGAGGGCTTGCCGTTTCTTGCGCCGGCGTGGGAGGCCAAGATCAAGGCCGCCGACGACGTGCGCGCCGTCGAGGCTCTGCGTCGCGCCTTCGAGCATGCGCCCATCGAAGCTGCAAAGCGGGTGGCTCGCGCGGAGCTGCTCCTGTACGCCATGGACGAGCCGCGGCGTGGAAGCGGCCCCACCGAGATCGACGGCGAGGCCCTCCACGACGTGCGCGTCGGGGTGGTCGACATGAACGACGGGCACGTGCTCCTTCGCCTGCGAAGGCCGGTGGATCCGGCCAACATCGCCTCCACCGCGCGGGTCGTCTACGCCCGCGGTATGGATGGCTGCGCGCTCGCCATGAGCCTGCGCGCTGCGGTGCAACCCGCCGCGCCCAGCGGTCAGCGCTGACTACTTCAGATCGTAGGCGTCGACCTGGTTGTCGAGGAAGCGCGGCACGAGAACGCGCTTTCGCTTGGTGTCGTAGCCGAGGTCGGCGGGCGCTTTGACGTTCACCAGGACGGCCTCGAAGGAGCCGCCCAGCTTGCCCTTGTAGATGGTCTTGGTGCCCCAGCTCGAGGTGAGCAGCGCGTCGCCGGTGGAGACCAGGCCGTCGAGGGCCGGGCCGGGAACCTCGGTGACGTCGAACTTGAGGGCGACCTTCGGATCCTTGGCCTTGGTGGCGTCGTACTTCTCGTTGAGCCGGTAGATCTCCTTGGCGCCGAAGGAGTTCACCAGCAGGCCGGCCTTGGTCCACAGAATGCCGTTGGGTCGGTTCAGGTCTTTCGAGGTGGCCAGGGCGGTGGCCTTGCCCTTTTCGATGAGGTACACGGCGTCGGTGCCGGTGGGCTCGAAGTCCTTCTCGCCCTGCTTCAGGCCAGAGTCGGTGACGTACACCTTGCCGTCGGGCGAGGCCGCGAGGTCGTTGAGGAAGGTGGCGCCCTTCACTTCGACGTCGCCCTTGGGCGCGCCGGTCTTGGCGTCGAACAGGCGCACGTGGTCGATGTCGGCGACGTAGAGGACGCCCTTGACGATGGCCAGGCCCTTGGGCGCATTGAGGGTGACCTTGTTCTGGCCGCCCTCGATGAACTTGAGCTTGGTGACCTTGCCGTCCGGCGAGAGCTCGCTGATGAAGCCGTTGTTGTCGGCGTCGAGGGGCTTGCCGTTGATGTTCGAGACCAGGTAGCGATCGTTCTTCTCGTCGTAGAGCACGCTCTCCGGGGTTGCCATGTCCTTCCACACCAGCGCCGGCGTGGGCGGGGTGGGCTCCTTCGGCGCTTCGGGCTTGGGGGTCTCGGCGGTGGCCGGCGCCGAGGCCATCGGCGCGGCGGTGGGCGGCGTCTCCGGTGCGGTCGACGAAGGCGCCGGCGTGGTCTCGGCGGGGGGCGTTCCACCTCCGCAGGCCAGAGCAAGGAAGGGCAGAGCGGCGGCGGGCAGAATGCGTCGAATCATGGCTGCGCTTTCTAGTGCGCCCCGGCGCCGCTGGGGAGATCCCCCCGCAAGAAAACCAATGTGCCGAAATAAAGTGAGCAAAAACGATATGTTGAAGGAATCGCCCGGGGCCCCTTGACGGGAGGCCGGCGCAGCGGAATTATTTCGTGCGCTAAATATCTCTCTACGCAACAGGAGCACGTTCTCATGAGTCAACTCCGCTTCGACGGCCGCGTCGCCCTGGTCACGGGCGCCGGCAACGGCCTCGGCCGCTCCCACGCTCTCCTCCTGGCGTCGCGCGGGTGCAAGGTGGTGGTCAACGATCTGGGCGGAGGTCACACCGGCGGTGGCAAGTCGAGCGCGGCGGCCGACGCGGTGGTGGCGGAGATCAAAGCCGGCGGCGGCGAGGCCGTGGCCAACTACGACTCGGTGGAGGACGGCGACAAGATCGTCAAGACCGCGCTCGACGCGTTCGGGCACCTCGACATCGTCATCAACAACGCCGGCATCCTCCGCGACACGTCGTTCCAGAAGATGACCCAAGAAGACTGGGACCTCATCTACCGCGTGCACGTGCTCGGCGCCTACCGCGTCACCAAGGCCGCTTGGGACCACATGCGCGAGCGCGGCTTCGGCCGCATCATCCTCACTGCATCCGCCGCCGGCATCTATGGCAACTTCGGCCAAACCAACTACGCCATGGCCAAGCTGGGCCTGGTGGGCTTCGGCAGCACCCTGGCCATCGAGGGCGGCAAGAAGAACGTCCACACCAACGTCATCGCGCCCATCGCCGGCTCGCGCATGACCGAAACGGTGCTCCCCAAGGACCTCATCGACGCCCTCAAGCCCGAGTACGTTTCCCCGCTGGTTGCCTATCTGTGCCACGAAAGCTGCACCGAGAACGGCGGCCTCTTCGAGGTGGGCGGCGGCTTCTACGGCAAGCTCCGCTGGGAGCGCACCAGCGGCAAGGTGTTCAAGCTCGGTCGTGCCATCTCGCCGGAAAACGTGCAGTCTGCATGGGGTGACATCACCGACTTTGGCAAGAGCACCCACCCCAAAGACATCACCTCGTCGATGGAGCCAATTCTCGGCAACCTCGGCACCAAGGCCCTGGGCGGCAACGAATTCATCGATCTCGATCAGGCCATGGGCTACGAGTTCCCCTCGGCCACCACCAGCTACGACGAGCGCGACACCGCGCTGTACGCATTGGGCGTGGGCGCGGCGCAGAACCCGCTCGACGAAAAGGAGCTGCAGTACGTGTACGAGATGAACGGTGGGGGCTTCAACGTGCTCCCCACTTTCGGCGTGGTGCCCGCCCTCGGGTTCATGTTCGACCTCTTCAAGCAGGGCAAGCAGGCGCCCGGCATGAACTACGGCTTCGAGCGGGTGCTCCACGGCGAGCAGTACACCGAGCTGCGCCGGCCGCTCCCGCCCCACGCCAAGCTCACCCACAAAGCCAAGATCAAAGACATCTTCGACAAGGGCAAGAACGCTCTGGTGGTTACCGAGATTCGCAGCTTCGACGAGACCGGCGAAGAGCTGGTGTACAACGAGCTCACCACCTTCGTGCGCGGCGCCGGCGGCTGGGGCGGCGATCGCGGTGCAGCCGCGGGCGGCGGGGAAGTGAACACTCCGCCCGATCGCGCGCCAGACCAGACCATCACCGAGAAGATCAGCGAGAACCAAGCACTGCTCTATCGCCTCTCGGGCGACATCAACCCGCTCCACGCCGACCCCGCCTTCGCCAAGAACTTCGGCTTCGAAAAGCCCATTCTGCACGGCCTGTGCACCTTCGGCTACGCGGCCCGCCACGTCATTCGCGCGTTCTCGAACAACGACGGACGCCTCTTCAAGAGCATCAAGGCGCGCTTCTCGGAGAGTGTGTTCCCGGGCGAGACCCTGGTGACCGAGATGTGGAAAGAGAGCGCCACTCGCATCGTGTTCCGCTGCAAGGTGAAGGAGCGCGACAAAGTGGTGCTCGCCGCTGCAGCCATCGAGCTCTACACCGAGATTCCCAAGCCCAAGGCCAAGCCGGTCGCTGCGGCGCCTGCGGTGGCGGCCCCGGCGGGCCTCTCGCTGCCCACCGAGAGCGGCATGAACTCCAGCGATCTGTTTTGGGGTATTCGCCACCACGTCGAGACCAATCCCGATCTGGTAGGCCAGATTGGTACCGTGTTTCAGTTCAACCTCACCGGCCCCGCGTCGCAGTGGACGCTCGACCTCAAGAACGGCAAAGGCAGCGTGGCCGAGGGCGAAACCGCCAAGCCCGATTGCACGCTCGAGCTCTCGCAGGCCGACTTTCTCGGCATGGCCACCGGCAAGCTGAACCCGCAGAAGCTCTACTTTGGTGGCCAGCTCAAGATCGGCGGCAACCTCATGGCCTCGCAGAAGCTCACCTTCCTGCAGAAAATCGACGCGGCGAAGACGCGGGACGCCATGAAAGCTGCAGGATACACCCCCGGCGCCGGCGGCGCGGTGCCCGCCGGGGCCAGCGCAACCGCAGGGCCGGCGGCCTCGAGTGGCTCACCCAGCGGCGACGTGTTCGTGGCCATTCGCGACTATATCGAGCGGAATCCCGATCTGGTGGGCCAGGTGGCCACCGTGTACCAGTGGAAGCTCACCGGCCCCGATAGCGCGTGGATCATGGATCTCAAGAACGGCAAGGGGAGCGTGGAGCCGGGCAATCACGACAAGGCCGACTGCACGCTGGAGCTCGCCGACGCAGACTTTATGGCCATGACCTCTGGCGCCGCCGATCCGCAGAAGCTCTTCTTCGAGAAGAAGCTGAAGATCAGCGGCAACCTCATGGCCTCACAAAAGCTCACCTTCTTGAAGAAAATGGACCCCGAGCAAGCCAAGGCGGCCATCGCCAAGGCCAAAGCCAGTGGTGCAGCCCAGGCCACGTCTGGTGCGGCCGCTGCGGCTCCCAAGAAGGACGCGGTGGCGCCGCGGTTCTTCGGCGCACTCGCCGAACGCCTGAAGAAGACGCCGGCGCTCAAGGACGAAGTGAAGGCCATCATCCAGTTCGTCGTCACGGGGCCCGACGCCGCGTGGACCTGCGATTTCGTCGCCGGCACGGTCGCCGAGGGCAAAGTCGACAACGCGGCGGCGGTGGTGCGCATCGCAGATAGCGACCTCATCGAGATGGCCCAGGAAGGCAACCTGGCCACTCTCTTCCAGCGCGGCAAGTTCAAGGTCGATGGCGATGTTCGCGTCGCCCACAAGCTCGGTTTCGTCAAGGGTCTGGTTTGAACAAGGAGTCTTCCGTCATGAGCAAACGAGTGAATGTCATCGGCGTCGGAATGACCAAGTTCCAGAAGCCCGGAGCGAGCGACGACTACAACGTGATGGCGGCCAACGCGGCCAAGGTGGCCATCGAGGACGCAACGGTAAAATTCGCCGATATCGAGTCGGCCTATGTGGGCTACGTGTTCGGCGACAGCACCTGCGGCCAGCGCGCGGTGTACGACGTGGGCCTCACCGGAATTCCGGTGTTCAACGTCAACAACAACTGCTCCACCGGCTCCACCGCGCTCATGCTGGCGGCGCAGGCTATTCAGGGCGGAATTGCCGAGTGCGTGCTGGCGCTCGGCTTCGAGAAGATGGAAAAGGGCGCCCTCGGCTCCAAGTACACCGACCGCACCAATCCGCTGGAGAAGCACGTCGACGTCATGGTGCGGGCCCAGGGCGTCAATTCTGCGCCCTTCGCCGCCCAGATGTTCGGCGGCGCGGGCCGCGAGTATCGCTGGAAGTACGGCACCAAGAAGGAGACCTTCGCGAAGATCAGCGAGAAGGCCCGCAAGCACGCTGCCAATAACCCCTATGCGCTCTTCAATACACCCCTCAGCGTGGAAGAGATTCTGGCCTCTGAAGAGGTGTTCGACCCGCTCACGCGCTTTCAGTGCTGCCCGCCCACCTGCGGCGCTGCGGCGGCGATTCTCTGCTCCGACGAGTTCGCCAAGAAGCTCGGCATCACCAAGCCCATCTACATCGCCGGTCAGGTGATGACCACCGACTTTCCGTCTTCGTTTGAAGACAGCATGATGAAGATGGTCGGCTACGACATGACCAAGAACGCCGCCAAGAAGCTCTACGAGCAAACCGGCATTGGCGCCGAGGACGTGGACGTGGTGGAGCTGCACGACTGCTTCACCGCCAACGAGCTCCTCACCTACGAAGCGCTGGGTTTGTGCCCCGAAGGCCAGGCCGAGAAGTTCATCTGGGACGGCGACAACACCTACGGCGGCAAGTTCGTCACCAACCCCTCGGGCGGTCTCCTCTCCAAGGGTCACCCGCTCGGCGCCACCGGCCTCGCCCAGTGCACCGAGCTCGTCTGGCAGCTACGCGGTACCGGAGGCAAGCGCCAGGTGAACGGCGCCAAGGTGGCGCTGCAGCACAACCTCGGCCTGGGCGGCGCCTGCGTGCTCACCATGTACCGAAGCTAGCCCCGAAACCGGCGCGCCACGGCTCAGCCGTGGCGCGCACATCTCCGTCGGGAAAGAGGAGACATGTCTCCGGAATCTTCGGCGCCGCGGCGTCGGCACTTGTAGCCATTGCGCGCTGCAAATACCGTCATCCACAATGAACAAATCTCTGTCGATGTTCGCGTTCGCTGTGGTCGCCCTCTCCGCCTTCGCGTGCTCCAAGCCGAAGCTCGATGACGCCAAGCTCGACGACGCACTGCGCAGTGGGCTCAAGGGCGCGAAGATCGAGGTCAAGACGCTCACCTGCCCCAAGGGCGTGGAGCAGCGCGCTGGAAACGACTTCGATTGCCAGGGCGAGACCACCGAGGGCACCAAGTTCGTCGTTAAGGTCAGCCAGCCCGACGACAGTGGCAACGTGAAGTGGAAGTCGGAAGCCGCGCCAGAGGCCCCCAAGCCCTGAGCTACTCGCTGGCGTCGAGGGTAGCGATGGCGCCTTCAACGGTGCCGCTGCTCTTGTCGAAGGGCTCCTTGTCGCCCGCCGCCTCCACCACGAATACCTTGCTCGCGGTGGCAAATACGGTGATCCAATAGCGATGCTCGCGCCCGCCCTTGGTGGTCGTGTAGCGAAGCTGGGTTCCCTTGAGGCCGCGCGACGTTTTCACGTCGCGCGTGCCGTCCGCCACGTAGCCCTTATCGCGCAACTTGGCGTCGAGGGTCTCTGCCCAGAATTCGGTGTTGCCCTTGATGTCGTTGGGCTCGGTGCGGGTGGCGAGCACCACGCCCTTGGCGCTGGTGGCGCGATAGCTGTATTTTCCACCTTCTTCGAGGGTGGCGAAGCCAGAGGGGGTGGAGAGGCGCGCGCCGTGGGTGCAGGCGGCGCCGCCGATGACGAGAGCGAGAGCGAGAGCGACCTTGGCGATGTGCGTGTTCATGGGGCTTACTTTCGAAGAGACATGAGGGGGTCGATTCCGAGCTCGCTCACCCAGGGAATGGGAAGGTCGACGCTGGCACGGCGCGGCGGTGGGGGCGGAGGCGCTGCGGGCGCGGCCACGGCCACGATGGGCGCAGCGACCTTCGGCTTGGGGCTCATGGCCACCGAGATGAGCGACATGGTGGCGCGGGTGCGCAGAAACTCCAGGCGGCCTTCGATGCGGTCGATCTCCTTGCCCACGCGCTCGAGCTCGTGCTCGACCGTGAGCATGTCGGCGATGCCGGTGGCCTTGCCCAGGAACTCCTGCAGCCGCGTGCGGGTGGCGCGCAGGTTGCCGAGCTGCACTTCGAGATCGTGAAACTCCTCCGAGACGTCGTCGGCGGTCACCGAGCGCCCGATGACGCCGCCCAGCGCTTCGATCTTGGTCATGGCTTCGCGAAAACCTGCCGAGGGCACCTTGACGGAGACGCTCTGATCTTTCCGACCGGCGAGGTGGCCGCCCAGGCTCTCGGCCACGTCGATGACCTTATCGATGGTCTTCGGAATCGCGTCTTCATCGGCCATCATGCGAAGATCGCCCTGGTAGATGATGACCGGCGCCCGAGTGGCGGGGCCAGCGTTCTTGGCAGGCCGCGCGTCGGCCGGGGCCGGCATGCCCATGACTGCTTTCGTCGCCGGCGTTGGCGCAGGCGGGCCGGGCGCCTGGGAGGCCGCTGCGTCGCGCCCCATGGCGGTCGCCGCCGAAGGTGCCATGCCTGCAAGCTCAGCCTGCGGAACCGAAGGCGCATAGGCCGCGGAGCTTTGGGCGACCGGCGGACGCGCGCCCGCCCCGCAGCCGGTTTGCACCGCGACGAGGCCGACGACCAGAGGGAGAGCGCACAGCAGCCGGGCTCGGCCGCGGGTAAGAAGCGAGAACATGCGATGGAAACGCCTGCGTGGGCGGCCCCTTACACGGCGCCCGGACGATCCTCCGCGAACCAGCGCGCGAGCTCCGCGTGGACCCGCCCTGGGTGCGTGAGATGCACCATGTGCCCGCCCTCGACCCGCACGAAGCGACTCCCGGGAGAGCTGGGCGCGACCATCGCAAAGAGCCGCTCCGCGAACGCGATGGGCACCAGGCGATCGCCCACGCCGTGCACGAAGAGCAGCGGCGTTCGGATGCGGGGCGCCTGCTCGCGCAAAATGCGTGTAGGATCTCCGTGAATCGCGCGAATGGAGCTCCGCTGAATCTCCGGTCGCGCCGCCACCAGCGCCAGTTCTCCCTCGCACAAGCCCTCGGGAATGGCGTCGGGCGCAAAGCTCGCCCGGGTCTCGGCCCGCGCGAAGGCGACGGCCAGGCTACGGAACGGAAATCGGGTGGCGCGGCTGGCCACCGCGTGGGTTACCTGCTCGGCGCCCGGGAGCATGCCGAGCCGCAGCGCGAACGTCGCCGGATAGCCCATGGTGCAGAGCAAGATTCCGCTGCGCACGAGCTCTGGCGATCGGGCCGCCAGCGTCTGCGCCACCGCCCCACCGTGGCTCTGACCGATGACGTCGACTCCGTGGTGCCACCCCAGCGACGCCGCGAAGGCCCGCGCGACCTCGGCCAGGAAGGGCAGAGAGATGGGCTCGCGAGCCGCCGGGCTTCGACCGAACCCTGGCGCATCGAACAGCGCCACCTCGCCGCGCTCGCGCAGGAACGCCAGGTTGGCGGAGAAGTGGTGCAGGTGCGAAGGGTTTCCGTGGAGCAGCAAGAAGCGCCGCTTGGCCGCCTCGTGGGTCGCCGGGTAGTGAACCGCACAAACGCGCACCGGCTCGCGGAAGGCGCCATCGAGGTCGGCAATGTAGGAACCCGCGTACGAGGCCTCGAGGCTTTCTGCGTACACACGGGACTCGGCGGTCGGGCTGGGCATCCGGTGGTCATAGCGCCCGCGTGCCGGTCATGGCGGTGCTTTCGTGTGCGCGGCCCGGCTGTTGCAGTGCACGCGGTCATGTGGCGCTCCCTTCTCTTCGTTCTCCCGCTCGTCCTTCTCGCCTGTAGCGAGAGCGCTGGCGATGCCTGCACGGTGGAGGGCGAGTCGTGCGCCGATGAGGATCCCTTCAACACCGACGCCATTTGTGGGCGTTCGGTGGGGGGAACCCTGGTTTGCCAGACGGTTTGCGAGGGGCAGGCCGACTGCGCACAAGGCTCCACGTGCACGCAATCTCGGCGGGTTGGCGTGTTGGTTTGCCGCGCGAAGGACCCCTTCGGATCGATCTCGTTCTGAAGTGTAGCGCGGCGTTCACGCGCCCTGCGTGACCTACAGCGCGACTAGCTAGCTAGCTAACTACTGTCTCCCGCGTGCCGCTCTTCGGCCCATGCAGGCTGAAGGGCGGCGTTTCTGCGTGCCCCTCGCGACGTGCGGGACAGCGGAGCCACGCGTGGCCCCTTGAAGTATGCTGGCGGTATGCGTCACACGCCGGACGGGCGATTGCCAACGACGATGGCCCCATGATCGGGATCGCTGATCGCGTGCGCTCGTCGGCGCTGCGTTACGTGGCGCAGACGCGATGGCGGCCGTTCGTCGCACAGCGCTCCCGCCGGATTGGCGTGCGGGCGGCGGTGGCCGTTGTCTTCGCTCTGGTTTTGGCATCGACCGCCCCGGCGCTGGCCCTCGCCATCGGTCCGCTGGTGTTCGGTGTGCCTCACGTGGCGGCATCGCTGCGATACCTCGTCGTGCGTCGGGGCGTCTCACGCTCGCTGCTTGGAGCGATCGTGTTGGCTTCGCTGGTGGTGGTGGCCACGCGCCTCGCGACCGGTGCGACCCCATCCGGGGTGAGCCTGCTCACGTGCACGCGGATCGAGGTGGGTGCCGGCGGTGTCCTCTTCGTGATCGCCTGCGTCGAAGCGCTTCGTCGCAGCCGTCGGATCCTGCGCGGTGTGGCCGCACTGGGGATTCTTGCCGCTGGCCTCGCAGTCGCCCTTCATGCGCCGTTTGCCGCGCGCCTGGCCTTCGTGCACATCCACAACCTGGGCGTGGTGGCTCTGTGGATATTGCTGTTTCGCCGCCACGGTCTCCTCCCCAAGCTGGTGGGCCTCGGGCTCGTGGTCTCGCTCCTCCTCCTCGCCACCGGCGCCACGCTCCCACTCGCCCAAGGCCTGGGGGGGCTTCGCGCAGCAGGGGTGGACTGCACCACTGTGGCCGAGTGGCTCGCCCCCGGTCTTTTGGCCACTTTCGCCATGCCTCTGGTCGTCATGCATGCCTTCACGGATTCAGTGCACTATGCATTTTGGCTGAGCGTTGTCCCCGAGGAAGAGCTTCGTGGCGAAGGGAGCCTCACCTTTCGCATGACGGCGCGCGGCGTCCTCCGCGACTTCGGTGCGCTCGGCGTGGGCCTCGTGGCGGCCGCGGCCCTTGGCATCGCGGTGCTCGGGTACTTCCGCGGGGGGCTAGGCCGCGACGCATACTTCGCGGTGGCCGGGTTTCATGGGTACGTCGAAGGCGCCATGCTGGTGTACTTCCTCGTGCACGGGGGCCAGGCACTCGAGCGTGTCGAGCCGCCCGGTCGCGCCGAACCCGTGTCGGCGCCTCCGTGCGACGCACTTTCAGTGCGACGCCTTGTAGAGGTCCTCGACGGTCTTCTGAAACGTGCTCGAGTACACCTCTAGAATGCTGCCCAGCTCCGAAAACTGCGAGCTCTCGGCGTACTGGGTGGTGTTGTCGGCGCGAACAATTTGCAGCAGGCTCAGCAGCAGCTCTTCCCGCTTTGGAACCGAAAGCACGCGACGCACTTGAATGCTTCGCGCAAGCAGCGCTACCTGGCGCCGCTCGTAAGACCAACCGAGGACCTCCTCCAACACCGGTGCGAGCGCGGGATCCATCCCAACGATAGCGCGCGCTTCTCGGGCCGATACCGCGCCATCGGCTTCCGCGAGGAGGATCGCCGCCAGCGCGGTGAACACTTTGACCGCGGAGTCGTCGCCGGGTTCTGCATGGCTCGCCTCCGGCACATCGAGCAGGCGTGAGAGCTCTTCGAACGCCGCGTCGGCCGCTGGGTCTGCGGCGCTGGCGACGCCGGAGTGCGTGCTGCCGCCGAGCGTTCGGAAGAGCGGTGCGCGCGCGAACCACTCGGCGGCCACGACGCGAAGCGATTCATAGGGGTGGGAGTCGGTGGCTCGCTCACTCTCTGGACGTAGCTTCAAGCGATCGACCTCGTGCTGGGCATTGGCGACGATCGCTTCGTGGGTTCCGAAGAGCTCGCGCTTTCGAATGCCGGTCCGCAGCATCGTCTGAATCAGATACACGCTGGTGGGGTCCTCGCACGCGAGCATGCTCACGCGGTCGGTGCTCAGCTCTTGGTGGCGGCGGAGCGCGAAATAGCGCATCTGCGTGAGCGTCGACATGTTGGTGTTCTGCACCCGCAGCGCGAGATCGTGATGGCCGAGCAGTACGTGGCCAAGCTCATGCCCCAGCACGACCTGAAGCTCGGCTTCCTGGAACACTTCCAAGAGGCCGCTAGTGAGGTGAATGGTGATCTCACGACGCTCTTCGGTGACGAAGGCATTCAGATGCGCCGCATTGTGCGCCCAAAGGTGAATCACCCCATCGAAGCCGAGCGCCTCGACCACGCGGTCCAGCGCACGAAACGCGAAGGGCAGCATTGCCCGGGTGAGCTGCGTCGCGCCGGAACCCACCAAGGTGTCGAGCTGCCTCTTCTGCGTCCGCATCTCCTTCTGCTTCGCGCTCTCCGCATAGGCGGCGCGAAAGTGCTCGTCCTCGAAGAGCAGGCGCAGGTGCGCGACCTCGCCAGGGAAGCGCAGGGCTTCGAGGTCGAGCTTGGTGTGACCCGCCCAGTCGCTCCGCGACGCCTCGAGCAGCTCGTCGATCGACGGCTCCGGCCGGCTTTCGAGGACGTCTGCGGTGCGCTCGAGCGTGAAGGTTCCGCCCTGAAAATGCATGCGCCAGTGGCCGATGAGGGTGCCGGCGTCCTCGTTCCACGCTCCGTCCAGCACGAGTCCCGTGGAGGCACCGAGCTGCCGCAGCGAGAGGCGTTGGCCCTCCACGCGAACCTCGGCTTCGAGGAGACTGTCACCTGGAAGCGTTACTCTCGCGGCATAGGTGCGACAATCATTGGCCGTCGTCTCGTCCATGGGCGACATGGGCGACATGGGCGACAGCTCCAGGCGCAGCGGCGCCAGCTCCTCCATGGTGCCCTCGGCGAAGTGGCCGCGGAGCTCGGCCGGCATGGCGCACGCAGGCGTCGGCGCTGCCGTCGGCACACCCGCCGATATCGCCGGTGCCAACGACGGATCCCATCGTCGCGCTGCCTCGGTGGTGACATCGAAGTAGAAATCCCCCGGAGAAACGATCTGCACCCGGGAGCACAACGGGCGCATTCGGGCGAGAAACAGCGGCAGCGACGCCGGCGTCAACAGCGCCGCCGCGGCGCGAATGGCCGAGATCGTGCGCGCCGGATCCTCGAAGAAGAGGCGGACCTGGTGCTTGCTCCCGTCGTTCTTCAATGTGCTCGAGACGTTGAGCTCGACGGCACTCACTTGCGTCGCTCCCTGGTGATAAAAGCCGAGCGACAGGTCGACCGGAATTTCCCCTTCGCCGCACGCCGCGAGCGCCAGCACCGCGTTTGCGTTCTTGGCGCGGGAAGCGACGGTCATCTCGTGGCCCGCCACCACCCTCGGGAACTGATCGCACGGCGCCGGTTCCAGCAGGAGCAGCCCCTTCTCGTTCGCCACCCGCCGCACCTCGCCGAGCGGAGCGCGCGGGTGCCATGCGTAGGAACTGACCGAGAAATCCGCCATCGGCAGTCGCTGCTGCACGAGCCAGCCCATGATCCGCCGGCCGTCCTCCATGTTGGTCGGCGACGAGTCTTCGTCGATCTCGTCCAAGGTGAACGTCGAGCCTGGCGTTCCGAGCGTCCATGCCATGTCGACCCAGTCGTGACGCTGAATCTCCTTCACTTGATGAAGAACGGTGGGGCTCATCGACGGCGTCAGGATTGCCGTCGCCCGATAGTCGAGCCAGTGCGCGAACGTCTTCCACGGGTTCTCGCGGGACGGGAGCCCGCGCTCTTGGAAGACTCGTGCGACGTCTGTAAGCACGAGCGCATCGCGATTCGTCAGTATCTTCGCCCACCGGTAGAGCACGAGCTTCTGGTCGGTGGACCAGCGGGCGGGGAGGAGCTCCGCTTCGCCCGGCACCGCCCCGAGCGCGTCCAAGGAAAACTGCGCATAGCGAACGAGGTCTTCCGAGCGCAGCGGTCGCATCCAAAGTGTCGCGGCGAGGAGCGCAAATCGCTGCGACTCCGACAAGCGCACCAGTGCCTCTTCGAGGCGCGTCAACACCAGGTCCGGGTGCGTCTGATAGAGCAGCGATCCGGTCAGTCCGTCGCCAAGGAGCGCAAGACTCCCGTCCACGCGCGAAGGATCGCTTCCGAGGGCGACGAGCTCGCGTGCCAGACACTCCACCGGTAGGTCCTCCGGGGAGGCCACCGCCCCCTCGTTTCGAAGCGCGCGCTCAAGCTCAGTGCGGAGATCCTTCATGGCGTCTTTTCCGTTCTACGATGGGTGCGAGCGATCCTTCCCGTAGGAAGGAGCCGCATCGTAACGGAAAAGACGGCGCCGTTAGGGCGTGTTTCGGATGACTCCGCAGCGTCGAGGGAGGCGATTGCGCCTTCCACCGTCGAAGTGCTCTTGTCGAAGGGTTCGCGATCGCCGGCGGCTTCCACCACGAAGACATTCTTGCTGGTGGCGAAGACCGTGATCCAATAGCGGTGCTCGCGGCCATCCTTCGTCGTGGTGTAGCAAGCCTCGAGGCTTTCTGCGTACACACGGGACTCGGCGGTCGGGCTGGGCATCCGGTGGTCATAGCGCCCGCGTGCCGGTCATGGCGGTGCTTTCGTGTGCGCGGCCCGGCTGTTGCCCCGCGCGGGACCATGTCGCGCATGCTCCTCGGTGAGCCATCGTTCTGATGGCGCCATGGCCGCGCGTTCACGCGTCATGCGTGACGTACAGTGCGACCTGCCCTCACGCATAGCCGCGGGTAACGAACAGACTCAGTTGAGGTCGATGCCGAAGCGCTTCAAGGCTTCGAAGGGGACGATCTCCAGCGCCTTCTCGTGGGTCGCCGCAAGCACCACCATGGGGGCGACGCCCGCGTCGAAAGCTTCCTTCCAGCGGGCCGCGCAGAGGCACCACGAGTCGCCCGGCTTCAAGCCCGGAAAGCCGTGCGCGGGGGCCGGCGTGGTCAGATCGTTGCCCTTGGCCTTGGAGAAGGCGAGAAACTCGGCGGTGACCCGGGTGCACACGGTGTGCGAGCCGCGATCGGTCGCGTCGGTGTTGCAGCAACCGTCGCGGAAGTAGCCGGTTTTGGGCTTGAGGCCGCATGTTGCCAGCGGTCCGCCCAGCACGTTGCGCGCTTTTTCTTTCGACCCCACGTTCGCCATGCGCGGGTCATAGCACACCCGGCAGGCCAGTATTTTGCTGGAACACGGACGGCAAGTTGGTGTCCGCTACCCACATGAACGTTGCTTGGCTCACGGTGGCGACTCCTTTGGGCATCGTGGTCCTTGCGGCGTGCGGGGCCGGTGCGCCGCGCGACCCTCTCCCCCCTCTCTCGGTCGCCTCTGCTTCCGCGCCCGCCGCCTCGCTTGCCTCGTCAGCCTCGTCAGCCGCGTTGCTGCCGCCGCCGCCGCCCTCGAGCGTCATCGTTCTCGTCTCTGCCGGCGGCGAGAAGAAGTGCGTCGAGCTGGCGCGCACGAAGGCCGAAGGCGCACCGACGACGCTCACGCTCACCGCCGGCACGAGCTGTCGCCCGGCCACGCTAGCGCTCGTGCTGGAGAAGTCCGGCGACGCCGAGGTGCTGCGTTCGGCCCAGCTGCACGTCGCGCCGGTGCACCTTCCCAACGCCATGGGGCGCGGCGGCGGCATCACCGAGAGCTGCGCGGTGACGGACCCGACGCTCGCTACGTATGCGTCGAACGAGGCATGCGAGACAGCCCGCGCGGGGGCGGCGCCGCCTTCCTTGGCCGATGGCTGCGCCCAGGGCTTGCTCGACCGAGCCTACGCGCAGGATCCGCGGCTCGCGCGGGCCGACGACGCGGCGCTTTTGCGGGCTATGCAGGAGAGCGGCAACCTGTTCGTCATCACCGGAAAATCCCGCCAGTGCATGCGCTGGACCTTCGAGCGGGGCAAGGTCGATGCCTTCCACGGCGGCCTCGTCCGGCGCTTCGCGCAACGCAAAGGCAAGGAGCAGGTGGTGTGGAGCCGGAGCTACGCCTACGACCCGAGCTGCAAAGCGTTGGGCCTCTCTGGCTACGGGGTGACGGTGAGCTCCGCCGCCGGTGGGCACGGGCACGGTAGCTCCGACCGGTGCAGCGTTATCGGCGTTCTGGAGCGCGCAAGCTCCGATGCCATCGACGTGGGCGACCGCACCCTGTTCCTCACCGAGGGTGCGTGCAAGGCTGCAGCGCGCGCGCCCGCTCCGAAGAAGGGTGCCGCTTCGCCCTACGTTGCCGACGACGAGGGCTGCTGAGGTTTGACAATCGCGCTCTCGGCGCTACCTTCCACGCGCTGCTGCGGAGGCGAGAGCCTCTGAAACTCGAAATGTGCGCCGCGATTCACGTGCGGCGCGCCGATGTTTCGTCGCGTGCGGGCTCCGGGGGTCCTGGAGCGCCCACGCTGGATTGGCAGCCATGGGCTATTTGGATATTTCGCGCACCGTCGAGCGTATCGACGCGGCGCATGTTCGCATCGGGAACCCGTACGGAATTCCCATTTCACTCTTTGCGGGAACCGACGTTCCCATCGAAAAAGCTGCGGTAGAGCAGCTCCTCTCGTTCGCTTCGCTCTCCGAGACCCTCGTCGATCTGAATCGGCATCGCTTCTTCGGCGACGTCCGGGGCGAGATCGCGCGCATCGTCCTCACCCCCGACTTTCATCGGGGGTCGGGTATCCCCGTGGGAACGGTGGTGGATGCGCGGGGCTTCGTGGTGCCGAAGGCCATTGGCAACGACGTGTGCTGCGGCATGCGCCTTTTGGTGACCGACTTGCCGGCAGAGGCGCTCACCGCGCATCGGCCGGCGGTGGCGCGGCGTCTTCGCGCGCTCTTCTTCGGCGGCGAGCGCGACATCCCCATGTCGCCACGGCAGCGCGAGGCGGTGCTGCGCAGCGGTCTCTCGGGCCTGTCCGACACCGCCGCCGACAACGCCACGTGCGGCATCTGGAAACACTTCGACGCGGAGGGCGCGCGAGACGATCTCGCGCGCGTGCACCAGGGCGGCTCCTTCGCCACCCGGGGGCTCTTCGGCTTCGAAGGGTTCGTCCGCTCCTCCGGGCGGATCGACGGTCGCGATCCGCAGATCGGCTCGGTGGGTGGCGGCAACCACTTCGTCGAGCTGCAATCGGTGGACGAGCTCCTCGACGGCGGCGTGGCGCACCGCTGGGGCGTCTCCCGAGGCAACCTGGCCATCATGGTGCACTCGGGCTCGGTGGGCATCGGCCACGCAGTGGGCGGCCACTTCATGGCCGAGGCACAAGACGCGTTTCCGCGCGCCTTGCGCCACCCCAAGCACGGCTTCTACCCGCTGGCCACGGCGGGCCCCTCCCGGGCCCTCGCGGCGGCGTACCTGGATGCCATGCACAATGCAGCCAACTTCGCGTTCGCCAACCGCCTCTTCTTGGGGCTCATGGCGCTGCGTGCGATTCGTGAGGCCACCGGCCGAAGCGTCTCGGCGAAGCTGGTTTACGACGCGCCGCACAACCTGGTGTTCCCTGGGGACGACGGAGAATCCTTCCTTCATCGCAAAGGGGCCACGCCGGCCGGCGGTCCTGCGTCTCCCGACGCGTGGATCGGCGAACCGGTCATCATTCCCGGGTCCATGGGAGCGTCGAGCTTCCTGCTGGCCGGGGCCGGGCAACCGGCCTCGCTCTGCAGCGCATGTCACGGCGCGGGTCGCGCGCTCTCGCGAGGCGCGGCCACCCACGTGGAGCCTGCCAAGGCCGAGCGTGCGCTGGCGGAGCTGGAGGTGATCACTTCCATCGACCCTGCGGCGCCGCATCTGCGAACGCGGAAAGACGTCCTGGAGAAGCACCGCCAGCGGGTGCTGGAAGAGGCGCCCTACGCCTACAAGGACATCGGGCCGGTGATTCGAACCGTGCAAGATGCAGGTATCGCCACGCCGGTGGCGCGCCTCTCGCCGATTCTCACGGTGAAGGGCTGAGCGTTGGGGAGGGGGCCGCGCAGCGTCCTGCTGCGCGGCCTCCTTTTTTCTATCGGTCCGTAGGAAAGAGCCGTTTCATGAGACGACCCCATGGCATTCCGAGACGAGCTCGACGCGGCGCACGCGCGCATTGCGCGGCTGGAAGACGAGCTGCGGTCCACGCGCGGCGAAGGCGGCGACGAGGACGCAGACTTTCGCGCCCGCGCCCAGGCCGCCGAACGCGAGCTCTCGGAGCTACGGCAGCGGACGGCGGAGACGGAGCTCTTGCACCGGCAAGCGCTGCGCCGCGCCCGTGGCGCCTCGGTCGGTCGCGCCTACGCCAAGGTGGTGGGCAAGAACCCGGTGGCCTTCTACGTCGGCGTTGCATCCTTGCTGCTCGTCGGCATGGGCGCAGCCTACGTGCGGTATGCCGGGCAACACCCGCTGCACTACGCCGAAGGCAGCTGCCAGCTCGACGCGCCTCGCGACGAGGGCAAGCGCACCGGCTTCTACATGGGCCCTGGTGGTCCCGCGTCGTTCACCAAGCGCGACAGCGAAGCGTGGCCCGCCGGCAGCGTCACCGTGCCGTGCTGGTTCGCCCGCGACGAGGCCGGAGCGACGGAAGCGGCGACCTTCGGCACCATCGTGCGCCCAAAGAACGCCGAGGTGCCTCGCTCCTTCGACTGGGTCTTCGCCGGCGGCCTGGTCGCGGCGCTCTTCGGGATTCTCTGCTTCGCCCTCTCGCGCTCGCCGCCCGCCCGCGACGACTGAGCGCGACTTGGAAGGCGCACCACGGCAGCCGCCTGTCAGAACGCAGCGCCTCGGCGGCGCGCGGCGAGACGCCGGCGGGTGACTCCCTGGGCGTAGTGCGGTTCCGCGCCGAGCAGTCCGCCCCGGCGCGCGCGTGTCGCGTGTGCCCGGAAGGTGTGCCATTGAGAGCGCAGTGGCACAGGTGTTGCGACAAAATATGAATGATTTCGAACGCGTCTCATGGAACGCCGAATGCACCAATGTGCGCCATGACCTCCCTCGTCTCTCCGCGTCTCTCGGGCGTTCTCGCTGCCCTCGCGCTGGCCACCGTCGCTGGCTGCACGATCACTACTTCCACGCCGACCACACCTGCGGTACCCGCCGGCATGACCAACGCGTGTGTGGGCGGGCAGCTGCGCTTTGCAGCAGGGTTCAAGCCCGCCACGCCGGTGAGCTTCGTGGGCTTCCGTAGCGAGTCGACGACGCCGCGGCCGGTGGTCGGCTCCAGCAGCAACGCCCAAGAAGCCGCCTGGACCGCGGTGATCACCGACGACTCGGTGGGAAACCCGTGCGCCGGCAGCGCCGACGTGACCGCGTGCCTCAAACGCTTCGATAGTCTTCGGGTGCTGGGCGATCAGTGCGCGGGCCTGCCCATCGTCCCCAAGAGCTTCGGTCTCGGCCTGGCTGAGGCCGCGGCGGCCGACGTGGCGGCCCCCGGTGCCGGAGCGGCGGCTCCGGTGCAGGCTGGCACCTGCTCGGTGCAGGGCCTTCTCTACACGCGCGCCGACGACATCGCAGCGATTCGCACCCTCGACGAGGCGCGGGCGTTCTTCGGCGTCATCGACTCCCCGCAGGAAGCGCTGTACCTCGTTCGCTTGAGCGGCGAGGGCCTTAGCTGCGCCGAGGGCGCGCCGGCCGCCTACCGGGCGCTGCCCGAGGGTGGCTATGAAATTCAGTCTACCGCCTTTGGTCGCTGCGGCGGCCTCGTGAGCCGCAAGATTCTCAAGGTGACCCCGGCCGGCATCATCAGCGTCGTTTCCCAGGCTACCTTCGTGGATTGCGTTCGATGAGCACCCCTCGCTACCTCGCCAGCGCGCTCGCCCTCGCGCTCGTTGCCGCGTGCACCGCGACGGTCACCACCCAGGCGCCGCTGCCGCCCGGCATGACCAACGCGTGCGCCGGCGGCGTGCTCCAGTTCGCTGCGGGCTTCAAGCCGGCGCGTCCGGTGGACTTCGTGGGTTTTCGCAAGGAGTCGACGGTGCCGCGGGCGGTCGCCGGGAGCCCGAACGGCGCCCAAGAGGCCGCCCTCACCGTCGAGATCACCCGCGACTCGGTGGGCAACCCCTGCTCCGGCGCGCCAGACGTCGCCGCGTGCCTTGCGCGCTTCGATGCGCTGCACGTGCTGGGCGACAAGTGCAACGGCGTTCCCATCGTGCCCAAAGACGCGGCGTTCGGCGCGCCGGAAGCCAAACCCCAAGCCGGAAACTGCACCGCCGAAGCCCTCATTTATACCCGCGGCGACGAGATCGGCGTCATTCGGACCCTCGACGAGGCACGGGCGTTCTTCGGCCCCATCGACTCGCCCCAAGAGGCCCTCTACCTGGTGCGCCTGAGCGGCGAGAGCCTGGTGTGCAACGAAGGCGCGCCGGCCGCCTACCGCGCGCTGCCCGAGGGCGGCTACGAGGTGCAATCGACCGGATTTGGCGCCTGCGGCGGCCTGGTGAGCCGTAAGATCCTCCAAGTGACCACTCTTGGCGCCATCTCCGTCGTCTCCCAGGCGACCTTCGTGGACTGTACCCGCTAATGCCCCGCGCGGCCTTCGCCATGGTGCTCGGTGCCGCGCTGCTCGCGGCATGCGCGGCGGAAGACCCCGCGGACGAGGACATTCCGGAATCGCAGCTCGAGCACACGCTCTTCGTCTCCACCATGAAGAGCACGCGCACCTTCAACTTCTTCGCCACCGACGGCGGCGGCTTCGGGCAATCCGGGCGGTTGCTCAAGTACTTTATCGATGTTCGCAACGGCGCCCAGGCCACGTTCTTCATCAACGCCAACTACCGGCTCGATGGCAAGATCCCCTCGTTCGCCACGCTGCACTACGATTTTGCCAAGGTGGCGCTGGCCATCGGTGACGATCAAGCCAGCTTCAACACCAATACCTATTACAGCGACGACAAGCGGTACATCGGCGGGAGCATCCAGACTTATACGTTGGGGAGCGACACCGAGCCCACCTACGCCATCCAGTTCTATCCCGACGACGTAGTGCACGAAGAGGGCATTCTCCGGACCGCGCAGATCTTGAAGCCGCGGATCAAAATTCCCGGCGCCAAGATGGCGTTCGTGGCCACCGGACCGCAGCAGACGTTCGCCCGGGTGGGGCCGGCCCTGCGCGCCATGGGGGTGACGCCCATGACCATCGACGAGGTACTGGGCAACGTGCGCTTCTTGCCGCTCAATGCCGGCGAAGCCTGGGGCTACTTGCGCATCTTTCCCCAAGACCAAGGCGATCTTCGGCCCACCGATATTCCGGTGTTCGACGAGCTGCCGCTGGATCTTTCGGTGGTGGCTGGGACCATCACGCGCGCGTATCAAGACGTCACGTCGCACGTGAACCTGAAATCGAAGGAGCGCGGCACACCGAACATGATGCTGCGCGACGCATCGCCCACCCACCTGCAGCTGGCGCCCCTGGCTGGCAAACCGGTGCACCTGGTGGTGCAGAAGACCGGCTACCTCATCGAGCCCACCACCGCCGAGATGGTGGAACGAAAGTACCGGGAGCGCACCGACAAGCCGTGGATTCCGCTTCCCCAGATTGCCTACCCCAACCTGCTTCCCTTCGATGCCATGTGCCCTTCGCTGGGGCCTGTGTGCGTAGAAGACGGCGGCCGCTTCGGGGGCAAGGCCAACGGTATCGGCTTCTTGGTGAACGACGCGGTGGTGGGGCGCTATGGCCACGCCGGCACCCTCAGCAGCAAGATGGGATACGACGTGGTGCCGTTCGGCTTTGGTGTTCCGGTCGAGCGATATCGCAGGTTCATTGATGCCAATCCGGCCATCGCCACCGCCCTCTCGGCGCTGATAGCCGACGAGAAGGCGGGCCACCTCTCGCCCAACGAACGGCGGGTGCGGGCCAGCGCGGTGCAGCAGCTTTTCTACTTCGCCCGCGTGCCGCAGGCCGATCTGGTCGACGTGGAGCGCGAGGTGGCGGCGCTCTCGGCGCGCTTTCCCGCGATGACCGAGCTCAAGTTCCGCTCCAGCGCCAACGCCGAAGACATTCCCTCGTTCGACGGCGCCGGGCTCCACGACAGCTTTTCGGTGAAGCTCGCGGCCCAGGATAACAATGCATTCGAGTGCTACATTCAGGACGATTCCGACGGCGTCGTGACCAAACTGAAGGTGCTCCCGAAGACCCCTCAGTGCGCCATCAAGGCGGTATACGCCAGCCTGTGGAACCCGCGGGCCATCGAAGAGCGCTCCTTCGCGCGCATCGACCACGCCACCGCAGCCATGGGCCTGGCGGTGGTGCCAGCCTATGAGACCGACGCCGAGGTGATGGCCAACGGCGTGGTCATCACGCGCATCATCAATGGCCAGGACATCAACGGCTACACCGTGTCGGTGCAAGAGGGGAACAACCTGGTCACCAACCCGACGCCGGGCACCATCGCGCAAATGTCGGTGGTGACCTTCAGCGCCGACCTGAATCGCCCAGACCGCTACACCATGGTGCGCGCGGCCACGCCGTCACCTGGCGCACCGTCGCGCACAAGCCCGGTGCTGAGCGACGCGAAGATGGCTGAGATCGTCGCGGTCGCGGTGGCCACCGAGCGCCAGTACTGCGCCACCAAGGCCAGCTACAATCCCGGCAGCTGCGCCTACATTCACATGAACCGGGCCAAGCCCTCGGCCCTCGATATGGAATTCAAAGTGCTCGTGAACGGCCGCGTGGTGGTCAAGCAAGTGCGAGAATTCCACGGGCTTTGAGCCCTTCACGAAGTAGGTGAATGATGCACGGAATCGCGAATCGAACGTCGAAGCGTCTGAGGGTGTTGGCGGCGGGAGCAGCGCTCGCGGCGTCGTCGCTGCTGGTGCTCGAGGCCTGTCTCAGCGAGAGCGGAACACCACCGCCCGCCTCCGACGCGGCCGCCGACGTGGTCGTGATTCCGCCGAGCGATGCCGGCGCCGACGTTGCGCCAGACGTGAAGAAGGGGTTCGACGCGGGCGGCAACGAGAGCGTCTCCAAGGTGCTCATCAACGAGGTTTCCGGGGGCGACGAGTGGGTGGAGTTGGTGAACTCCGGTGATGCCGGCGAGAGTCTCGCCGGCTTCAAGCTCGCCGACCGCGACAAGACCACCGGCGAGCCCAAGCTCTCCGAGGCCATCACCTTTCCCGCGAGCACCGACCTCGCGCCCGGCGCCTACTTGCTGGTGCGCGGAGGCGGCGTGGGCGACGCTGGCAAGCCGTGTCCCGACGGTGGGCAAGTCTATTGCTTCAACGCCGTGTTCGGCGTCAGCAACAAGAACGGCGAGTCCCTCTTTCTCCTGCAGCCCGACGGCGGCGTCGTCGGAAAAGTGGTGTACCCACCCGACGCATCGGCGGGAAGCATGAGCTACGCGCGCATTCCCAACGCCGACCCCAACGGGGCCTTCAAGACCGTTGCCGAGACACCCGGCGCGCCCAACGTCGAATAGGGTTGGAAGCGGGAGGGGCCGGGCGTTCCAAAGGGTGCAAGCTGCACGCACCCAACTGCGCGGAGTTGGGCTCCCCCCCCCCCGCTTCAGTGGCCCACCCCGTACGGCACCTCGAGAGCGGCGGCGAGGGGCGCGCGCTGCGAATGATTTTTCGTTCAGCCCTTGCGCGCACCAAGCACGCCAGCTCCCTGGGAAACGACGATGCGCGGGCGTCGCTGTCATGCTTGCTGCGCTAGGGGGGCATGAACGAAAAATCATTCGCAACGCGCTTGCTCCCTCATCAACGACTCGCGGCCTATACGGTGGCGATCGAGCTCCTGGCGGTTGTGAGGGGCGCGGGGTTGCGAGATGCGAGGCTCAGGGACCAGGCGATGCGGGCGGCGATGGGCGTGTGCTTGAACGTTGCCGAGGGTGCAGGGCGGACGAGCGCGGCGGATCGGGCGCGCGTGTTTGGGATTGCGCGCGGGGAGGTGCTGGAGGTGGCGGCGGCGATGGAGATCGGGATGGCGGCGGGGATGGTGGATGCGGCAACGTATCGAGCGTGCGAGCGGCTGGTCGGGCGGCTGTATGGGCTGCTCACGGGCCTGGCTGGGGTGCGACGTCGGTGAGTGGGGGCTTGGGGCCTTGGGGCCTTGGGGCCTTGGGGCTTGGGGCTTGGGGGCTTGGGGGAGGGGCCGGGCGTTCCAAAGGGTGCAAGCTGCACGCACCCAACTGCGCGGAGTTGGGCTCCCCCCCCGCTTCAGTGGCCCACCCCGTACGGCACCTCGAGAGCGGCGGCGAGGGGCGCGCGCTGCGAATGATTTTTCGTTCAGCCCTGGCGCGCACCCAGCACGCCAGCTCCCGGGGA
>JBBQWQ010000015.1:0-160096 GCA_038210445.1 Polyangiales bacterium
GCTCTCGCAGCGGGGCGCTCGGGCGCTGCTCGACGTACACGCGCAGATCGAGCGCGCCATGGATCCTTCGCCGCCTCGAAGTCGTGGAACCGGGTCCACCAAGGGCCTGGGCTTCGAGCTCGCCCGGAGCTTTCTCGCGCGTGGATGCGGCGTGACCCTCTCTGGCCGCGACGAGCAGGCGCTCACGCGGGCCCTCGCCACGCTCCGGCGGGAGCACGGGATCGATCGGGTGGCCGGGATTTCCGGCGACGTCACCTTGCGGGCCGACGTGGAGGCCCTGTGGGCGCGCGCGGCGTCGGCGTTCGGGCGGGTCGACGTGTGGATCAACAACGCCGGCACCACCAACCCGCAAGTGCCCTTCGCCGACCAAGACGCCTCGGACATCTGCGCGGTGGTGGGCACCAACCTCGCCGGCACCATGCTCGGCTCGTGGGTGGCGATCCGCGGCATGCGCGCCCAGGGATTCGGTGCACTCTACAACATGGAGGGCTACGGCAGCGACGGAAGCCGGCAGCCGTCGACCTACGGCAGCACCAAGGTGGCAGTGCGCTATCTGACGCGCTCGCTAGCCGCCGAGCTTCGCGACACGCCCATCGTGGTGGGCGCGCTGAGCCCCGGCGTGGTGATCACCGATCTGCTGCTCGACGTGTACGCCCGCGGCGCGCCCGAGAACTGGCGGCGCGCCCGGCGCATCTTCCAGTTCATCGCCGATCGCACCGAGACGGTCGCGCCCTGGTTGGCCGATGCGGTGCTGGCCAACCAGAAGACATGCCGCACTACCACCGGCGCAAGCTGCTCCCGAGTGACCGCCAGTGCGCTGCACGAAGCGCAGCGCGCACACCGTGGACGCCGAAACGAGGCGCCCGGTGCGAAAGCACGCCTGGCGAGGCGCACCGTAGAATAAGCGCGCGGAAGGTACAGTCCTAAGGGGCATGAACGTACGCGCTCCGTGGACGACGACCGCATTGGCATTGCTCGCCCTGCAGATGGCATGCAGCTCATCCGCCACCACGCCCGACCCCACGCCCACGCCCACGCCGGTGGCCGACGGGGGCCAAGAGCCCGATGGCGCAGCGCCCGACGACGCCGGACCGAAGCCGGTGCGCGACGCCGGGCCAGGCGACGCCACCGTTCCCACCACCTCGTTCAAGAACGCCTCGACCATCGCCGCGTCCAAGTCGTTCACCTGCGCGCTCACCACCGCTGGCGGCGTCAAGTGTTGGGGCGACAACACCTTCGGGCAGCTGGGCAACGGTACGTCGGGCGCCGCAACCTCCAGCCTGGTCCCGGTAGCCGTCACCGGCCTCGCCAACGTGGTCTCGGTGGTCGCCGGGCAGGCGCATGCTTGCGCGCTCACCCGCAGCGGCGGCGTCAAGTGCTGGGGCAGCAACCAGGATGGTCAGCGCGGCAACGGCAGCAACAGCGAGCCCAACGGGCCCACCGACGCGGTGGGCCTCGGCAGCGGGGTAGAGGCCATCTCCGCCGGCTCGCTCCACACCTGCGCGGTGCTGCGCGGCGGCGCGCTCAAGTGCTGGGGTACCAACACCAGCGGCGAGATCGCCAAGACCGGCTTCAGCTTCTATTCCACCCCGCAAGACGTCACCGGCATCGCGCCGGTTGCATCGCTGAGCGCGGCCAACACCTTCAACTGCATCGCCGCCACCACCGGAAGCGCCTCGTGCTGGGGCAGCAACAGCAACGGTAACCTCGGCATCGGCGGAACCGACCCTACCCGCACGCCCACCGCGGTGTTCCAGATGACCACTGCGCTCACCATCTCGGGCGGCGGCTACCACGCGTGCGCCGTGCTCCAGGGCGGCGAGGTCAAGTGCTGGGGCAACACGCCGCAGCTGGGCTTCGCGTCCACGGCCCCTCGCTACACGTATCCGGTCTCGGTGCCTTCGCTGGAGAGCGGCGTGCTCGCCGTGAGCGCCGGCGCCACCCACACCTGCGCGCGCAAGGCCGACGGCACCGTTGCCTGCTGGGGCGTGCTCAACGGCACCAAGATCGCCAGCGCCACCGCGGTCGCGGGACTGGCGGGAGTCACCGACCTGAGCTCCGGCACTGACTTGTCGTGCGCCCGCACATCGGCCGGCGTTTCCTGCTGGGGAAAGAACGATCAGGGCCAGCTGGGCGACCAGACCCAGACCCCCAGCGACGCACCGGTGGCGGTGCTCGGCCTGTAGTCTCTAGCGCAGCTGGTCCATGCGGACGCGATACGTCTCGCCGCGGAACACCACCCACGCCTCTTCCAGATTCGCGAGCTGGGCGTTGTCGGCGGTGAAGTCGAACCACGCGGTGCCGCCGCCGCTGAGGGTGGATCCCACGGCCGGGGCGGCCGATGCCGCGCGCACCGAAAGCTCGCGTCCTTGGGCTCGCACGTGCAGCTCGACGTCGCGGTAGTCGAGGTGCTCGGCGTCGGAGACCGTGACGTTGAACACCAGCATGGGCGCCTTCGTTTCGCCATTGCGCAGCGAGAGCGAGCCCCAGGTGCCCCCGATGCGCACCACCGGCGACTCGAGATCGCCGGCCAACATCGAGGGCGCGACCCCCGTGCTCACGCGGGCAGAGGGAGGCGGATACGGGGCGAAGCCCACCACGAGCGAGAGGCCCAAGAAGAGGAAGAGACGAGGGGTCATGCCCTTCCTACGGCGGGGCCGGCGGAAGGGTCCATCCGCCGGCGCGATTCGCTCAACCCTTGCGCGATGCGACCTTGGCGCGGTCGAGCATGGCGTGAAGGAGCACGTTGCAGCCGGCCTCCAGGTGCTCGGGCTTGGCGTCCTCGATCTCGTTGTGGCTAATGCCGTCTTTGCACGGGACGAAGATCATGCCGGCCGGCGCCAGTCGCGCCATGTACACCGCATCGTGGCCTGCGCCCGACACCGCCTCCATGGTGGAGTAGCCGAAGGTCTTGGCGGCCTTGGCCACTGCCTCGATGCAGCCCTTCTCGAAGGGGCAGGGCGGAAAATACGATACCTGCTCGAGGCCGATCTCCAGACCCGACTCCTTCGAGGTCTTCTCGATGAAGGCGCGGATCTCCTTGTCCATGGTGTCGAGGCGCTCGCTATCGACGTTGCGAAGGTCGATGGAGAACTTCACCGTGCCGGGGATGACGTTGCGGCTGTTGGGGTGCACCTGCACGAAGCCCACGGTGCCGCGGCCATAGGGCGGGTAGCGGTGGGCGATGGCCACAGTCTCTTGCATGATGCGCGTGGCCACCTGAAGCGCGTCCTTGCGCAGCGCCATGGGGGTGGGGCCGGCGTGCGCCTCCATGCCCTTCACCACGCAGTCGTACCAGCGGAGCCCGAGCACGCCAGTGACCACGCCGATGGTCTTGTCGGCATCCTCCAGCACGGGTCCTTGCTCGATGTGCGCCTCGAAGTAGGCGCCCATGGGGTGCTTGCCCGGCTCCTCGGTGCCCACGTAGCCGATGCGCTCCAGCTCTTCTTTCACCGTCTTGCCCGCGACGTCCTTTGCAGCATACACGGATTCCAGGGAGAAGGCGCCGGCGAACACCCCGGAGCCCATCATGACGGGCACGAAGCGCGAGCCCTCTTCGTTGGTCCAGAAGATGACCTCGAGCGGGGCCTCGGTCTCGATGCCGCGATCGTTGAGCGTGCGCACCACTTCGAGCCCCGAGAGAACGCCGTAGTTGCCGTCGAACTTCCCGCCGGTGGGCTGGGTGTCGATGTGGCTGCCGCAGGCGATGGGCGGGAGCGTATCGCTTCGCCCCTTGCGGCGCATGAACACGTTGCCGATCTTGTCGGTGGTGATGGTGAGGCCAGCGGCCTTGCCCCAGGAGACAACGAGATCGCGCCCCTGCTTGTCGAGATCGGTGAGCGCCAGGCGGCACACGCCGCCCTTGGGCGTGGCGCCAATCTGCGCAAGCTCCATGAGCGAAGCCCAGAGCCGCGCCCCGTCGACTGCAATTTCGGTCCCGTCTCGCTTCACGACGTCGTTCATGGCGCGGATCCTTTCAGAAAGGCGCGATGGTAGATCGGAAGCGCAAGCTCCGGAAGCGCATCGGGCACATGGCGCAGCGCGTCAGCTCACTCCTGGGCGTGAAGCGATTCGTAGACCGTCGCCCGAAGGTCGTCGGCCTGACCCTCCAGCCCCAGCGCGGTGGCCAGCGCGGCTTGAAACGCCTCCTCCTGCGGATTGGTGGAGAGGTCGGAGAGGGTCATGGCGAACGCCAGCGAGAACGCCGTCAGTCGCTCACCCTTGGTGGTGAGCTTGGCGGCGGCCTCCTGCAGGCGCTCCAGGCGCGTCTTGCCCCGCACTTCGGTGTATTCTGCAATCTTCGCCTCGGCGTTCTCGACCCCCAGCGCCGTCGCCACCTTCTGCAGTTGCGCAGACTCGTCGGGCCCCACTTCGCCGTCGACCGACGCCGCCAGGAACACCACCTCGAACACCGCGGCGGCATCGGGCGCCTGCGCGGAATCGCGGTAGCTGGTGGAGGCGAGAAAGTCGGGCGTGAGCAGCGGCGTGAGATCCATGGCCCGGCACACTACGGCCCAACGGCCTGCCGCGTAAAGCGCGCTACTTGGGCTGGGGGGCGATGACTGGCGCCGAGGTGGTGACGCCGGCGCCAGCGAACTTGGTGCCGGTGATGGTGCTCACCAGGCAGGCCGACGAATCCGAGGTGCGGATCTCGACGATCTCGCCGGCCCGAGAGAACCCGAAGACCTTCTCCTGGTAGGCGGCGATGCCATAGAGGCTGCCAAACTCCTTGGGCGAAGCGGCGTTGCCGCACCAGCTGCCCTTGTTGATGGTGCCGCGCACGCCCTTGAGCACACTCTGGGTGCCGGGCTTGACGGCGGCCACGTTGACCTCGATGAGGGTGTCGACCGGCGAGCAGGCGCCGTTCTTGGGGCAGGTTCGCACGGTGGCGAAGCCGATGGGGTTGCCCTTGTTGGCCAGGAACACCACGTCGCCCGAGAGCTGGAACGCCTCGCCTTTGGAATCTTTGCCGAGGGTGCCCACTTGGGTGGTGCGGCCGGTGTTCGCGTCGACCTGGTAGAGCTCGCCCGCCACGTTGACGGCGATGAGCACTTCTTCCTTGGCCACGGTGTTCTCGGGCGCCACCGTGAGTCCGTAGAAGCGCGAGCCGGTGGGCAGCGTCCAGGTGTCGTCGCAGTGCACCTTGCCGGTCTGGAGCGAGAGCGGATACGCGGCCGTCTGGCTCACGCCGTAGATCTTCCCGGCCTTGGTGACGCCGATGTCGGTCATGGCGTCGCCGCCGCTGCCCGAGACGCAGTCGAAATCGCCCAGCGCGACCGGCGCCGCGTTGACGTTCTCGGGGTCGAGCTCGAAGAGCGACGTGTCGGTGTGCGCGTAGAGGAGCGTCTTCTCCGGCTTGCTGGCGTCTTCCTTGGGCAGGCCCGACGAGCCTCCGAAGCCGGAGCTCTGCCCGGAAGAGCCGCCGTCGCCGGCGCCCCCGTCGGCATCGGTGTCGAAGCCCGTTCCGCTGGCGGCGCAGCCGGCGACGAGGACGAGCGCGTAGGCGCGCAGAAGCTTGGTGCTCACGAAAAGGGACGCAGGTGTACGCATCGAGCGTGGGCTTTAACACACAAATCCGCTTCGGCCACCCGCGGCGTACCGGGTTGCACACATGTCACGCAGACGTCATGGCGCGTCAAGGCCGCGCGCAGAGCACCCGGCACGCCACCAAGGCGCGCAAAGCCCACCCGCTCATGCGAAAGGCTGCGCGAACTCGGTGACGAACGGCGCGTGATCGCTGGTGCCGACCTCGGCGCGAACGCTGGCGGCGCGGGCCTGCGTGGCGAGGTCTTCACTGGCCAGCACGTAGTCGATGCGCCAGCCCACGTTGCGCGGGCGGGCGGCTTTCCAGTAGGGCCACCAGGTGAACATCTTGTCGTTGTCGGGGTGCAAGGCGCGGCCGGTATCGACCAGGCCGGTGGAAAGCAAGCGGTCGAAGAGCACGCGCTCCTCCGGCCGTTGACCGATGGCGTCGGCCTTGCGTTGGGTCTTGTGGAGGTCGACGTCGCGGTGGGCGATGTTCAGATCGCCGGTGATGATGAGCGGTCTGCCGGCGGCGATGGTCTCCGCAGCCCAGGCGATCATCGCTTCGTAGAAGCGAAGCTTGGCCTCGTAGTCCTTGCCGCCGTTGGGCGCGTACACGCAGGCCACATGGGTCTTGCCAATCTCGGCCACCAACACCCGCGTCTCCATATCGAACGACGGCACGTAAAAGCGCGGCGCCGGGAGCTCGTCGCGAACGTGAATGCTCACCCCGGAGTACCCGCCCTTCTGGCCATGCCAGTGGGTCGCGTAGCCGGGCAGGCTGCAGGTGTCGATCTCTACCTGTTCGGGCGAGGCCTTGATCTCCTGCAGGCAGAGAATCTCGGGCTTCTCTTGGAAGGCCCACATCGACACTTCTCTGCCCCGCGCCCGGATGCCGTTCACGTTGAACGTCGCGACTTTCATCGCGGCGCACCATACACGCCCCTGAACGCCCGTAAAGAGCCGCGCAGCGGGTGGTTCAGTCGAGCAGCAGCTCCGCCAGCACGTATGGCTGCACGATGACGAAGCGAAAGCGCGGCTCCGCGGGCTGCGCGGTCCAAGCTGCGAGCTCCTCGGGCGTGGGCTTGCGCAAAAGCCCCTGGCCCACCCACAGCGCCACCACCGCGCTGCGGTTGGTGGCGATCGCCATCGCCACGTCGAGAAGCCGCAGCGACGGCGACACCACGAGCAGCGCGCCGCGGGCTGCATGCGGACGGAGGGCGGCAAAATCGGTGACGAGAGACTCGGCGGCGAGCTTGCTCTCGAGGTCTTCGGCCGCAGCTTCGCTCGACCCGTCGTTCGCGTTCACTTCAGCAGCCCTTTCAGCCAGAGCTCCATGGCGCGCTCGTCGTAGTTGGCCGAGGCGCTGCTCGAGGAGTCGGCGTCGTTGCAGCGCGGCCGGATGGCCATGAACGACTGGGTGGCGCGCTTCTTCGCGGTTCGGCGCTCGAACACCGTGACGGCTGCGTCGGTGAACCACTGCTTGAGGCCGTCGCAGTAGCGAAAGGTGCGATTTTCGCCGAGCACCGCCACCAGGTCGACGTCGCGCGCCAGCTCCGCGCGGCCGAAGATGCGCGGCTTGTAGCCGGTGACGAACACGGCTTTATCTTCGCTGGCGCCGCCCGGATTCTCGCCTTCGAAGAGCACCGGCGCAGAGGCCGCCGACGCCAGATATGTGCCGAGCGGGTACTTCAAGGCGTTGGCCGAGAAGTTCATCTTGGTCGCGAGCTTTGTGCCGTCGGAGAACTCGAGCTCTAAGGGAATATCGAAGTTGCTCAAGGGATATTCCTTGAACACGTCTTCGAGCTTTACCTTGTTGTAGAAGGGAGAGAGCTCGGTGCTCACCGAAAGCAGGCGGGTGGTGGTACGCGCTTTCTGACCGCCGAAGTCGACGGTGGTCTCTGGTTCGATGTCGCGAAAATCCAAGCGAAACGTGGAGGCGTTCAAGGTGCCACTGCAGGCGCGACCGACGCACGAGATCTCGCGGGTGGCGGTTGCGTAGCGCACCAGCGGCTGGCGCTTGGCCATGACGGTGCCGGAGCCGTAGCGGTACTTCGACTTTCCCAGGCTGCCAGGCTTCATGCCGTCGGCGTACACATAGAGGTTCTTCTCGAGGACGTTCTCGGTCCACATCGGGATGATCAGCGTGGCCTTGCCGCTGGCATCGCTGCGTACCTTGTTGGAATACGAGCTTCCGGCGTAGCCGCCCACCGGCGCGGGCGGCCGCCCCAGCCCCGGCGTCGACGGACCACCGAGCGCGCTGGGCGGCGTGTCGGTTCCGCCGCCCGACGCGTAGACGTCGACGTTGGGCTCGGTCTGCACCTCGATGCGGATCTTCTCACGGCCGCCCTCTACCACCACTGTGGCGCTGGATCGGACGTCGAGGGGCTTGGCCTTGCATCCCACGGCGAGAGCGGAAGCGAGCACGACGGTCAACAGAAGGGGACGGTTCACGGGCGCCATGGTTCTTCGGGAGGTGTGCGGTGTCAAACGTCACGACGCCAGCGGGCGCCGAAGGCGTTGTACGATCCCCGGCGGCAGCTTCTTCCCCCTCGAATTCATTGAGGAATCACCCAAAGCGAGCGTGAACGCTTGGGAAACCCGCAGAGCGAACGCACCATCGGATGTTCTGTGAACCACCGATTCGAAGTCTTTTACGATGGTGAGTGTCCCCTTTGCATGCGGGAGATTCGCATGCTCCGGCGACTCGATCGCAAGCAGCGAATTCTCTTCACCGACATCGCGGCCAAGGGCTTCGACGCCCACACCGTGGGCCTCACCCAGGAGCGCCTCATGGCGAAGATCCACGGGCGCATGCCCGACGGCAGCTTGGTGGAGGGCGTCGAGGTATTCCGCCAGCTCTACGCGGCGGTGGGCTTTGGGGTGCTGGTGGCGCTTACCCGCATCCCCGGTATCTCGCACCTCATGGACCTCGGCTACCACTGGTTCGCCGCCAACCGCCTGCGACTCACCGGCCGCTGCACCCCAGATAGCTGCGAAGTACACGAACCCAGCACACTGAACTGAGTTTAGCGGCGCGCCCTCTGGCGCTCTTCGATATCGGCCTCGGCGTCGTCTGTTTCTGGCTCCGCAGCGACGCGCACCGGCGACGCGGCGACCGGCGCGGCTTCATCGTCTTCGGGCAGCGGGGCCGGCTTGCGAGCAAGCGCAAAGGCAGCGCCGGCCAGGCACAGGGTGTACGCCGCGAGCGTCGCCGTGAGCGCCCCCATGGAGGCCAGATGGTACGTTCCGTAGGGCGCCTGCGTCGACCACGGCAAAAGGAGGGTAGCCGTGAGGGTGGCGCCGGCGGCGAGCAGAGAGACGAGCGCGCTGGCGTATCGCGCGGCGTGCGCACGCAGAAGGAGCCCCATGACCAAGGCGATGGGCACTGCGAAGACGCCGGCGCCCTGTACCGCGTCGAGCCACCACGGGTAGAGATGGGCGTTGCGGGAGAGGTCGAAAACGAACGGGTAGCCGACGAGCGGAATGGCCGCGGCCAAGAAAAACGATAGAAACGCGGCCGCCGCTACCGACCGGGGAACGGGTAGCTGCCGCCGCTCGGTGACGCGACCCACTCGGTACGCGCCGCCGCCCGCCACCGGCACCTCGACCACCGCGCTACCCCAATCGCGGCGCCACGTTTTGCGGGCGAGCACGTACGACGCGGGCGCCGCACCCACCGTGCACAGCGCAAAGAAAACCAGCTCCGACGCGTTTGGAGGCTCCTCCGGGGCGAGCGGGGTGACAGCGTCGGGCATTGGCTACACGATACTATGCCGATTTCGGGAAAGAAACGCACCGTTATGCATGCACACTGCACGCAACAGGTCGCGACCGCTCACCACTCGAGCACCTCCGGGGTGACGGCCGCGGCATCGGGTGCAGGCGCAGGGGGCTGTTCGGGCGCGGCCGCGACAGCTACCTGTTGGGGCGCCCGGGCGCCGGCCAGGAACTTCAACAGCTGCTGGCGTGCGGCGGCGTGGTCCAGCGTCTCTGCCGCGAGGTCGAGCAACGTCTGCCGATCTTCGTCGCGAACCATCACCAGCGGAGTGACGAGGCCGCCCTCGAGCTTGCCGCCGACCTCGTAGAGCGCGCCGAGGGCAAAGGCCACCACCACGTCGAGGAACGCCGTACGCGCCATTGCGTAACGCACCGCCGGATAGGCATCGGGCTCCAGCGCCTCGACCACCCGCATCACTTCGCCGCTGTCGACCGTCGCAAGGAGCCGCTTGAGCATCGAGCGATACGACGCCGCACGGTCGGCTCGCCCCACGACCGCCTCGAGCGTGAACGCGTAGCGCTGCGCGGCCGCCGCATAGCGCGGGACGTAAACGTATTCGGCGATCTGCGTCCAGCCGAGCCGCGAGGGCGAGCGTGCCACGCCTCGGCCGCTCATCCACAGGTGCTCCAGCAGCTCGTCGGGCTCCCGGAGAAGATCGAGGCAACCTCGTGCGTCTGGCTCCCCGCCGACCGTTGAAGCACGGAACCGCGCCAGCCGCTCGGCCAGCGTCGGGTACGCGTCGAAGGGACCGCCATGCGCCGACATCAGTGCATGCTGCAAGTGTTCCCGCTCCCGCGCCGAGTAGAAGCCCTCCCGAAACGCGAGGAACCCGGGAGCCACCTGGTCCGGGTGGTAGCCAGCCGTCACCACCGCGTCTACTTCCTGGTCGTACCGCGCCACCATCGCCGCCGCCTCGGTCACCTTGGAGATGGCGGTGGCAGCAGCCACGGAGCCCGCAATCTGCGCTGCCACCTCGTCTGCCGCCACCTCCTGCAAGCGGCTGCCCTTGAGCGAGACGCGAAGGTAAAAGCGCAGATACACCTTGATGGGGAATGACGCCACCGTGCGACCCGCCTGGGCAATGGCCGACAGCGAGCTGGGGCGCTCCATGGCCGCGTGCACGGCGAGCATGTAGCGCCGGGCGCGGTCGACCAGAGGCGCGGCGCCCGAGTGGCCGACGACGAATCGCCCGAGCTCGTGGGCGAAGACACTCCGAAGCTCGTCGCGCTGAAGCACCTGCAGAAGGGGTGCGCCCACGCCCATGACGCGCCGGGACCCGATGCCAAGGAAGCCGCCCACCTGGACCACGTAGGCGCTGGCGCCGCGCTCGAGGTAGATCTCGGTCGGCGCCTCGGTGCCCACTTCGTCTGCCACCTGGCGCACCATCGCATAGAGCCCGGGTGCCACCTTCTCGTGGAGCGAGATGCCCTTGCTACGAAACGGAGGCGTCCAGAAGTCGAGGGCGCTCCCGAAGATGGCGAGGAGCACCGCGCCCGACGCGACGATCGGCAGTAGCGAGATGCGGCCCGACGCGACGATTAGGGCGATATTGACGACGACGATGCCGGCCACCATCGCCAGGAGCAAGACGAAGAAGCCGCCAAGGAGGGCCAGCTCGAGGAGCGCACGCCCCCACGTACTTCCGTGACCGAACCGCTTGCGCCCACCCATCTTTGCACCCCACCCTTCCACGCTCGACGTTCGACGTGCCCGCGTGGCACGTGAAGGCGGGAGTAGCCCAAGTTCGGCCCGGGGTAAAGCGGGTCTCGGACACGCCCACCATGTGCGACGCCGCCCCCGCGGGAGCTCGGTGGCCGGGCATGCTACTTTGAGCCTTCCATGTCCAAGGTCCGCATCGTTCAGGTCACCGCCGGGCTGGGTCTGGTCATCGCCGCGTGCTCGAGCGCAGAACGACCGCCGTTCTACGTCGCGACCTCGGTGCCCACGGAGGGCGGCGCCAGCTCGAGCGGCACCATCCCGCCGCGAACCGGCCCTGCCGAGGAGTTCATCAAGAGCTATTGCGGCCTGGTCGGCGCGTGCTGCACCGGCTACGGACGCAGCACCGATGGCTCGCCCTGCCGCGCCTTCGTCGATCAAGGCGGCGCGTTCGACCCGCTGCGCGCGCGCTCGTGCCTCGATCAGTTCACCGCGACGACCAAGCTTCACCCACTCGCCTGCGCCAACTTTCAGTCGCCCGACTGCGTGCTCTTGCAGCGCGGCGCTGCGGCGCTCGGCGCCACCTGCAGTCGCGACACCGACTGCGCGCCTTCGGATGCAGGCATCCCGCGCTGCCGATCGGTGTGCGTGCTCGAGCGTCGCGGCAACCCGGGCGACGCGTGCACCCGCACCTTTGCGCTCGATGGTGGGCAGAGCCTACTGAACAGCGCGGTCGAGGCAGAGGGCTACACCATCTGCTGGGAAAAGGACGGCCTCGTCTGCGACGCCGCGACCAAGCGGTGCGGTCCGTTGCACGAGCTGGGGAAGCCCTGCGATCCCTTCCAGCTCGAGTGCGGATCAGACGCTTGGTGCCCGCAGACCGCAGGCTCCACTTGCTCGGCCCCCCTCTCTACCGGGGGTGAGTGCCTGACCACCACGCCGGTGCCGCAAGGCCACTACTGCGAGAACGGCGGCTACTGCGATGCCGCCGCGAGGAAGTGCAAGGCCCTCGATCCGGTGGGCGCAGACTGCACGCAAACGGAGGGCTTCAAGTGCGCAAGCGGAACGTGCAACGGCAGCAGCAAATGCGCCACTCCGGTGGAGCCGAAGGACCTGGCAGGCTGCGGCTCGCGCTAGCGCGCCGTTCGTGGAATGCTGCGGACGTCATGAACCGCACGCCTTTCGCGCTTCCAGCATTCGTCGTCCTCCTCGCGTGCTCCAGCGATGCGGCGCCCGCCGCTCCCAGCGACGCAGGTGTCGACCGCGCCGCGCCGCTCGGCGATGCGAGCGCCGAAGGAGGGAGCACCTCCGACGCCCGCCCGCCCGCGGGCCCGCACCTTGTGTTCGTCTCCACCACCACCGGGGCCGGGAGCACCTGGGGCGCCCACGCTGGCGACGCGATCTGCGGCAAGGACGCCAAGGCCGCGGGGCTCGGCGACCGCTCGTTTGTGGCGTGGATCTCCACCGCCGGCGATCTCGCGATCGATCGCCTTCCCGATGGCATGGCCTGGTACGTCCCCAGCGCCCAGGCCCCCGGCCCCGCCACGCAAGCGTTTGCGAGCCGGGCCGCGCTCCGCACCAGCCCTCCGGCGGTCGCCATCAATCGCCTCGCCGGCGGCGGCGCCGCTCCTCTCCGTACCGTGTGGACGGGCCTCGATCAGTCGCGCAACGCCGCACTCGACTGCGACGGCTGGCGCCTCGGAAACGTCTCCTTCGCCGGCAACGTCGGCATCGTCGCGTCGACCTCCGAGACCTGGACCGCGCAAGATGCGGTGGCCTGCGACGCGGAGCTCCCGGTGTACTGCTTCGACGTCACGCCCTGAGCCGCGCCCGCAGCATGCAAGCCTGGGGTCGTCCGAACGGGCGACACGCGGGCTCGTCAGATCGGCGGCGCTGGCGGCGCATGCGCTCCTGAACGATAGGCGGCACCGCCGCAAAGCTCAGGAGCCTCTTTATGATCCGTACGTACCCTCCGCGATTGCATCCTGTTGTGTCGGCCCTTGCACTGAACTGGATACGATGGACCACGACCCTCACCACCTGCGCTCTCTTTGTCGGGTGCGCGATGACCCCGGGCGAGCAGCCGGAAGCGGACGTGGGATCCCAGACTGCCGCGTTGAGCACCGATCTCACGAGCCCGCCTCCGCCGCCTCCACCGCCCACCGCGCCCGACGAGATTACGAGTCGACCGCGAACCGAGGAGCTCCACGGGGGCTGCAACCACAACACGAGCTGCAGGGCAAACTGCGAATGGTGTGGCATTCGCTACTGTACGTGCCGCTTGAAGGGCGTTCCTTGAGGTAGATTCCCCCGCATGCGGGCATGGTGGAAGCACTCGAGCGTGGCGCTCCTGGCGGCGCTCGCCATGAGCCCGGTCCGGCCGGTGCAGGTCCGGGCCGCGCTCTCGGTGGAGCTCTCCGGTTGCGCCGCAGTGCGAAGCGATGGCACCTGCGAGCGGCCCGACGACGGAAGTCTCCGCATCTGGGTGCCCGGCGCGGCGCCCACGGCGGTGCGCATCGACGGACGCGACGTGCCCGCGAAGCCCACCCCCGTCGACGGCGGCACGCGCATCACCCTCGACGTGCGCGCGGCGACCACCGTGGAGGTCGAGACCGCGGCCGGCGCTGCCTTGGTGCACCTCGCCGCCGCTTCGGTTCCCGGATGGGCTACCGAGGCCGCAAAGGAACGGTCGCGCGGTGACCAGGTCGCGGCGCGGGAGCTGGCGACTCCATGGTTGCGCGATCCGAGCGCCGCCGCCCGAGCGCGTGCCAAGAGCATCGTAGCGCGGGTGGAGCTCTCGCTCGGGCATGTGGGCGAGGCGGTTCGTCTCCTTCGCGAATCGAGCGCCGAGGCGCGCGCTGCGGGGCGCCTCTCCGAAGCCGTAGACGACGCGCTCGCGCTCTCGTTCGCGCTCTCGCAGCGCGCCGGCGACTTCGCCGAGGCAGGGCGAGAGCTCGACCGCCTCGAGCCCTGGGCCGAGCCCTACGCCGAAGGTCGGGCGCGCGTACCCTACTACCGCGCGCTGGTCGCCTCGGCGCTGGGCGACGTACGCACGGCCATGCATCTCCTGCGCGAAGCTGGCCTGCGCGCCGGACGCTTGGGGCTTGTGCGCCTGAGCTGGAGCGTGCGCAACGAGTGGGCACTTTCTCTCGAGCGGGCCGGGCGTAGGACCGAGGCGCTGGCGGAGCTCTCCACCTTGGCAGGCACCGACGATCCGGCGATCACCGCGTGCGATCGCGCAAACGCTCTGCTCAACGTGGGCTTCGCGACGCTGGCCCAGTCGCAAGAGGCGGCGGGACCCTGTCGCACGGGGCGCACGCGGCGCGCGCGGGCAGACGCGGCGGTGCCCTGGCTTCTCGCGTCGCTCGATCTCTCCGAAAGGCAATGTCGTGACGCGCACCGCACTGCGCTTTTGCACGTGCTTTTGGGCGACGCAGCGCTCCAAGCAGGCCGGCTCGCCGAAGCCGAGCAGGAGCAAAGGCGCGCCGATTTCCACGAAGCGAGCAACGCGCTTCGTCGCGACGCCCTCGACCTCGACGCCCGCATCACGCTGGCGGGCGGCGACGGCCGCGGGGCACGGGCGAAGTACGAGCGTTTGGTGGCCCTCGCCCGGGCGACCGGCAGGCTCGACGACGAGCGGCGCGCGCACGAGGGCATCGGCCTGGCGCTGGAGCGGGAAGGCCGGCCCGTCGAGGCCATCGCCGCATTCGTGGCCGCCGAAGCGCTGCTGGGGCCCGCGAGCGTGCTCCTGCCGATCGGAGAGGCGTCGTCGTTCCAGGGCACACGCGAGACCGCGTCGCGCGCCCGTGTCGAGCTTCTGCTGCGGAGCGGCAAGGTGGCCGATGCGTTGGCCGCTGCCCGGACCGCACGCACCCAGGTGCTGGCGAACCTCGCATCGTTCGAAGGCGTCGCCGTCCTCTCCCCCGGCGATCGCCAGCGCTGGACGGCGGCTATCGAGCGCTATCGTTCGGAGCGCCGAGCCCTCGACGCCGCCAGCGGGCGCGACTGGGAGCTTGCGACGAGCGAGCTTGGCGAGGTGCAGCGCACGCGGGCGGAAGCGCTTGGGCGTCTTCGCGCGGCACTCGAGTCAGCCATGGCGACCCTGCCGCGCGCGATACCGTCGCCGAAGCCACTCGCCGGCCCCGGAGAGACGACCCTGTTCGCCATGACCGCGCGCTCCGATCTGCTGCTCTTCGTCGGTGAGGGCGCAGCGCTGCGGGCCGCTCGCGTTGCGCTCGATGCTCGAGCCTCGCCTGCCGAAGCGGCGCAGGCGCTGGTGCGGGCAGGCGCCCCGGAGCTCGACCGCGCCCAGGCCGTTCGCATCGTCACCTCCGCCGACCTCTCGTGCGTCGACCTCCACGCGGAGCCGGTCGCCAGCGGCGCGCCGCTAGGGCTTTCCGCTCGGGTGACCTACGGGATGGACCTGGGCGAGGAGGCACCCACCGCGCGCGACGCACGGGGCCTGGTGATCTCCGACACCCGCGACGACCTTCCGCTGGCGCGCGACGAAGGCCAGATGGTCGCGACGCAGATGCAGGCCCGGATGCCCGTCGTCCATCTGGGCGGCAAGGGCGCCACCGCCGCCGCGGTGCTCGACGAGCTGGGGCGAGCCACGCTGTTTCACTACGCCGGCCACGCGCGGGAGATCGACGACGAGCTCGTTCTGCCGCTCGCCTCTGCGGGCCAGCTGACCACCTCGGACATCCTGGCGCTACCGGCGTCACCCGAACGGGTGATCCTCTCCGCGTGCGAAGCTGGCCGCGTGCGCCCCAACGGCCTCGCCGTGGGCCTGGGGCTGGTGCAGGCCTTCCTCAAGAAGGGCGCGCGCGAGGTGCTGGCTCCCACCAGGCCGGTGCACGATCGGCTCGCGCTCACCCTGGCCGAGGCGCTGGCCGGGCAGAACGGCGCGGTGGACTTCGGCGCTGCCTTGGCGCGCCTCGGCGCAACGCCGGGCGGCGACTGGTCCGCGTACCGCATTTGGAGACGTTGAGGTTCCGCGCGGCCGCCGTAGCTTGAACCACCCAAGGCGCGAGGGACGCGCCACTATCGGAGGATGCCTTGCGAACCAACGACGTCGTGCGTCTCGTGCTTGTTGCCACCACACTCGCCACCGGCTGCGCGGTGAATGGAACGGACGAAGATGTGGCCGAGCGCAAAGACGGCCTCAACCTCGCGGCGCAACCTTTGGCTCCGCGTCGCCTGATGCGCGCCAAGGTGCCGGGCTGTCCGGTCCTCTCCGGCTCCGGCGGCAGCTGGAGCGGGGCGCCGGTCTTCGCCACGGCGCTCGGTCCCAATCCGGATTTTTGCGCCTATGTGTGGTCGAGCTCCACGAGCGCTCCGCCCGACGAAGGCCGCCTCGGCGCAGCGGCCATGCCCGACCCGGCATGGGGGAAGCAGTACGTGGTCACCGACGCGCGGCCGTCGAACCGCAGCGCGCAGGCCACCACGCTCCGCCGTCGAAGCAGGCCGATAGCGCCCACCCGCTCCGGTGCGTCGTCGGGAAGCTCAAGCGGCCTCGTGCTCGCGGGCGGCGCTTCAACGCCGGTCCAGGCCCCCGCGGCCGCCGGCAGCTTCGGCATCGCCATCGATCCCGTGCCCGAAGGCTCCAGCAACTGCGAGGTATGCGGCGGTGGCGACTTCCCCGGCGACGCCTTCATCTGGTTCGTCGTTCCGCCCGAGGCCATCGGCGGTGGCATTCTGAGCATCGACACCAACGTGGGAACCTACGACATCGGCCCGGTCACCGAGCAGGTGTTCTACGCGGCGGCGCCGCTGGGGCTCGTCGGCCACGTCACGGTGCACTGGGGGCTCTAGTCACCGGCACAACGGTCACTGGCACCACGGTCACTGGCACCACCACCCGGCGAAGATCGTCCCGAGACTGCGCCTCGCGGAGCGTCTCGGGCACCCGATCGCCCACCAGCAGGGTCACGCTCCAAGGGGCAGCGGCGTCGCCTGCAGACCCGAGCAAGGCGTCGGCGCGCCCCACCACGCGCGCCGTCCCCTGCGCCGAGATCTCCACCACGAGGGTGCGCACGAGGTCGCCCTTCGCGGCAAAGGCGCGGGCCTCCAGCGGGCGCTTCACCGGCTCGGCGGGGCGCAGGACGATCTCGAGCTCACCATCGCCGCGAACCACCAGCGGCGCTTCCGGTGCGCCCGGCGGAGGCTCACTCCGCCACACCTGTGTGCCCCCCCGAACCGATGCGCTGTACGCGGGCAGCGGATCTTTTCGCAAGCCCACGAAGAGCGCGAGCGATGCGGCCAGGAGCAGTGCGGAGACCACGCCGGCGCGGGCCAGCAGCGGCCGACGGCGAACCTCCGCGCCTTGGAAGCGGGCATCCCGCGGCGCGGCGTCGCGGGCCTCGACTTCGCGCAGCTCCGGGCGCGCACGCTTCGGGCGCGGCTCCGCCTGCGCGGCCGAGGGTGCACCGAGCGCATCGAGGGCGGCGACGACCATGCGCTCCTTCGCAGCTTCGTCGAGCGCCGGCGCGACCTCGGCGGCGCTGTCGCTATGGCGATCGCGCTCGCGCCGACCGGCCCGGCCCAAGGCCTTGAGGAATTCGTCGCTCATGGAGTGTCTCCCGATCGTATGCGCGCGCTGGCGGCCTTTTCCGACGCGCCTTCGAGCTCGGCGGCGATGCGCGTGGCCAGCTTGCCCAAACGACTTCGCCATGCATAGAGGGCATCTGCGCTCATCTGCATGGTCGCGGCGATCTCTTCAATGGGTCGCTCTTCGATCACCAGGAGCTCGAAGAGCTGCAGCCCCCGCGGGCTCAGCTCGGCGCGTATCCGCTCGAGCACACGCACCAAGAGGTCGCGCGCGTCGAGGCGCGCACCGTCGGCGCTGCTGGACCCCACGGCAAGCTCCAGGGTCGCGCCTTCGGTCGCATCCTCACGCCAGGCGCTCCTGCGCCCGCTCCGCAGAATGGACGCGGCCTGGTGCTCGGCCAGAAGGCCGACATAGCCCGCGAGCGAGAGCCCGCGTTCGGGCACCCAGCCGCGCAGGGCGCGGCCACCATCCTGGAAGAGGGCGGCGAACACCTCCTGCATCAGGTCCTCCGCCAGCTGCCGCAGTTGGTCCGGCGTGCGACGACCATGCCGCTGCGCAACGCGGGTGATCCGCGTCCAGATGATCGGCGAGACCTCGTCGACGAACCGTCGCATCGCCGCGCGATCGCCGGCCAAGGCGCCGGGGAGGAGGTCTTCGAGTCCGCTCACTCCCAAAGGCCTACCACACTCGCGCGGCGCCACGCATCGCCCGCTCAGGGACGCGTGCTGTAGCCTCGCACCGGCACCAGCTGCGCGCGCACGAAAGTCCGCACCGGCTCCGGCGCGGCGGCGAACCCGATGAGCGCCGCCGGAAGGGTCTTGGCCGGCACGAACACCGACCGCGTGTGGGAGCTCCATCCGCCGCGCGTACCGGCATAGCTGGCCGGAGCGACGAAGCGCACGCTGAGCTCGAGATCGCCGGCGCGCGAGTGCGTGGGCAAGAGCTCGGTGAAGCGCTGGTCTCGGCGCTGCGCCGTCTCGCTCTCGTCGGCGTCGGCGTCGAGCGCCCGTTGGGCCCGCCCCTCGAGCGAGTCGTCGTCGGGAAACATGGCGGAACGCGGCGCCAGCTTGCGATGCGCAACGTCCCACACGAACGAGTCCACGGCGACGCTGCCCGCGCCGCCACAGGCGAGAACATACGTGGTCTGCCGCAAGAACAGGTAGGGCCCGGCGCTCCCGGTGAGATCGATGACCGACTGGAACGCCTGCACTGCGCGCTCTGGGCGCGGCGCCGGCAGCACGCGCAGCTCGTCGCCGGCATCGCTCACGAGGTAGAGCGACGAGCTGGCGCCCACACCCGCGGCGGGAGGTACGGCGTCGCTGGCGCCACTGGCCTTGACGGCGTCGCCGCAATCGCTCGTGGGAATGCTCTCCTCGCGGCGCTCGGCACTGAGCAGCGTACTGCCATCGTACATGGCGAGGCCCTTGCGCTCTTCGAGCACGTGCCCGGTGGCGTCGAGGAAGTAGCTGTGCTCGCCGTCGCCGTGCACGTCCTCGGTCCACACCACGGCCCGCGCGGCGGACGGGGCGGGTCGCGCTTGCGGCGGCATCGCGTCACGCGCGCTGCACGCCGAGGTCGTTACCTGGAGCGAGGCCATACCGACCACACACGCGACCCACCGCAACCGGGAAGAAGCTGCCATGGTCGCCTCTGTTACACGCCGCGTGCCGACCACCGGCCCGCACGATTTACCCTGCTTTTTCCGAAAAGTCGGCGGGGAGCGTGGGCCGCGAGACACAGGCGCGTGGGCGCATGCCGCGCCGGCGAGCGGTGGTATGGTCGCGGCATGGATCGATTGGAGAATGGTATCCAGCGCTACGCGTGGGGCTCGCACGTGGCCATTGCGTCGCTGCAGGGGCGCCCGGCGGCAGACCAGCCGGAGGCCGAGCTGTGGATGGGCGCGCACCCGCAGCTGCCCTCACACGTCACGCGCGGCAACGTTCGGCGTTCGCTCCGCGACTGCATCGCCGACGCGCCGGCGCGGGAGCTCGGCCCTTCGGTAGCCACGGCGTTCGGCGAGCTCCCCTTCCTGCTCAAAGTGCTCGCGGCCGAGGAGCCCCTCTCGCTCCAGGCCCACCCGAGCGCGGCCCAGGCCCTGGCGGGGTTCGCCCGGGAAGACGCCGAGGGCATTGCGCGCGATGCCCCGCAGCGTTCGTACCGCGACCCGCGCCACAAGCCCGAGCTCCTCTGCGCGCTCACCCCGGTCGATGCGCTCTGCGGCTTTCGGGCGCCCGCCGAGACAGCCCGGCTCTTTCGCGGGCTCGCAGCCCCTGCGCGCCTGGTCGAGCTCCTGGAGGCGGGCGATCTCCGCTCGGCGTTCGGCGACTTGCTCGCGCGCGACGCCGGGTCGCGAGCAGCGCTCGTTTTGCACATGGTCGCCGCCTGCGCCGCGCCCCCCGCAGGCTTCGAGCGCGAGTGCGCGTGGGCCACGCGCCTCGCCGCGAAGTACCCGGGCGACGTTGGCGTGGTGTCGGCCTTGCTCTTGAACCTGCTCCAGCTGGCGCCGGGCGAGGCGCTCTACCTCGATGCCGGTAACTTGCACGCATACCTCCACGGCGTCGGCGTGGAGCTCATGGCCAGCTCCGACAACGTGCTGCGTGGCGGGCTCACCCAAAAGCACATGGACGAGCGGGAGCTGCTGGCGGTGCTCGACTTCTCTCCCATCGAAGCGCGGCCGGTGCCGGTGCTCCAGAGCTCGCCGGAGGAGCGCACCTACCAGACGCCGGCCCGGGAGTTCTGCCTCTCGCGCCTCGACGTCGGCAGCCGCGAAGTGCGCAGGCCCCTCGACGGCCCGGAAATCTGGCTGCTCACGCAAGGTACGGCAACGCTCCGCAGCGCGCGCGGGGAGCTGGTGCTGGAGCCCGGGGAGTCGGCGTTCGTGTCCGCCGAAGACGGCTTTGTGCACGCGGAGGAGACGCGCGCCGGCGGCGGCGTGCTCTACCGCGCGCGGGTGGCTTCGCGTTGAGCGCCCGACATTTGTAGGTATTCTGCACGCAAAACCGCGTCCCGGTCGGAGAACGTCGGTTCTTGTCTTACCCTCGAATGCGCCAATTCAGCGCGCATCGGCGCTGCGCGCCCGGGAACTGGATCGAAGGACCCCCAGACGCTTCCCTCGAGGCCCCAGCGCAGGTACAGTTTCAGCGTGGAATCTTGACCCCACTGTTGGAACGATTCCTGCTCGATATGACCCCTCGTGAGGACTGGAATGGCTGAATCGAAGGCGCGACCCCCGGCGCCTCCCCGCCCGAATCAGGTGCGCGCGGCGGCCAAGGCAGGCGCGAGCGTCGCCCCGGCCGCGCCGCGCAAACCCGAGGCCCCGAAGGCGCCGGCGCCTGCGGTGGGCAGCCCTGCGCCGCAGGCGCTCGGCAGCAGCCCGCGTCTCATTTCTCCCCGCGCCCCCGAGGCCGCAACCCCCGCGGCCGCCAAGCCGCAGCCGCCCGGCAAGCCCACTTCGTTGCCCACCAAGAGCGCGACGCCGCCTCCGTTGCGGAAGCCGCTCACCTCCACCGCGCCACTCGCGCCCAGCCTAGCGAACGCCCCGAAAGCCCCCACCAAGCTCAGCTCCACCGCGCCGCTCGCGACCAGCGCCCTCGACGCGGCCAAGACCGTGTCGACGGAAGCGCCGGTGAAGAAGCCGCTCACCGCCACCGCGCCGCTCTCTCCCGCGACGCCGGGTCGGCCGCTGCGTCCGAGCCATTCGGGCCATCCGAGCGCGCCTCCGCCGCTACCCGCTCGCGCGGCCCCGAAACCAGCCGCAATGTCTTCGGCGCCGGCCCTTCCGCTCATCACTGCCACCCAGAGCACGCCGGGCGGCCTCGCCGACGAGACCGTGGCCGAGGGCTCGCCAGTCTACGGCGGCCCCTTCGACACCGCTGCACACCAGGCCATCGACGAAGACATGGAGGACGCTCCCACCATGGCCACCGCGGCGCCGGAGTTCGAGGCTGCCCTCGACGAAGTGCTCGCCGCCCGTCGCAACGCGCCGGTGGACCTCGGGCGCACGCTCGCGGTCGAGGCGCTGCGGGCGCAAGCTCGCCAAGCACCGGCCCCCGCTCCGCAAGCCCCAACGCCTTCGCTGCCCGCTCACGCGACCGACCTGGCGGAGCAAACGCACACGATGGTGATGCCGTCTGCGCCCCCGCCGCCCCCGCCCTCGAACGCGCCCAAGTTCGACGAAGCACTGTTCCAGGCCCCGTCGGTCACGCCCCGCGTGCTCGCCGCCAAGGCCGCGCTACCGCCATTCCGTCCGCGCATCGAAACCGCCGATCACTTCGAACCGAGCGGCGATCAATACGTGCCCGACGCCGACCTAATGTGGAAACCCGGTGAGCCAGCCGGCGACATGATGCCCCCGCAGCCGGCGCTCCTGCAGTCGCGAAGCGCGCCCACTGTGCAAACCCACGCAGTGCCCCCGCCCGGCGCACGCCCGCCGGAGCCGCGCGCGTCGAGCTTCGGCGACAACGAGTTTTGGGCTCCGCCGCCCGACTACCGCGGCGCGCTTCCGACCACCGGCGCCAACGTCGTCGTCCCCGACCTCATCGACGCATCCATGCGCAGTCCGTTGTCTCAGAGCATCGGCGTCAGCAAGCCGCGAATTCCCGCCAGCTACGCCATCGTCGGGGCAGCGGTGCTGGCCACCATGCTCTGCGCGCTCGCCATCGCCTTTTCGCGCTGACTCCGCACCTGGCGAAGTCAGAGGAAGCTGGGAGCCGGCCGGCCGAACAGGTAGCCCTGAAAGAGGTCGACGTGGAGCTGCGCCAGACACGCCCATTCGGCCGACGTCTCGACCCCCTCGGCCACCACCGCGATGCCAAGGTCCATGGCGATCTCCACCACCGAGCGCACGGCGCGCTGGTGCACGACCGAGGTATCCACCGCGCGCACCAGCGTCATGTCGAGCTTCACGTAGTCGGGCTTCAGCGGCGCAAAGCTGGTGAGCGGCGCGCGCCCCGAGCCCACGTCATCGATGCCGATGCGAAACCCCATGCTGCGGAGCTCGCCCAGCCGCCGCTCCAGATCGGCCAGGGGCGTGCTGTCTTCGCGCTCGGTGATCTCGAGCACCACCCGGTGTGCCGTTTTCGACAGCGGAGCACGTGCATCATACAGCGAGTCCTGCAGGAGCTCTCGCGGGTGCATGTTCAAGAAAAGGTCGCAGGCGTCGGGAAGGTCGGACATGGCCGAACAGGCCAGACTTCGCAATCGTTCGCTCACCGCCACCAGGCGCCCCCACTCCTCGGCCGCATCGAGAAAATCGAGCGGCGAGGGAAACCCCAGGTGGCCCGTTCGCAGAAAGGCCTCGTACCCCCGGGGACGCGACCCCGGCGAGCTCTCGCCGGCCCGGAACGTCGCCGCGTCGTCGTGGGCGCCCACGATGGGCTGAAACACCAGATGCAGCGTCTCTTCGGCCCGAGCCACCTCGGCCTGGCCACCGCCGGCGTTCACGGCGATCACGTCTTCGCGCCGCGCAATCGCCGCCCGAACTGCCTCCACCAGGGTGACGATGGAGATGGGCTTGAGCAAGACCACCACCGTCGAGAGGGTTGCTTGCTCGAGCGAAGCCGGCGGCCCCGCCGCGCCGGTCACCAAAACGAACGGCGTATCAGCGTCGTAGGCGCGCGCCACGGTGAGCAGATCGACGCCGGTGGCGCGCGGCATGTTCACGTCGCTGACCACCGCCCGAAACCGCTCCTTGGCCAGGCGCGCAGAAGCCGCGAGCGCGTTGGTCTCGGTCTCGACGAGGTAACCCGCGTTGCGCAAAGCGCGGCCCAGCGCACGCACGATCATCTCGTCGTCGTCCACCAGCAGCACCGGCAGATCGGCGGTTGCCACGGACGTAACCCTCGAGAGTCGCTCGGTCGCCGGTTCCGTTCCATCGCGCATGAACCCCCGCCTCCTCTCAACCGTGAGCTGGTGAGACGTGAAGGATACCAAGAAGTCGCCCCCTGACGACGCTCACAACGGGCGAAGGTGGGATCCACGGGTGGATCTTCATGGGCTCACCCCGCGCACGCGCGCAACCTGCAGCGATTGCAGGCGTTCCCGGAATCCTTACGGATTCTTTAGGCCCTGCCCCATGTGCGACATGAACTCACGTTGGCGTACCGCTTGCTTACTCCCAAGCCATGCGAAAACGCGCCCTGCTGACGACTCCGCTCCTGTGCCTCGCGATTGCCTCCGGCGGCTGCGCCGCTTCGTCGGACGACGACGTGAAGACCGGCGACGACGACTTCTCGAGCAGCCAGGCCACGCTCCTCGACTTCGAGTTCAACGGCGAGGTGCAAACCAGCGGCACCTTCTTCGGTGGCGCGCAGGCGATCATCAACGACCAGATGCTCTACACCATCGGCCAGCTCAACGGCGACGACTCGGTGGGCCGCCTCGATCGCCTCAAGCTCACCAACGTGCAGCAAACGCGCACCGCCGACGGCAAGACCAAGATCACCTACACGGCGCGCTTGCCCGTTTCCTGGGGCGCGAAGGCGAACCTCCCCACCAAGTACGAATTCACGCTCCCGCGTGACGCCAGCTACGAGGGCCAGCAGGCCTTCACAACCAAGTACAAAACCCTCTGCGCAGAGCGCGGCGCCCACGACGTCGATGCCGGCAGCATGTGGTACTACTACCGGCCCAAGGGGTGCACGCCCGACGCCGCCGACGTGGTGAAGTTCACCGCCACGGCTTCGAAGTCGCTCGAGAACACCGAAGGCAAATACCCCGAGTACGACAAGGTCTGGGAAGACGGTCAGCTCAACATGGTGGCCATCTTCGGCAAGTACGAAGACGGCAAGACCTCGGGCGACGCCGGCATCGACGCCTACAACCGCTTCCTCGCCACCATGCGCACCGAGCTCTCGCGCTACGCGCTCACCACCGAGCCGGCCACGGTGCCTGCCTCACCCGGCGTGTCGGCGCCCGACGTCACCTTCAACGCCACGCTCCCCGACGGCAAGAAGGTGAGCGTCACCGCGCTCCTGGTCGACAACGTTCGCACCGCCGACGCCAACTTCAACACCCGCTACAACGCCCTCTCCACCAACGCCGACATCATCTCCTACAACGGTCACGCCGGCCTCGGGCAGAACGTGCGCGCGCTGGCCCAGAAGGGCAGCTGGAAGGCCGGCAAGTACGTCATCGTGTTCATGAACGGCTGCGACACCTTTGCCTACGTCGACGGCTCGCTTGCCGAAACGCGCGCCCGCATCAACGCCGACGACCCCACCGGCACCAAGTACATGGAGTTCATCACCAACACGCTGCCGGCGTTCTTCGCGTCGATGGCCAACGCCTCGAGCACGCTCATGAAGGGCCTCCTTCGCTACGACGCGCCGATGACCTACGACCAGATCTTCCAAGGCATCGACGACTCGCAGGTGGTGGTCGTCACCGGCGAGGAAGACAACACCTTCACCCCCGGCAGCCAGCCGCCCGCCAGCAATTGGCAGGGCATCCGCGAGAGCTTCGAGGTAGCCCGGGGCGTCGAACGGCGCTTCGAGACCGGCACCCTTCAACCCGGCAGCTACGCCTTCGACATCACCGGCACCGGCGACGCAGACCTCTACGTGAAGGTGGGAAGCGCAGTGAGCAAGACCGCCTACGACTGCCGACCCTACAAGGGCGGCTCCGCCGAGAGCTGCGTGGTCAAGGTCACCACCCCGGCCAACGTCTCGGTCATGGTGCGCGGGTACGTAGCCTCGAGCAAGGTCGCGATCGTCGGCAAGAAGCAGTAACGCGCGCCCGCGATAGCGCACGGGCGGTCCGCTCTTCGGAGCAGGCCGCCCGTTTTGCGTTCGCCGCGTTCGCTTCCCTACTCGTCCATCGAGTCGCAGTGGGTCGCGTACAGGTGGCCCGTGACCGTGCCGCCGTTGGCGTAGGTCGCGGTCACGTCGAACGCCACGAACGCCGACGAAGCGGGCGAGAGCGAGAGCGCCACCGGCTTCACTTCGATGCGTGTAGCCTTCACCGATGGGTTGGCGGTGGTGACGATGTCGCCCTTGAAGTCCAAAAATGCACCGGTGATGCCGTCGACCTGCATCGTCGCGTCTTGAAAAGGCACCACGCCGTCGATGATGGCGGTACGGTCGGGCGTCTTCGACCCGTTCGCCGGGCACGCCAGATCGCCGCCGATAAAGGCCTCCACGTGCAGGCTCTTGACCGGGTTGCCGGTGAAGCCGAACTGCGCGCGAAGGAAGGTGTCGGTCTTGCCGTTCATGGCGAGCACCAACGCGGTCTTTTGGCACGCGGCATCGCACGCGGCGAGCCCACCAGCGGCGTCGCCCCCGGCATCGAGCGAGGCCGAATCGCCGCCGGCGTCGCCGGCCGCACCGCCGCTGGAGCTCGAGCTGGAGCCGGCGGGCGCGGGCGACGAAGAGGAGCAACCGAGCAGAACCGAGGCAACCAAGAAAAGGCCGAAGGAACGCCGCATCCGCTTCGTTCTACCACGAAGGCCCGGTACAAATGCGGCGTGAGCTACAAAACCTACTTCTCGCGGGCCCTCGGCGCAGACCCGAACCGCGTGCACTTTGCCGCGCACAGCCACCACCTCTGGCCCGACGCCAGCTACCAGGGGCAACTGCAGGCTTGGGACGACGCGGCCAGGCTCGCCGATCGCAAGTGGGACCGTGTGCTGGGCGAGGTGTATCCCGCGGCGCAGGCTCACGTGGCGCGCATCCTCGGGCTACCGCGGGCAGACACCGTGGTGTTCGCGCCCAACACCCACGAGCTGGTCGTGCGCATTCTTTCGGCGCTGCCGCTCACGCGGCCACCCCGCATTCTCACCACCGACTCGGAGTTCCATTCCTTCCGGCGTCAGGTAGACCGCCTGGAGGAGGACGCTCTGGTGGAAGTTACACGCATTCCCTGCGAGCCCTTCGCCACCTTCGCCGAGCGCTTCGGGGCTGCCGCGAGCGGCGGATCGTGGGATCTGGTGTTCCTGAGCCACGTGTTCTTCCGGTCGGGGTGGGTCGTGCCCGACCTGCCGGCGCTGGTGGCCAAGGTTTCTGCAGGTACGCCGGTGGTGGTCGACGGCTACCACGGATTCTGTGCTGTGGAGACCGACCTGGGACCCCTGGCAGAGCGCATCCTCTACGTCTCCGGCGGCTACAAATACGCCATGAGCGGCGAGGGCGTGTGCTTCCTGCACGCGCCGCCGGGCCTGATGCCGCGCCCGCGCGTCACCGGCTGGTACGCCTCATTCGGTGCGCTGGGAGCGCGCACGACCGGTGTACCTTACAGCGAAGATGCGGGCCGCTTCCTGGGGTCGACCTTCGACCCCTCGGGGCTGTATCGCTTCGTGGCGGTCATGGACTGGATGGCCAAGGTGGGCCTCGACGCCAAGACGGCGCGCGCCTACACGCGGCGCCTGGCCGAGGCGTTTTCGCGAGCGGTGGACGCGGCTGGCCTCCCCTTCTCGTCGCGCGATCTGGTGGTACCGGCCGAGAGCGCCCAGCGGGCGCAGTTCTTGACCTACGACTTTCCAGGCGCGAAGGCGGTGCACGAACGCCTCATGGCTGCCAACGTGATCACCGACGTGCGCGACACGCGCCTTCGCTTCGGCTTCGGCGTGTACCACGACGACGCCGACGTTCCTGCGGGCGTGGCGCGCATCGTCGAAGCGCTGCGCTGACGCGGCTATTTGCGGAACCGCTTCACCGTACTCGCGAGCCGCTTGACCCGCGGGTCGTCCGGCGCCAGCGAGCTCGCGACGTCGGACTCGGCTGCCGCGCGCTCGAGCAGCCGCGCGCCCAGGTATACCTCGCCGAGAATGGCGCGGTAGACGCCGTTGCGTGGCTCCTTGGAGACGGCGAGCTCGGCGAGCGCGGTGGCGACGTTCATGTCTCCGTCGCACATGCGCATCGCGTAGGCAGCGCAGGCTGCGCTCTCGGCGCTGGGCCGGGCGCTGTGGGCTTTGGCGTAGTCGGCCGCCGCGTCGACCCAGCGCTGGTCGCGCTCCGCTGTGCGCGCGCGCATGAGGCAGATCTCGAAGCGACGCTCCTTGGCCATCTCGTCGACCATGACGAGCTTGGCGCGAATCGCTGGGTCTTCGGCGCTCTGCAGTGCGAGCCGGTAGTTGTTGGCGGCCGAGATGACGTCGTTGGCCTTCAAGGCCTCGTCGGCGGCGCCCACGAACATGTCGACCCGGCGCTGCACCTCGACGCCGCGCAAGCGCTTCATCGATCCTTCGACCACCGGACGCGGCGCGGGCGGTGCGGGCGGTGCGGGCGACGAGGGGGCCGGCGCCGAGGGCACCGTCGGCGGAGGGGCGATGGCGTTCGCCGGCGGCGGATGCACCGAGGGCTCGTGGGGAGGGAGCGTCACCGGCCGCAGCGCGGGCGGTGGAAGTGCCTGCGCCGATACCTTGGGACGCGAAGTACGGCGTGGAGGCGTGCGCGACTTCGGCGGAGGCCGCCTCGACGTCTGGCGCGCGGCGACGGGCGCGGAAGGCGGTAGCGTGCGGTCGTAGGCCTCGCGGCGAACGCGGTCGGTGAGCACGTCGTGCGCCTCGGTGATGCGCCGGAACACCCGCTCGAGCGGCGCGCGCGCGTGCCCCAGCTTCTTCTTGAAGTAGCGGTCTGGGTGAAACTGTGCGGCGAGCGCGAAGTAGGCGCGCTTCACCAGCTTGCGCTCCGCCAGGCGCTCCACGCCGAGGAGCGCGTAGTGATCGTGGGTGTCGAGCCGCCCTGCAAAGGCCACGATCGACGCGTAGCTGGCCTCGTCGAGATCGCAGGCTTCCTTCGCTGTTTCGATGTTCTGCGCTCGAATCCCGGACCGCGAGGGGGGTCGTGGGCGCGCCGCTACCTTGGCCGGAGCGCCCGAGGGCCGCGCAGCCTTGGGCGGCGGGGGCGCCGGGCTCACCGAAGCGTGATCAACCCGCGGATCTCGCCGCGCATGCATCGGCGGCATTTCGCTCTCCGCACGCGGATCCCTGCGCGGCGGCCGCGTCGCGCTCGCCGGAGGCGCCTTGGTCTTGCGTCGCGGCGGTGACTTGGTCTTTCGCGCGGCGCGGTCGCCCTCCACGCATGCGGCACCCAGCTCGACCAGGCGCTCCGCCAGGCGCACGGCGGCGTTCACCTCGAGGCCGGCAACGTCGGCGATCTCTTCGAGCGGCGCCTGGCCATCGAGCTGCGAGAGCACGAACGCCTCCAGGGCGCTCAGCGGCAGAAGCCGCAGATCACCACCTTCGGCACGCAGTATGGTTTTGCGGTCCATGGGCGCTCCCCTTCACTGAACCGCAGACGCCGAGCTCGCGCAAGGCCCTTCGACGACGCAGCGCGTTCGGACGCGCGCGGGCTCAGGCAGGCTCAGGGGCGAGGCGGCGCGTGCATCGACTGGAGCAAGCCGCCGAACAGATGCTGCGTGTGATCGTCGAATGGGGCAATCCACGGCTCCACCGGGCCCACCGCCCGGGAATCGTCGTCCTTCAGGCCGCGCTCGCCGTAGTGCTTGGCCACCAGGTGCAGATCGTCGATGGTGCCGCCGTGGCCCCAGGGCCCGCTGTCGGCCACGCCGCGGAGCACGGGCGTTTTGAACTTGCCGCGGAGCGAGGCGATGGCATCTGGGGTAAAGCGCGCATAGCTGGCCGATGCTGGTGCGTCGCTGTACGGGCCACCGGCGCGGAGCTCGCTGGCGAGCAGCTTGGGAATCCCCGCCGAGGCGCCCTCGTCGGCCACGCCATCGAGGCGCCCGGTGGGGAAGCGAATGTCGTGGAAGGCATTGTCGCTGAGCATGGGGCCCCAGTGGCACTGGGCGCAGCCCACCACGAAGAAGGCCTTGAGGGCTTCTTTCTCGGACTCGGCCAGGGCGGTGAAGTCGCCGGCCACGTATTGGTCGAGGCGGCTCGGCTCTGCGCTGAGCGTGCGCTCGAAGGCGGCGATGGCCTTGCCGGCGTTGACGAACACGCGCGTCACGGCGTCCTTGTCGGCCGCCGTCATGGCTTCGTAGGCGGCGTCGCCGGGCTTGCCGGCCAGGGGAAATCGCGCGGTGTCGGAGAGCGCAGGAAGTGTGTATTTTGCACCAAATACCGCGACATAGTCGCCGGCATAGGCCTCGGCGATGCGGTGCGCAACGCGCAAGCGGCTCGAAGCGAACTCCAGCGAGTTCTCCATGGGACCCACCGCTTGCATCCACAGGCTGTCGGCGCGGCCGTCCCAGAACTGAAAGGCCGAGTGCGCCGCGAACAGCACCGAGGGCGCGTTGCGATCGCCTTTGGCCGTGCCCACCGAGGTGGCGAGGCCGTCTTGAAACGCGCGCCCGGGATCGTGACAGGTGGCGCAGGAGACGTTGCCAGGGCCAGAGAGCGTTGCGTCGGAGAAGAGCTTTTTGCCGAGCGCCGCGGCCGCAGGGTCGTCGGCGTACGCGTTGGTGGGGTCTTTGGGTAGCCGGGCCGCCTGCAGCGACATGGCCTGCGCCATCTCCCACTCGTTCCGCTGGAAGTAGCCATCCACCGGCGCCGGACGCTTGTCTTCCGGACGCTTCTGCTTGTCGAGGAGGGCAAGCTCGGTCTTCAGGCGGAAGATGACGTCGTCGGGCGGCGGGTTCGACTGGTAGCTCAGCACCCGCATGGTGCGCCGATCGATGAAGACGAGGATCGGGAGCGGGAGCGGGATCTTGGGGTCGAGGCCGCCAAAGCGATGCTGCGGATCGAGCAACACCAGCGGGTTCGGTGCGCCCATGATCTTGCTGCGGAATGGTGCGATATCGGCCACCGTCGCCGGCAAGTTGATGTCGGAGCGCACCAGCAAGTCGACCAGCGCGACGCGCGGCTCGGCGGTGATCTCGGCGGAGTGGGCGGCGCTCCACAGGCAGGGTCCGCAAAACCCCGCGGTGACGCGGAGCACGAGCAGGCTCGCCTGCGCTGCACACGGATCGTAGTAGCTATGGAGCGCGACCTTTCCGCTCTCGCCCTCGAACTCCAGATCGGGCAGGGTGCCGAGGATCTCCACCGCCTGCGAGCCCTTGGGATAGGCGCCTTCGGGTCCGGCGCGAAACGCGGTGCACAGCGCGCTCACCGGCGCGTCGGTGGCTGCATCGAGGGTGGAAGCGTCGGGCGTGGAGACTGCCGGCGCCGCGCTGCTGCAATGCGCCAATGCCAGGAGCGCGGCACCCGCGAGCGCGAGGGGTAGTGCGCGGCTCAGGTGTCGTGCAGATCGCCAGGTGCCCATCGACAGGAACGATAGCACCGCCATCGTTCGCCGTTCACCCCCGGAGGTAGAAAACCGCCGCCAGAATCACGAGAATCACCACGGCGCCCATGATCAGCCAGCGGGTTTGCTGCTGCAGCATGGGCGCGCCCTTCTTCTCGGCGGCTTCTTCGACGGTGTCGCTCACCCGCACCGGCGAAGCGCCCACCACGGCGCGCTTCGGCTGCGCTTCGGCTTCCGCTGCGGCCTGGGCCTTCTTCGCCTTCTTCTCGGCCTTCTTCGGCGCGAGCACCGGCTCCGGCTTGACCTCCGGACGCTCCTGCTTCTTCTTCTGACGCGCGGCGGCGGCGGCGCGCTTGTCTTCGGCGGCCTGGGCTTTGGCGCGCTTCTGCTCGCGACGGCGATCGGCTTTGTCGGGCGCAGAGACCTGCGGCCGACGCGCTCGCTCTCGGCGCGAGGCCGGCCCGGAAGACGCGGGGCCAACGACGCCACTCGATGGTGGAGCCGCGAGCGCGAGCCCGACGATAGCGGGCGGCGGAACGCTGGGCGGCGCGATGCCGATGAGGGTGGGCTTGCGCTCGGAGACGGGGCCGGGAATCGGCGACGCGGCGGGCGAAGCCGCGGGGGCAGCTTGCACATCAGGCGGCGAATCGGTCCACGCGTCGTCCAGGTCTTCAAGCTTGAGCGACGTAGATTCGGCCTCGGTCATGGGCGCAACGTAGCACTTTCCGGCCGAGTTCTTCACGCCCCGCGCCGTATCCGAAGAATCGCGTTCCCGCCAGGGCGCGAAATATTCAGTGTTCTTGTTGTTTCGCGCTGCGGCCCACGACCCGCCCCACGAAGAACGGGCCCATCTTGGCGATGAACTCCGAGGTCTGCCGGGTCTTTCGCATGGTCTGCACCAGATGCGAAAGCGGGTGGAGGTCCTTGCCCACGAGGCCGATGACGAACTCGTTGTCCTCGGCGTCGAGCCCATGACACGCAAGACGGATGTCGTGGGCGAGCCCGCTCTGACCGTACGCCATGCCGATGGAGGCATGCTCGCGCAGGATCATCCCGTGCTCCTGCCCCTCGAGCTTGGCGAAAGCGCCGGTGCGCCGGAGCGGGTACCAGACGTGCCAGGGAAACTCCTCGGCCATCGCGTTGTCGACGGAGCGCTGGAGCAGCACGTGCGCCAGATCTGGCTCGTGGCCGATGGAGTAGGTGCGACCGAGCATGGCGAACTCGCGCCGTTCGACCAGGTTGCGAAGGCCGGGCTCGTTGAGGAGCGAGCGCACCGCGGTCACGAAGTGCGCGGGATCCTCGGCCCAGGTGAGCAGCCCGATGCCGCGCACCGCGTTGGTGTCGGCATACACCACGCCGGCGATGCCCTTCTCCTTCAGGCGCCCCACGAGCGTCTGCGCGAGCGCGTCGGCGTCTTCACCCGCCGGCGCGTCGAGCACCACCAACTGCATGAAGAGGCGGCGATTCATGGCCTGACGCTCGCCGTCCTTCTTGCCCCCGTACTCGTTCACGTCGATGGCGGGGAGGCCGGGAGACTTCAGCGATTCTTGGGTGGTTCGTTCAGACATCGTGGGCCGACAATAGCCCATTTTTTGCCGCGGGTCAGCGCGGCCGAAGGAGCGCCAGCGGGTCGGCCAGGTGGTGGGTGTCGTTCCAGAAGGCGAGACGCGCAAGTCCTTCGCCTCGCCACTCGACGCACGAGATCGCCGTATTGCGAACGGGCGCGAAGGCATCGAGCGGTGCGCCCACCAAACGCGTCGCCAGCGCGCGCAGGGTGCCGGCGTGCGATACGAGGACGACCACGTGCGTGAGGTCCGGTCGCGCAAGGTCGGCGGCCAGCTTGTGGGCGCGAGCGCCGGCCTCGGCGTACGTTTCGCCGCCACCCCGGCGAATGTCTTCGCCCCGGCGCCAGGCTGCCCACTCCTCGGGAAACTCGGCTTCCAGCACCTCGCGGCGCTTGCCTTGCCACGCGCCCACGTCCACTTCACGCAGCAGAGGATCGATGGCCACCGAGAGGGAGTGGTGCGCAGCGATGGCCTGCGCGGTTTCCGCGGCGCGGGTGAGATCCGAAGCGTAGATGGCGTCGAGGTGTACCGTGGCGAGACGCTCCCCCACGCGCGCTGCCTGCGCCAGGCCCACTTCGTTGAGCGGTCCGCCGCCGTGGCCCTGAAAGACTTGGTTGTGGTTGTCGGCGGTCTCGCCGTGGCGAACCAGGAGGAACGTGGTCATGGCGAAGAGCTCAGCCTCCGGGCGGACCCCAGCCGTAGCCTCCGGGAGGCGGTGGCCGGCCGCCGTAGGGGTTGTGCGGAGGTCGGTGTTGCTGCTGCTGCTGCTGCTGCGCGGGCTGGGGAAACGGCGAGGCCATACCCGGTCGCCACGCTTGCGGTTGCGCCACTTGGCGGCCGAGTGCGCGTGCCACGTCGGCCCGCAGCTGATGCAGCTCCTGCCGGAGCGGCACGATGAAGTCGGCGCTGATGGTCATCTTGCGTCCGCGGGTGGCGCGGCCGGTGTGCCACTTGCTGAGCGCCAGGCGCGCGGCGGCGTCGACGAACTTGCGACCGGCGGCGCCGCCGAACGAGAACGTGGCCTTCATGCGCCCCACCGGCGAGATGATCATTTGGTACTCCTGCAGCGTCAGGTTGCCCATGAGCACCTCGTCGCGCAGGTGGTCGCCGATGATCTTCCCCTTCCGGCGCACGCACCAAATGACGAGGCCGAAGAACGCCAGCAGGAACAAGAACCAGAGCGGCAGCATGACCAGCACCAGCACGTTGGAGATGGTGGCCGCGAGGTTCCAAACGAAGTGCAGGAACACGCCGCAGAAGTAGCCGCCGATGGGGGCCATCCAGCGGACCCACCCCTTCTCGGTTTCCCGCGCCAGGCCGAAGCCGATGCCGGTCATGGCGGTGTAGAGCGGGTGGCCCCAGGGGGCGAGGATGCCGCGAATGAACACGGTTCCGGCGAGAGCGCTGTCTTGTCCGTGCAGCATCTCCGCATCGGCGGCGCGCGCGTAGTAGATGATGTTCTCCACCGCGGCGAAGCCGAGGGCCACGAAGGCGCCGTAGATGATGCCGTCGACGATGCCGTCGAAGTCGCGCTTCCGGAAGTAGAACATCCAGAACACCGCGAGCCCCTTCCAGAACTCTTCGACCAGGGGCGCGCTGAAGCAGGCCCCCACCACCTGCCCGAAGGACTTGCCGCCGATGGCGCTGGCGGCGCCGCCGATGAAGGTGTTGATGACCGCCGAGAACCCGCATGCGGTAATGCCGCCCCAGGCCAGGACCGCGATGAGCGCCCACAGCGGCTCCGGATCGTAGCGGTCGATGATCCAGGGAACCCAGATGTAGAGGCACAGGAGCGGGAGCGCGAGTAGGGCGCCGATGCCCATGGACTCCAGCGACTCACCGCCGTCTTCGATGAGCGGCATGATGATGAACAGGCCGAACAGGAAGAACCCGCCGATGGCCATGAGGATGAAGTAGAAGACCCACCCAAGGGTCTTCTTCGTCGCCTCGGGATCGCGCTTCTGCGGAGCCCTGGGGGATTGTTGCGGGTACGGGGGTGCGGCCATCATCGACCGGGAGTATCGCACGAAGGCCCCAGCGTTGGGAAAGCAGCCGGTGCCCCGGGAAAAACGGGGCGAATATACGCGGTCATCCCGAGTCTTCACGCGGCGTCTGCGCCAGTATCTGAAAAAAACAAGCGGTCATCCCGAGCGCAGCGAGGGACCCCCTCTGCCACTTCGTCGCAGATCGCCGGGGCCGCTTCCGGGTGACCGCGAAAGGAAACGATGGTGGTTCGCCGGCCTGCTTCTTAGGAGCGCACGATTTAGGCGCGCAACGCGTCCCTCGTCTCGTTGCTCCGGGCCTGGCGCTCGACGCGCTCGGTGTAGTCCTTGCGACCTTCGGCGTCGATGGAGGTGAGGGCCCGGCGATCGTCGAGGAGCACGCTGCGGCCGAAGGTCATGAGTCGCTCCGGCACCACTGCGGCCAGAAGGTCCCAGCCGCCGATGTAGCGCGGCACCGGCAGCTCCGCCTTGCGATTCGTGCAGCTTGCAACCACCGCGGCGGCCACGTCCTCTGGCTCCACCGTGGGCATACCGCGACCCAGCGGCACGCCGGCCACCAGCGAGGTGCGTACCGCGCTCGGAAGCACCGCGCTTACGCTCACGCCGCTCGGCGCGAGCTCGGCGCGGACCGCGGCGGTGAGGCCCACCGCGGCGAACTTGCTGGCGTTGTATACCGCCATCCCGGGAATGGGGATCTTGCCGGCCATCGAAGCCACGTTCACGATGTGTCCGCGCCGGCGCGCGACCATTGCCGGCGCCACCAGGCGCATGCCGAGCACCAGGCCCCACACGTTCACGTCGAGGGTGACGCGGCTCGTGCCGTCGGCCTCGTCGAGGAACGCTCCCAGCGGCATCACGCCCGCGTTGTTCACCAAGATGTCCGCCGGACCTGCGATGGTCGTTGCATCCTGCACGAATGCGGCGAACGAGGCCCGCTCCCGGACGTCGAGGCGAAGGCCGTGGGCGCGGCGTCCGATGGTGCGCGCCGCATCTTCGGCGGCGTCGCCATCGACATCGCCAACCACAACCCGAGCGCCGCGCGCGGCGAAGGCGAGCGCCGTGGCGCGGCCGATGCCCCTACCCCCGCCGGTGACGAGCACCACCGCCGAGGCGAGGTCGATTTTCGGATACCTCACGAGGGCCGCCCTTCGAGGCGCGCTTCGGTCGCGAAGCGCGGCCGCGCCGCCGGCATGTGGGTGGTTTCGTAGGCGTCGAGATCGAAGTCGTGAATCCGCCGCTCGAGCGCCGGCGTCGACCAGGGCCAGGCGAAGGTGTTCTTGCCGTTGCGATCGAGGTAATAGCTCGAGCATCCGCCGCGGTTGTACACGGTGCCGCCGAGCGCCTCTTGCACCTCGGCGTGATAGGCGTCGAGCACCTCGGCGCGCACGTCGACCGTGGCGAGGCGCTCCGCGCGCATCTTGCGCAGGCCGTCGAGCACGTAGGCCAGCTGGGCCTCGAGAATGCTGAAGGCCGACGAATGCCCCGTACCGAGGCTCGGCCCCAGCAGCAAAAAGAAGTTGGGAAACCCCGGCACGGTGGTCCCGAGATAGGCCCGCGGGCTCCCTTGCCATTGGTCCGAAAGGCTCCTTCCCTGCTCGCCTACGATGCGATTCGCAACCGGCATATCCAGGATATGAAACCCGGTTCCGAAGATGAGCACGTCCGCTTCCACGGCGCTGCCATCGGCGCCCGTGATACGCCGGCCGGCTATCTCCGTGACCTCGGTCGCCCGCACCTCGACGTTGGGGCGGGTCAGCGATCGATAGTAGGCATTCGAGAGCAGAATGCGCTTGCAGCCCAGCGTGTAGTCTGGCGTGAGCTTGGCGCGCAGCACCGGATCCGCCACCGTCGCTTCCAGGTGCCTTCGCCCGATGCGCTGCACCTGCTTCAGAATCCACGGATGCCGAAAGCCGAGCCCCAAGGCCTCTTGCGACACGTACTCGGCGCGTCGAAGCGCGCGCTGGGCCGCCGGAAACGTGCGCATGAGCCAGCGCTCGGTCTCTGGCACGTGGTGATCGGGCTTCGGGAGCACCCACTGCGCGGTGCGCTGAAAGAGATGCAGGCGCTCCACCTTCTTGGCAATCTCGGGAACGAACTGCACCGCGGAGGCGCCGCTGCCCACCACCGCCACGCGCTTGCCGGTGAGATCGAGATTGTGATTCCAGCGGGCCGAGTGGAACACCTCACCGGTGAAGGTATCGAGCCCGGGAATGGCGGGAATCTTCGGTTGATTCCAGGGTCCGGAGGCGGAGATGAGCACGTTGGCCGTGTAGGTGCCCTGGTTGGTCTCCACGTGCCACAGGCCCTCGCGAAAGGCTGCGCGCAGCACCTCTACGCCGAAGCGCACGTGCCGGGGAACGTCGTACTTCTTGGCGACGTTATCCAGGTACGCGCGAATCTCGCGCTGGCCGGCGAAGGCGCGGGTCCACTCGGGATTGGGCTCGAAGGAATACGAGTACAGCGCCGAGGGCACGTCGCAGGCGCAGCCAGGATACGTATTGTCACGCCAGGTTCCGCCCACCGACATGCCCTTTTCGAGGATGGCAAAGTCGAAGCCCTGCTCGGCGAGCTTGATGGCGGCGCCGATACCGGAGGGGCCGGCACCGATGACCAAAACGTGGTGGTGTCTCATGCTTGCCATTCGAGGGCTCCTTGCTCACGCGGAGACGAAACCGGGAACGCGCCGTCGCGGCCGAGGGCGGCGCGAACGTTGCGGCGGGCGCTGCGCAGCGAGCTCTCGAGGACCGCGAGGCGGCGGCGACCATCGGAGAGGAGCGGCCCCATGGCGGCCAGATCTTCCGCGACGGGCTCGAGCCGAAGAACCCGCACGCCACGGGCCCGCGCGGCCTCGATCTCGCGATCGAGGGTGCGGCGCATGGCGCTGCGCACCAGGCCTTCGACGCGCCCTAGACCACGACGCGGACCGGGCTCGGAAGAAGACATGGGCGCCAGCACCACCAGCTCGTCGAGGCCTTCTTCGGCGGCCAGGTCGGCGGAGGCGGGCGACGCGATGCCGCCGTCGGTGTAGCGGCGGCCGGCGATGTTCACTGCCGGAAAGAAGCCCGGCATGGCGAGCGAAGCGCACACCGCTTCGCGCATCGACGCGAGGGGCGCAGAGGGAGCGCCCAGGAAAGCGCGTGCGCCGGTCTCCACGTCGGCCACCACGATGCGCGTGCCGGCGTGCGGCACCCATGCGCCGTGGGGAACATAGGCATCGACCAGGCGTGCGATGGGCGAGGCGTCGCCACGCCCCTCAGGATACAGACCCGAGAGCGCCGCCAGACCACCCCCGCCGCCTCGAAGAAAGCTCGAAACCAGCGACAGCGAAGCGGGTGTACCCCACGGCAATCGCGGAAAGCGCGCGGGCGGATGTGCAAAGTGATGGGCCAGCGCCGGGTCGGCTTCGGTCTTTCCCAACTGCGCGTCGAGGATGCGCGAGATCGAGACGCCGGCCCCCAGCAGCATCGCCAGCTCCGAACCGGCCGAGGTGCCGACGATGAGGTCCGCTTCCCGCGGGTCCCAGCCGAGGCGCTGGGCGAGCTCCGCCAGGGTAGCGACGGTCCAGGCGGCGCCGAGGGTGCCGCCGCATCCCAGCACCAATCCCCGCCGCGACGTCTTCTGCTTGCTCTTGCTCATGGGCACCGCCCTCGGTACGAATACATACCGAACCGTATCTCACCGCAACGATGGGCGCAACCCGCGTGCGGGCGCTTCGCGGACCCGCGGCGACGCGAATGGCGACAAATACTGTGCCGGATCGGGCGGTTGTCGCCTCGCCCGGGGCAAAAACAAATTCATACACGTTCGTATCCCGATGTCCGGACGCGGCTCTACCTGCGAGCAAAAATGGCGATTTTCGATGATCAAAATGCGCGTATGGGTGCATGCAGGGCGCACAGTCGACACGATGTTTTCACATACGAAAAAGAATTTTAGTCACGCAACCGCATGCAATGGCGATGGAATCTCGCCTGCCGCGGCTCTCCGGCCGCAGCTCGCCTGCGCGAATGATGCACGCGGCACTTGTGCGCACTCGGCCTTGTGATACCAAACCGTATCTCAAATCTATCCGCCCGCGCCGGGTGGAAGCCATGCGGCCCCCGGGCCGCCCTTGAAGGAGCCTCTCATGACATCGAACACGCGCGTGTGGATCGCCGGAGCTCTCGCCCTCGGGGCCGCAGTGGGCGGCGCCTCGCTCTCCGGTTGCTCCGCCGATGCCAGCAGCGACGAGGTGGCCGACGACGTGGTGGGTGGCAAGCCGGCGCTCCAGCTCACCGACGATCAGCGCCGCGAGATCATCAGCAAGAAGGCCACCTGCCCTTTCGTCGGCACCTCCATCGCGCTCAAGAAGATCTTCGTCTACGGCTCGGTGGCCAATCCCTTCGCCATCATCGCCGACAAGCCCGGCGCCATCGTGACCGTGGGCAACCGTGGCGGCGGCGATCTTGGCGAAGGCTTCCGCATCGTGGCCCGCGCCAATCACCATAAGAGCCCTGCCCAAGAAGAGGCGCCGAACGGCATGTTCAGCCTGGATTTTCCCGCGTCGCTGGGCGCCCACGCGGCCCACAGCTTCATCCTCATGGGCGATCCCCGCAAGCGCGACTCGGGTCGCCTCAACGCGCAGAACCTGGGGCGCCTCATCAACACCAAGGCCACCGGCGGTCACGCCGAGCTCGCGCCCAATGGCCGGCTGGTGGTCCGTCGCTCGGAGCTGGGCAAGTTCATCGCCCGCAACGTGGCCTGCGATCCCGAGGCCATCACCGCCAGCCGCCGTCCCTTCACGCTCCTCGGCCTGCTCGGCTCCGACATCGCTGACTTCAGCGCGCGCGCCTTCGAAGTGGTGGCCCGCAAGCTCGCCGGCGACTCCACGTCGGCCGAGACCACCAAGCTCCTCGAGGACATGGTGCAGATCGCCGTGGCCAACAACCTGGTCGGCAGCGCGGGCGAGCTTGGGCTCCTCACCACGTTCCTCGAGAACAGCTCCGAGTCGGTGACCATGCCCGACGGCGAGCTCGCCCTCTCCGCCCGCGACATCGAGGGCATCTTCGCCGGCGATCTCAAGGACGGAAAGTACGATCCCCTTACCCGCCACTTTCCCGCCAACTGGGAGACCAAGCCGAAGACCATCGTGGGCCTGCTCCGCAACGCCGTCTTCATTCTCAAGAACGCCGCAGTGAGCAACCTCGCCGGCACCTACGACGCCGACGCCACCTGCCCCAAGATGCAATAGAGGCAGCCGAACCGAACCGGCGCTACCGACGGATTCAAACCGATCGGTGCTCTAACGCCGCGCTCTTCTCGACCGATGCCCAGAACGTCGTGAGCGTCGCCGCCACCCGGGCGGCGTCTTGGACCTGCGGATAGTGGCCGAGCTCGGGCCAGAGCTCCATGGTGGCCTGGGGAATCGTGCGCGCCAAGCGCTCGGCGATGGCGAGGATCGCGACCGGGTCACGGGCGCCCCAGGCGACGAGCGTCGGGGCGTCGAAGCGCGCGAGCGCCCCGTTCCAGCGTGCACGGTGGCGGCCCCGCTGCCTTATGTAGTCGATGATCTGCGGAAGGACGCGCAGACCGTCGTCCCGACACAAGAGAGCCCACATGGTATCGAGCTCGTCGTCTGCCACGGGCCCCGCGAACACGGCGCGCATCTGCTGGGCGAAGGTTCGTCGAGAATTGAGGCGCGCAAAGGCCGACCCGAGCGGGCTCAGCAGGAGCCGCTGACCCACGGTGAGCTGCGCCATTTCCACGTAAACGCTTCCGTTCATGAGCGCGAGGCTCGAGACGTCGAAGGGCAGCGCCCCGCGCTCGCGACGGGCCAGCAGCTCGCAGGCAACGCTGGTGCCCATATCGTGGGCCCACAGGTGCGCCCGCTGCACGCCAAAGTGCTTGAGGACTGCCACAGCCACGTCTGCCTGCTCGAAGAGCGTATAACCGAACTCCGGTGGTTTGGCTGAAAGCCCAAATCCGATGAAGTCGAAGAGCACCACCGGACGCGACGTGGCGATGGCCTCGGCGCAACGCCAGAAGTCCCATGAGCTGGTGGGAAAACCGTGCAGGATGAGCGCCGGATCTTCCCCCGAGTCCGCGCCAAGGCGCATAGCAAACACGTCTCCATCGGGGAGCGGGATCCACTCGCCACGGGCCTGCCAGGCTTCGAGATTCATCGAACCTCCACGACCGCGCTCCGTCTGCGCTCCGTCTGCGCGAAGGTCAAGGAGCCGCGAGGGCCGCGTCGATCTGCGTGAGCACCTGCGCCTTGCCGAGGCCGTGCTCCTTGTAAGTGATGACGCGGTTCTTGTCGGTGAACGCACTGGGCGCCGTGAAGTTCGAGGTCTTCAGTTTGCTCCAAACCTTGCCACCGGGGTCGGCGTACACGCGCACATTCGGCAGCCCGGCGAGCTTGTAGGCGTCGCGCCATTTGGCGCAGCTGGTGCCGTTGTCGTCGTACACGGTCATGACCACGGCCACGTTCTTGTCGGCCACGGCCGCCGCGACCTCGTCGGTGAACCCCGCCGTCGCCTGGCAGGTGGGGCAATGGGTATGGGCTGCGAACACCCACGTGGCGCTCGCGCCGCACACCTCGTCGAGGTTGGCCGGCGCGCCCGTGTCGCAGTCGCGCACGCCGAGATCACCCAGCGCTTCGCCCACCGCAAAGCCGCTAGCAGCGCTCGGTGCGGGGCAGGCTTGGGCGCCCCACCCCGCCGGCGTCGTCACCGCCGGTGCTGCGTCGGCTCCGCCATCGCCCGCTTGTCCGCTCGAGCCACTCGAGCCGCCCGTTCCGCCCGAAGCACTCGCTCCACCCGACGAGCCCGCGGAAAGGGGTGCGGCCGGACCGCTGCTGCTGCACGCCACGAGGCCGAAGAGCGTTGCAGCGAGGAGAACGGGAAGGTGGGCGCGTTTCATCGGCCGGCGGTACGGCGCCGAGGCCCAATCGTTACGGCCTCCCCGTCCTATTTCGCAAGCAATGGACATCGCACATGAATTATGGATCCAGAGGAGCGTGTAACGGCGGCGCGTGGCGATCGTACCGTGTTTCCAATGCGCCAAGCTTTCCGCACCTCACTTTTCGGACCCATGCTGGTTGTGGCGCTCGCCGCGTGCGGGAGCTCCCCGTCGAGCGGCGCCGCGAGCTCCACGGGCGACGCCGGTGCAGAGGCCCGCGCCGCGACCTGCACCGCGCCCCCGGGCGACTGGCAGGAGGGCCGCGATGCGCCCGCATACTGCGTTCGCGACGTGTTCGGTAGGCTCCAGGATCCCGACGCCCTGCCGATTGCGAGCGTGAACGTCACCGTGTGCGGCGGCGTCTGCTTCGGCGGCACGACCGACGCCGCGGGTCGCTTTCGCATTCCGATAGACGTACGGCTCCCCGACGGCGCCTTCGCGCTCTTTGCCCACGGTCGCCCGCGCTACGCGAGCGCGCTGGTTCCCCTGCCCACGAGCCCCGCGGAGCAGCTCGACCTGGGACCTTTCATCGAGCTCCCGCTGCTCTCCAACGACACCATGCGGCTTCCCGACGATGGCGCGCCCGGGCGCTCGGTCCAGGCGGGCCCCATCGCGCTCAACGTTCCTGCGGGCACCACCTGGGACCTCTCCTTCGAAGACCTCACCGACGATCTCCAAGGGCGAACCTTTCGCTACGCGCAAGTGGCGCCGGAGCGGGCTCCTCGCTTCGCGGCGGGGGCCGCGCTCGTGTATGCACTGGCGCCCTTCGACGCCAAGCCCTCCAAGCCCCTGTCGGTGACGGTGACCGCCTCGACCGGCCTCGCGCCGGGCGCCGCAGTAGAGTTCGTGGTGATGGGCGGCGTCGAGCTCAAGAGCCCGAATGGCGGTGGGCTGCCCCAGGTAGCTGCCCGCGGGCACGTGAGCGACGACGGTACTTCGGTATCGACCGACGCCGGGCAAGGCGTTTCACTCCTCACTTGGCTGGCCATCCGGCCGGCTCGTTGATCATGAAGACCTATTCCCACTATGCGCTCGCGGCGCTGGTCGCCGGATGCGCAGGCTGCACCAAAGACGCCACCAGCTCGCCCGCAGATGCCGCCACCCCCGACGCGGCCGTCGTAGACGCGGAGGCACCCGGCTGCGCGAGCGGCACCGCGCAAGCTGTCACCTTTACCACCGACGACGGCGTGACGCTGGCGGGCGACTTGTACGGCGCAGGCAAAGTGGGCGGCCCGGGCGCCGTGCTCCTGCACATGATACCGCCTTCCAATACGCGCGCAAACTTCCCCCGCGCCTTCATCGACAAGTTGGTTGGGCGGGGCATTGCGGTGTTGAACATCGACCGCCGCGGGGCGGGCAGCTCGGACGGCGTCGCGACGGAGGCGTACCAAGGCCCCAAGGGCAAGCTCGACGCGAAGGCAGCAGTTGCCTACCTCGGCGCAAGCCCTTGCGTGGTCGACCCGGCGCGCATCGCCCTGGTCGGCGCGTCCAACGGGACCACCAGCGTCCTCGACTTCGCGGTGGATACAGGGCTTCGCGCTCCGAAAGCGATGGTGTTTCTGACGGGTGGAACCTACACGGAATCCCAGAATATGGTGAACGCCCACCGCGCGCGCCTGGAAGCTCTCCCCATCATCTTCGTGTTCTCGAAGGAAGAGCGCGCCTGGAGCGCCGGCTTTCAAGCGGGAGCCCCGCCCGGCTGGCTCTTCAAGGAGTACGAGCCGGGCGACCACGGTACGCGCATGTTCGCGGCCCGCCCGGAGGCGATGGACGACGTCGCCGAGCTCCTCGACGCGTCCCTGAAGTAGCCCACGGGCATTCCTGCGAAAGCCCCGAGAACAGGGCTTATCGACCCGATTCGAGAGTCCAAGCGGCCGGCCGGCGCAGGGCGTGATTCTGGACCTCACGCACCGCATCGCGACGCGCGGTGGCTGCGCCGACGCGCGGCGCACCACTGGCGTGTTGACGGACGAGGGCGGAAGCCGGCAATGCGGCAGCGTAGTCTCGCAGCAGGAGCACGTCTGCGACCACCACGGCGCTCAGCACGGCGCTGCCGAAGACCAGCGCGGCGGCCGCCCACGGGAGCGGCGCTGCCCACGAGCGGTCAACGGCACCCGGCGCGAGCGGCGCGCCGGGGCGCTCGATACCGCCCGTTGTCGAAGCGTCCTCCACCGGCGGCAGCGGCGGCAAATCGTGGAACGAGGGGCGGATGGTCGGCAGGCGCTCCGGCCGCGACGCCTCATCTGCCTTTGCGACGATAGCCTCGGCTTCGTCGGGCCCGAGGGCAGTGGACTCAATGGTCTTGGCGTCGTCCGGTGCGCCTGAGCCGGCCCGCGGATCGAAGACGTCGAGTCGTGCGCCGTCTACGCCGACGATGCGGCGCGCAGGCCGGGAGAGAACCCGAAAGCCATGGTTTGCCATGGGGCGACGTTGCCACGGGGCCGCACGGCGAGCGACCTCGACGGGGGTCCGACTCGCGCCCAATTGGGCTCATCCTGCGCCTTCGGCCCGTCTGAGCCGCAGCGATACGTGGGAGTCGCTCACGTCGAGCCTCGCATGGTGAAGAGCAGCGCGAAGAATACGACGACCACGGCGAACGCTGCAAAGGCGCCGATGACCAGGGCCGGGGCCCTCGGCGGGCCCTCGGCGCCCTGTGGCGCGGCTGCGCCCTCGACAGGGACCGTCGCAGACTTCGGGTTGCTCCGCGCACCCGCCCCCTCGAAATACCTGGTTCTTGCAGTCGCCAGCGACATCCTCTCCGCCGCATCGCAAAGGGTCCGCCGAGAGATCGCAAGTCTTCCCAGCGGGAAGGCACTTCAGCATGCAGGCCTCGTGGGCTGCACGCGGCTCGCGGCACTCACCGTCGGCCGGCACCCACTCCATGACGCCCTCGGCCTTCCGCGCCAGCTGTCCCGCGATCTCGCAGAGCTCCATGAAACGCTGGCAGCGCAGCCGCTGTTCTCCCATTGCGCCTGCAGCCAGCGGGTCCGCCTCGGCAGGCGGCGACCCGAACGCCACCGCTACCGCCTTGCAGGAGCGCACGACAGTGGCGCGATTCTGCTCGACCCAATCCACCCACTCGCCGGTCGCGACCGCAAGTGCCCTGAGATAGCCACGTGCCGCCTCGGTTTCGCCCCCGTAGTCGGCGTTCGGGTCGAGCTTGGCCGCGTTGAACATCGGGCAGGACGGGATGTCGGACGCGTCACCCGACTGACACCTAACTGGGCACATGTGCGCCGTACGCGCTCGCGCGGCCTAGCCTTCCGGCTCGCCCCAGCGTGCGCGCACCTCGGCCCGCGCGGCCGCAACTAGCTCCTGATAGTCGGCGAAACTCGACTCCGGCAGGGCCTTCTCGAGCTGACCGGCCACGCGCTCGAGCACGCAGTTCTCCGCGGGCTCGCGGAGTGCGTACCCTGCCCCCTTGTCCGATCGGTCGAGCCATTCGAAGAGCACCAGCGCCTCGGCCTGTGTCAGCCGCAGCGATACGTTGCGGTCGTCGTTCATCTCTGTAGCCTCGCATGGCGACGAGCACGGTCAAGAGGATCACAATTACCACGAGCCGCGGGGCGAGCCTCCCCGCAGTGTCGAAGCTGGTGGTGCACGGCAGGCCAACCTCGCGCCGCGACGATCTCCTGCTCGGTCGGACCATCGCACCGACCGACGGACCCCACCTGCGCGCAAGCCAGAGCTCGAAGCTGCAACTTCACAGCCAAGAGCGTAGCTGCGCGCGACCGGCGCTGCGAGCGGCGGGCGCTCTCTCAACCCCCACTCGCGACACGGCGTCGAGCCTCCGACAAAAGTTCAAGGTACTGCGGATCGAGCAATTCGGGCAAGACGGGCTCAAGCAGCGCCTCAAGCCTCCATAGTACGGCGAGCTCCGCCGACCCCATGTGAGGCGCCGGATCGGAAGGACCGACGAGCCATTCGAGTAGCACAAGCGCTTCTGCGAGAGACAGCGTCAGAGTTACCTCAGTGGCTGCATCTTGCTGGCTCAATGCATCGCTCCCGAACGCAAGAGATTCTCAAGCTGTGCAGCACCCGGCTTATAAGCATCGTCGGTAGACCTCCCGGTACGAACCACATTCAGCGACGATGTCGTCGTTCGCCTCAAGGTGACGACACGCAGGCCCCAGAAAGCAGCAGATGCCCAGAGCCAACAGCACGAGTTGCGCTCGCATCGACGATCCCTCCATGTGTCGAGCAACTTGCCAGTCCTACCGGGCAAGTGTCCAGAGAGAATCGTCGTGAGGTGCGCGGCAGTGTGATGACATGCCCGTGGCAGCCCGCCCTCAACTGCGTAGCGTGCTGGGGACCGTATCGTTGGCGGCGGGGGCGGCGCCGGGGTTCGCGCCGTTGAGGGTGACGGAGGTCTCGCCGAGGCGGTCGACGCGACCGCGATCGCCGTCGACGCGAACGCGCTCGCCGGTGCGGAGGACGCGGGTGGCGCCGGTGACGTTGACGACCGTGGGCACGCCGAACTCGCGGGCCACAATGGCGGCGTGGGAGAGCGCGCCGCCGAGCTCGGTGACGACGCCGGCGGCGAGGAGGAAGAGCGGCGTCCAGCCCACGTCGGTGGATCGCACCACCAAAATCTCGCCGGGGATGAACTCGCCCATCTGCTCCGGGCCGAAGAGCACCCGCGCGCGACCTTCGGCGGCGCCGGCGCTGGCGGCCACGCCGGTGAGCGACGAGCCATGGGCAAGCGGCGGGAGGACGATGGGCGGAGGCGCGCCGGTGAAGGTGCCAGGCGGCTCGGGCCTTTGCACGTCGCGAATGTACTCGGCGCGGCGCGCGCGAATGACCGGCCCCAGATCGGTGCGCGAGGTGCGAAGCGCCCCCACCAGCTCCTCGACCGTGAGGAAGAACACGCTCTCGATGCTCGCCGCCGGCGTCTCCTTCACCAGCTCGCGATCGCGCTCCAGCTCGGGCATGAGACGCACCAAGCGCCGCTCGGCCTCCAGCGCGACGTCGCGGATCATCCCCAGCACGGTGGTGACCCAACCGCGCATCTGCTCCCGCAAACGCGAGGCCCGCTGCGCCCGCGCAACGAGGTGCCGCAGGAGCGTCTGCTCCACCATACCCAGCCGCGCCGACACTTTGGCGAGCTCGGAAACCGCGGTGCGCTCGGCCCGCGCCAGCGCCACGTCGGCGTCGCGGCCGTCTCCCCGGAGTCCCACGCGAATCATGGTGAGCACCGGCGTAGGGTCGTCGCGCCAGCGGGGCGTCGAGAGCTCGGCCTCGCGCACCGCGCGATCGCCGTACAGCTCGAGGAAGCTCTGGATGGCGCGCTTGGTGGCTCCCTCCGGGAACGAGGCCCAGGGCGTCTCCGCTTCGAAGGCCGCCGCCGCGGCCACCTCGTGCTTGGCGATCTTCATGATGCGCAAGATGGCGATGCCCGGGCGCGCGCTCTCGAGATCGCGAATGCCGGAGGTGAGGTCTTGCGCGAAGCGCTCGGCCTCGTCGGGCATGGTGCGCTCCAGCATGGTGCGGAGCACCAGAAACGCGCCGAGGGCGCTGGAGGCGCAGGTGAGCATCACGGTGCCGGTGCGCTCGAGCAGGCCCTGAATGTCGAGCAAGCTACGCGCCAAGCCCTCGTCCGGCAGAATGCCCGGATCGAGTGCACGATGCAGCGATCGCGCGCGCAGGGCGTCGGCCTCGAAGCGCGCCACCATGTCGTCGAGGCGCATCTGCTCCCGCAAGAGCCGCGACGCGGTGAGCGGGAGCCGCGCATAAAAGCCCCGACGCGACACCGGTTGCCCCACCGGGAGCGCGTCGCCACCGCTGACGCCGCCCAGGCCCACCAGCACCCGCGGATCGAGCCACGGCACCTGCGAGGCGATGCGCAAGAACTGGCTCACGTTGAGGTAGAAGCGCCCATACACGTTGCCCACCAGTTTGGCATTTTTGGGCACCGAGCAGCCGAGCGTGGCGAAGGCAGTGCGAAAGCCCTTCTCGCTGAACGCGCCGGCGACCGACCAGGTGAGCGGCGTGGCCACGCCCGGCAGCGCTTCGCCCACGTTGGCGTTGGTCCACATGGTGGTGGCGCTGCCGCCCTCGGGAAAGCCGCGCCCCGTCACCGGGCGGGCCTGCACGATCCACACAAGATCCTTCTCGCAGGCGAACTCTACGTCCCACGCGCCGGCTTCCCGGCGCTCGAGCTCGGCCGCCAGGCGCGACAGCTCGGCAATCTGCGCGTCGCTCAGCGAAGGCTGGAACGCCTCGGGCACTGGAAGGAGCACCAGGCCACCGTCGGGCCCCACCACCAGCTTCTTGGGCTTCTCGGAGATGGACCGCTCGAGCACCTCGCCGTCTTTGGCGATGCGCAAGACGTCGGGCGAGAGCTCACCGGAGACGATGGGCGCGCCGAGACCGAAGCTGGCGTTCACCACCCGCTCGTGGGCGAACTGCGGCAGCGGCGATTGCGTGAAGAGTACACCGGCCGAATCCGCCGGCACCACCCGCTGGATGACCACCGCCATGGATACGTCGCGCACCCCGTGGGCCGCCAGATACGACATGGCGCGGCCCGAGGCGATGGAAGCCCACACGAAGCGCACGGCTTCGACCAGCTCGTCGGCGCCGCGCACCCCAAGGCGCGTATCGGCGAGCCCCGCCAGCGACACCTGCGCGCCGTCCTCGCAGGTGGCGCTGGAGCGCACCGCGAGACCCCAGGGCGAAGACGAAGCGCAGGCGTTCCACAGCTCTTCCAGCTCCTCGCGCAGCCCCTTGGGCAGCCGCACATGCAAGATGGCCTGGCGCGCCTCTTCGGTGCGCGCGTAGAGGAGCCGCACCGACGAAGCCCGAAGAAGCGAACGCGGCTCGAAGCCCGGCGGCAGCTCGCGCAGCGCCGCAGTGAAGGCGTCGGCCGAGAGCACCCAGGTGGGCGGCACCGGAAAGCCGCGGGCCGAGAGCCAAGCCAGCCGCGCCGCCTTGCCGCCCACCTTCCGCGCATCGGCGTTCGAAGAGCGGCGCGCGAGGGAGTCGAGGGGAGCGAGGAACCGAGACATGGGGGCCCGCGTAGCTTACGCGATCATCGCCCGGCGAGAACACGTTCCTGGTGAAACAAGAGCTCGTAGGCGCCAGGGCCGCGGTTGAAGATGTAGTCGTGTGGGCCCGGCACATCGAGAAATGTGTGGGCAACGTTGAGCCGGCGCATGCCCCGCGAAGCCTCGTAGATGCCGTCGCGAAAGTAGTCTTTGGTGCTGGTGAGAAGCCGGATGCCGAGCTTCGGGTTCTTCTCCCGGGCCTTTGCCGCGCGGCTGGCCCACAGGCCGCCGTCGACCGCCTGGATCGCCGGCTGAAGGCCGCCGACGCAGCCGAACGCCTGCGGGTTTTCGAAGCCGACGAACATGGCGATAGCGCCGCCCAGCGAGACGCCGTCGATACCGGTGGCCTCGGCAGTGGCCCGTGCCGGGGTGCGCTCACGAACGAGCGGCAGGAGTGTGTCGAGCAGAAAGCGACCGTAGCTCCGCTGGGGCGCGTCTTTCCGCAGATCGATGTCGGGCATGTACGGGCACACCACGATGAGGCCCGCGTAGGCCCGCGCGGCGAGCGCCGCGTTGATCTGCCCCAGGCGCACCGGCTCCGAGAGCCCCTGGTAGTCCGTGTCGGTGATGGGCGGCTTCTGGATACGCTCGATGGCCTGCAGCAGCGCGTAGTCGCGCGGCCACCCCATGGCGCCCTCCTTCGGTTCCTTCACCGCTTCGCCGCGACCATGCAGCGCGAACACCACCGGATAGCGCGCTTCCTTGGGCCCTTCTGGCACCAGCACCACCACTTCGGCGGGACCGCCGTCGCCCACGCCGAGCGACCACCGCTGGAGGCGCACGCTCCCGTGGAGCTCACCCGCGGGCTTGCCGGGGTCCGGAAACGCGTCGGCCCCCGCGTCGGCAAGCGGCGCGGGGGTCGGGATGAAAGGAGCTTCGGCGAGGGTGGGCGTCGACTCGGGCTTGTTGCATGCACGCGCGCAGGCAGAGGCCAGGAGACTCGAAGATGCGCCCACCAGCAGCGCCCGGCGGCTCAGGCCTGCGCTCACTCTTCGGGCGGGGTGGGCGTGCTGCCAGTGGCTTTTTGTACAAGCTCGACCAGCTGCGGATCGGAGGCCAGCTGATCGCGCAACATGGAGCGAATGGCGCCGAGCTCGTGGGTCGGGAGACCCTGAAGATGCTTGGTGGCGTCGGCGACCTTGTGATCGAGGTACGCGTCGACGGAGATTTTTCCGGAGCGCACCTCGGCCAGCGGGCCGGTTTCTACGGTGGAGACGGCGTCGGCCTTCTGCGCGCCGCCGATTTCGAACGTCTGGCCCGTCTTGGCGGGACCCGACACGCCGGGCGATGCAGGAATGTCTCCCGGAATGCCGCCCTTCTTGCCGATGCCATCGATTCCCATGGTTGCCCCCTAGCCTAGCACGAGGTCATCGGATGTTGCCGATGGCGGTTTTGACGGTCTCGTGCTCGGCCTTGAGCACGTTGGAAAGCGTCGTGAAGCTGCGGTTCTGAGCGTTCACCTGCTCCTGAATCTGCAGGTAGTACATGTTCATTTCCTGGCTCTGGGCGAGGGAGCCCTCGAGGCCGCCACCGGTGCCGCCGCCGGTGCTTGCGCCGCCGGAGGTGGCCGAGGGGCCCTCGGCAGAGGTGGTCGCGGCGGAGCTGGCTCCGAGCGAGGGCGACGAGACCGGCATCGAGGGGCCTGCGCCGCCGCGAAGGGCGAAGGCCATGAGGGGCGCGCCGGGAATGGTGCTCATGGCGACCTGGGCGCCCACCGCGAGGGTGCGATTCATGATCTCACCGAACGGAACCTTCGGCTGGGTGGGGGTGGGCCGCGGAGCGCTCGTGGTGAGCATGGCGCCGGGCACGGCAGAGGGAGTGGCGCTGATTTTCGGGTCCATGAGAGTGCTCCTGCTTCGAGAAAGTGTGGACGGGGACGTCGGACCCCCTGCCTGTCGACCGCGCTCTCGGGAAGTTGCGGGGACGTCGACGAAAGTCGAGACGGCTCCGCGCAGCTCAGCGGGTGGCGACGCCCAGGTCTTTGGCCGGAGCGCAGCGCAGGGTGCACTCGAGCGCCACGTCGAAGCGGCAGTAGTTGGAAGAGGTGAGCATCGAGGTGGGGCCCTTGCACTTCACGTTGCAGCCCTCGGCGGTCTCGCTCGTGACGATGGAGTAGCCGCCGCGGGAGCAGTTGCCGCCGTCGCCGCACTCGGGCTTCTCGATGCGGCAGGCCGAAGGCACGTAGTCTTTGGGGCAGGTGAGCGTACGCTCGGTGGCGGCGTAGTCGGGCCGGCGCGCCTCACCGGTGTCGATGTGCTCCCGGCGCACGATGGATCCATTGCCGGTCTGCACGCGCTCCACCACCCGCACCGTGTGCTGCTTGGGCACCACCGGCGCGTCGCGGTTGGTGGGCACAAACGTGAGCGTCTCTTCGCGGGTTTGCGCTTCGCAGATGGCGGCCTGCGCCGAGGGGCGCCAGGCCAGCGGGATGTCGAGCGACCCTTCCGCGGGGAGCGAGAACGAGTGGTCGTTGTAGTATGCAGTCAAATCGATGCTGGCGCGGTTCTGCACGTGCACCAAGCGCGTGGCCTCGCGGTCGGCCGGCACCACGCCAAAGTCCACCGGCATGGGCGTCACTTCCGGGGCCGGGAAAGCGAACTTGCACACGTCGGAAACCGGGTAGGCGGCGTAGGCGATGGGCACCGGGTTCTTCACCTTGAAGGTGAGCGGCTTGGCCGAGGTGCCGCCCGCCAGCGCGGCTTCGAGGCCTTCCACTTCGAGCCCCCCCACCGAGGTCTGGTGCAGCGATGCATCGGTGGCGGCCACGCGGGCCTTCACGAAGTCGAGCGCGCGGCCGTGGGCCTCGCCCTTGCGTACGGTCATCTCGTAGGAGAGCAGGCCGCCATACTTCACCGAACCGACGAAGTGGGTGGCGCGGCCGCAGGAGCACAGGTCGCGCTCGTAGGAGATGGCGTCGGTGCCCTTGAAGAACTGCGGATCCTTGTCGCGGACGAAGGCCATGGCCACGAGGCGCACGGTGTGCGTGCTGCCTTCGACGCCCACCGAGACGAAGGGCGTGATGTCGGCATCGGCTGCCACCAGCGTGCTGTCGACCGCCACCCCGACGAAAGAAAAGTCGATGGTGGCGGCCTCGACGCTGGCATCCGGACGCGATTTTGCGTCGGCGCACGCGGTGGGCGTGACGCTCCACATCCCCTCGCGGGTGCGCTCGATGCCGCGACCCGGCGAGAGTGAGCTGGTGGGGTCGAGCAGGTACTCGTGGGTGACGTTGCCGAAGGCCGAAGCCGCGGCCAGGAGCTGCTGGGCGCGGCCGCACTCCGGCGAATCCTTGCATCCTGCACTCTTATCGTGAGCACCCAGAGGGTCTTTCGCGCCGGGGCACGCGGCCACCAGAAACGAGGCCAGCGCGAGCATCGGAAAGGCGCGCACGGCCGCGCCGCTGCCGCTCTGGGTGGGCGCTTTCATCGTCGACCCCACTGAACGCGAGAGCGCCCCAGTTGATTCCCCTGCGGCGTTGCCACCGCGAACGAAACGGCACCGTCGCGAAGGAGCGGCGGCAGCGACGAGAGCCCCGGGACGCGGCCGAGGGTACCCAATGTGGCGCGCGTGCCCTCGAACGCGAGGCCGTCGAGCGATACTTCGGCGCCGCGCTGCCGCATCACGAGGAGGTGTGCGCCATCGGCAGGGTCGAAGGCCAGGCCGAGGATCTTCGCGTCGCCCGAGGCCGCCACCAGTGAGGCAGGGGCCAGCGTGGCGCCGGTCTTTCCGTCGAGCGAAGCCATCACCAGGCGATCCACTGCCTTGTCTTCCTCGGTCCACACGATGCGCGCGCCGTCCTTGGTGTCGAGGAACGCAGGATACTTCGCCGCGTGGTCTGGCAGCGAGACGCGAACCACGTTGCCCTGCCGCTGGGCATTGTGGGTAGACACCCGCGCCACATGCACTGCAGAGATGCCGTCGCGGGTGCGCACGTCGGAGAACGCCAGCCAGGCCACGCCTTCCCGCACGTAGGCGGTGAGCTCTTGCGGCTGCCCCGGCCCCTCCTTGGAGAGCTCGCTGATGCGCTCCTCGCGGGTGATTCGCCGGAGCTCGGTGTCGATGCGCGCGGCGTACACCTCGGGGCCAGTGCCCCTGCCGTCGACCCACGCCACCAGCCAGCCGCCGGCGATGGGCACCAGCGTCACGTGCGAAGCGCTCCCCTTCACGCCCGAGAGCTGCACCTCGTTGACGCGGCGGCCCTTGCCGTCGATGCGTGCAACATGCACCTGAAGATCGCCGTCGTCGCGCGAAACCCAGGCCATGGCTGCGCCGTCTTTGGTGGTGGCGCCCGAGGCCATGGCGAGGCCGCCCGAGGCCACCGCGCGATCGGTGATCTTCAGCGGCGCCCCCAGCTGCGCGCCGCTCGCATCGACCGGCAAGACCCACACTTGCGCGCCTTTGCTGGCGCCGGCCGGGGGGTCGACCGAGAGCACGCCCACCAGGCTTGTGCCCTCGGCGCGCGCAGTGGCGAGAGCCGCCGGCACCTCGGTGAGCGCTGCGGTGGAGAGCGCACCCAAGCCACCGACCGGCTCCAACCCTTGCTGGGCGTCTTTCGCCGGGGCCGGCGCGGGCAAGGCCACGCTCTGCTTGGGCTCGACCCGGAGCGATACCACCCGGGGCGGCGTGCCCGAGAGCGCGCCCAGCACCGAGCACGCGCGCGGAGCGCAGTCGAGCGACCAAGCCTGGTTGAGATCGCTGCCGAGGAGGCCGCGGAGCGACATGCTGCGCGTCGAATGCAGATCGGCGTCGACCTCGGAGAGGCGCGGCTCGGCCTTCTCCGGGCTGCAGGGAATTCCCGGCGCGCAGCCGGTGGAGAGCCACGCGAAGCCCTCGCCCATGGGCACCACCTCCAGTGGATCCTTGCCGAAGGCGACCATGGTGGTGGCGCTTCCCTGCCCCAGATAGGCGAAGCCCACGTCGAAGCCGAGGCTCTGCTCACGCTCCGCCCGCCACGCGGCCAGCACGCCCTTCTTGCCCGGCGTGAGGCCCACCAGGCGCGCGCCGTCGGGCGCCGCATCCAGAAGGCGCGCCGGCTCCGCGCGGCCGCCAGCGTCGACGCCCCCGACGATGAGGCGTTCGCGGCCGTCGACACGCCCCACCCAGGCGGCCACCGAGCGATCGCCGAGGCGCAAAAAGTCGATGTCGTGAACGGCACCGAAGGCCCCGGAGAGGGCGATGGGCAAGGCGCCGGTGCGAAGGCGATCGTCGACCGTCTGGTAGAGCACTGCCGACTTGCCGGTACCGGTGGAACCGGAGGTGATCCATGCGAGCGCGGCGCCGCTCTCGGCAGCGCGCGCCTGCCAAGCAGTGGCGCCGCGGACGATGGCGGTGGCGCGCGTGCGAAGGCCCCCGTCGCCGGAGATGGACGCGCCCATGAGCGTGGCGGTGCCGCCTTCGTCTTCTTCGGCCCAGAAAGCGAGCCCTCCCTGGCCAGTGACCACCAGCTCCATCCACCCGATGTGGCGGCCCGGCGCGTGGCCCAGATCGGCGGGCGCGGCCCGCAAACGGCCGCCTTCGTCGACCAGCGCGAAGCCCACCGCCTCGCCGCCGTCGGATGGATACGTGTACAGTACACAATACGAAGCGGTGGTGCCGCCGAAGGAGCGGATCACCAGTGACATGGCGTTCTGGGGCACCTCGGTCTCGGTGGCGGTGCCGCGGGGCGCGCCGTCGCGGAGCACCGGGGTGGTGATGAGCAGCCGCGTGGCGTCGCGCTGGACGATGTGCGCGGCGACGCCGCTCTCTTCGCGGTAGGCCAGGAAGGGACCGATGGACGCGCCCTCCAGCGTGGCGATGACCCGGGGTGCGCTGGGTAGGCCGCCGTCGGCCCCGCGCGCGAGCACGTCTTTGGGGCGCGTGCGCCAGGGCTCGTCGACCTGCGCCGCGGGCGGCGCACTGCCGCACGCGTACAGTGCCAGCGCGCCTCCCGCCACCGAGGCGGCAACGGGCGCGACGCGCAGGAAGCGACGGAGGAGGATCGCGGCTGCGGAGCGACGGGAAAGGATCACGTTCCCTTCATAGCAACAAGACCCGAGCCGCTGTTCCTGAATTCCGGGCCCGTTCCAGCGCGCGCGCCATTTCCGCAAGCCTGCATTTTTTCGGGAATGAAACCCGTATCAGCTGCTCACGCGGTCGTGCCCTCGAGCAGCGTGCCATCGTCGCAGAAGGCGCGAATGACTGGCCGCGACGGCTCGAACCACAGCGCAACGACATTCCCGGGCACCTGGAGCTCGGGGTTGGCGCGGGGCCAGCCGCCTTCGGTGCGACACAGCATACGCCCGCCCTCGGCACCGGCCCACAAGAGGCCGTCGCGCCCGGAGCCAAGGACCCGTAGATCGTGCTGCGTGCCCACGCGCTCGAGGGTGGCCTGAAACTGCGCGTCGATGCGCGCAGCGTGCCCGCGGCTGCCGACCGCGACCGCGACCGCTTCGGCGCCGTCGCCGTCGCCGCTGACTGCGCGAATGGCGTAGAGGTGCGCGGTGCAGGCCGACCCCACGTACTCGGCCTGCCCCGCCGCGAAGCGCACCAGCGCCCCGAGATCGCCGCAGGCGACCATGCCGCCGTCGTGCCAGGGAGCAACCGCGTGGAGCGCGCCGCAGCTGGCGACCACCGCGTGCGCGCCGAGACGCCCGCCGTGGTAGCGCACCACCACACCTGCACTCTGGCCTGCGGTGATCCGCTCGCCCACCAGCGTCACGATGTCGCCCTCGACGTAGGCGCCGAGGAAAGCCATGTGCGGGTCTGGCGTGAGCCAGGGCTCGCAGTCGGCGAGGCTCGCCGATACCTGGGCCACCAGGCCGCTCCGGCCGTGAACGAGGATGTCGGAGGACCCAATCCGTGCGATGCCCTCGACGTCGGTGAAGGCGAACGGCATCGGCGCCGCGATAGGAACCGGCTTTCGCTCCGATGCGGAGATGCGACAGAAGCCTTCGGACCCCACCGCGAGCACGCGATCGCCGCTGTCGGCGAACATGGCGGCCCGGTACGCGCCGCTCTCGCGCGTGCCGGCAGCGAGGGTGGTCCAGCGCCAGGCCCGGCGCGAGGAGGGCGGCGTAAGGGCAGCGCTCGGTGGCCTGGCGGGCGACGAACCGGGCACGTTGCCACCCAGCGGTGCGGTGCGCTCGGCGGGGCTTCCACGACCGCGCTGGCTGAGCGGGAGCGTGCCATCGGCGCCGCGCGGAACCGACACCGGCGGAACCGATTGCGGCGGAGGAAATCGCGAGGGTGAACCCGTCGGCGCTGGCGGAGGCCGCGAAGGATGCGGCGTAGGGGACGCCGCGCGGTTGCTCGAGAGCCCGGGGACGCGCTGCGAGAGCACGTCGGAGTCGAACACGCCCGCCTCGCGGAACGCGCCTCGCGCCGTGGGTGGCTGCTCGAGCGCCGCGCGCAAGTGCGGGTCGACCGCCTGAAAGAGCTCCACCGCGTTGGCGTGCCGCTTGGCCGGATCGGGATCGAGCGCCCGGGCGATTTCGCGATCGATGGCGTCGACCACAGCGCCGCGGCCGGCCAGCTCCGGCGAGATGAGCGCCTTGGTCTTGCGGAGCGAAGGGCGTACGTCGTTGAGAATGCGTGTGAGCACGATGAGCGGGTTTTCGCCCGGTCGAAACGGATACGCGGGAACGCCCACCAGCATCTCGAAGAGGAGCGCGGCCAGAGAGAACACGTCGGTGTGCGGGCCGACCCGACGATTGCCCTTCTCGTACTGCTCCGGGGGCGCGTAGCCGATGGACGCGCCGGCCACCTGGGCGGTGCGCTCCATGTTGCCGGAGACGATCTTGACCAGGCCAAAATCGGTGACCTTGGCGATCTCTTCCGCGTCGCCGAGGGTGAGCAACACGTTGGAGGGCTTCAGATCGCGATGGACGACGTTCTGCGCGTGGACGTAGTCGAGAGCCTGAACCACATGGCGAAAGAGCCGGCGCACGCGATCGAGCGGCAAGCCGCGACCAGCCGACGCCGCCAGCACGCGCTCCAGCGTGGTTCCCCGCACATACTCGAGCACCGTAAAGGGGAGCTTCACCGGCGCGCGATCACCGATTCGCAACTGCGTTTCGAAGTGATCGTAAAACCGCACCACGTAGGGGCACGGGTTGGCTTGCTGCGAGAGCATGCGCAGCACCAGGGCTTCCCGCTGGAAGCGCTTCAAGGAGTCGTCGGCGATGACGTCTGGTCGCAGCACCTTGACCACCACCACCATGCCGTCGGCGTCGTCCCAGGAGGCGCGAAAAACCCACCCCTGACCGCCCTCGCCGACAAGATCGCGCACGTGGTATCCGATGCCCGACGACCCACGCAGTACCTGGCCGAGGAGAGCATCTCGGACGGGGTTGGGGTCCGGGATCGCCATCGGCTCCCTACGATAGCGAGGCGGCGGGCGATGCGTCGGAAAAAGGGCCAGACAAAGCAACACCCCTGAGCGGACACTCAGGGGTGCGTCGGAGGCTCACGCCTCCGTAACGAAGAACCGCTCCTCAGCCGATGAGCTTGAGCAGCGTTTCCTTGTTGGTGAGGCCTACGTGCTGGCCCTTGACCTGGCCACCCTGAAACACGAGGACAGTGGGAACGCTCATGACGCGGTACTTGCGTGCCGTGTCGGATGCGTCGTCGATGTCCAGCTTGGCGACCTTGTAACGGCCACCAGCCTCGTTCGCGAGGCCTTCGACGATGGGAGCGAGGGCCTTACAGGGGCCACACCACGTCGCGGTGAAGTCGACCAGAACCGGGACGTTCGACTTGATAACTTCGTTCTCGAAGTTTTCGTCGGTGAGCTCAACGATATTGCCAGCCATGAGGGATTCCTCCGAACGGGTGTCTGCACAACGTAACGACGGGGGGAGAAAGAGGGAAGGGTGAAATGGGCGGGCGGCCCGATTGCGCGCAGAAGATGCGCGCACGGTGTGCGCACCGTAGAGAGCCGCCATGGCCTCTCCTTGATCAGATGCCACCCGCGTCGCGGGCGTTGTTGCTGCGCGGCGTGACGATTTCGTCGGGAGCGCGGGGCGGCGCCGACGCGCGCGGGGCCGGCTGCGGCGGTTCATCCGGGCGCAGGTACCGCGTCACCACCCCTTCCAGGCTCTTGGCCACCGCATCGGCGGAGTCGTGCGTCGAGGCGAAGACGCGCGGTCCCTTGGCCTCGGCGGTGAAGGCGTCGAGGAGCCGGCCGAAACCCGCCAGCCGCGCGCCCAGCTTCTGGCTCAGGTCGAAGCGTCGGGCCATGAGAAACTCGCGCGCGTCGAGGCAGGCGGTCTCGCTCTCGCAGTGCGCCTCGAAGGCGAGCTCGGCGTCCTTGCCCTTCTCGCCGGGGGTCATGGCCAGACCGATGGCGTCGATCTGGAGCAGCGAGGCGGCCTTGGCCGCGCCTTCGCCGCCGAGGAACGTTCGCAGGTCTTCGCGGAGCGACTTCGGAGGCACCACCGTCACCAGCACCGCCGGCGGAAACGAGAGGCGCGCCGTGAGCGACGCGCGGAGCGTGGCGTGCGGCGACGACGTGCCGAGGCCCGGCGTGGTGCCATCGGCCACGTTGGCCAGCGCTTCGGGCCAGCTACCGAGGCCGATGAGGAGCGGGCCGCGCGCCGAGAGCCCCACGCGCACGCCCGCCGGATCGCCAGTGAGCTCGAAGGAGCCGGCGCGGGTCTTGGTGGAGCTGCCGGGGAACACGCCGCGACAGGTCTCGAGCTCGTCGCCGGTGGCGCGGCCCGAGATGGCCACCGCGAGCTCGCTGCGCTCACCCTTGGGAATCGAGAGCGCCGCTTCGTCGATGCGCTCGCTCGCCTTGAGCGGGCAGCCGGCCGGAAGGCGAAGGCGCCCGTCGACCAGCGACACGAAGGGGCTGCGGAAGGGCGAGCCCCGGAGCGCCTCGCCGTTCACCGTGGCCACCAGAAACGAGTCGCCGGGGATGGCGTCGATGGGCGCCCGCGGGCGACGAGCAAAGAGGCCGAAATAGGCCAGCGCGACGGCGCACGCCACCATGGCCAGCGCGACGGCTCGACGTTGGGCGACTCGTGTCACCGGCGGAGAATCCCGCACCGGGCCCAGGCAAGCAAGGGAAGCTTGCGCGCGTCAGGCGTCGACCGGCGGATCGCCCTCGCGGCGCCCGTCGTTCATGCGGCGCCCCTCCGGCCGCGGAGGAAACGCGCGGCGATCGTCGCCCTTCCGGCGGTCCACACCGCTCCGCGCGGGGGTCTCGGGAAAGGCGGCAGCGGGGCGACCAAGAGGCTTCGGCGCGCGCGATTTCATGCTTTTCATACACGCACCAGGGCGCCACCCGGGCCAACTTTTCGGCGCGTCATGCGGCCTTCTGCGATGCGGCGAGAAGATGCCCGACGATGGCGTCGGCCGCCCCACGCGGCACCGAATCGCGGGCGCGCTGGGCCATGGCAGGCAGGCGCCCTTGCGCCCAGAGCGCCAGCACCCCAGCGCCGACGTTGCCCGGTCGCACCGCCACGCCGGCTCCCTGGGTGCAGACGAACACCTCGTTGATCTGTTCGTTTCCCGGCACCGCGCCGGCGATCATCAGCGGCCGACCGGCGGTGAGCGCCTCGGTCACGGTGAGACCGCCGGCCTTGCCCACGATCAGGTGCGCGTCGGTCATGCGCCGGGGCATGTCGCGCTCGAACCCCACCACTTCCGCCCGCAGGCCCAGGCTCCGCGCAAGGCCCTCGATGCGTCGCCGTACCGGCTCGGCGCTGCCGCACACCACCACCAGCTCCACATCGGCAACGTCGGCGAAGGAGGCGACCATGCGCTCGAGCGGCCCCACCCCGAAGCCGCCGCTGGTGACGAGCACCCGAAGCCGCTCCCCGCTGCCATGGCGCGGGGGCCGAGAAGCCGGGATGCGCTCGAAGGCTGCGCGCACCGGGATACCCGTGCAAGATACACAATATTCCGGAACCCCGTGCTCGCGCAGATCGTCTGCGGCGAAGGGCCCGCCCACGAAGAAGCGGTCGACGCCCGCCTCGGCCCATACCGCGTGGGCGGTATAGTCGGTGACGACGCAACCGAGGGGCGCCGCCAGCCTTCCGCGCCTGCGCTCGTGGGCGAGCGCCACCAGCGGCAGGTGGTGGGTGGCGAGCACCGCGCGCGGCCGAAGGCTCCGAACGTGGGCGCGGAGCTTCGCGAACGTGAGCTCGTCCATGCCGCGACGCAGCGGATCGAGCACAGTGCGCGCATGGTTCGCCGCCGAGTACGCCGACCCGTACAGGTCGGGGGCCAGCCCCTGCCCGGCCAGATGGGCGCGCAGGTACATGTCGCCGAACCAGCGCGGCGCGAAGTCGAACGCGTCGAGGAGCACGGTGCGAAGCCCGCGCGCCCTGGCCGCTTCTTCGAGCGCCAGCGCGGCGCCTTTGTGTCCACCACCAACCGGAGAGAACGTGACGACGAGATCGACGGGCATGCGCCGGAGAGGAGCAAGGGCCGGACCGCCCAAAGCGCGCAGGCGGCAGCGGAGCCGGCCTTCGGGGAAAACCCGCGGGGATCCCGCAAAGTTGTCGAGTGATTCAACCAGTTAGCGAGCTCGGCAGCACCGCCGCTGTGTCAACCCGCGGTCACGAATCCGTGGTGAAGCAGAGCGCACGGGTGCGTCGCCTGCTACGCGCACCGACGCGTAGGTACGCTGCCGATCAGCCGAAGAGAGACTTCAGCTTCTCCATGAACGTGCGCTGCTGCGGCTGCACGTCCTCGCCCAGCTCCCGCGCCAAGGTTTCGATGAGCTCGCGCTGGCGGTCGGTGAGCGAGGTGGGGACCTCGATGGTCACCTCCACCAGCTGATCGCCCCGGCCGACGCCGACCCGGTGCGGGACGCCCTGGTTCTTCAGGCGGATGACCGCATGCGGCTGGGTACCTGGCGGAACCCGGGCCTTGCCCTTGCCCTGAAGGGTGGGAACCTCGATCTCGCCCCCCAGCGCGGCCTGGGCGAAGGTGATGGGCACCTGGCAGGCTACGTCGTCGCCGATGCGGCGGAAGAAGGGGTGGGCGTCGACCTGGATGGTGATCTCGAGATCGCCCGGGGCCTTGTCGGGCCGTGGACGATTGCCTGCACCTTGCACCAGTTTGGTGGCGCCCGCCTCGACGCCTGCGGGAATGGTGAGGCGCAAGGTCGCGCTCTTCGACACCAGCCCCGAGCCGCGGCAGCTGACGCAGGGGTTCTTCACCAGCTTGCCCCGACCCTTGCACTGCGAGCAGGTGCGCTCCACCGCGATGGGAAAGAGACCCTGCTGGAACTTGATGCGCCCGCGGCCCTGGCAGGCGCCGCAGGTCTCGGGAACGGTCCCGGGAGCGCTACCCGACGCACGGCAATCGCCGCAGGTGGCCACGCGCTCGTAGCGGAACTCTTTTTCGCAGCCGAAGGCGGCCTCCTGGAACGAGACCGTGATGTCGCGCTTGATGTCGCCGCGGTCGCCCTTGCCGACGCCGAAGACACCCAGCAGATCGCCGAGGAAGCCGTCGATGTTGATCTCGCTGACGTCGACCACGCCGCCGGCGAAGGGGCCAGACTGCCCGAACGGCGAGCCCACGGCCTCGGCCTGATGACCAAAGCGATCGTACAGGGTGCGCCGCTGGGGATCGCTCAGCACCTGGTAGGAGGCGTTGAGCTCCTTGAACCGCTCCGAGGCCGAGGGGTCGTCGGGGTTGCGGTCTGGGTGATGCTGCGCCGCCAGGCGCTTGAAGGCGCTCTTCAGCTCTTCCGGGGTGGCGGAGCGGCTGACGCCAAGCACTTCGTAATGGTCGCGAGACGCCATCGGCAGGGGTTCCTCTTGGGAGTGCTACCCGACGCCTGTCGGTTTTGCACTCGCCGAAATTCATGCTACACGCCCCCACCCTCCAATGTCAGAATCCCCGAAGTACACGCGCCTTTCGCTGGATGCACAGGCGGCTCTCCTCCACCGCATCGTCGAGAGCTGCGGCTCCCGCAAGGGCGAAGCGCAAAAGTGCGTGGTCTTCGACCTGGATGGCACCCTCCTCGACAACCGGCCGCGCACGGTGGCCATCCTCAAGGAGCTGTCGGCAGACTGGGAATCGCGGGAGCCCTCGATGGCGAAGAAGCTGGCGGCGGCGACCCTGCACGACCTGGCCTACCTGGTGGTGCACTCGCTGGAGAAGCTCGGCGTGACCCACTCGGAGCTGGCGGCCGAGGCGGAAACCTATTGGAAGGAGCGCTTCTTCAGAGACGACTACCTGCGCCACGACGTGGCCCTTCCGGGCGCGGTGGCCTTCGCCAAGGCCTGCTACGAGCGGGGCGCGAACCTGGTGTACTTCACCGGGCGCGACCTTCCGAACATGGGTCTCGGCAGCTTTCAGAGCCTGCGCGACCAGGGCTTCCCGATCGGCGTTCCGGGCACCGAGCTGGTGTTGAAGCCCGACTTCGACATGCCCGACGAGGAGTACAAGCGCACCCACGGCCCGAACCTCGCGCGGCTGGGAAAGGTGGTCGGCATCTTCGACAACGAGCCCGCCAACTGCAACGTGCTCCTGGAGCAGAACCCCGGCGCCGAGAGCGTATTCGTCGATACCCAGCACCTGCCCGGAGCGCCCGCCCTCGACCCGAAGGTGCACGTCATCGGCGACTTTTCGATGGGCCGATGAGCGCCGCAGGCGAGGCGCGCCACCGGCCTGCCCTCGCTGCGCTCGTGCTCCTCGCGGCATGCAAGGCGCCGGGGCTCGCCGACGTGCCCGACGCCGGCTCCAGCCCCCAGGCGAGCGCGGTGCCGGCTCCGCTCTCGACGGTCTCCGGGGTCGACGCCGGGGCCTCCTTTGCGAGCGGCGCCGACGCGGGGCCACCGCCTTCGAACCAGCGCGCCGACCTGCCCATGCCGGCCGACGTCGTGGCCTTCGGCAAAGACAGTGTAGTTTACACGCTATCGGCGACCCTGCGCGGCGCCGATATTCCGCCGCCCGCCCGGGCGCCGGAGATCAACGTCGCGCTGGTGGAGCAAGCGAGGAGGAAGAACGACGCGCGCCTGACCATCGATCTGGGTCTCGGCCGCATGCGCATGGGCTTCGAAGGTGCGGCGATTCCGCTCCCCGACGGGGTCGAGCTCCGGGCCCGCTCCGATCGCTACGGTCACGCGCTGCTGTTCGCCGGTGGGTCGCGCTACCGCACCCTGGGCCCCGGCACCATGCGCGCCTTCTTCGGCGAGGGGCGCTACGACGCCATGCCCAGCCTCGGCAGCACCGTCGTCACCAGCGGAGCGGTGGGCTGGCGCCTGGGCATGCGCACGCGTTCGGTGGAGATCTCGACCCCGCTCGGGCGCCTCACCATGGAGCTTGGTCGCGTCGCCGACCTGGGCGAGGCGGGCGGCCTGGTGTGTCGGCTCCTGGCGGAGTGGGTCGACGCGTCGCCCACCAGTGCGCCGTGCCTCGACAGCGAGGTGCCGCTTCGGGCCGAGGTGCGCTGGGCCGGACGGGGTGCGGTGCAGTTCGAGGTGCAGCGCCTTAGCCGCCGGACCGACCTGGGCCCCGCGCAGCTGGCGTGCCCACCGCCGGGCGCAGCCTTCTCGGTGTACGAGCTGCCGACCGCGCTCAGTCGAACGTTCTACTCGGAGAGCGAGCTCGCGCAGTTTCACCAGATCGTCGACGTGCCGGTGGATCCAACGGCGCCCAAGGGACTGCTCCTGGTCAATCACACCGATGCCATGCGCCTCGCCTCGGTCGACGGGGTTCCCATCGCGCAGGTAGCGCCCCAGGGGCGGCTCCTGGTGACCGGGTTGGCGCGCGGCCACTACCAGTTCCAGTGGCGCACGTTCCTCGACGACGCGCCGGAGCTCCCGCTCACCGTCACCGTCCCCGGCAAGAGCGAGCTGGGTACTCCGGACGCGCCCGCGAAGTAAGCTGGCGCCTGCGGACCGACCGCAAGCGTCAGCGGTAGTCGCGCCGAATGAAGCGCACGCCGGCGTCGCCGCGGTCGATCATCTTCCCGCGGAGCGCGTCGAAGGCCACCGAGATGACGTCGAAGCGGGTGCTCGGAAGGTAGTACTCGTCTTCCGGTACCTCTGGGAGCGCGGCGATGCGGCGATCGACGAAGTCACGCTCCTTGGGGTCGAGCACCAGGTGCGAATGCCAGCCGTCTTCCGGGTCCATGGTGAGCGCCTCGCGGCCCATGCCGAGCGGGTTGAACGCCAGGTACACCTTGGAGAGAAACAGGCGATAGGTAGAGTGGTCGCCGACGGCTTCCCACTCGCCGCCGAAGGTCCGCCGCACCACCTCGCCGAGGTAGGCGCCCACCGCGGCTGCAATCAGGTCGAGCGACGAGGGCAAGAGCGTGATCTCCGCCCGGGCTTCGCGCACGTACTGGTCGACCAGGCTCAGCGTGTCGCTCGTGAAGTCGAGCGGCACCTGGTACTTGCCCAGAATGAACCGCTGGCACGCCGCCGCAAGCTCGCCCACAGCCTGCGGGGGCAGCTCCTGGGTGGTCGGATCATCTTCAGTGATTTCGATGGGTTCTGGGTGAAGCGTAGGGGCGTCGTCCTCGTCGTCGTCGGGCTCCGGCGCGTCGAGCATGCCGCTTCCGACGATGCCGCCCACACCACCTCCCACACCGTTGCCCTGGCCGTCGTGATCCCCTTGGCCGTTCCCGTTTCGGCTACCGCTTCCGTTTCCGCTGATCATCGTGGTCCTTCCGCAGACCCGAATTCTTCTACCGCGTTCTCCCTCCGTGCGCGGCAATAATCCGGAAGAGGCCCGAACGAACCAGGTGGCGCGCGCGCGGAAGACTCTGATACGGTCAGGAGTCTATGCGCCTCGGGATTTTCAGCGACACGCACGCGAACCTCGAAGCCCTCAGCGCGGTGCTCGAGGCTTACCGAAGCGAAAGCATCGACGTCTTTTACTGCCTCGGCGATACCGTGGGCTACGGCGGCTCCCCCAACGAGTGCGCCGACCTGGTGCGCGAGCTGGCGAAGGTGACCATCCTCGGCAACCACGACGCCGCCGTTTCGGGGCGCATGGACTACTCGTACTACTACGAGGCCGCGCGGCACGCGCTCGACGTCCACGCCGCGATGATCTCCGGCGAGAACATGGAGTGGCTCAAGCAGCTGCCCTACCAGCACCGGCTCGAAGAGGACAACGTGCTCCTCTGCCACGGCTCGCCGGTGCGCCTCGAGGAGTTCGAGTACATCTTCGCGCCGGAGCAGGCCCGCGACTGCCTTCCCATCTGGGAGAAGCTTGGGCACATCACGCTCATCGGCCACTCTCACTTGTGCAAGGTGTTTGCCCTCTCGCGCACCTCGGTCGAAGAGCTGCCCTCCACCGACTTCGTGCTGGAGCCCGACCGAAAGTACATCGTCTCGGTGGGCTCGGTGGGTCAGCCGCGCGACTTCGACAACCGCGCCAGCTTCACCGTGTACGACACCGAGGCCAAGCGCTTCGAGTTCAAGCGCATCGAGTACGACATCGAGCTCGCCGCCGAGAAGGTGCTGCGGGCCCGCTTGAACCCGCACTTCGCGCACCGGCTCGTCTCGGGCCAGTAAACAGTCGAGGCTCGCCCAGACAATCGCGGCGTCAGCGAACCCGTTCGCAGGCCTGGGCAAGGTCTTCCGGAAGCGCAGCGCGCTCATAGCGCACCTCGCGGAAGGTTTCGCCGTTGCGAAGGCGGGCCCGCAGGGTGCCTTCCGAAGCGGAGCCCAGGGTCGTGGTGAACGCGCACTCGCGCTCCAGCCGAAGACTGCCAGCCACCACCGCGTAGCTCGCATAGGTGGGGTCGGAAGGCCCGATGGTCTGGCTCACCAGGCGCGCGGTCTTGGGCGACACTGTGAGGTTGGGGATCCGCGAGAGCTTCTGCGCCAGCTCGGTGGAGCGGAAGGCGTCGGATTTTCGGTCGTAGCCGAGGTACGTGTGGCGCGACCACTTGGAGCCCCAGTCGCGCAGCACGCGCAGATCGAGGTAGCCGTCGAAGTCGACGTCGACCAGCTCGAAGCTGGCCAGCACCAGGCTCTCGTGCGCCGGCAGCGGCCCCAGCGTGATCTTGGCGACTCGCAGCTTCTTGTCGCCGGGGTTGGTCACCTCGAGGGTGGCGTTCTTCACCAGGCCGTCGTGGTCGGGGTCGACCAACAGACGGAGCGACCGAACGGAGGCCGGATCACCCGGGTGAATCTCCCGCACCAGGGTGCGCTCGTGGGGCGTCGCAGTCACGCTCGCTGCGATGGGCGCGCGGGCGGCCACCGGCGCGAAGATGCCTGCCAGTGGCGAAGGCCCCTGGGTCGCTTGGAAGGTCCAAGAGGGCGGCTTCTCGGGCGCGCGCTTGGCCTTCTTGGGCGGGGCGGCAAGCGCGCTGCCGGTGACGGCGATGGCGAAGAGACCCCAGGCGAAGGAGCGAAAGCGCATGGGCATTCGCTATCGCACAGGCCCCGGCGCGGCCAAGAAAGCCGCGGCAGTGACCAGCGCTACTTGGGGACGACCGGGGGCTTCTTGTCGCTCTGCACGCACGAGGCGAGGTCGAAGAGCATGAACTCGAGGACGCGCTCTTGCGCGGTGAGCGGCGTGTTGCGGCAGGCGCCGGGGAAGGTGCCGGTGGAGCTGCGCCCGCTGCCGATGTGAAAGCTCGAGTAGTACACGCGGCCGCACTGGTCCTTCTCCTGGGCGGTGGTCGGCGTGTTGAAGGTGTACGACTGGGTGTTGCTACCGGAGTAGAGCCAGCGCTGCCCCGGCGCGCGAATGGCGCCCACGCGGCTGTAGGTCTCGGAGAGCGAGAGGCTACCGCCGTTGGCCGCGCCGATCTTCTGGAGCCAGTCGGCGAGCGCCTGGCCTTTGGGGAACGTGGTGTCGACCAGCGCCGGGTTGGAGAAGAAACCGGGGTTCGAGTAGTCGCCGGTCTGGGCCCAGTCGGGCTTGTTCTGCGAAACCACGGGGTAGGAGAGATCGGTGGCGAACACGCGACCGCCGGCGTTGGCGTAGTCGTAGATGTTGGCGCTCGAGGGCGCGTCGGAGGGGTACGAGGTGCAGGGCATCGCGATGAGCTGGTACTGCTTCAACGTGTTGGCGTCGCCCCACAGGCTGGCGCCGGCGGGCGCGCCCGCGATGTTGTTGCCGTTGCCGTGGTAGAGGTGAATGCGGCCCTTGCCGGTGGGTGCGGTGAACTCGGCCGCGTCGATGCCGATCTGCGTGAGGATGCACTCGGTGGGATCGTAGGTGGAGGTCACGATGGCGATGCGCGGGATGTCACCCTCGGCGCTGTTCTTGGGCAAGCGAGCCTGTCCGTCGGTGACCTTGGTATCGGTGCACTCTGCAACGGCCGGGACGGTGATCTTGCGACGAAAGCGGCCAATCTGCACCACCAGCGGAACGTCCTTGCCGGCGGGCATGTCCTTGAGCGTGAAGTGCCCCGCGGTGTCGGTGAGGGCGGCCGTCACCGGCGCGCCGGAGACCGACTTCTCGCACGTCTCGCAGGTGATCTGATCGTCGAAGGGCTTGAGCTCCTCGTTGGGCACGAAGACCAGCACGTTGTAGAGCGGGTCGGCGCCGTTGGGCGCGAACACCGTACCCGAGAGCGTGGTGGTGTTGGTGCCCGCGCACTTGGGCTTGTTGCACTCGAGCCCCACGCAGGGGCCGCCGGCGTCGCCGAACCCCGGGCCGATGATGCCGCCCTCCCCGCCGCCGCCGCCGCCGCCGTCCTCATCGAAGCCGCTGCCGGGGTTGGAGCTGGAACAGGCGGCGTAGCCCGCCGCGCCCGAGAACAAGAGACCGAGTAAGATGCCTGAAGAAAGCTTCATGCGGCCTACCGTACCGCACATTGGTGACAGTGCAAGTCACCGCCCGGCTTCGGCGGGGCTACGACGCCTTGGGCGCGCGTTCGCCGTTGAGGCTATGGGAATAGGCTTCGTAGCCGACGCTCCAGCGCTCGAGATCGCCCGAGAGGCCGTCGTTCAGCTCGAGACCGAACCCGGCCGGGACGGTGGCGGTTTCGTTGGCTCCGAAGGGGCGGCGCCAGGCGACCTTGCCGGCCAGGCGGACGCGGCGCTCGGAGCGCGGTGGCCAGAGCTCGAGCCACACCTCTTGCCCCTGCTCCGGCGCCGCCAACGTGCGCACGTAGAGGCCGCCGGCGCTGATGTTGTAGGTGAAGCCGACCTCGTCACTGTCGCGCCCGGCTACCCGGAACGCCACGGTGGTCCCGTAGAGCATGCGGGCGCTCTTGCGATTGTCGACGCCACCGGAGCGGATGAGATCGTTGGCAACGAAGAGCACGTTCTCGGTGGGCGCAAAGGCGTCGGCCACTGCGGCGCGCTCGATGACCTTGGCGGCGGCGCGGACCGCACCCATGCGCTTGGGCGGCGCGACGATGACCCACGGAACTTGGTTGCCGGCGTCGCGCGCCTCGCTCACCCAGGCAATGGCGCCGCCCGAGTCGAGATCGTCGGACGCCACCACGAAGCGCGCGCCCGCCGAGGCCTCGAGGGCAGCGCGGCCGTTCTCCTTCACGTCGACGTCTACGCCTGCGTTGACCAGCGCGCGGCGCATCATGGTGCGCCACACCGGGTCGGGCCCCACCACCACCGCCCGCCCCTTCGAGCGCGCCTCGTCGAGCGGACGAGCTGGCGAAGTGAGGAGCGAGCGCAAGCGGCGCAGGAGCGGCTGGGCCACGTCCTCGGTCACCAGATCGTCGCCGCCGGTGCTGAAGAGCTCGGTGAAGTCGAGGTCGGAGCACTCACGCGAGAGCCCGAGGATGGGCACGTGCGACAGCGAAGAGCGACCGCGCACATCGACGCATGCCTCCAGGCTTCCTTTGCCCGCCATGCGCACGATGACCGCAAGCGGATCGTGCGCAGCGAGGCAAGCCGGAAGGTCCTCCGGCCTGGCCACCATCTCGGTGGGGATCTCTGCGCCGGCCGAGGCCTGTCGCAGCGTCTTCAGGGTTTCCGGAGGCTGTTCTCCCACGACGATGAGCGTCTTGTGAGAGGGCGGATGGCGGCGGGAGAGGGGCTCGTTCACATTCGTAGACGAACGGGCGTTGCCCGAGCCCCTTGAGCCCTATTCGTCAGTGGCTGGCCTTGGGCTCGTCTTTGTCCTTGGCGTCGGCGTCGGAGCTTCCGAGAGAGCTCGCGAACTTCTTGATCTGCTCCAAGAGATCGCCGAAGAAGTGGGGCGTTCCTTCGACAGCGCTCTTTGCCTTGGCCTCCGCCTCGAGGATCTTCGGCTCGAGCTTGTTCCACTCGTCCTTGGCGTCCATGCCGGCGAGGTGGAGCTTGAGCTTCACCTCGTCACGGGCCTGCTGCAGCGCCAGAATGCCCTTGTCGACTTCGGTGGTGATGGCTTCTTTGGTGTTCATGCCGGCCACGATTGCACTCGGCGCGCCAACGGAAAAACCCCGCGGTTTCTTGGCGCCGCGCGTCAGAGGATGCGCAGCCTTGCCCCACACCGGGGCAAAGCGCCCCGCGCGGGCTCAGAGACTCTCGAGAAAGGCCAGAAGATCGCCTCGCTCACCGGACGAGAGCGCCGAGGTGTCGGCCATCTGCGGCGAGTGCCGGAGCAGATCGTCCAGGCTGGCGAATCGACCGTCGTGAAAATAGGGGGCGGTGCCGCCGAGCGCGTGGAGCGAGGGCGTTTCGAAGGAACGTTGCGCGTCGTCGCGGGCCGCTGAGCCCACGTCGTGCTTCTCGCCGTCGGTGTATCCGCGCCCGGGATCGTGACAGCTGCTGCAGCCGGCATTGTAGGACTCGAACACCTGCTTGCCGCGAACCACGGCGCCACTCGCCGCGGCAGCAGAGGGCGGCGGCGCCATCTTGGCCACGTACGTGAGGAGCGCGTAGAGCGACTTGTCGTCGAGCCCTGCCCCGCCGAGGCGCGCGAACGTTTGCTTGAGATGCGCGCGCACGGTGGTCGCGTCGCCGGTCCAGCCGAAGGGCGCGGTAGAGGCCAGGCGACCGGCGAGCATGGGCGTCTGCCGTGGACCGTCGGGGCTCGACCACACGAGCCCATCGTCGCGGCCGTCGGGGTGACAGCTGGCGCAGGCGCGCCCGTCGCCGCTGATGCGGAACGAGTCGGTGCGATGAAAGAGCCGGCGCCCCACCTCGAAGGGATCGGGCTCTCGCTCCTTTGCGTCGGAGGCGATTTGAAACCGTGGCTCGAGCCCGTTGGCGAGCTCGAAGCGCGTGAGCACGCGATCGAACGAGGACCAGACCACCGCCTCATCGCCCACCACCGCGATGCCAGTGGGCCCGCGGGCGACGGCGGTAAGGCCGCGCACGTGCGCATCGGGATCGTCGGCGAGGCCGTTGTACTCCACCACCCGATCGGAACCGAGGCAGGTCACCAGCACGCGCCCGTCTGCTGTGGTCACCGCCGCCCGCGGAAGCAGGCAGCTCGAGCTCCCGCTCACCTCGGTGGCCCGCGCGCGCCGGACCTTGCCCTCGTAGGTTTCCATCGTCGCCAGCACTGGGACCGAGGACCCGCGACGCGCGGCGATACCGCCGGATAGATCGCCGCCGTAGCCGGCAGTGCGCGCGGGTGGCGCTTCCGATTGCCCCTTGAAGGGAGCGGGCTTGGTGGAGACCAGTACCTCGGGAAGAAACACGCGCCCCCAGGTTCCGGCGGGCAAAAACGCCAGCGAGAAGCCCTGGGTGGCGGTGCGCGGGCGACGGGCCTCGTCGATCGCGGGCGGTTCCACATCGGCCATGCCGAAGCTGCCGAACCCGATGCGGTCGTCGCGCGGCGGCGCCGGCAACCCGGGCACCCCGAGCGCCTCGGCGCGCACCTGGCCGCTCACGCGGTCGACGATGGAGAGGCGCGAGCCCACCGCGTGCGACACGTACACGTGCTCGCCCTCTTGGTCGAGTACCGCGGCCCGGGGCTCTCGCGGCAGGTCGACCCGCGAGAGACGCGCATGGGTGCGAAGCGACACCGTATCCAGGGCGTGCCCCCAGGCGCACACCACGAAGAGCGCGTCGTCGGTCGAGGTGGTGGACACCGGCTCGGTGCACACGTCGGTCGAGGCCACCACGCGCAGCCCATCGGCGAAGGCGCCGAGGAACACCACCTTGGCCTGGTCGCGCAACGTGACCGCCAGCTCACCGGTGGCGAGGCGACGAATGCTGGAGGGCTTGCTGGGGAGCGCCGTTCGCGCCACGAAGCGAGGCTCCTTGCCGAGCGAGAAGGTGAGCACCGCCGCACGATCTTCGTCGGCCACGAACGCCAGCGGCTCGCCGCGGAAGCGCCCGAGCGCCAGCGAGTGGCTGGGACCTGCGGCCTCGTCGAGGGCCGTGAGGGCGATGGGCGTGCATGCGTCTGCCGCGGGAGCGCGGAGGACGGGCGACAGGGAGAGGACCGGGAGCGCCAGCAGCCACGCACGCATGGGGCCTTCGGACACGGGTAGGTCGCGGAAGTTCCGCGCGCAATGTGTGTGAACTTTCGGGGGCGGCCACGATTCTGTCTTGACACTGCGCGGCATATGCATATTTATGCACCATCTCGCATATGAAGAACGTCGCAATCTTTGGAGCCACCGGGTATGCCGGCATCGAGCTCACGCAGATTCTCGGGGATCACCCTGGGGTACGCGCAGCGCGCTTCGCGAGCGATCGTCTGGCGGGCACCTCGGTTGCCGAGCACACCGGCGCGCACGTCACCAGCGCCTACGCTTCCACCGAGGAAACGCTGGCCAACCTGGGCGGCGTGGAGGTGGCGTTCCTGTGCACGCCGGGCGACGTCTCTCTCGACCTCGCGACGCGGATTCGCAGCGCCGCCGACACCTGCGTCATCGACCTCTCCGGCGCGCACCGGCTGGACGATGCGGCCGCCTGGAAGACCCACTACGGGCAGAAGACATCCAGTGCCGATTATGCAGTCGGCAGCTATGGCTTGCCGGAGCTGTTTCGGGCGCAGGGCCCGCTCTCGGCGCTGGTGGCGAACCCCGGTTGCTACGCCACCGCGGTGGCGCTCGCGCTGGCCCCGGCGGTGGAAGCCGGCGTGGTGCACGAAGACGCGCTCATGGTCTCGGCCCTGTCCGGCGTCACCGGCGCAGGGCGCAGCAGCCGCGAGGACCTGAGCTTCGGCGAGCTCTCGGACGACGCCCGGGCGTACAAGGTGCTGAAGCACCAGCACGTACCGGAGATCGAGATGGCCCTGCGGCGCCTCACCAAGGCGCCCGTGAAGGTCACCTTCACGCCGCATCTGGTGCCGATTCGCCGGGGCATCTTGGTAACGGCCCAACTGCGCCTGCGCGCGCCCATGGATACCACCGCGCTCGCCGCCATCTATCGCGCGCGCTACGAAGGCGAGCCGTTCGTTCGGGTGCTCGGCGCGCCGGAAGACGTCACGCTCCGCAAGGTCGTCGGCACCAACAGCAGCGTGCTCGGGGTTGCCTCCGACGGCCACGCGGCGGTGGTGATGCTCGCCCTCGACAACCTGGTGAAGGGCGCGGCCGGTCAAGCCGTGCAGAACATGAATCGGTATCTCGGCTTTCCGGAAACGGAGGGGCTCCTCACCCTCCGGAGGTTTGCACCATGAAAACGCCCATTGGCTTCCAGTTCGCAGGTCTCGCCGCAGGGCTCAAGCCCACGCGCAAAGACGTGGCGATCGTGTACAGCAAGACGCCGTGCAGCGCCGCGGCCTGCTTTACGGTGAACAAGGCCAAGGCGGCGCCCATTCTCGACGCCGAGCCGCGGGTTCCGGCAACGGGCATTCACGCGGTGGTGATCAACAGCGGCAACGCCAATGCGCTCACCGGCAGCCAGGGCGTCGAGGCGGTGCGGGCGGTGCGAAAGTGCGCCGCTGCCGCGCTCGGCATCGACAGCGCGAGCGTGCTCACGGCCTCCACCGGCGTCATCGGCGTGCCCCTCCCCACCCACAAGATCGAAGCTGCCATGCCTGCGCTGGTGGCGGCGCTGAACGTGTCGCCGGTGGCGGCTGCCGAGGCCATCCTCACCACCGATACGCGCATCAAGATGACGTCGCGATCGCTGCGCCTGGGCAAGGCCGACGTGACCATCGCCGCCATTTGCAAGGGCTCGGGCATGATAGCGCCGCAGCTCGCCACCATGATCGCGGTGTTCGTCACCGACTGCGCCATCGACGAGACGCTCCTTCAGCAGGTGCTCTCTTCGGCCATGCCCACCACCTTCAACGCGCTCACCGTCGACGCCGACATGAGCACCAACGACGCGGTCTTCGCCCTCGCCAACGGCGAAGCCAAGAACGCCCCCATCACCAAGGACGGCGCCGACTACCAGGCGTTCGCCGGCGCGGTGCGCGACATGGCGGAGGAGCTGGCCAAGGAGATCGCCGCCGACGGCGAGGGCGCCACCAAGCGCCTGGAGACCAAGGTGCTCGGCGCTCCGAGCTTCGCCGTGGCGCAAGACCTCGCCACCGCCATCTGCGGCTCGTCGCTGGTCAAGGCCGCGCTCTTCGGTGCCGACCCCAACTGGGGCCGCATTCTCGCCACCGTGGGCGCCCGCGCCGGCTCGCAAAGCTACGACGTCAACCCCTACCGGGCCAAGGTCACCATCCAGGGCGTCGTGGTGTACGACAAGCACCCGCTCGACGTGGACCGCGCCATGCTGCGCGCCAAAATGCGCGAGCCCGAGGTGCTGGTGGAAGTTGCGCTGGAAGACGGCGACGGGAGCGCCACTTCGTGGGGTTGCGATCTCAGCTACGACTACGTCAAGATCAATGCAGACTACACCAGCCTGGTGGTGACCACCGCCGACGGCGGGGTGAAGAAGGACGACCGGCTCACCAACTACAGCCCCAAGTTCAAGGTGTCGCTCCTCACCGAGGCGCTCGCGTACATCTCGAAGTTCAAGGGCCAGCGCTGCGTCATCAAGTTCGGCGGCTCGGCGCTGCTGAACGAGTCGCTCAAGCACGCCTTCGTCACCGACGTAAAGCTCCTGCGCTCGGTGGGGCTGGTGCCTGTGGTGGTGCACGGAGGCGATCTGGAGATCGCCCGGACCTTGGCGCGGCTCGGCGGCGGCGCCGACCAGAGCGGCGTGGTCGAGATGGTCCTCACCGGCAAGATCAACACCGAGCTCGTCACCCTGCTCAACCAAAGCGGCGTGAACGCGGTGGGCCTCTCCGGCAAGGACGCCAAGCTCCTCACTGCGCGCCCTGCCAACGAGGCCGAGGCCGAGGCCAACCTCGAGGCCAGCCTCTTCCGCACCGGCGAGCTCTCGCTGGTGAAGAGCGACCTCATCAAGGTGCTCCTCGAGCAAGGCTATGTGCCGGTCATCTCGCCCACCGGCACCGGCGAAGACGGCACCAGCTACTCGCTCAGCGGCGACGACGTGGCGGCCGGGGTAGCCGCCGCCCTCGGCGCCGAGAAGCTCATCTTCCTCGCCGACGCGCCGGGCATTCTCGAGAGCGGCGAGCTCCTCGAGAAGGTCGACGTCGACAAGCTGCGGGCCCTCGCCGCAGCCGGTGGCCTCGCTGGCGGCATGGCCAAGAAGGCGCAGGCGGCGGTCGCGGCGCTCCAGGGCGGCGTGCGCGACGTGCATATCGTCGACGGCCGTGTGCCCCACGGTGTGCTGGCGGAGCTCTTCACCGACAACGGCATTGGCACCTTCGTGCAGAGGAGCGAGCGATGAGCGGCGTTTCGCACGCCGACGACTCCACCCGCGGCGCCTCCGACACCGCGGCGCGCCGGGAGACCATTCAGGCCATCATTCGTCAACAGCGCATCGGCACCCAAGACGACTTGCGGCGCGAGCTCAAGAAGCGGGGCATCGACGTCACCCAGGCCACGCTCTCCCGCGATCTCGCCAAGATCGAGGCGCGGCGGGTCACCGGCTCCGCCGGGAGCTTCTACGAGATAGCCGGCGCACCCATCTCGGCCGGAGAGAACGAGCTCGAGCAAGCCAAAGACATGGTCATCTCGGTGGGCGAAAGCCACGCCCTGGTGGTGGTGCTCACCACCACCGGCGCCGCCTCCATGGTGGCCTCCATGCTCGACCGCGCGCGCCTGCCCGAGGTGCTCGGCACCATCGCCGGCGACGACACCATCTTTCTCGCGCCCACCAAGCGCGTCAGCATCGCGACTCTCGCGGAGAAGCTCCGCACCACCTGGAAGAAAGGGTAACTGAAATGAAGCCGAAGATTGTCCTCGCCTACTCGGGTGGGCTCGACACCTCCATCCTGGTTCGCATTCTCTCCACCGACTACAACTACGACGTGGTGTGCTGCCACGTCGACGTGGGCGAAGCGCGCGACCCCGAGTACATCGCCACCCGCGCCAAGAAGGCCGGCGCAGTGGCGGTCGAGATCGTCTCCGCGCAGGACGAGTTTGCCAAAGACTTCTGCTTCCCCGCGCTGCAGGCCAATGCCCTGTACGAGAACATCTACCCGCTCTCGGCCGCCCTCTCGCGTCCGCTCATCTCCAAGCACTTGGTGCAGGCTGCACGCAAGCACGGCGCCAGCGCGGTGGCCCACGGCTCCACCGGCAAGGGCAACGATCAGGTGCGCTTCGACCTCGCCACCAAGGGCCTGGCACCCGACCTGAAGATCGTTGCGCCCCAGCGCGAGCGCAACATCACCCGCGACGAAGCCATCGAGTACGCTGCGAAGCACGGCATCGAGGTGCCCACCACCAAGAAGTCGCCCTACAGCGTCGACGAGAACATCTGGGGCCGCAGCATCGAAGGCGGCGTCCTCGAAGACCCCAACCAGGTTCCGCCGGAAGACGCTTTCGCCTGGACCAAGAGCTGGCAAGACGCCCCGAACGAGCCGGGCATCGTCAAGATCGGCTTCGAGGCCGGCCTCCCGGTCTCCCTCGACGGCAAGGCGCTCGGCCCCGCTGCGCTCATCAAGCAGCTCTCGGCTCTGGCCGGCCTGCACGGCGTGGGTCGCATCGACCTCATGGAAAACCGCTTCGTCGGCATCAAGAGCCGCGAGAACTACGAGTGCCCCGCGGCGGTCACGCTCATCACCGCGCACAAGGATCTGGAGCGCTTCACCACCCTCGGCATGTCGCACAAGGTCAAGGCCACGCTCGACCAGAAGTACGCCGAGCTCATCTACGAGGGATTCTGGTTCTCGCCCTACCGCGCGGCGCTCCAGGCGTTCAACGACGAGCACAACAAGTTCGTCACCGGCGAGGTCACGGTGCGGCTCTTCAAGGGCGCGTGCCAGGTCATCGGCCGCACCTCGCCCTTCGGCATCTACAACCTCGCCATGAGCACCTATGGCGTGGACGACAAGTTCGACCACCGCGCCGCCGAGGGCTTTATCAAGCTGGTAGGCCTGCAGCTCTACGAGTACAGCCGCCTCCATGGCGGCGCGCTCGGTGCCGAGAACGAGAAGGGCTGAGCGCATGAGCGTCATCGCAAAAACCGACGCATCGGGCGGCACCGAGATTCATCCGGAGGTGCTCGCCTTCGGTAGCTCGCTCGCGCACGACGCCCGGCTCTTTCGCGAGGACGTTCTCGGGAGCCTGGCCCACGTCACGATGCTCGGCGAGACCGGCATCGTCCCCGCGGAGCACGCGCGCGTCCTCGCCGGCGCGCTCCGCACCCTTTACCGCGAGCAGCCCCCGCTGCCGCCGGAAGAGGACATTCACATGGCGATCGAGGCGTGGCTCGGCGAGACGGTGCCCGCCTCGGCCGGCTACCTTCACACCGGTCGCTCGCGCAACGACCAGGTGGCGCTCGCCCTCCGTTTGCACGTGCGTGAAGCATGCATCCAGATGGAGCGCACCCTCGTCGCCCTCGTCACCGCCATCGTCGAGCGCGCCCGCGCCGAGGCCGAAGTGCCGATGCCGGCCTACACCCATCGGCAGCGCGCCCAGCCCATCACCGTGGGCTTCTGGCTTCTCGCGCACGCCACCGCATTCACGCGTGATCTCGAGGCCTTCGCCCATGCGCGGGCGGCCGCCGACGTGTGCCCACTCGGCTCCTGCGCCATCGCCGGCTCCACGTTGCCGCTCGATCGCGCGCGCACCCAGCGCTTGCTCGGCTTCGCGCGCATGAGCGAAAACGCCCTCGACGCGGTGAGCGATCGCGATTTCGCCCTCGACTTCGTGTACGCCGCGGCGCGCTTCGGCATCCACGCGAGCCGCTTCGCCACCGACGTGGTCGACTTTTCCACCGGCGAGTTCGGCTTTCTCAAGCTGGGCGACGGCATCGCCAGCGGCTCGAGCATGATGCCGCAAAAGCGGAACCCCGACGTGTTCGAGCTGGTGCGCGGCAAGAGCGGCCTCTCGGTGGGACACCTGGTGAGCCTGCTGGTCACCATGAAGGGCCTTCCGGGCGGCTACAACCGCGACCAGCAAGAAGACCGTACGCCGCTCTTCGGCGCCGAAGACACCGCCCTGGCCTGCGCGCGCATTCTCACCCTGGCGCTCCCGGAGCTGACCGTAAACGCGGAGCGCACCCGCGCGGCGCTGGCCGAGGACGCAACGCAAGCGACCGATCTCGCCGAGGGTCTGGTGAAGCGCGGCGTGCCCTTCCGCCAGGCCTACCGCGCGGTGGGCGCGCTGGTGCGCAAGGCGAGCGATGCCAAGACCCCGCTCGCCAAGGTGAGCCTCGACTTCGCGCGCGCAGTAGACCCACGCTTCGACGCCGAGCTCCTCGGCCTGCTGGCTCTCGATGGCGCGGCGGCCCGCAAGGGCACGCCGGGGAGCACCGGCAGAGAGGCCATTGCCGTCCAGCTCGACACCTTGACCCGCCGCCTGGGCGCACACCTCGCCGCGCTCGGCGAACAGAAGACCCTCGACGACATCGCTGCCCATCTCTCGGAGCCCTCATGAAACGCGATTTTTTGCGACTCGGCGACTGCACCAAGACCGAGCTCGAAGCGCTCCTGGCGCGCGCCGCGCAGCTCAAGGCCGAGCGCAAGGCCGGCAAGACCCACAGCACGCTCGCGGGCAAGACGCTGGCCCTCGTCTTCGAGAAGGCGTCCACGCGCACGCGCGTTTCTTTCGAGGCGGCCATGGGTCAGCTCGGCGGACAGGTTATCACGCTCACCGCCGAAGGCAGCCAGATCGCCCGCGGCGAGCCGCCCCAAGACACCGCGCGGGTCCTGGCCCGCTACGTCGATATCATCATGCTCCGCACCTTCGGCGACGATCGCCTGCGCATCTTTGCGAGCGCGGCTACCGTGCCGGTCATCAACGGCCTCTCCGACGGCGCGCACCCGGTGCAGCTCCTGGCTGATCTACAGACCGTGCAAGAGAACTTCGGCTCGCTCCACGATCGCGTGATCGCGTTCGTAGGCGATGGCAAGAGCAACATGGCGCAGTCGTGGATCGAAGCTTCTGGCATCTTCGGCTTCAAGCTGCACGTGGCCGCCCCCGACGGCTACGCGCCGAGCGTGGTGGCGAGCGCCGGCAACGTCACCGTCACCCACGACGCCCGCGAGGCGGTGAAGAACGCCGACGTCATCAACACCGACGTGTGGACCAGCATGGGCCAGGAGGCCGAGAGCAAGAAGCGCCTCCTTGCCTTCCGCGGCTACTCGGTCGACGCGGCCCTGCTCGCGGCCGCCCCCAAGAAGGCCATCGTGCTCCACTGCTTGCCGGCGCATCGCGGCGAGGAGATCTCCGAAGAGGCGCTGGAAGGCGCGCAATCGCGGGTCTTCGACCAGGCCGAGAACCGGCTTCACGCCCAAAAGGCACTGCTCGAGCTCTTGCTCAATGGAGGCGCCGTTGCCGCGTCGCTCTGACATTCACAAGGTCTTCCTCATCGGCTCCGGCCCCATCGTCATCGGCCAGGCCTGCGAGTTCGACTACGCCGGCACCCAGGCCATCAAGGCGCTGCTGAGCGAGGGCATCGAAGTGGTGCTGCTCAACAGCAACCCCGCGACGGTCATGACCGACGCCGAGCTGGCCACGCGCACCTACGTAGAGCCCATGACCGTCGCGGTCTGCGAGCGCATCCTCGAGATCGAGAAGCCCGACGCCCTCTTGCCCACCATGGGCGGGCAAACCGCGCTCAACCTCGCCAAAGAGCTGAGCGAGCGCGGCATTCTCGAAAAGCACGGGGTGAAGCTCATCGGCGCTTCGCTCGAAGCCATTCACAAGGCCGAAGACCGCAAGCTCTTCAAGGAGGCCATGACCCGCATCGGCCTCCCCACGCCCAAGAGCGTGGTGGTGCACACCCTGGAGGCGGCCATGAAGGCCCTGCCCGATATCGGCCTTCCGGCCATCGTGCGCCCTTCGTTCACGTTGGGCGGCACCGGCGGCGGCATCGCTCGCAACGAGGCCGAGTACGTGGCGTTCTGCCAGTCGGGCCTTGCGGCCAGCCCCATTACCACCGTGCTGGTGGAAGAGAGCGTGCTCGGCTGGAAGGAGTACGAGCTCGAGGTGGTGCGCGATCCCCACGACAACGTGGTCATCGTGTGCAGCATCGAGAACCTCGACCCCATGGGTATTCACACCGGCGACTCGGTCACCGTGGCCCCGGCCCAAACCCTTACCGACCGCGAATACCAAGTGCTGCGCAACGCGGCCATCGCCATCGTTCGCGAGATCGGCGTCGACACCGGCGGCGCCAACGTGCAATTCGGCGTCAATCCGAAGGATGGCCGCATCGTGGTCATCGAGATGAACCCGCGGGTGAGTCGCTCCAGCGCGTTGGCGTCGAAGGCCACCGGCTACCCCATCGCCAAGATCGCCACCAAGCTGGCGCTCGGCTACACCCTCGACGAGATCAAGAACGACATTACCCGCGACACGCCGGCCAGCTTCGAGCCCACGCTCGACTACGTGGTGGTGAAGGTGCCGCGCTTCGACTTCGAGAAGTTCCCCAAGACCGCGCCCGAGCTCACCACCTCGATGCGATCGGTGGGCGAGGTTATGGCCATGGGCCGCACATTCCGTGCAGCATACATGAAAGCCATGCGCTCGCTCGACGTGGGGCACCTGGCCCTGCGCGGCCCCGAGGCCGAGCTGTCCGAGCGCCGGCCCGATCGCGCCTACGCCATCGCGCAGGCCTTCCGCCGCGGCATGAGCGTGGCCGAGGTGAACCAAGCCACCGCCATCGATCCGTTCTTTTTGGGGCACATTCAGGCGCTGGTGGAGCTGGACGGCCGGCTCGCCGAGAGCAAGACCCCGGAGGCCATTCCCGAGCCGCTGCTGCTCGAAGCCAAGCGCAACGGGTTCTCCGACAAGGACATCGCCCGCGCGGTGGGCACCACCGAGGCGCGCGTGCGCGAGGTGCGCTGGGCGCGGGGTTTGCGGCCGGTATACCGCCGGGTCGACACCTGCGCCGCGGAGTTTCCGGCGTTCACGCCGTACTTCTATTCGACCTACGAGGACGAAGACGAAGCGGAGCCTTCGGACAAGAAGAAGATCCTCATCCTGGGTAGCGGCCCGATTCGCATCGGCCAGGGCGTGGAGTTCGACTACGCCTGCGTCCACGCGGCCTTTGCCCTCGAAGAGGCAGGCTTCGAGACCATCATGGTGAACTGCAACCCGGAGACCGTCTCCACCGACGTCGACACCGCGGCGCGCCTGTACTTCGAGCCCATCACGCTGGAAGACGTGCTCGAGATTGTCCACCGGGAGAAGCCGGTGGGCGTGCTGGTGCAATTCGGCGGGCAGACGCCGCTGCGCCTCGCCAAGTCGTTGGCCGAGGCCGGCGTAACCATTCTCGGCACCAGCCCCGACGCCATCGACCGCGCGGAAGACCGCGAGCGGTTCGCGGAAGTGTTGCGCAAGCTCGATATTGCGCAGCCGGAGAACGGCGTGGCGCGCTCCAAGGAAGAGGCGCTCGCGGTGGCGGCGCGAATCGGCTACCCGGTGGTGGTGCGACCCTCCTATGTGCTCGGCGGCCGGGCCATGGAAATCGTGCAGGATGCATCTAACCTCGAGCGCTACATCGATAGCGCCATTCGCGTGGGCGGCGAGCACCCGGTGCTCATCGACCGCTTCTTGAAGCGCGCGGTGGAGGTCGACATCGATCTGGTGCGCGACGCCGAAGGCCACGTCATCATCGGCGGGCTTCTGGAGCACGTGGAAGAGGCGGGGGTGCACTCCGGCGACGCTGCCTCGGTGCTGCCGCCGCACACGCTCACCGCCGAGGCGCAGGAGCGCATCATCGACGCTGCCACCGAGATCGCCCACGAGCTGGGCGTGGTGGGGCTCATGAACGGACAGTTCGCGGTGCAGGGCGCCCAGGTGTTCGTGCTCGAGGTGAACCCGCGGGCGTCGCGCACGGTGCCTTTCGTGGCCAAGGCCACTGGCATTCCGCTGGCCAAGCTGGCCGCCAAGGCCATGGCCGGCGTTCCGCTGCCGCATACGCTCACCAAGCCGCGCGACGTGTTCGCGGTGAAAGAGAGCGTGTTCCCGTTCGGTCGCTTCCCCGGCTCCGACGTGTGGCTCGGGCCCGAGATGCGCAGCACCGGCGAGGTCATGGGGCTGGCGCGCGATCCCTACGTGGCCTTCGGCAAGAGCCAAGAGGGCGCGCACATTCTCCCGCCTCCCGGCGGTCCGGTGCTCTTCGCCCTGCGCGACGACGACGGCCCCGCGGTGGTCGACGCGGCGCGGCGCCTGGCGGCGCTCGGCTCCACGCTGCACGCAACCGCCCCGGCCTTCGCGTACTTCGTGAAGAAGGGCCTCGCGGTGCAGTTGGTGGAGAGCAGCGCGGCGGCCATTGCGCTCTTCAAGGAGGGCCACGTGAGCGCGCTGGTGTCTACCGACGCCAACGTCGACCTGCGCAAAGCCGCTCTGGCCAAGGGGTGCTTCTACGCCACCACCATCCAGGCAGCGGTGATGCTCGCGCGGGCCCTCGAGGCGCGAAAGAGCGCGCAAGTTACGCTCGGCGCCGACGCGCCGTATCCGCTCTTGGCTCTGCAGGATCTGGAGAACGTTCGATGACGCGAATCGCATTGGAAGACGGCCTGGTGCTCACGGGAATTCCCTTCGGCTCGCCGCGCGACGCGGAGGGAGAGGTGGTGTTCAACACGTCGATGTTCGGCTATCAGGAGATCCTCACCGACCCCTCGTACGCCGGGCAGATTGTGGTCATGACCACGCCGGAGATCGGCAACGTGGGGGTGAACGCCGACGACGAGGAGTCGAGCGGGCCCAAGGCCGTGGGTATGGTGGTGCGCGAGCTGTGCACCCCTTCCAACCAGCGCAGCACCGAGAGCCTTCACGACTACCTGCTTCGTACGGGGGTATCGGGGGTATCGGAGATCGACACCCGCAAGCTCGTACGGCACCTGCGAACGGTGGGCGTCCGCCGCGGCATCGTTTCGTCGGAGTCGGTGTCCGACGCGGCGCTGGTGGAGCGTGCGCGAGCGGTGCCCAGCATGGAGGGGCGCGATCTCGCCACCGAGATTTCCACCAAAGAAGCCTACGCCTGGACCGCGCCCCTGCGCGCGCCGCACGGCATGGCCCCCGAGGCGCCCGCTCCGCCGAGCGATCTGCACGTGGTGGCCTACGACTACGGGCTCAAGCTGGCGATGCTCGAGGAGCTGCGGCGCATCGGCTGCCGGGTCACCGTGGTGCCCGCGGCCTTTCCCGCCGAGCGCACGCTCGCGCTAAAGCCCGACGGCGTGCTGCTCACCAACGGGCCCGGCGACCCTGCTGCGGTGGTGGGCGCCGCCGAAGCAGTGCGCGGCCTGCTTGGCAAGGTGCCGATTCTGGGCATCTGCATGGGCCATCAGATTCTCGCGCTGGCCGCCGGAGCGAAGACCTACAAGATGAAGTTCGGCCACCGCGGCGCCAACCAGCCGGTCATCGACGTTGCCTCCAAGCGCATCGACATCACCTCGCAGAATCACGGCTTTGCGGTAGATGGCAGTTCGCTCCCAGACGGCGTGCGTGTATCCCACACCAATCTCAACGACGGCACGGTCGAGGGTATCGAGATCCCGGGCGCCCGCGCCTTCAGCGTGCAGCATCACCCGGAGGCCTCGCCGGGCCCCCAGGAAGCCCGCAGCGTCTTCCGGAAGTTCCGCGCCGCGATGCTTGCCTAAAGCACCGAAGAGTCGCCTCGCGGCTACGGTGCCGTGAGGACCTCGCGGATGCGGCGGAGCAGGGCGTCTGGAGTGATTGGCTTTTGCAGAAACGCGATTCCATCGTCGAGGATTCCGTGGTGGACGATGGACTTGTCGGTGTAGCCCGAGACGTAGAGGACCTTGATGCGCGCCCGTGTGGCGGCGATGTGCTCGGCGACCTCGCGGCCGCTCATGCGCGGCATGACCACGTCGGTGAGCAAAAGATGTATTTCGCCTTCGAACGATCCGCTGAGCGCGAGCGCCGCATCGCCGTCCCCCGCCTCCATGACACGATAGCCGCTGCGCCGAAGAATGGCGCACGTCATGGCGCGGACTTGCGAATCGTCCTCCACCACCAGAACCGTCTCCGAGCCTCGGAGCGCCGCCGCGACCGGTAGGCTGAGGTGCTCGGGCTCTGCCGCCTGGCGATCGGTTCGCGGCAGGTAGATCTTGAAGCAGGTGCCCACCCCTGGCTCACTGTAAACCTCGATATGACCATGGCTCTGTTCGACGATGCCGAACACCGTCGACAGGCCGAGCCCGGTACCTTTGCCCTTCTCTTTGGTGGTGAAGAAGGGCTCGAAGATGCGCTCTCGGGTCGCGGCATCCATACCGGCACCGCAATCGGTCGCGGCGAGCATCACGTACCAGCCCGCAGCCGCGCCGGGGTGCAGCGCGACGTAGCTTTGGTCGAGCTCGACGTCGGTGGCTTCGATGGTGAGCTTTCCCCCGCGGGGCATGGCGTCACGGGCGTTGATCGACAAGTTCATGACAATCTGCTCAATCTGGCTCGGGTCGACGTGCACCTTGCCCGCCAAACCCTCGGTGGCCAAGGCAAGGTCCACGTCTTCGCCGAGGAGACTGCGCAGCATCTTTTCCATGTCGCGCAGCACTTTGCCCAGGTCGAGGACGCGCGGCTGCAACATCTGCTGGCGGCTGAACGCGAGGAGCTGCCGCGTGAGGTCGGACGCGCGTTCACCGGCGCGGCGTACCTCGCCCAGCTCCTCTCGCATCGGCGCGTCGGGAGCCATCTCGTCGAGGACCAACGTGGTGTAGCTGAGAATCACCGAGAGGAGGTTGTTGAAGTCGTGGGCAACGCCGCCCGCGAGCCGCCCGATGGCTTCCATCTTCTGCGCCTGCCGTAGTTGCGAGTGGGCTTGCTCGAGGTCGGCGGCCGTGCGCTTGATGTCGTCGATATCGGTGCAGGTCCCCAGCCACTTCGTGATGGCTCCGGACCCATCGCGCTGGGGGACGCCGCGCACCAGCCACCACCGGTACGCCCCGTCATGGCGGCGAATCCGGGCCTCCAGCGAGTACGTGCCTCCGGTGGCGATGGCCTCGGCCCACGCGGCGCTTACGCGCGCCCGGTCGTCCGGGTGGAAGGGGTCGATCCAGCGGTCGCCCTCGCTGGCCGAAGCTGCCAATCCAGTATATTCCCCCCAGCGCTGGTTGGTGAACACGTTCTTGCCGTCGGCGCGCGACACCCACACCAGCTGCGGCATCGCCTCGGTGAGCAGCCGGAGGTTCGCCTCGCTGGCTCGGAGCGCGGCCTCGGTGGCTTCGCGCGCGGCAACGTCGGTATGCAGGGCGCGGTTGGTCTCCTCCAGCTGAAGGGTCTTTTGCTCCAGCTTGCGAATAAGCACCTCGCTGTACTCGGCAAACAGGCCATTCTCCGGCGGCGGCGTCGGTAGCGCCGAGGGCGCCGGCGCGGCTTCCGACTGCACCGCTCGCAGGCGCGCGATGAACGCCTCGGGCTCGGCCGGCTTGAGGATGAAGGCGCGGGCGCCAAGGCCGCGGGCCAAGTCTTCGTCTTCGGGCTCGGTGTACGTCGCCGTGTACACCACGAAGGGGACGCCACGCAGATGGGGGTCCGCCGTCCACTGGCGAAGGAGCGTATATCCGTCCATCACCGGCATGAGCAGGTCGGAGACGACGAGGTCTGGCGGCGACCGGCGCGCCTTGACGAGCGCCTCGGCTCCATGGCGCGCCGATTCGGTCTCGTAGCCATGCGCGCGCAGCAGTGCGCTCAGATAGTAGAGATTCGGCTCGTTGTCGTCGACCAGCAGTACGCGCGTCATGATCGCCTCGCCAGCGCGCACGGGGAGTGGGTCTCACGTCTCATGATCGGGTGGCCTCGGGCAACGACAAGGGCAGTGTCACCGTGAAGACGCTGCCGGCGCCCGCGGTGCTCTCGGCGCCGATGCTACCACCAAGCAACGTGGTGAGCCGGCGGCAGATAGCAAGTCCGAGGCCGGTCCCCTCGTGCTGGCGCTGGAGCCCCGAGTCGATCTGGCGAAATGGCTGAAAAAGCAGCGAAAGATCGGCTGCCGCGATGCCGATACCGGTGTCGGCCACCGCGATGCGCAGGGTGCCCGCGTTCGCCGCGCCGGTGTCGGCGACCACCGCGAGGGTGAGCTTCACTCCGCCACGGTCGGTGAACTTGATGGCGTTGTTGAGCAAGTTGAGGAGAATCTGCTCGACCCGGCGACGGTCGCTGACCATGTCGCCGAGGTCGGGCGGCAAGTCGACACCGAGCGTGAGCCCCTTCTTCTCCAGCATGGGCCGCACCGAATCGGTCACCCGCACCACCGAGGCCCGAAGGTCGAAGCTGGTCGGCCGCAGCTCGAGCTGCCCGGCCTCGATCTTGGACAGGTCGAGAATGTCGTTGATGAGATCGAGCAGGTGGCGAGAGCTCCCCAGAACCATCCCCAGCTGTTTGGTCTGTTCGGCATTGAGCGGCCCTGCCATGCCATTGGCGACGATACTGGTGAAACCAAGAATGGAGTTCAGGGGCGTTCTCAGCTCGTGCGACATGGTAGCGAGAAATGCTGATTTGAGACGATCGGCCGACTCCGCTCGCTCGCGCGCGGCAAGAAGGTCGCGGGTGCGGTTCTCGACGATGCGTTCCAGGTTCCGGTTGAGCTCGCGCAGCGCACGTTCTGCCTCCTTGCGCTCGCTGATGTCGATGGAGAGGACGAAGATGCCCTCGGGGACCGGCTGCACGCGGACATCGAACCAACCGGAGTGCCCGTCGGCGAATTGAAACCGCGCCTCGCCGTGCACGGCGATTCGTTCCTCCATGCAGCGATGAAGGAGCGCGAAGACCTCGGACGTCTCGATACCCGGCCAGGACTGTTGCATGGAGCGGCCCAGGAGCGAGCCGTTCGGGCGCCGGTTCTGCGTGGCGGCAGCAGGGTTCAGGTAGAGGTAGCGCCAGTCGAAGCCAATGATCTGACACCCCTCGAGGATGGTGTCCAAGGTACTTCGATATCGCTCTTCGCTCCTGCCCAGCTCGGCGACGGCGCGGTTGCGCTCGGAGATGTCGACGCCGACGCCTACCAGGCAGCGCTTGCCTTCCAGCTCGACGCACTTGCCTGTGAGGAAGTACGGCGTCGCTGTCCCGTCCTTCGAAAGCAGCGCTGCCTCGACCGTCGCGTGCCCGCGCTCGAAGACCTCGGCGATCCGCTCGCGCACCAGCTCTTTCTCGGCGCCGATGAAGAGATCGAGCGGGTGCATGACGGCGATCTCTTGGGCGGCGCGCCCCGAGACGCGCTCGAAGTTGCGATTCCAGCGAAGGAAGCGCCCGCTCTCATCGTACATGTAGAAGATGCTCGGCATGGCTTCGACCAGGCTCGCGGCGAGCCGCTGCTCGCGCTCGGCCACCGCCTCGGCGCGCTTTCGCGTGCCGATGTCGCGAACGATTTTCGATAGCCCCGCGAGCTCCTTGCCGGCGGCATGCGAGGACGCGACCCATATGCCCGACACCGCGATGGAAACCAGCGCGTGCGTGCGGTCCTTGCGCAGGCGCGTGCTCTCGAACGGCTCGATGCGCTCGCCCCCCTCGATGCGCCCGAAGAATGCCGCGTCCTCTGCGGCGTGCTCGGGAGGCACCAGAACGCGCGCCAACGTTCCTCGCATCTCCGTTGCAGCATAGCCGAACATGCGTTCGGCAGCGGGGTTCCAGCTGGTGACGAGGCCGTCGCGCGTCTCGCTGAAGATCGCGTCGTCGGTCGACTCCACGATGGCGGCCAGGCGTTGAACGCTTGCCTCCGCAGCACGCCGGGCCGCTTCATTCGCGAGGTTGTAGAGCGCGAAGGATATCTCCTCCGCGGCCTCGGCCAAGAGCGTCACTTCCTGGTCGCGGAAGAATCCCGGTGCCGCAGCGTACACGGTGAGCACGCCCACCGGAGCTCCGTCGACGCGAATGGGAAGGGCAGCCGAAGCTCGATAGCCCTGCCGTTCGATCTCGGTCCGCCATGGGGCCATGGCCGGGTCGATGAACACGTCATTGCAAATGTACGGTCGATTCTCGCAGAAGGCGCGGCCGGCGGGCCCACGTCCCTGGGCGCGCTCGTCGGCATACACCTCGACGCGCTGGAGGTAGCCGCCGTCGTCGCCGGCGGTGGCGATGGGCACCAGGCGCTGCGTCTCCGCGTCGAGCCAGCCGACCCAGGCCATGCGGAAGCCTCCTTTCGCCACCAGGACTTCGCACACCCTCTCCGTGAGCCCCTCCCGGGTCCGCTCTTCCACGACCGCGCGATGGATGTCACGCAGCGCGGCATAGAGGCGGTTGACCCGTTCGAGCTCTTCGAGCGTCGCCGACATCAGCAGCCTCCTCGATCCCCATCGGCAAAAGCGAGGGGCTCGAGATCGGGGCTGCGAGTCATACCATACGGTACGGCATGCGCCGGGGTAGAGCACCGACCCGTTTGACTCGTTCGGCTCTTTCTGCGACCTGTGTCGCGCCGCGCCTTGCAGGGCTCGCAACTCGCCGAAGATCCTCGGTCTTCAACGGTTCGGTGCTCTCGAGAACGCGCCGGTCAGTCCTTCTTCGGCGGGTGTGCAGCGAGCACCTCGGCGTTGCGTGCGTCTGCACGGTGTAGAGCCGGGCGCTGTCCAATTCGTTCGGTGTAGGCCGTGAGCGCGGGGCTGGGTTCTACCATCTTGAACTGGAGCATGTAGCGGACCGTTCCGCCGAAGATGACATCGGCCATCGAGAAGTCGCTACCGAGGATGAAGTCGCGGTTTGCGACTGCGCTGTCCATGGCGTGGAGCATGGCTTCGTAATTGCCCCACCCGGCCTGCGAGTCCTTGAATGCCCACCCGGCCATCTTGGCCATGGAACCGGGCTCGATGACCGACGGCGCGAACAGCGACCAGCGAAGGTAGGCGGCGCGGGCGGCATCGTCCACGCGCGGGGCCAGTGTGCCGTAGGCGTAGCGGTCGGCGAGATAGAGGCCAATCGCCGCGCACTCGGTCACCACCGCGTCGCCATCGGTGAGCGTGGGCAGCTTGCCCATCGGGTTGAGCGCGACCAGGTCTGCAGCCTTCGTGCCGCCCGCCATGATATCGACGTAGCGAAGCTCGTAGGGGACGCCCACTTCTTCCAGCGCCCAGAGAGTGCCCGCCGCGCGCGTGAACGGATGATGGTAGAGAACGATGGACATGACGGGCCAGCCTTTCGAGAGAGGCTGCGGAGCTTAGACGAGAAGGGGCGCCCAGCGCACGTGCCGTAGCGCCGCAATCGGAAGCGGCTTTCCCGTGGGTGCGCGGGACCCGTGGTGCTACGCTCCTCGGGTGCGTAGTTTCAGAACGTGGCTGGCTTTGGGAATCGCGGCGGGAGCCTTGCTGGTGAGCGCCGCGCGCGCGGAGAATCCGGAGAAGGCCACGCCGGAGTCGCGGGCGCAGGTGGCGCGCGCACTTTCGGGCCTCGAACCGTTCCTCCAAGACCCCAAGCGGGGCGTGCCACGTGGAGGCGCCGGCACCCTGGAGCAGGTGATCCTGGCATATGCACCCAAGCGGCCGTGGGCGGTCGCCGAAGGGCTGCTGCCGGCGCCAAGCCCGCGCAAGTGCCCGGTCGAGATGGCGAGCATCGACGGCCGCTTCTGCGTGGACCGCTACGAGGGGTCACTCCAGGTGCGAAGCGCTGGTGGCGCGCTCGAGGCTTGGCCGCACAACCAAATCCCGGCGATGGATCGCGTGTACACTGCACGAAGCGTCGCGGGCGTTCTACCCCAGGGGTACATCAGCGGCGCCCAGGCCGAGGCCGCCTGCAAGCAAGCCGGCAAGCGTTTGTGCCAGCCGGTGGAGTGGCGCGCGGCCTGCGGTGGCAGTCACGGATACGCCTACCCCTACGGGCCCAAGCGCACTGCCGGAACCTGCAAAGACGCCGGCACTGCGCCCATGATGCAGCTCCACGCAGACACCATGAAGCGGGGCTGGGGCATGGAGGAGCTGAACGATCCGCGCAACCTCGCGCTCCCCGGCACGGTAGAGCCTACCGGGGCAAGAGCGGGGTGCGTATCGGACCAGGGCGTCTTCGACATGGTCGGCAACCTGCACGAATGGACGGCGGACCCCAACGGCACTTTCCAGGGCGGGTACTTCCTCGACACCTCCGAGCACGGCGACGGCTGCGCGTACCGAACCATCGCCCACGGGTTCACCTACCACGACTACTCCACCGGCTTTCGCTGCTGCCGCGACCCGGAGTGAGGCGCCTCGACGGCGGCCCGCGACCCGCAGGCGAGTGCGAGCGGCGGGTCGCGACGGTCAAAACGTGTCCGTTGAAATGGACGGTGATTCCTCGAGGTCTCGCAGAAGTGTTAGCTTTTGGTCTATGCGCACGCCCTCTTCGATAGCTGCTCGCATCGGGCTTGGTCTGGTGCTCGCTTCGGTCGGCTGCGCGTCGTACGCAGGGCCGGGGCCGGGCGCGAACCTGGGCGACGCTGCGCCGCAGAACGAAGGCGACGCCGGAGCCGATGCAGGCGCGCTCCCGGAGTGCACGGCGCAGAGAGCGGTGCACCTGATGGCGGGCAACGGCGGTCTCGCCTGGTTCACGCTGGTGTGGCCCGTCCCGCCCATGATCGAGAACTTCGAGGCGCGGTTCGCCTACGACAACGTCTTCTTCGCCAATAGCGACGCCTCGCTGCCCCCAGACCATCCGCTCTTCACGCGTCGGGTGGCGCAGCGCACGCTCTGGCAGAACCTGGGCAAGCGGCCGTCAGCCACGGTGATGGTCGCGGGTACGAATCAGACCCACACGAGCACCCCCAACCAGCGAACCTTCGCCAACGGCAACGACACGTTCTCGCTGGCGGGTGCCCTGCAAACAGGCCTGCGCGCGCCGCTACCCACGCTGTCTTTGGGCCGCAGCGGGCTCGTAGCTCGCGGGCCGGTGCCAGGCGTCGTGGCCGCCAGCGTCGAGTTCGCCATCGCGCTGCTCAAGACCAGCAGCGGAATCACGACCGAACAAGAAGCGCAGCTGCGGCCCACCCCAGCTGCCATCGACGAGTGGACGCAGAAGTCTACGTACGCCCCGTTCCGCACCCTGGCCGAATACCTGTACTTCACCGCGGCCGCGTTCCGCCTTGGCCTGGTGGCCACCGTGGTCGCTCCGGCCCTGGAAGACGATCCCCACGGCGCCTTCACCGACAAGGTGCTCCTCACCAAGCGCGCCGACGAGCTCACGCACACCCTGGACTCCTTCTACGAAGCCCTCAACAAGGCGGTCGAGCCCGCCTGCACGCGTCGCCGCGTTCCGGTATCGCTCGCCGACAACGTGGTGCTGGTGATCACCGGCGACACGCCCAAGAACTCCTTCGCGCAACAGGGTTGGGGCGACGCCACGCCGCAGAACACCAACTGGATCTTCGCCCGTACCAACGGCTTCTTGCGGCCCGGCTGGTTCGGGGAGATCAAGGAGACAACGGGCCAGGGCTTTGACGCGCACACCGGCGCGCTGGCCGCCACCAGCAACAAGGACGCAGCGCTCGCCGGCATTCTGTACGCCATCGCGCGCGGCGACGCCGCCGCCGTCTCTGCCGTGGGCGCCACCGTCGACTACGCGGGCCTGGTCGACCCGGTCGGGCCCTGATTCCGAACGCCGGCGGTCGCTTTTCTTCATAAGCGGGGCCCGGAGCCGCCATCCATGAAAGCACGGTGTCCCGGAGCTTGCGCATCCGCGCGCGCTCGACCCTTCTTCCGTGGAGCTTTTATGTCTTTTGTTTCTCGCATCGCGTGTGTGGCGTCGATGGGCGCAATCGCGCTCGCGATTGGTTGCTCGTCGAACGACGCCAGCAATACGCCCAAACCCGGGTGTGTGTGCAGCGTCCAGGAAAACGGCGCTGCGCAAGACGTCGCGTGCGGCAGCGAAGCCTGCGTGGGCGGAACCACGTATGCTTGCAGCAGCGCCGCGTCCATCTCCAAGGGCGGCACGTGTACGGCTCCGCCAGCGGGCGACGGTGGCGCAGGAGAGGGCGGAACCGAGGGCCCTCTCACTTGCGCATCGTACGCCTGGTGCGGTTCCGGCGACGTCACCCAGTGGAACGGCATGAAGCTGCCCACCGGGCGCGGCGGCGCCATTCCCGACGGGCTCTACCGCGAGGCGTACCGGCTGGCTGAGCGCGGCACCGGCACCCAGTTCGGCGACTACGGCTCTGCCTACCTGTTCCGAAAGGGCAGCTTCCGCGACCTCGGCTCCCTCGGGAGCGTCGGCACCTTCACCACCGACGCCAGCAAGCTCACATTCCAGAAGACCTCGTCCTGCGACAACGACACGGGCGCCGCGAGCTCTTCCACCCGCAGCACCTTCGCGACGGAGTACCTGGTCGACGAGGCCGGCCAGCTGCTGCTCTTCGGCACTTCCAGTGGCTCTGCGGGAACGCAAACCATCGCCACCGTGTACCGAAAAGTCGATGCACTCTGCAGGGGTTTACCCACCGCGGTGCCGGCCGCACCCGGCGACTCCTACGTGTGCAGGGTCACCAACTGCGGCTGCACCGAAGCGAGCCCGGGTCCCGCCAGCGCCAGCGTGTGCAAGTTCGTCCGCGGCGGCTGAGCCGCGGCCACGAGGCGACAGCTGCTACTTCGCGAAGGCGCGATCGAGCTCTTCCTTGCCGAAGGTCGGTGCCCAAGGCAAGAGCTCGTACTGCGCGAGGCCGAGCTTGGTGAACGGATCGCCGTCGCGCACGCGGTCGAGCGCGGCCAGCGCGCCGTCGTCGGCCACCCGCAAGAGGAGCGCGCCACCTGCTCGCGGCTCGAACGGTCCGGAAGCCAGCAACGTGCCTTCGTCGCGGAGGCCCTTGAGATACGCGCGATGCGCGTCGACCACCGGAAGTACCTCGTCGAGCGGCCGGCGGTAGCGGAGAATGGCGATGGCGTACATCGGCGCAGACGATAGTTCGCGGCGCAGCGACGTCAAGGAATCGCCGCCGCCGCACCGGCGTTCTTCCGGGGTGCGCCCCGCCTCGCTCATCGCCGCCATCGCGCTCCCCTTCGCCTGTTCGTGTACCGATGTGCGGGCCAACGCGCCGGTGCAGCCGGCCGCAACGTCATCGCAACCTCCAGACGCGCGCAGCTTCAGTGGGGCCCCCACGCCTCCGTGCCAAGGGCCGGGCGATCCCCTGCGACGCATCACCTCCAGCGATGGACGCACCACCGTCTTCGTGGTGGTCGACGCCGCCCGGAGCGTCGAGACGGTGCTCGGACCAGAGCCCCACGAGGACCTGTGCATGGTGCGCGGCATGGGGGCTCCGACCTTGCTCGTGGCCGGCCAAGGCACCGACGCCGATCCGCCAGAGCGCATCCTCGCTTCGTTTCAAGACCTGCTCTTCGCTCCAGACGGCGCGACGCTCTTCTTCACCACGAGCGCTTGGGTCACCTCGCGCGCCGCCCACGCCGTTCAAATCGACAGCCGCAACGAGTCGTACCTCTTCGATGGTCGGGTCGTGGCGCCCATCGCCCGCGGCCCCCACGCCGGAATGTACCTCGCCGCGCACTTTCGCCTGGACCCCGACCACCCCGTCGACTCGCCCAAGTACCGCGGGCGCATGGAAACGTGGTCGCTGGTCACGCGCGCCGGAAAGACCGTGCGCCGGCTTACCGACGCCGAAGCCGAGAAGCTTCAATAGCGAATCCCACCCAGGGAAAGGCGAAGCGGTAGTGCCTGTTGCGAATTTCCCGGCGCGGGGGCCGACATTGGACTACCTTTCGCGCCGAAGGAAGGTATTGCCATGCGAAACGCACTTATTCTTGTGGGGCTCTTGAGCACGGGTTCGGCTCTGTACGCTTGTTCGAGCGATCCGGCGCCCGCCACGCCGAGCGACGGCGGCACCGAAGCGGCCACTACCGATGGCGGCAAGACCGACGCCAAGACCGACGGAGGCACGGGTCCGGGCAGCTCTTGCGCGAACGCCATTCCGGCGGACCTCGGCGCCCAGGTCGAGGGCGCGTTCACCGCCGAAGGTCAATCTGTCTACTACTCGGTCAAGGTGACGCCCGGTGACTTCATGGTCATCTCGGCCGACACCGAAGCGACCGCCGGCACCGAAGACACGGTCGTCGACACCGCCATCTCGGTCTTCGACGCCACCGGAGCCAAGCTCCTCGCCGCCGACGACGACGCGTTCCCCCGCGTCTCCACCGCCGCTTCGCTCGACTACAAGATCCCGGCCGGCACCACCGCGTTGTGCGTGCAGGTCACCGACTTCGACACCTGGAGCGGCGGCACCCCGAAGCTCGCGGCCGACCCCAGCTTCAAGTTCTTCGCTGGCAAGATCGACACCGCGGCCGAGGTCGTGACCTTCGACGCCGAGCCCAACGACACCACCGCAGCGGCGCAGGCCGGCAAGCTCAAGGCCTTCACCACGCCCCCCGGCGCCTACAACTACATCTTCGGCTCGCTGAAGGATGCGGCCGACGTCGACGTGTTCAAGTTCACCGTGCCCACCGGCGCCACCAGCGTCAGTGTCGAAGTGCCGCCCATCGGCGCACCGCTCCAGAGCGGCAAGTCGAGCTACGGCTCCACCATGGCGCGCTTCACCGCGACCGTGAAAAAGGCCGACGGCACCATCGTCGCCGAGCTCGCCCCGCCCACCGGCCAGGTGGAAAAGATGTCGGGCTCCCTGAGCGCGCCGGTCGAACCGGGCGACTACTTCCTCGCCATCAGCCGCCCCGCTGGCATCGCCCCCGGCGCCAACGACTTCTACTCCAGCTTCATCAGCTTCGGCACCAGCAACCCGTCCGAAGCAGAAGCCACCTCGGGCGGAAACGACACGATTCCCACCGCCGAGGCCCTGGTCATGACGACCAGCAAGACCGACCCCAAGGTCAAGGACGGCTACATCCTCGCGCGGCTCCCCAGCGGCGACACACTCGACAACTTCTCCTTCGCGGTCGGCAATGGCGACAAGGTCTCGGTTGCCTGCAGCGCCGCGCGCGACGGCTCGGGCCTCCAGTCCTTCAAGGTCGAGCTCTTCGTCGACGGCACCTCCAAGCAGTCGGAGACCGAGACCACCACTGCCGACGTGGCGTGGTCGGCAGGCACCGGCGCATCGAAGCCCGCCGTCGCCATCACTGCCGCCGGCACTGCCGTGCTGCAGCTCAGCGCCGGTAGCATCTCGAACACCAACACCGGCGCGTACTACCTCTGCGGCGTGCACGTAACCGCCCCCTGAGGGGCAGCGGAGGGCGGTCCACACCGTTCCGCGCTGATTCGAGAGCCGTTCGCCAAGGCGAGCGGCTCTCGCTTTTTGTGCACCTCAGTAGAGCAAGTACGGCGTGCGGCGCTGCAGAAAGGCCGCCGCATCGCCGTGATACGTTTCCTCGATGCCGGCGACCGTGGCACCCGATGTGAGCGCCTCGAAGGCCGCGCGGTGCGCCAGTAGCGTGTTCACCCCGGCCGCGAGAAACCGCGTAGGAAAGACTTTCCGCAGCGCGTAGGCCAACGCGAGGCCGAGGTGCACCGCGCGCACTTCGTGGGGTGCGGTGACCGTGAAGGCCACCCCGTGGCACTCGGTCTTCGCGTGCGCGCTCGCGGTCGGCGTGAACGTAACCTCACGCAGAGCGATGCCCGGATGCGGCGCGCGGGCAAGCTCGGCCCGCAGCGCGGCGCCGTCGACCCACGGCGCCCCCACTTGCTCGAACGGCGCACCCGTGCCGCGCCCGACGCTCACATTGGTGGCCTCGAGCAGCGCCACGCCAGAGTACAGGAGGGCCGCCGTGGGCGTGGGCAAGTTGGGCGACGGCGCGACCCACGGTAGAGCCGTTTCTGCGTAGAGCGCCGTGCGTCCGAGGCCGCGAGCAGGCACCACCACCAAATCGGTCGCCAGCTTGCGCTCGGCCACGAACATGCGTGCGAGCTCGCCCAGCGTCATGCCATGGCGCACGGGAATGCGGTGGTAGCCGATGAACGACTCTTTGTCGGCATCGCGAAGCGGACCTTCGACCACCTCGCCGCCGGCCGGGTTCGGACGGTCGAGGAGCACCACGCGCAGATGCAGCTCGGCCGCCGCCTCCAGCGTGTACCCTACGGTTGTCGCATACGTGTAGAAGCGCGCGCCGGCGTCTTGCAGGTCGACCACCACCGTATCTGCGCCGTGCAGCATGGCCAGGGTGGGCCTTCGCGCATCTCCGTACAAGCTGTGGAGCGGAAGTCCCGACGCGGCATCGGTGCCATCGTGCACCGCGCCCTCGGCCGCCGAGGCCAACCCGTGCTCGGGCGAGAGGAGCGCCACCAGCTTCACCTCGCGCGCGCCCCGCAAGACGTCGACCGTGCGCCGGCCATCCTTGGTGCGCCCGGCGGCATGCGTGAGCAGCGCCACCCGGCGACCGCGCACCGCGGCGAACCCGGTCTCTTCCAGCACGTCGATACCTGGTTGCACGGCACCCTCCTTCCGGCTCGCGGCCACCATGGCCGCGGAGATCAGATCGCCGCGCAGGCGATCGGCGCTGCCCTTACCGGTCGGGTGCAGGCGACTCGCAAGGATCACCAGGCCGAAGCCATGCGCAGGGTCGATCCAGAACGAAGTGCCCGTGAAGCCGGTGTGCGCAATAGCTGTACCCTGCAGCGATCCCAGGTAGGCGCGCTTTCCGCCAGGAATCGCCCGAGGCTCGAGCAGCGTCTCCACCGCGTGCGCCGGTATCGCCTGGTTGCCGTCGACCTTGCCCCCGTGCAACATGGCGCGCACGAAGCGCGAGAGATCCTTCGCGGTCGCGAAGAGCCCGGCGTGCCCGGCAACACCGCCCAGGGCCCGGGCCCGCGGATCGTGCACTTCGCCGGTGAAGAAGCGGACGCTGTCGGGGCCCGTGCGATCGGTCGGCGCCGCACGTGCGCGCAGCTCGGGCCCCGGCAGAAACGTGGTCTCGGTCATGCCCAGCGGGGCGAACACCCGCGCGCGCGCCGCATCGGCCAGCGAGCTATGGGTGAGCTTCGCCACCAGCTCGCCCAGCACCACGTATCCGAGGTCGCTGTAGCGAAAGCCCTCGCCCGCGGGTCGCTCCGGCTTCATCTCGAGAATACGGCGCACCGCATCGTCGCGCGTGCCGCCATAAGCCGAGAGCGCATTGTCGGCGGGCAGCCCGCTGGTGTGGAGCAGCAACTGCTCGATGGTCACGTCGACCTTGCCGGCGGCGGCAAAGGCCGGCAAATAGCGCGACACCGGATCGCGCAGGGAGAAGAGCCCCGCTTCCGCCAGGAGCACCACCGTGGTGGCCGTGGCAATCGGCTTGGTGAGGCTCGCCAGATCGAACACCGTATCAGTGGTCATCGGCACCGGTGCTGGTCGCACCGCGCGCTGCCCGTATGCTTCATGCAGCACCACGGCGTCGCCCCGAACCATGAGCGCCACCGCGCCAGGCACCTCGGAACGCGCGATGGAGCCGCGAGCGCCTGCCGCGAACTGCTGGCGGTCGATCTCGGCCAGCGAGGTATCGACGACCCCCATCGACGAACCAGCGTCCGAGGCGTTCGCGCGGGGAACATCTTCGCCCGCATCGCCGGGAGGCAGGGGCAAGCTCGCAGCTGCAGTCGGCGACGGGCCCGACTTTCTGCCGCCGTCACGTGCACACGCAATAGAGAACATCATCAGCACGAGTGCAATGCGCCCCGACGGCATCGCCCGAGAGTATCACGTTCGCTGCGACGGGTAGGTTCGCCTCATTGCATGCATAATGCAACTATACTGCGCGGGTGCCGCCAACGCCATCGGGGCCTCGTGCCCCACCGAAACCGGCGCGATGGACCGACCGTGCCGACCGTAGCTTCCGCTGGCGCGGGGACCCTCGTACACTCGGGCCATGATTCAGACGCTGGTGGTGCCCGAAGCGGTGCGCAAGAACATCTCACCCCGGCGCGCAATCGCCGGGTCCGCGCAGCCGATGACCGCAGCTGCGGCGAAGCGCTACTTGGCGAAGGCCAAGCTGACCACCGACGGGGTCGGCGGCAAGTCCTACGTCAAGGTCTTCCGCGCGGGCATGGCGAAGGCCGAACCCGCCCGGGCGGCGCTCCTGGAACGCGCCCTGGCCTTCCTCACCGAGCCCACCGTCGATGCGCTCGTGGCTGCGGATATCGAGACGCTGGCGGCAGCGGAAGTGGTCCTCCGACGGACCGCCCACGGCGTGCCCTTTCTCGGCGTTGTCGGCGCCCTCCGAAGCGTCGACGATGCCGTGGCGACGCTGCATCTCTCTACCGGCCATGCGCTCACCGCCGAAAGCGGCGGCTGGACCACTGCCGTGTGGCTGGCCGACCACGACGCCGCGTCGTTTCGCGACCGCCCCGCCATCTTCCACTGGCTGCCGCTGCGGCACGCCATCGCTGCGGCGGAGGCCGAAGCATATGGCCACTTGGTGGGTGCGGCAGCAGACTTGCGCGCCCCGGCGCCCCTGCGCAGACGGGCCCCACTTGCTTACGTTTTTCCCGACCAGCCGTGGGCCGACGAAGATCTCGCCGCGGCGGAGAGCGAGGCTCGCGCCGCGGGAGCAGCCTGGCCGGCCCAAAGCCAGCGTGTAAGCTACACCTATCTACTTTCCGCCGCCCGGGAGGCCCCGGCGATTGTGCAGGCGATTCGTCAGGAACCGCGCCTCTTGGCCGAGCACGGGCTCGACGTCGCCCACGTGCTGCCCCCCGCCGACTTGATTGCACTCTGCACCGAGCTGCTGCCCGTGTTGCTGAAGAAGCCGCCGTACGGCCCACTGTTGAAGACGCCGCCGCGTTCGGCGGCGGCGATCCTCACCTACATGCGCACGCCCGAAGCCGCGGCTGCGCTCGCGCCGTACGCCGCGCATCCGGTTCTCGCACCGCTGGTTCTCGGCTTCTTCCGCGACGCACCCGAGCTCGCGCCGAGGGACGCAGGCGGCAAGGGGGCGGCCGCCGTGGCGCGCGTCGTGGCCAAGAAGGCGCAGCCGAACGACGGCGCCATCGGCGAAGCGCCGCCGGTGCTGCGCGAGCGACCCTGGCGACCCGCGAAGGGCAAGAAGGCGAACGCCCTGGCGCCCATGGCCGACGTGCCCATCATGGGCCTCGAGCTCGAGCGCGTAGAGCTCCCCCCGCACATTCCGCAGAACGGGAGCCAGCGGGGTCGAACCATTCGTCCCATGACGCCGGAAGAGCACGCCGCCTGGCGAGAAGAGGCCGACGCCGCGGTGCAGAGCTCGAGCTACCTCTGCGCCGACTTCGGGCTCGTGAAGCTGGGCGGCGTCCCTCCCACGTTCCAGTACACGCAGATCCCCGACCACGACTGCATCTGGGCCTGGAACACCGGCAAGGCAAGCCTCCGGGGCACCGCGCTGGAGCTGGTGGCGCGCCATGGTCTGGCGGTGACGGCTGGCTTGGTGCGCAAAGACTGGGTCCGCTGGCTCGGATCGTACGACGACGGCAAGGATCACTTCCGCGCAGCCCAGTGCCTGGTCTCGCCGCGCATGGCGCCGCGCATGGCGCGCATCGCCGCCCGTCGCAAGAAGTACCGCGGAGCCGCGCTCACGTGGCTCGGCGCGCACGCAGAGGTTGCGGCGTGCGGCCTGGTGCCCGACGCCGTCGGTCCGAGCGGCGAGGCCAAAAGCGACGCCGAAGAAGCGTTGCGCTTTCTCGCGCTCTCCGGCCACCGGGCGCACGTGCGCGCTGCAGCCGCCCGCTACCCAGGGCCTGTCGCCGCTGCGGTAGAGGCGCTTCTCGACCGCGATCCGCTCGCCATCGACGTAGCAGCCCCGAAGCCGCCGCCGTTCCTGCGGCTGGCGGAGCTTCCACCGGTGGCGCTGGTCGCAGGCGGACATCTCGACGACGACGCCCGGGCCGCGCTGGTGGAGATGCTGCAGATCTCGCCCGCAGACCCGCCCTACCCGGGTATCGCGTGGGTGCGCCAGACATGCACGACCGAATCGCTGGGCGCCTTGGCCCTCGAGCTGCTCGAGCAGTGGGTGCTGGGCGACGCCCCCGGTCGTCACGACTGGATGCTCGCGGCGACTGCGCACTTTCCTTCGGTCGAGAGTCAGCGACGCATCTCCGCGCTCGCCCGGGAATGGGCCCGCAAGAACCAGGAGAAGGCCAAGCGCGCCTGCGGTGCGCTCGCGGCCCTGGGCGACGACGCGTCACTCATGCATCTTACACACATATCCGAGACCACCCGCTTCGACGCCTTGCGCACGCTGGCGACCGAGCTCTTGCGCGGCGCGGCCGAAGCCGGCGGCCTCACGCTCGACGAGCTGGGCGATCGCACGGTGCCCGACCTCGGCCTCGACGCCGACGGCACCGTGGCGCTTTCCTACGGCGCGCGGCAGTTTCGGGTCTCGCTCGACGAGACGCTGCGACCCAAAGTCTTCGAGCGCCTCTCCACCGGCGCGCTGGGTCCGCCCACCACCACGCCTCCGCGGCCGGCGAAGACCGACGATGCTGAGGCCGCCAAGGCCGCCCGCGAGCGCTTCGATGCGCTCCGCGCCGATCTCGAGGCCATCGCCGATCGCCAACGGCAGCGCCTCGAGCGCGCCATGTGCGAGGCGCGCTCTTGGACGGCGGGCGACTTCGAGGTACGCCTCGCCCGGCATCCGCTCCTCGGGCACCTTGCCAAGCGTCTGGTGTGGGTAGCGACCACGCCCGCCGGCGCGGCGCACGTGTTCCGGGTGGCGGAAGATGGCTCGTTGGCCGACGCGGGCGACCGCAGCTTCTCTCTTCCCGCAGAGGCAAGAGCTCGCCTCGCCCATCCGGCGGTCGACGCCCTCGACGCCTGGGCGACGCTCTTCGCCGACTACACCATCCTCCAGCCTTTCGAGCAGCTGGGGCGCGCGGTCTTCCGGTGCACCCCGGCGGAGGGCGCCACCACGAGCCTCGAACGCACCGCTGGCATCCTGGTCGCAGCCCGAAGGGCGCTTGGCATTCTCGAGTCGCGGGGCTTCCGCCGCGAAGATGCGGGCTACGTTGGCGCCTTCATCCGCACACTGCCCACCACCGACGGTGCCGAGGTGGTGGCGCGCCTCCCGCTCGCGCCGGGCTTCGAAATCCAAGATCTACGGCACGAAGGCGAGCAGACGACCGGCCCCGCCGCGCTGGCGACCCGCCAAGGTGATCCCGTCGCCTGGGGCACGCTCACGCCGCTCGCCTTTTCCGAGCTGGTGCGGGCGGTCGAAGCCCTCCGCGCTTCATGACGGAACGGTGATGGTCGAGCTTCCCGGGCAACCCCATCTATGAAACGTGGCGAAGTCTCCCAAGAGCCAAGAGAGCCTGCTCGTCTTCTCCGACGTCCACCTGGGGAGCGACCTCAACGACTGCGGTCCGGTCACCCTCCGGCGCACGTCGTCCATCGACGCCGATCTCATCTCCTTGCTCGCTCACTACCGAGGCGAACCGGCGCCCAATGGCCTGTGGCGCGTGGTCATCGCCGGCGACTTCATCGACTTCATCGGCATGAGCATCACCAGCGAGGGCGACCTTGCAACGCCGCTCAACGCCGAGGAGCGGGCCCACGGCTTGGGCAGCGGCGAAGACCACTCGCGCGAGAAGCTCCGGCGGGTCGCGATTCGGCACGCTGCGGTCTTCGCCGAGCTTGCGGCCTTCGTGGCGGGCGGGCACGCGCTCACGCTCATTCACGGCAACCACGACATCGAGCTCCACTGGGACGGCGTCAAGGCCGACTTCCGCGACATCTTGCTGCGTCACGCGCGAGCCGACTCGGTGGTGGAGCGCGACGCGTTTCTGTCGCGCATCGAGTTCCAACCCTGGTTCTTCTATCGCGACGGCGTTGCCTACATCGAGCACGGCCATCAGTACGATCCGTTTTGCTCCACTGCGCACGTCATGGCGCCGCTCTCGCCGCTCGATCCGCGGCGAGTGGCGCGCGGATTCAGCGACGTGCTGCTCCGCTACGTCGTGCGCCCCACCCGCGGCATGACGGAGCACGGCCACGAACGCTTCGGCATGGCGCACTACGTGGCGTTCGGCGTGCAGCTCGGCATCTCGGGCATGGTGCGGCTGGGTGTGCGCTTCGTGCACGCCGTCATCGAGCTCTTCCGCCTCCGCACGGCGCATCTTTCGCTGGCCTCGCAGCGCCTGCGGGCCGACCACGAGCGGCGCATCGCAAAGCTGGCGCGCGTCACCCGCGTCGGAAAGAAGCGCCTGAAGAAGCTCATTTCGCTTCAGGCGCTGCCCATCACCACCACCGTCTCCGGCATCATGGCAAGCTTGCTGCTCGACCGCATGGCGCTCACCGTCGCGGGGCTGCTGGCCATCGCCGCAGTCGCCATCGTCGCCAGCTTCTATCCGCTCGTGCTCTTCGCACTCACGGCGGTCCTCGCGGCCTGGGTGCTCGTGCACCGACAGCTTTCGCGAAGGCGCACCGTCGACCCGGCGGCCACCATGGTGGAGCGGGCGGCCCAGCTCTCGCGGCTCTTTCCGGCGGCCTTCGTGGTCATGGGGCATACGCACGTGCCCGTCGAGCAGGCGGCGGGCGACGCCACGTACATCAACCTCGGCTCCTGGGCCGAAGAGGAGCCGGTCGAGGGCGCTGCGCCCATGGAAACGCCGGCACGCGCCGCGCGCACCCACGTGGTCATCCATGTAGACGAAAACGGTCCCAAGGCGCACCTTCGAACCTGGGACGCCGAGTCGCGCACCGCTCGGGCCACCTCGTAGCCCTTCCGCGAACGGCTCAGAAACCGTGGCGCGGCGGGCGCATCCAACGTAGGTAGAAGGAGGTGCATGCTATGTCCCGCTCCCGCCTCTCACGTTGGCTAGTGCTGTCTGCACTGGCGCTCACGCCGGCGCTTCTCGCCGCACCTTCGGCGAGAGCCGAGACCCCCCAAGCCACCGACGCCACCCGCAGCGCCTTCACCGGCACCTTCCAGTTCTCCGGCGGCGAAAAGGAAAAGCAGGGCATCGAGGCCGGCATCGACCATGCGATCGATGGGCTGTTCTTCGTCATCAAGCCGGTGGCGCGCGGCAAGCTGCGGGCAGCCACCGCACTCATGCCCACCTTCTCGTTCGCCTTCCCGGAACACAAGGTCGAGTCGCGGTCGCCGGGCAACCCCACCATCGTGAGCCCCGAGAACGGCGACGCTATCTCGTACAAGGCCGCCGACGGCAACACGTATCGCACGACGCAACGCTGGGTGGGCACCAAGCTGGTGCAAGAGTTCGTGGGCGACGACGGCTCCCGCCGCAACGAGTACACGCTCGATGCCGAGGGCAAGACGCTCACCATGGACGTCACCCTGGTGAGCCCCAAGCTCTCGCACCGCCTCAAGTACCGGCTCACCTACCAGAAGAAGCCGTAGTCGCGCGCGCTCAGCTCCGCGGCTTCCCGCCGAGCTTGGACCGGGCCGCCCGCGGGTTGCGCGTTCGGCCCGTCGAGACGCTCAGAGCGCGTCGGTGCGCGCGTTGAGCTTGAAGGAGCCGGTGTCGGCGCTGTCGTAGGCGCCGGTGTAGATGATAACGAACGAGCTGGCGGGCACCGTGACGCGCTCGTCGACCATGCCGTCATCGATGAAGCCAGCGTAGTCGGCGGCGATGTCGCAGGGGGTGTCGGCGCAGGTGTCGTTGGAGTAGCCGTTGCAGGCCTCACGTTCGGCCGCGGTCATGGGAATGGTGGTGCGGTTGTACCAGGCCGAGACGGTGTCGAGGTCGACCGTGGCGCCGGTGGCGCGAGCCCCCCACACGGTGACGGTCGCTGCGGTGGTGCCCGGGTTCACGAGCTTGATCCACGAGTAGGAGGTCTTCATCGTGGAGACGGTCTCCGGGCAGGCCGAGTAGTTGTCGATGACCTCGAGCTGATCGGTCAGCGGCGTGAGCGCGAAGTCGGCGTTCACCGTGGTGCCCACCGTGCGGGAGATGCTGAGCGAGGGGATGACGGGCGCCGCGCAGGTGCCCGGTGCGCCGTAGGTACACGCGGTTCCGCACACCTGGGCGCGAACCTCGCCGGCCACGGTGCAGCCCGCAGACGTGGTCTTCACCGAGCCGGGGCTGCAGCCGCCGACCACTTCGCCGGAGCACGCGCCGGCCGCGTACTTGCAATTGTTCTGGCAGATCTCCATGCGCGTCCCGCAGAGGCCACAGGCGCTGGAGCGCGTCGTTGCCGGCATGCAGCCACCCACCACTTCGTTGTTGCAGACGCCGTAAATGCCGACCTTGTTGTCGGCCTCGCAAGCGGCTTCCTGGGTGCCGCACAGGCCGCAGGTCTTGGCGTAGATGACGCCCACCGTGGTGCAAGCCGCGCCGGTCACCGGCGAGGTGGCCCCCGCGTCGAGCACCGTGCTGCCGTCGGGGCGCGAGGGGGCGTCGGGGGTACCGGAGTCGAGCACTGGCGGGCGACCCGAGTCCTGCACCGGCGCCTTGCCGCTGTCGTTGGCCGCGGCGTCCTTGCCGGTGGGCACCTGCGTCACGCTGCCGTCCACTGCCTCCTCGGCGGTCGTGTCGACCGAGGAGACCGCACAACCCGTGGCTTGCAGCAGCCCTCCGAATGCGATGGCGACACCCGTGACTGTGACCGTTCGAAGGGACATGAGCAGGCTCCTTTGCAGCGCACGTGGCCTTAGCTCACCTCACAACGACACACCACCCGCAATTCATCTCTTTTGCGCGAAGTCCTGGCGCGCGCGGTCGTAGAGATGCCGATAGCGACTCGCGGGCCGCTCCCAGCCCGATTCGCGCCGCATGCCGCTCTTCCGCAGCTCCTCTAGCTGCGGCGTGCGGTAGGTGCTGAGCGCGCGGGCCACGGCTTCGGCGAGCGCGGCCGGCTCCGGCGCGTCGAACAGAAAGCCCGTGCCGCCGGGTAGGCTTGCGTCGCGCACGGTGTCGGCGAGCCCGCCGGTGCGGCGCACGATGGGCACCGTCCCGTAGCGCAGGGCATAGAGCTGCACGATGCCGCAGGGCTCGTACCGCGAAGGCATCACCAGGTAGTCGGCGCCGGCCACGAGCCGATGCAGGAGCGCGTCGGATACCCGCCCGAGCACGCGGGCATGCGGCGCGCACGAACGTGCAGCCTCTTCGAGCGCGCGCACGAGCGGCACATCGCCGGCTCCGGCCACCAGCACCGACGCCCCTGCGCGCACCATCGCGGGCATCGCTGCCGCAACCAGATCGGAGCCCTTTTGCTCGATGATGCGGCCGGCGGAGAGCACGATCGGGCGCCCGGGGTCGAGCGCAAGCTCATCCACGAGCGCAGCCTTGCACGCAGCCTTCGGGCCGAGATCGTCCACGTGGTAGGGCGCCGATAGATGCGCGTCGCGCGCAGGGTCCCAGAGCATGCGGTCGATGCCGTTCTCAATACCGACGAAGTCCGTTCCTCGGCTCTGGAGCACACCGTCGAGCAGCTCGCCGTGCGCGGGCGTGAGCAGCTCGTCGCGATAGGTGGGCGAAACCGTGGTGACGAAGCGCGCCCCGAGCACGCCCCCTTTCGTCAGGTTCACGTGCCCGTGAAACTCCAGGCGGTCCGTGCGAAAGTGCGACCCATCGAGTCCGAAGGCGGCGAGAGCTTCGAACGGAAAGAGGCCCTGGTGCATGCCGTTGTGCAGCGTGAGCACCGACGGGATCGGGAGCCCGGCTTCCCGCATCAGGTACGGGATCATCGCCGCCACCCACTCGTGCACGTGGACCACGTCGAAGGCTTGCGGCTCGCGCCGAAGGTACGCCACCACCGCCCGGCAGAAGAACGCTGCGCGGGCCGCGCTCCGAAGATCGCCCACGTCTTCGCCGTACAGGTGCGTGCGCGATTCGAGCAGCGGCCCATCGACCAGGAGCACCGGCAGATCGCCGCTGTGGCCGCGCCGCACAGTGGCTCCATCGGGGAGCGCAACGGCGTCGGCGACGATCACGCCCGTCTCCCGCGACGGCAGGCCCGGCACGATGGCCGTGACCGCGTCGCCGCGCTGACGGAGCGCGTCGCAGAGGGCCCGCACGCCCTCCCCGACGCCCCCATCGGAGAGCACCGGCGCCAGCTCGGGCGTACCCATCAGAATGCGCATCGCTTGCATTCTAAAGGGAAAGCGCGGGCGGGAGGGCGCCCCACAGGCGCCAAATTGCGCTTTGGGTGGAATATTCCAAATTCACCTTGCGCGACGTATGCCCTGCGCTTACAGAAACGCAGTTCAACCCACCTGAGGTTTCTCATGCTCAAGCTTCGCATCCGAATCCCCCACGTTGCTGGCGCCGCTGCCGCCCTCTCGTTCGCCGGCATGGCCACGGGCTGCGCCGCCGAGGTGGACGACACGGAGGCCGCGAGCGACGAGCTCACGTTGGCCCAGGCGGGCACCGGCGCGATTCGGTTCCAGGGCTTCGCGCTGCAGTATGCGTCCACCAGCGGTGGCGACGAGTTCATCCGCAGCGGCGAGACCCTCACCGCCGAGCTCTCCTACGACGAGCTCACCTATCTCTTCGACTACGCCGACCGCGCCGGCCTCACGCCGGCGAACGTCAAGGTGGTCACCAAGATCACCTATCTCGATGGCGCCGGCGCCACCGTGAGCACCGCCAACGCCAACGTCACCTGGAGCACCGGCACCGGCGGTCAGCGGGTCGGCACCAGCACCAAGTTCAAGGTCCCGAAGAAGGTCCCCGCCATGAAGGTGGACTTCCAGGTGACCGGCGCGGGAAAAACCTTCCTCGCCAGCGAGAAGAGCGGCTCCCTCAAGACCTTCCCGGTGTTCGGCGCCTATCTCCCCAGCAAGCTTGCGCTCTTCGACAACGAGGGCAACGGTACCCGCCGCACGCGCGTCGTCGAGTTCGGCAACCTGGTGCGCAACGTCAACGCCACCATGTCGTACACCGACTGGCGCGCCGACGGCACCGTCGACCGCATGCGCCTCGATACCAAGATTGGCCAGCGCCAGACCGGCGGGCGCTTTGGACCGGTGCTCATCGACGCCTACGGCGAGGTCGAGTACGAGATCGAGGCCGCCTACACCACCGACGGCGTGAACTGGAAGTCGGCTAGCCTCGACAAGCACGTGAACGCCGCCGTCGTGCAGATGCAGGGCGATCCCCGGCGCGCCTCGTACGAAGCGACCATCGTGCCCGCCGGCTCCGACAAGGAGCTCCGCGTGGCCTTCCACGTGAAGGCCTTCCTCAAGGTGAACTACAACCCGGGCGAGCTGGTGAACCCCCGCTACGCGCCCGGCACCCGCCTCCAGCTTGCCGACGTGTGGGACAACAACGGCGGCAACGATTACCGCGTGCCCGTCGCCGCACGCTGATAAAATCGGCGCATGTTCGTCGACACGGATCTGCACGGCCATACCTATTTCTCGGATGGCCGTGCGACGCCGGAGGACTACGTCGAGTTCCGTCGTCAGCTGGGCATGAAGGCCACGGCCATCTGCGATCACGACGTTCTCGGCGGCGTGCGTCGCGGCGCCGCAGCCGCGGCCCAGGCCGGCATGCTGTTTCTTCCCGGCCTCGAGGTCACGGCGTTCTTGCACCATGGCACCGAGCGCGCCGAGCAGTTCCACGTGCTCGCCTACTATCCGGCGTCGATCCTCGAAGGCTTCCAGATGGAGAGCACGCTCTTCTTCCGGCGCGGCATGCGGGTGCAGGAGCAGTGGCGCGCCTTCGTGCTGGAGTGGCTCTCCGGGCAGGCGCCGGAGCACCGTGAGGTGCTGGGTCAAGCGGAGCTCGAGCGTTTGCCGGGGCCACTCTTTCCCGCGCTGCAGAGCACGATCCTGCGCATCCTCGAGCGTTGCAACGTGCTCTTCGCCCCGTTCCGCGATCACCACGCGGCCTTCTGGGAAGGCGATGAGAACAAGGAGCTCTTCGGCTGGACGCCGGAAGAGGCCATCGACGCCATCCGCGGCGACGGCGCGGTCGACATCGTGGCCCACCCGACGCGCTACCGCGATCGCGCGCGCACCGACGCGGTTCTCGAGTACGCCCGCGGCCACGAGGTGTACACCTCGCGGCACAAGCCCGAGGTGGCCGAGCACTACCGCAAGCTCGCCGAGGAGAAGCGCAAGTTCTGGACGTCGTCTTCCGACGATCACCAAAACGCCGCCTACGCGCGGCCGCCCTGCGGCACGCCGGTGCGGACCCTCGAGCGCATCTGCCACAAGGCCATGCCCATATCGATGATCGTCGGCGCGTGACGCGCGTCACGTTCGTCTTCGCCGGTCCGGCGGAGCGCGTGTCGCTCCAGGGCGAGACCTCGGACTTTCGCAACGGCATTCCCATGCGTCGCCGAGAAGACGGTGCATTCTACACAGAGATGGACCTTCCGCCGGGCGCCTATGCCTACAAGCTCCTGGTCGACGACCAATGGGTGCTGGACCCCGCCAACCCCCGCACCGTGCAGCAGGGCGAGCACATCAACAGCGTTCGCGTAGTAGGCGGCGCCGAAGAACCGTTCCTGTTCGCGCCCGCGCCGCCGTTCGTGGAGACCCTGGCCGACGGCAGCGTGCGCCTGATGGTGGGCGTGCGGCTCGGTTCCGCAGCCACGCCGCAGCTGCAGCTGGAGGAGGGCGAAGGGCTGCGTCACGTGCCACTCGCGCAGGCGTTCGAAGACGGCACCCATGCGTGGTTCGTGGGCGAGCTGGCCGCCGCCAGCGACCGCGTGGCGCTTCGCCTTTTCGGCAGCGAGCCGCTCGTGCATCGGAGGCGCCGCGATCGAACGCCCGCTTGGCTGCGGTCGGCGGTCCTCTACACGGTGTTTGTCGACCGTTTTCGGCCCGCAGAACCACAGAACGGCTGGGAAATCGCCGGCCGCACCAGCGCGCGCTGGGGCGGGCACTTGCGGGGCATCGAGCGGTCGCTCGACGAGCTGGCCGATGCCGGCATCACATGCCTGTATCTTACACCGGTTCACGTGGCAGCCAGCGCACACCGGTACGACTTCGAAGACCCGCTTTCAGTGGACCCGCTGCTGGGTGGAGAAGCCGCCTACCGGGCGCTGGTGGAGGCCGCGCACGCCCGCGGCCTGCGGGTGCTGCAAGATCTCGCGCTCTCGCATGCGTCGCTCGCCTACCCGCCCGCAGCCGACGTACTCGAAAACGGCACGCGCTCGGCGCACGCAGGGCTCTTCCAGTGGTCTGCGAGCGGAGCGCTCCTGCACTACGGAAGCCGCACCGATGCGCCACTCCTCGACTTGCGGTCCGAGGCGGCGCGGGCGCTGGCCTTCGCGGTGGTCGATGCCTTCCTCGATCGCGGCGTCGACGGTTTTCGCATCGACATGGCAGCAGAGGTTCCCCTGCCCCTGCTGGCGGCGCTGCGCGAGCGCGTGCAGCGGGCGCGGCCGGAAGCGGCGATGGTGGGCGAGCTGGTGCCGAACCACGCATGGCGATGGTTGGAAGCCGAGGCGCTCGACGCAGCCACCGATTTCGGCGCCTTCGAGATGCTCCGGCGCGCATTGGTGCGCGGATCGCTCCAGGGGGTGGCGCAAGCGATCGCGGAAGGCGACTTACGGCGCGGCGGCGACGCCCGCACGAGCGCCGTGCGGTTCGTCTCTACCCACGATCACGTGCGCTTGGCCACCCTGCTCTCGCGGCAAGGCGCGCTGCATCGGCTACCGCTGGCCTATCTGCTGCTGTTCACGCTGCCCGGAATTCCCATGCTCCTCTACGGCGAGGAGGTGGGGCTCTTCTCCTTCGCGGCCGACGAGGAGCCCGAAGACGCGTGGCCCGACCGCATGCCCATGGTGTTCGAAGGCGCCCTGCGGAACGAGACGCTGCGGCAGGTGGTACGAACGCTGGCGCACCTGCGCCGAAGGTGCCGGGCGCTCACCGAGGGAACGCTCGAGCTGGTACACGACGAGGGCGAGCTGCTGGTCTTCCGCCGCGCCGCCGGCGGCGAAGCGCTCGACGTGGTCATCTCGCTTGCCGATGGGCCGCGCACGGTGGACCTCGAAGACGACACCCTGCCCTGCGTGCGCACAGAGCTACTGATCGGAGGCGCAACCGCAGAGGGCGCGAGCGTCACGCTGCTCCCGAATAGCGGCGCGGTGCTCGGACGCAGCGCGCGCGATCCGGCGGCCGACATCGCGCCGCGAGCCCGTCGCAACCTCACGGTGCTGGCCAGAGACTTCGAAGAGGCACGCGAAGCGCCTCTGGCGCGCCCGGTGCGCTTCGACTTTGCCGTGACCGAGCGCTGCAATCTGGCTTGCCTTCATTGCATTACACACGCGCCCACGCGAACCCGCGAGGGCACCGCGCGCACGCTCACGCCGCGCATCGTCGACGCCCTGCGCGACGACCTGGCCTACGCCCGCTACGCGGCCTTCGTGCACGGCGGGGAGTCGCTCACCGCACCCATTTTTTGGGATCTCCTCGAAGCGTTGCGCCGCGCCCGCGGCCGCGAGCCGTACGTGGCGCACCTGCTCACCAACGGCCTTTTGCTCTCGGAGAGCACGGCTACGCGCCTGGTGGAGGCGGGTGTGAACAGTCTCTCGGTCTCGCTCGATGGCGCCACCGAGGCGGTGAACGACGCTATTCGCGTGGGCGGCCGGTTCGCCCGCATCACGCAGCAGGTGGCGGCGGTGACGAAGCTCCGCCGGGCGCACCAGTGGGATCTGCGCATGGGCCTCTCGTACGTGGCCCTCGAGAGCAACGTGCACCAGCTCACGGCCTTCGTGGAGCTCGCAGCTGCGCTCGGCGTCGACTGGGTGAAGCTCGAAGAGGGCGCGCCCGCCAACGCCTACGCCGCGCGCTCGCTCCTTCGTCCCGACGATGCGCGACTTCGCGACGCAGTGGTCGCCGCCCAGTCGCGGGGCGCCGCCCTGGGCTTGGTGGTGGTAGACCACACCAGCGAGCGACCGCGCTACCGGTGCCGCACCACCGAGGCCGAGCAGCGCGATCTCGAGGCCGACGAGCTCGCAAACCGCAGCGACATCAACGCCTGCCGCTCACCCTGGGAAACCGCGGCCATCGAGGCCTCGGGCGACGTGCGCCTGGGCGACTTCTGGGGTCCGCTGCTGGGCAACCTCCTGCACGCGCCGCTCCCCACGCTCTTCACCGGCGACGCCGCGCGCCAGTGGCGACAGAAGAGCCGCGAAGAGCGCATCTGCAACGGCAACGTGACCTGCATCGGGCAAGAACGGGGCGCGTCATGAAGATCCGTTCGATTTCCTTTACGTCAGAATCCTCGGGTGCGGCTCGTTTTGCTTCGCCCGCTCAGCGGAGCCGATATCTTGGAGGGACCATCGCCGACGAAGACGATGTGTACTTCGTGGAATACGTGGGCGGCGTCGGGTTCGAGTCGCCGCCCACTTGCCGTTTCAGCGACGGTCGAAGCGATCGAGGTTCATGACCTTGTCCCAGGCGGCTACGAAGCCAGCCACGAACGTGGCCTCCCCGCCGGCGCTGCCGTACACCTCGGCCAGGGCGCGCAGCTGCGAGCTCGAGCCGAAGAGGAGATCGATGCGGGTGCCGGTCCAGTTCACGGCGCCGCTCTTGCGGTCGCGGGCCTCGTACGTGTCGTTGCCGGTGCCCACAGCCTTCCATTCGCTACCCATGTCGAGCAGGTTCAAGAAGTAGTCGTTGGTCAGGGCATCGGTCTTGGCGGTGAAGACGCCGTGCTTGGTCTGGCCGGCGTTGGCCCCGAGAACACGCAGGCCGCCCACCAGCACAGTCATCTCCGGCGCGGTGAGGCCGAGGAGGAGCGCCTTATCGATGAGCAGCACCTCGGCCCGCACGGTGTGTTTGCCCTTCAGGTAGTTGCGGAACCCGTCGGCCACCGGCTCGAGCACCGCGAACGACTCCACATCGGTCTGCTCCTGCGAGGCGTCGGTGCGGCCCGGCGTGAAGGGCACCGTCACGGCGTGCCCTGCGTTCTTCGCGGCTCGCTCCACGGCGGCGCATCCGCCGAGGACGATGACATCTGCCAGCGACACCTTCTTGCCGCCCGCTGCCGCGGCGTTGAACTCCGCCTGCACGCGCTCGAGCGTCGCCAGCACCACGGCGAGCTCCGCCGGCTGGTTCACCTCCCAGTCCTTCTGCGGCGCGAGGCGAATCCGCGCGCCGTTGGCTCCGCCGCGCTTGTCGGAGCCGCGGAACGTCGAGGCCGAGGCCCACGCGGTGGAGACGAGCGCAGCGATGGAGAGCCCCGAGCCGAGCAGCTTGGTCTTGAGCGCGGCGATGTCGGCGGCGTCCACCAGCGGGTGATCGATCGCAGGAACAGGGTCTTGCCAGATGAGCGCTTCGGCGGGGACCTCGGGGCCGAGGTAGCGGACGCGCGGGCCCATGTCGCGGTGCGTGAGCTTGAACCAGGCGCGCGCGAAGGCGTCGGCGAACTGATCCGGATTGGCCAAAAATCGCCGGGAGATCTTCTCGTACTCCGGGTCGAAGCGCAGCGACAGATCGGTGGTCAGCATGGTCGGCAGGTGCTTCTTCCCCGGATCGTAGGCGTCGGGAATGTTCGCGGGCGCGTTCTTGGCGACCCACTGGTGCGCGCCGGCGGGGCTCTTGGTGAGCTCCCACTCAAAGCCGAAGAGGTTCTCGAAATAGTGGTTGCTCCACATCGTGGGCGTCTGAGACCAGGTGACCTCGAGGCCGCTCGTGATGGTGTCGGCGCCGCGTCCGCTCGCGTGGGTACTGGCCCAACCGAAGCCCTGGGCCTCGATGCCGCCGCCCTCGGGCCCAACGCCCACAAGCTTCGCGTCGCCGGCGCCGTGGGTCTTTCCGAAGGTGTGACCACCGGCGATGAGCGCCACCGTTTCCTCATCGTTCATGGCCATGCGCGCGAACGTCTCGCGAATGTCACGGGCTGCGGCCACTGGATCGGGGTTGCCATTGGGGCCTTCGGGGTTCACGTAGATGAGGCCCATTTGCACCGCGGCCAGCGGGTTCTCGAGCTCGCGATCACCGGAGTAGCGCTGGTCCTCCAGCCATCCTTTCTCGGCGCCCCAGTACACGTCCTGGTCGGGCTCCCATACGTCCTCGCGACCGCCGCCGAAGCCGAAGGTGGGAAAGCCCATCGACTCGAGAGCGACGTTGCCGGTGAGGATCACGAGATCGGCCCAGGAGATCTGGCTCCCGTACTTTTGCTTGATGGGCCATAGCAGCCGCCGCGCCTTGTCGAGGCTCACGTTGTCGGGCCAGCTGTTGAGCGGAGCGAAGCGCTGCTGCGCGCGGCCGGCGCCGCCGCGTCCATCGGCGATGCGGTAGGTGCCGGCGCTGTGCCAAGCCATGCGGATGAAGAGGCCACCGTAGTGCCCGAAGTCCGCCGGCCACCAGTCCTGAGAATCCGTCATGAGCGCCGTCAGATCGCGCTTGAGCGCGGAGAAGTCCAGGCTGGCGAAGGCCGCGGCGTAGTCGAAGCCGAGACCCATGGGGTTCGACTTCGAGGAATGCTGATGCAGCAAGTCCACGCGCAGCGCGTCGGGCCACCAATCACGGTTCGAGGTACCACCGCCCGCGGTGTGATTGACGGGACACTTCTTATCGGTCATCAGGACGCTCCTTCGAAAAGCACGCTCAGCGTACGGCTGATGATCGTCGTCGTTCAACAGCATTCCTTCGATGCCCAGTCCTCGAGCAGGAGTAGGTGTCGTGGTCGCGGTGTGCGGTCTACCTCAGATCGCCGATCCGATGCTGGAGCACGGCGAGGCCGGCGTAGACCGCTGTCTCGGCGCGCAGCACGCGCGCTCCGAAGCGGAGCACCTCGACGCCAGCTGCCTTCATGCGCTGGCGTTCGCCATCGGAGAACCCACCCTCGGGCCCCACCACCAGCACCAGCTGCTCCGCCTTTTGCAGCCCCGCCAATGGGTCGCCCGCGCTCTCGCTGCGATCGTCCAGGCAGAGCCGCGCACCCGCATCGCGAAACCACGACGCCTTCAGAGCATCGCCCAGGCTCTGGGTCTTCATGATCTCGGGAACGCGGGCGCGGCGACACTGGCGGCTTGCCTTGATGGCCTGGCCTTCCCATGCCCAAGGCTTCTCCTTGGCGAGCTCGGCGGGCTTCACGCTGTGGTCGGAGAGCACCGGCACCACGCGCACGCAGCCGAGCTCGGTGGCCTTCTGCACCACCGGGATCATGCGCTGTCGACCGAGCACCGCGCACACCAGGGTGATGGCCACGGGGCTCTCGGTGTCGCCCACGATGCGCTCGTACACCTCGGCGGTGCCGCTCGCCGACTCGAGGGTCTTGAGGCTGGCGCGAAACGAAGTTCCGCGGGCGTCGACCAGGGTGAACGCCTCACGCACGTTCACTTCGCGGTAGACGAGGCCACGCACGACAGCCGCATCGAGCGTCACGGTCGCGCCCACTTCGAGCGCCTCGCGGTGGCGCATGGGGGCGAGGACCTCTGCCGAAGGAGGGAGACGCGAAGCAGGGTCGGGCATGCGGGCGGCCTTACCACGGGGCGCACCGGCGGCGTCTCACTTATCGCGCAGGTACTGCGGCCGCGGCGCGCGGCGGCCGCTCAGCCCTCACGTCGGAACACCGAGACAAGCTTCATTGTGGAGACTCCAGCCCATTCACATCTCGCCGAAGAGGTCGTGCAGGCGCGCGTCGAGCGACTGCGCAATCTTGTAGAGCGACGAAATACTGGCGCTCGATTCCGCGCGCTCGATCTGCGAGAGCAGCGAGACCGAGAGGTTGGAGCGCTTGGCCATCTGCTTCAGCGTCAGGTCCTTGTCCTTGCGGAGCGTGCGCACGGTGTCGCCGATGACCTTGTGCAGCTTCTCCTCGGGCGTTCGCGCCAGGCCCTTCTTGCGGATCACGTTCTCGAGGGCTTCGCGGAACTCGTCCACGTTGAACGGCTTCTTGAGGTAACGAACAGCGTCGAGGCGCATCGATTCCTGCGCGCTCTCCACGGTGGGGTAACCGGTGAAGATGATGACCGCGACGTCGCTGTCGATCTTCCGCACCCGGCGCAGGGCCTCGAGGCCGTCCATCTTGGGCATCATGAGGTCGAGCACGAGCAGGTGGTAGCCGCCGCTCTTCACCTCCTCCTCGATGGTCGAAGGATCGCTCAGCGTCTTCACCTGGTAGCCGTCGCTCTCGAGGAGCGTCTCCATGTAGTCGCAGATGGCGCGGTCATCGTCGACGATGAGGACCTTCACTTGCGGGGCCGAAGGGAGAGGTTGCTTGTCGGTGGGAGCTGCCGTGGTTTCCATTCTCGACGGAAGTGCAGGAAGCGCGCCGATTCAGGAATTCCGCCGAGCCGGAATTTCCACGATATCACCGTTCGGAATCTGCCGCGTATTCGCGCGGAACTGCACGAGTTTGCCCTCACTGCGTGTCGCACCTTTTCCCACGGTCCGCGCGGATCCAGCGGGAGTGTACCAGGGGGGCTGCCTGGAAACGAACCGCCCGAGTGCCTGCACGCCTTTCCGTGACGGAACGCCGCTCGCGGCGTCAATACCTCGGACCATGAAAGCTCTTCGATCGCCCGTGTTGGTTCTTGTCTTCGGTGGCCTGGTTGCGATGGCGTGCAACAAGGGCGGCCAAGCGCCGACCAAGCCGGTGACGGGTGCGCCCGTGGCCTTCGAGGTCACCAAGGTGGCGAGCGCCGAGTCGCTCGAAGTGAAGGCTTACAACTTCGCCGACGTGACAGTGGCGGGCTACGATCTCGTGATTCGGTATCAAGACGCGGCGGGTGGCACTCTCAAGACCGACGTGGGAACCCCGTTCGAGAAGGACTTCGCGCGCTGGTCGATCAGCGGTCTCAGCTACAAGTGCGCTACGCACCAATGGTGCACGTTCAAGCTCGATCACCTCAAGGTGCCCGCCGGCGCAGCCAAGGCCGAGATCCTCGTCACCCGGGTGCGGGCCCTCGCCAAGGACGGCATTATGTTCGAGGAGAAGCCGGTGTTCGAGCTCCCCTACGACACCCAGTGGCCCACCGGACCGGCCGCGGCCAAGTAGCTGAAAACGCTAGAGACAATGTGACCCACCCCCTTTGGGTGACATGCGCGTTGGCGTCTGGCGACGCATCGTGACCCTGCGCTTCGCGTGAAGCGCCCAACTTTCTTGGAGGTCTCATGCTGCTTCGTTCTTCCCGCGCTCTTGTCTCCGCGCTTGCCCTCGTCACCCTCGCTGCTGGAGGCGCGGCGTGCACCCTCACCACGGCGCCGGCCGCGGCCGACGGCGGCGCAACCTCGGCCACGCCCGCCCCAGACGGCGGCGCAGCGCCCGCTCCCACCAACACCACGCCGAGCACCCCAGTGGGGCCCAACGTGGTGGGGGCCGCGGGCATCGCCGCCTGGGACGCTCTGGCCGACAAGGACGTGGTGAAGAGCTTCGGCACCCTCTACCTGCACCAGTCGGTGGGGCAAGACCTGGAAGATGGAGCCGACGCGGTGGGCTACAAATTCGAGTACTACGGCCCCGACAACCAGGCAGGGCAAGCCACGGCCATGGGGCTCAACGGCGGCATCTTCACCGACGTGGCGGCCATCGCCAACGGCGCGCCGATGGAGAAGATCGCCGCCGTGCGCAAGGCCTTGGCGAACCACAAATCGCGCCTCAAGGTGCTGTTCTTCAGCTTCGGTTACGCCGACGTACGCGACGAAGACCTGGGCGCGGTGGAGGCCGAGTACGCGAAGCTGGTCGCCGAGGTGAAGGCCGCCGGCGTGCGCTTCGTGCACGTGACGCCGCCGCTGGTGTACAGCGTCGCCGAGAACCCGCCGAAGATGAAGATGCGCTCGTGGATGATTGACACCTTCAAGGACGACACCATCTTCGATCTCCAGGACATCGAGAGCATGGACGGCGGCCAGCGCTGCGAAGAAGGCGGCACCTGGCGCATCTGCCAGGCGAACCGCTCCACGCCGGCGTGCCCCAGCAAGGGCCAGGGCATCGACGAGGACGGCGCCGGTCACATCTGCGCCACCAAGGCGCAGTCGTACGCCAAGGCGCTGCTCTTCGCCATCCAGCGCGCCGGGCGCTGAGCGAGCGCGCGACCAAGCTTCAGAGGTCGCAGCCCTGCACCTTGTACTGCACCGCGAGCGGGTACACGGGGGCGGTAGACGGCGTGGTGCGCGCAGGGACCACCACCCGCGAGCCGGCGTCGTCTACCGATATCGTCGCGCCGGCGCGCTGGGCCTCCGGCGAGAGCGTGACCGTCACCACCTTCTTGGGAAACGGCACCTGAACCTCGAAGCGCCCCTTCGCCAGCAGGGCGGAGGGCACGTCGTATCGAAACGATGATTGCACAGTACACTTTCCTAGGCGACGGTTGGAGAGCTGGGTGACGGCCACGTTTTCCCCATCCCACTGCCGCGCCATGGCCTCGACGATCACCCGCTGCGGCTGCTGCGCCAGATGGCGCAGAAAGGCCTCGCCCATCGGCTGCGGCGGCCCGGCGCTGGAGGCCGAGAGCAGCACCACCGGTCCGCTCGGCAAGGTCGCCCCCGCGAGGTTCTGCGACGAGATATCCAGCGTGAACGTGCGCAGGAGCGGTAGCGACTGGGGGTCGCTGGTCTTCTCGGTGAGGCTCATGGTGTTGGCGACGCGAACCGCAGAAGCGAAGGCCAGCGGCAGCTCACCCGAGGCGATCACCGGCACGTCGGCCAAGCCCTGTGGCCCAAACGCCACCGGCGCCATGAACGCGAAGGGCGGCAGGGCCTTGGCACCCATCGACGCAGCCCACGTCTCGGCCACCCCGGTAGACGTCTCCGAATCGCGGCGCGCGTAGGGGCGCGCGGGCGACGACGCGTCGGGGCGCGCATAGAACGCCTTGGCGCCGTCGAGCGGGTAGCCCGAGAGGTTGCTCAGGAGCATGGCCCCGGTCAAGCGCCCATGGGCCAAGGCCGCGTCTGTCTGCAGCACATAGTGCGGCGTGTGAAAGACCACCTTGTCGAGCAACGCGTCGAGCTGCAGGGTCACGCGCGCGCGCGGGGTGCCCGGCGCAACCTCGAGCTCCACGAAGAGCCGGCGGCCCGGCATCGCGGTCTCGGTGCGAACGGTCGACGGGGGCAACACCGTGAGCTCCTTGCCCACCCGCAGCACCAACCCACCACGGGTCGAGACGATGGCGCCGCCCAAGGAAACGTGGGGGCCCGGATCGACGAGCGGAGGCGGCAGCCCACGCCTGCGGCGCATCTCCTCTTCGGCCACGTCGACCAATACCGGCGCGCCGCGCAAGGCCGCAGCGATGGCTGCCGGCGAGAGCTGCGGCTCCACCACGCGGATGCCCACTACGCGCACCCCGGCGCTCGGCGATACCAGCGACACCTGCGCGGTCTCGACTACCGCCGTCTCGGGGAGCTCCAGCCACTCCAACGTGCGATGGCCCGCTTCCACCTCGACCGCGCGGACCTCGCGCAGCATGGTCGCCTGCGTGAACGCGCCATGGTCTTCGGAGCGCATATTGTAGGATGCAGCTATCGAGACCTCCACCCGGGCCGCCCGCGGCACCCCAACGGTGGAGGCCGCGTCCGCGGCGATGGCCGAGCTGCCCATCGATGAAAGAGCCGCACACGCCGAGCACGCGAGCCAGCGCCGCGCTCTCACGAGCCGCCCTTGGTGGGCGAGGCCCAAGATGATGACTTGCCGAAGGACGGACCCCAGTAACGACGGCGCACCGTGACGCAGCTCGACGTGCGCACCCGGAACTTGACGTGCGCTTCGCCAGTGGGCGGCACAGTGAAGGCAAACGCAAAGTGATCGTGCTCCTTGGCGCTGGCAGGGATGCTCGAGTCGAGGACCTCGTACTTGCCGCTCACCGGCTCCACGTCCTCGATGGGCAATGGCTCTTCGGTAGGGTTGGAGACGCTGACGTCCCAGCTGGTCTCGAAGGTGCACCGCCCCAGGTTCTTCTTGCCGAGCATGCGGCGCTTGGTGGGATATTTGTCTTCGGAGCCCAGGTCCATGCGGAGGCCGCGCGCGCCCGGCAGCGGCCGCGCGCCGGCCGTACCATAGGCTCGCGGAGGCTCGGTGCCCGCGCGCTCGAAGAGGTGCGCGGTGCCGGGAATCATGCCACTTGGCGAAAGCACAGCGCCGAGCGTCAGCGCCGCATCAAGGACCGCGCGCACCGACGTGTTGCCGTACTCCTCGGGCCCGCCGTCTACCGGGAAGCCGGGCCCTTCCAGCACCACCTTGCGGGTGAGCGCGGCTTCCGCCGGGCCAAAGAGCCGCACCATCGCCTTCTCGCCGCCGCCCAGGGCCACCGCGGCCGGCATGCGCACGAAGGTCGTGATGGAGTCCGAATCCTTTCCCGGGGTACCGAACTGCGTCGGCACGGTGGGCTCGCTGGTGAGCGACACCATGGCGTCGGGGATGGGCGTTTCGTTCTCGTTCAAGAGCCCCACCAGCCCCACCAGCAGCGCGGTGGCGGCGCCCGGCGCGCGGACGACCTGATACACCATGGCGCCTTTGAGCTGCTTCGAGCCGTAGGTGAGCTCCACGTCTTGCACCTCGCGATCGCTCGCCAGCAGGAGCTCGACGGTGGGCTCCGCGCGGACGTTGTCGGGGAGCTTGGGCACCGCCACCCGGCCGAAGCTGAGGACGCGCGTCTCCTTGTCGATGGCCACGATCGGGCCATCATTCGAGAGTCCCAGAAGCGTCGCGCGGTGCGCCACGTCGCGCTTGGAAGGGTCGTCCCACACGTACGCCACCACCTCACGCCCGAGATAGGGCTCAAGGAGACCACGCGGGGTGAGCGCGCCCGTGTAGGCCCGGAACTCGACCAGTTCGAGCTTGGCGCCGGCGGTGAGCGAGCGCACGGCCACCTGACCGGTGTCGAGGTCCGAGGGCACGCCCCGAAGGCTCACCCGCGCCGTGCCGCGCCCCAGCGTCAGTCGCCGTTGGTCGCGAAAAATGGCGGGATCGCCCTCGGGCCCAAGCAAGATGGAGAGCCCCAGTCGGGTGGCGTCTTTGGCCTGCGAGGCCGAGGGAGGCGCCACACGCTCCACCTGCACGTCGGCACCTGCCGCTGCTTTCGCGGGTGCCTGCGCCGGCGGCTGCCCCCCTGCCCCACACCCGAGAAGCGCCAGCACCAAGCACGACGAGAAGGCGAACCGCATGGCCCACCGTCGCAGATGCACGTCACTATGTGACCAAAATTGCGAATCAGTGCACGATGCCGCGGCGCGGGCGCGTGGGCTTGGGCACGTGGGTCTCGCCGAGCCGCTGCCGAAGGGTGATCTCGATGTTGCGCGAGAGTGTGGTGAGCGGAAGGTCGTTGGTGTCGAGACCGAAGGGCTGCTCGATCTCGTCGCCCACCGCGTCGAGCCCAAAGAATGCGTAGCTGACGAAGAGCACCACCACCGGCGTGGCCCAGTGGATGGTGTCGACCAGGCCGAACGGCAAGAGCAAGCAGTACACGGCCACGATGCGGTGGAGGAGCACCGTGTACGAGAACGGAATCGGCGTACCCTTGATGCGCTCGCACGCCCCCTGGATGTCGGTGAGGGCTCCCAGCGAGCCCTCGATCATGGGCACGTGGAACGGGTGAATCCAGTTTCGGTCGCGCGCTTCGCGGAGCAGCTCGCCCAGGTGCTGCAGCATACCGTAGGGCGGGTTGGGCTCACCGGCGACGCGCGCGAACACGTCGGTCTCGAGGGTGTTGTCGCGGTGGGCCACCACCGGCTGGTCGCGCAGGAACGCGCGCAGGGCGTGAACGAACGCCACCGTGGTGTGCACGTATTTGCGCTGGAAGGCCCGCACCTCGGCCGCCTCGTCGGGCGCCTGAGGTGCGAAGAGCGTCAAGACCTGACGCGTGAGGCTCCGCGTGTGGTTCACCAGAGCGCCCCACAGCTTGCGGCCTTCCCAGAAGCGGTCGTAGGCCGACGTGTTGCGAAAGCCGAGGAAGATGCCGAGCGGAAGACCGATGAGCGTGAAGGGCGTGGCGGTGAGGCTGATGTGAAGAACGCCGATCTCTTGGTACAGCACGGTGGTGACCACCGAGAGCGCGGTGATCACCAGCACGCGCCCCCAGATGCGGGGCAGCGACGCCCCGCCATAGAGCACCGTCCGCAACCAGCTCCGCTTGTCGTCGACCCACACGAGGCCCTCGATAAATCACGCTTCGCTTCGCCAGAGAAGGCGAAACGGTGTCCACATCGCGTCCCCTACCCCGGTTTTTCCGTGTCGTCCCGCACCAGGAGGGCGCGCAGCTTGGCGCCCAGCGTGCGCTTGGTGCGCAGGCGCTCCGCGAGCAGCGCGAACGGCGCAAAGTTGGCGAGCACCGGGTTTCGGTGCGACACCTCGCCGGTGACGCCGAAGCTGGGCTCTGCGGTATAGGGCGCAAAGGTCCCGAAGATGCGGTCCCACACCAGGAGCACGCCCCCGAAGTTCTTATCGATGTACATGGCCTCGGCGCCATGGTGCACCCGGTGAAACACCGGCGCGTTGAAGAAGCGGCCGGGCCCGAGGGTGAACTTGGTGCGCGCGTGCAGCCCGAACAGGAGCACGCCGTGAAGGGTCACCACCACCGCGTACATCGCCGCGCTGACGCCGGCGAGCGTGAGCAGCGCGTGGAACGACAGGGTCGAGACCGACGTGAGCATGCCCACGCGAAAGGACACCGAGAGGTTGTAGTCGCGCGACTGGTGATGCACGGAGTGAATGGCCCACAGCAAGGGGACGCCGTGCTCCAGCCGATGCTGCACGTAGTACACGAAGTCGAGGAGCACGAACGCGAGCACGTACGAGGCCGGCGCGTTGGGCAACTTCCAGGGCACCAGGGCCGCGACGCCCGCGAAGGCCGCCAGCAGCGTGCCCCTGAGCACCAGCTGCGTGAGCAAGAACAGCACGCCCACGCCCGCGTTCGAGAGCGTCTGGCGAATGCTGCCGGTGCCCCGAAGCCACGTTCGTACGTCGCGCGAGGCGAGGACGATGGCCAGCAGCGGAACAACGACGAACACGAGTGCGAGGAGGTAGTGCGGCACCTCGAACCGACGATATCGCAGCCAGCGGAGAACGTCCCGCTCCGCTCTCCTCGAGCCTCAGTACCCGAGATCGTTGTCGGGGTTGCCGCCTGGTTTTGCGGTTCCGTGGGGGGCAGCGCTTCCGGGGGGCGCATGCCCCCGGAAAGGGGGTCGACCCGGAGCCGAGGCGTCACGGTCTTGGTTGGCCATGACCGAGGGCGCAGAGCTCGGCGCGCTCACACCGGGAGCTGCGGTCGGGCCCTCTGCTCTTGGGGTAACCGCCTGGGCGCCGGCTTCCGCTGGCGGCACTTCCACCTTCGCAGACCAGAGCCGCTGGGCCATGAGCGCGCCCCCTCCCAGAAGGACCACGAGCCCCACAATGGCAACGCCCAGCACCGCGGAGTATCCGGAGGGCGCCGGCGCGACCACCGGCACCGCGGTGCTCAGCACGCCAGAGTTGCTCGCCGGATGCGTCTGCATCGGCTGTGAGCCCGTCCCGCCGCGCGAGCGCAGGCCACTGGCAGAGGACTCGTTGCCCGAAACGAGGCGCATTGGGCTGTACTCACCGGTGCGGCTCGCCTCCGCCAAGCGCAGCTGCGTTTCGATTTGGCTCGTCACGTCGCGGCGCTGAATCGCGAACGCCTCCGCGAGCATGGAGCCCAGGTCGCGACGCTCCAGACCTTTCGCAAAGGGCTCGAGCGCCTCGCGAAAGGCGCGGCAGTCGGGAAAGCGCTGGTCGGCATTGGGGGCGAGCGCACATGCCACGATGGCGGCGAGCTCGGGGCTCGCATCGGTGGGGAGCGAGAGCGGAGGAACGTAGCCGTTGGCGAGATGGAGGAGGATTGTTGCGTTGCCCTGCCCATGCCACATGCGCCGGCCAGCGAGTGCCTCCCAAAGCATGACGCCCACGGCAAACACGTCGGTGCGCCGATCGACCGGATGCCCCATGGCTTGCTCCGGCGACATGTAGGGAAGCTTTCCCTTAAGGTCGCCGGCCTCGGTCACCACTTCGGAGGTGGCGGCCTTCGCGATGCCGAAGTCGAGGACCTTGACCTCGCCGTCGTAGGTGACAAAAACGTTCTGGGGGCTCACGTCGCGATGCACCAGATCGAAGGGGCGACCGTCGAAGTCTTTGAGCTGGTGCGCGTAGTGCAAGCCCTCGAGCACCTCTGTGAGAACGCGCAGGTGCGCCGCGAGCGGAAACCTCGCGCCGAGCTTCTTCTGCACGGCGGCGAGCGACTGCCCTTCGAGGTACTCCATGACGAGCGACATGGAATGGTCGTCCTCGGCGTGCACCTCGAAGGTCTGCACCACGTTCGGGTGCGACAAGCGCGCGGCGATGCGCCCTTCCTCGGCGAACATTTCCTGGAATGTGCGGGACTCCGAGAGCTCGGGGCGGAGATCTTTGATGACGACGAGCTTGGTGAACCCCTGGTGCGATCGAAGCGACGCCAGGTACACGGTGGCCATGCCTCCGCGGCCGAGCACCAGGATGCGGCGGTACTTCCCCGCCGCGGCCACCGCGGGAGAGGCTCCGGAGGGATGCGGGTCGCTCAAAACGTCCCCTGCACGCTCGCGCTGCGAGGCCCCAGCGACAAGCCCACGGTGGTGCGTCGCTGGGGCGCGAAGATCAGCAGCGTGACCCCGGCCACCGCAGCGACGCCGCCCACGACGAAGAACACCGTGGAGACGTCGGCCGAAGTCCGAAACGAGGAGAGGCGCGATTCCGTACCGACCGGGCACACCTTCTCGCGGCAGTCCTGGTCGAGATCGGAGCGTTTGCTCATGGCCACGAGACCGAATACCGCACCCGCGCCGAGGCCCACAGCCCCCACGCCGAGGGCCAGATAGCCGGGCCAACGAACCGCGGTGGTCGCCTCGGGCGGCGGCGGCGGCTTGACCGGCGCATCGGACACGGCAGGCGTGGCCGCGACCGCGGGCACCTTCTCGGCGTTGGGGTCGGGCTCGAGGCTCAACGAGACCTCTCCCGCGCCGGCCTCGGTGAGCGTGACCTTGGCAGACTTGGGCAAGAAGCCGGGCGCCGACACCTCAACCGTTCGCTCTCCCGGATCCGCGGGTTGGCTCACGCCGATGGTCGCGGAGGAGACGGACCGGCCGTCGATGGTGACGGTCAGCGCCACGTCTCTTCCGGGGCCTGCAACGTTGATGCGCAACTTCGCGAGGCGCGGCTGGGTGCGGGCAAGGAGCGCCTGGCCCCGCTCCTGGGCCGACTTGAACGCGGCCGGCGCGTTGGCGGCGAGCGTCTCGCGGACGAGCCGGTTGAGCACCTCGGTGCCTTCGACCAAGCGGCCCATCTTGACCATGCACTCGGCCAGGCGAAACAGGTGCGTGGGCGCGTGGAGAATCTTCTCGGCTCGCTCAAAGAGCTCGATGGCCTCTTTGCACTTTCCCTGATTGGCGAGGGCGATGCCCTCTTGTCCCAACGAGCGTGCGGCGGCGACGTCCGTCGCGCTTGCCTCCGCGCGCGCGGAGCCCGCGTAGCCGATGCACGCGCACGAGAGAAGGAGGCCGCTGCCGGTTGCGAGCAGCATGCGCCGGATTGTCCGCGAATCGTGCATCGGTAGACCGCGATGGTGCCATACCCGCACGCAAGCGTCCACGAGCCCGGTCGCCCACCGTGCGCAACAAGTAGGCAAAACCGGCGTGGCGCCGGCGGCCGCTGCTGGCCACCCGACCTGCGGCGGGAGTATACTGTTGGCACGTGAACCGTCATCACATTCTCCTACTCGCGGCCTTGGTTGCCGGATCCGGTGCCGCGTGCAGCTTGGTGCTCGGAGCATCGGACTACCGTATCGGCAGCACCGATGGCGGCGTAGGTGGGGGCGGACAAGACAGCGGCGCCGACTGCAACAACCCCAGCGGCAACGGGGGCAAGGGCTGCTACGCCTGCGACCCCACGTCGAAGGCGCAGATCCTCAACAGCTGCACCGGCAACGCCTGCGAGCCCTTCGACATCGCGCGGGTGCCACTCGAGGGCGGCAAGCTGCGACCGCTCCCGTCTTCTCCCGCCAACGACGCAGGAGTCACGCCAGTGGGCGACGCCGGCGCCGACCCGCCCTGCTCGGCGCAACCGAACGTGGTGTATGCAACGGGTTCGAGCGCGGTGGTGCCTTTCCTCTCGCGCATCGCCGCCACGCTCGCCGGCTCCAGTCCTCCAACCACCGTCGTCTACCAGTCGGCCAACTCGTGCGCCGGCGTCGACGCCATTCTCGACCCGACCACAGCGGCCATGCGCGGCACCGCCATACGATGGGACCCGGCCGCGCCCGACCCATCGCAACCCAGCGCCCAGATCAAGTGCTCGCTGGATGCAGCCGGCACGCCCGCAGACCTTGGCTTCTCCGACGTCTTCGCCGAGACCTGCCGCAGCCTGCCGCAAGGGCTTCCCACCGACATTCGCGATCGCTTCGGTCCGGTGCAGACCATGGTGTTCGTCACGCCGCGGACCGCGGTCGAGAAGAGCCTGAGCGGTGAAGCTGCCTACAGCATCTTCGGCTTCGGCGCCGACTCTCGCGTGGAGCCCTGGAACGATCCCAATCTCATGTTCCAGCGCAACGCAGCCTCGGGAACCCAGGCGATGATCGCCGCCGTCATCGGGGTGCCACCGGATCGCTGGTTCGGAAGGGTCAACGCCTCCAGCATCGACGTCCGCAACGCGCTACTCGCAGCCGACGCCGACTCGGCCACCGCGAAGCGTGCCATTGGAATCCTGGCCGCGGACCTCGCGGATCAAAGTCGTGATCGCCTGCGCGTGCTCGCGTATCAAGACTTCGGCCAGTCGTGTGGCTTCTTCCCTGATTCCTCCCCCACCGCTCTCGACAAGGCGAACGTGCGCGACGGTCGCTACGCCATCTGGGGCCCTCTCCACATTCTCTTGCGCGTGAACGGCCAGGGGCTCCCCATCAAGCCGCTCGCGCAGAACATCGCCGAGTACATCGGCGGCAGCCGCCCTCTCGAGCGCAGCGATCTCTTCACACTCTACGCCAAGAGCAGCGTGGTGCCCCAGTGCGCCATGCACGTCACCCGCACCGGCGACGGCGGCGACACCAAGCGCGCTGCGCCCGCGGTTTCGTGCAACTGCTACTTCGACCTCCAGGCCACCGGCGCCACGAGCTGCAAGAAGTGCGACAGCTCCACGGAGTGTCCGGCAGAAGCACCAAAGTGCAACAAGTTCGGGGTCCCCGCCGTCGGCTACTGCGAACCGTAGCGCCTTGCACCTCGGCCAAACCGAGGTATATGGCACGGAATGCAATTTTCCAAGCGCCGGCACTTTTCAGGCTACCGCGGGGCCAACGCGCTCGCGCTCACGGCGTTGGTGGCGGTCGCGTGCAGCAGCCAAAACGCTGAACCGGCACCAAAGCCCGACGCGGCGCCCCCGGGAACGGCGTGCAGCGAGGCCGCCTTCACCAGTGCCGACAAGGACTTCTTCCGCGACGTGTCGGAGAAGGCGGGCATCCAGAAGGGGAACTTCGTGGCGGCCCCGGAGAAGCCCATTCCCATCAACGACCATAGCCGCTTGGCGATGGTCGACATCGACGGCGACGGTTGGGACGACGCGGTGATGCACTCGCTCTTCCCCAACCCCATGGCAGGCATTCCCTACGAGAACCTGGTTTTTCGCAACAACCACGACGGCACCTTTGAAGACATCTCCGATGCGAGCGGACTACGGGGCGTGCAAGCCGGCTTCTTTGCCTTCGCAGACGTCGACAACGACGGCGACGAGGATTGCTTCGCCGGGCTCGACATCGACCTCGCCGGGCAGACCAACGTTCTGCTCTTGAACGATGGTCAGGGGCACTTCACGCCGCGAGCCGGAAGCGGGGTCGAGGGCATCAAGTACACCGCCAACGCGGTATTTGCCGACTTCGATGGTGACGGCAAAGTGGATCTCTTCCTGGGCAACGGCCAGACCAGCTTCGCGGTGAGGAGCTCGCTGCTGCTCGGCAACGGCGACGGCACGTTCCGCGATGTGAGCAAGGACCAGCTGCCGGGCGCGCCGGCGCAGCCAGTGAACGGCTTGGTGGCCTGCGACTACGACGACGACGGAGATCTCGACGTTCTCGTGGCCACGTATGGCGTGAGCATCAAGAACGGGTGGAACCACCTGTGGGAGAACGACGGCCAGGGGCACTTTGTGAACGTCGCCCAAGACCGCGGCTTTCACGCGCTCGCTACCGGCAACTACTACAACGCGCAGACCGGCAAGGGCCGCAACGCCGAGAACGTGACCCCGGACAAGATCGTCGGCAGCAACGGCTTCGGAATCGACTGCGCGGACATCACCGGCGACGGGCTGCCCGACGTGTGGCTCGCTACCATCAGCCATGCCGACGGGTCCGACAACAGCCGCCTGTGGAGCGACCCCAGCCAGCTCCTGGTGAACAAGGGAGCGGCCGGCGGCTTCGCCTTCGAGAATCAGTTTCTCGACCGCGGCTTGCCCTTCAACGAGGGCGACGTCGACGCCGCCATCGTGGACTACGACAACGATGGCCGGGCCGACCTCGCCATCACGCGTACCGACAAATACGAGAGCAACTTCAGCAACATCGAACAGAAAGGGTACTTTGGTCTCTTTCGTCAGGGCGAAGGCGGACAGTTCCAGAGCGTAGGCCTTGCTTCCGGCGTCAACGACACCGGCGCCGGCGCCACCCGCGGCAAGGCCGGCCAGAACCTCGCCTGGTCGGACATCGATCACGACGGCGACGCCGATCTACTTTTCGGCGCCCGCGATATCAGCGGCGGCCGCGCCAACATGATGTTCGAGAACACGCTGGGCCAGAAGAACACCTGGCTCGCGCTGCAAGTGCGCGGCGACGGCAAGAAGGTCCACACCGACGCCTTCGGCACCAAGGTCACAGTGCGCATCGGCGACCGCGTGGTGGTGCGCGAGAAGAAGTCGAGCCGCGGCACCTACGACTCCATCGACGGCAGCACGCTGCTCTTCGGCCTCGGCGATTTGGGCGCCTGCAAAGAGGCCAAGAACACCGCGTCCGTGGACATTCGCTGGCCCGACGGCACCGTCGACCACTACGGCCCCGAGGCCTTCACGCTGCGCAGCTACCTCAAGGCCCGCTACGGCGAGAAGAAGCTCGAGCCGGTCAAGTAGTCACGGCAGCAGCACGAGCTTGCCAACCGTGGTGCCGGACTCCAGAGCCCGGTGCGCATCGGCCACTTCGTCGAGCGGATACGTACGCACCGGCGGCGCGGTGAGCTTACCTTCAGAGAGCCAGCCGAGAAGCGCCCGCATGGCGTCCTCGAGCACGCCAGCCTCTTCGAAGAGATAGCTGAGGTTGAAGGCGAGCACGCTGCGGTTCTTGTTGGTGAGCTCAAAGGGATCGAAGCGCGGCGTACGGAGCCAGTCGACCGCCAGCTTGGGGTAGTTGGGCTTGCCGCCCTCGCGGGGCATCATGGAGTGAAAGCCGTAAACGACGAGCTTGCCCGGCGATGCCAGGTGCTCGTAGCTCTCCTTCAAGGTGGCAACCCCGTTGGCGTCGAGGATGACATGGTAACCGTTGGGGGCGATGCGTTCGGCCTCGGCCCAGAGATCGCCCCGGCTCTTGTCGATGACGTGACGGGCGCCCATCGCCAGCGCGGTCTCGACCTTGTTGCTCTTGCCCACCACCCCGACGCTCTCGAGGTCGAGAATCTTCGCGAGCTGCAGCGCGGCGCTGCCCACGCCCCCGGCGGCGGCGTGCACCATGATGCGTTGCCCGGCGCGCGGACGGCACAGCTCGAAGAGCGCGAAGTAGGCGGTGAGGAACACCGAGGGAAAGCCCGCCGCTTGGATCATCGTGAGCGCGTTCGGCAGCGAGAACACCTGCGACACGGGCGCCGTCACGTGCGTGGCGTAGCCGTCGAAGCGCGTCACGCCGAACACCGGATCGCCCTCGCGCACCGCGGTGACGCCCGGCCCCACCGCCTCGACGTGACCGGCAAATTCGAACCCCGGGGTGATGGGCCAGCCCACGTACTCCTTGGCCGACTCGTAGAGGCCCATGCGAACGATGCAGTCTGCATAGTTCACGCCGACGGCTGCGGTCTGCACGCGTACTTCGCCCGCGCGAGGTGGCCGCGCGCCGAAGGCTTCGATGCGCAGCTGCTCGTACCCGCCTGCCCGATGAATCACCACTCTGCGCATGCACGCCACGATAGGGCAAGGCGCGGGCGGCCGCCGGGCTTTCGGGCGCGCTTTAGACGCGAAGCTGTTTGCCGGCTCGTGCCGACTTGCGGCGGGCCGCAGCGGCGAAGCCCCAGGCGGTGAGCGCGCCCGAGACGAACCCGAAGAGATGCCCTTCCCACGAGATGCCGCGCTCGCCGGGCAGCACGCCGAAGATCATGCCGCCGAACCCGATGCCGACGATGAGCGAGCCCATCACCGAGAGAATGCTTCGGTCGAAGATGCCGCGCAGGAGCCCGTAGCCGAAGTACGCGAAGATGACGCCGCTGGCGCCGATGTGCACCGAGTGATCGCCGCCCGATGCCCAGGTGCCAAGGCCGCCGAAGACGATACCGACCAGCGAAACCACCACGAAGTCTTTGCCGCCTCGGAACAGCACGATGAGCCCCAGCGGCACCAGGGCCGTGGTGTTGGCCAGCAGGTGGTTGATGTCGCCATGAAGGAACGGCGCCGCGAGAATGCCCCACAGCCCCGCCGGCTCGCGTGGACGAATGCCGTAGTTCGAGAGTGCCCCACCGAAGCCCCAGGCGTTCACCGCATGGGCCACCCAAAGAAAGGCGGTGATGCCGAGCATGACCCACACGTAGCGAATGGCGTCGCGTGCGATGTCGCCGAGCCCCTCCCGTTCGCGTCGATCGCTCACCACCATGAAGTACCCGACTTTCGGTCGCGGTACGAGCGGCGCGTGCGCCAGGTCGAGCCTGCACCCGTGCATGGGAACTTTCTCGAAGCGTCGCTGTCCGCTCGGTGGGGGTCGAGCTGCGCCCCGGAAAGAAAGTTGGTCATGTCGGAGCCCAGGGTTCAGGGGTCGTCTCGGGTTCGAGGCGACGCGGGGGGAGATCTTCGTCCGGGACGCATGACGGCGGTCATGCGTGCGATGAAGACCAGCACGGCCGCGCGCGTCCTGCGCATCGGCGTGGTGCAGGCGGGTCGGGTGGTGGAAGAGCGCGTGCTCAAGGAACACGGCGACGTGACGGTGGGAGGCGACGAAGGCTGCACCGTGGTGGTCGCAGGCCTGCTCGGCTCGGTGCGGGTGCTCCAGCACACGCATGCAGGATACACCTTCATGGTAGGCGCCGGAATGAAGGGCCGGGTCGCGCTCGAGACCGGCCTCGAAGACCTCGGACCCGGTGCGTCGGTGGCGCTCGGCGAGACCGCCCGCGGCAAGCTGGTCATGGGCACGACCACACTGCTCTTCCAATTCGTAGAGCCGCCGCCGCCCCGGCAAAAACCTCAGCTTCCGCTCTCGGTGCGGGGCGGTCTCGAGGCGCGCATCGACTGGCCGCTGACGGTGCTGGTGGCCATGAGCTTCTTGCTCCACTTCGGCTTCGTCGGGAGCATGTACTCCGACTGGATGGATCCCCCGGTGGCCGAAGGCTCGGTGGCTTCGCTGGTAGACATCATGAAGAGCATTCCGGCGGCGCCCATCGAGGTCGCAGATACCGAATCGTCGACCCCACGGCCAACGCCCGTGCAGGCAAGCGAGCCAAAGACGCCGGTGAGCAGCCGACCCAGCACAACGCCCAGCACGCCGCGAAGCCCGCGCTCGGGTTCGGTGAGCGATGCGCGCGCGGCCTCCATGGCTGCCGAGGCCGACCGCATGGGCATGGGCATTCTCATGGCCGCCAACGGCACCTCGGCCACCGACGCGGCGCTTCGGCGCTCGGAGGTGCCGGCGGTGAACCTCGACGACGCCGCCCGCAGCACCTCGACGGTGGGGGGTCCCACCGACCTCCGTATCGGCAAAAGCGGCGGACCCTTGGGCCGCGGCCCCTCCAGCCTCCAAACCGTGGTGGGCGACACCCACGAGAATGGCCCGGCGACCGCCGGCACCCAGCGCCCCACCAGCGGACCCAAGCTCGATGCGCAGAGCGGCCCGGTGCAGCCCACGGTGCCGGTGAACGGCGCCGACGCGGTCATCGCAGGACTCCGCGGCCGCTTTCGCAGCTGCTACCAGAAGGGCATCGACGTCGATCCGAACCAGGAGGGCAAGCTGGTCATCTCCGCCAAGATCGCCGCCAACGGCACGGTCGAGAGCGCGAGCGTGTCGAGCAACAGCGGTCTTTCGGCAAGCGTCGGCGCGTGCGTCGCCAACGCGGTGCGGAACGCGCAGTTCGAGGCGCCCCTGGGAGGCAGCTCGACGCTGACGGTGCCGGTCACCTTCCGCAAACAGAACTGATCCGTTTCGCGCTTCGCGCAGCGTAGACTGGTGGGCCTATGGTGCATGCGTACCCGGAGGACCTGGCCCGCCTCGTCTATGACCGCCTGATCGCCGAAGACGGCGACATGCTCCCGGACCTGGACGTCTTGAGCGAGCTCCTCTCGGTGGCCTATCAGGCGAGCCTCCTGCGCGAAGAGGAGCGGCCCACCACGTTTCGGCTGGTGTTCGCGCCGCGCGGGCGCTTCACCGACGACGGTGGTCCGCCCATGAAGCTGCACCGGCTGCTCTTCGCCGAGGGGCGCCCCTTCACCGCCGACGAGCTCCGCAGGCTCTCGCAGGCCGCCAAATTCCAGCGCAGCCTCATCGGCGTAGGTCGGCGCGAGGGTCGCCTCGAAGCCTGGGGCATTCTTCACTCCGGTCCAGCCTGGCTGCGCGCCATTCAGGGCGGGCGCGGCCTCACGCCGGAGGCGCCGGCGGTCCTCACCGTGGCGGTGGCCGGCCCGGGTCGCCTCACCGTCGGCTACGGTGGAAAGACGTTCGCGCAGCTGGCGGGCGGGCGCATCTCGCAGAAAACCCAAGACATCTTCGCGTCGCAATGGCTGCCCGGAATGTTCTCGGCTGTGCGCAGCGAGGTGGCAGCCCTTCACGCCAAGGAGCACGAAGAGTCGTGGTCGCAGGTCGACCCGGAAATCATCCGGATGATCGGCCAGCACTTCGTGCGGCGCATCGTGGCCACCATTCGCGTCGCGCGGCATGGCGGCACACTGCTCTTCTTGCCGGCGAACGACGCCGACGAAATCGCGTCGGGCCCGCACGTGAAAATGAAAGTGCGCTTCGTCGACGCCGAGCCGCGGCGCCGCTTTCGCAGCCTCATGCTCTCGGCCATGCGCGCGCTGGCCGCGCAGGGCGACCCGGTGCGGCGCAACGACACCGTAGGGTGGGACACCTACAACCGCACCCGCGACGAGAGCATCGCCAACGTCGACGAAGCCATCTTCGAGCTCTCGCATCTCATCGCCGGCCTGGCCGACGTCGACGGCGCGGTGGTGCTCACCACGCGCTTCGAGATCCTCGGCTTCGGCGCCGAGCTGGCCGGCGAGCTACCGGAGATCTCCCACGTCGCAAGGGCCACGGATCTCGAAGGCACGCACATCGACATCGAACGAGCCGACGGCGTCGGCACCCGGCATCGGTCCATGTACCGCATGGCGGCGCGCTATCCGGAGCTGCTCGGCATCGTGGTGTCGCAAGACGGCGGCGTGCGTTTCGTGAAGCGGCACGGCCCCCACGTCACCTACTGGGACCAAGGCGCCACCGGCTCGCTCGATATCTAACTTCAGTCCACCGGGTCGGGCATGGGGTTGCCGTCCCACGAGTCGCGCACCGGCGCCTGACCGCCGTTCCAGCGTTCCTTCCGGTGAATCTGCTTGGGCGAGCGCGGGTCGGTGGGCTTGCCATCGGCCTCGGCGCAGCAGCGGAAGCTCAGGTAGTAGTACGCGAAGCCTTCGTTGTGCGTGTAGATCTTGGGGCGGCACTGGTTGCGTACGCCGTAGCGCCAGGGGCCGCCGGTGGTCACGTTGTCGTACTTGCTGTCCTTTGACTCGGCCGAGGCCAGCTCGTCCGCGTTGCCGGGCATGTCGTAAACGCCGTAGTCGCTCACGCACTTGGGCTGCGATCCCGAAGGCACGCCTTGCCACAGGCGCTCCAGCTCGGCGGCGCGGATCTCTTTGTTCTTCGAAGCGAACTTGTAGAAGGGATCGCCGGCGGCGGTGTGCCCTTCCGGCTCCGGCTCCACGCCCTGCTGATCGCCTTTGCAGATCTCGGGATCACGCGCGTAGCCGTAGGGGTACGGCTTGTACTCCGGCCCCTCGCAGGCCATGGTCCACTCGGTCTCGGTGCACATGCGCTTGCCCTGATCGGCGCACAGCCGCTGGGCCTGCGGGAAGTCGTTCATCACCGTGGGCCGCGTGCCCTCGCGGTTCGGGTACTCGAACTTGTCCATGCAGTAGCGGCGATGCTCTTTCTTGCCGACGCACGCCGCAGGCGCCTCGAACTCGAGGCAGATGGTCTTGTCGTTCCACTTGGCGTACCAGCTCTTGCCGGCCTTGCAGCGCTGCTCGACCTCGGTGCAGTAGTCGCCGTCGACGAGCACCATGCCGGAGGGGCAGGACTCCGGCTCGGCGACCGCCGCCGGCGCCGGCGCGGCGGGCACCGCAGCCTGCACCGAGGCTTGTGAGGCGCCCGCGGTGCTGGGCGCTGCGCCGGAGGGTGGCGGCGCGCCGCCGTCGCCGCCCGAGGGCGCCGGGCTGCTGTTGCCGCAGGCAGCCAAGATGACGAAGAGAGTCGGAGCAACGGAGGCCGCGATCGGGCGGAGTGAGCGGGTCGTCATGGCTCTGGCGTATCGCCATCGCACAATGTAGGCAAAAATCTGACGTAGCCGCCGTCTCAGTCGCGGGCGCCATCGGAGGCGTCGGCGCCGCTGTCGACGGCTGCGGCGTCGGTGCCAGTGTCGCGCGGCCCGGCATCCCCCGCCGAGGCCTCCGAAGCGCCGTCCTGCGACCCGTCGCTCCCCGCGTCGGAAGGGCCCCCGCCGGAGCTCCCACCTCCGCCGCCAACGCCGGCTCCACCGGACGAGAGGCTGGCGTAGGGGAGCCGCTGGGGGTCGCTACAGCCCACAAAGAATGCCACCACGCCGGCGCCGACGAGGAAGGTGCAACGGCGGAGCTCTACGCGCATGCCACAAATGCTATCACCCTGTTCAGGGGCCCGCGAGAAACCGGCGGAGGCCGATCCCAGCGACTCTTGACACGAGGGAATCGGCCGCGTAAGAACACCGCCCCTCGCGGTGATCCGCGCGGAATCCCACATTTTTCGGATTTGAAGGGCGCGCCCCCATGGCCACGGAATCGAAGCAGACCGCCGAAACCGGCGAAAAGATCGAAAAAACCTCGTCGCACCGATCGTATTCGGCGACGAAAGAAGACGCCGCTGCCTCTCGGGCATGGTGGGTCGTCGACGCGACGGACAAGCCGCTCGGCCGCATCGCGTCCGAAATTGCGCGCATTCTCCGTGGCAAGCACAAGCCCACGTACACCCCCCACGTCGACACCGGTGACTTCGTCATCGTGGTCAACGCGGGCAAGGTGAAGCTCACGGGCAACAAGCTCGACAAGAAATTCTACTACCGGCACTCGGGCATCCCCGGTGGCTTCCGAGCGGAAGCGTACCGTCTGCTCCTGGAACGCAAGCCTACCTTCCCCATGGAGAAGGCCGTCAAGGGCATGCTGCCGAAGAACGTCCTGGGCCGTGAGATGTTCACGAAGCTCAAGGTCTACGCGGACGCGGACCACCCGCACGCTGCCCAGAAACCCCAGCCGCTCGCGATCAAATAAGGATTCACCACGATGGCCGCAGATACTCGCACCTACTCCACTGGTAAGCGCAAGACCGCCATTGCCCGCGTGTGGCTCAAGCCCGGCACCGGCGCGATGACCGTCAACGGTCTCGACGCGAACACCTACTTCGAGCGTCAGACCTCGCAGATGATCGCGCGTCAGTCGCTCGAGCTCGTCGAGGCTCTCGAGCAGTTCGACGTTTGGGCAACCGTCATCGGCGGCGGCAAGTCGGCGCAGGCCGAGGCAATGCGCCACGGCATCTCGCGCGCCCTCTGCCTTGCAGACCCCGAGCGTCGCACCGTGCTCAAGCGCGCGGGCTTCCTCACCCGCGACGCGCGCAAGAAGGAACGCAAGAAGTACGGTCAGCCGGGCGCCCGCAAGCGCTTCCAGTACTCGAAGCGCTAAGCCGCTTTCGAACCGTCTTTACTCGAGTGCGGCCGCGGGCATTGTTCGCGGCCGCTTCGCTTTTTGTGGTATTCCCAGGGGATGGCCGCAGGCTTTCGTTTCTTGCCTTTGCTCCTGGGCGCCGCGCTCGCCGTCGGCGTCTGTGCCGACGCAACGCCGGCGCGAGCATCCACCGTGGAGCGCATCGTCGCGGTGGTGGGCGAGCGGCCGCTGCTGCTGTCGGAGCTCAAGAATCGGGCGCGTCCGTTCGCCGTGCAGATCGCCGTGAGCTCGCAGAACGAGGCGCAGCGTAACGCGGCCGAGTCGACCATGATGAAGGAGCTCCTTCAGCGCATGATCGACGAGCGGCTCGAAGAGCAGGCGGCCGAGAAGGCCAACATCAAGGTCACCTCCGAGGAGATCGACCGGGCCCTTTCCAACGTCGCAGAGCAAGCGAAGATCAGCGTTCGTGAGCTGGTGAACGAAGCACGCCGCAAGGGTCTCAACGAGCAAGACTACCGCGACGAGATCCGGCGCCAGCTACTGGAAGGCAAGCTCATGCAGCTTCGCGTTCGGGGCCGCGTTCGCGTGGAAGACGAGGACGCGCGCGCGGCCTACGCGGCGTGGCTCAAGGAGCTCGGCTCCGAGGCCCTGGTCGACGTTCGCATCATCGCGCTCCGCATCCTCCCGGGCTCCAATGCGGTGCAAACCGCGGCCCGCGAGACCCTGGCCGACGACATCGTGAGCCGGGCGCGCAAGGGAGAGGACTACTGCGAGCTGGTGAAGTCCTACTCAGACGACATCGACTCGCGGCCCCGCTGCGGTTCGCCCGGCGCGCAGCCCGTCACCAACCTGGTGCCGCAGCTGCAGAGCGTGGTTCGCGCGCTACAACCGGGGCAAACGTCGGAGCCGATTCACTTCGGCAACGAGGTCATCCTGGTGGTGCAGCTGGCCTCGCGGGCCAAGCTGCCGACCTTCGAAGAAGTGAAGGAGCCCATGCTCCAGCGGGCCATGGCAGGCGCCATGGAGCGGCAGCGCAAGGCCTGGCTCCAGGAGCTCCGCCGCGGCGTGTTCGTCGAAGTCCGACTCTGAGCTCGCGTTACTTGCCGCAGAACGACGGCGCGAGCTCCGGGGACGCGTCCATGGCGCCCGAGCCATGGCCCGCGGAGATGCGCCAGGTGTGGCCGAACACGTCGGACTCGAGGCGCGCCCGGTAGGTAGGCCGCGTGGGGAGCTTCTTCTTCTGGTCGAGGTGGGCGAACACTTGCTTGAGCGAGCACTTGGGCGTGGGGATGGCCCGACCCGAGCTGGCGATGAGCGCGAGCGACACGGTGACCTTGCCGTCACCGAGTACGTGCAGCAGCAGGTTGCACGAATTCCGCGGCGGGTTCGTGGTGGTTTCGGCGCGTTTCTTGGCAGCGGTGACGCAGTTCTTCGAGCCGAACGAGTAGGTCAGGCTGCCGCCGGGCGCACCGAGCTCCACGGTTCCATCGCGAAACGTGGGATCGACGTCGACGCCGACCAGCTGGGCGTCGGGCCACCACGCCTTGCCGACGTCGGTTGCCCAGCCGATGTTCGCGACGACGTCGAAGTCGCTAGCGCTCCCGGCGAAATCGGGGGCGTCGAGCGGCGTCTCTTGCATCCACGAGAGGTCGGTGTCGTGAAGGCTGTCGACGGCGAGCTTGGGCTTCGGTGTCGGGTCGGGCTCCGCCACGGGCGGAACCACCGGGCGCGCCACCGCGGGTCGAGGGGGCACCGCGGTTCGCGCGCGCATGAGCACGGATGCCAAACCGCCCACCATGGACAGGGCGATGATGCCGCCCACCACCGCGAACTGGAGGCCCACGTTCGACGAGGGGTAGGTGGTGGGAGCCACCGGCATGAACGGCGTGACGATGGGAGGCGGTCCGTACGGATACGCCCCGGGCGGAGGTTGCCCAAAGGGCTGGCCGAACGGGCCTGGAGCCGCGGCTCCCATGGAGGTGGCGCGCTGCCGAAAGTTGGCGTCGCAGAAGTCGCAGTGGACCATGCCGGAAGGTCGCGACGCGGCGAGCTGCGCGCCGCAGTTGGAGCAACGTTCGTGGATCAGCATCCCGGAGCACCGTAATCACTGCCGCGGGAACGGTGGCAAAAAGCGCACGGAAACGGAACGCCCGGGATGCGGCCAATGCACGAACGGGAGCGTCTTACGCGCTGCGTAATTTGGCGAAGGCGGGGCGCGACTGGAGGCGCTCTAGCCACGCACGCACGTGGGGAAACGGCTCCATCGCGACGCCCGCGAAGGCCATCCAGCCGATCGCTGCGCCCAGATGAAAGTCCACGATCGAGGGCTTGCTCCCGAGGACGTAGGGCCTGTCGGCGAGGGCCCCATCGAAGATGGCGAGTCGCTTGTCGATATCCTTGCGCGCGACGGCGGCAGCCGCGGCCGAGCGCTCTTCGACGGGAATTTGCGCGCGGGTGTTCCGCTGCCAGCGCGAGGTGGCCTCGGCAAGGTGGACGTTGCACCATACGAGCCACTTCAATGCTTCACCGCGTGCGGGGCCCGGCGCCGGATAGAGGCCACGCTCCACGCCGAAGGTCTCTCCCAGGTAGATCTGAATGGCGGCCGACTCGAAAATGGCGACACCTTCGTGCACCACGGTCGGTACCAGGAGGTTGGGGTTCACGGATCCGAGCTGGGCCTTCTTGTTGGCCTCGTTCTGCAGATCGACGCGGACGGTCTCGTAGGGGATGCCCAGCTCCTCCAGGGTCCAGTGGACGGTCGACGCGGTGGAGTTGGGGGCGAAGTAGAAGGTCAGGCTCATGGCTCTCCGGTGTGTTGGTGCGCAATGGCGCGCTCCCGAACACTCGCAGGCTCGGGTGACAGCTGAATGTCAGGTTTGTTCTCCGGGTTACGGGGCTGGGGCTGGGGCTGGGGCGGGGGCGGGGGCGGGCGTCCGTCTTGTTGTTCCAGCGCGTCCGTCCGGGCCGGGGCCCCGGCGGCCCCCCGGTTTGCTTCGCCAGCCTCGCGGCGGCGATTCGCAAATTTTCTATTTCGATTCTTCGCGCTCCCTCCGCGGCCTCGCGGCCGCCTCGGCGGCGGAATCTTGCGCGGTCTCGCTCGGTCGGTTGGTGAACCGACGCGGCGTACCGCACGCGGAAGCTGATGGGGATCAGCTTCGGCTCTCCCGGCGGCGCTTCATCGGCGCCGGCCGGGAAGAAGTGGCGTCAACCTGGCGCGTCGAGACGCGTCGTGCTCACTCCCACATGTCCCCGAGCGCTATGCGTCTCGACACACCGCAGCGGTGCGTCCGCCCCGAGCGTAGGCGCACGAGCATGCCGGTGAAGGCACCCCTTGCGCTGTCCAGGCCTCGACACGGCACGGCGGTATGTGCCAAGTTTCGACCACTCTCCCCGGTGCAGCCCCCAGGCGCCTCCTTGCGCCCGGCCTCTTCAGCTGCCCGCGTGGGAAACGCAGTCCTCCTCGTTGCGTAGCGAATGCTCCTTTCGTTGGTGCCACGGTGGAGAAGGACGGCGCGCTCGCCCTTCCGCAGCCGCCGATAAAGCACCACGCGTGCCAGCGCCCTCCGCCCACACCTTTCCGCAACTTGCCCGCATCCGCTGGGTGGCCCGGACAGAATGCCGCTGTCCCCGCTCAGCGCTTTGTGGAATCCCCACGCGACAGGTGCCGCACCGCCTCGCCGAGTCCGTCGAGGGTGAGCTGGAACATGGGAAAGGTCTTCTGGATCTGCTCGGCCGTGCCGCCGCGCCAGTAGTTGGGCGGATCGGGGTTCAGCCACGCAGACTTCTTGAAGTGATCGGCAATGCGCGTGAGCCAGCGAAGACCGTTCATCGCTTCGGCCTGCGAGCCGCCTCGGGCGTAGTACTCCCAGTCGCCCGCCCCCAGCAGCTCGGCCGGGTGCATGGCCGCGTCGCCGACGATGACGAGCTTCCACTCGGGGCCACACTGCTCGAGCAGGTCTTGCACCTTCACCGGCTCTGCCAGGCGCTCGGACTCGAACACGTGACCGTAGATGCAGTTGTGAAAGTAGAAGCTCTTGAGCGAGCGAATGTTCGACGCGCGCTTCGAAGCCGAAAACAGCAGCGAGACGGTGTGGGCGTAGGGGTCCATCGACCCGCCCACGTCCATAAGCAAGAGCACGCGTACGTTCGATTTCCGCGGGGGGCGCAGAACGATCTCGAGCTCACCGGCGTTCTTCCCGGTCTTCTCGATGGTGGCGTCGAGGTCGAGCTCGTCGAGCTGACCCTCACGCTGAAAGGCGCGGAGCTTGCGCAGCGCCACTTCGACCTGTCGAACGTCGAGCACGAGATCGGAGCGATACGGCCGGTAGCGCCGCGCATCGGCCACGCCGATGGCGCTGCGACCACCGCCGCTCTTGCCCACGCGCAGCCCGCTGGGGTGTGCGCCCTGGGCTCCGAAGGGGCTGGTGCCGCCAGTACCAATCCAGCGATTGCCGCCGTCGTGCCGCTCGGTTTGCTCCTTCATGCGCTCCTCGAAGAGCTTTCGCAGCTCCTCGAAGTCGAGCGACTGCAACTCGGCCAGCTCTTCTGGCGACAGGTGCTTCTGATCGAGCGGGTTTCCCAACCACTGCTCGAGCTCCGCCAAGAGCTCCAGGCTCTTGGCAGGGATGCCGCGAAAGTGCGCAGAAAACGCCTGGTCGAAGGCATCGAGATCGGACTCCCGATGCACGAGTAGCGCGCGCGCCACGTTGTAGAAGCCATCGAGCGAGGCGTCGTGCAGGCCCTCGCCCAATGCCCGCGCCAGCGAGAGCGCTTCCTGGGCGCCCACCTTCACCTTGCGCGCCCGAAGCTCGTACAGAAACGGAACGAACGCCGCGCTCACGGGCTCGCTCCGCGGCCGCAGCGGGCGTCGCCCACGGTCTGCGCGGTAAGATCGTAGTCGCCCACCGGAAACGACGAGGGCACGCTGACGTCGCCGGCGAAGATGCCGTTCTCGTCGGTGGCGAGCGACCCCAGAACGATGGCGCGGCCACCCGACTTGGAGTCCGAAAGCACGATGGCGACCAGGAGCCGGGCGCAGGGCTCGCCTTCGGAGCGAACGCCGCCCCGTACGTGAATGGGGGCGCCGCGCTCCAGCGTGGTCTTGCCCACGTCGAGGTTGAGCGCCGAAGGCGCACGTTCGTCGGCACCGGCGTCGCTCGCAGAGCCACCGAGAATGGCCGCCACCTTGCCGTTCTTGTCGTCAGCTTTGCCGTTCTTGTCGTCGACCGCCGACTCGCTGCTCGGGCCTGGCTTGGGTGTTCCGCTGGCCGCGGGCGGCGGCGCTCCCGACGCGTTCGCGCCCTTCCGGAGCAGATCTTCGCCGCGGGTCGCACCTTGCGGCCAGGCGAAGGGGTCTGGCGGCGGCTCGTGGATCGACTCGGGGGTTTCCATGAGCCCGCGCCCGGCGCCCCCGAGGTCGATGCGCTTCCAGCCGGTGCCGTTGTGAACCTCGACCCACGCATGCGCTTCGTTGGTGACCATGCGGGTGGGAATGCCCAGCGCTTGGGCCGTCACCAGGAACGTGAACGAGCGATGGCGGCACACGCCCTTCTGCGCGAGCGCGAGATCGAGATAGATGTCGCGCGCGGCGGGCGGCGTCTCGTCGGAGTCGGCGAAGCTCCGGAAGTACGCCACCAGCTTGGCGACGTTCTCCCGCGGCGAGAGCGAACGACTGGTGCCGATGTGCGCCGCGACCTCGGCCGCGGCCTTGGACACGCTGGGCGGAAGGGCCGAGACGCGCGGCAGATCGCGGGCGCTGGGGTTGCCGAAGTCGAAGCCAAACGCATCTTTCGGGACCGCTAGCTCGACAACGAGATGGGCCTTGGCCTTGGTGGGCGACACCGCGAACCAATTGTCGGCGCTGTCGTGCACGATGAGAAGCGGCAGCGCCGCGCCCGCACGGAGCAGCCGCGCCTGGACGATACGGGTCGACGGCCCGGGGGTGGGAATGCGCGAAGGCTTGTCGGGCGAGAGATCGAGCGGAATGTCGGCGGAGAAGCGATCTTCGCGAGCGCCGTCGACCGCCGGGCCCTGGAGCGGTATGGGCGTGGGCTTGGGGTCGGCCACCGAGAGCGTGTAAGATACATCGACCGCGTCGAACGCCGTGAGCCGCTTGAAGGGAGCCACCGAGGGGCGAAACGGATCTTCGTACGGGAGCACGTCGGGGCGGCGCGTATCGCGGTCGGGATGAAACGTGGCGTCGGGAGCGTTGTCGGGCTTGGCCGCAGGGTCGGCGGGCCCCTCTGGCCGCGGGCGCGGACGGGTGCGCACCGGCCCAGTTCCGGACGAGGCGGGTGCGTCGGCGCCCGGACCGCCGAACGCGAGCTGGGTGTCCTCTTCGGCGTCCTCGGCGATGCGCTCGTGCAGCACCGGCGCGAACGTGGCGCGTGCGCGGCTGGCCGGAAGCAAAGCCAAGCCGAGCGCAGCAAGCATCAGAAGGTGTCGCGCAGCCTTCACGGGAGCACCCACAATAGCACAGGCGCCGAGCGGACCCGCCGCCTCAGCGCGGGCGCGGCGCGGTGACGGCGCCGCCGCCACCGCCATTGGGATTGGGACTGGGACTGGGACTGGGACTGGGACTGGGAGGGAGCGCCGCGGGGCCGCGGAGCCAACGGCCGGGTTCGTACATGTAGTTGCCCTGCAGCGTCCAGTAGCGGGGCGCGCTCCAGGTAGACCCGGCGGGCGGCTGCTCCCAGTGACCGGGAATCCACGCGTACTCGACGCCGTTCCAGTGCCAGTAGCCGGAGAGCCACGTTGCCTGGGGCGCAGGCGGAGACGGGCGATTCTCGTTCACGGGTGCCGGAGGCGGACCATTGGCCACGACGCCGCGAGCCGGCGGTGGTGTGGCGGTCGCCACACACCCTGCCAGCAACATCGCCATGAGTAGACCCGAGAGGCCGCGCATCGTGTTCTCTCCTACGCCCATTGAGTCTATCAACCTTCCCGAAAGTTCCAAGGACCGGAGAAATCGCATGCTGCACCGCGACTTGACGCGCCGAGCGGCGGAGTCGATAGCCTTCCCGCGGCCCGGAACTCGTGGTCGTATGGTCGCATGACGCTCCGTGACGATCTGGCCAACCTCCCTGCTTCGGTGCGCGAAAAGCTCGAGTCGTTCGGCTTCGACGAGGAGCGCCTGGGCTCCCTCGCTGCAACCCTGGTGGGCGACGCAACCCAGCGCCGCAACACGCGAAACCGCGTTTCAGGGCAGGTCCTGGCGCCGCGTGAGGACGAGCTCTTGGACCTGCCGCCGCGCGGGAGCGACACCTTCGAGCGGCTCCGCGGCATCGGCGCCGAGGCCATCGCCCGGGGCGAGCTGGCCTTCGTGGTCATGGCCGGAGGCATGGCCACGCGCATGGGCGGGGTGGTGAAGGCGCTGGTCGAGGCGCTCCCGGGCAAGACGTTCCTCGACCTGCGGCTCGCGGAGAACGCCGCCGCCTCCGCCCACGCCCTTCGCCCGGTCCCCTTGTTTCTCATGACGAGTGATGCGACCGACGCGAAGATCCGCGAGGCGCTCGCCAGCGCGCCGGGGCACGTGAAAACGTTCGTCCAGAACCTGAGCGTACGGCTCGACCCGGCGGGCCAGCTCTTTCGCACGGGCGCCGGCGAGGTGAGCCCCTACGCGACCGGCCACGGCGACCTGCCCGACGCGCTTCGGCGCGCAGGCCATCTGGCGCGGTTCCGCGCCGAGGGCGGAAAGTATGTGTGGATCACCAACCTCGACAACCTGGGCGCCTCCATCGACCCTGCCGTGCTCGGCGCCTTCATCGACCACAAGGCCAAGCTCATGGTCGAGGTATGCCCTAAGCGCAAAGGCGATCGCGGCGGCATCCCGGTGCGCACCAACGGGCGCCTCGAGGTGCTCGAAGAGTTTCGCCTGCCGGAGGGCTTCGACGCCACCACGGTGCCGGTCTTCAACACCAACACGTTCCTCGTCGACGCCGAGGCCCTCGACACTACGCCCTTCGTGTGGACGTACTTCGAGGTGGAGAAGAAGGTCGAGGGGCGCCCGGCCATCCAGTTCGAGCGCCTGCTGCAAGAGATGACCGCGGCGCTCGATGCCATATACCTGCGCATTCCCCGCGATGGCGCGGAGTCGCGCTTCCTTCCGGTGAAGGACATGGACGAGCTCACAGCGCGGCGCTCGGAGATCGAGGCTGTGGCGCGCGATCGCGGCATGCTGAAGTAGCTGCAGTTACACCGGCGTACGGTCGGCGGCAGACACCGTGGCGGTCGCGTCGATGGTGATGACGCCGCCGGTGACGACCACCTTGTAGTGGACGAGCGGCGCGCTTGCCGGGCCGTTCAGCACCGCGCCGTTCTTGTCGAACCTCGAATTGTGACAGTTGCAGAGAATGTCGGTCGCCGAGATGACGCCGTCGACCTTCATATCGCAAGACTGGTGGGTGCAAAGGCTCGACATGGCGTAGAGGCCGCCCGCGTCGCGCCCCACGAACGTGAGCCCCGGCCCGTTCACCAGCGCGCCTTCGGCCACATCGGCGACCTTGAGCTGCGAAACGCCGCCGCTCGACGAGGAGCTGCCGCCCGAGGATGAGCTCGACGAAGACGACGACGAGCTGGCGGGATCACTGCTGCAGGCCGGTACCACCATCGCCACCGCCGCTCCCCCGAGTACCTTCAGAAACGTCCGCCGTTCGTTCATAGACCAAGACCTCCGCGGGTATAGGACGACGGCGCACGGCGCGCGTTTCGCGAATCGACTTTCGTTGTGCATTTTGTTGCCAAAGGGTGGTCAACGGCACGCACAGTCGCGCACCAGGAGGGAGATCTCGACGCTGCCTCCCCCCTGGCAGCTGCAGAGAACCCGCGGCCCCTCGCACGGCCCGCCGGTCTCGGCGCCGCCGTCGACCGCATCGCACCCGACCGGCGACGTCATCGCCGCGCGGCAGGCATCGAGCGACGGAAACGTGCGCTCCGGGCGCGCGGTGCAGACGAACCTCGAGCCGCCTCCTTCGCCGCCCGCGTCGGTCGACGCCGAATCGCCCCCGGCGTCCGCACCGCCGCCCAGCGCCTCGAAGGTCTCGCACCCCAGCGAAAGGCACGAGCCGACGAGGACGACGTGCCAGGCAAGAGGGGGCATGTCTCGACATGTTGCCCACGCGCTCTCCGGCAGCCATTGCTCAGAGTGGCCAACCGCGCCGACGGCGCCTGCGGACTGCTACCGTCCGGAGGTGCTCTGTGTTCGTCGAAGCTTCGAAGTAGCCGAGCTCGGCGCCCGCATCGACAGCCATCTTCTCACCGGCCCCCACCACCGCGTGCTCGCGGGGGGCGTCACCGGCGACGTCGTGTTCGACGCGCGCCTTCTTCCGCCCGAGCCCCCGGCGAGCCGCACGTACGTGTACCTCTTGCTCGAAGGCGCGCTGTACTTGCCGAGAGCACGCCATCCGCTCGCGCGCGACGCGATGGTCCTGGCCCCGAGCCGCGACGCGCTCTTCCGAAACCTCGGTGCCCATCATCGCGGGCCGTTTCGCATCGTGGCCCTGCAGGTCGCGAGCGAGCTCCTGCCAGCTCCGCTGCGGCTCGGGGTACTTCCGCTCGGCGCGCAGCTCCGCGAAACAGCCGAGGCCTTTCACACGGCGCTCACCGAAGGCGGAGCCGGCTCCGAGGCACACCAGGCCCTCCTGCACGGCCTCGCGGCGGCAGGGATCCCCATCGCCTCGGACCGCTTGCTCGCGCGAACCTCGCCGGCGTCAGGGCGCATCGACGAGCTCGCGGCCGCCCTCTCGTCCACCCTCTCGCAAGCGGGAACCCGCCCCGCACTCGTGGACCTCGCGGCCGGAAGCACCCTGTCGGAGCGCACCGCACGGCGCCTGCTCACGCGCGCAGCGGCGGAGTACGGGTTCACCTACCGGGGCTGGCGTCCGCTCCGACGTGCGTTCAGCACCACCGTCGCGTGCATCCTCCTGACGATCCCCGCCGCAACCCCTGGCTTCGTCAGCCGTCGGACCGGCTTCGCCAGCGCCATCAGCCTCTGCCACGCGCTCCGGCACGCCGGGCTCCCGGCGCCGCGCGCCCTCCAGCAGCTCGCGAGCCGCATCCGCCGCGGGGATTTCTAGCGGTCCTAGCTCAGGCGTTCGCCGCAGGCGCCAAAGGGCGGCGCGCAGCGTGAGACTGGAATTTTGTGATTGCGGCGCTTGAGCCACAGTGTCATACCCAGCCTACCGAGTGGGACACGCTCCCACTGAAAACTTCACCAGGCGGGAGATTTTCATCATGGATTTCAAGGCGATTGGTCTCGGGCTCGGGTTGGCGTTGGCGGCGGCGATCGTCCCCGGTTGTGCGGCGGACGTCGGCGAAGAGGACCAAGGCGCGGCCGAGGAAGCCAACACCACCCAGGATGAGCTCAACGCCAATGCCCAGAGGGTCGTGGGCGCGTTCACGTACGAGAGCAGCAGCCGCTCGCCGAGCTTCATGGCCCTCGTCTTCAAGCAGGACGGCACGTTCTTCGCCGACGTCGACACCGGCCTCCGCTGCGTGCGCGCTCCGTGCCCCTCGATGCAGCGCGTGGCCGGCCGCTTCAGCGTGACCGCGAACTACATCTCGCTGCTCGCGGCCGTGCCCGGCGGCGCCACCACGACCTACCACGGTCGCTACAAGTACTCGCTCGCCATCGGCCGCGAGACCGGCGTCCAGAAGATCACCCTCACCCGCGCCGGCCAGACCTGGAGCGGATGGACCAACATGGTCAACAAGGTGGGCTCGTACTGCACGGCCGCCACCGACTGCGCCGGCCAGGCGCTCATCCACCCGATGTGCGTCGGCAGCTTCACCTGCACCGCGCAAAACACCTGCGGGTACAAGTGCGGCATCGCGGTCACCGACGTGTGGCCCAGCGATGCGACCAAGCTCGTGGCCCAGAGCCCCGGCGGCGGCTTCGCGCCCCCCGCTCCGGCCGGCTCCACCTGCGGCTACGGCCAGCAGAAGTACACGCTCGACGTGAGCAGCAAGCAGCTCTCCTGGGAAGTGTGCGAAGCCAGCGGCGCCGGACAGCCGCTGCACGTCAACAGCGGCTCGCGCACCGTCACCACCAGCGAGCTCGCCAAGATCACCAAGGCCGCGGGCGCCGTGAAGCTCTCGACCGGCGACATCTGCGGCGCCGACAAGCCCATGCTCACCATCGCCGTCACCAGCGGCGCGGGCACCAAGACCTACACCGATAGCTTCTACTCGTGCATGGGCGGCACCCGCACCTACGTCGACAACATCGACGGTGTGTTCGGCGCCATGCGCGACGTCGCTCTCTGATCCGCTGAGCATCTGCCACGTAGCCTGCGCGCCGCCGGAGCCATCCCGCGGCGCGCGCGCTTTTTGTGGCGCATTCCCGCCACCTTCGAGAATTGTAGCGCCGAAACGCCAGAGTCTGGTGATAGGGTAAGCCTCCCCGATGCGGTTCGAGATCGCTCACGAGTTCGACATCCCCCTCGATGCACTGGAGCTCGCCGTGCTGTCGCCGGAGCTCTTGGGGCGTCTGCGTCCCACGATGGGCGCCACGGTGGAGCGGGCCGAGCAGAAGGAGCATGCCATCGAGGATGGGAAGCTCTCGCGACTCTGGTTCTTCCAGGCGAACATTCCCATTCCCAGCTTCGCCAAGCCGCACGTCACCAAGGAGATGTGCGCCTGGGATCAGCGGTCGACCTACGACCTCAAGAGCCATTCGTCGACCTGGACCATCCGTCCGAACATCAAGCCCGACTGGCAAAAGTATTTTCACGCCGAAGGCACCTACGAGCTGGTGGCGCTCGACCTCGGCCGCACCCGGCGCGTGGTCAGGGGCAACGTGGAGCTTCACGTGCCGGTGGTGCGCCAGGTAGCCGAACGCATGATCGTGGCTGAGGTGAAGAAGAACTTCGAGGCCGAGGCGGAGACGCTGCGCGACATGGCCACGCTTACGTAAGTGCAGCGGCGCGTGGTTTTGACCGACCGAGGGTGAATCGCGTTACACTCTTGGTCCCCATGCTGTCTCGCTTTCGCTCGGTGGCCTTTACCGCGTTGCCTCTCGTCGTGCTCTCCCTCGCAGGGGGCGCTGCGTCTGCCTCGGAGCCCTTTCCCCAGCGGGCCGACCGGTTGCCCACGCCAGGCAAGAACGCCGCCAGCGAGGACGGCGCCGACTCGCTGGTTCTGAACCCCGCCAACCTGGCCAATCAGCCCTCGTGGGAGGTTCGCTGGACGGGTGTACGTTGCACCGATACCCAGAAGGTCGGCTGCGGTCACTCGCTCGAGGCCGCCACCCCGCTGTGGTTCGGCTTCGGCAGCGGCCTGCGCCTCGACTACGTGCTCCCCACCTCGGGCTCCCTGGGCCCGGGCTTTCCCTACGACGGCCGGCAGATGGTGTGGGTCACCTGGGGCCTTGGCTACCGATTCTCGGACCGCTTCATGGTGGGCGGCAGCGTGCAGTGGTCGTACTCCACCAGCCCCTACCTCAATTCGCTGGTCGGGCTCTCTGCGAGCTTCACGTATCGGCCCATTCCGTACCTGGCAGTGGCGGGCGGCGCGCACGATCTCAACAGTCCGGCCAGTACGCTGCTTCCGCCCAACAACCTGCCGCTGCTCGATCGCGCGTTCTTCGGATCGCTGGCGTTTCGTCCGCTGGGCACCAAGGCGGTCGAGGCTGGCGTCGAGCTGCGCTACTTCGCAGGTAGCGACGACGCGAGGCCGCGGGCCACCGTGGGGGTCGACATTCCGGGCCTCGGCCGCGCCCGCGGCGACATCGAGGTCTCACGCTTCGGCGACGACGCCCGCCGCTCGTACATCGGCAGCGTTGGCCTGGAGCTCGCCCTCGGCAAGCTCACCGGTGGGGGCGGCGTGCTGGTGGGCAATGGCCTGGGGCCCAGCGACGGCTTCGGCCAGTTCGGCACCATTGCCTACTCCGGCTACGAGACCACGCCCGGCGTGCCCTCGCGCGATCGCGGCGTGTTCATTCGGCTGGAAGCGACCCCCGGCACGCGCAACCACGTGCGGCTGCTGCGCCAGCTCTGGAAGCTTTCGGAAGACCCCTCGGTGTCGTTGGTGGGTTTGGTGGTCCGCGCCGAACCTGCCACGTCGTTCGCCCATGCCGAGGAGCTGGCCGATGCGCTCCGCGTGCTGCGGGCTCGCGGCAAGAAGACCCTGTGCAGCTTCGAGGACGCCGGCGCCAAGGCGCTGTACGTGTGCGCGAGCGCCGACCGCATCGTCATCAACCCGGCCGGCGGCCTGCGCTACTCGGGCCTGAAGTCGCAGCACTTTTACCTGGCCAAGCTCCTAGAGAACCTGGGCATCAAGGCGGAGTTCGTGCGCATCGGCGCCCACAAGAGTGCGCCCGAGCAGTTCATGAACGAGAAGCCGAGCGACACCGCAAAGGCCGACCAGCAAGACCTGCTGGCGCAGAACGAAGCCGTGTTCGTGCGCAACCTGGCGCTCTACCGGCACCTCGACGAAGGCGCCATCCGCGCCGCCACCCGCAAAGGCCCGTTCGTCGCCAGCGAGGCCATCGAGCACAAGCTGGTCGACGAGACGGCCTTCGACGATCAGCTCGAGAAGGTCGCGCAGAACATGGTGGGGCGCAAGATTCCCTTCGTGAAGTACGACCCGCCGCCGCAGGCGCCGAAGACCTTCGGTCCGCGGCAAAAGGTGGGCGTGCTCTACGTAGAGGGTGACATGGTCGACGGCCGCTCCTCGACCATTCCCCTGCTCGGCACCAAGCTGTGCGGCTCATACACCATCGCCGAAGCCGCCAAGGCGCTGAAGGACGACAAGGACGTGCGCGCGGTGGTCCTCCGCGTGGAGACCCCCGGCGGCTCTTCGATGGCCGCCGACGTCATGTGGCGCGAGCTGCGCCTGCTCGCCCAGAAGAAGCCGCTCATCGTCTCCATGGGCAGCGTCGCCGCCAGCGGCGGGTACTACATCGCCACCGCAGGCAAGGAGATCTACGCGCTGCCGCTCACCGTCACCGGGTCCATCGGCATCTTCTACGGCAAGGCCGATATGAGCGGCCTGCTCAAGAAAATCGGCGTGAACGTAGAGACCCACCGCACCAACTCCCGCGCCGACGCGGAGTCGCTGTTTCGCGGCTTCACCGACGAGGAGCGGGTAGAGCTCAACCGCAAGGTGGGGCAGTTCTACGACGTGTTCCTTTCGCGGGTGGCCGAGGGTCGCAAGCTCTCCAAGGCCGACGTCGACAAGGTGGGCCAAGGGCGGGTGTGGATGGGCCAGCAGGCGCTCGAGCACAAGCTGGTCGACAAGATGGGCGGCCTCCGGCAAGCGCTCGAGACGGCGCGCATGCTGGGCAAGCTGCCCGACGACGCGCCCCTCGTAGAGTACCCGGAGCGCGCCACCACGCTGCTCGATCGCGCGCTCGAGCTGGCGGGCCTCCGCGCCGGTGCATCGCTGGTGACCTTGCCGGCGGCGATCCGCAGCACCGTGCATGCGGTTGCGCCGGCCTTCATCTACGACAAGGACACCGCCCAGGCACGCCTCGACTGGCTCTCGCCCGACGACACCGAAGGCGAGGACCAGGAGTAGCCGAGCCATGCAGGCCTGGCCGACGTCCTGGATGTTCTGGGTTGGGTCGGCCTTCGCGGTAGCGCTGGGGGTGGGCGCCTTGGCCTTCTGGCTCACGCGCCGCTTCGAGATCGTCCTGCGGGTGCGCGAAGACGTCGACGTGCGCATGCGCGGGCGCATCCCCTTTCGCGCGAAGATGGAGCAGACCATCGACGTGCGCGTGGAGAGCGAGGTTTCAGCGCGGGTGACGCTGGGGCAGCTGGAGGTACCGCTCGACCAGAACATCGAGGTTCCACTCGACTTCGTGCTCACCGTGCCCATCGACGCCGAGGTGTCGATTCACGAGCCGATTTCGGTGTCGACCAACGTGCCCATCGAGATGGTGCTCACCCAGCGCGAGCTCGACCTGAGCGAGCTGACGATTCCCATCGATACCGAGGTGATGGTCGACGACGTCATCGACGTCGACATGGTGATTCCCCTCGATACCCACGTGAAGACCGCCCTGGGGGTCACCGTGCCGGTGTCGGCCAACATCCCTTTGCGCGCGAAGATTCCCATCAAGCAAAAGGTCCACGTGAGGGATTCGATCCGGCTCGAGCTGGGCGACTTTCGCATTCCGCTCCGCGCCACCATTCCGGTGGAGGCGACCTTCCTGCTCGACCAGACCTTTCGCGTGCGGGCCGACGTCGAGGTGCCCATCAAGCAGCGGGTCACCGTGCCGATGCGCGAGACCATTCGCACCACCATGACCGGCGACGTTCCGGTGCGCTGCCACCTAGACGGCACCCTGCCCGCTTCGTTCGTCGCCGATCTCCACGCCGACGTGGTGCTCGATCAGCCGCTGGCCACCCAGCTCGGCGAGATTCGCATCAGCCTCGCCGACGTGACCGTGGGGAAGGCGCGCCGAACCGTCGGCAAGCCCCTGCCCTGAGCGGCGACGAGCGCCCGTGACTGGGTCGCGCAATTAGTTGCATTGACAACCATATAGGCCGCTGCTACGACGGGGGTGCACCATGCGCGACCAGTTCACCGATCACGGCATCGTCCTCGAGCGCGCCCTCGCCTTCTGGGTGCAGCGGGTGCAAGCGCAGCTACGAACACAAACCTACCGTATCTTCCGCGAGGCCGGGCTCTCGATGACGCCCGAGCAGTGGGCGGTGCTGGTGCGCCTTTGGGAGCGGAGCGACATGACGCAGACCGAGCTTTGCGACACCACGCTCAAGGACAAGCCCACCATCAGCCGCATCCTCGACGGCATGGAAAAGCAAGGCTGGGTTGCCCGCCACGCAGACCCCCAAGATGCGCGCACCCGCCGCGTGCGGCTCACCCGGTCCGGCCGCGCCCTCGAAGCCCGGCTCATGCCGCTGGTGCAAGGGTTCGTGGCAGACTTCGAGCGCGGCATTCCGGAAGCCGATCTGGCGGTCACCCGTCGCACCCTCATGCGGCTCTTCGACAACATTTCTTGAGCCGGCCGCGACGCCGCCGGCAGCTTCCCTCGTTCAACTAGTTGCAATGACAACCAAAGGAGACTCCACCATGTTCGTCGATCACACTATGGAATCCGCCCCCGAAGGCTCGAAAGAGGCACTCCGCCGCACCCAGGAAGGCTTCGGTTTCGTTCCGGTCGCCATGCGTCGACTGGCGGAGTCGCCGGTGCTGCTCGCTGCGTTCGAAGATGGAACTCGGCACTTCGCCGCCTCGTCGCTCACGCCATTGCAGCAAGAAGCGGTGATCCTGACGGTCGCGCGCCTCAACGAGTGCCACCTGTGCGTGGCCATTCACGGCCGCATGCTCGCGCGGCAGGGGCACCAGACGCTGGCGGCGGCGCTCACCGCCGGTGAGCCCGCCGGAGACCCCGCGCTCGACGCGTTGGTGCGCTTCGTTTTGCAGTTGGTGGCGTGCCGCGGCCAGGTGAGCGACGCCGAGCTCCAGACGTTCTTCGATGCGGGCTTCCAGCAGCGGCAGGCGCTCGACGTGGTGGTCGGCGTAGGCGCTTACACGCTGAGTACCTTCGCGAATCGGCTCACGCGCGCGCCGGTGGACCCGCAGCTGCGCCCGTGACGAGACCTCACGCGCGCAAGTTGAGCGCGGCCTTCTTGCGGGTGTGCTCGATGAGCTTCGCGAGCTCGGCCGCCGTCTTGCCGCCATAGGTGCGGGGAAAGCGACGGACCTCGCCGGTGTCGAGGGTGATCACCAGCTCGCCCGCGTCGGCGGCCACCGTAGCCACCGCGTCCCACGCGAAGAGCTCGCTCTTGCCCTTGCCCACCTCGAAGAAGAGCCCGTCGCGTCGCACCGAGAGCGCCGAGTCGTCGAAGAGCGCGCGCGGAATGGTGATGAACGCGATGGTGAGGCCGTACAGCAACGTGACCGTGCCCACGGCCGCCAAGAACGGCTGAAGCGACGTGGGTACGTGAAGAAAGATCGACAGGCCCCCCACCAGCAACGTCATCGAGCCGATGGTGGCGATGATGGTGCTTCGCACCAGGCGCCCGGCAATGCCCGGCGTATCGGCGCGAAGAAACTCCAAGGTCTCCGGATCTGCCATGGTCGCTTATTCCTTGGGCCGCCCGCGCCGAAGCGTCAAGATGGCAACCGTCGGCACGGTGCCCAAACGGACCGGGGGCCCGGTGGTCCCGAGCCCTGGATGCACGTACAGGGTGCTGCGCCCGCGCCGGTAAAAACCCACGTGGAACGCGTGGGCCAGGTGAGAAAACGAGATGCGGCGCCCGAAAAAGGGCATCGCCACTTGGCCCGCGTGGGTGTGACCAGAGAGCACCAGGTCCACGTCGCGCGCAGCAGCCTCGGGAAAGGTCCGCGGATCGTGAGCGAGCAGCACCGTGGTGGCGCCCGAGGGCCGCTCCGCCAGCGCTTTTTCCATGTCCGCGCGCCGGGTCCACACGTCGTCGATGGCCGCGAGATATATGTGGGCGTCTCCGCGGTGCAAGGGCTCGCCCACGTTGCGCATAACGCGCACGCCGCGCTCGCCCAGGAGCGACATGAGCGGCTCACCTTCGCCGAAGTAGTCGTGGTTGCCCATCGACACCACCGCGCCGTCCTTGGCCCGCAGGCCGCCCAGCGTCTCGGCGATGTCTTGGTGGAAGTCGACGCCGTTGGTGACCATGTCGCCGGTCACCACCGCCAGATCGGGGGCCTCGCGATTGGCCGCGGCCACCCAGCGCAGCGCGCGCGCCTTGGGCGTCATGGCGCCGATGTGCAGGTCCGAGAGGTGCGCGATGCGGTAGCCGTCGAAGGCCGGCGGGAGGTTCTCCAGGAACACGTCGAGGCGCGCCACCTGGTAGAGGCGACGGCGGACCATGACGCCGTAGAAGGCGACGCCGAGGCCCGCAACGTAGAGCGAAGCATAGGCGCGCAGCGGCACCGAGAGCGGCTCGCCGCGCGCCAGATCGACGATCGGCGAACCGATAGAGACGACCACGAACGGCACCAGCAGGAACACGCACGCGCACCAGTGCACGTAGTACGGCGCGTCCAGGCCCTCGGTGATCCACCGGCTGCGATGGGCGTCGTAGAGGCCCCCTCGAATGCGACCTGGCGCCAGGCCCATGCCCAAAAGCACCGCCAGCGCGGTGGCGGCGTAGGCCCAGGAAGTGGGCACGCGGGAAGACGCGATACCGAAGAACGCGAAGGCGAACGGCACGTGCAAACCGGCAGTGACCATGAGCAGAAAGCGGAAGAACTTCGACATCCGGCGCGTCGCTGCTACCAGCCGAGCTTGCTCGTGACCAGCGGCGCGAGGGCGTCGGCCATGCGCTGGTGAAGCGCAGCGTTGGGATGATAGTCGCAGGCGGTTTTGTCACTCGCGTCCGCTTCCGGCACTTCGTGGAGATACACGCGCAGATCGCCGGCGGCGGCCCGCGCGGCCACCGCGGCGGCCGCAGCATTTCGAATGTTCGAGCGCATGTTGCGCCCCACCGGAAACGCATCGCTCACGCCCGGAGAGACCAGACACCACACGTGCGCCGCCGGATACTTGCTCCGGATGTCGGCGACGAAGGCCTTGTAGGCCGCCTCGAAGTCCGGGTAGCTCGCCGGGCCGTTGTCGACCGGCACGCCGATGGTGAAGTCGTTGGCGCCGACCATGAGGAACACCGCGTCGGGCGCGGCAGCCAAGGGAAACGCCCAGGTGCTCGCGGCATCGTCGGCCAGCGCGCGCTGGTACAGCGCCGGCAGGAGCAGCGTATCGGGCCGATACAGGTTCTGCGTGAGCCCCTTGCCGGAGTAGTTCACTGCCACCACGTCGGCGCCGAAGCGAGCGCCCAGGCGCGCCCCGAAGGCCTTGCGGAAGTTCTTGTACTTGGCCGAGTAGCCGGGGTCCGGACAGGTGGGCCCGGCCCCCTCGACCCCGTAGCCGGTGGTGGTGGAGTCGCCCACGATCTCGATGCGGCGGGTGGGTGCCGGACGCGGTCCGAGGAGGCGCCCGCCAGCGCCATACGTGAAGCCGAGAAACTGCGTCACGCCGTCGGAGGCTTCGGTGCGACGGTACAGCTCGATCTGATGCGACCCCGCCGCAAGGCCGCTGGTGAGCACGTAGTCGGCAGCGCCGGCGGTGGGCGAGAGCTTTTGCGGGAGCACCACGCCGTCGACCACCACGTCGAGCTCGCTGCTGCCGGTGATGCCGGGCGTCTCCGAGAGGCGCACGGTCACGTCGGTTCCCGTGTAGTCTGCAATGATGCGGCAGCCCGAGAAGCTGCAACGCGGACCCGCGGGATCGCGGGTATCGAAGCGACCCACGAAGCGAATCGCCGGCGGTGCGGTCGGTGCGGCATCGCGGTTGGGGCCGGCGTCGGCGATGCGTGCAACGTCGGGAGCGAGGGCTGCGTCACCGGGGCCTGCATCGGCGGCGGCGCCGGCGTCGGTCGGCGCAGCCTTTGGAACGGGTGCGCTCTCGGCAGCGCATGCGCCGACAAGCAGCAGCGCGAAGAGGGCGACCAGGCGTTTCATGGGCGCTGAGCGTAGCAGACGAATGACGCCCGCGGCCCCTTGACGCCACCTTCCGCGTCTCATACCAGACCTCGATGCATAGCTCGCGGCCCGCAACTCTCTTGCCCTTGCTCTTGTCGTGCGCGGGCGCCTTGTTCGCCTGCGGCGACGGCGACGGCGCCCCGAGCCCCACCCCCGGGGGCCCCGATGGCGGCGCTGCCGACGCCGCGCAGGGCACGGACGGCGAGGCCGCCGCACCCATCGTCTGTCCTCGGCCGCGCAAGGGCGAAGACGCGCCGCGCTTCGTGGTGGTCTCGCACCCCTTCGCCGCCGACGGCAAGAAGGACAATCGCTTCGAGGTGCTGACGCTCGACGCAGCCGGCACCCTCGCCCGTACCGGCACCGCATTCACCATGGGCAACGTGTTCGACGGCACCATCACCTTCACGCCCGATGGGCACGTGGGGTTGGTGCCCCAAGAAGACGGCAGCGTGGGCGTGTTCGCCCTCACCGATGAGGGGCAGGTCACGGTGCTCCAGCCGGGCTTCAAGGACGGCGGGTTCTACGCCGAGAAGGTGTACGTCGACCCCACCGGCAACCGGGCGTTCATCCTCGACAGCCAGGTGCAGAAGAACGGCGGCGGCATCTACGAGGCGGCGATCGGCTGCGACGGCAAGCTCGGGCCTGCGCGCAAGGTCGCCGAGGCAGAGGGCATCGGCGACATGGGCTTCTTGCACAAGATGCCTTCGCGGGCGCTGACCGGTACCGCCGCGGCTTTCGGGCAACAAGACGCCGACACCTTCGTGGTGGACCTCGCCGGCGCGGCGCCGAACGTTGCAGCCAAGAGCAAGGTGTTCACCGAGCAAACCATCGCCACCTCCATCGCGGTGAGCGCCGACGACAAGGTCGGCGTCATCGCCTGCGGCAACTCTTTCGCCGGCGGCAACCAGGTGGCGGTCATGGCCATGGGCGAGGGCACGCTGGCCAAGAAGACCATTCTCTCGGTGGAGTCGCCCACGGTGGCCATCGCGTCGCCGTTCAACAACGCGTTCTTCGTGGCCAGCGCCGACCCCGACGCGTTCCGGGTGCTCAGCTACGATCCGTCGAACGCGGCAGCGCCGGTGGCGGTCAAAGGTCTGGTCGCCTACAAGTTCGCCCGACCGGAGCTACCGGCGGTGGCGATGCTCATCGAGCGGGGCAAGCTCCGGGGCCGCGTGCTGGTGGCCGAAAACACTGCGGTGCGGCAGGTGCAGTTTACACCCGATGGCAACGTGGACGACGTATCGCAGTTCGTGTTGGGCCAGAGCACCGACCTGATCATCGGTGGCCTTGGCGTAACCACGCCCTGATCCGCCCCAGCCACTTCGTAGAATTAGGGCTGTTCGATGCGGTACTTGCGTTCGAGCTCTTGAAAGCGCGCTTCGGTGGCGCGATCGTCTTCGGCCAGCGGATCGTCGAAGTCCTCGGCGGCGGGCGACGGCGCGGCGGTCGCGGGAGGCGGGCGGTCCATGAGCTTTGCGGCTTCCGACGAAATGCGGGCCTGGGCGGCCTTGGCGGCGGTCTTGATGCTTCCGAGGGTGGACTCCACCGGGCTGAGGCTCGGCTTGAGGCCTGCGCTCACTTCGTCGGTGGCGTAGAGAGCCCCACACGCGCCACACGCCATCACCGTGCGCGAGCCGTAGTCGACCACGTCGATGAAGTAGACCTGGAAGACCGACGTCGCCTTGCGCTCGTAGAACATCGCCGTCTCGCCGCACTGGTCGCAGTGGCGCTGCACCACGGCGCCGCCGGGAACGCGTTCGGTTTTTTCCTTGTTGCCAAAGACAATCCACATGCGCACCACGCTACCACGCGGCGCGCTGGGCGGAAGCTCAGGCCCGAAGGAGCCGCGCCTGGTGGGTCTTTTCCCAGGCGATGGCGCGCTCGTAGTTGCGGAACTGCCGTTCGCGCTCGAGGAACTCCGGCGGGTGCAGGGCGCGCCGGTTGCCGCCGAGGGTAGCCGGGTAGTAGTGGTGCAAGAGCTCGTGGTAGACGATGAACGCCACGAAGTACCGGGGAACCCACGCGCGGTCGAGGGCGGGGTTCACGCGCACCAAGCGGTCGACCGGGCTGTAGCTGCCCAGGCGGATGGTCTTGCGCTTGCCGCCGCCGGCCGGCCGGGTGCGGGTGCCCCAGCTGATGAGGGGCCGCACGGTGGAGCCAAAGTAACGCGCGTTCACCTCGTCGAGGATGCGCAGGAGGTCGTGGTGCTTGCCGCCGGTGTGAAGCGGGATGTGCCGGCGGGAGCGCCGGGCCAGCATCTGGGAGTTGAGGTCGATGAAGCGGCCGATCTCCTGGCTGGCATCGCGATCGTCCTTCACCACGTAGCGCACCAGCGCATCGAGGATGCGCGGCGAGGTACCCAGAAACATGTGGTGGAGCCGCACCCGGAGCACGTTCTGCTTCTGGGAGTGGGAGATCATCGCATGTCGGTTGTCGGTGATGGAAAGCACCACCGGCCCTGGGTGCGCCGCGTTGAACCGCCGCTCCAGCGCTTGGCGCGCCCCCTCGTGGACGAAGAGCCTTGGCGTACCCGTAGGAAAAACCAGCAGTTGCCCGTCGATCCGACTGGGGATGCGGATCGCTGCAGGGAGGGTACGGACGTTCAGTGGGTGGGCTCGGAGATGTCTCTCCGAAAACCAGCTGGCGTTCATGACGGGAACAACACTGCGCGCGGCCATCGGCATCACCTCGGAAGGCCGTCACCGGCCCCTTTAAGGCGAGTAAGGGACGCCGAGAGGGTTGTCAAGGAACCACCTTTTCATAAGCAATTCAAAGCACATAAGCGCGAGGGCCCGGGCCCCCATCGGGCCACGAAACGGTCATTTCGATGCAGAGTGCAAAGGCCTTGACGCCCCCCCTTTTCGGGTGTCAGGGCGCGTCGCGCTGAAAGGTCAGCGCCTTCGGATCGAGCACGAAGCGGAAGCGCGTTCCCCATCCGTTGCCTTCGTCGATGGGCTCGTCGGCTACCGAGAGGCCCAGGACCATGCCCTTCATGAAGCCGCGCGGGAGCGGCCTGCCCAGGAGGGCCGCGGCCAGGGTGGAGACGTCGGGCTCGTGGCCCACCACCATGACGCGGCGGCGCTTGAGGACGCGCAGCTCGGAGAGGAGCGAGAGGGCGTTGCCGGCAGGGGCTAGCTCGCGGCGGGTGGAGACGAGCACGCTCTTGGCGTCGGGGTCGACCGTGGCGGCGACGATCTCGGCGGTCTGGAGGGCGCGCACGAGGGGGCTCGAGAGGATCTGCAACGGCCCTTCGCTGGCCGCCTGGAGGGCCTTGGCGGCGGCGCGCACCCGCTCGCGGCCGGCGAGGGTGAGGTCGCGCTCGGCGTCACTTCCGCTGGGAGAGGAGTCCTCGGCGGGGCCGTGACGCATGATGTAGATCTTCACGACCGCTGTTCTGCCAAATCGCGGCGCGATGGACAACCCTTTCTTGGGCTCGCCCGGCAACGTCTCTGCAACAGGGGCGCAGGCAGCTCAGGGGCAGGCGACCGGCTTCACCTCGTAGGTGATGGGCTGCGCCGCGACCCCAGCGACCGAAACGAGGTACACCTCGCCGTCCTTGGGGGTCCAGCCCGACTGCCGGAAGGCCTGCGTGCTGTAGCTGCCGTAGCCCTGCTGAAGAGTGAGCTTGGTCATGGCGAGGTTCGCGCCGTCGCTCATCCGCTTCACGGTCATCTGGGCGTTGGCGGTGCTGGCCTTGGCGTGGAAGGTCCAGGTCCAGCCGACGACGCTGGTGGGGGAGAAGCCGGGCGGCGGGAAGGAGAGCCATTCGGGCGCGGTGCCGCGGCCGCTCTGATCGAAGACGCCGAGGCACTGCGCGTTGCCATAGCTGCCCCCGCCCGCGTAGTAGCCGATGCCCACCACGCCCAACGGCGGGTTCATGATCCAGCGCCGGTGGCCGAAGGTCGTGTCGTTGCCTCGGTCCTCCATGAACTGGTCGATGGCGTTGGCCGGGTGGCCGCTCCCCCACGCGATGTTGGAGGTGCCCGCACCCTGTGCGCCGGCCGCCGTGTAGCACTTGGCGGAGGGCGGCGGCGCGTGGGGGTTCGGGACGGTGCCCGGCGGATTCCAGGAGGCCACTGCTGCGCAGGCCATGTCGTTCACGCTCTGCGCGGGCGCATCGGAGACAGGCGCGAGCCCTTCCATCCACCGGTAGAGCGCGAGCCGCGTGAGCGTGTCGGTGATGGCCGCCGGCGTCAGGGTGCCGGGATCGCACTGGGCCGCGCCCGCTGTCCACGGCGTCGCCGAGGTTTGAACGTGCCCTTGCTTCCAGTGGGTGCACACGTCGGCCTGGGTGTGGGTCGAAGGGTCGCCCGCCGGAGCCGCCGCGCACGCGCCGCTGCCATCGGAGACGAATCCAGGATTGCACATGCACTTCGCGGTGGCGTCGAGGCACTTGGCGTTGGCGCCGCATTGCACCTGCGCGCACGGCCCGCCGGAGCCACTCGAGCCGCTGCTGCTCCCGGAGCTGGCGCCGCTCGACCCGCTGGCGCCGCTCGACCCGCTGGCACCGCTCGACCCGTTCGCGCCGCTCGATGCGCCCCCGGAGCTGCCAGGGTCGGCGCTGGTCGCGTCGTCGGAGCAAGCCGCAGAGACGAGCAGGCACGAGACGGCGAAGATACCCAAGGTGCGCATGACGACTCCTACGTTGGTGGCTCTCGATGGTATCGCGCCCGCGTCGATGCGAGGAACCTTCCAGGGAGAAATCTCGCACTTCCCCTGCGGGCGGGGCGGCGCGCCGGGGTCTTTGCACCCCGCCCGCGCGGGGACGGGTGTTTTCGTGCAGTTGGCCCGAGCGCACAGCTCCTGCGATGGTGGGCCAACGTGCTTTCGGACGTACCTTCTCTCCTGCCGCTGCTCGGCGGCGCCGCGCTCGTGGCGTGCGTTCTGTGGGCGCTGCTCGGATGGCTGCAACGTCGAGCCCGGCGGACGAGGGCGCGAGCCCGAAGCGACCGGGCGTTGTGGGGCGAAGCCCGCGCGCGAGGGCTGTTGGCAGATGCAGGGTACACGGTTGTCGACGCGCAAGTTCGGCGGCGGTGGCTGCTCTCGGTGGATGGCGAAGACTTTCCGGTCGACCTACGCGTCGACTACCTTGCAGAGAAGGACGGAGCACGCTTCGTGGCCGAGGTGAAGACCGGCGCCGCGGCACCGCAGCTGAGCACCGCGGCGACGCGCCGCCAGCTCCTCGAGTACCGCGTGGCGTTCGACGTCGACGGGGTGCTGCTGGTAGACGCCGAGGCGGGCCGCGTGCAGCGCGTGGTGTTTCCCGGCGTCGCGTCGCTCGAAGCTCCCTTCGCAGGCTCGCGCCCTTGGTACCTGCTGTGGCTCACACTCGCGAGCCTGGTCGCGCTCGCGGCGTGGGCATGGCTGGGCCATCGTTGAGCGCCGCGTCACCGTCGACGGCTGCCGGAGGGCCCGCACTGGTCGCGCTGGATACACTCGTCGCCGCAGCGCCACAGAGGCGAGATGCACGCGCACACGGCGTCTGCCCCGCACGCGGAGGAGGGCGCCACGCAACCGGCGCGGCCCCCGCACGGCTCGCCCAGTCGCGCCCCGCGGACGCAGTGGCCTTCGCCGGGACCGTCGAAGAAGCACGCGCTGCTTGGTCCGCACTGGTCGCTGGAGTTGCAGCGCATCGTGATCACCACGCCCCGCCCGGAAACCGCGCCGCCCCCCGAAGCTGAAGGCGAAGCTGCGGCGGTGGGGGAGCTTTTCGCGGCCGCATGACGGGCGGCGCCTGCGTCGGAGGCAGGCATCGGAGCGTCGGGAGCGGAGGGCAGCGGTACCGGCGAAGTCACGAGCGCCGAGGGGGCTGGAGACCCACTGGCGACGACCTTCGCAACGTGACGCACGGGCCGGTGGCCGATGACGCTCCAGACGAAGAAGGCCACACCGGAGAGAGCCACCAAGAGCGCCGTTCGCACCGGCAGGTTCTGCAGGGCCGAGAGCGCCGGCTTCGGCGGCAGCGACGCAACCGCGGGGGCCGTGGGGTCGGGAGCGCCCGATGCGACAGTGACCTCCGACCGCGCACCGCGAAGGTAGGCGACGAGCGCGCTGCGCATGGCTGAAGCGGAGGAGAACCGGTGGTCGCGGTCGCGCGCGAGCGCCTTGTGAACCAGCTCGCACAGCCCCGCGTCAAGGTGTGGTGCGACCCGCGCGAGCGGGGTGATCTCGCCGTGAACGATGCGCTTGAGGGTAGAGAAGTAGTTGGTCTCGGTCACCGGCATCTTGCCGGAAAGTGCAATATACATGCATACGCCGAGCGCGTAGAGGTCGGCGCGTCCGTCGACCGGCTGCCCGGAGGCCTGCTCTGGTGAGAGATAGCCCAGGGTGCCCACCACCGCACCTTCGGCGGTGAGCGCGCCGAGGTCGGGGCGGCCAAGCTTGGCGACGCCGAAGTCGACCACTTTTAAGACCTCGTGCGTGCCGCTGCGGGTGGTCGCGAGAAAGAGGTTGTCGACCTTGATATCGCGGTGCACGAGACCCGCGGCGTGGGCGGCGGCCAGCGCTTCGAGTGCCTGCGCCGCGTAGTCGACCACCCGGTCGGCGCGGAGCGTTCCAAGCCGCGCGAGCAGCGAGCCCAGCGACTCGCCCTCCAGCAGCTCCATCACCAGATACGGCGGCTCACCGGGGTCGGCACGAAAGTCGAGGAGCTGCACGATGTGCACGTTGCCAAGCGCGGCGAGCGCATGGGCTTCTCGACGAAAGCGCTCGAGCTCGCTCGAAGTCGGGGCCACCGACTGCAGAAGCTTGATGGCAAACCGGCGGCCGGTGGACGCCTCCACGCCCTCGTACACGGCTCCCACCGCCCCGGCGCCGAGCGTGCGAACCAGGCGATAGCGCTGACCCAAAGTGGTTCCGGTCAGGTCCACCAAGGAAGCGTACCATGCACGAAGCGGCGCCTGGGCGCATCCCGCACGCGGGAGCTGCTAGGCTCCGTGTGTTCTTCCCAAGCTACTTGATGCTTCCGATCCGGTCGACTACGCGGCGGCTGACAAGCGCCAAGCAGGAGACTGAGGGTTTTTGGCCGAGACCGAGGGAGGCGCGTTCGCTGGGGGCAGCGCGCGGAACGAACTCCTGTTCGTGAGGACGGGAGGCGCCGGCATCCCCGAAGGTATTGACGAAAAACACCAGTCTCCTAGCGGCGACGTCGCAGGAAGGCAGCCGTGAGGGCGAGAAGGGCGAGGGGCGAGAGCAGCGAGGCTCTGTCGCCGCGGCTGGTGTGGCAACCGCAGCTGCCGCCTTCCCCGTAGAGCGGTTCGCTGCCGCCGCTCCCCTTTTGCACCAAGACCTCGACCCGCGACGCGGGGCTGAGGAGCGCGCCGTCGTCGGCCCGGAGCACGAACCCGAGCACGGTGCCGGGCGCGACATCGGGCGCCACGAACGAGAGGTTCGCGGTATTGGCGCCATTGAGCTGCACGCTGGGGCCC
>JBBQWQ010000016.1:0-150603 GCA_038210445.1 Polyangiales bacterium
GAAAGCGTCGCAGGCCGCTTGGTCCGAGCCGGTGCCGAGGCACTTCGCGAGGAAGTCCGCAGCCTTCGTGCCCAAGCACACGCCCTGGCCCGCCTTCGGCGCAGCCGTCGCGAACTGCTTCGCGTTCGTCTCGTCGTAGCAGCTGCCGCCGCCGTCGGTCTGGACGACGCCCGTGTCCTTCTTGCCGCTGTCCACGGCGCCGCCGTCGACCGTGCCGCCCGACGAGCTGCTGCTCGTGGTGCTGGTGGTGCTGCTGCATGCCAGGGCTACCGTGCCCGCAAGTCCGGCCGCCGCAACGAGTCCGATGTACTTCTTAACCATGTCCCGCCTCCTAATAGCGCGGCGTCATTGCAATCGGCCGCAAGCAATCCAGTTTTGAGCATCCGTTGATGCGAAGCTCCTGTTACAGCGCTTCGCACGAAAACCCGTACCCAGTCCGTTCTTCGCGTTCGACTTCGTAGGACGGACGGGCTTCGCGCCCTATTCAAAAGGCGTGGGGTTACCTACCAACCGAAACCCGGGGCGTCAACCTACCGCGGCACCTTGCGCAATCTTGTTTTCACACTGCAATCTTCCGCGCCTGCGGTGACGACACCCCAGCGCGACCGTTGTTTTGCGCGAGCTCGGGCTCATCTTCCTGCCGTGGGGCCCTCGGCGGCGACCGGCTTTGGCGGCATTTCCGCTTCGGAACGCGTCGTGTCGGCGGTGGCAACGCCCGAGCGCAGGAGCCGGTGCACGTGGAGACCCACGAACGCCACCAGGGCGAGCACCTCGGCCGTGCCAATGCGCTTGGCGATCACGTGCAAGTGCTCGATCTCCGCGCCGCCAGCGCCGATGCCGCGAATCGCGCCGGCCTGGTGCAGGGCCGCGATGCTGGGCGACACCCACGTTGCCTCGACCACGATGAGGCCCACGAGGCCGATGGCGAGAAGCAGCCGCGCCACGTCGGTGCGAAGGATGGGGCTCCGCAGGCGTGCCAGCGCGACCTCGGAGAAGACCAGCGCTGCGGCGATGACCAGCGCCGCGCGGTCGAAGCGCATGAACACCTCGGTCATGGCGTCGCCGCTGGTGGGCGCCGGCACCCGTTGAAAGACCACCGGCGCCACCAGCGCGCCGGTCACGAGCGCGCCGCCGGCCCACGCGCCCGCCAGGAGCAGCGCCAGGGTCGAGAGCACCAGCACCGCCGTGCCGCGACGCTGCGCCGGAGCGGGCTCGCTCACGATGCGCGCTCGAGGAGCGCGAGCGCCTCGTCGATGAGAGCGTCGTCGACGTCGCCCCGGAGCGCCGTGAGCTTGGGCTTGGCGCCCTTCATGCGGGCTCGGCCGGCCGCAACCACCGCGGCTTCGCGGGCGCCTTTGGTCGCGGCCTCGAGCTCCCGGTAAATTTCCTTGGCCGCGCGGGCGTGCCCCAGCCGTGCCAGCGCGATGCGCGCGTGGAACTTACACGTATCGCCGAAGAACCGCCCGAGGCCGAAGGCGCGCCGCTCGAGGTCGGCGGTCAGGTCGACCAGGCCCAGTGCACCCGCCAGCTCCACCGCCTCGGCTTCGTCCTCCCGCGCCGGCTTCTTGCCGCGCACCTTTCCGCTGCGCACCACCTCGGCCACCAGCGCGCGAGCCTCCCCGTGGGCGCGCGGAGCGAGCAAAATCGCCGCAGCGAGCACCACTTCGGCGTCGTCGTCGGCCAGGCGCTCTTCGGCGGCCACGAAGGTTGCTTCTGGCAGCTCCTTGGCGTTCTCTTCGGCCACCCGCAGGGCAATGTAGCGAACCTTGGCCTCGCCGTCGGCGAAGGCGCGGGTGAGCGCGTTGCCCACGTCGGCCGCGTCCTTGGCGCAGCGCGCGTACGCGATGACCGCCTGGTAGCGCACCTCGGGGCGGGCATCGTCGAGCGACCGGAGGAGGCGCGGCGCGGCCCGCGAATCGCCGATCTCGCCCAGGGCGGAGAGAGACATCTCGCGCACGTAGGGATCGTCGTCCTCGACGGCAACCAGCAAGGCGGGAAGCGCCGCCGTCGCCCCGAGATCGGCCAACGCGATGGCCGCGGTGCTGCGAACCTGGGCCACGGCGTCGCCCAGGGCCTTGGCGATGAGCGGGACCGCCTTCTCCTTCACCGCGTCGTCGCGGAGCGCGTGCCGGAGAAGATCGGAGATGGCGCTCCGGCGCACGTCGGGCTTCTGCGAGCCGAGATCACGGAGCGACGCTTCGAGCGTTCGCGGGAGCGGAGGCGGAGCGAACATGTGCTCCTTCCCTACCACGCGGCTCGCCTCCGTGCGAAGGACGGGCCGGCTCAGGCGCCTTCGGCGCTCGGCCGCGAGGCGGCGTAGAGGAGCACGCGACTGGAGACGAACACCGCGAGGGCGCCGCACGCGAGCACGTGCGGCGCCCGTTGCATCGACACCACGCCCTGATCGATGAGCGCCCCCAGCGAGACGCCGTCTTTGGGACCGAAGCCGACGAACGACAGCGCCGCTTCGCTCACCACGATGGCGGAGGCGGTGGACCCCAGCTGCACCAAGGTGGTGGGGAGCAGGTTGGGCACGATGTGCAGTCGGACGATCTGCCCGGCCGAGCGACCGAGCGCCCGCGCCGCCTCCACGAACGCGGCCTCCCGGAGCACCCGCCCCTCGACGATGGCGAGCCGCGCGAACGGCGCCCACGCAGTGAGCGCGAACACGAAGTAGAGGTGCACCCGCGACGGCGAGCGCACCGCCGCCAGGATTACCAGCGCGAGCAAGAAGGAAGGAAAGGCCTGCAGCAGATCGCAAACGCGGAGCACCGCACGCTCGGCCACGCCGCGGCGATACACCACCAGCGCCCCCAGCGGCACTCCAATGCCGAAGCCGGTGAGCGCCACGCATGCGGCCAGGGCGATGCCGCGCACCAGCGACGCGGCCACCACCGAGAGCACATCGGCCCCGGCCTCGGCGCAGCCCAGCGGATGCGCCGGTGAGGGCCCCGCCCAGGCCACTTCAGGTTCGAGGTGCGCCGGATCGAGACCACGAACCAGCAGCACCGCCACCGCCAGCGCGACCAGCACGAGGAGGGGCCACGCGCGGCGCATCACGACGACGATACCCGCGGGTCGATGGCCGCGTGCAGGATGGTGGCGGCGCCCTGCGCCAGCACGAACATGGCGCCGCCGGCCACGATGGCGGCCTCCAGCACCGGCACGTCGCGGGTGGTGTAGGCCTCGAGCACGAGGAGCCCCAGGCCTGGCCGCTCGAACAGTCGCTCCAGCACCACTGCGCCGCCGAGGAGCGCGCCCAGCTGCGTGGCCACCACTGTGAGCACCGGTCCCGCCACCGTGGGGAGCGCGTGCAGGCCCCACACCCGGAGCGGCGAGAGCCCCTTGGCCACCGCCACTGCGAGGAACGGAGCCCGGCGAATGCGCGAAAGCGCCGCCCGCGTGGTGCGGCCCACGTGGGCGCCCAGCGGCACCGCCAAAAGGCCCGCCGCGAAGAGCAGCCCAGCGGCGCCTGCGTCGGGATCGGCCGGAAGCGGCACCACCCGAAAGCGCACCGCCAAGAGGTACGTGAGGAGCGGCGCGAACGAGAGGAGCGGCGTGGCGGCGAGCCCTTCGAGTAGCCGCTCGACCCACACGCGACGCGACCCCAGCCAGGGCCCCACTGCCAGGAGCGCCGCGGAGATGCCGAAGAACGTCCCGAAGCCCACCGAGGTGGCGGCGAGGGTCGCCGTGGGCACCAGCGCCTGGCCCACCCGCCCGAACGCCGACGTCCCAGGCCGCCGCAGCGAGTCGCCGAGATCGAGGGTCGCCAGGCCGCGCAAGAAACGTGCATATTGCAACCACATCGGCTCGTCGAGGTGCAGCTTCTCGCGGAGCGCCGCGCGCTCCACCTCGCTGGCGTGGTCGCCCAGCACCAACGCCGCCGGATCGCCGGGGAGGATACGCAGCGCCAGGAAGGCGATGGTGGCGAGCACCACCAGCACCAAGAGCGCCTCACCGAGGGCGCGGGCGGTGGCCCACAGGCCCGCCCTCAGCTCACGGATCGATGGTGCCCGCATCCGACGCGTCTCGCCCGGCGTCGGCGCCGGCGCTGGCATCGGCGGCGGCATCCACCCGCACGCCGCTGTCGATGGGCGTCATGGGAACGGGCGTCTGGCACACGCCGGCGTCGACCCGCTCGGCGGCGGGGGTGGTGGAGCGCGGCGCACAGAAGCCCTTGCCGCCGTCGTCGTCGAGAACCCGAGCGTTCCACGGCGATTGCCGCTGGCGCACGCACACGTAGTCGGCGTCGCGGCAGTCGCCATCTTCGTCGCAGCCCTGCATGCAGAGCGAGCGCGCGGCCCGCGAGAGCTCGCGCTCTTCGGCCTCGCAGCGCGGCACCGCAGCGCCGAAGAGGACGCAGGCGGCGTTGTCGGGGCAGCCGTTGGGGCGGCAACCGAGCTGCGTGCAGTAGCCGCCCGGCTGCGAGGTGTCGCACACGCGATCGCCGCGCGAGGAGCAGTCGGTCGAGATGTTGCACTGGTCGCCGATGACCTTGCTGCACCCGACGAGGGGCAACGCGAGCAAGAGGAAATGGGCGAAGCGGCGCATCGGCGTGCAACCTAGTGTGCGGAGCGAGCCCTGCGCAACGCAAAATTGTGAGCGACGGCGACGCAATGCGCGTTTGACTTCCCCCCGCAAAGCCCCTAAAGATGCCGCAGAATCTAAGGGTTTTAACTATGGCGACCTACATCACGGCGGACTGTATCAACTGCGGCGCATGCGAGCCGGAGTGCCCCAACGAGGCCATCAGCGAGGGCGACGAGATCTACATCATCGATCCCGAGCTGTGCACCGAGTGCGTGGGCTTCTACGACCACGAGGCCTGCCAGGCAGTGTGCCCCGTCGAGTGCTGCCTCCCCGACCCGAAGCACGCGGAAGAAGAGAGCATGCTCATCGAGCGTGCGCTGCGCCTGCACCCGGACGACGAAGAGCTCAAGAAGCGCGCCGGCGCCAACGACTACCCGTCGCGCTTTCGCAAGTAGACGCGGGTCCGGGCGGCGGGGTCAGAGGGTCGCGAGCAGCGCGCGAACACGCGGCGCGAGCTCGCGGGCCAGCCGGTCGGAGACGCGCCGATGGTTCGCCAGCCACTCCGCGCGCCCCTGCACGCCCACCCGGTTGGCCACGGCGAAGACTGCGCGGAACGGCGAGCCCATGCGCGCTGCGGCGCGCGCGACCGCATAACCCTCCATGTGCTCCACGTCGTGCCGCAGGCCGAGCCGCTGGGCGAGCTCGGCGGTCACCGTCACGCCCAGGGTCGTGCCCACCCGCACCACCGGGAAGCCCTCCACCGGGAGCGCCGGAAGCGCGCCCGTGAGCATGTCGGGCAGCTCGGCTGGGTCGGCGGCGAGGGCCAGGCTCCCGGCCGTGACCAACGCTCCGACCGCAAGACCGCTCGCCGGATACGCGCCCACGGTGCCCACCAAGAGCGCGGGAATGCCCGGCAAAAGCGACGAAGCAGCACCCAGTGCCGAATCAACCAACCCGACGCCAAGCGCGCGGAACTCCACGGCCTCGCCCGCGAGCTCCCGGCGCAGCGCCTCGAGCTCGGGCGGAAATGCGGCACAAAGGACCAGCTTGGGCGGGTTCGGGGAGGGCTCGGGAGCTGTCATCGTCGGTTGCGCTGGCGGGCGTTTGGCCTTAGCCTGGAGGAAGCTCGATGGCAAAGGCTGCGTACAGCGCGCTCGCGTGTCTCTTGATGGGATGTTCCGTGTCTGCCGTGGGGCCCGACCAGGCCGACGCCGACGCGCTGAGCACCACCGCGGTGGTCGTCGTGGAGCGCAACCTCGGCGAGGGCGGCTCCGTGCGGAGCGAGGCCACCGCTCGGTTCATCCAGGCGCGGGCCTTTGCCGACGATCGCGCGCTCCGGCTCGCGGGCGTTGCCATGGATCTGCCGGCCCTCGGCGCCTGTATGCAGCTGAGCCGCGGAACCGGGGGCAAGCGCGTGACCGAGGGCACCTCGGTGGTGCTCCTCGACGTCGGCGCCGTCACCCTGGGCAACGCAGCGCTCCAGGCTCGTCAAGTGCCCGACGTGGCGAACCTGCTCTCGGGCTCCGTGTACACTGCATCTACGGTCGACGTCACTCCCGGGCAGGCGCTCGAGCTGCGGGTCGGTCGCGACGTCGCCCTGGTGCACGCTCCGCAAGACCTCACCAGCGTGCGCTTCCAGGGGCAAGACGCCCGGGGCAGCCTGCTCCTCGGGAGCGGCCCGTACGATCTCGAGTGGTCCGGTAGCAGCGGCGGACTCCTCTACGTCGACGTGCTCGGCGAGGGCGCCGCCAGCGCGCTCCGCTGCGCCTACGAAGACGTGGGGCGCGCGAACATGGCCGATGGCACCCTGCCCGCCGGCAAGGGCAGCGTCGTCGTGCATCGGCTCACGCGCACCAGCGCCAAGCTCCCGGCGACCGACACCGCCGAAGTCCGGTTCGACTTCGCCCGCGCGTTTTCCTTCGTGCGTCCCGCCGACCCGCGCTGAGCATGGCCGCGAAGGTCGTGAAGCTTCGCCCCTCGGTGGCGGCGATGATGGTGCTCACGGCAGCTGCCCTCGCGGCGACGCCGAGCGCAGCGCTCCCGCCCAAGCCCAAGAAGCCGCCGCCCACGCCGCAGGTGCCGAAGGGCTACGCTGCGAGCGTGAAGGCGTGGCACACCGCCCCGTCCGGAAAGACGGCGCCGCTGGATGCGAGCGGCCGGCCGCGGCTTGCCCTCTACGCCCTGAACACGCAAGACCGCCTGGAGCTCGACGCCGAGACGGCGCGCGGTGGGTTCACCGCCGAGAGCTTGGAGCGCGCCGCACGGTTTCTCCGCGACCCGCGCAGCGGCAACTCGTTTCCGGTGGAGCCCAAGCTCCTCGACGCTGTGTACCAGCTGCAGGTGCACTTCGGCGCGCCGGAGCTTCGCGTGATCTCCGGCTACCGCACGCCGAAGCCGGGCGGCCACTCCAATCACGGACGCGGACGGGCCCTCGATTTCGTGATGCCCGGCGTGACCGACGAAGACGTTGCCAAGTTCGCCCGCGAGATGGGCTTCGTGGGCGTGGGCACCTACCCCACCAGCGGCTTCGTCCACGTCGACCTGCGCGATCGCTCGTACTTTTGGGTCGACACCAGCGGCCCTGGGCGCTCCCGGCGAGAGCGCGGGGTTCTCGGCGAGCTGGCAGCCAAGAGCGACGCCGCTGCGCGCGAGCGCGGCGAGCGGTCGATCGGCCCGTTCGTCATCGGCACCAACGTCGACAGCGCACTCGCAAGTCGCGCCCACGACGGCGACGCGGCGAGCGAAAGCGACGACGAAGACGAGGGCATGTAGTTGGACGCCGACGTCTTGGCGCTGGTCCAGGCGGAGCGCTTGCTGGAGGCCGCGGAGCTGGCCAGCCGGCGGGGCGATAGCCGGAGCGCCACTTCCATCTTCGAGCGCGCCTGCGCCTGGCCGCGTGCGGCGCAGGAAGCGCAAAAGTCTGGCGAATTTGCCCGGGCCTTCTTGCTCGCGCGCGAGGGCCGCGACGACGGCCTGGCGCGCGCCATCCTGCCGCAGATTGCGAGCGACGTGCGCACCGCCGAGCGCGTGGCCTACCAGCTGGAGCGGCGCGGCGACTACGCATGGGCCGCGCGCCTCTACGAGGCGGCCGACAAGAAGCGTGAAGCCGCCGGGCTGTGGGAGCGCGCCGGCAACGCCGGGCGCGCAGCCGAGCTCCTCGAGGCCGCAGGCGACGTCGCCGGGGCCGCGCGCGCGCTCGAAGGCGCGCTGCGGAAGAACGCCGACCAGCCCGATCTCTCGGTGAAGCTGGGCGAGCTGCTGGTGCGCTACGGCAAGGCCGAGGCCGCGGTGCGCGTCCTGCAGCGGGTGAAGCCCGAGGCTCACGAGCGCCGCGCGGCGCTCACCCTGCTGACCCGCGCGTTCGCCAGCCTGGGGCTCACGCGGGCCGAGGCAGAGATCGCCGAAGAGCTGGATGCGCTCGGCGGGCCGGCTTCGATCCTCGAGCGACGAAGGAGCGCAGCGCCGGTCACCCCGCGGGTGTTCGGTCGCTACGAGGTGCTGGCCGAAGTGGCGTCTACCCCCTCGGCCCGCGTGCTCGAGTGCCTCGACGTGGTGCGCCAGGAGCATGTGGCGGTGAAGATCTTCGCCGGCTACGACGCCCGCGGCGCGGGCCGCGACGCGCTCATGCGCTTCGAACGCGAGGTGAAGGTGCTGGCCTCGCTCGACCACGCCAACATCGTACCGCTCCGCGACTACGTCGAAGAGGGGCCGGCGCTGGTCATGGCATGGATGAGCGGCGGCACACTCGAAGACCTGCTGGCCAAGGAGCCGGTGGCGCCGAGCCGCGCCATCGAGATCGCCAGCTCGGTGCTGCTGGCCCTGGGCGAAGCGCATCGCTTGGGCGTTCTGCACCGCGACGTGAAGCCCGCCAACGTGCTGTTCGACGCGGGCGGCACCGCCAAGCTCGGCGACTTCGGCGTGGCCCACCTGGGCGATCTCTCGGCCACCGCCACCGCCGGCGTCATCGGTACCCTCGGCTACATGAGCCCGGAGCAGCGCGACGGCACGCCGGCCACCGTGCGCAGCGACGTGTACGGGGTGGGCGCGATGCTGCTCGAGATGCTCAGCGGCCAGCGCCTGGCGGTGGACGATCCGGCGCCGCTGCGGCCGAGCGCCGCGCACCGCGACCTCGACAGCCGGCACGACGATCTGGTCATGCGAATGCTCCACAAAGACCCGGAGCTACGCCCCGAAGGTGCGCTCGCCGCGCGCGCGCTCCTGGGCACCCTGAAGTGGCCCACGGTGGTGGAGCGCATCGCGGTGCGACGGGTGGTGTCGGAGCGCCCGAGCCAGCAGAGTGTGGAAGAGTCGCGCTACGTGCTGCGCGAAGGGCGCCTCTTCGACACCTGGCTCGAGCGCTTCATCGAGCGGCTCCCGCTCGGAGACGAGCTTCTGGCGCGCGCCTCGGCCTACGCCAAGGCCGCGCACCCCGCGCTGCAAGCGGTGCTGTCGGTGGACCGCAAGAACGGCGCGCTGGTGCTCTCGGTGCCCTGGGGACGCAGGCTCGATCGGCTGCTGTCGCCGCCGGAGATTGCGTGGCTCCGGGCGGCGCTTGGGGCCCTTCACGAGAGCGGCTTCGTTCATGGCGCAGTCGACGCCGCACACGTCTTCATCGACGAAGTCCGCGGGCCACAGCTTCAGTTCGAGGCCACCTCCGCCGCGGGCAGCGTCGATCAAGACCGCATCGCCCTCGCGCGCCTCGCTGGTTGACGACTACTCTTCGATGGGCACGCGAAGCTGCCGCTTCTGTCCCTCGCGCTCGACGTCGACCAAGATTTCTTTGGCGCCGGAAAGTGAACGGAAGGCTGCGAGAGCCTGCTCCGGCCGCTCGATGGGCATGCCGTTGACCCGGGAAACCACGTCGCCGACGCGAAGGTCGACGCCGGCCCAATAGTCTTCCGGGAAGAGGCGCGCGACGCGGAAGCCGACGAACTGGCCCTGCCGCATCATGGGCTCGTCGGAGAGCTCCACGTGCTGCAGAAAACCACCGAGGCCACCGGCGATGGTCTCCTGGAGCGCGAGGCGGCGCACCGTCCCGGGCTTGCTCCGCATGGCAGCCGTGGTGGTGGGAGCAGACTTCGGCGCGCTGTCGGCGGCCTTGGGCGACGGCTCACCGCCGCAGCCGAGGGCCGCCCCGAGGGCCGCGATGCCGAGAAGATGTACGTGCGAGCGCATGCCGCGACCCTCGCGCGGCGCCGCGTGCGGGGCCAAGTTTTCTACGCGGTCTCCGGCCTTAGCTCGGGAAATGCGTCGCCAATGGACGATGCAATGCGCGCGGTGACCTCGTCCATGGTCCCGGTGCCGTCGACCAGCGCCACGCGATCGCCCGGGATGTGCGCGGCCAGCTCGCGATAAAAGAGCGAAAGCGCTCGCTGCACCTCGTGCTGCTCGTAGAGCTGCGCCGCCTCGCCGCGAGACTCGCGCCGGACCGCCGCCATGTCCGACGGCAGGTCGAGCACCAGCGTGAGATCCGGACGACGCGCGTAGCGGTTGAGCTGGCGAATCCACTCGAGCGCGTTTTTGTCGCCGCTGGTCACGCTCTGGTAGGCGAGGCTCGAGGCGTCGTAGCGGTCGGAGATGACGATGCCGCCTTCTGCCAGGAAGGGCTCCACCTCCGCCGACACGTGGTCGAGCCGGTCGGCGGCGAACAGGAGCGCCATGGTCTCCCACCCGGGTGCCCGGCCGCCCGGCGCGCTGATGCGGCCAGAGAGCACGAGCCGGAGCATGGATCCGATGGGCCCATCGCTTGGCTCCCGCGTGACGCGCACCATCTTGCCGCGCTTGCGCAGCCGGTCGGCGATGCGGTGCGCCTGGGTGGTGGTGCCCGCGCCGTCGATCCCCTCGACCACGATGAAGCGTCCGTCAGCCATGGTGGCCTCCCTTGGTTTCGAGCATGCGCGACTGGTAGTACCCCGAGCGGCCGAGAGCGATCAAGCGACGGCTCCTTCGGCCGGCGAATCTTCCGACGCGACTGCGTTGTCGATGAGCCGCGTTCCGCCGATGCGCGCCGCCACCACGAAGAGGATCCGCGCCGGCACTTCCTCGTCGTCGGCGAACGGGCGAAGCGTGTCGGCATCTGCCACCTCCGCGTAGTCCACGGAATCCATGGCCGCCGCGACGTTCCGTGCGAGCTCGGCCCGCAGGGTGCCGGCGCGGCGCTCGCCGCCCGCGTGTGCCCGCAAGGCCTGCGCGATGGCCCGGGGAATGCCCACTGCCCGGGCGCGGTCGACCGCCGAGAGGTAGGCGTTGCGCGAGCTCATGGCCAGGCCATCGGCCTCGCGGCACGTGGGAACGCCCAGCATGTGCACCGGAAAATGGAGGTCGGCGACCATGCGCCGGAGCACCGCCAGCTGCTGATAGTCCTTGCGTCCGAAGCTGGCGAGACAGGGCCCGACGATGCCGAAGAGCTTGGCCACAACGGTGGTTACGCCCTCGAAGTGCCCCGGTCGAAACGGACCGCACAGGTGGTCGGTGAGCTGGCTCACGCGCACCCGCGTGGCCTCGCCCTGTGGGTACATAAGCTCCGGTGTCGGGGCGAACACGATGTGCACGCCGCGGCTCCCGAGCTTCTGGCGATCGCCCTCGAGATCACGCGGATACCGCGCCAGATCCTCGTTCGGGCCGAACTGCGTGGGGTTGACGAAGACCGACGCCACGACGACCGTGGCCGGCGACGCGTCCGAGCCCTCGAACGGCGCGCGAAGGGCATCGACGAGCCGGAGGTGCCCTTCGTGGAGCGCGCCCATGGTGGGCACGAAGCCGACGCGCTCGCCCGCCGCGCGGGCCTCGGTGAGCACCTGGGCAAGCTCGGCCGGATCCACGATGGTGCGAGGGGCTCGGTGGGGTGCGGGCGCGCGGGCGGCATCACTCATGGCGGCTCGGGTATATCACGGGTCGTCGTCCTTTACAGAAGCGCCCCGGTGCGCGATGCTTCGCGCATGCGCCCGCTTCGAACTGCTGCCGTCCTCGTGAGCCTCGCGGCGGCCTTCGTGGCGTGCGGCAGCCGCGGTCCGCTGGACGATACGCCCTATGGGACCCTGGCCGACGCCGCCAGCGACGTCGACGCCAGCACCGACGGCACCACCTCGACCGACGGCGGCCCCAAGGACGTGGTCACCGAGAAGAGCCCCATCGAAGAGCTCGTCGACTGCACGCAGTGCCTAGCCTCCAAGTGCGGCGACACGTTCACCGAGTGCCTGGCGGCCGCCGGCTGCCGCGACACGTTGGTGTGCATCCTCTCGACCTGCCTCTCGTCCGGGTCCCCCGACATCGGGTGCGCGACCGGCTGCGCCAACGGCGATTTTTCGAAGCTGCTGCAGGTGCTTGCGGTGGTCCAGTGCCCCGTTTCCAAGTGCGGCAAGGATTGCCCCACGCTGGTCGGGCTCCTGGGCGGGCTGCTTCCCGGTGGTGGCGGCGGCGGCGGCGGGGGCGGCGGCGGCGGCGGGGGCGGCGGTGGACCCCGACCGATGGCTTCGGAAGAGCGACAAGCCACCTGCGAACTTAGCCGTAAGGAGCTTGCTTCGTGGCCTCAGCTAGCGCGACACGTCTGTACCCCCTGAACCTCCGCACCCGAGCTTCGCTTCACGCCTTGGGCGTCGGCGCCCTTGTTGTATTCTGCACACTTCGTGCTGGCGACGCGCTGGCGAAGGATCCTGTGGAGCGCGCCCGCGAGCTGTTCCACGACGCCGAGGAGGCCGAGCGGCGCAAGGAGTTCGCGAGCGCGCTGTCGCAGTTCCGCGCGGTCGGCGAGATTCGCATGACGCCTTCGGTGCGCTTCCACATCGCCCACTGCGAAGCGGAGCTGGGTCAGCTCGCCGCGGCCCAGGCCGACTACGAAACGGCAAAGAAGGAGGCCGACGCAAAGAACCAGCGGGAGACCGCCAACGCCGCCGACAAGGCGCTGCTCACGCTGGCGCCGCGGGTGCCGAAGATCATCGTCCGCTGCGCCCGGGTCGGCTGCGGCGTGCGCCTCGATGGCAAGCTGGTGGACCCAGAGAAATGGAAGACGGCGCTCTCGGTGGACCCCGGCGCCCACGTGGTGGAGGCGTTCGTGGAAGGCGCACCCACCTTTCGCAAGGAGCTCACGCTGAAGGAGCGCGAGACCGCCAAGGTCGACGCCGAGCTCCCGGAGAAAGATCCCGCCAAGGTCGTGCCGCCGAGCCCTTCGGTGGTGGTCATTCCCATGGGTCCCTCCACTGCGCCGCCGGCATCGACGGCGCCGCCGAAGACCGCGCCGCCCCCGGCCGCCACCACCTCGCACAACGCCGAGCTTCCGCCCCCCGACGAGGAGCCGCATCCCAAGAAATCCCGGTTGCCGGCCATTCTCGCCACCGGCGGCGCGGCGGTCTTCCTGGGCACCGGCATCGCGACCTTTCTGGTAGCCGGCAGCGCGCAGACCGACGGCGAGGCCACCTGTCGTGAGTTCATCGCCTGCGATCGCTCGAAGCGCGCGGTGCGGGCCTGGGATGCAGTGTCGCTCGGCTCGTTCATCGCCGCCGGCGGCCTCGGCACCCTGGCGGTCATTCTCTGGGTGACGTCGTCGTCGTCTGGCTCCACCAAAGCCCAGTTGCAGATTACACCGACTTCCATCTCGGCCACGGGGCACTTCTGATGCGCCGCCATCTCTTGGGTATCCTCACTTTCGGGCTGCTCGGCGTGGCTTGCGTCGACCTCTTCCACAGCACCGACTTTCTAACCGTGTGCGATCTGCAACCGGAGACCAATGGCTGCCCGAACGCCGACGGCGGCGCGGGCGAGGTCGACGCGGCCGAAGCCAGCGCCGGCGATAGCCTGTGCACCGACGACGCGGCCCAGGCCCAGGCCGACGCCAGGCGCGTGTGCGCGCTCGACGGCGCGTGCAACGGCACCACCATCGGACGAGGCTACGGGCTCTGCGCCTTCGAGGCGCTGCGCGCCTTCGACTGCCAGGCAGACCCGGGCCAGGCGCCCCGCGGCAAACGCGAGGCCTACTGGCGCTGCATGAAGAAGGCGAACAGCTGCGCCGAGTTTCGCGCCTGCGCCGGCAGCGCCACGGCGTGCTCGGGCGGAACCGAGCAATGCGCGGGCAACGGCATTACCGCCCAGCGCTGCCCCAGCGCGGGCTCGTTCCAGCAGACCAACTGCGCCGCCCAGGGCCAGGTCTGCGCGAACGTGAGCGGGCAGGCCCTCTGCGTGGGCCCCACGCGCGATAGCTGCGCCGGCACGGGCTGCTTCGACAACAATGTTCGACGGTGCAACGCCACCCTCGATGTGGGTCGCAGCTGCGAGAGCTTCGGGAGCGGCACTTGCGTGGAAGGCGTAGCCATCGCTGCCTGCAAGCCGATCGGGACAGAGACGTGCGCGCCGACCAACAAGCTCACGGTGAGCGGGACCCAAGTCTCCGCGTGCGCCACCGGCATCAAGGAAACCGTCGACTGCGCGCGTTTGCTGCTCACCGCGGCAGCCCCAGCCAGCTACCTGGAGCTCGGCAATCCGGGCGACCTGAGCTCCGCGTGCGGCCCACCCCGACTGGGTGGCGACTGCACCCCTTCCTGCAGTGGCAAGATGTTCGTCGCGTGCTTCCGCAAGAGTGCCCAAGCCGTCGACTGCGGGGCGCAAAAGCTCGGTGCGTGCATCCTCGATGCAGACACGAGCGAGCCGCACTGCCTGGCGCCCTGAACCCGCAATCGGGTGGTCGAGCGGGCTGGGTGTCGCTGACTCGAGAGCACGAGGCGCGATGCGCTGAAAAAACGAAAGGGCCAGCTCGTTGCCGAGCTGGCCCTCTTCGCTTCGCGTTGCCTGTAGGTTACAGCGACTGCTGGAGCTGCTTGTCGGCGAGCGCCTTGGCCTCGTCGGCGGCCTTCTTGTCCTCCTCAGAAACGCCGGCGGGCTTTTTGCCGCCCTTAGGCTCCTTGGGCTCCTTGGGCGTCGGCGGCTCCTTCGGGGTCTGGGCCACCGGCTGCGGCCTGGGCTCCTTGGGCCCATCCGGAATGGTGTTGACCTTGGGCTGCGGGGGCGGAACGTACAGGGCGACGGGCCGTTGCGTGGCGACCGGTTTGGGGTTGGCAGCAGCCACCGCGGAAGACGCCGTGTCCGCAGCGGGGGCCGCGGCTGTCGCGGCTGTCGCGGCTGTCGGGCTTGACGGCTGCGCGGGCGGCGCGAGCGCGGCAGACATGGCAGGGTCCACGTTCACTGCCGCGGGCGGAGCGAGTGGCGCCGGTGCATCGGTGGGGGCCGCGAGGGCGACCGCCGCGGTGCTGGCGGCCGGGGCGCTGGGCTCCGCCGGCTTGGCGGCGTGGGGCGCCGGGTCGACGAAAGACGCAGTGGCCTGCGCGCTGCCCGGGTTTCGCATGGTGACGAAGGCGGCTGCGCCGGCCACCACCGCGACGGCGGCGAAGGCCGCGGCCCAGGGGCCGAAGCCACGGCTCTTGGCGCGGGCCGGCAGGGCCGCTGCGCCGGTGCCCTCGAGGCGGGCGTCGGACATCGGCACGGCCACAGCCATCATGGCGCCCGAGTTGTGTGCATTGTGCATGGGATGTCCGCCGGACATCGCCATCGGGTAGCCGCCCGACAAGTTCGCGTTCGCGTTCATTTGCGAAGGGGGCGCGGTGGGCGGACGCTGCACTGGAGCGAACGCGTGGGGAACGGTGTGCTGCTGAATGTCGGCGGTGCGCGCAAACGCCGGCGGCGCCACCGAGCGGGGGCGACCGAGGCTGCTTTGCGGGGCGCTCGGACGCGCCTGCGGAATCTCTTCGCGCGGGAGGATGTCGTCGAAGGTCATCATCTTCGGCTGCGCCGGGAACTGCGCCGAGCCGGTCTCGAGCATCATGGTGCGCTCTTGCGGTTCGTCGTCTTCCTCGTTGGTGATCGTCATGCGCTCGCCCGAGTCATCGGCGGCGATGAGCGGCGGCCCCCGTAGCAGCGTGGCCTTCACCGGCGGCGCGTTCCCGCGGCGCTTGGTTCCGCCGGCGAGGGTCTGCGAGTCGAAGATTTGCGTTGCGTGCTCCTCGTCGTCCTCGAGCAGCGGGCGCGCGGGTCGACCCGCGGCCGGCGCCGGCGACGCGCGCTCGATGGGCGCAGAGGTGCGGGCTGGCGGAATCGTCGGGCTCTTCTGCGGAAGCAGCTTGGTGAGCTCCTCTTCGGAAAGCGAGCGCTCGAACATGCGCGGTCGATCCGGCAGGTTGCGCGCAGAGGCTTGCTCCCGCGGAATTTCCTTCTTCGGCGCGGGGGCCGGCGCAGCCTTCGCAGCGACCTCCTTCTTGATGGGCGGTTGCTCTTTCGCGATCAGCGTCTGCTCCGATCCGTCACCACCACCACCACGTTGCGATCGCTTGTTGAAAGGGAGCACCGTCACCTCCGCACGTTCGAGACCTCCCGCCAGTATGCCAAAGGGAAAAACAAACGCGTGGCCTTCCATCGGGTGAGGATCGCTTTTGGCGGATGCTGGACGCGGTTTCGCCCCGTTCACCGTCCAGGTAAGCAAATGTCGCACCTGACGCGCCGCGACGCCCGGCGGAACAAAGCGGAACAAAAGAGGGGCAGCCGCGTTCCCTCCGGTGCGCGTCGACCCCCTCTTCGGCAGGCCGTATTATCACCGAGATCCTCTGCCCCCACGACGCGTATTGTGGACCCGTAAGCTTTCGATGATCCCCTCGCCCCTCACCACGCCGGCTTCACCCGCGTCGTCCGCACCCGCCGAGCTCGCGAAGAGCTTTCGGCGCGATCTCGCTCGCCACGCGCAAAGGCTTCGGGGCGCGCTGGCGGCGCGCTGGGCGCTGGGCGGTGCGGCGCTGGGGAGCGCACTCGCCGGAGGCGTCACTGCGGGCTTTTGGCTCTCGACGCGGCACCTCGAGCTGCGACTGCCGCTGGCCGCAGCGATCGTAGGATGCTGCGCCGCCGCCGGACTCTTGCGCGGCCGGCGACAGGCCTGGAGCGACGCCAAGGTGGCGCTCTTTCTCGACCGCGAGCTCGAGGCCCACGAGCACATCGTCACCGCCGAAGAGCAGCTGCGCAGCGGCAACGCCGATGCGGCCGTCCTCGAGCCCGCGCTCTCGGCCCTTTCGCGCGGCACGCCCACGCCGCGGGTGGTGCTGCGGCGCCACGCGCCCCAGAGCGCTGCGCTGGCGCTCGGCCTCGCGTTGGTCTTGACGTTCATGCTCCTGCCAGTGCGGCGAGCCATCGCCACACCGCCGCCGGTGGGCGCCGGCGCCTTCCAGACCAACACCACGCCGGGGCTCGACAAGGTGATTGCGCTGGCGAACGCGCCGCCGCGCGACGAGGCGGAGCGGGAACGGCTGGCGAAGATCGCGAACGACGCAGAGAAGCTCAAGGCCGATCTGCTCAAGGGCATGGAGCAGCGCGAGGCGCTCGATCGCGTGGCCAAACTGGAAGAAGCGCTGGAGCAGGAGCGGCTGTCGCTGGGCGCCGGCGAAAAGCGCCAGGGGCTCGAGGCCGCTCAGGCGAAGCTCGACGAGCAGAGCGTCACCAAGAAAGCCGCCCAGGCGCTCGGCGATCACGATCTGCAAAGCCTGGATGCCGAGATGGAGCGCATCGCCAACTCGCAAGAAGCCGAGGATCGTAAGGCCGCCAAGAAGGCCCTCGAAGAAGCCATCGCCGCAGCCAAAAAGAACGGCGCGAAGGACGTGGCCAAGGCCCTTCAGGAGCAGAAAGACCGCTTCGAAGAGCGCGAGAAGCGCGCCGCCCTGCTCCGGGAGCTGGAGAGCGCCCTGCGCGGCCAACCCGGCGACGCCGAACGAAAGAGCGATCGCGAATCGCTCGATCGCAAAGGCAGCGACGAGGCCGCACGCAAGCTGGGAGACGCCATGGCCAAGGCGCTCGAGAAGATGACGCCGGAGGAGCGAAAGAAGCTCGCCGAGAACATGGCGAAGCTCGCACAGAAAGGCGGCAACGGCAGCGGCGCCGACCCCGGTGCGGAGAAGGATCTGGCGAAGAAGCTCGGCACCCCTGAGGGGCAGAGGGAGCTCGAGGACCAGCTGAAGGACCTGGCCAAGCAGGATCTCGAGAGCCCCGAGGCCAAGAAGGATGGCGCCCTCGATGACGCCCAGGGCGGCCTTGGCGATACCAAGAAGCAGCTCGGAGGCATTGTGCCCATGCCGGGCGCTCCGGGGCCGGGCAACGGCATGCCCGGCGGCAACGACGGCAAGGGGCCGCCGGGAAGCGGCTCGCATCACGACACCGGCACCGGCGACCATAACGGCGCCACCCAGCCCATCGCGGGCGACACGCTGCGGTCTCGCGCGAAGGGTCCGACAAACCGCGGCGCGCCCATGCCCGGCACCGTGACGATGTGGAGCGAGGGCAAGCCGGGCGGCACCGCCGTGACCCCGCGCACCGGCGATCTGCGCGCCGCCGGCGCCACCGAGCTAGACGGCGTGGAGCGCAGCGACGTGCCCACCGAGTACCGAGAGCAACTGCGGCAGTACTTCCAACCCTGAATGGACCGAAAGACCCCATGAGCGACGCCCTGTTCGCCGCCGCGAAAACGAGCATCGAGCGCCTGACGACCGCGGTCGGCCGCGTCATCGTCGGCCAGAACGCCGTGGTGGAAGAGGTGCTCTGGGGTCTTCTCGGGGGCGGCCACGTGCTGCTCGAGGGCGCACCAGGCCTGGGCAAGACGCTCCTGGTTCGCACCCTCGCCGAATGTCTGGACCTCGGATTTTCGCGCATTCAGTTCACCCCCGACCTCATGCCCAGCGACGTGGTCGGCACCAACGTCCTCGTGCTCGACCCCAGCGCCCGCGGTCAGGGGGGAGCCTTCACCTTGCAGAAGGGACCCATCTTCGGGCAGCTGGTGCTGGCCGACGAGATCAACCGCGCCACACCCAAAACCCAGAGCGCCCTCCTCGAAGCCATGGCCGAGCACACGGTGACCATCGCGGGCATTCGCCACACGCTGGAAGAGCCGTTCACCGTGCTCGCCACCGAGAACCCCATCGAGATGGAAGGCACCTATCCCCTGCCCGAGGCGCAGCTCGATCGCTTCCTCCTCAAAGTGGTGGTCCCCAACCCCACCGAGGCCGAGTTGTGTGAGGTGCTGGCGCGGACCACCGGTCGCGAGAGTCCGCGCGCCGAGCGGGTCCTCACCCGCGACCAGGTGCTGGAGCTTCGGGCGCTCTGCCGCGACATTCGCGTGGCCGAGCCGGTGCTGCGATACGCGGCGCGGCTGGTCCGCGCCAGCGATCCGCAAGACCCCACCACCTCGGCGGTCTTGCGCAAGGCGCTGCGCTTCGGCGCCGGTGTGCGCGGGGCGCAGTCGCTGGTGCTGGCGGCCAAGGCTGCGGCGCTGGTGGGCGGGCGGCCCAACGTCGCCTTCGAGGACATCGATCGGGTGGCCAAGCCGGTGCTCCGCCATCGCCTGCTCCTCTCGTTCGAGGGCGAAGCCGAGGGCCGAAGCACCGACGCGGTGGTCGACCTCTTGCTGGCGTCGGTGCAGAAGCGCCCCGCCGACGTGGAAGCCGAAAGGGCGCGCACATGAAACAGCTGCTTCGAAGTATGTACTTTGCACTCCTGTTGTTGCTCGCCGGACGCGGCGTCGCGGCCGCGCAGTCGGGTCGGCCGAGCGCCCCCACCGAAGAGGTGATTCGCCTTTCTGCGGCCCCGGTGTTCGGGTCCGACGCCACCGCCGGCCGGGGCTTCGTCGAGCTGGTGGCGCGGGTCGAAAATCGCAGCGCCGCCAAGATCGACGGCGTCCTGCGGATCGTCGAGGAAACCTACGGCCGCGGTACGGAACACGTGCTCGGCACCGCGCGGCTGAGCATCGCGCCGGGCGCTACCGTTCGGATTCACCTGCCGGTGCTCACCGATACTTACGGCGGGTCCATCGCGGCGGAGGTTCACGATGGGGGCGAAAAGCTTTTGGCCCACAGCGGCATCACGATGCTCCGCGGCGACGATGTGCTGCTGGTAGACCTGCACGAGCCTTCGCGCCTGAACCAGCTGCGCAACTGGGCGCTGCCCTCGGCGCGCTACGGCACGCGGCACACCTTGAGCGTGGGCTCCGCTTCCGTCGATCGCGCCACCGGCGACTGGATTCTGCCGCGCCACGAGGCCGGCTACGCGGCGGCAGCCGTGGTCCTGATGGGCACCGATTCGCTGGCCCACATCGGCGACACCGAGCTTCGCGCGCTGGTCGACTGGGTGGCGGCCGGCGGAACCTTGGCGCTCACGGTGGCCCGCCCGGAAGACCTGCGTAACCCGCGGCTCACGCGGCTGGTGGACGGGGCCGTCGTCCGCGACGACACGGTGGTCGGCAACGTGTTCGCCTACCCCACGTCGTCGCGGTCCGACTCCATGACCTACCCCTACGAAGACGAGAGCGACCTGGCCGCGCCCACGGGCGGCTCCGGCAAGGGCGCCAGCGGGCGCGTCCGCGATACGGTGTATGCTACACGTACGGACCCGTCGCTGCTCACTGGGTACGCCGGCGGCAACCTTCGTCCCACCGACTTTGGCGCCAGCGCCACCTACGGCATCGGGCAGGTGCTCTTCCTCGCGTTCGACCCCACCACCAAGACGCTGGTCGACGACGCGTGGACCCAGGGGCGCATGGTGGAGCTGGTTCGGCGAGCGCACGACCGGCGCCGCGTCGCAGCCCTCCAGTACGGTCACGTGCAGCACGAGAACTACGTGAACGACGATCTCCGGCGGTCCCTCGACCCCAACGAAAACTTTCGGCCGGCGCTGGCGATCTCGGCGGTGCTCATCGTGATCTACTCCATCGTTCTGGGCCCAGTGCTCTTCGGTCAGGCGCGGAAGCGGGGCAAGCTCTTCGCGCCGCTGGTCTTCGCGCCCGCCATCAGCGCCGTCGCGTTCTTCGCCATCGTGCTCACGGGCCTGGCCATGCGCGGGTGGAACGGAGGCTCCCGCCGCGTCGCCTTGGTGGAGCTCGGCGCTGGAATGCGCCACGGGCACATCATGACCCTGCGCGGGTTCTTCACCGGCGGCGCCACCGCCATGGCCATTGCGCCGGAAGACCGTGCGTCGACGGTGGATCTGGGGCTCAACGTCAAGGACGCCGCGCCAGACGCCCGCCTCGCGGTGGGCGACAATGGGATGACGCTGGTGGGCGTGCGAAGTCGCCCCTGGTCTACGCTGCTCGTTCGCGACCTCGGCACCACCTCCGACTACGGCTCGGTGTCGATGCAGTTCGCCGGAAGCGATCTCGCGATTCGCAACGACACACCCTACGCCCTCCGCGACGTGGTGGTGCACAACCCCACCAGCGGCGAGTTCCGCTATCTGGAGACCATCGCGCCGGGAGAAAGCCGCAAGTCGACCGACGGCATCTACGCGGGCCGGCCCACCGGCGCGAGCGGGGGCCAGCCCAAGGCGCTGAACCTGTACGAGCTCACCGGCAGCCTGGAGCAAGACCAAAGAAAGCGCCTCGAGGAGCGGTGGAAGCCCTGGGTGTCGATCCAGGACACCGACTTTTGGTCGCCCGAGGTGCCGGTTCTCATCGCGTCGCTGGAGGGCGCGCCGGCCCCCAAAGAAGACACCGGTCTCAAGGTTCGCACTCACACCACCGCGATTCGCGTCGTGGGCCTCGGAGGGCGCCTGTGACCGCCGTGGCGCATCCGGGGCCCGCGCCCGCGTCACCCGAGGGCGGCCTGCAGCCGCGAAGAGAGGCTGCCCCGGCCATCCGCGTGCGGCACCTCTGGCAGCGGTTCGGGAGCTTCGACGTCCTTCGTGACGTGAGCTTCGAGGTGGGCCACGGCGAGATCTTCGGCTTCATCGGCCCCAACGGAGCGGGAAAGACCACCACCATTCGCGTCATGACCACGCTGCTCGAGCCCACCGCGGGTCGGGTGGAAATCGACGGCCTCGACGTGACCGTCGACGCCGACGCCGTCCGCAAGCGCATCGGGTACATGCCCGACCACGCCGGCGTGTACGATCGGGTGTCGGTGCGCGAGTACCTGGAGTTCTTCGCAGACGCCTACGACGTCATGGGACCACAGGCGGTGGTCGACGCCGTGATGGAGCTCACCGATCTGAAGAAGCTGCAGGAGAAGCTGGTGGCCACCATGTCGAAGGGCATGAAGCAGCGGCTCCAACTGGCGCGCACTCTGCTTCACGACCCCAAGGTGCTCATCCTCGACGAGCCGGCCAGCGATCTCGATCCGCGGGCCCGCATCGAGATGCGCGATCTCATCGTGGAGCTACGCAAGATGGGCAAGACCATTTTTCTCTCGAGCCACATCCTCACCGAGCTGGCCGACGTCTGCACCTCGGTGGCCATACTGGAGCGTGGCGGCCTGGTGGTGGCAGGTCCCATCCACGAAATTGCCGATCGCCTGGAGCGGGCGCGGCACGGGGGTGCCCCGGTGGGCGGCGCCGCCCACGCCTACGTGGCGCAGGTGCCGCGCAAGAGCGTGAAGGTGCGCGTGCTCGGCGATCCGGAAATTGCCCGCGGCATCCTCGGGAACGCCGCGTTCGTCCACGGCGCCGTGCCGGGCGCGGCGGGAACGCTGGTGGTCTCGTACACCGGCGACGAACGCATTCTCGCAGACATCGTGCGAGCGCTGGTCCAGGGCGGCGTGCCGGTCATCGGCGTCGAACCCGAGCGAAACGAGCTTGAACGCATCTTCCTCGAAGTCACGAAAGGGGATCTCCAGTGAACCCGGCCCACGCCAACAGCAGCGCCGCGACGCCGAACGCGCCGAATGCGCCGGCCCCGCGCGTCCTTCCCTGGCAGAAGAAGCCCAACCCCATCTGGGTCCGCGAGCTTCGCCAGTCGGCGCGCCTCGGACGAACGCCATGGGTGCTCCTTTCGATCACGCTGGCCATCGGTCTGCTCATCTGCTCCATCGGTGGCCTGGGCGCCGAGACCACCTCGCCGGGTGAGGTGGGCGAGGTGCTGTACCAGGTGTTCTTCTCGCTGGCAGCCGCAGTGGTGGCAGTGGTGGGGCCGGGAGTGGCCGCCAACGCCATCGCGTCGGAGCGCGAAGGGCGCACCTGGGAAGCAATTCTCCTCACCGCGGTGCCAGCCTCGACGGTGGCCCGCGGCAAGTTCCTCGCGGCCTTCAGTGGCATCGCGCTCTACATCGTGGCGCTGGCGCCCATCGGGGCGGTGTCGTTCCTCTTCGGCGGCGTGACCGCCTTCGAGGTGGTCGCCGGCTTCGGATTTCTGTTTGCGTTCGCCGCGTTGTGCGTGACGTTCGGCCTGGCGGTGAGCTCGCTCATGAAGAGCACCCGCGGCGCCATCGTGGTCACACTGCTGCTCGCCATCTCGATCGCTCCGATGCTGTACGGATTCTTCGGCGTAGGTGGCTCGGTTGCCGTTCACTCCATCTGGCACGGCATCAAGGAAGGCCCGCCCATCTGGCTTCCGCTGGCCTTCACCCGCGCCGAGTTCGGTGCCGAGTACGTGTTCCTGCTCATTGTCTCGCCCCTGGTGCTCTTCGGCGCGCCCTCGTGGCTCCTCTACGAGCTCACAGTGGTGAACCTATCGGACGAGGCCGAAGACAGGTCGACGCGCATCAAGCGGTGGTTCTTCGGTACCTTTGCTTTGCTCATGGCACTCGGCCCGCTTCCGGCATTTCTCATCGAGCCCGACAGCGGCCGCGCAGCCGCCGCCCTTCTCGCCATGCTCGGCTTCTCGGCGTACCTGTTGTTCGTCGCGTTCCTCTTCGCCGGAGAGCCGCTGTTTCCTTCGCGCCGGCTTCGCATCGTCTCGGACCGCGCCAAGGCTTCGTGGCTGACGCGGTTCATGGGGCCGGGCCTTGCGCAGACGCAGCTCTCGGTGATGGTACTGGGCGCGGCGGGCCTGTCGCTGCTTGCGCTCCTCGGCGCTGCCGCAGCGCGCCAAGACAACGACAAAGCCATGTGCCTCGTTGCTTACGCCATGTACGCGGCGCCCTACTTCGTGTTCGTGGTGGGCCTGGTTACGTGGCTGCGCGGCCGCGGCCTCGCGGCCTGGGTGGTGCGACTCATCGCCGGCGCCGTGCTGTTCGTGGTCGCGGTGGTTCCTTGGGTGGGCGCGGCCATCGTGGGCATTCTCTCCCGAGGCGCCGGAAGCGACGACGACTGGCTCGTCATCGGCTGCCCCAGTCCCTTCTACATCGGTGTGATGTTCGAATCCATCAGCCGGAGCCGACACAACAGCGCGACCATCATCGGGGCCGGCGTGGCCATGGCCGCGCTCTACTTCGTCATGGGTATCGCCTTCATGGCGGCCGGCACCCATGCCGCGCGCACCCGCCGCGACGCGCAGCTCGCGCTCGAGGCCGACCTCGACCGAGCGCTGGCCAACGAAGCCGCAGCGGAGGCGCAAGGCGCCTGATGGCTACGCTGCTCTCGCCAGAGTTCATCGGCGAGCTCGAGGCCCTGCGCCGAAGCATGGGTTCCTTCACCCGCTCGGGCAACCTGGGCGAGCGACTGGGCAAGCGGCGCGGGACCAGCGCCGAGTTCCTGGAGCACCGCATGTACACTGCAGGCGACGATCTGCGACGCGTCGACTGGCTCGCCTATGCCCGCGTGGGAGAGCCAGTCACCAAGCTCTTTCGCGCCGAGGAAGACATCCTGGTGCGCTTGTTCCTCGACACCAGCGCCTCGCTGGGGGTGGGAACGCCAACCAAGCTCGACGCCGCCAAGCGCGTGGCTGCGGCCCTCGGCTACATGGCGCTCGCAAACTCCGAGCGCACCCAGGTGCTGGCCGGAGCCGAGCGCCTCCACGCGGTCTCCGAGCCTTCGCGCGGGCGCGGCGGCGTGCCACGATTCTTGAGGAGCCTGGAGAGCATCGAAGCCGCAGGCACCGGAAACCTGGCGCAGGCGCTGGAAGAGGCGCGGCGCACCGCCAAGCGCCCTGGCTGGTTCGTGGTGCTCAGCGACTTCTTCGACGCAGGCCCGGTGCTCGCGACGTTGCGCAGGCTGGCGCGCGACGGCCACGATTTGGTGCTGGTACAGGTGCTCGCGCCCGAGGAGCTAGAGCCAGATTTCGACGGCGACGTGGCGCTGAGCGACGCCGAGACGCGCGACGTGGTGGAGATGACCATCGACGATGCCGCCATCGAGGCCTATCGCGCGCGCCTCGCCGCGCTCTTCGCCGAGCTCGATGAACTGGTCCGCCAGCGGCGCGGGCGCGCGGTGCAGATCACCACCCTCGCGCGCCCCATCGAGGTAGTGCGCAGCCTTCTCGGAGCGCCCACCCAGCGTGCCCAGGTCCGCGCCTGATGCCGGAGCTGCACAATCCGAAGGGGCTCTTTCTCCTGCTCCTGGCGGTTCCCATCGTCCTTCTCTACGTGCTCAAGGTGCGCCGCGAGCGCCGGGTGGTGGGCTCCACCTGGCTGTGGGCCGAGGCCCGGCGCGATCTCACCGCGCGCCACCCCTGGAAGCGCCTTCGCGCCGAGGTGCCGCTGGTGCTCCAGCTCCTCGGGCTTCTGGGGCTGGCGCTGGCGTTTTCCGAGCCCGCGCTCCGGGGGCGCGGCAGCTCGGGTCGCACCGTCGGCATCGTCATCGACACCAGCGCCTCCATGGGCGTCCGCGAAGGCGACGCCACGCGCATCGAGCTGGGCAAACGTGCGGCGCACGACGCGGTGGACCGCCTGCCGCCCGGGGGCACCGCGTTTTTGGTGGAGGCCGGGCGTGAGCCGAAGTTCACCATGGCCAAGGAAACCGATACACGCAGGCTCCACCAGGCCATCGACAACGTCGCGGTCACCGAGGAGGAGGGCGATCTTGCCGGCGCCCTCGCCATCGCAGCCGATCGCTTGCGGAGCGAGCCCGACGCGGAGCTTGTGTTGGTGACCGACGGCGCTTTGGCCAAAGATACCCCACTGGTGGCCCAAGGTGTTCCGGTGCGGATCGTCAAGGTTGGCGCGCGAGGCGACAACGCGGGCATCGTCGCGGTGGACACCCAGGCGGAAGCGAGCTCGGGACAAGGCTCCAAGGTCCAGACCTTCGCGCTGGTGCAGAACTTCGGCGCCGCCCCCAGAGACGTGTATGTCACCGCCTCGCTGGAAGACGCCGACGCCCCCGTGGCTTCGCGACGGGTGCTGCTAGCGCCGGGCGCCGCGACGCCGGTGGTCCTCGGTTTTCAGGCCGGCCCCACCGACGGCGGAAAGGGCATCGTCGTGCGCATCTCGGGCAGCGATGCGCTGGCTGTCGACGACGTGGCCTATGGGCGCGTGCCGACCAGCGCGCGCCTGCCGGTGGTGTTCGCCGGCGATCAGGCGGGAAGCTGGGCGCGCCGCGCGCTCGCCGCCGACGGCACCATCGCCCTCCAGCAGCTGTCACTCGCGCAGCTCTTTCGCGTGAACGTGGATCCCGAAGCACTGGTGGTGTCGGAGGGCGCGTGCCCCGAGAGCGGCGCCTCCGAGGCGCCAGGCCTCGACTGGTTGGTTTTCCTGGGTCCCGGCCCCAGCGCCGCGGCGAGCAGCTGCAGCGGCATCCGCTTCGGTCCTTCGGTGGAGAACCCGCGCGTGACCTCGTGGGACCGCGCCGACGGACGCCTGCGCTTTCTGACCCTCGACGGCCTGCACCTGCGGCGCGCGCGCACGCTCGTGTCGTCGACGGCCCTCATGCGCGCAGAAGAGGGCGTCATCGCCGCCGATGCCGGCGTTCCCGGGCGCATGGTCACGGTGGTGGGCTTCGACCCTGCCGAGAGCGACTGGCCGTTGCGCGCTTCGTTCGTGCTCTTCATGCGCAACGTGGTGGAGCTCGCGCGCGCGCACCGCGCCCAAGGCACCACCGCGCCTGGGCGCACCGGCGAACCGCTTCGCGTGCCGGTGCCCACCAGCACCACCCAGGTGCTCGGCAAAGGCCCGGGCCTCGATGATCGCCCGTTCGTGGTGCGCGGCGGCCTGGCCACCATCCCCGCCATGTCTCGCGCCGGCATCTACCATTTTCGCTGGACCGCGCCGCGCACCGGAGCCGTGGTGGTGCCGGTGAACCTGGTGAGCGCGGCCGAAAGCGACGTCGCCCCGCGCGACCTGCAAGTGACCACCACAGTGGGCGGAGCCGGAGCCAAGGCGCCCGCGCGTGGAGCCGCCATCGAGCTCTACCTGGCCGCCCTGGCGCTCCTGGTTCTCCTCACAGATTACTGGTACTTTACACGCGCTTCGCGAAAGTCCACGCCCGCCGCGGCGCGGAGGGCAACGTCGTGAGGTTCGCCTGGCTCCGCTACGCATTCGCGCTGGTGGGCGTGGCGGGCCTGCTCGCCGCGGCACTGCTCGTGCGCCGTCGTCCGCCAACGGCGCGCGCTCCGTTGGCGTATCCGTTGGTGGTGCTGGGTTTCGCGCCGTGGCTGTACGAGGCCGCGCTGGAGCTGGCCGGCAGCGGCGAGCCGTGGGTACGCTTTCGCCTCCCGCTGGCGCTGTCGGTGGCGGCGCTGGCCTCCACGTTCGTCGTGCTGCGGCGTTTGCCGCCGCGCGTGTCCGCCTTCCGCGGGCGCCTTACCGTGGCAGCGGTGTGGGCGGCCACCATGCTCACCGCGCTGGTGCTGGCCCGCCCGGAGCTGGGCCGGGCGCGCGATCGGGTGGCCATCGTCGTTGCGGTAGACCGCTCGCGGTCTATGGACCTGACGCCCGATCTCGACCGCCGCCTGGCCGCCGAGCTTCGACTCGCGGAGCAGAGCATGCATCCGGACGATCGCATTGCGGTGGTCGACTTCGGCGCCGACGCGGTCGTCTCCGCGCCCTTCCGGCGAACCGGCGAGGCCGCGCTGGCGCAGAGCGCGTCGGTGGGCCGCGACGGCACCGATCTCGAGAACGCGATCCGCCGCGCCCTCTCGGAGCTGCCCACCGATGCTTCGCCGCGCATCGTGCTCCTCTCCGACGGCGTCGAGACCCGCGGCGACGCCATGGCCGGAGCCTCGAGCGCCCTCGCCTCGGCGGTGCCAGTCGACACGGTCGTGTTCGAGCAGCGGCCGGGGAGCAGCGTGCGCATCGCGCAGGTGCGCGGGCCCGGCCGGGTCGACGAGCACGAGCCCATCGATCTTCGGATCGTCACCGGCAGCACACGCCCAGCCAATGTAGAGCTGCGCGTAAAGCGCGACGGCGAGCCGTACCGGGTGGAACGCACGCGCATCGGCGCCGGCGAGGACATCGTGCGCCTGCGCGACGTGGCCGATGGACCCGGCCTCCACCGCTACGACGTAGACATCACAGCGCTCGACCCCGGCGCCGACGTGACCCCGGAAGACAACACCGGCGCCGCCTTCGTGCAGGTGCGGGGCAAGGCCCTGGCGCTCCTGATCGACGGCGAGCCGGGCAAGGGAGCTCCGGTGGCTGCGGCGCTCGCCACCACCGGGTTCACGGTCGACCGCCGCGGCCTCTCCCAGGTGCCCGGCGACGTGGCAGGCTTCGCCGGCTACGATCTGGTGGTACTCACCGAGACGCGGGCCAGCGATCTCTCGGCCACCCAGCTGGCGGCGCTTGCAAGCTACACGCAAGACATCGGCGGCGGCCTGCTGCTCATGGGCAGCGATCGCTCCTTCGGCCCTGGCGGATATGGCAAGACGCCCATTGAAGACGTGTCGCCGGTTTCCTTCGAGATCAAGCGCGAGAAGCGCCGTGCGTCGCTCTCCGAGGTCATCGTCATCGACTACTCGGGATCCATGGGTGCCATGGTCAGTGGCCAAACCAAGCTGGCGCTGGCCAACGAAGCGGCCAGCCGCAGCGCGTCGCTGCTGGGGCCGGGCGATCGCCTGGGGGTCGCGCACGTCGACACCCTCGTAAAGTGGACGGTGCCGCTGAGCCCGGTCACCGACGCCGCCGATCTGGGGCGGAAGATCCGCGCGGTCGACGTGGGCGGCGGAGGCATTTACACCCACCTCGGCCTGGCGGCGGCCTATCAGGTCATCACGCCCGAGGTCTCAAACCTCAAGCACGTGCTGCTCTTCGCCGACGGCGACGACGCCGAGGAGCTCACCGGTTGTCGTACGCTCGTGCAAGATGCACGCAATCGCGGCATCACCACCAGCGTCATTTCCCTCGGGCGGGGCCACGACTCGACCGAGCTCGAGGTGCTCTCCAAGCTGGGGACCGGGCGATTCTACCTCATCGACGATGCCGGTCGTCTGCCCGCGGTGTTCGCCCAGGAAACCATCTTGGCGTCCAAAGCATCGATTCGCGAAGAAGCGTTTCGTGTGGCCGCCGGTGCGCCCAGCCCATTCTTGCGCGGTATCGATCCTGCCCGCGCACCCCCGCTGGGCGGCTACGTGGTCACCGCGCCCAAACCGCGCGCGGAGATTGCCCTCACCGGGCCCGACGGAGATCCCATCCTCGCCAGCTGGAGCGTAGGGCTCGGACGCTCTGCCGCGTTCACCAGCGACTACGAGGATCGCTGGGGCCGCGAGTGGCTGACTTGGCCCGCGGCGCAGAAGCTCTTCGGCCAGGTGGCCCGCGACACGGCGCGGAAGGCCGCCGATCCGCGGGTGCGCCTCGACGCCGAGACGAGCGCAGGCATGCTGCAGGTGCACGCCGACGTGGTCGGTGACGACGGGCGCGCGCAGTCGTTCCGGCGCCTCTCGGTGCACGTGGCCGGCCCCGACGGCTACAGCAAGGATTTGCCGCTCGGGGTGCAGTCGGTGGGCCGCTACGCGGCGCGCGTGCCGCTCTCCCGCCCTGGCACCTACGTGGCAACCCTTCGCGACGACACCTCCCGCGAGGTGCTCGGAACCGCCGGCGCCAGCCTCTCGCTGGGCGACGAGCTACGTCCGACCGGCAGCGACCCGGCGGCGCTCGCTCGCATCTCCCACGTGACCTCGGGCAAGACGCGCGCGACCTTGGCCGGACTCTTCGACGATCGTGGTGATCGACGACTCGCCTACAGTCCGCTGGGGAGCAGCCTCCTCGTGGCGGCCGCGGCGCTCTTCTTCGTCGGCATCGCCGCGCGGCGCTTCGGGAGCCCGGAGATTCTCACCAGCCTTGGGCCAAGACTGCGGGCGTACTGGGCATGGCGACGCAGTCGCGACGCGGTCATGGCCACCGCGGCGGCGAGCGCCAGTGCGCCCGTGGCCATGGATCTGCTCAAGCGCCGTCAGGAGAAGGTCGAAGCAGCGCCGCCTCCGGCCCCTCGGACCGTGCTCGATGCGCGCCCGCCCGCCGCGCCGCGCCCTCCGGAAGCGCAGACCGCGCCGCACGCTCCTCCGCTGCCGGTGGCCCCGGATCCCATGCCTCACGCGAGCCCGGCGCCTCCGGCGGTCTCCCTCGCCGAGCGGCTCGCGCAGAAGAAGCGTGACCGTGGCTGAGGGGCTCTTCGGAGATTTCCTTCGCAGCGCGGCCTGTCGTCGTCGCCCCTTTCGATACTCGCAACTATGCGAAAATACTCGGCCTTCAGCTGTTCGGTGATCTAGCGAACGGCGAGCACAACCGCCAGCAGCAAGAGGCCGATGACTGCGCCGATGATGGCAGGGAGCACCCAACCTGCGCGCGCCGGCGGAAGCCCGGCTGCCGAGGCTTCGGCAAGCTCCGCCCGGCGGGTCGCTTCGAAGGCTGCGTCCATGGCCGAAGCGCCCTGACCGTAGGTGGGCACGATGACCGGATTGCTATGCGAAGGCGGCGCGTAGCTCGGCACCGGCGAGAACGGCCCCACCCCGCTCATCATCGGCGTGGCGGTGGGCGGCGGCGCGGCGAACGGATCGGCGGCGGTCTCCACCACCGCCGCCTGCATCGTGCGCGGGCGCGCCTCGTCGACCATGCGCTTCAGCTCTGGCTGCGGCGTCACCGCCCACTGACGGTGGTCGCCGGTGAGGCCGTAGGCGCGGCCGACGGCGTCGGCCAGCGCGCCCACCGAGCCGATGCGAATGTTGGGGTTCTTCGCCAGCGCCTCGTCCATGACGTGGTCGAGGGCCGGCGGAATGGGAATGTCGCCGCCCTTGCCACGCACCGTGGGCGGCTGCGGATCCTTGGTCATGATGCTGAGGAGGATCTGCGGGCCGTTGTTGCCGTCGAAGGGAACTGCGCCCACCAGGCATTCGTAGGCGATGGCGCCGAGCGCGAACACATCGGCCCGGGCGTCGAGGGTCTCGAGCCCCTGCGCCTGCTCCGGCGCCATGTAGTACGGCGAACCGATGGTGGTGCCGAGCACGGTGAGCTTCTTCGACTGCTTGTTCTTGTCTTTCACCGAGCCAAAATCGAGGATCTTCACCCGATCGCCCTCGCGGGTGCCGCAGAGGAAGATGTTGTCGGGCTTGAGATCGCGGTGCACATACTGCTTGGCATGGGCTTCGTCGAGACCGAGCGCCACCTGCGAGAGCATGCGCACCAGGCGCTCCGGCGGAAGGCGCTTCTCACGCTTGAGCACCACGCGCAGCTCTTCGCCGTCGAGGAACTCCATCACCAGGAGCCACAGGCCGTGCCCGGCGTCGCGCTGGAAGTCGAGCACCTTCACGATGTGCTCGTGGGGCAGCGCGCTGGAGATCTGGTACTCGCGCTTGAAGCGCTCGAGCGCGACCTCGTCTTGGGCCACGTCGGAGTGGAGCACCTTGATGGCGATGCGGGTGTTCGTCTGCTTGTCGATGCCTTCGTACACGCGCCCCATGCCGCCGTCGGCCACCACGCGGCGCATCTCGTAGCGCTCGGACAGCTTCAGCCCGAGCCGCGGATCATCGGGCGATGCCACCGGGACGAGGCTGGCCTGTATGAGCGCCGTGCCGTCTGCGGGGCAAAAGCCAGCATCGTCGGGGTACCCTCGGCGGCATCGGGGACAGCTCTTCATGCGTCTCCGTCATGATGCCGAACAAACCCCAGTGGATACACCAAAAACGCCACCCACCCGGGCGTTTCGGTGCAGCATGCGGGGGCGGCCCGGAAGACCTCAGGACGCGGCAGTCGGAGGCTCCGGCGGAGCGAAGTAGATGAGCCGGTTGCAGGACGGACACTGCTCGATGATCGGCTCGCGCCGGATGCGGTGGTAGAGCTGCGGGGCAAGCGCCATGTGACAGGCCTTGCACGTGCCGTCGCTGGTGCTCGTCACACCTGAGCCCCGCTTGACGCGAATGCTCTCGTACTTGCGGAAGAGCGTCTGGTTCATGCTCTTCGCGATGACGCCGCGCTCGTCGATCTGGCGCTGCCGATCGCTCTCGAGCTCAGCGAGCTTGGCGTTGGCCGGCCCGTGCAGCGTGTCGAGCTCACCTTTGACCTGGCCCAGGGCGCCGGTCTCGGTGTCGACGGTGTCGGTGATCTGCTGGCCTTCTGCGTTGAGCTTCTCGAGCTCGTTCTCGCGATCGCGAATGAGCTTGCGGAGCTCCTCCATCTCTCGCTGAACCGCGTTGGTCTCACGCTCGGTCCGCGAGCGGTTCATCTTGTCGCGCGAGTGCTCGAGCTGCTGGGTCATGGATCGCACGTCGGCGTGCGCTTCCTTTTGCCGCTTCTCGAGGTCCCCGAGCTGGGTCTTCTGCCCGACGATCTTCACCTCGTGGCCGCGTATCGTCTGCTCGAGGGCCCCCACCGTCGTCCGCGCCTTCGCGATTTCTTCTTCCGTGGATTTCAGCGCGGCATCGATGATGGCCAGCTGTGCGAGTGCATTGATATCCGTGCTCAACGACGTCCTCCTGCGCGAATCCCAGCTTGGAACGGTAGGCCCACCTGGGTTCGAACCAGGAACAGCCCGGTTATGAGCCGGGGGCTCTGACCGATTGAGCTATGGGCCCAAGCTCTTGTGATCACGAAGAGCACCGTAGTCCAAGCCGAGGTGGGAATAAAGCGTCCGTCCGCCTTTTTCCAAACGCGCGTTGCGCGCATCGGCGATTGACAGCGAGGCCGCGCGCCGCAAACGCGGGAGATCGCCTCAGCGGGGCGCGCGGCAGCGGAGGAAAAACACGTCTGCGGCGGGCGCAGCCCGACCGCGGTCTTGCGCCGCGGCGCGCGCCGCCACGGCGTCGGGCGCTCGAAGGGCCACCCACACGCCATTGGCTGCGCTCGGAAGAACCCCCAGCACGCGCGCGTCGTCGAGGAGCGGCTCGAGCTCCTCGTGTCCATCGCGCACCACGCGGCTCTTTCCCTCGGTGTCGACGAAGGCGACCGCGACCGCGACCGCGGCGGTAGCCGGCGCAACGTCGAAGGCCTGCCGCGAGCTTCCTGCCGCCACCTGCGCCGGCTTGGCGCCGTCGGCGGCGATGCGGAAGATGCGCGTCCCCTCGCCTTCCTGCGGCTCGAAGTCGTCGCGAAAGAACAGGGTCCCGTCCGGCAACAGCGAGAGCGACGCGGCATGGCCTCTCTTGTCGGTCATGGTTCGCGGCGGCGCCAGAGGCACCCCGTGTGGGTCGAGCCGCACCGATTCGATCCAGCGAACCGAGCGAGCCTCGCCCGGCCCCTCGTTGGGGTCGGCCGCGTCCGGCAGCTCATCCGGCGCGCCGGCGGTCCAGAAGAGCAGATATCCGTCGGCGGTTCGCTCGAGCTCGACGTCGTCGGGCAGCGCAGTCGCGATCGACGCTGTCACCTTTCCGGTGGCCATGTCGACAAGCCGCACGAACGAAGCGTCGGGCTTCTCGTCGGTGTAGGCGAAGAGCGCGCCCTCGCCTCGGGCGGCCGCGTCGAACGAGAGCGACCCCACCGGCCACGGTACTGTGAACGCGGTCTCCCAGGCGGCGCCCTTTCTGCGCGAAAGGCGCACCGCGCGATCCTTGCTCTCGTGCAGCACATGGGCGGCGAGGACCATGGCGCCGTCGACCACCACCCGCGGCGGAGGATCGTCTCCGAAGGCAGTGCCTAGCGGAAGCTCCCGCGGCGCCGAGGTCTCGCTGTCGAAGGCCAAGATCGCGGCAGCGCGATCTGCGCCCTTCGCGAAGGTAATGGGCACGAAGAGCTCGGGGCCCGATGCGCGCGCGTCGCCGACCTCCATGCCGGCGGCGAGCTTGAAGCTGCCGGGAAGGCGCTCGCAGGGCCCGGCCTCGAGGGCCTCGCTCGCGGAAGGGGGAGCGGCGGCGCCGGCGTCCACCGCGCGTGGCTCGCTCCGATTGTGCACCACGTACACCACGGCGACGATGAGGGCGAGCACCAGCCCCAACACCACGGGAATACGTGCGTTCACGGGTCGAGAAAGCCGTCGACCACCTCGAGCGCCAGCTCATAGCGCTCCAGCGGCGGCATGATGTAGGCCCCGGCCACGCGGCTGCGCACCGCCGCCAGCATTTCTCGGGCGATGGCTACGCCTTCCTTGCGGGCCTGCACCCCGGTGCCCGCTTTGCGCATGCGATCGCGAATGTGCTCCGGGACCTGCATGCCCGGCACCTCGTTGTGAAGGAATTCGGCGTTGCGGTAGCTCGCCAGCGGCAAGAGGCCGACCAGCACCGGGAGGCCGAGCGGCTCGATGTCGTCGAGGAAACGCGTGAGCACGGCCGGGTCGTAGACCGGTTGGGTCATCACCAGCTCGGCGCCGGCTTCCTTCTTCTGGATGAGACGCGACAGCTCGCGCGGGTAGTTGAGCGCCGCCGGCTCGGCGCCGGTGGCGAGGAGGAAGCTCGTGACGTCGCCCAGCGGCTTGCCGCCCGGATCGATGCCGTGGTTGAGGCGCTTGGCCAGCTTGAGGATGCCGATGGAGTCGAGGTCGTAGACCGCGGTGGCGTCGGGAAAGTCGCCCATCTTCGGCGGATCGCCGGTGATGATGACCAGATTGCGAATGCCCTGATCGTGGGCGCCGAGGAGATGCGCCAACGTGGCGAGCAGGTTTCGATCGCGGCCACACACGTGCAGAATGGTGTCGACCCCCACCTCGTTCTGCATGCGCGTCGCCATCGAGAGGTTCGACATGCGCGCCTGGGCGCGGGCGCCGTCGGCGATGTTGACGACGTCGATGCCCCCGGCCTTGAGCATGCGCGCGGCGTCGAGGGCCTTCTGCGGGTTGAGCCCTACCGGCGGGTTCACCTCCACCGAAACCACGAAGCGCTTGGCGGCGATCTTCTTGGTGATGCTGCTGCGCTCGGCCCAGGGAACCGGCTGGCTCGCCGCGGTCGGCAGGGTCGAAGGGGTGAAGCGGTTGGTGTCGGGCTCGCCGGCCTCCATGGGCTCGGCGTCGTCTTTGCCCACCATGCGCGCAGCGGCGGCGATGCGTTTCACGTGGTCTGGGGTGGTGCCGCAGCAGCCGCCCACTACCTTGACCCCGAGCTTGTACATGCGGCGCGCGTACACGCCGAAGTACTCGGGCGTGGACACGTACACCATGCGTTCGTCGACCCTCCGCGGGAGGCCCGCGTTGGGCAGCGCCCAGACAGGTAGGCCCGCCGCCAGCATCTCCTCGGCGGCAGCAAGAACGTTCATGGGCCCATCGGAGCAGTTGATGCCCGCGCCCTGGGCGCCCCACTCGCGCAGGAGCCTCGCCATTTCCCCGGCGGTGGTGCCGTCCGACATGCGATTGTTCTCGTCGACCGACGCCGAGCCGATCACGGGAATCTTTCCCTGCGCCGCCGCCAGCGCGGCTTCCACCGCGACCCGCAGCTCGCTCGTCTGCCGGAACGTCTCCACCACCAGCGCGTCGACGCCGGCCTCGCAGAGCGCAATCGCCTGCTCATAGAGCGCGCCCTTGACCTTGGCCACGTCGTCGGGGCTGGCGTCGCCGAGAAAGTAGCCGCTGGGGCCGATGCACCCGACCACGTACGCGCGGCCGTCGGCGGCCTTGCGCGCGAGCGCCACCGCAGCGGTGTTGATCTCCTTCACCCGCCCCTGAAGGCCGTGCTTCTCCAGGCGCATTGCGTTGGCGCCAAAGGTGTTGGTCTCGAGGACCGTGGCGCCCGCGCGCACGTAGTCTTCGTGGACCTTGGTGACGAGCTCCGGGCGCGAGACGTTCAACTCTTCGAAGCACACACTGTAGAGGACGCCGCGCTCGTAGAGCTGCGTGCCCATCGCGCCGTCGGCCACCAGGGCGCCGCGGGCGAGGGCTTCGAGGAAAGAAGGCTTCAGCATAGCCGGCGCACCATAGCACCGGCCCCCCACGGATATGCCGTGTTCGAAGCCCCTTTTGGAATTTTGACACCTAATGCCATAATGATCTTCGCAAGCGCTGGGCCTGCAGAGGGGCGGCGAGCTTTCTCGCGCCTTCGAAGCAAGAGGAGGAGGCATACTGCGGACATGTCGACGACGAAAAAGGAAAAGGCGGAGCGCAGCGCGCGCGGCGCCGACCTCCGGGACCGGCACTAGCGATGTCCAACGCGCGCCCGCTCCCTCCTTCGCTCTCGCACCTTCGAACCAGCACCGCCGAGCCTGATCGCGTGGCCTACGCGCGTGATCTGTGGCCGCGGCATCACCTGTCGGTGCGGGCCGGTCGGGTGGCGAATCATCGACCTGCTCGCATCGTGTGGCCGGCGAGCACGGCAGAGGTGGTGGAGATCGTTCGCTACGCGCGCGACACCGGAACGCCGCTCGTGCCCTTCGGCGCCGGGAGCGGCGTGTGCGCAGGCGTGCTCCCGACCCACGACGCCATCGTGCTCGACCTCAAGCGCCTGGATCGCATTCGCCACATTGAGACCGGCGGCCCGTGGGTCGACGTCGAGGCCGGTCATATGGGCGTGCCCTTCGAAGAAAAGCTGGAGCGCGAGGGCTTCACGCTGGGGCATTTCCCCTCTTCGATCCTCTGCTCCACCGTGGGCGGCTGGATCGCCGCGCGGAGCGCCGGGCAGTGCTCGGGTCGCTACGGCAAGATCGAAGACATGGTGCTGAGCCTCGAGTGCGTCACCGGCGAGGGCGAGGTCTTGGAGGCGAGCGCCCGCACCAGCGGCCCCAGCCTGGTGCCGTTTCTGGTGGGGTCCGAGGGTACCTTGGCGGTCATCACCGCGGCGAAGCTCCGGCTGCAGCCGAAGCCCCGGGTACGCGCCTTCGCGGCCTACCATTTCGCGTCGACCGAGAAGGGCTGGGACGCCATGCGCCGCCTGTTCCAGGCGGGGCTGCGGCCGGCGGTGGCGCGGCTCTACGATCCCTTCGATGCGATGCTGGCGCGGCAAGGGTCGGTGAAGCGCGCCAAGAGCAAGGGCGAGGTGGCGCCGGGCCTGGGCGGCGGCGTGCTGCGAACGCTCCTGAAATCGCCGGGCGTCTTCAACGGCCTCATCGACGGCCTTGGCACGCACCTGCTGGGGCCGGCGCAGCTGGTGCTGGTCTTCGAGGGCGACCAGCTCGAGGCCGCGACCGATGCGGCGGAGGCCCGGCGCATGCTGGAAGCCGAGGGCGCAGAATACGCGGGCGAGGGCCCGGCGCAGAAGTGGTTCTTGCACCGCTACTCGGTGAGTTATCGCCAGGCGCCGGTGTTCGCCGCTGGGCTCTTCTCCGACACCATCGAGGTGGCCACCACCTGGGAAAAGCTCGGCGATCTCTATAACGGCGTCCGCGCGGCGCTGGGGCAGCACGTGTTCGTCATGGCGCACCTCAGCCACGCGTATCCCGACGGCTGCTGCATCTACTTCTCGTTCGCCGGCTCGGCGCAGCGCGGCCGCGGCGCAGCAGAAGACGCCGGATGGGACGCCGCCTGCGAGGCAACCTACGACGCAGCCTGGCGCGCCGCCCTGCGCGCCGCCGACGCCGCCGGCGGGACCATCGCGCATCATCATGGAGTCGGGCGCTCCAAGGCCCCGCGCCTGCGCGAAGAGATCGCCGGAGGGGTGGAGGCATTCGCTGCGCTCAAGCGCGCCTTCGATCCCGCCGGCATCTTGAACCCGGGCGCGCTGGTTCCGGAGCCGAAGCCCGATCCCTACGCTATCTCGCTGGCCTCGGCCCCTGCCCCCGGCGGTGCTTCGTGAGGCTCGATCGCCTGAGCATGCTCTGCGAGGTCTCCGCCGATACGCCGCTCGCCGAGCTCGAGGCGTTTCTCGGCACCCAAGGCTGCTCTCTGGGCGTGGGCGCCATCGAAGCGACCGTGGGTCAGTGGATCGCCGAAGGGGCGCCCGGCGCCCGCGATCCCTTCGCCGACCCCGCCGATCATCTGCTCGCCGGCCTGCGCGGCGTGCTCCACGGTGGCCGCACCGTCGAGATTCGCCCCTGCCCCCGCCGCGCCGCCGGGCCCGATTTCGCCGGGCTCTTCTTCGGACAGTGGAAGCGCTTCGGAGACCTTACCTCGGTGTGGCTGCGCATCGCGGCGTTGGACGCGCCGGCGACAAGGCGCCCGATGCCGCTCGCGTGGGAGCGCAATGCAAAGCTCAACGCCGGCGAACAGAAGCTCCTCGGCGCCATCGAACGAGAGCTGCGAAAGTAACTGCCGTTTTGGCCCCGTGAACCAAGGAGCGAGCCGCGATGTGTCTGTTCTGCAAGATCGTGAACCGTGAGATCAAGGCCGACATTGTCCGCGAGAACGAGCACGCGCTGGCGTTCCGCGACATTCACCCGGCGGCGCCGACCCACCTTCTGGTGATCCCCAAGCGGCACATTGCGGCCATTCACGACGCCGCCCCCGAAGACGTCGCGCTCCTGGGCCAGCTGCTGCTCCTGGCACGCGACGTGGCCGAAGAGGCCGGGCTCGCCGACAGCGGCTACCGCCTGGTGGTGAACAACGGTCGCGACGCCGGCCAGAGCGTCTTCCACATCCACGTCCACGTGCTCGGCGGCCGCGCCCTGGCCTGGCCTCCGGGCTGACCTCCGCGATTCTTGCGGTCCGGAAGGCTGCGCGGCGGCGGAGCGCGCCCAGCAGGAGACTGAGTGTTTTTGGCCGAGACCGAGGGAGGCCAAGGAGGCTCGCCGGTCGCTCACTCTCCCTTCTCGTGAGGACGGGAGGCGAAGGCCCCCCGAAGGGTTCGGCAAAAAACACCAGTCTCCTAGGGTTTTGCGTCGGGTAGCAGGCGCCGCAGCGTCTCTTCCACGAGCGCGCGATCCTCTGGCAACGCGCTCAGGAGCGGCGCTTCGGTCTTGGATGCAAGATACACCAAACAGGCGCGCTCCAAGTGGGTGAGCTCGATGCGGCAAACGAGCCGCAACTTCTCCACCTCGTAGTGCAAGTACACGCCGCCTTCGCGCGGCTCGAAGCGAAACGTCAGCCCCAGGTTGCGGGAGCGCTGCAGCTGCCGGAGCAGCCCGCGGACCACCGTGGCCCGAAGGCGCGCCCGCGCCATCTCAGGCTCGGCGAAGAGCGCGAACATGCGGTTGCGCGAGTACACCCCCGGGGCCACGATCATGGCCACCGTCACCGCCTCCACGTCGGGTAGCGCAGCCCCGCGGCGCCCCTCCGAGCGCCTCCGCTCAGTCGTCATCCGCGTAGCCCATCGAAGGCATCGGCTCGCCGGCCGCCTCGTGGAGCAGCGCCGCCTGCCGGTGCGTGCGCAGGGCGGTGACCATCTCTTCCAGGCCTCCGTTGATGACGCGGTCGAGCTTGTTGAGGGTGAGCTTGATGCGGTGGTCGGTGACGCGGTTCTGCGGGTAGTTGTAGGTGCGAATCTTCGAGCTGCGTTCGCCAGTGCCTACCATCCCGCGGCGCTCGGCGGAGAGCGCGGCTTCCTGCTTCTCGCGCTCGATGTCAAGGAGCCGGCTGCGAAGCACCTTCATGGCCTTGGCCTTGTTCTTCAGCTGGGAACGCTCGTCCTGGCACTTCACAATGAGACCGGACGGCCGATGGAGAATCTGCACCGCGCTGTTGGTGGTGTTGACGCCCTGACCCCCGGGCCCGCCGCTGGCGGCGATGGAGATCTCGAGATCCTTGTCGTCGATGTGGACGTCGACCTCCTCGGCCTCCGGGAGCACAGCCACCGTGGCGGTCGAGGTGTGAATGCGCCCCTGGGTCTCGGTGGCGGGTACCCGCTGCACCCGGTGCACGCCGCCTTCGAAGCGGAGCTGGCTGAACACTTCCTTGCCGGTCACCAGCGCGATGCACTCCTTGTAGCCACCGGTGGCGCTCTCGCTGAGGCTCAGCACCTCTACCGTCCAGGCCTTGGTCTCGGCGAAGCGCGCGTACATGCGAAAGAGATCGGCCGCGAACAGCGCCGCCTCTTCGCCGCCCTCGCCGCTGCGAATCTCGAGGATGGTGTTGCGCTTGTCGTTGGGGTCGGGCGGAAGCAGGTGAAACCGAATGTCGCGCGCCAGTTGCTCGCGCTCCTCGCCCAGCTCCGCGATTTCCATCTCCGCCAGCTCCCGCAGCTCGGGGTCGGAAAGCGCCGCCTGATCCTCGGCGATCTTGCGCTCCACTTCCTTGTAGCGCGCGTACTTCTGCACGAGGATCTCGATCTCGCTCCGCTCTTTGGTGAGCTTCGACAGCGCACCCCGATCGGCGAGCACCTGCGGCTGACACATGAGGTCGTCGAGCTCGACGTAGCGCCGGGACAGTTGCTCGAGTTTTTCGGTGGGGAGCATCGGGTGGCTTTATAGTCGATCTCGCTGCGGCGCGTATCATCTGGCACAATCGCCCGGTGCGAAGCCGCCCCGACGTGAAGCTGCTGGTTCGCCCGCCCGCCTTGGTGCCGGGCCAGCCCTTCGAGGCCGAGGCGGTTCTGGTGAGCGGCTCCCTCACGCCGGTCGGCTCGGTCACGGTATCGCTTCGCGCAACCCTGCGCGCGGCATCCGGCGACGAAGTCCCGACGGTGGTCGAGCTGCTCGCGCTCCAGGCCGTGCATCGGCCCGGGCAGCTGCGCAAGGGTGAACAAAGGCTGATGACCCGGTTCGACGTCCCCACCGCGTTGCCGCCCAGCTACGACGGCCTTTGGGCGTCGATCGCGTACCGCGTGCACGTCGACGTGGACATCCCGTGGTGGCCGGACCGCAACTCGGTGTTCGCCGCCCGGTGCCTCGGTCCGCAGGGGCCGGATGCCAGCGCCAAGCCCAAGGTATTTCTCTCGCACGTGGGCGGTCCCATTCCGCACATCCCGTTCTTCGAGATCTCCCTCGACGCCACCACGGTCCCGGCCCGCAGCGTCCTCCGCGGCTTGGTTGCCGCTTCCAACCTGGGCGGGCTCGACATCGACGGCCTGTCGGTTACCGTGGTCACCCGCGAGCACGTCGGCGGCGCCGCGCGCGATCGACAGACGCCTCTGGTTCCGCTCTGGGGAAGCGCTCCGCCCGAGGGCATGCCCATCGCGTTCACGCTGGAGGCGCCCTCTTCGCCTTCCTTTCAGACGTTTCAGTTCGGGGTCGAGTACTTTCTCGACTTCGTGCTTCACTCCAAGTGGTCACAAAACTACGCGTGCCGCATGCCCGTGACGATCGCTCCGGAGCACAGTCGCGGCATCGAGGAGTCGCGGCAGCTGCACCCGATCGGCAGCACGCGCATCACGCAGGTTCTCTCGGCCGCGGTCCGAGGCACACCGTTCGCGCTTGCCGTCGGCGCGCATGCCGTGGAAGGGCGTTTTGGCGCGGTGGCCGCGCGCGTCGCGCTCGCCACCCGTGACGGTGAGCTCGTGCGGGTCGTCGATTTCGACTACCCGCCGCTGGGCGTGGAGCTGCGCGTCTTCGGCCGTTCCCTCACCGACGCCTTGAGCGACGACATCTTCGCGCCCAAAGCCGGCGAGGGCCGCTACTCGGCGTCGGCCCGCGAGCGCGGGCAAGTCGAGCGCGTGGTGGAGCACATCGTCGCCATGCTCGAAGCCTTCGAGCATGGCGACGTGCACGACCACCGGGCCGTCGTCTGGGAACGGGGCGGGCTCCACGACGAGGCCAGCGTGCGCGGCTTCCTGGGCAGGGTCGCCGCCATGGCCGAGACCCTCGATCGCGCGCGCGTCGCGATGCCTCCGCCGCTCTTCATGGATAAGCCCATCCTCGTGGAGCGCTGGGAGCGCGCCGCACGCACCCTGGGCGGGCGCTTCGAGGCGGGGTCGATGGCGATTCGCGACCTTCAGGTTCAGGGCATGCCGTGCACCATTGCAAGTCGCTGGAAGCGCGGGGGCCGCTTCGTGTGCACCGCGCTGGAAGTGACGCTCTCGCCGCCGCTGGAGGATGCTTCGCTCGACGGACCACGCGCCTCGGCGGCCGCCCGCGCCATCGCCGCAAACCTTCGCGCCACTGCGCCCGCCTTGCGCATCGAGCCCCACCGCATCGCCGCAGAGCTTGCCTCGCCCACTGCCGATCCGATGACCCTGCTTCCGTTTCTCGAACAGATGGTGGAGCTCGCGCGACGGATGCGCGGCGAGACCTCGCAGGGCGCCTACCGCTGAGCGAGCACCTTTAGGCCGCGGGGCGGAGTCGCTCGGCCGCGAGCACCGACTCGTAGTCCGGGAAGCGAACGTCGCCGTCGCCGTCCTTGATGCCTTCCTCGCGGAAGAGCGTCACGCGGAGCGACGCGAGGGCAACCTCGAGCTGCTCGTCGTCGGGCTCGATGGTGGTGATCTTCTGCACCAAAAACCCGGGCCAGAGCACCAATCGCAGAGGGCCCTTGGTGAAAAACCGGGCAAAAATCCGCTGAATTTCGAAGGTCACCGCGGCGATGACCGGAACGAACGGGAGCTTCTCGAGGAAGAAGACCAGATTGTTCAGGAGGCCGTTGCCGGTTTCGATCTTGGGGAGGAAGCTGCCGACCGCCGTAAAGACCACCACCGAAACGAGGGCCACCATCACGAGGAACGTGGTGCCGCAGCGCGGGTGGAGCGTGGTCTTCTTCTTGGCGTTGGCGACCGTGAGCTCTTCGCCCGCTTCGTACGTGCTGATCGTCTTGTGCTCCGCGCCGTGGTACTGAAACACGCGGCGGATGTCCTTCACCCGGCGGATGAGCGCGAGGTAGCTGATGACGATGGTCAGCTTGAACGCGCCGGTGAGCACCTGAAAGCCGGGCGACTGGAGCTCGAGCCCCAGCTTGAAAATCTTGTTCACCAGTGAGGCCGCGCCTTGCGGGAGCATGATGAGGAAGACCACCATGATCACGGCCATGAGGCCGAAGCCGGAAGACTTTTTCTCGCCCGATGGCGCTGCGTCGCCGCTGGCCATGGAGAACAGCGAGAGGCCGAGCGCGGTCATAACATTGCTGGCCGAGGGCAGCTTCTTGGCGGGGCGCTTTGGAGCGCGGTCGTCCGCCTCCATGTCGCGTTCGAACTGCTCGCCGGAAAATCGAAGCGCCTCGCTCCCGAGCCGCAAAGACTCGCCGAGCGAGGCGACGCCGCGAATGAACGGCCACTTCTCCACGCCGCGGCGGGGGTCGGTGATGCCGCGCTCGCGGACGTGCAAGGAGCCGTCCTTGCGGCGCACGACGATGGCGAACGACGTGGGAGACCGCATCATCACGCCTTCGATGACCGCCTGGCCACCGATGTAGGGACGCGCGCTCTCATTCATCTTGGGTGTGTCTTCCGCCATCGCGTGACTATAGCAAACCGGGAGCCCCGGTCATTCCTTCGGTGCTTCGGGCGCAACGGCAGCGGGCGCGGCCGCGGCTGCAGGCGCCTTCTTGTCGTAGCGCTTGCGGAAGCGATCGACGCGACCGGTGGCGTCGATGAGCTTCTGCGTACCCGTGTAGAACGGGTGGCAGTTGGAACAGATGTCGACTTGGAAGTCGCCGCGCGTGGAGCGCGTGACGAAGTCGGCCCCACAGGCGCACTGAACGCGCGCTGCCGGGTACTCGGGGTGGATGCCTTCTCTCATGATCATGCTCCGCAAATAGGAGTTACAGGCGCAATGTGCAGGCACCGCAAGAAGCGGGCCGACACGGGACCGGGGAACCTAATCGTCCGACGTCGTAAGCGCAAGGGCCGAGAAAGACTTCGGGTCGACCCCTTCTTGGATGCCGGACGAAGCGCGGACGAAGCGCGGGCAAAGCAAACGGGCCCCCGCGATTCCGCGGAAGCCCGTGTTGCGTGTTGCGCGCGCGCACGACCCCAGCTTCAGAACGGGATCTCGTCGTCGCCGCCAAAGTCGTCTGCCGGCATGTCGTCGGGCGGGCTTTCTTGGCGCGGGGGCTCGCGCGAGGGTGCGCGGCCGCCGCCACCGCCGCTGGAGCCACCGCCGCTGGAGCCGCCGCCGCCGCTGGAGCCACCGCCGCTGGAGCCGCCGCCGCGGCTGTAGCCACCTCCGCCGCCGCCGCCGCCCCCGCTATAGCCTCCGCCTTCGCCACCACCGCGGGTGTAGCCGCCGCCTCCACCCCCGCCGCCCTCTTCACCGCCGCCGCCACTGCGACGACCCGTGAGGAGAATGTTGTTGGCGACGATCTCGGTGCGATACCGCTTCTCGCCATCCTTCTCGTAGCTGGAGGTACGAAGCGATCCCTCGATGAAGATGTTGGAGCCTTTGGCGAGAATCTTGGCGAGAGCCTCGCCACGCTTGCCCCACACGGTGATGGAGTGCCACTCGGTGCGCTCTTGCCGCGTGTTGCTCTTGTCGAGGTAGGTCTCGGTGGTGGCCAGGCGCAGCTTGAGCACCGCTTGGCCGCCGGGGGTCACGCGGAGCTCTGGATCGGCTCCAAGATTGCCGAGCAACATGACCTTGTTCAAACCTTCTGCCATTGCCTTGCTCCTTCAACTACCTGAACGAATGTACCGTATGCCATGGACGCCGTCAACATCGTCGTTTCCACAGCAAAATCGAAAGCTTACACGCGGGCTAAGGGGTCTCGACGGTCTGCTTGATCTTCATCACCTGCACGACGCTTTGCCCCGGGCCCTTGAGGCCCGCCGGCACCGAGATGGTGGTGGTCGTCGTGTCATCGCCGCTTACCTTCTGTGCGGGCTTGTCGAGGCGGAAGGTCCACCCGAAGGTTGCCTTGCCTTCCACCGACATGGTCGACCCTGGCGGCGCCCGCGGGTCGGGCATGGCTTGCTTCGGCGCCGACTTGGCAATCGTCGCGTCGACCTCGCCGACGTCGCCCGTCCACGACTTGAGCGTGAACGACGACACGACCTTGATTTCGACGCCCTGCCCGCCTTGCTTGCTCCGTGACTCCCACTTGGCACCGACGCCGATGGGCGACGACGGCAGCGGCAGGTAGAGCAGCTCGATGGCCTGCTGCAGGAGCGGGACGATTTGCTGCGCCAGCTGCGCGCCCTTGCCGCCCTGGGGCGCCGAGAACTGCATCTCGCCCTTCTGGCCATGTGTGGTCACCTCGACCAACCCCGCGAGACCCACCACCGCTCCGAGGGCCGCGCCGGCCTGGGCGGCGAGGGCCTTGTCGGCCTCGCTCGTGGCCACGATCTCGAGCTTCGTGACCTTGACCTCGACGTGGGCGCCGTTCGCCGTCTTGTCCTTCACGGTCACGGCGAGCGTGGCCTTGATGGGCGGTTGCCCCTGGGTCTGGCCGCCCTGCGAAACGGAGTCCTTGATGGTCGCCACCCGCGTGTCGGTTTTGCCCGCCGTGAAGACGTACTTGCGCTCCGCACGCGGCTCGGCGCCAGGCTCGGTCACCTTGGTATCGTCGGCGACCTCCGCCGGCGGCTCACCGGTGGGGCCCGCGCCGCTGCCCGCGCCGGTGGGAATCGCCGGCGCGCCGCCGTCGGTGCGCACTTGCAGCGCGACCTTGGCTTGCTTGTCGTCGGGCAAAAATGGGTTGAGCACGAAATCGGTGGGGACCGCCTCGGTCTTCGAGGTGGTCTGCGAGCGGTCCGTTTTCACCTCTTCCTTCTTGTCGCAGGCGACGGAGAAGGCGGAAAAGATCGGGACGGTGAAGGCGAGTGCGAGAGCGAAGCTCGAGCGGGCAAAGGCGCGCATGGGTCGCGAACGCTAGCCTTCGGGCGCTGGGACGTCCACACCGAATCACGGCCCATGGACGTCGCCGAAAGGTCGTGTTAGGAATTCCGACCCCGATGGCCGAGCCCCGGATATCTATCGTCATTCCGGTCTACAACGAAGAGGCGATCCTCCACGCCGCCGTGGTGGATCTGCGCGAGCGACTCGCGCCCTTCGGTTGGAGCTACGAAATCATCCTCGCGGAGAACGGCTCCCGGGATCGCACCGTGGAAATCGGCCAGGAGCTCGCGCTCAAGTACGCGGGCGACGAGCGCAGCCAGGTGAAGATCGTCAGCGCCGGCGAGCCCAACTACGGCAAGGCGCTCCGCCAGGGCATTCTCATCGCCCGCGGCGAGCTCATCATCTGCGACGAGATCGACCTCTGCGACGCCGACTTTCACCGGCGCGCGGTGGACATTCTCGAGACCGGTGAGGCAGACCTGGTGATCGGCTCCAAGCTGGCCGATGGCGCCGCCGACGAGCGCCCGGTGATTCGCCACGTCGCCAGCATTGCGTACTCGGGCCTGCTGCGGGTGCTTCTGGGCTTCCGCGGCACCGACACCCACGGCCTCAAGGCCTTCCGCCGCGAAGCGCTCATCGACACGGTGCGCGCCTGCCTCGTCGAGAAGGACGTCTTCGCCAGCGAGTTCGTCATCCGCGCCGACCGCGGCGGCATTCGCATCCGGGAGATTCCGGTGCGCGTGGTGGAGAAGCGGCCGCCCTCCATCAACCTCTTCAAGCGCGTGCCCAACGTCCTCAAGAGCGTTCTGAAGCTCACCTACGCCATCCGCATCCGGGGGTGAAGGGGGCGAAAATTCGCCGATACCTTCGCGGGGCCGGCGTCCGCCGTGCTCACGTACAGGAAGTACGCTGCGCGCGTGCGTCCTTGGCCGCGCTCGGTCTCGGCGAATTTTCGCCCCCTTCACGGCGTTGGGTGCGCGCTTGCGCTTCGCGCTTGCACGAGAGTGCGCGCTTGCGCTTCGCGCTTGCACGAGAGTGGGCGCTCGCGCTTCGCGCTTGCACGAGAGTGCGCGCTTGCGCTTCGCGCTTGCACGAGAGTGCGCGCTTGCGCTTCGCGCTTGCCGCGAGAGTGCGCGCTTGCGCTTCGCGCTTGCACGAGAGTGCGCGCTTGCGCTTCGCGCTTGCACGAGAGTGGGGGCGCTTGCGCTTCGCGCTTGCACGAGAGTGCGCGCTTGCGCTTCGCGCTTGCACGAGAGTGCGCGCTTGCGCTTCGCGCTTGCACGAGAGTGGGCGCTCGCGCTTCGCGCTTGCACGAGAGTGGGGGCGCGTGCGCTGCGCGATTGCCGCGAGAGTGGGGGCGCTTGCGCTGCGCGATTGCCGGTGCCGGGAGAGTGGGGGGTGGCGCGTTGGGGTCGCGGGACCGCGAGAGCTGTCGACGTGGGGGGCAGAGTGTGGTTATTTGGGTGAGACTCGTGAGCGAAGAGCGACCTCAGCAAGCCGGAACCGTCGCGTCCATCGCGCTGCTCCTTTTTGGAGGGCTGTCGGCGTTTGCGCTCGTCGTTTGGTTTCGGACGAGCACGGAACCGCTGAGCTGGAAGGCGATGCTGACGGGCGTGGTCGCGCTCGGGGCGTTTGGTGCGAGCGCGATGCTGTGGTCGTCGCCCAAGCGGGTGGTGGCGGTGCTCGGGCTCGTGATGATGCTCGCGTCGTTGGCGCGGGTCGGGGCGCCGGCGGAATGGACCGGGTACAGCTTCGTGCTGGTGGCCATCACGGCCGTGCTCATGATGCCGGTGGTTCACGCGGCGCTGGTCCTTCGGAGCTCCTAGGTGGCTGGTGTTTTTCGTGAGCTTCGTGGCTATTCCGGGCTGAGCGGCGTGTTGACAGCGCCGAACAGGAGATTGAGGGTCTTTGGCCGAGACCGAGGGAGGCCCGCTCGCTGGGTGCAGCGACCGGAGCGAACTTCTGCTTGTGAGGACGGGAGGCGCCGGCATTCCGAAGGCTTCGGCGAAAAACCCCTGTCTCCTGCCTCGTGAGATCCCACGCTCCACTTTGGTCGCGGGCGGGCGCGCGGGCGCGGAGCTCGCGTGGCCCAGGGCCCGCCGGTGAGCGAACGGGGTCGTCGGGCCGAGGTGCGCTGACTGTGCCGAGTGCGCGCGACCGGCTGCGCGGGAAGCTTGGGCCATGAGTAGCCCGGTCGATTCGCCCGGAGACCGCGTGTCGCTTCCGCCGCCGTCGCTTCGACCGGGCGCGACGGTCATGCCGCTCGACGACGGCCCGAGCACGCTCTCGGTGGACGTGGTGGTCATCGGCGGAGGCGTCAATGGCACCGGCGTGGCGCGGGATCTCGCGCTCCGCGGCCTCTCGGTGGCGCTGTTCGAGCGCAACGATCTGGCGTTCGGGGCCAGCGGCAACTCGAGCGGGATGATCCACGGAGGCGCGCGCTACCTCACGCAGAACCCCAACGTCACCGCGGAATCCTGCCGCGACTCCGGCTACATCCAGAAGATCGCGCCGTTCCTGCTGCACCGCATTCCCTTCCTCGTTCCGGTAAAGGCCGGCGCCAAAGGGCGCGTGCTCATTGAGCTCATCGACGCATTCTTCGAGCTCTACGACCGATACCAGCCGCTCAAGCGGGGCGAGCGGCACACCCGGCTCTCGGCGCAGGATCTGGCGAAGCTCGAGCCCGGCCTTCGGGGCTCTCTGGTGGGCGGCGTCACCTTCGACGAGTGGGGCGTGGATGGCTCGCGGCTCTGCGTGCTCAACGCCCTCGACGCCAAGGAGCACGGCGCCAAGATCTTCGTGCACACCAGCGTGGAGAGCATTCACAAGCGGCCAGCCGGCATCAGCGACGCCGGGCGCTACGTGGTGGTGTCGCGGAACGTGCTCGGCGGCGGCATCGAGCGCGCCGCGTGCAAGGTGGTGGTGAACGCCAGCGGCGCCTGGGGCCCGCTCACTGCCGCCCTCGGGCACGTGGCCTCGTCGCGGGTGCGCGTGCGTCCCGGCAAGGGCGTGCACGTGGCCTTCGATCGCCGCCTTTCCAACTACGCCATCATGGCCGAGAGCATCGATGGCCGGCAGATCTTCCTCGAGCCGTGGCAGAACATGAGCGTCATCGGCACCACCGACGACGACTACTATGGCGATCTCGATGACGTGTGCGCCACCAGCGACGAGGTGCGGTACCTGGTGCAAGGAATCGCCCGGGTTTTCCCCGAGATTCGCACTGCCCGCGCCATCGGCACCTGGGCCGGCGTGCGGCCCACCCTGCACACCTACGGCCCGCTCGAGGACAAGCTCTCGCGCGAGCACATGATCGTCGACCACGCCGAAGACGGCGCGCCAGACATCTACAGCATGATCGGCGGCAAGCTGGCGAGCTACCGCTCCTTCTCGCAAGAGATGAGCGATCGCATCGCACGCGATCTCGCGCCATCGCGCCACTGCACCACCCACGAACGGACGCTGCCGGGCGGCGATCGCATGGTGGATCCGCTGGCGCTCTCCGAAGCCCACGCGCTGACGCCGGTGGCCGCCCGGCGTTTGGTGTTTCGCCACGGCAGCCGCGCCGAGGCCATTCTCAGGCGCATCGCGGCGCGCCCCCGGGAGTGCACTGTGGTGTGCCCCTGCGAGCCGGTGCTCGAGGCCGAGGTGCGTCACGTCGTGCGCCAGGAAGACGCCTTCACCGTAGACGATGTGGCGCGGCGAACGCGGCTCGGCCTGGGCGCATGCGGCGGCATGCGCTGCGCGGCGCGCTGCGGGCAGATCATCGCCGAGGAGCGCGGCCTGCCGCCGCAGGAAGGCTTGCGGCAGGCGCGACGCTTTCTTCATACGCAGGCCAAGCGGCGCGTGGCGGCGCTCAACCCCGACCAGGCGCGCCAAGAGTCGATCGCGCTCCAGGTCATGGACGCTACGCTCGGGCGCGGCGCGAGAGACGACGAGGACTGATGAAAATCGTCATCGTCGGAGGCGGCATCGCCGGCACCGCGGCAGCCCATGCGGCGCGCCTTGGGGGTGCCGAGATCGTCTGGATCACGGGCACCTCCGGGTCCACCGTTCTCGCCCCCGGCGCGTTCGATCTCAGGCCCTGGCAGGATGCGCCGTCGGGGTCGTGCGAAGCACTCTCCGGGGAGGCCCTCGCGCTGGTGAGCGCGCTCGGATACGTGGCTCCGTCAGGGCCGGCGTGGGTCGCCACCAGCATCGGCATCGTGCGCCCGTGCCGCCTGCGCGACGCCGCACTGCTCGATCTCGGCACGCTTCCGCAGGGGGCGCGCATCGCACTTCCGCGCATCGTCCACGCCGAGTGGGACGCCGACGCGCTGGCGCGCACGCTGGCGTCGGACCCCTACGCTCTCGAGCGAAATCTGCGCTTCGATGCGGTGGAAGCGCAGGTGCATCGGTTCGCCGACGAGAGCGGCTTGCCGCACCTTACGCTGGCCGCACGCCACGACGCGCAGGATCGGAGCGCCTGGCTCGTCGAGCGTCTCCGTGCGCATTCGCCGACGCCCGACGCGTGGCTCCTCCCTCCGTGGCTGGGCACGCGCCCGGAAACCGCGGCGAACATCCGGGCGATGCTCGGCGAGTCCGTCGCGCTCGGTGAGGCCGTCACCCTTCCCCCTTCGCCCAGCGGTGCGCGCTTTCGATCGGCGCGCGACGCGCTCTTTCCCGGGCGTTTGGAAGGTTTCGTGAAGCGCGTCAGCGCGGACCTGCGGGTTGAGACCGAAGCCGGCGAGCTCTTCGCCGCCGACGCGGTGGTGCTCGCCACCGGCGGCATCGCCATGGGAGGCGTGCACTATACACCGGCCGAAGCCACCCTGGCCGGCGAGCTGCCCACCACCGTGACGCCCGCCTTCGCGCTGGGGCTGGCGGCCGAGCTCACCCTGGGCGCGAACGGTCGGCCGCTTCTTCAGCCGGGCTCGGCCCAGGGTCCGCAGCCGGAGCACCTGGCGTGGCCTCATCGGCAGACGCCGGTGCTCGAGCGCATCGGCGTCCTTGCCGCGCCGCCCGGCCTGTATGCGGCGGGCGACCTTGTGGCCGACGCGCCGCGCACCTGGCTGGGCGCCCTCGAGTCCGGCCTCCGCGCGGGCGCTGCCGCCTGCGCGTTCGCCAGGCGCCACTGAATCAAGGACACGCCTTGACGTGGCTGCGCTCAAACGTCTGCGTACCGTTCTGCACCCACGGATTGGCCTCCGCGAAGGCCTGACGAGCTCTTGCGCAGTCGGCCGCCGCCGCGAAGCACGCGGTGGCCTCGTCGCGAAGGCTGCGTGCGAGATAGTCGGCCTCGCTGTCGTCGCCGTACCCGCGGTCGCCCTTGAGTCGAGGGAGCTCGGCCTTGGCGCCATCGAAGAGCGTCGCGCATGCGGACGCCGCCGGTTTGCTCCGTCGCACGACGCCGAAATCGCGGATCGCAAGGGCGACGCGCTCCCGGGGGCTGGCGCTCGCCACCGCGGCGCCGCGGCACGAATCCGGGAGCGTCGAGGCTGCCGTCTGCGGGTGAGGCGGCTGGCCGCTGCGCGTCCCCTGCTCCTTCGCCTGTAGCCGCGCCACCTCGAACGCGCCCGTGCAGTCGCCAGCGCGCGCGAAGCAAGCCGCTGCCGACCATGCATACGTCTGCGGGTCGGTACTGGCTTGGTCGCGCTCGTCTTTGGCGGTGACCTTTTCGCGGAGCCTGCGCAGCGTGTCGAAGGCGCCTCGACAGACGGCCGGCGCGACAGTGTTCGAGGCGCCTTCCTGCAGTTGGTGCTTGGCCTTCAGCACTTGATCGCGCTCGGTGAGCGAGCCGGTGCAATCGCGCGCAGCCATCATGTCCGCGGCAATTTCGGCTGAGTCCGCGGGCATGTGGCGCGATGTGAAGGCGTGGACGATCGCGCGCCCGGCGGCGCACTGCCCTGCGAGCATGAGGCACCGGCCGCGTTGGTAGTGAAGATAGCTCTCGGGGTCCGTCGACGCGTGATGGGGCCTGCGGTCGAGCTGGTCCGCTTGGTCGAGGTCTGCGACGCAGCCCTTGCCGTCGCGCGCCTCGGCCTTGCGGTTCGCCGACTCGACCAGCTCCTGGGCCTTTCGCTCCCGCGCGATGATCACCAGCAAATCGCCAGGGCCGGCGTCGCCCAGGGCCGGCAGCGCCAGGGGCTCCGGACAGGCGCACTGGCACCCAGCGTCGGCCGAGGCTACGACCCTCGGGCCCCCGTCGCCGGCAGTTGGGTAGAGGTCTGCCTGCCCCACCCCGACCGGCCCCCGCGGCTCACTCGTTCCGCCCCCACACGCCACCGAACTCGCGAGAGCGAAGACCAGGAGGAGGGTCGGGAGGTCGAGCGACACGTGAGCGTGAGACGGCCGCCGACTCGGTTCATTCACTCCAGGCCGCGTCGGAGCCGCGCCACGGTGTCGGCGTCGCCGCGCAGCACCACCAGCACGCCGTCCTCGCGGTAGTCTTGGGAGACGACCTTGGCCTCGTCGTGCATGCGGGCCACCACCGCCTGGCGATCGTAGGGCACCAGCACCTCGGCGTCGACGTAGCGGTCCTCGAAGAACGCAATGATGTGCGCACGGAGCCGCGCCACGTCTTCGGGAATGCGGGCGGAGCAGAAGAAGGCGTCGGGATAGCGCCTTTCCAGCGCCTCGCGGGCCTCTGCGGAAATGCAGTCGCACTTGTTGAGCACCAGCCTTGCCGGCACGTCGCTGGCGCCGATCTCGGCGAGCACCTCGCGGGTTACCGCGTACTGGCTCTCGAAGGTCGGGTCCGACGCGTCCACCACGTGGAGGAGCAGCGTCGCTTCCTTGGCCTCATCGAGCGTCGACTTGAATGAGGCAACCAGATCGTGGGGCAGCTTCTTGATGAACCCCACCGTGTCGGAAACCAAAATCCGCGGCTTCACCTCGGGGTGCAGCGCGCGCACGGTGGTGTCGAGGGTGGCAAAGAGCTTGTCCTCCACCAGCACCTGGCTGCCGGTGAGTGCGCGCATGAGCGACGATTTGCCGGCGTTGGTGTAACCCACCAGGGCCACGCGCCGCGCATCTTTGCGATGCTGCCGTCGCTCGTCTTGATCTTTGGCGATGACCTCGAGCTCTTCCTCGAGCTCCTTGATGCGATCGCGGATCTTCCGTCGATCGAGCTCCAGCGCGGCTTCACCGGCGCCCCGCCCCTGCTGCTTTTCGCGCCCCGATGGCGACTCGCGCATGCGCGGCGCGGTGTACTTCAGCCGGGCAATCTCCACCTGCAGCCGCGCTTCACGGCTCTTGGCGTGGCGATGGAAAATCTCGACGATGACGCCGGTGCGGTCGAGAACCGCGGTCCCCACCGCCCGCTCGAGGTTGCGGGCCTGGCTCGGCGTCAGATCGTGGTCCACCGCCACCAGGGCAATGTCGCTCTCGCCGTCGCTGGGCGTCTCGTCCTCGTCCTCGTCGTCGCGCTCGCCCTCGCCCTCGGCTTCTTCGCGCTTGAGGCGCGCCTTGTCCTTCTTTTGCGGCGCGGTGGTGCCCACGTGGCCGGTTCCACCGGTGAGGACCGCGAGCTCCTTGAGCTTGCCTTCACCCACCACGGTGGCCGACGACAGCGCGTCGCGCTTCTGGCTGATGCGGGCCACCGTCTGGTAGCCCAAGGTGGAGACGAGGCGCTCGAGCTCGGCGAGGCTCGCCAGGTGCTCGGCATCGGTGGCGTCCGGCAAATGGACGGCGACGAGCACGGCTTTGTTCTTTTCGGTCACGGATCTCCCTTACTTGACGGCCTTCTGCAGCTCTTCGTAGCCGATTTTTAGGAGCGGGTCTTTGCCGAACAGCGGGTTCACCGGCACGTCGCGCGGGACGTTGATCTCTCCGGGTGACGCGTCGATGGCGATGGCGCCCGCGTCCTGCACGTTGGCGGCGATGCCCTCGCCGCTCAGCGCGCCTTCGAGGTCGCGCTCGCGCAGGAAGGGAAAGCCGTCGCCTTTGGCCACCACGCGCACGTCCGGGTGCACGCCGTCGGCTTGGATGGCGTGGCCCTTGGGCGTGTAGTAGCGGGCGGTGGTGAGCTTCAGGCCCGCGCCCCCGGGCAGGTCGAGGATGGTCTGCACCGAGCCTTTGCCGAAGGTGTCCATGCCCACCACGCGGCCGCGGCCGTTGTCCTGCAGCGCGCCGGCGAGCAGCTCCGACGCACTGGCGGTCCATTCGTTCACCAGCATCACCACCGGGAGCGTCGCGAAGGCGCCGCCCCCTTGCGCGGTCGCCTCCTCCACCACCGCACCGCGGCTGCGCATGGAGTAAATGCCGCCGCTGGCCAAAAACTCGTCGGCGATCTCCGTCGCCTCGTCGACCAGGCCACCGGGGTTGCTGCGCAGGTCGAGCAGAACACCGCGAAATGCGTCCTTGCTACGCAGACGCGATACCGCGCGCAGCATCTCGAGGTGGGTGTCGGTCTGAAACTGCTTGATGCGCAGATATAGAACGCCGCCCTCTAGGCGCTTGGCCACGATGGAGCTCACGCGAATGACCTCGCGCGTGACCTCCATCACCAACGCTTCGTTGACGCCGTTCCGGCGAATGAAGAGCTTCACCTTGGTACCGGGGTCGCCCCGGAGCTTCTTCATCACCGTGTCGATGCCCTTTTCCTGCACGCTCTCGCCGTCGACGCCGACGATGTGGTCGCCGCTCTTCACGCCTGCGCGCTCGGCGGGCGAACCCTCGATGGGCGCGATGACCGTGATGGCGTCGCCGCGAATGTCGACCTCGATGCCGATGCCGCCGAAGCGACCCGCGGTGTCGTTTTGGAAATTGGTGTACTCTTCACGGTTCATGTAGCTCGAGTGCGGGTCCAGGTTGCCGACCATGCCGCGAATCGCGCCGTCTACCAGCTTGGCGCGGTCCACCGGCTCCACGTACTCGCCCTCTACCCGCACCAGCACGCGGCCCAACTGTCGCACCGCGAGGTACGGGCTCTCCACGTCGGTGCCTGCCGATGCGGCACCACGGCCCGGCTCCCAGGGGTTCGTGCTCATGAGCGCGCCGCCGGCGAAGGCCAGCGCGCCCAGCGCTACCGCGCGCAGCATGCGGGAAGCGCGCACCGAAGTGCGGAGGCGCGGGAGAAGGTCGCGAGCGGGCGAGGGCGATGCGGCGGGAGCTTTCACTGCCCGACAATACCCTCTTCCCGCGCCGTCCGATCATTCGCGCCGACACCCGGGGCGGAAGGGGCACCCCGACCGCAAAAAAGCCCGCCCGAGCGGCAAATTCCACGCGCGGCGCTGTGCTGCGTGGGTCACCCGGTCGCGGGGCGCCGAGCCCCCAGAGTGAAATCTAGGTCAAATCGATGGCTTCCGCGATTTGTAGTAGAAACGCTGAGAGTATCGCTGATAGGCTCTGTTGGCGTGCCCGAGGCTTCGACCTCGGCCCCAAAGGAGGTCGTCCCTTGGCTACTGGAGACAAAGATCTGCGTAACGATGCTTCCAAGACCGATAAACGGAAGCAAAGTCTCTACTTTCCCGAATCGATGCTTCAGGAGATCAAGGAGGAGGCCGCTCGCCTCGATCGCTCCCTTTCTTGGGTCGTCCAGCGGGCCTGGAAGATCTCCCGCATCGAGATCAAGAAGCTTCCGAGCGTCAACGAAGTCGACGGCGGCGACGACGAAGACGAGCCCTGAGAAGCCCAACGCTCGCCTCGTGATCCGGTTCGTTACGGTTCACGAGGCGAGTGTTTTTGCGTTCTTCGATGAGTAAGAGCATCCCCCCGCCGTCGGTTCCGCCGGCGGCCATCGCCGAGCCTCCCTTTGCGACGTCGACGTTCGCCCTGGCAGAGGACGGCACACGCTTGTTCGTGCGGTCTACCGCGCCGGACGATACCGAGAGCGTTCGCTCGTTCTTCTGCGACGGCATCGGTTGCGACGGCTTCATCTGGAAGCACGCCTGGGACGTCATCGCGCCGCTCATGCCGATGACGCATTGGCACTACCGCGGGCACGGACGAAGCGCTCCGCCGCAGGTGGCCGAGAACATCACCATCGTCGACCACGCCAAGGACCTGCAGCGGGTCCGCGAAGGCGCAGGCGATCCCCCGTGCGTCCTCTTCGGTCACTCCATGGGTGTGCAAGTCGCGCTCGAGGCGTATCGCAGGAACCCGGAGAAGATCCGCGCCCTGGTGCTCGTCTGCGGCAGCTACGGCAAGGTGACCCAGACGGTGCGCGGCGTGCCCATCGTGGAGATGATCCTCCCCTCGCTCCTTCGATTCGTCGACAAGTACCCGGAGATCATCCGCGCGGTGTGGACCCGCGTACCGCACGAGATGGCGCTCCGCGTGGCCTGGAAGATGGGCGATCTCGACCCCGAGAACGGCCGCATCGAAGACGTGCTCCCGTACATGACGCACATGTCGTCGGTGGATATCGGCATGTTCCTGCGCATGCTCAAGGCCGCCGGCGAGCACAGCGCCGAAGACTTCCTGGGCGACATTCGCGTTCCGGTGCTCATCGTGGCGGCCGAGCGCGACACCTTCACGCCGGTGTGGCTCTCGGAGTCGATGGCGCGGCGCATTCCCGAGAGCGACTACCTCATGGTGCCCGCAGGCAGCCACGCGGCGCCGGTGGAGCAACCGGAGATCGTGAACGCGGCCTTCGTGAAGTTCCTGAAAGAGCGCGTTCACGTCGGATGAGAGCGACGGTGAGGCGCGCGGCGCCGCTGCTCGCGTTTCTCGCGTGCTCCCGCGTCGACGCCCCGAAGGTCGGACCCGCGCCCAGCGCATCGACCACGGTCACGGCCACGGCCACGGCGACAGCGATGGCAAGCGCACCTGGGCCGGTGGTGGAGCCAGCCGGCGCGGAGGCCGCGGCCTACGAGAAAGACTCGCTGGTGAGCGCCAAGTCCATCGGCCACACCTCGGTGGTCTTCAAGCTGCGCTTCAAGTCCGGCAAGATCGCGGCGTTCAAGCCCACGTCGCGGCGCGGCGGCGGTCGATTTCGCGGCGAAGTAGGGGCCTACCGGCTGGCGCAGGCGCTGGGCATCGGCGATCGCGTGCCCCCCGCCTACGTGGCGCTCTTCCCCGGCGGTAGCCTGCGGGCGGCGCTGGGCGAAGGGGCCAAGCTCTACGACGACGAGGTGCTTCCAGACAAGACAGGAAGCGTGCAAGGTGCACTCATTCCCTGGGTGGAAAAGCTCACGTTTCCCCCCTTCGAACGGGAGCCCTGGGTGCGCCGCTGGAAAGCATGGCTCGGCCCCGGCGAGCTGCCGAAGGGAGCCGATGCGGCGCTGGCCGGCGCCTTCTCGACGCTGGTGATGTTCGACTACCTGACCGGCAACTTCGACCGCTTCAGCGGCGGCAACATCGGCCAAACGGAACAGGGCATCCTCTTCATCGACAACGACGGCGCCTTCCTTCCGGCGCTCCACCCGGAAGCGCAGACGAGGAACGAAGAGCGCCTGCTCGCGACCACCCGCTTCTCGCGCTCGTTCGTGGCGCATCTGCGCGAGTTGCGCGAGTTTCCCCTGGGGCTCTCGGCGGTGTTCGGCTTCGACCGCGAGGGCGGGCCGCTCCTCGCCGCCGCCGTCGTGGAGGGCGTGAAGGCCCGCCTCGACAAGCTCATTGCGCACGTGGCGCGAACGCACACTGCAGCCGACAGCGTGGACGTCGAACCCTTCGAGTGACTACTGCAGGCTGACCTTGAGGGTCGCGGGCGGCGTGAAGTAGCTGCTGGCGTGAAAATACGGCTGAAGGAACACCACGGTCTTCTCGCACACGCCGAGGGAGATGCCGCCCCCGTTGGCCTTGGTGAGGCCGGGGCACGACGACGACTCGTTGGCCTCCGGGCTGTCGTAGGCGCCTGCGCCCGCGAATCCCTCGCTCACCACCGCGGTGCATGCCTGCCGGTCGACGTTCGTGAGCGGGATGGTCGCGCCGCGATAGAACGTGAGGAAAGCGTCGTCGGCCGAGGTGATGACGCCGCCGCCGTCCTTGGTGACGGCGCACACCGCCCACGCCGCCAGCGTGGCCGGAGCTGCGCTGGCGTTCTGAACCACCACCGCACGGTACGGTTGGCTCGTGGCCGGATCGACCGTGGTGGGGCACACGCCCGCCGCGAGGAAGCGAGGTTGCCGCGGCGCGGTGGGCGCCTTGAGCTTGGATGCGAGCGAGACCGGCGCGTTGAGCGCGCCGAGCTGCACCTCGACGCCGGTGTCGTCGCAACCCACCGTGAGCGTGGCCGCATTGGATGCGCCGCCGCCGGGCCCCGGATTCACCACGGTGATGGCGAGGGCGCCGGGCGCCGTGAGCGCGGCCGAAGGGACGGTGGCCGTGAGCTGCGTCGGGGAGATGTACCGCGTGGCGAGGCCACCGGTGCCGGCGCGCACTTGGCTCGTCGAGAGAAACCCGGTCCCGGCGATGGCCAAGGTCGTATCCCCTGCCCCGACCAGCACGTTCGCGGGCGTCAGCGAGGCCACCGTGGGCGCCGGATTGTCGACGCGAAAATCGACCGGCGCAGACGTGCCGCCGCCGGGCATCGGGTTGGCCACGCGGATGGCAATGCTGCCCGGCACCGAGAGCTGCGCCGCGGTGAGCGTGGCACGGAGCTGCGTGGGGCTCAGGTACGTGGTGGCGGTCGAGACGTTGTTGAAGCTGATGGCCGAAGCCGGAAAGAAGCCGGTCCCGGTGAGCGTGACCGCGGTGGGCGCCGCGCCGACGATGACCGTCCCGGGGCTGGCGTTGGAGATGACCGGCGTCGGGTAGTGCACCTCGAACGGCAAGGGAGCGCTCACGCCGCCGCCCGGCGCCGGGTTCGTCACCACCACCGAGAAGGTGCCGACGGTCGCGAACGACGGAGCAGGAACCAGCACCGTGATGCGGGTCGAGCTCACGTAGCCGATGGCGCCGAGCTTGACGCCGTTGAAGGAGACCTGGCTCACTGGCAGGAAGCCCGCGCCGGTGAGCGTAAGCGTCAGGGCCGGCGATCCGGCGTCGACGAACGAAGGGCTGACGGTCCCCAGCAGCACCGAGGGGTTGGTGACGGTGAACGCAATGGGGGTCGAAGGGCCGCCACCGGGCGTGGGGTTCTTCACGCGAACGTCGTAAGACCCGGCCACCGCGAGCTTGGCCGCGGGCACCGTGGCCGCGATGCTCACCGGCGACGCAAAGGTGGTGGGAACGTCGACGCCATCGAAGGAGACCACCGCGCCGAGCACGAAGCCGGTGCCGGTGAGCGAGAGCGGCGTGTCCATGGATCCCATGAGCGTGGCGGCCGGCACCGGGCTGGCGATGGCGGTGAGGGTCGGCACCGGGTTGACCACGGTGAAGGTGACGGCGCTGCTGGCGCCGCCGCCCGGGGGCGACGTACCGACCGTGACCCGGAGCTGCGCGACCGCGAGGAGCTTGCTGGTGGGCACGGTGGCGCGGAGCTCGGTCGCGCTCACGAAGCTCGTCGCCAGCACCGCTCCGTCGAGCTGAACCACCGAGCGCGGCACGAAGCTCTTGCCGGTAACGACCAGCGTGGGCCCCACCGCGCCGACCGTCGCACTCGTCGGCGCGATGGCCGAAACCTGCGGCGCATCCGCGACGTCGGGATCGACCGGCGCCGCATCGGCGCTGGCATCGACGCGTGGGCTCTCGCGCTCGGCCGCCGCATCCGGCGCCGGCAACGACGCGTCCGCGGCGTCGGAGAAGGCGCTCCCCACGTCGGGACAGCCGGTGAGGGAGCCGAGAGCCACAAGGCCCACCAAGGTGCAAAGCAAGACAACGATACTGCGCATGGAACGGGCACCCCTTAGCACGCGGGGGAGGCGGCGGCTTGCCCGCACCTACGATTCCACACGTCGACCCTTGAATGTCACCAAGGCGCCAATTTTCCGCTGCGACGGTTCAGTTGAGCGGATCGCGCAGGCCGATGTAGACCGTTCGGCGGTGTCCGCAATCGATGCATCCTGCATGCACCACCCGGAGCAGCTGGGCGCCGAAGGGCTTTGCCTCGTGCTCTTGCAACCGAACGGGTCCGCCGCACGCGGGGCAGCCAAGGCCCAGCGCGGTGGGCTCCACCAGCGAGGCGCTGACCACCCAGATGGGCCGCGCGGCGCTCCCGCCTTCTTCCAGCGCTGCCAGCCGCACGCGATCCTTCGCCAGCTTCACCGCATCGCGCGCTGCGGCACGCTTCTGGGTGCGCTTGCGCATCAATGCTGCACGATCACGACCCGGCGATCGTCGCGAAAGCTGACGCCGCCCTGGTCGCCGGAGCAGTTCCAGCAGGTGGTCCAGAAGAGCTCGCGCCGGCGCTCCGCGCGATAGGCGAGCACCACCGGGGCGACCTCGCCGGCGAAGAGTAAGAAGGACGCGAGCCGGTACGCGCCTCCCTCCTGCGGGTAGAGGGCGAGGACGAAGCTCGCATTCTTGCCACGGCCGGTCAGCACCAAGACGTCGACCGAGGGCTCGGGGCTCCAGTACACCGGCTGCGCCGAGAAGGTGATGCCGTTTGCGTCGTCCTTCGCGCGGCCGGCGATGGCGTTGGCGTCGCCGGTGGCAAAGAACCGGAGCTCGCTGCCGAGCCGCGAGAGCTCGGGGATCTGCTGCACGATGCGGACGAGCTCGGCGTCCTCCATCTTGGTCTTGCGGAACGCGGCCTTGCCGTCCGAGGCATCGGTTGAAGCGGGCGCGCTCCCCGCGTCGTAGCTGGCCACCCCCGCCAAGAGCCCGGTCACGTCGCTCGACGAGGTGGAGACCGCGAGAGCCGTTGGAGCCGAGGGCGCCGTGCCCGAAGGAGCAGCGACCGCGGGCGGCGGGGTCGAGGCCGTAGGCGCGGGCGCAGCGCCGTCGGCGGAGCCTGAAGAGCTACGCTGACACGCCATCAGAAGCACGCAGAGCCAGGCCCGCATGGGGCGTTTCTAGCGCACTTGCCGGCGCCGAGCGGGGCAATTTCCAGGTCCACGCACTTCCGGATGCGCATGCGGAAGTGCTTCGTTCTACGGCGAGAGATGCGCGCCCGATTCGCAGGTACGTGCAGTCGCACCGCGGCCGCGGGACCGAAGCGGCGAGGCTGCCGGAATTCGTGGAAGGCCAAGGCTTTCCCGCGCGGCGTGATGGCCGACGCGGCGCCGCCGCAGCCCTGAGGTGAGGGCGCTCCGAAAAGCCAACCGATGCAAGCGGATCGGTGACGCCTGTTCGTGAGCACGCAAGGCGCCGGCATCCCGAAGGGTTCGGCCAAAAACACCAGTCTCTTAGCCGCTGATGGATGCCAGCCGCCGGCTGCCCACCGCCGTGAGCATCGCCGTGAGGCCCAGGAGCGAGAAGCCCAGAGTGCCGGCGCTCATGCATTCGGCCAGCCCGGTGAAGAGGATGCGCGTCCGCTGGGCGGCCTCGACGTTCACCATGTCGCCCAGCCCGTGGAACACGGCGCCGAACGCCGAGGTGGTGCCGCTCGCCACCGCAAACACGGTGGTTATCATCATCCACTTGATGAACGAGAGCCGCTGAGGCGTCGGCCGGGCTGCAAAATAGGCGCTCGAGCCCAGAGAGATCGTCCCAAAAAGCAGGACGAACCACATCGGAACGCCACCTTCACGAATCAATGTCCACATGCTCCACCTCCGCCCTCTCAACGCGGGTCGACGGGCATCGTGACACGACCTTTCGCCAAACGACGAATCTTCGCGCGTCACGTCCCAGCCTGGCTAGCGTTGACCCCCCGTGAGCGAACAAGAGCGCGAACTCGTGCTGGCACTCCGTCGCGGTGATCGCGGCGCCTTCGATCGCGCCTACGCGCGGCACGCCCCGGCGGTGTTCTCCTTTCTTCTGCGGCTCACCCGCAGGCGCGACGTGGCCGAAGATCTGCACCAAGAAACCTGGGTCAAGCTCGCGCGAAAAGCGCCCTCGCTGTCCGAGGACACGCGCCTCGTGGCATGGCTCTTCACCGTGGCGCGCAACGCCTTCGTGAGCGAGCGACGCTGGGCGATGCTCGACCTGACGCGCATTTTCGCCTTCGGCGCTGAGGCAAGAACCCACGCCGAGGGCGATCTCGAAGGGGAAACCGACGCAAGGCGCAAGGTGTCGGCACTGGAAGACGCGCTGGCGGCGCTGTCGCCGACGGCGCGCGAAGTGCTGCTGCTGGTGGCGGTGGAAGGGCTCGACCAGGCCGACGTCGCGCGCATTCTCGAGCTCTCGGCCGAGGCCCTGCGGCAGCGGCTCAGCCGTGCTAGAAAAGAACTGGAAGCGCGCCTCGAGGGAAAGACCCGGGCCGCGAAGACCGACGTGAGAAGGGAACGCGTGTGATGTCCGACTTTGAGGACCTGAAAGAAGAGCTCGCGTCGCTCCCACTGCTGCCGGCGGGGGCCACCACGGAGACGCGCGCGCGGAGCGCCATGCAGCTCGCGGTGGGCCGCACGCAGAGCCCGCTCGCCCGGGTAACCCAGGTGCTGGTGCCGCTGGCGCTCACCGCGGCGGTCCTCGTGTACCTGAGCTGGGCCGTCGAAGCCGCTGCGGCGCTCTATCGCTGAGCGGGTGGATCCCCGGACTGGGGCACCGAGTGACCAGTGGCACCAGGTGCCAGTGTAGCGGCGGAGGAATTTTCGTGCAGTTGCGCGGGCGCCCACCGGCGGCACGTGGGTTGCGAAGCGTCGACCCATGACGATGCCTCTCCTGCGTGCGGGCTCTCTGGTGCTTCTGGCGGCGGCCGTCGCGTGCGGCGGCGCCGACGCGAGCGAGCCCAATCAAGGCGAGCTCCGGCAGCTCATTCTCGCCGCCAGCGCGCCGCCCACGGCGACCGAGGAGGCCACCAAGCAGACCGGGGAAGACACGCAGCTCAAGACCGAGAACGGCGTTTCCCAGGAATGCGTCTACAAGCGCTTCACGGGAACGGCGCTCTACGAGACGCTGGTGTCGTTCGATCCCAACGCCGACTCCATCTGGCCGGGCGCCGTCGCCCAGACCAAGACGTTGCCGCAGGGCCTGGCCGCCCCCATTGGCCTGGCGCGGCGCCCCGGGACCCTCACGTTGAGCGACGCGGTCATCGAGGGCGACGGATCCGCGGCCAAGTACAGCCGCACCCTCGCGGAGCCGAGCCTGGCCGCGACCCGCGAGGCCATCGCCGGCATGTTCGGAACGAGCGCGGTGCGCCTGGCCGCGAAGAGCAACTACCTGGCCGAGACCGCCTACTCCATGAACGAGGCGAGCGTGAAGATGGGCGTGGCGGTGAGCTGGATGAACGGCAGCGTGAAGGCGAACTTCGCCGGTAGCTGGCTCGCCAAGAAGACCACCATGATCGTGCGCTTCATCCAGGCTTACTACACCGTATCGTTCGCCGCGCCGGCCTCGCCCGAGAAGGTGTTCGGACCGAGCGTCACCGCCAACGACGCGCGGCCCTACATGGGGCCGGGCAACCCGCCAGCCTACGTCTCCAGCGTCACCTACGGCCGCATGCTCATCATGAAGGTCGAGACCGACGAGAGCGAGCGCGATCTCCGGGCCGCCCTCGACGCCACCTTCAACAAGGTCAACGTCACCGCCGAAGCTGCGTCCAAAAACGTGCTCAAGAACAGTACCTTCTCGGTGTTCGTGTTGGGCGGCTCGCCCGACGACGCCGCCCGCATCCAGGCCTCCGACTCCGAGGGCCGCGCCGAAGCGCTCGGCGGGTACATCCGCAACGGCGCCAACTTCGATCCCAAGTCTCCGGGCGTGCCCATTTCGTACACCATGCGCCGGCTGGCCGACAACGAGACCATCAAGGTCTCGTCGACCATCGACTACCAAGTTCCGGTGTGCACGCCGGCGGCCGTGAACGTGACCCTCGACGTCGACAAGCTCTACCTGCGGAAAGACGGCAAGGCCGGCGGCTCCACCACGGGCAACTACGAAGTGTGGATGGAAACCTCCAGCAGCGCCGGCGGGGCCGCGCCGCCCAACCCCGGCGAGAAGGACGAGTCGACCCGCGAGGTGATCACCGGCGGCACCGCGGCCTTCAACGACGACACCGCGATCACGCTGGGGGTCAAGCGCTTCGCCCGCGTAAGCAGCCAACAGGGCGCCACCATCACGCTGGGCGCCAAGGTCCACAGCGACGCCAAGGGCAAAGAGTGCGAGATGACACGCACCCACGCCTATCGCTTCAACCCCAAGACCAACCTGGGCGAGTGGACCAACACCGGCGCCAACACCCTCAACTGCGCGGTGAAAGACAGCGCGCTCCTGGGCAACAACGGCCTCGACGTGGATCTGGTCTACGGATTCACCCCCTGAGAATCGATCCGAGAACTTGTCTCGGGACGCGCGGAGGGTCGATCCTGAGAGCGTGAGTCACTCCCATCGCGCCCTCTCCGTCGAACGTCCCCTCGCCCAGCGGCTCCTGGGCGTGATGGACCGAAAGCACCACTGGGCCTACCCTTCCCTCACCCGCCCCGGCCTCTCGCGCGACGCGCTCTACCAGCACTTTCGCCACGAGTACGAGGTGTACGTTCGGGACTTTCCGGTGCTGCTGGCGCGGGCCCTGGGCATCGCGCCGCCGCTCGACGACGTCCGCCGGGCGCTGGCCGAAAACATCTACGAAGAGCAGACCGGGGCTCTCTCCAAGAGCGCGCCGCATCCCGAGCTGTTCTTGATCATGATGGCCGGCCTCGGGTTCACCCGCGACGCATTCGTGACGGCGCCGGCGGCGCTACACCCGGCGGCCGTCGCCTACCGGCAGTTTCTCCTCGACGTCTCGGCGCGAGAGCCCTGGCAGGTGTCGGTAGCGCTCCTGACCATCTGGGTCGAAGGCAGCATCAACGAGCGCGGCGAGCTCACCGGCACCTTCACCCGCAAGCGCGGCGAAGAAGCCATTGTCACCCACCCCATGGTGCTGCACTACGGCTGCCCCGCCGAGAGCATGGCGCTCGTGAAGGCCCACGGCGAGATCGAGGGCTCACACCGCCACGACGCCTGGCAGATGGTGCTCGACCACGTGCCCGACCAAGGCCCGCTCGCCGACGAGGTGGTGGCCACCGTAGAGCGAGGTCTCGAGCTTTGGCTCGCCTACCGCGACGGCGTCGCCGAGCGCATGGGCCTTCAGCGCCCCTGAATCGCCACAATGACACCCGCCCGTGAGCTGGGTAGCGGGAAACGCCTTCAAGCCTCACCCCCGCCCGTGAGCTGGCTAAGGGGAGCTCCTTCAGACCTCACCCCCACCCTCGAGCTGGCTAAGCGGAGCTCCTTCAGACCTCACCCCCACCCTCGAGCTGGCTAAGCGGAGCTCCTTCAGACCTCACCCCAACCCTCGAGCTGGCTAAGGGGAGCTCCTTCAGACCTCACCCCCACCCCCCTCTCCCTTCAGGGAGAGGGGGCGAGTCGAACCAACTCGATTCGGCACCAACTCGATTCGGCACCAACTCGATTCGCCTCTCTCACCAACTCGATTCGCCCCGCGACGACGTCGCGGTGTGAGACCGAGCGGTTTTCGCCGAGACCGAGCCCCGGCGAGGAGGGACGCGCGCAGCGTACTTCCTGTACGTGAGCACGCCCGACGAAGCCCGGGCGAAGGTATCGGCGAAAACCGCCGGTCTCACGGTTGGTGGTGGAAGGTTGTGCGTATCGCCTGCGCGATATCGTTCTTCTGCGGCACGCTGGCGCGCTCCAGGTTGTCGGCGAGGCCGACCCCCGGAACGAAGGCGCCCGCCACCAGCTTCGGCGGCGCATGCAAGTGGTAGAAGAGCTCCTCGACCGTGCGGCGAATGAGGTGCTCGCCGAAGTTGGTAATCTCCGTCTCTTCGTTGACGAACACCACGCGGTTGGTGCGCTTGACGCTCTCAGCGATGGCTTCCCAATCGTAGGGGTGGAGCGAACGCAGATCGATGACCTCGGCGTCGATGCCTTCGGCCATGAGCTCGTCGGCGGCCTTCACCGAGAGCGGCAGGGTGCGGCCGTAGCTCACCACCGTGACGTGGGTGCCGGGGCGCACGGTCTTGGCCTTGCCGATGGGCACAAACAGCGTCTCGAGGTTGGGCCACTCGGGCTTCCAGGTGGTGCGATCGCCCAGCGGCGCGTCGATCATCTTGGAGAGCGTCTTGTCGTCGGCGGGCTCGCCCGGAAGCAGCTCCCCGGGGGCAGCCTTGACGCGAAGGAGCGCCTTGGGGGCCAGGTAGAGCACCGGGTTGGGGTCGGCGATGGCCGAGAGCAAGAGCCCATACGCGTCGAGCGGATTCGACGGCATCACGATCTTCCAGCCGGGAATGTGGGTCGCCGTCGCGTCGAACGAGTGCGAGTGGTAAATGCTACCGCGAATGCCCGCGCCCACCGGCGTCATGCACACCATGGGCAGGTTCCAGTCGCCATTGGACGACCAGTACATGGATCCGGCGAGCTTGAGCAGGTCGATGGTGTTGTAGATGTAGTCGGAGAACTGAATCTCGCAGACCGGCTTTTGCCCGGCCAGCGCCAGGCCCATGGCGGTGCCGATGACGCCGCGCTCGTCGAGCGGCGAGTTCCAGGCGGTCTTCAGGCCCTGGGTGGCGGTGAACACGCCGCCCAGCGGCGGGCCCACGTCCTCGCCGAAGATGTCGGTGACGCCGAGGCGCTCTTCGCCGACGTGGAGGCCCATGCGAATGGCTTGAACCAGCGTGGCCATGTCAGTGGTCCTTTCCCACGATGTTGCGGTCGGCGAACACGAAATCGTAGATGGTCTTGCCGTCGGGTTGGGGCTCTTCGCGCACCCGCTTGGTGGCCTCCAGCAGCTCTTGCGTGTACTTCGCACGCAAATCGTCCATCGCCTTCCGGGTGAGGACGCCGCGCTCTTCGAGCTTGGCCTCGAAGCGCCCAAGGCAGTCGGGCTCGGTCTTGCTGAAGTTGGCGCCCGAGGCCGACGAGTGGCCGTACAGGCGCGAGACCGAGGCCTCGAGCAGGAACGGGCGACGCTCGGTGCGCACGTAGTCCATGGCCTTTTTCAGGGCGTGGTAGGCCACTTCGGGATCGTTGCCGTCGACCACCGCGGTGGCGATGCCGAAGGCCTTGCCGCGATCGGCGATGTACTTCTCGCCGTGCTGGCCGTCGAACGAGGTGGAGATGCCCCACCGGTTGTTGGTGACGATCATCAGCACCGGCACTTCGTTGCCCTTGCGAGAGCTCCACACCAGGCAGGTGGCGAAGTCGCCCTCGGCGGTTCCAGCGTCGCCCCCTTGCACGATGGTGATGCCCTTGCCGCCGTGGCGCTTCTGGGCCATGGCGGTGCCGCTGGCCATCGAGAACTGCACCTCGATGGGCGAAGAGATGGGCACGACGTTCCACTTGCGCACCGAGTAGTGGCCGGCGAAGTTGCGACCACCGGAGTACGGGTCGGTGGCGGTGTTCTTCATCTGCCGGAGCGAGTCGACCGGATCGGCGCCCATGGCGAGCAGGGTGCCGCTGGAGCGGTAGTGCAGATGCAGGTAGTCGTGCTCGACCCCCTGCCCCTTGTGCACCAGCATGCCGAGCGGGACGTTGAACGCCTCTTCGCCGGGACCGCCGATCCAGAAGTAGCCGTCTCCTTGCTTGTACATGGTGATGAGGCGCTCCTCGAGGACGCGCGTCTTCAACATGGTGTCGTGGAGCCTGATGCAGAGCTCGGGGGCGAGGTGCGGATCCGACGAGGTCTTGGGTTCGACCGAAACTGCGGACACAGTCATAGCCAGGCTCTTAGCCCGAACATGCGGCAAACGAAAGGGGTGGACTTTCGCGGTCTCCCGCGCGCTTTGAACGCACCGCGGCAAAAGGCGCGGCGCGTTTCGGGGGGGATCGGGGGCTGGATCATCGAATCCGGCTGCGCCCGGCGCACGCGCGCAAAAGATCCATGGTTCCGCGGCCGCGCAGAGTCTCCTACACGGGCACTTTTCTTGCTGCTACGGTGGGTTATGAAATTTGCTGCGTCCTTGGTCCTTGCAGGCGTATCCCTTTCGCTGTTCGCGACCGGCTGCTCGGGCGGCGACGCAGCGCCGGCAGAGGCAGACGACGACGTGGCTTCCGGCAACGGCCCTTCGCTCTGCGCTGCGGTGCGCGGCAACGGCGAGCTCATCGGCGCGCACTTCCAGTCGCTGGCGCACGTGGTCGAAACGTACGGCGTGGTCGACGGCATCGCCGGCGGCAGCTCCGGAAGCATCACCAGCTTCCTCTACGAGAGCATTCTGCTCTCGCCTTCCGTCTCCACCTGCAACGGCAAGGTTTGCGACAGCACGCAGAAGAGCGCCCGGGTGGCCCTCGCGCTGAAGAGCATCATGGGGTACGGCGAGGTGGTCGCGTCTTCGAACGAGGCGCTCGCGGTGCAAGACGCGGTGGCCATCGCCATGAAGGTCAAGACCGAGGCCGAGGCCCAGGGGGCGCTCACCGCGGTGAGCCAGGCCAACGTGCAGGAGCTGGCGCAGAAGCTCAAGGCCGTGCTGAGCATCCAGGAGCTCAAGGACATCGTGAACCCCGAGCTCTTCGCGATGCTCGAGGACACGGCGCACCTCGCCTTCAACGTGGGCGAGATCCAGACCTCCATCAAAACCCTGGGCGCCTTCTCGGTGGACCAGAACCGCCTGTTCTTCCGGCCCGGCCTCCTCAACTGGAAGTCGCTGGCGAACCTCTTCGGCCGCGTGGGCGATTTCTACGCGGGCTACGGCCCGGCCGACGCGGTTGGCTTTTCCGCCTGGCTCGACGCGTGCGCCGACGGCACCACCGGCAAGGTGTGGGACGAGGCCGCGGGGGTGACCACCAAGGGCGGCACCTGCGGCGGCGACTTCGGCAAACTGGTCGTCAGCTACCGCGAGAAGGCCCGCGCAGAAGGCGCCGCCCCCCGGCGCCTGGGCGAGAAGGTGGGCGGCCCCGCGCTCCACAAGCTCATCTCCACCTCGGTGCTCACTGGCGCCGCCGCCTCGCAGTACGAAGCCTCGCGGGCCGAGTACCTGGCCGGCAAGTACCCCACCGGCGCCATCGCGTCGTTTACGCCCAGCTTCGAGGACGTCAAGTTCGGCTACTGGGGCGGCGCCGACGATCTCGCGCGGCTGGCGCAGAACACCCAAGGCTTCGGCGACGAGAAGACCCGCAAGATGACGTCGCTCGGGAGCGACGCCACCTGGGGCGACATCCTCTCGGCCTCGCCTGCGGAGCCGGGTCTTTCGCGACTGGTGAAGCTCGCCGATGGCCGCTACTCCGCCGGCGGCTGGAGCGATCTGGCGCCGGTCTTGGCGCTCAAGAACATTGGCTGCAAGCGCGTGGTGTACGTGCAGCGCCAGGGCGACGAGTCGGTCTTCGCCGCGCAGATCGCGGTGCAGCTGGGCATGGGCGAAGCCAAGTGGAAGGCCCTCTACGATCTCTCCACCCAGGACAGCGGCTACGCGGTCTCGGTGGCCAAGGCCGACGCCGTGTGGTGCACCAACTGGAACGCCTTCACGGCCACCCAGCAAGTTGACCTGGCCAAGGACGCCTACAACGCGCCCTTCGAGCTGCGCGGCATCGCGCGTCGCAAGCAGGTGCGTGCGTACGCGCGGTCTTCGACCACGCCGCTCGGCATCGCCGGCTGCTCGGCCGGCGTGCCCGGTACCAAGACCTGGCAAGACGTCGCCGGCAAGTAACTCTGTAGTCTACACGAAACTCGACGCCGGCTCGGTGCTACCGAGCCGGCGTTTCGCGCGCAGGCGACGACCAACTACAACGGGGTGAGCGCGAGGGAGTCTTGCGAACGACCCGCCGTGCCCGGTCGCCCGGCCCCTGCCGTGCCGCCGCCGCCGCCCGCCGCACCGGCGGATCCAGCGGCACCGTTGGTGCCGGTGTTGTTGCCCTCGGTGACCACCGCCGCAGGCCCCTTGGCCACGCGGGTAGAAGGACCGCCGCCGCCGCCGCCGCCGCCGGTGCCGCCGCCGCCCTGACCGCCTGGCCCGCCTTGGCCGCCGTTGCCGCCGGAGGTGCCGCCCACGCCACCGTTGCCACCGAGGCCACCGAGCTGGCCGGCCGAGCCCGCGCCGCCTGCCCCGCCGTTGCCACCGGCGCCGAGCATGAAGCGATTGCCGGTGACGGTTACCTTGCCCGCAAGGACGAGCACGCCGAAGCTGCCACCACCACCGCCGCCGCCGCCGCCGCCGCGTCCGGCGTCGCCCCCGCAGCCGCCCGAGCCGCCGCCGCCCGAGCCGTCGTCGTAGCAAATAGGAAAGGTGTGGGAGGAGCTGCCGCCACCGCCGCCGCCACCGCCGCCGCTCGCGCGCAGCCCATCGAGGCCGCTGACGCCGCGGGCGGGAAGGTAGTCGGCCGAGGTCGATACCAAGCCCAGGTCGGCGCCGCCAGCGCCGCCGCCCACGCCGTTGGTTCCCGGGCCGCCCGGACTTCCGACGCCGCCGGTGCCGCCGGAGCCCGGACTGATGCACGACTTGCCGCCGCCGCCACCGCCGCCGGGGCCGCCGCTGAGCCCACCGCCGGTACCGCCGCCAGCGCCGTTGTTGTTGCCATTGGCACCGTTGCCGCCGTTGCCGCCGGGGTTGATGCACGCGGGCGCAGGCGCGCCGCCGCCGAACCCCGAGCAGTCGCTGCACCCGCCGCCACCGCCGCCGCCGGGTGCGGCAGCCGAAGAGAACTGCGAGCCGGCGCTCCCGATGGCGCCCGCGTGGCCCGCGCCGACCGTGAACACGTTGCCGCGAATGACGAGCGGCCCGGCGCTCCCCACCATGCGCACGCCGTAGAGGCTCGCGCCGTCGGGCGCGTCGGGGAGCGACACGTTCACGGTGAAGCTCTCGAAGTGCGTCTCTTGCTTGATGTCTGCCGCGAAGGCGCCGGTGCCCGCCAGCGGCCCGCTCAGGGCGCCGGCGTTGAGCACCGTGGCGAGCTCGGCAGCGCCGCGCTTCTTGAGGCGGCGGAACGGCGCTTCGGGGTTCGCCTGATCGAACCCGCCGTACACGCCCACGCCGTCTTTGAGCTCGAGGTTCTCGGCATAGGTCTCGGCGGAGACGCACACCGGCCGGCGCTTCGACTCCTCGAACGAGAACTGGATCGCCCGCTGGATGGTCTTGAAGGGCTTGCCCGCGGTGCCGTCGGCAGCGCCGTCGTTGCCCAGGCTGGTGGAGACGAAGATGCACTGGCCGGCCGTGCCATCGATGCCGTCGCAGTTGGCATCGACGAAGTCGGGGTCGAGGGGATCGTCGTCACCCTGGCGCGTGCAGGCGTATTCGCAGCCGCAGTTGGGCCCTACCGGCTTCTTGTCGAGATCGTAGAAGCCGTTCGGGCACTTGTTCGCCTCGCAGTTCTGGTTCTGCACGCCGGCGTCCGGGCGCACCACGACGCCGCCGTCGTCTTCCTCTTCCTCCACGGGTGAACCGTTGGCGCACGCCGCGTAGATGGGCAAACACACACTGAGCCAAAGCAAGGAACGGACGCGCATCGGTGGACTCCATCCGCGAGATCGGGGGAATGCTGAAACGTAGCAGCGGAGCCATGGGAGGCACACGTTCCATGCGCATCCGGCCAGTCCCGCAAACGGGCGCTCCGATACCGCATTGCGCCAAGGTGGCACCAGGGGCCACCTGGGCGGAGGAAAATTGTGTGTCGAATCCACGATTTGTCAGGAAGTTGACTTTCCCAACGACAGGCGTGGACTTGGTGTTCCAAAATGCTACATGTCGCACTCGTACCCACGAGGCCAACATGCTCAAAGTCGCCGCGCTCATCGTCTCTGCCCTTCTCGCCACCGGCTGCACAGCCGACGCCAGCGACGACACCCAGGGGTCCGAGGACGACCTCACACTGCGTGCAGGATACAAGAGTCTCCGCACTGCGCGCGATCAGGCGGTGTATACCGGCATCGCGGTCGACGCGCAGAGCGCCTACCTCGCGAGCAACGATCGCACCATCGACGTGGTGAGCCTGAAGACGCTGAAGCGCACCAAGACCTTCTCGCGCATCGCGGCGGAAGCGCTCTCCTTCGACGGCGGAAAGCTCGTCGCCTGCGGCATGCGCGACGACTCGCCTGCGGGCTGGCCGGCGCCGCCCAGCGGCGGCATGGCGAACAACTACGTCGTGAGCTTTCTCGACCCTTCGAGCGGCGCGGTGGGGAAGGAGATCGTGCTCAAGCTCGAGACCTACCTCGGCACGTCGTCGTCCGACGGCTTCGTCGACCTGCCGAACATGAGCTGCAAGGTCGCCGGCGGGACCGTCACCATCGGATTCGCCCAGGAGAAACTGCAGCACGAGATCGTCTCCTTCGAAGCGCCGCGCGCGGACAAAAGCGTGTTCGACTTCCGGGAAATCCCCGGTGCCACCCGCACCAAGGTGGGCAAGGCTCGGCGCGATCGCACCATCACCGGCTTCGCCATCAGCGCGCAGAACGGGCTCACGCTGGCGGCCGGCGGCTACGGCATCGACCGCGTGGTGGGCGCCACCACCAAGGAGCTGCGCAAGGCCGAACCGCGCGAGCACTTCGTCGACCTCTGGGACGGCGGCGGGGCCACGTTGCTCGCGGTCGACAACGACGGCGCGCTGCTCACGCTCGACGCCAAGACCGGCAAGACCCTGGAGACGACGGAGATCCCCGACTGGCTCGAGGGCGTCACCGTGCGCGACGGGTTCGCGTTCGTGGCCGGCCGCAAAGGCATCTTCATCAAGAAGCTCGCCCGCTGAGGCGTGACCCATGGGTGGCAATCCGTGCCGCGCGGCGACGCGGCTGGGGGAACGCGTGAGCACGCATCGGGTCCACACGTTGGGCTGGCTCTGGGGTTCGCTGGCGACGCTCGTTTTTGTGGCCCTCCCCTGGTCTTCGCGCCGGAGCAACGACGCGGGGGCCTACGTGATCTGCGTCGCCTTCGCCGCGGTCGCGACGGCCTAGACGTGGAAGCTCTTCGAGCACGGGGTCGTGGTGCGGCGGCGCGGCGAGATCCGTACCCACCACTTTCACGAGCTCGATAGGAGCTGGTGCTCCACGATCGAGGGCTGCGCACTGTGCTGCCGTGCGAGCTCTCCGGCTTCGACGCCCCCGTGCGCGACATCCGCGATCGCTGTGACGCCCCGGAGACGGCGCGACATATCGCGACCTTGAACGACCGCGAAGGCTGACGCGACTCAGGCGGAAGCCACCCTCAAGGGATCCTTCAGCAGCGCCTTGATGGGCTCGCCCTTGTCGGTGATGGAGATGGGGCGGCCGACCGGCGTCATGAAGGTCTCGCCGGGATCGAGGCCCAGCGGCGCCGCGATGGTCGCCATGAGGTTGGGGACGGTCACCAGGTCCTTCACCACCTTGGCGCCTTCGGCGTCGGTCTGGCCGTAGGCCTGACCACCGCGGATGCCGGCGCCCGCCAGCACCAGGCTCGAGGCCTGCGGGAAGTGATCGCGACCGTCGTTGGCATTGATGCGCGGGGTGCGCCCGAAGTCGCCCATCCACACCACCAGGGTGGACTGCAGCAGCGTGTCGCGCTCGCCCTTGGCCCGGCGCCGATCGAGCTGACCGATCAGCGAGCTCATGGCCGGGTCGACGGCTTCCATGAGCTTCTGGGTGCGGGTGAAGTTGTCTTGGTGGGTGTCCCAGCCGTCGAGCACGACCTCGACCACTTTGACGCCAGCCTCAAGGAGTCGCACCGCCGACAGGCAGCCGCGACCGAAGTCGGTCTCGCCGAAGGCCGCGCGCGTCGCCTCGGTCTCCTGCGTCAGGTCGAAGGCCGGCGCGTCGTCCGAATGCATGAGCCGCACCGCCTTGGCATAGAGCGCCCTGCGGCCTTCCACCTTGGCGTCGCCGGTCTCCTTGGCAAAGGAGTCTTCCATCTGCGCCAGCAGCTTGGTGCGGGCTTCGAAGCGCGCGCGATCGGTGTCTTGCGCGTAGCCCATGTTCTCGGGCCCTTTGCCCCCCTTGGGGAGCACGAAGGGGCCGTACTGCACGCCCAGGAAGCCGGCGCCGTAGCTGGGGCCCCCGATGCTCACGAACCCCGGCAAGCCGCTGGCCGGATCGGGCGAATGCTTGGTGAGCCAAGCGCCCATGGAGGGATGAACCACCGTGGGGTTGGGCGCGTAGCCGGTGTGGAGAAAGTATTGCGCCCGCTGGTGGTTGCCCTCCTTGCTGGAGAGGCTGCGCACGATGGCCAGCTTATCGCTCAGCTCTGCCATGCGCGGAAGATGCTCGCAAATGGTGACGTTGGGCGTGCGGGTCTTGATGGCCTTGTGCTTGCCGCCGGTGGGGCCGGTCTTCGGGTCCCAGGTGTCGACGTGCGAAGGCCCGCCGTTCATCCACAGCACCACCAGGCGCCGGGCAACCGGAAGCTGCGCTTGCGCCGCGGGCGCGTCGGCCCATGCGTCGCGGAGGAGCATGCGCGAGGCCAGCGCGCCGAGCATGCCGCCGGCGCCGAAACGAAGGAGTGAGCGTCGATCGAAAGCCATGGGAGCCTCAGTGATTGAAGATGAATTCGGAAGAGTTCAAGAGCGCCCAGTAGAGGTCTTCCCAGGCGGCGCGCTTGGGGTCGGTGGTGGCGGGGTTCTTGGCAGCGAGGCGCGCCAGAGCGCTCTTCTCCCCCTTGCCTTTCTTTTTCCGGGCCTCACCGGCGCCGGTGGTGGCGGGCGGATCGGTCGATGCATGTTGCACGTATTGCGTCCACCGCTCCACCTCGTCCTTGGTGGGCTTGCGGCCCACCGTGCGCAGGTAGATGGCGGCGACCACTTCGGCATCGCTCTTCTTCTCTGCCAGGATGCCCTCGAGGGCGGTGCCGGGGAGCGCGCGGGAGCCCAGGTTGGTGAGGCTACCGTTGAGGAGCGTGAGCGCCTGGCTAATGCTGCCTTCGTAGTCGCGCGTGTCGAACTCCTCGTCGACGTCGAAGAGGAAGGTGAAGCTGCGCACGAGCTGGTAGCGGAGCTGCGGCAGGTTCGGGAGGCCGGCGCGCTTGGCGGCGCCGTCGAGGCTGGTGGCGGCGAACACCGAATTCAGCATCTCTTCGGGCCCCAGCGGCACCAGGCGAAAGTTGCCCCATAGGTGATTGTCGGGGTCGGTGTGGGCGCTGGCGGAGGCCGACAGATGGTAGGGCTCGAGCGCGGTGATGTTGCGAAAGAGGCGCTTGACGTCGAAGCCGTGGGCGGCGAAGTCTTCGGCGAGCGCGTCGAGCAGCTCGGGGACCACCGCCGGGTTCGAGGGACGCACGTCGTCGACCGGGTCGATGAAGCCGCGACCCATGAAGTGCCCCCACATGCGGTTCACGAACGCCTTCGCGAACCAGGGGTTTTTCGCCTGCACCATCCAGGAGGCGAGGGCTTTGCGTGTATCTTGCGCCTTTTCCAGCGAAGTGCCGTCGAGCGCAGTGGCTTGCGACTTGGCGATGGGCGCCAGATCCGGGGTCTTGCCGATGCGGGGGAACACCCGCGGCGCATCGACCAGGGAGACCCGGCGGATGCCAGCGGTCTTGCCTTTGTCGATGGCCTCCACCGAGAGGTGCAGCGTGGCGGCCGAGAACTTCTGAAAGTCGGTCTGCTTCCACTTCTCGGTCTTGTGGTCGTGGCACTGGGCGCACTGGATCTGCACGCCGAGGAAGATGCGCGAGGCGTTGCCGGCGAGGTCGGCCGGCGCATCCACGTGGCGCAAGGTCCAGTTGACGGCGCCATTCACCGCAGCGCCGGCGTCCTTTTCCCCCTCCGGCTCGGGGTCGGCCACCGGCATGCCCATGGCCACCTTCATGCGATCGCCGCCTTGGCTGTTTTGCCCGGTGGCGGTCATCAGATCGTAGACCAGCTTGTCCCACGGCGTGTTCTTGGCGAGCTCGGCCCGAAGCCAGGCGCGAAAGGCGCCGCGGTCGACATCTTTGCCCTTCACCTCGCGGCCCATGAGCACGTCGTCCCAGTAGTTCATCCAGTGCTCGGCGTAGGCGGGCGATGCGAGCAGCGTCTCCACCACCTTTGCGCGCTTGCCTTCGCTGGCGTCGGCGAGAAAGCGCTCGATCTCCTCCGGCGGCGGCAGCGTGCCCGCCAGGTCGATGTAGACCCGGCGCAGGAACGTGGCGTCGTCGGCCCGAGGCGAGGGAACCACGCCCGCCTTGGTCCATGCATCATGCAACATTCGGTTGCCGGCATCGGTGGCGAAGGCGGGCGCAGCGGGGGGCGCGACGCCACCTCCGACGTTGCCAGCCGGCGTGCGGGGCGAGGTTTGCGCGCCGCCGCATGCGGCGACGGCAACGGCGAGCGCGAGAAGGAAGGTTCGCTTCATGGGTACCTATGACACTTAACCGGTCGTTCGCCGCGCGGTCACCCTCCAAGGGGAAAAGTTTCGTAAAGGTGGCGCCAAGCTTCTATGTACACTGAGGTGTTGTCGTGAAGGCCTCCTCGCACCTCGAAGGACCCGTCAAGCGCGCGCTCCGCGTCTTCTTTTCCCGCGTGATGCGCGTCTATTTTCGCGACATCGAGGTCACCGGCGCCCCGCCCGCGGCGAGCACCGGAGGGCGCATCTTCGTGGCCAACCACGTCAACGGCCTGGTGGACCCGGTGCTGGTGCTCACCATGTGCGCGTGCCCCATCTCGCCCATCGCCAAGAGCACGCTGTGGAACATTCCGGGCCTGCGCTGGCTCCTCGACTCGGCGGGCGCGGTGCCCATCGTGCGCAAGCGCGACGATCCGGGCAAGAGCGACAAGGACAACGACGCGGTCTTCGAGAAGGTGGCCGAGCACCTGGGACGCGGCGGCAACGTGCTCATCTTTCCCGAAGGCACCAGCCACAACGAGCCCAAGATCCTCCCGCTGAAGAGCGGCGCAGCGCGCATGCTGGCGCGGGCCCAGGCGGGCGGGGCCCGAGGACTTTCGTTCCAGGCGGTGGGCCTGGAATTCGACGCCCGCGACACGTTCCGCTCGCGGGTGCTGGTGGTGTACGGGCCGGTGCGGCCGCTGGACGAGCTCGCCCTGGAGGGCGACGCGCTGGTGAGCGCGGTGGTCACCAAGATGCGCGAAGATCTGAACGACGTTTTGATCACCGCCGACACCTGGGACGGTCGCATTCTCACCGCGCGAGTGGCCACCCTCTTCGCCAACGAAGCGGGCGACGCGAGCCTCGAGGGATGGAGCGCCATCGGGAGGCGCGTCGAAGCCGCGCGCGATCTCCTGGAGAACGAGGACCCGGCTGCGGTGCGCGCGGTGAAGGACGCCGTGCGCGAATACTACGCGCGGCTCGCGGTGGCGCACACCAGCGACGAGATCGTCTCCGGCGCGGCCAAGGCAGCGCAGCGACCCGGCGCGCACCTGGCGCTCCTTCCGCTGGCGATGCTGGGCGTGCTCCTCTTCGTCGTCCCCTATCGCATTCCACGCGCGGTGGCGGCGCTCGCCAAGGGGAGCCCCGACGTGGCTTCCACGTACAAGCTGGGCGCGGGGCTGGTCGCCTACCCACTCTGGCTCGCTCTGCTCGTGGGCTCGGCGCTCTACTTTGCCCCCGCGCCCTGGTCGTTCGCGCTCGCCTCGCTCGCGATCGTCACGCCGTTCGCCGCGCTCTCGTGGCTCGATCGCCAGGATCGCGTGCGCAGCCTGGGGCAGCTCCCGAGCCGCGAGGTGCTCGCGTCGCTACAGAAGGAACGGGCGGCGGTAATGACCTCGCTGGTGGCGGCCCGCGACCGCATCGAGGGCGTGGCGGCAAAAGTTGGGTGACGGCGGAAATTTCGCGTAGTGGTGCGTGCGGTTCGACGCGCTGCGATGCAATGCGGTTTGACCCGAAAGGAACGCACCCGTACCTTTTCGCGCATGCGCTGCGCCTCGCTCTTCGCCGCCCTGGCTGCTCTCGTGCTCGCTGCCTGCGGTAGCGATGTCGATCCGGCGGGCGAGAGCCCCGGCCCCGACGCCAGCACCGCGACGCCCACGCCTTCGGCCTCCGCTACCGCCGCCCCGGTGGTGGACGCAGGCGCCGACGCCGAGCCGCCACGGCGGGGCGCCCCCTACCCCGTGGTGCTCCTTCACGGCATGGCCGGCTTCAAGAAGCTCACGGTGGGACCCATCGGCATCGAGTATTGGAGCGGCGTGCTGCCGGCGCTGGCCAAGCGGGGCGAGACCGAGGTCTTCATCACCGAGGCCAGCCCCTACGCGTCGAGCGACGTCCGCGCCCGGGAGATCCAGAAGCAGCTGGAAGACATTCTGCGCAAGACCGGATCGGCCAAGGTGAACCTGGTGGCGCACAGCCAGGGCGGCATCGACGCGCGCCTCCTGGCCAGCCCGGCGGGGCTCGATCTAGGCAAGTACATTGCATCGGTGACCACCGTGGCAACCCCGCACCGCGGCAGCCGGGTGGCCGATCTCGCCCTCGGCTTCGTCCCCGGCGGCTTCGTCGACGACGCCCTGAGCGCGCTCTTGGGCCTGGTGCAGCGCACCGCCTACGACTTGCGCACCGACGCCAGCCTGCGCGCCCAGCTTCAGCAGATAAGTGTATCTTACATGGACGGCGACTTCAACGCGCGCATCGTCGACGCCCCCGGCGTTCGCTACGAAAGCTACGCCGGCCGGTCCAACCTGCGCACAGGCATCGGTGTCTGCGACGGCGCGGTGAACAAGAACAACCCATTCGACCTCGACGCCATCCAGCCGGAGCTGGCGCCGACGGCGCTGTACCTGGAAAATGGGCTGCCGGTCGAGGTGAACGACGGGCTGGTGACCGTGCACAGCGCCAAGTGGGGCACCTTCGTGGGCTGCGTGCCGGCCGACCACATGGACGAGATCGGCATCGGGCCGGGCCTCGGCTTCGACCACGTCGATTTCTACACCAAGGTCGTGGCCCGCATTCGCAAGAACGGGTTCTGAGCGGGTTCATGCGCGTCGCGCTCGTCCTTGCGCTCTGCTGCGGTTGCGGCGCCGACAATGTACGCAGCGGCTCAGACGGCGGCTCTGCCTCCGACGCCGCGACCGGCGCTGTTGATGCCGCGCCCGATGCCGAGGCCGCCGCGGACGATCCCGCGTTCGCCGGCCCCACCGTGTGCAGCAGCGGACGCATGGGGACCAACCAGGTGGGCTTCGACATGCTCCCGGGCCAGGCGTGCAACGCGTGCCACCGTACACGGGCCATGCGCTTTCTCATGGGGTTTGCTGGCACCGTGTATGCCACCGGGCACGAGCCCGACACCTGCGTCGGCGTGGACGGCGAGGCGCGGGGAACGCGCATCGTGGTGACCGACGCCAAGGGGCAAGAGCTCGCGCTCCCGGTGCGGGCCAGCGGCAACTTCGCCGCGCTACGCAACGAGCCTGCGGTCACGCGGCTGACCGCACCCTTCGCGATTCGCGTCGAGGAAGGAGGCCGCGTGCGGCGCATGCGGCGCACCCTGGTTACGGGCGAGGGCGACTGCAATGGTTGCCACACGGAACAGGGGACGAATGGCGCGCCGGGCCGCATCGCTGCGCCCTGAGCGCACGCCGCCCCCCGCACAAGTTACGCGGTCTCGCCGCCCACCCTGCCAACCCGCGCCGACTATCCGTAGACGATCCGCGAAGCGGCCCAGCCCAGGCCCAACACGGCAAGCGTGATGGAGAGCCACCGGCGGCCATGAAGCCGAAAGGCCGGGCTCTCATCGGCCATCCAGAGGAGCGCTGCGAAGAGCGCGAGCGAGCCCATCTGCGCGAGCTCCACACCCACGTTGAAGGCGATGACCGGCGCCACCACCGCTGCGCCGTTCGTAAGCTCCCGAAGTCCGCTGGCGAAGCCCAACCCGTGCAGCAGACCGAAGGGCAGGGCCAGCAGAAAACGCAGGGTGAAGCGCTTGCGAAACAGGTTCTCGAGGCCTATCCAGGCCACGCTTAGGGCGATGGCCGGCTCCACCAGCCGCGGGCCCAACGTGACGACGCCGAGCGAGGAGAGGAGGAGCGAGAGCGAGTGCCCCACCGTGAACGCGGTGAGCGTAAAGAGCAGCCCGCGGCGCGTGACCGGCACCAGCAAGAGGCCCAGGAGGAACGCCAGGTGGTCGAGGCCGAAAAAGATGTGGACTGCACCGACTCCCACGAGCTCGGGCAACGCCGGCGCAGGCGCGCCCCCGACCACGAAGCTCCACTCGCGGCCGGTGAGGGCGATGTCGCGATCGATGGGCCGGTCGGTCCCCTCGCCGTGTACGGAGACCAGCTGGGTGTGGGTCTTGCCGCGGAGCCACGGGAGCTCGACGCGGGTGGGCAGCGCGCCGCGCGGGCACTCGGCGAGCAGGAGCACCTCGATGCCGTCACCCTGCACCAGCAGATCGTCGCCGGATACCGTGACGCTGCAACGCGCGTCGCCGGCGACCACCCGCACCAGATCTTCTTTGGGCGCGGGAAATCCTTCGCGGCGGGCGAAGGTGAGGCGCGCGCTGAGGGCACCGGGCGACACGCGGTAGTCGCCCACCGAGAGGCCCACGTCGTGCGCGCGCGCCGCGGGCGCGAACATCAGCAGGGCGAAGAGCAGGCCCAGACCGGCGATGACAGTGTGCGAAAGACGGTTCGAAGGGAGGAGCTGCACGCGCGCTCCCGACACGTAGCGAAGTGGCCGGGGCAGCGCCAGCCCTCGTGGCAGAGAAGTGGCGCGTGGTACGCTGCAGCTCTCTTGATTTTCACCTACGAAGCCATCGGGCTCGCGCGCACGCCGTTTCTCGAAAAGGAGCAGGCCCCCCGCCAGGCAGCGCTGGCCAAGGGCGTGGAGGGGCGACTCGAGCTCTTCCCCAAGACCGGAATGGCTGACGCGGCGCTCGATCTCGAGGGCTGGGAGCGCCTCATCGTGCTCTTTCACTTTCACCGGGACGCCGGGTTTCGGCCCAAGGTGCAGCCGCCGCGGAGCTCTGTGAAGCGTGGCGTACTGGCCACCCGTTCGCCGCATCGGCCCAACCCCATCGGCCTCAGCGTGGTGCGCCTCACGCGCGTCGAGGGGCTCACGCTCCACGTGCAAGATCTTGATCTGCTGGACGAGACGCCCCTGCTCGACATCAAGCCGTATGTTCCCTACGCCGACGCCTTCCCCGGGTCGCGCACCGGCTGGCTCGAGCAAGAAGACGTGACCGGCGCCGGCGAAGGCCCGGCGAGCTTTCACCCGGAGCGGGTGGTGGACCCGGTGCGCGACTACGCGATCACCTTCGCCGCCCGGGCAACGCGCGCCGTGGCGTGGCTGGCGGCCCGCGGCGTAGACCTCGACGCGCCGCTCCGGCGCACCCTCGCGCTGGGCCCCAAGCCCCACGCCTACCGCCGCATTCGCGTCGACGGCGACGCATTCATCCTTGCCCACAAAGAATGGCGGGCGCGGTTTGAGCTGCGCGGCGAGCGGGGCATCGAGGTGGTGCGCATCTTCTCCGGCTACCGCGCCAAGGACCGCGCGGCCGACCCGACCCTGGGCCTGCACCGCGATTTTGCCGAGACCTTCGGCGAATGAAGCCCATGCTCGCGCTGCCCTTCCCTGGCGGCGATGTGGACGAATTTCTCACGGCCAAGGAGCACGTCTACGAGCTGAAGCTCGACGGCGTGCGCATCGTCGCCGAAACGCAGGCACGCGCCGACCGTCGCTCCGGAGGCGCGAGCCTCACCTATCGCAGCGGCCGCGACGCCACGAGCGCGTACCCCGAGGTGGTGGAGGCCATCGCCGCCTCGACGGTGCCCTTGGTTCTCGACGGCGAGGTGGTGGCCTTCGACGACGCCGGTCGCCCGAGCTTTCAGCGACTGGGCGAGCGAATCCATGCACAACACACCCAAACCCAGGTGAGCGCGCGAAAGAGCCGCCCGGTGGTGTTCGCAGTGTTCGACGTGCTCCGCATCGACGGACAAGACACCCGCAGTCTTCCACTCTCCACCCGCAAGATGCTGCTCGACAAGGCGCTCGCCACGCTGGCGTCGCCGCACTTGCGCGTCCACCCGACCTTCCCCGACGGGCGGCCGCTCTACGCGTTCTGCAAGGAGCACGGCCTGGAGGGCGTCATCCGCAAGCGCCTTTCCTCGCCCTATCGGCCCGGCCCGCTTCGCACCGCAGACTGGATCAAGCTGAAGCTGGAGGACGAGGCCGACTTCGTGATCGTCGGATACACGGCGGGCGAAGGTTCACGGCAGCGCCTGGGCGCCATCGAGGTTGCGAGCTACGTGGGTGACGAGCTGGTGCTGCGGGGTCGCGTGGGCAGTGGTTTCTCCGAAGAGACCATCGACACGCTCCTTGCCCTTTTCGCGGGAAGGACCGCCGCGAAATGCGCCGCGCGCGGCACGCTCTCCAGCGCCAAGGGTCGGGTGTTCCTGCGCCCGGAGCTGGTGGTCTCGGTGCGGCACATGGGCACCAGCGAAGAGGGCACGCTGCGATTCCCGGTGTTCCGCGGCGTCCGCACCGACATGGCGCCGGCCGACCTGCAACACGACGGCGAAGGAATCGCAAGGGTGGACGCTGCCGGCACCGCGAAGGACGCCCCGCCGCGCCGTCGCGATTGACGTGGCCGCTCGCGGTCCTTAAGGTTGGAAGGTCTCCTCCTGCTCGACCTTGTGCGGACCGTTGTCATGGATCCTTGCAAGCACGAACCAGGGTGGCTTCGGCTGTATCGGTGCGCACGCCGGACTACCTCTCACGAGGTAGATAAATCGGAAGCCTTAAGATCGGCATTTACGCCGCCCACCTAGCGCAAGGCTAGGGGTTCATGCACGCGGGCCCACACGTCAGGGCGGGGGGAGACGCTAATTTTGGGGGTGCGCGAGAGGCCCAATTTACCGGGCGCCAGGCAAAAAGGCGCCGAAAAGTGGACTTCGAGGCGGGCTTCGAAGGATAGCCTAGACATGGACTCACTCGCCTCTGGCCTTCCGGAATTCGTGGGCGCGCTGTTCGTGGCGCCGCAGGTACGCGAACAAGCCCTCGCGGAGCTCGAGCGCACCATTCTGGTACGCCTCGGACCCTTCGAGCGTGCACATCGAGGCGGCCTCATGGCGCTCCTGCGCGACGCCCTCTCCACCGCGTTCGCGCGGCGCGATCTCGACTACCGCGCCTTCGGCGACGCTTCCAAGGCCTCGACCCTGCTCTACGGGGCGGTGCGCGCCGGCGAGGACTACGGCCGGCTGGTGGTCACCTTCGAGACGCTGGCACCGCTCACGAACGGTCGCGGCGCGCTCGACGGTGAGGACTCGCGCGTGCTCCGGGACCTGCTGCTGGCGGCCGAGACGTGCGACGTGACGGTGGTGCTCGATCCGGAGGACGCACACATTGAAGTGTTCGGCCCCACGGTGGCGCTCTCATCGCTCTTGCCGGCCGCCTTCGGCGCGCTGACGGCCAGCGAAGCGCCGCCGGCGATGGGCGCCGACTCGGGCCATCTCTATCCCTCGGAGCCGCCGAGCTTCGACGCGCTTCCGGAGTCCGAGCGCTTGCTGGCGCCGGAGCCCGCGGCGGCGCTGCCCGCGCAACCCGACGATTTGGACGAAGGGGCGATTCTGTTCGAGGCCGTGATGAACGCGCAGCCGCCGGAGTCTGCACCCGCGCACGCGCGGGCGGCGGCCTACGCCGAAGCGATGGATGAAGAAGCGGAGCTGCTGGAGGAAGAGACCAGCGACCTCGATCTCGACGTCGCCGCGTTCGAAGAGGCGGGCGTCGGCATCGAAGCCGAGCTGGCCGATGCGCCCGTCGCCGTCGCCGTGGTCGCCTCCGATCACCGGATGGCGGCGTTCAAGAAGGCCGAAGACTGGCGTCCGCTCGCGGCAGCCCTGGAGTCGCTCACCGGCCCGCAGCCTCTCAGCGCGCTCGAGCGCATGTTTACCGCGGCCTACGTACCGCTGGGAGAGATGCTGCAGGCGGGCCTGGGCGACGTGCGCGCGCGAAACGCGCACCAGACCTTTGGCGCCAACTTTGCCCACGTATACCGCGACGCTTCGGCCACCATGGGGCACCGCCACAAGCTGCCCCGCATGGTCATGGACGCGCCCGATCTCGCGGCCAAGGAAGCCAAGGAGGCCGGCGCACGTTCGCTGGTGCTCCTGTACTGCGACGGCCTTCGCTACGATCTCGGCCTCCGGGTGCGCGACCAGATCGAAGCCCGCTGCGCCGACTTCGCAACCCTGGTGGGCGAGTCGCTGCTCTGGTCGGCGCTCCCCAGCACCACGCCGCGCCAGGTGGAGACCATCATCCGCGGTCGCGAAGCGCTCGCCTCGGTGTACGAGCCGGTGAGCGAGAGCACCGCGCTCCGCGATCGCACCGCCGACGTGGTGCGCCGTGTGCGCATGGGCTCGCGCGAGCTCTTCAAGCTCGACCTCATCGAAGCTCGCCTGCGTGCAGCAAGCTACGAGCCGGCAATCCTGGCCGCGGAGATCGCCGACGTGATCGCGCGCTTCGCACGCCGCGAGCTGGCCAGCCGCAAGCAGCGCACCCTGCTCTATGTGTTCGGCGATCACGGGTTCTCGTTCGACCGCGGCGTCGCCGTCCAGGGCGGGGCCCTCCCGGAGCAGGTGCTGGTTCCGGCGCAAGCCTGGGCCCTCGATTCGGTGCACTGAGCGGCACCGCGCATCGCGAACCGAAGCCGCGCATGTCGCGGCTTCGGTCATTTTGTGGCTCATGATAGAACCGCGAGCATGGAAACGAGCAGCCCCCTCCTCGCCCGATGGCTCGCCGGTGCAGCGTCGACCAGCGCGATACACGACGCCGACGGCACGGTTGCGTACGACGCGCTGGTGCGGAGCTCGCTGCGTGCAGCGGCCCGCCTGCTCGCCGGAGCGCCTTCGCTCGAAGGTGAGCGCATCGCTCTCCTGGCCCCGCCCGGGCGCGACTTCGTCTCGGCGTTCTTCGGGGTGCTCCTGGCAGGCGGCGCGGTGGTGGTCCTGTCGCCGCTGCATCCCTCCGCGGAGACGGCGTATTTTCTGGAGGACGCGGGCGTCCGTCGGGTGCTCGCCCAAGCGTCGCTCCGGCACCATCTTCCGGCTGCGCAGTCGGGCGTGCTCGAGCTCGGTGAAGTGCTCGCGGGCGACGGTGCGCCAGGCGGGGCGCTGCCGAAAGTCGTCGCCGACGCCCCGGCGCTGCAGCTCTACACGAGCGGCACCACGGCGCGCCCCAAGGGCGCCGTCATCTCCCATCGCAATCTGGCGACGCAGCAAGATCTCCTGCGAGACGCCTGGGGCTTCGGCGCCGGCGACACGCTGCTCCACACGCTGCCGCTGCATCACATGCACGGCCTGGCCATCGCGCTCCTCACCGCGCTCGGTGCGGGCGCCAGTGTGCGTATGCTGCCGTTCGACGCCCGCGCGACCTGGGATGCGATGGAAGCCGCCACGGTGCTTATGGCGGTGCCGACCATGTACGCCAAGCTCCTCGGCGCCTTCGATGCCGCATCGCCGGAGGAGCAGGCACGGTGGACCCGCGCCGCCCGCAACCTTCGGCTGGCAACGAGCGGGAGCGCTGCGCTGCCGGTGCGCTTGGCGGAGCGCTGGCGCGCTCTCACCGGCGTCATTCCCTTGGAGCGTTTCGGCATGACGGAAGTCGGCGTGGCCATCAGCAACCCTCTCGTGGGCGAGCGGCGCGCCGGCACCGTGGGCTCGCCGCTCCCCAGCGTAGAGATGCGCATCGTGGGCGAGCACCGGGAAGACGCCGACACCGGCGAGCTGTGGCTCCGCGGCCCCAGTATCTTCCTTGGCTACCACCAGCAGCCCGACGCCACCGCCGCAGCGTTCTGCGACGGCTGGTTTCGCACCGGCGACACGGTGACGAAGAACGAAGACGGCACCATCCGTATTCTCGGCCGGTCCAGCGTCGATATTCTCAAGAGCGGCGGCTACAAGCTCTCGGCGCTGGAGATCGAGGAGGCGCTGCGGGAGCACCCGGGCGTGGCCGACGTCGCCGTCATCGGCGTACCCGACGAGACCTGGGGCGATCGCGTGGTGGCATGCGTGGTCCCGCGCGGCGAGGTCGACGGCGAGGTGCTGCGGGCCTTCGCCAAGGAGCGCCTCGCCCCCTACAAGGTGCCCAAGGAGTTCCGCTTCTTTGGCGATCTTCCGCGAAACTCTATCGGCAAGGTGCAGAAGCCCCTGCTCCGCACCCAGCTCGGCGCGCCCGGGCCCGAAGGCGAGAGCGCGGCCGTGCGGGTGGCCGCCGTGCCCACGATGGTTCGGCTGGGAAAAGGCCCGGCAACGCCGCGGCAATAACATCGTTACGAAGTTTGACCTCCCGGTGGCAGCGGCTACAACGACGGGATCCCATGCGAATTCTTATTGCCCTTTCGGTACTCGCGTTCGCTTGCTCCAGCACCAAGGACAGCGGCTTCGGAACCATCGATTCCGGCGCGAGCTCCAGCGGCTCGAGCGGCGTCATTCCCGACGGCGGCTTCGGCAACAGCGACACCGGCACCGGCGAGAAGGATCCGCCGGCAGAGGTATACGGGCACAGCCCCACCGAGCTCTACAAGCTCGAGCCGAACACCAAGGCCGTGACCACCATCGGCGCGTTCTCGGGATGTACCGGCTCGGTCATCGACCTCGCGCTCAACGAGCGGGCCGAGCTCTACGGCGTGACCTTCACTGGGCTCTACCGCATCGACAAGGCCACGGCGCAATGCACCAGCGTGGCGAGCGACACCTATCCGAACTCGCTTTCGTTCGTGCCCAAGGGCACCCTCGACGCCAACGAAGAGGCGCTGGTGGGCTACGACGACACCGACTACGTGCGCATCAACCTCCAGACCGGCAAGAAGAGCGTCATCGGCGCCGGCGCGCTCAAGCGCGGCCTCACCTCGAGTGGCGACATCGTCTCGGTCAAGGGTGGCCCCACGTACCTCACGGTGAAGGGCGGCGCCTGCACGGCGTTCGACTGCCTGGTGGAGGTAGACCCCGTCACCGGCGCGGTTACCAAGGAGCTGGGCGGCCTCGGGTACGTGAAGGTGTTTGGCCTGGCCTTCTGGGCCGGCGAGGTCTACGGCTTCACCAACCAAGGCGAGCTCTTCCAAGTGACCGTCTCGGGGGCCTCGCTCTCCACCAAGCCCATCACCATCCCCGGCGCTCCCTCCGGCCTCCAGTTCTTCGGCGCCGGCTCTTCGACCGCCGCCCCCATCAAGCCCCGCTGACAGTTTTCCTCCCGCAGTAGAGCTAGCGGGGGCGGAGAGTCTTTCGCTTTTCGAGGGCGGCGAGCTGGGCGCGGATTTCGTCGGGTTTGACGATGCCGGCCTTGCGGAAGAAGACGCGGCTGTCCTCGTCGAGGATGACCACGGTGGGGACGGCCATGACGCCGAAGCCGCCTTTGCCCATGGTGGTCTCGGCGTCGGCGGTGGCCACCGGAAAGGTGACCTTGAGCATGCGCGCGTACTCTTCCACCAGTTCGCGGTTCTTTCGATCATCGAGCGCCACCAGCGCGTAGTGGACGGCACCGCGGTCGCTCTTGGCCATGGCCACCAGAAAGTCGGTCTCGGCTTGGCTGGAGATGTCCCAGGTGGTGATGAACGCGAGCACGCTGGGCTGGCCGCGGAGCGCTTGGCTCGATACCGGGCGCGCATCGAGCGAGTCGTACACGAAGGACACGGGGCCTTCTTCGGCGCCGCGCGATACGCCCACCGGATCGCCTGCGGGCCGCGAAGGTCCGCACGCAGAAAGCATCAAGGCGAGCGCCAGCGCCAGCGAGGCGCGCAGGCTACTCAGAACCCTTTTGGCCGACGAAGCCATCGTCCTTATCGGCGAAGAGCACGTTGAACGTGGTGAGCGTGCCGTAGCAGCCGGTGATGTACTGCTGCAGCTGCACCTTGTCTTCCGGGAGCAGCTTGTCGTTGGTGTTGAGCTTCTGCTCGAGCACCCGCAGCTTGTCGCGGATCATCACGATTTTGTGGAAGAAGGCCTCGAGCGGAATGTGCTTGTCGGCGGTGCCGTCCTTGCCCGGCTTCAAGATGAGCTCGCCGCCGCGAAAGCGCGGGTGGAGATCCACCGGCTCGGTGGCCAGCTCCTCGCGCAAGACTTGCTTGAGCACGGAACGAAATTCGTCGGCGTCCATGGTGAGGAGATCCTCCGGCAGAGAGATGTGCGTGGGTCCGCTTTTTTGAGCCATGGGCTCTTTGCGGGTCTTCTTGACTTCGAGCTTGAAGGTGCCGCGCGCGACGAACTTCGAGCAGGTGCGCTCTTCGTAGAGCGGCGAGGGCCATACCTCCAGAAGACAGTCGCCGGTCCGCCGAACTTCCCCGTTGGCGTCGACGATCTCGCGAACGCGCACGAAGCGGGCGCAGCCACCGCAGCGGCCGATCTCGCTCACGACGCCACCGCCGTCACCGCGAGCGCATGCGAAGCCACCCCGAACAGCGACGCGTGCCGCAAGAGCTCCCGCGGCGGCGGCGCGCGGCGCACTAGGCGCACGACGGCTTCGGCCAGCTCGTCGATGATGGCTTCGAGGGGCGTCGCGGTGAGCTCTGCTGCGAGCAGGACTTCGAGATCGGCGAGCCGCGTTAGCGGAACCCGCGTGCAGGCCAGCGTCTCGTTCATGGTCACCACCGTGGCGCCGATGAAGTCGAGGTACACGCGCTCGGCGAGCACCAGCCGGCGCGGCGCGCCCTTGGTGGCAAAGGAAACCATGGTGGTGGCGAGGGGCGACGGCAAGCGCGCGGCGATGGCGGCGCGGCGCTCGAGATCCTCTTCCACCGCGAAGAGCGGACCGAGCACGGCGACTGCCGGCACGTCGAGGGTCGCGAGCTCCTCGTCGAGGACGCTGAGCTGCGCGTCGCGCTCCTCACCGTTCATGGTCTCGTAGGCCGACGCAAAGGCAATGGCCAGATCGGCGTCCTCTGCCATGCGCAGCAGATAGGCGCGAAAAGCCTCGCGAGAACGCGAGAGCGCGCTCATGGGGCGGCGGCCTTGCGCACGCGCGCCACGAACTGGAGCTCGCTGCGGGTCACCATCCGCCAGGGCAGGTTGTGCACCTCGAACGGCCACTTCAGCGAATCGATGGCGCCGCCGGCAGCGGCCACCAGGTCGACCCACTCGTCGGGCGCCAGGTACGTGCCGCGGACCAGGATGCCTTGGGCGTAGTTGCCGATGACGTCCATGGCGAGGAGCACCGCGTTCGACACCGGGCCCAGGCGGAAGTGATCCTTGATGAGCACCGCGCCGGTGGGCTTGATCACGCGCAAAACCTCGGTCAGGACGCGCTTGGGATCACTCGTGTGGTGGAGCACGTCGCTGATGGTCACCAGATCGAACTCGCCATCCTCGAACGGCAGCGTGAGGCCGTCGTAGACGCTCACCGGGATGCGGCAGTTGGGCTGGGCCTTCACGTCCACGCCGCGGATCGACTGCGCGCCCACCAGACCGCCCACGCGGGTGGCCAGGAGGCCATCGCCACAGCCCACGTCGAGCATGGTGTGAACGCCCCCGTTGCCGCGGGGCGCGAGATCGCCGAAGGCCCGGGCAATGCGCTCGGCGCGGGGAACGGAGACGCCTTCGAAGTGCCAACCGAGAACACCCTTTGTCGAGCTCGACATGCGCGATCACAATTGCACGGCTCGCCCACATTTGCCAGACTCCTCGCGGACCATGCCCTCCACTTTCCCCTTGGATCTTCAGGCCGTCTCTTACTCTTACGTGGAGCGCCCCAACACCGTTCTGCTGGAGCTCCTCGAGCGCTATGCGTTCGAAGGGCGAAAGGACGCCAAGATCCTCGACATCGGCTGCGGCGCCGGGGCCAACGCCCGCGCGGTGCGCGCGTCGAAGACCATGGGGCAGGCGCGCATCGTGGGTATCGAGCCCAACGGAAAGGCCGCAGAGCTCGCCCGCGAGGTCTGCGACGAGGTGTTCAACGGCACCACCGACGAGTGGCTGGCGAAGAACGACGCGACCCGCTTCGACGCGGTGGTGCTCTCCGACGTGCTGGAGCACATCCCCGATCCGCTGCAGTTCCTGCGCTCGCTGGTGGCGCATCCGGGCCTCAAGGACGCGCACTGGATCGTCTCCGTTCCCAACTATGGCGTCTGGTACAACCGCGCGCTCACCCTGGCCGGGCGCTTCCAATACGCTTGGTCGGGGCTCTACGATCGCACGCACCTGCGGTTCTTCACCCGCAAGTCGGTGCAGGAGCTCTTGCGGCACGCGGGCCTGCGCGTCGTGGGCGACGAGTGCACGCCGTCGCTGGTGCAGTCGATGGCGCCGGTGCTCCGCTCTTTCTTCGAGAAAGACGTGGCGAGCGGCAAGCACCTCTCCTTGTCCGACTCCAAGGCGTTCCAGACCTACGATCAGTGGGTGGAGCCGATAGAGCGGCGCGTCTGCGCGCTGTGGCCGGAGCTTCTCGGTTTCCAGATCGTCTCCGTGGCGAAGCCCGGCTAGCTTACGCCCCTACCCGCCCGCCCGCGCTTTTCCCGCCGATTTCTTGGGCCGTCTCGACTATGATTCGGCGCCCATGAGAGTCTTTGTCGTCGGCGGTGCAGGGTTCATCGGAAGTCATCTGGTCGACGCCCTGGTCGCCCGTGGTGATTCGGTCACGGTCTACGACAACATGACCGTGGGCAAGGAAGCCTTCCTGGAGGGCGCGCGCGCCAAGGGCCAGGTCGAGCTGGTGAAGGCCGACGCCCTCGATCTCGACGCGGTCACCCGGTCCATCGCCGGCCACGACGTGGTGTTCCACCTGGCGGCGAATCCCGAGGCCCGCTGGGGCCTCGAGCGTACCCGGCTCGATCTCGAGCAAGGCACCATCGCCACCTACAACGTCCTCGAGGCCGCGCGCATCGCCGGGGTCGGACGCTTCGTCTTCTCGTCGAGCGGCACCGTCTACGGCAACACCGAGAAGCGCTGCAGCGAGAAAGACATGGGCGAGCTACCCATCTCCCTCTACGGCGCCAGCAAGATCGCCGGCGAGGCGCTCATCTCGGCCTATGTCGAGTGCTTCGGCCTTCACGGGTCCATCGCTCGCTTCGGCAACGTGGTGGGCGGCCGCGCAACCCACGGCGCCATCCTCGATTTTTGCAACAAACTGAAGGCCCACCCGGAGTACCTCGACGTGCTCGGCGACGGCACCCAGAGCAAGCCCTACCTGCACGTGGAAGACTGCGCGGCGGGGCTCTTGCACATCCTCGACAACGCCAACGAGCGCTTCAGCGCCTACAACCTCGCGCCCAGCGACTGGACGTCGGTGAAGCGCATCGCCGAGATGGTGGTTGCGGCCTCGCCCAACCCGCAGGCCCGCATCGACTTCGGCACCAGCGACCGCGGCTGGCCGGGCGACGTCCCGAAGTCGCTCATCGACCCCGAGAAATTGAGTGCATTGGGCTTCCGCGTGCGCTTTACCTCGGACCAGGCCGTCGAGCAGGCCGTGCGGCAGGTCGCTCTTCAAGTCTTCGGCCCCTCTTCGAGTACCCCCCAATGACCGAATCCTTCGACGAAACCCTCGATTTTTCCAACGTCGTGCTCCGCAACATCGGGCGCCCCCGGCGGGCTCTCATCGCGGGTTGCGACGCCGATCTGGCGCAGGGCCTGGGCGACCGCATCGTCTCCCTGAGCCACGTGGAGGTGGTAGCGGCCCCGACGCCGAGCAGCCTCGAGAAGGCCGCGGGCGACGTCGACGTCGCGGTGCTCAACGCCACCCCCGACTGGGATCTCCCGGCATTCTTGAAGGCCGCGAAATCGCGCCTCACCGACGGCGGGCACGTCCTCGTCTACTCGCGCAACCACGGCACCCGCGCCCGCGACCGCATGGTCGAGGCACTGGATGCAGAAGGCTTCGAGGTACTGCGCTTCGACGGTGTGCCGAGCGCGCTCCGCCCGGTGGCCGAGAACCTCATCGCCGGCGTTCACACGAGTGAGCTCATGCGCGCCTCCGCGCGGTCGCTCCTGCGCAAGGCCACCAACCCCCTCGAGATGCTCCTGGGCTCCAGCCTGCCCGAGCGCTTCGCCGACTCCGAGCTGGTGGTGGCGCGGCTTCCCCCGGCCCGGCGCAAGCTTTCGCTGAGCATCGGCATGCTGACGCTCAACGAGATCGAGAGCGTCGAGCGCATGATCGCCGACATTCGCCGGGTCGCCCCCGACGCCAAGCTCATCCTCATCGACAGCTCCAGCGACGCCACGCCGCAGATCGCCCGCGATCTCGGAGCGCGCGTGGTCCGGCAGCTTCCGCCGCGGGGCCACGGCCCGGCGATGGAGCGCCTCATGTACGAGGTGGCGAGCGAGAGCGACGCGCTCATCTATCTCGACTGCGACTTCACCTATCCGGTGGACGAGATTCCGAAGATCCTCAAGATGCTCGAGGACGGCGCCGACGTGGTGAACGCCAGCCGCACCCGACACCGGCCCGAGGCCATGCCGCTCCCCAACTTCATCGCCAACCGCGCCTTCGCGGCAGCGGCGCAGGTGGCCCACGGCGTGCCCACCACCGACGTGCACAGCGGCATGCGCGGCTATCGCTCGTCGGTCATGCGCGCCTTCGCCTTCAGCGGCGAGCGCGACGCGCTTCCGCTCGACACGCTCATCCTTCCGGCCCGCTCCGGCTACAACGTCATCGAGTACGCCATCCCCTACTACGAGCGGGTCGGCGTCTCGAAGCTGCAAAAGCTGAGCGGCACCATCTGGACCTTCGGCCGCATCGCCGCTGCCTACCGCCTGGGCGAACGCGTAAAGCGCGGGCGGCGCTACGTGGTCCAAGGCGACTGATGGTCGCGCGGGCGGGGCGCACGTGATGGGCGGCGCCGCACCGCTGCGGGTGGCCGGCCTGACCGCGATCCGTCGCGGTCTCGGGCTGGCTGCGTCCTCGGCGGTGGCGGTGCTCTCGACAACGCGCCTGGTGGAGCGGGCCAGCGACTACTTCGTGCCGGCGGCGGTGCGCGAGGTCGCAGCGAGCGCGGTATGGCCTTCGCGGCCGCTCCTGGCGCAGTTTCTCTCGGCCGCCTTTACCATCCTGGTCGCGCTGCTCGGCGCCGGCGCCTACGCGGCGATCGAGCGCACGGTGGAGAGCCGCGCCGCGGCCCGGCGTGGAGCCATCCAGGTCGGTATCGCCCTGGCGCTCGCGGCCCTCTCGATGGCCCTCGGACGGCACGTGAGCCCTCTGGTCGCGTATCTCACCGGGCACTGGCTCGTCCTCGGCGCGGGCATCGCCGGCGGAGCCAGCCGCCGATCGGCAGACTCCGGCGTGCGCCCGGGCGACGACACACTGGCCCATGCAGCGGCCTTCCTCGTGGAGATCCTGGCCGGGCTGTGGCTCGCCTGGCTCGTGCTGTGCCGCGAGCCCACCGGGCGCTTTTTGCAGGCTTCGCTGCTCATCGTGGTGTTCGCGGCCTATCGCGTTTCGACGCAGGTGCGGAGCGCCGCGCCGGCGAGCGCGCTCCGCGACGACGCCGTGACCGCGAGCCCGCTGCTCCTGGCGCCTCTCGTCGGTCTCTTGCGCGACCCGTCGTGGCGCTCGCCGGCGGCGCTGGGCCTCGCCTGCGCGCTCGTCCGCATCGCGCTGCGCGCGGCACCTCGGCGCGCGCGCGCGCCGGGCCGCACCCTCACGGTCGCGGCTGCGGCGAGCCTCGTCGCCATCTTCGCGGTGCCGCTCCAGCTCCGAGAGCTCTCGAGCGAGAATCACCAGCGCCACGAGTCGCAACACTACGGGTGGATCGCCAGCGCCCTCCAGGGGCGCCTGATGATGGCCGACGCGAGCACGCTCTACGGCCCCTTGCGGGAATACGTAATGGCGGCCTGGGTGTGGGCGAGCGGGGGCACGTTGCTCCAGGTGCGTATCATCGCGGTGCTCCTAAACGTGGCGGGCGCGGCGCTCTGCCTCGCCCTCGCGTCGTACTTCGCGCGGCGGCGCGGCTACCTCGTCTACTTCTTCGGCTTCTTGCTGCTGGTCGCGTCGCCGCTCCGCTTCTTGCTGGTGTACTGGAACGAGATCTCCTTCGGCTGGGTCGACATCCTGCGGGTCGCCGCCAACTTGGGCGTCACGGTGGGCGTGCTGCGCCTCTTGTCTGCTCGCGATCTCGACGCGATCCGGGCCCGCCGCCCGCTGTTCGCCTTCGGCGCGCTCGCGGTGGCCGCGCTGCTCTATAGCCAGGAGTTCGGACTCTGCGCCGTGGTGGCGGTGGCCTCTGCCCTACTGGTGCACGCGGTGGCCACGCCCGCCGGCGAACGACGCGTGCAACTTACACGTGTAGCTCGCGCGCTGATGCCTTTTTTTGCCGGGGTCGCTGCGGCGGCGGCTCTGTGGCTCTTGCCGTATCTGCTCCGGGGCAAGGTGCTCCTGTTTTTGCAGACCCTACGCTACAGCGTCACCCTGTCCGCCAGCGGCGCCATCGGTGGGAGCGACTTTCCGGTGCACGCGTCGTCGTTTGCCAGCGCCGACGGGCTCTTCCTGCCGGAGAACGATCCGCCGCTCGAGTACCTCTTGCCCATCGCCGGCTCCATCGCCACCGGCGTGGTGCTGTTGGCTCGCTTGGTGGGCAAACGCTGGACCCCGCGCAGCACCGTGCTGACCGGCGCCTGGGTGTTCGCCACCCTGTGCTTTCGCATCGCCACCAACCGCGCCGACGTTTTTCACCTGAGCCTCGCCACCCTGCCCTCGCTGCTCCTCTGGGTCGCCTTGGCGAGCGACGCCAGCAGCTTGGCGCTTCGGCGCGGAAAGGTGCGCGTCGCGGTGGGCGCTCTGACAAGCCTTGTGGCGTGCGCCATGATGCTCCGCCTCACAGGCACGTATGGCGCCCTCACCAAGCGCGCGACCGCGCTGCTCCGCGGCGAGGAGATGCCCAGCGGCCCCCACCGCTACGACTACCCTGGGGTTCCTCGCGCCGGCGACATGCGCATCTCGGGCGACGTGGTCGAGGCCGCGCGCTACATCCTCGCCCACTCGGCCCCCCAAGACCGCGTGTACTGCCGGGTAGAGTTCATGGACGGCATGGAGCTCTATTTCCTCACGGGCCGGCGCAACCCAACCCGCTTCGACATGCTCGCGGAGATTCTCTGGCCGCCCTACCAGGCCGAGAACCTCGCGTCGTTGAAGGCGGATCCGCCGACGTTGGTGGTGGGAAAGTATCGTCCGTTCATCGGCACCGAAGCCGCCAACTACCTCGACGAGAACTGGGTGGTCGAAGCAACCTTCGGCCGCTACACCATCGCGCGTCGCAAGTAGCCGCTCAGCGCGCCGTCGGTGCGGGCACCGGAACGGGACCCTTGGGGCGCACGCTGTCGTCGGGGACTCCGCCGCGCGACACTGTGGGGAGCGGCGGCGCGGTCTTCGGCGCGACCGGACGCACGCCATCGTCGGGGACGCCGACGCGCTGCACGGTGGGCAGCGGTGCGGGCGCAACCTTGGCCTTCGGGGGCGGCGGCGCCGGCTGCGTGAGGTCGTTCGCCATGGCCCCATCGCCCATAGACTTGCTGCAACCGACGGCCGAGAGAAGCGCAACCAGGAGAAGCGAGAACGTCTTCATGAGTTTGGTAGGTGCACTCCCCGTGCCGGCGATATTGTCGAACAGTTTCGGTTGCTCACAGCCACCCTGCGCAGGCGTTGCCCAGGCGCGCTGCGCCGGCTCTGCTCAGGGGAGCGCTTTGAACCAGTTCCAGGTGAGCTGCCGGTACTGCTCCTGCACCGTGTGGTTCCACTCCGGCTGCCAGCTGGCGTCGAAGTAGGTGTCCTCGCAGAACGTGAGCGAGCCGGGCGACGTGCAGCCGCGCTGCGTGGTGCAATTGAAGGTCGCGTCGGTCACGTCGGTCTGGGCGCTGCAGCCGTTGAGCCCGGTCCAGCGGTCGCGGTTCTCGTAGGCCCACGCAATCTTCTCTTCGGGGTCGGCGGTGCGGTGGGTGATGAGCACCGGAAGGCGACCACAGCCCACACCATCGCCACCTTTGCTGCCGTCGCCGACCGAGACGGCCTTGACGTAGCCGGCGCGGTTGCAGCCGAGGTGGTTCATGAAGATGCCGCCGTTGCTGAAGCCGAAGCCCAGCACCCGCGAGGGGTCGATGCAGTAGTTGTCGGCCAGCACCTTCATCATCTCGTCGAAGAACAGGAGATCGCTGTTGCCGAACTGGTCCCACTGACCGCCCTTGGAGTCGGGGTACACGGTGAGCCCGTCGTTGGCCACGAAGCGGTCCATGTAGAACCACGACTGGAAGTCGGGGCCGTTCGTGTACCAGCCGTGATAGGTGAGCGCGACCGGGTAGTTGGTGCTCGCGTCGTAGTTGGCGGGGCCCCACACGTGGAACGTGCGACCCGACGGCGTGGTGTGCACCGCGTTGGTGAGCTTGCCGTGGGGAATGCCGCAACCCGCGCTGGTGGTCGGGACCACCGGCGGGACCCAGGTGGAGACCGTGGCGTCCTCCCTCGTCGACCCGTCGCCGGCGCCGCCATCTTCTCCGGTAGAAGCTTCGGCCGCCTGCGCGTCGGCGCAGCTCGCGCCGGTGCAGTTGCCGATGGGCTGTGGCGTGGTGCCCGGCGTGGAGCTACTGCCGCAAGCCAAGCCAACGATCGCGACGGAACAGAAGAAAGCCAAAAGCGGAATTTTCACGGCCTACTGAACGTGACACCGCAGCGCCGCGCTGTCAACGCTGGTAGGCCTCGATCTCTGACAGCGCCACGTACCCCATGCCCGGCATGCGCACGCGCACGTAGCGCGAATGCATTGGGGCACGGATGATCCAGGGGGCTCGCTGCGAGTAGGGCTCGCGGCGCGTGGACACCACGACAAAGGCAACGCCGTCGTTCGAGGTCTCGAGCACCACCGGCAGCGATTCGTCGGCGTAGCCGTCGCCGCGGGGGAACACGCGGACCTCGGCGAGATCGCGCGCGCTCCCGAGATCCACGCGAATCCAGGCGTCCACTTCCTTGGTGGTGTGGCCGCCGAACTGGGGCTCCACCGTGCCGTTCACCACGCCCGAGGGATCGGGGGTTCCGGGAAAATGCGAGCTCGCCGTGACCACCGCGCCCTGGGCCACGTTGGCGCCGCGACGCAGGCGATCGATGAGCGGCGAGACCGCATACAGCAGCACCACCACGAGTGCGGCGAAGCGCGCGTAGCGCGTCACCCGCACCGCAAAGCGCGACCGGAGATCGACCGAACGCACCAACTCGCGGCAGGCCTCCGAGAGCCGCGCGTTCCTCGCTTCGAGATCCGCGGGCGGTTCGTGCAGGAGATCGCCCCAGGGCTCGGGCGCAAGGACGGTTCCTCCGTGACCCGCAAGCCACGTGTCGAGGATGGGCTGCGCCCCCGCACGCGAGGTATCTGCTGGCACTTCGCCGTCGACATCGGCGCGCTGCGCCAGCGCAAGAAGCAGTGCTGCCTCGTAATAGAGGTCGAGGGCCACCACCGCATCGCCCGGCCCCGCATGCGCGTCGGCCACGCGGGCGCGACGAGCGCCTGCCCTCGTTGCAGCCCGAAGAAATCGCTGCACCTCCGGCGTGCGGCTTCCGGCTCGAGCCTCGGCCTCTCGCTGCAGAAAGAACTCTCGAATGCGCGTGAGCTTCATGGCTTTCTCCAGGCCCGGAGCCGCTGCCAAAGGGGTATTCCCGCGCGTTTGCGCAGCGCGAACAAGATGGCCGCCAAGGTGACGGCGAGCACCCCGAGCGAGGGCAACCAAGTCCGCGGGCGATAGCGCAGCTCGATCTCGCCGCTGGCGGCGCCCGGGCGAAAGGCCACCGCGTGGGCGTGATCGATGACCGCGACGCCGGAGCCCGGTGCCGACCAGTTCGGGTCGAAGTTCATGTTGTAGACCACCACGCCCGCAGGCGGCACGCCGTCGAACGCCACCGTGGCGCGGTTGGGCGACCAGCGCACGATGCGCGCGTGCCCCTCCCCGCCCGCCACGTACGCCTCGCCGTGGTAGTTGGGATCGCCAGTGGGAATGGCTCCTTTGGGCTCGGCCCGATCGGGCACGCTGTAGCAACCCACGAAGCCGTCGTTGGCGAGCATGCCAGGGTACGATGGCCCCGCCCAAGCGCCCGGGGGATCGTAGTTGTACGGGAGCGTGAGCACCTGGCGGAAGGTTTCGCTCCGCGGCACCGGTGGTACGTGCAGAGTAAACGCATCTTTCAGGCAGCGCCGCGACACGGTGGCCATGTCGTAGAGCGCCACCGACACCACCACGAGCGCCAGCACGTCGAGCGCAGGATGGCTCAACAAGCGCATGCGCAGCCGTTCCGCCGCCGATGCGAACGCCAGGAGCAGCGCAAGGATGGCCAGCGCGATGAAACGGCTGGGGACGTGCTGTGAGGCAAAGACCGGGAGCTGGTGTAGCAGCGTCCACGGCGCGTAGGGGCCCGATGCGCCCAGCGACAGCACCACGAAGCCCAGGCCCACCACCTTGAGCGGCCACTCTGCGCGGCCGCGCGCGAAGTAGAAGCCGAGCGCCATCGCCAGCACCGAGTACCACCCCACGTAGCAGCCCCACTCGTGCCATCCGTAGGCGGGGACCATGGCGGTGCCGCGATAGAACGATTGCTCGCTGCCGGTCATCATGGCCCAAGTTGCGTCGAGGCCGATGGACTCGGTGGACTCGATGCGCCGCGAGAACCGCGTCATCACATCGGCCACCGCGAGCAGCTTGGGCGCCGAGAGGCCGACCGCAGTGACGCCCATGATCACCAGCGATCGCGCCGGTCTGGTGGACCGCAACGCGAACGATCGAAGCGCCGCGTACACCACCAGAAAGAGCGCGGCGTGCGGCAGCGGGTAGATGCCGCCGCCGTACACCACGAGCGCGAGCACCGCCCCGCCACCGAACACCGCGTAGCGATTCTTCGGCGCAAGCGAGCGCTCGAACAGCAAGATGGCCACCGGCACCCAAGCGAAGGCCAGGTACCAGGCGTGGCCCGAAGCCACCTGCAGCGCCCAGCGCCCGTTGAGGGTGTACACCGACGCGACGAACGCGCGCACCGCAACGCTGCGGGTGAAGCGCGCCGTGAGCGCGTAGGTGCCGACGAGGCTCACCACGGCGCTGAGCACGATCTCGACCCGCAGGGCGCTCACCAACGGCAAGAGCAGGTAGAACGGCAGAAGCGGCGAGACCAGGTTGGGCGCGGCCTCGCCGTAGCCGAAGGCCGCGAAGCCGCCGCACAGGTACGGGTGCCAGAATGGTAGCTCGCCATACCCTTTGAGCGAGAGCACGGTGATGTAGCGATACGACGCCGCCGAGTCCCAGTCGTGAAAGCCCATGGCGCGCGGATCCGTGAGGAGCGGCGCGACGACCACGGCAAGGGTGTAGAGCATGACCGAGACCGCCAAGGCGTTCGCCAAGACGGCACCGGTGCCTCCGAAACGCTCGAGAAATTTCCGTAGCATCGACGGGAGGCGCTCGACACTACCGCGTCCGGCGCGGCCCACGCAACCGGGCGTTCCAGCCCGACAAAAGCCGGCCTCCACGGCGCCGAACTTCGTGGACGGGCGAAGCCGCTGCGGTGTAGGTAATCCAGCATCGATGGCTGACGACGCGCCGGCGCGCTGGTCTTTACGCGGGATTCCGCCGGCGGTGCTCGTGCGGCGGGCAATCGTGGTGCTCGCGTGCCTGGTGTTTGCGGGGGTTTGCTTCTGGGAAGCGTACGCGCCAGCCGACTGCGGCCACTTCTGCTCCACCGCCGAGGTGGCCATCGGCGGCACCAACATCTGGCGCTTCCATGTGTTTGCTGCGGTCAACACCCTGGTGCGCACCGCACCCGGTCCGGAGCTCCACTACACGCACCACCCGTACGGCGTGTATCTCTCTGCCGCCTTCTTCACGCGGGTCTTTGGTCCAGGGCTGTTTGGCATGCGCGCGAGCGGCATGTTCTCGGGAGCTTTGAGCGCGCCACTCGTGTACCTCGTGGCGCGACGCCTGGCGACCCCCACGGCGGCGGCCCTGGGCACGGTCTTGTTCGTACTCTTGCCCATCGACCTCGCCTTTGCGCGCTTCGGTAGCCTCGAGGGCATCACCATTTTCTGGGGGCTCGTGTACTGCTGGGGCACCGTCGAGCTCTTCCGCAGCTGGCGACTCCCCTACCTCGTGGTGGCGGCGGTGGGCGCCATCGGCGCAGCGCAGGGCGACTGGATCGGCGCCATCTTCGTGGGGCTGGTGACGCTGCCGGCCTTCGTCCGCTCGTACCTGGTTCCGGCTCGGGTGGGCGATCGCACCGACGTCCGGCGCTTTTCGCTGTGGTTCGTGGTGTCGGTGGTGGGCATCCTCTCGGCTCTCCTTTACCTGGTGGTCTTCGCGCGCGAGAACCGCCTCAGCGATCTGGTGGGCAGCTACGGCAGCCGCAGCGCAGGTGGCGATCTCCCGCTCACCGCTGCGTTCTCGCCGCGGCGTTGGCTGTGGATCCGCTGGACCTTGCCGCTGCACGTGCTCTGGGTGGTGCCGGTGGGAGCCGCGGTGTCCGCCTTGCACTTGCTGCGCGGGCGCCGCGAGCACGCGGTGGTGGTGGCCTGGTTCATCATGGCCTCCATGCAATATTTTCTCTTCAAGCAGGGCGCCGACGTGCACGTGTTCTGGCCGCACTACTACGGGGTGTGCGTGGGCCTTGGCGGCGCCGTAGTGGCGGGAACGGTGCTCGACGCCTACGCGCGCGTGGCGCCGCGGCTACGCACCTGGATGCGCCGATCGCTCACCGTCGTCGCGCTCGTCACGGTCGGCGCGCAGTGCGCCCTCCTGGCGCGCCAGGGCTTCGCGCAGCTGTGGCAAGCCCGCATCACCAGCGGTCGCCTGGACGAGGCCGGCAACTTCATCGACTCCCTGCGTGAGCAGGCGGTGTTCGTTCGCTGGGCCTACGCCGACGTGCCGCAATCGTACGACGTGGCTGTTCATGGCTCGGTGCCGGAGACGCCCAACCTCTCGTACACGATGCAGCGCCCCACCCGCCACGCCGAGCTGACGCCGGTGGGCGCGGCGGACCCCGGTCGCTACGCCATCGTCGACCTGCGAAACGTCGACACCGCCCAGGCGAAGACGCTCGCCGCCACGCTGCCCATGGTGGTGGCGGGCCCCTTCGCGCGGGTCGACCGCGCGGGCCAGCCGGCCGCGCCCTATGCGGTGCACTATGCGCTGCGCGCGCCCACCTTCGGCGAGCGGCTCTTCGTACAAGCCACCGAGCCCACCGTGGTGCTCGGCAACGGCGAAGACCCCTTTGCAACCTGGGAGCTCCGCGACTGGCTCGGCACCTGGCAGAGCCCGGCGGCGCTGCCCGAGCCCAAGAACGCCGAGGAAGCGCGCATTGTGCATAATGCACACATCGTGGCGAAGGACGCACGAGACAGCGAGTACCTTGCGCGCGCCAAGCAGGGGTTCGCCGAGCCCCCCGGCGGTCCAGTGGTGTTCACCGGGGGCGTTCTCCTGGTGGGCGTTAAGGTCGAGGTGATGGGCGGCACAGTGGCGACCCTGCTCTTCGCCGCCGACCCCGGCTACAAGCCCTTCCACGGCGACTTTGCCGTCACCAGCCGGGTGATGGCCGCCCCGCTCTTCTGGGAAGGCGGCACCGATTTTCACTTCCGCGACGTCGCGCCGCGCGGCGCGATTCGCCCCGACACCTGGCGCCCCGGTTGCCTCTACGCCATGCGGTTCAAGGTGCTTCCGCGCATCGGCCGCGAGGAGTTCGTAGGCGGCTTCACTGGACAAGATGCGCCGCAGCCGCTCGCCGCGGGACGCAGACCGGTGCTCTTCGTCACCGGCCCCTGAGCTTCAGGCGTCGCTGGCTCCCAGCACGACATTGGCAATGGCCAGCAGCGTGGCGCCGGATGCGTCGGGCGCGCCCGGCGGGCCGCGTCGGAGTGGGCATAGCTCGCAACGCTTGGTGTCGAACACCAGCGCCGTGCGTACACCCGCGGCCTTGCCGGCGGTCACGTCGCCGGGGCTGTCGCCAATCATCCACGAGGCCTCCGCATCGCCCCCCAGCGCTGCCAGCGTGTCTTTCACCAGGCCGGGCTTGGGCTTACGGCAGGCGCACGGGCCCACCAGGCTGGGGTCGCCGCCCTCCCCGCCGTCCGGGTGATGCATGCAGACTGCAACATGTTCGACGCGCACCCCCTGCTCCAAGAGGAGCTCCACCAGCGCGCGGTTGGTGGCCTCGACGGCGGCGCGCGAGAACTGCCCCTTGGCCGGCGCCGGCTGGTTGGTAGCCAGGGCAATGACGAAGCCCGCGTCTTGAAAGCGGCGCATCCCCGCCACCGCGTCCTTCAGCAGGCGCAGCTGGCGGGGGTGGAAGGCCACCCCCACGAAGCCGGTCTCTTCGTCGCGCACCACGTCGATGATGGTGCCGTCGCGGTCGAAGATGGCGACCTTGCTCATGCTGGGCCTACTTGACGCTCTCCCACTTGGTCTGCTTCTGCGCCAGGGCCGGGTGGCTCACGAGCAGGTGCCAGATGACCGCCGCAAAGCCCTCGGTGTGGGGCGTGACGCGATCGGGGTGCACGGTGGGCACGATGACGCAGGCGTCGGCCGACTGCTTGGTGAAGCCGCCGTCGCGGCCCACGATGCCGTACACCGAGGCGCCCACTTCCTTGGCGAGCTCGACGGCGCGCACCAGGTTCACCGAGACGTTTTTCTCGCGGTTGCCGCCCCCCACCGAGAAGATGAGGAGCGCGTCGCCCTTCCTGAGGCGCGAGCCCTTGAGCCACTCGGCGAAGGTGGTGTCCCACCCCTCGTCGTTCACGCGGGCCGTGAGCTCGGAGACGTTGTCGGTGGGGCAGTAGGCCTCGAAGCCGCAGATCTTGCGGAAGTCGTTGGTGGCGTGGCTGGCGTGCCCGGCAGAGCCGCCGACGCCGAGCAAGAACAGGCGACCGCCACCCGCGCGCACCGCAGCGAGGCCGGTGGCGCACGCCTCTACCGAGGCCACGTCGAGTTTCTTGATGAGCTCGATGCTCTCGTCGAGGAAGGTCTGCGTAAAGCTGGTCATCGATGTCGTCCTGTCAGGAGGTGTGAACGTTGAGTTGAATGCGGGCGCCGTCGTGGTCGAACCGGAAGCGAAGCTGGCGCAGGCCCCGCGCCTTCATGGCTTCGTAGACGCGGCGCTTGTCGCCCGGACGCGTGTAGAACATGAAGAACCCGCCGCCGCCGGCGCCCATGATCTTGCCGCCGATGGCCCCCGCCTTGCGAGCCGCCTCGTAGTGCTCGTCGAGGTTGGAGTCGCTCATGTTGGAGGCGAGCTGACGCTTGTTCATCCAGTGCTCGTGGAGCAGGTCGCCGAACTTGTCGACCTCGCCGCGCTCCAGGTAGCGCTTGGTCTCGTAGCCCATCTCTTTGATGCGATGCATGCGGTTGACCGCGTCGTCGGTGTTGGCGGTGATGGTCTTGGCCTGCTCCTTCAGCACGCTCGAGGCGCGGCGCTCCACGCCGGAGAAGAAGATGAGCAGGTTCGACTCCAGCTCGTCCAGGGTCTCGGGCGCGACGTTCACGCGCTCGGCGACCACCGAGCCGTCCTTGTTGAATGTGAACGCCGTCACGCCGCCATAGGCAGCGATGTACTGGTCTTGCTTGCCAATCGGCTCCTTCAGACGGTCGATCTCCAGCGAGCAGGCGGCCTCCGCCAGATCGCCAGTGGAGAGGTACTCGCGCTTGTAGGCGTGGAGCGCATTGAGGAGCGCCACCGTGAAGGTGCTCGAAGACCCGAGGCCAGAGTTCGCGGGAACGTCGGCCATGGAGAACAGCTCGATGCCCTTCTCGACCTTCGCCAGCTGCAGCGCCTCACGGAAGATGGGGTGCTCGATCTCGGCGAGCTCCTTCACGATCTCGGTCTTGGAATAGGAGAGGCGAATGAGCTCGTCGAAGCGCTTGTGAATGGCGATGAAGACGTACTTGTCGATGGCCGAGGCCACCAAAAATCCGCCGTGGACCTTCGAGTAGCTCGGCAAGTCGGTGCCGCCACCGCCGAGAGAGAACCGAACCGGAGCGCGCGAAAGGATCATAATTGCCTCAAGTGAAGGTCGAGGTCGGAGAGACCCGAAGGTGAGCCTATTTCGAAGAACCGAGATTCTGCCACAACGGCGCGCATGCGGCGCCTCCGAGCGAGGTCGGTCTGGACGACCTCGAGCCCCGATCGCCCCGCCGCGAGGGCCTCCACCACGGGCCGGCGCAGGGCCAGCGCCCCGTAGTCGATGTGGTCGAATGCCGGGTCCGACGTGCCCTTCTCGTACGCCACCACCCAGGTGCCGTCGGTCTTCACGTTGGAGGCGTCGAGGCGCGCGTCGTTCTTGTACACGCTCATGACGCCATCGCAGTCGTCGTGCGCTCGCAGCGCCTTCAGCGGTGCGCCGTAGTCGAACGGCAAGTAGCTATCGCCGTAGGTCACCAAGAACGCGGGCTCCAACACCCCCAGCGCGTTCCGCAGCGCCCCGCCGGTTCCGAGGAGCTCCGGCCCCTCGTCCACGTAGCGCACGCCCACGCCCCACCGGCCGCCATCGCCCACGAACTCGCGCACCATCCCGCCGAGATACGCCACACAAAGGATCACATCGTCAAAGCCCCACCGCCGCAGCGTCTCGAGCTGCCACTCTACGAAGGGCCGGCCCGCCACCTCCAAAAGGATCTTCGGCACGCGCTCCGTGAGCGGCCGCATCCGCGTCGCCAATCCACCCGCAAGGATGACAGCCTGCACCGACCGAACCCTACCCCATCCCCCAGCCACCCCACAAACCAGAAACCCCGCCATACGGAAATCGACGCCATTGTACGGATGCCCCCTTCCCCCGGGAGGGGAGGCAACCCAGCCCGCAGCTCGGAAAGCGCAGGCCGCGCCGTTGCAAGGTATGGCTGATGCACGGAACGCCGAGCGTCGGGGGGCATCGCGCGGAGAGCGGCCTACGCGAGCCGCCTGTGATGCGGGTAGGTAGCGGCGACCAAGTGCTTGAAGGTGAGTCTCAAGGCGGGAGCCGCCTGGACGACAGCATCAAACGCCGCATTGACGTGCGCGTGAGGAAGGCGGCGTCCACGTACGCCCGCCTCCGCTGCGACCCCCCCACGCCGCCCGGCTCGTCGCCTCCCCTCTCACGAAGTGCGCAAGCGGGAGGGCAGGCAACCCAGCGCTGGCAACCCAGCGCAGGCAACCCACGCCCGCAACCCAGCGCAGGCAACCCAGCGCAGGCAACTCACGCCCGCAACGACGCAACTTCGCGAGCGGGAAACGCGCAAACGGCGCCGTGGCTAGGGCGGTCGCGCGGAACGAACTCTTGTTCGTGAGCACGACCAACCGACGCCACGCGCCGTTTCCGCGTTTCCCGCCGCGAAGTTAAGAGGTGGCGGGCTTCGGGGGAGTCGCCCCGAAGATGCTTGCCGCCTTGCGCTTCTCCTTCGCCTGACGCTCTTTCTCGGCGTAGGTGGGGATGATGATCCGCTCCTTGGCGGCGAGCTCACGGCCTTCGTAGAGGGCAGTCAGCTCTTCCGCATCGAGCGTCTCGCGGTCCATCAGCGCCTTCGCGATGGCTTCGATGGTGTTCTTCCGCTCGGTGAGGGCGGTCTTCACCTTCTCGTACTGCTCCTCGATGATGCGGCGGACCTCTTGGTCGATCTCGCGCGCCGTCTGCTCGGAGTAGTCTTGCTGGCGAGAGTTGTATTCCTTGCCGAGGAAGATCGAGCCTTCTTCGCCTCCGTAGGCCAGCGGACCCATGCGGCTCATGCCGTACTCGCACACCATCGCCCGGGCGATGTTGGTAAGGCCGCGGATGTCGCTGCTGGCGCCGGTGGTGAGCTTGCCGAAGAAGATTTCCTCGGCGATGCGCCCGCCCAGGTACGACTGAATCTTGGCCTCGAACTGCTCCTTCGAGTGCCCCAGCGTATCGCCCTTGGGAAGGGCCATGGTGACGCCGAGGGCGCGACCGCGGGGGATGATGGTGACCTTGTGCACGGGGTCGTGGTCGGAGTTGCCGATCATGACCACGGCGTGACCCGCCTCGTGAACGGCGGTGTTCCACTTCTCCTCATTGGTCATGACCATCGAGCGACGCTCGGCGCCCATGAGGACCTTGTCCTTGGCGAGCTCGAAGTCGGACATGCCGAGGGCTTCCTTGTCTTGCCGCGCGGCCAGGAGCGCCGCTTCGTTCACAAGGTTTTCCAGATCGGCACCGGCGAAGCCGGGCGTACCGCGGGCGATGACCTCAAGGTCGACGTCCGGGGCGATGGGGGTCTTCTTGGTGTGAACGCGAAGGATGGCTTCGCGACCGCGCACGTCGGGACGGCTCACCGTGACGCGGCGGTCGAAGCGACCGGGGCGAAGGATGGCCGGGTCGAGCACATCCGGGCGGTTGGTCGCCGCGACGATGATGACGCCTTCGTTGGACTCAAACCCGTCCATCTCCACGAGGAGCTGGTTGAGGGTCTGCTCGCGCTCGTCGTGCCCGCCGCCAAGGCCCGCGCCTCGGTGACGACCGACGGCGTCGATCTCGTCGATAAAGATGATGCACGGCGCGTGCTTCTTGCCCTGCTCGAAGAGGTCGCGTACGCGGCTGGCGCCGACGCCCACGAACATCTCCACGAAGTCGGAGCCGGAGATGCTGAAGAAGGGAACCCCGGCCTCACCCGCGATGGCGCGCGCGAGGAGCGTCTTGCCGGTGCCCGGAGGGCCGATCATCAGCACGCCCTTGGGAATGCGGCCGCCCAGGCGCTGGAACTTCTTCGGGTCTTTGAGGAAGGCGATGATCTCCTCGACCTCGTCCTTCGCTTCATCGGCGCCCGCAACGTCGGCGAATGTGACCTTGTTTTGCGACTCGTTGAGCATGCGAGCCTTGCTCTTGCCGAAGCTCATGGCCTTGCCGCCACCCGCCTGCAGCTGCCGCATGAACAGGAAGAACATGAGGCCGATGAACACCATCGGGAGCACCGTGAGGAGCGTGCCCGAGAGGAGCGGGGAGGAGTCGTCTTTCTCGAACCGAATCGTCGGCGTGCTCGTTCCCTTGGCGTCAGCCTTGGGTTTGAACGACGCGATGAGCGCCTGATCGGGGTCGGGCCCGATGGTCTCCTTGACGAGCCCCTTCTGCGGATCGGCTCCCTTGAGCTTCCACTGGTACTCTCGGTCCTTGATGTTGATCTCGGCGACCTGGCCGTCTTGGACCTGCGTCAGGAACTCGCTGAAAGAAACGGTGGTTTTGCGATCGGGGGTGAGGACCTGCCAGATCACGAGGAACATGAGGATCAGGACGATCCAAACCAAAAGCGTCTTGTGGGATTGCTTCACGGGGGAACCTTGGAGCCTCGATGGCTATCTTGGAGTCTACGACAATTGAGATGCCGGAGCGAGCCCGGCGCATCACGCTTTTTTCGAGGACTTCGCGGCTCCGGTTGCGGGCAACCGCGACGTTTCTGCGCGCTCTTGCGGGGTCGGGCGGCTCTTGCCGCGTACGTTTTGTGTGGCTTTTTCCGTCGAACTTGGGTGGGGCTCGGGCTCACCGAAGCGGCGCCTCCGGTCGGCCGAGGCCGGGGAGGCCGAAGCGCGCCGAAGCACATAGCTATTGTGGGTACGATCGAAGGTCACCACAAGCCCCGGCGCCTTCCTTGCATCAGATAGCGGCTCCGGGAACGCATCGGACAGCGCCGAGGCCGGGAGCTGCACCGAAGCCGCCGCTGCTCCCGAAGGCAACGCGTCGAGCAGCGCGCGATGGCGCCGCCCGAGTCGCAACGGAGGGAGCCCGGCGTAGGTGAATGTGGGTGGGGCGCCCAGCTCGACGAGCGCATCGGCGAGCGCATTGAGGTGGCTGACGATCTGCGGGCTCAGGTCGGTAAGCCGCGGAAGCAGCTCGTTTCGCACGCGCACGCGCAGGTAGCGCGGGTCGACGTTGGACGGGTCGGTGGCGACCGCCAGCCGATGGCGTCCGATGTGGAGCATTACGTCGGCGCGGGTGGCGCCCAGCAGCGGCCGAAGGAGCCGAAGGTCCGGCGCGCCGGGACACGGCGCGAGCGGGGGCATGACCGCCAACCCCGCAGGCCCGGCGCCTCGAAGCATGCGCAAGAGCACCGTCTCGGCGCGATCGTCGGCGTGGTGCGCAGTGGCGACGATGGCGGCCGAGGCTGCGCGCGCCGCCTGGGCCAGCGCCTGGTAGCGCGCGGTTCGCGCACGCGCTTGCAAATTGCCTCCGCGAGGCACTGCGAGCAGCGAGCGACCGAACGGCGTGCCCAGCGACGCCGCGAGGGCGGCGGCGAGCTCGAGCTCTTTTGCGGCCTCCGGGCGGAGGCCGTGGTCTACGCCATGGGCGAAGAGGCGCAGGCGTTGCTTGCGCCCGGCGAGCGAAGCGGCATGGAGAAGCGCCATCGAATCGGGGCCTCCGCTCACCGCCAGGAGCACCGCGTCGCCCGGCCGCAGGTGGGCGGCGAACGCGCGCGCGACGATGGTGGTGAGCGAAGCCGCGGTCACGGGGCGCAGGCGAAGACCGCATAGCCACCTGGCGGCTCGTCGTTCTTCAGCTCGCGCGCGGTGGTCCAGGCCACGGCAACGCGATCGCGGGCGGCAGCCACCGCCACGTTGCCATCGCGGAGCTTGCGTTGAAGCACGACGCCGAGTGTAGAGAGGCGGATGGCGCGCGCGTCGGTCGGCTTGTCTCCGGTCACGTCGTAGGTACGCAGCACCACGTCGCCGTTCTCGACAGTGGCCACGAAGGCCCGGCTCTTGGCCGGCGCCCCGGCCGCCGCGGGAATGGCCAGCGTCGCCACATCGCCGGCCTGCGCCGGGGTGAACGGGTTCACGTCGAAGACATCGGAGGCTGCAAGCTGGGCTCCCTGGAGCGTGTAGCGGCGGAGCCGGGTGCCGGCCGCGTCGCCGTAGACCACCCACCCGCGCGCATCGAGCGCCGAGGCCGAGGCCCACACCGTTCCCGCGATGGGCGGCGGCGCTGGCCCCAGCGTGGCGCTGGCCGAAGGTAGATTCGCCTGGGAAAAGCCATACACCGAGAGGGCGCCGACCCCGGCGTCGCCCGCGTCGCTAGCCTGGGCGAGGTAGAGGACCAGGTTGGGCGAAGAAGCGATCCATGCATTTTGCACGGGGTTCGGGAACACCAGGGTTCGGGGAGAGCCGAAGCCACTGCTGCTGGTGCGCAGGAGCGAGGCCGAGCCGTTCACCACCGCGGCGTAGATGAACGAATCGGCGGAAGCGCCTTTGGCAATGCTCTTGGCCGGCGAGAATCGCACGCTGGGGAGATCGGCCCCGAGCTCGATGTATCCGGGCTGGGCGAACTGGCCAGTGGGCTTCACCGTGCGAATGTCGAAGCCCGAGGTGTTGTCGGTGCAAGGGTTGCGAGAGAGCGCGTAGAGAACGGTCTGCCCGTCGAAGGCCAAGCCCACGGCGTCGTCCTGCGGCTTGTTGGCGCAGCGCTTGATCAAGACGGCCCGCTCGGCCGGCTGCGACCCGCCGTTGTCGAGGATGCCTTGCACCGAGATGTTGGCGCGTGGCTCCGCCGGGTCGGTGACGCGATCGAACTCGCTGTAGCCGAGCACGAAGCCGGTGGGCGCCGCGACCAGGGCGGGCGCCGGCATGAACGCCCCGGGGCTTTCGGAGCGCGGATGCAGCGGACCGCCGCCCACAAAGTCGAGGGAGCAGCCGCTGCCGGTATCTTGGGGAACGCAGCGCCCCAGCGCGCACAGCGCGCCCGAGGCGCATACCCCTCGGGGCTCCGCGACCGGGTCGAGGTTGACGGTGACGCTCCGTGCATCGCTCACGTCGGCCTCGGCACATCCAAGCGCCACCACGCCGCAGTCGTCTCTGCGCCCGATGGCGGCAAACGAGTAGAAGCCCTTCTCGAGATCGCCGAAGGCGGGTGGCGACTCTCCACGACGAAACGTGAGCCGCGACACGGCGCCCTCGGGCATGCCGGCCGACGCTGTACGCTTCACCGTAGTGCATGCCACGTTGCGAAACGCAGCGACCTCGATGAACGCGACGTCGGCCGCGACGTCGCGGGGAAACACCACCGCCAAGGCAACATCGGCGTTGGAGCGACAGGAGAGCGCCGCGCCCACGAGGACCAGAGCCGGGAGCGCCCACGAACCGCGTGTACGATACACCCGTGTCTCCCGCGAGCGACGATTCATTGCCCCATGGGAACGCGCAACGACTGCTTCTCGTCGGGCCGGAGCGAGATCGTCATGCTCTTGGTGCCCGAGTCGGACACCAGCCTGAGGGTGTGACGGCCGGAGGGAACACTGCGGTTGAACACCGGCGAAGCACCGAGGAGCGCGCCGTTGTCGTAGACCTGCGAGCACCCGGGCAGGCAGATGACGCTGAGCGAAGCGGTGCCACTGGCCGGGGCCGCGGTGGGTGCGGCCATGTCGCGAGGCTTGATGGTGGCGACCGGCTGCGGGGTGGGTTGGGGAGTCGGCGGGGCCGCAGGTTGCGCCGCGGGCTGCGCGGTCGATGCGGCCGGGGCGGCCGTGGCGGTCGGCGCCACCGACGGCGCCGGATCGGGCGCCGGGGCGATGTCGATGACCGTCGGCGCAGGCATTGGAGGCGGCGGTTCCGGAACCGCGGTGGCGGCCGCAAGCACCCCCTGAAAGGCCGCGCGCGTGCTCGAGAACGGGCCTGCCCCGGGCGTTGCCGCCACGGCGCCGCCGGTCGAGGAGGCGGGCGGCGTCTTGGGCGCACCGGCGCTGGGCTTGGCGGTGGAGGCGGTCTTGGGCACCTCGGTGGGCGAGGTGAAGATGACCGCGAGCAGCACCATGAGGCCGATGAAGAGGAGCGCGGCGGCGCCCGCGACCAGCACGATCATCGTGGTGCGCTTGGGGCGCCCGGCACCCTGCACCGTGACGGTACGCATGTCGGCCTGCATGCGCGGCGCGGTGGGCGCGTAGTGACGCGGCGGAGCCTGTTGGGTCTGCTGGCCAACGTCGTTGGGGTTGCCGTTGTACCCGGGTTGCGCGAACGCCGGCGCGCCTTGCAGCTGCGGCGAATACTGCTGCTGCTGCTGCTGCGGATCGTAGCCTTGCTGCTGCGGATGCTGCTGCGGATCGTAGCCTTGCTGCTGCTGATGCTGGTGCTGCGGATCGTAGCCTTGCTGCTGCTGCTGCTGCGGCGGGGGCTGAGTGTCGTAGCTCTGCCCCTGCCCTTGATGGCCGCCGGGCCCCGCCTGCGCGTAGGTTTGGGCGTGCTGCCGAAGCTCCGCGGGCAGATTGGGCATCTGCGCGAGATCGTCCACCCGCAGCGTGGCATTGAACGGCGGCGGAGCGGTCGGTCGGTCGACGCCGACGGGCACCACCGGCGCGCCGAAGCTCGCGCGGGTCACGGGATCGTCGTTGTCGTCGTTGAACGCGAGATCGCCGCGCGGCGGGCCGCCGCCGCCGCTGGCCTCCATGAACGAGTGCGTCGACTCGACGATGGTGTGATCCTCGTTGTCCTCGTCGTCTTCCGGCGGGGGAATGGCGCCTTCCAGCGCCGATACCGCGGAGCGCGCGGCTGGACGCGCCGGCGGCGGCCCGAACGACGGCGCATGCGACGGCGAGTGCGCGCGGCCGATGAGCGTTGCCGGCTCCGACGAGGAAGGTGAGTCGGCTTGAACCGTGGGACCATCGCCATCGGCGGGATGCGAATCTTCTGGCACGATGACCGCCGAGGGCGACGGAGGACGCACCGCGCCCAGGCCAAACTGGGTGGGCACGCGCGGGCGCTGCGGCCCGGGCCCCACGGCAGGGCTCGAAGACTGCGCGCCCGGATACGAGGGCGCCGGTTGCGATGGGCGCGGCGCCGAGATGGGGCGACCGCTCTGCATCGGTCCCGCGCCAGAAACGCTGGGCTGCATGGGCCGCGTCGAAGGCACCGGCGGCGCCTGCATGGCTCCCGGCGGAACGCTCGGCTGCATGGGACGAGCCGGCGGCAGGCCCGCGGGAATGCTCGGCTGCATGGGCCGCGCCGACGGGGGGTTGCCCTGCATCGGGCGCGGGGGCGGCGCCGACATGGGCGGTCCACCGGGACCAGACCCCGGCGGCCCATTTCGAGCCGGCGCACCGGCGGCGGGGCGCACGCCGCCCGGCGGCGGAGGCTCGGCGTTGTAGTTGATGCCGGAGCCTGCCGCGGGCGGGTGATGATTCTGCGGCGGCGGGCCCTCGTCGCTCTGGGTGATCTCCGCGGCCCAGCGCAGATGCGCGTCGCGCTTGCCCATGCGCTCCTGGAAGATGCCGTGCATGTACGCCGACACCTCGTCGCTGGCGATGAAGAGGCCGCGACGGAGGAAGAACGACTGCAGCGCGCGGGAGAATTCTCGGGCCGTGCGGTAGCGCTCACCCCGGTTCTTGACGAGCGCCTTGAGGACGATCTTCTCGAGGTCCATGGGGTAGCCGCGGACGATGCTGCTGGGCCGCGGGACGTTGCACTCCTGCACCTTCGCGAGGGTGTCGAGATCGTTGTCCATCCGGAACAGACGCTGACCGGTCGTGAGCTCCCAGAGCACCACGCCAAGCGCGAAGATGTCGGTGCGTCGGTCGATGGTCTCGCCGTGCACTTGCTCCGGCGACATGTACGCGAGCTTGCCCTTGAGGGTGCCGGCGCGGGTGGACGAAGACATGCGCGAGCTGAACTTTGCGATGCCGAAGTCGACGACCTTGGTGACGCCGTCGTAGGTGACGAAGAGGTTGTGCGGCGTCACGTCGCGGTGCACGAGGCCGAGCTTCTCGCCCGCGTTGCCCGACAGCTCGTGGGCCGCGTGAAGGCCTTCGGCCGCGTCGGCGATGACCTTGCAGGCGATCTCCGGCGGCATCGTCTGCCCGAGCTCCTCGGTGCGCCGCATGATCTCTCGCAGCGGCTCTCCGTGAAGGTACTCCATGGCGATCCAGTAGGAGTCGTCGTGCTTGCCGAGCTCAAAGACGGTGGCGACGTTCGGATGCGAAATTCGCGCCGCGACCCGGGCCTCGTCGAGGAACATCTGGACGAACGACTCGTCTTCGATGAGGTGGCCGTGAATCCGCTTGATGGCGATCCACTTCTGGAAGCCCCCAGGACCGTCCATCCGCGCCAGGTGCACGCTCGCCATGCCGCCCACGCCGATTTCGTCGACGACGCGATACCGTCCGAGAAAGTAGGTCCCGTGGCTCCGCGGGTCCAGAATCTCTGCGCGATCACGGTTGGACAAAGTCGAAGCTCCTTAGCGGGTGCGAACGCCCACGGCACCAACGGTGACGGTGTCGGTCGGCCTGAGCCAGAAATAATACGCGGAAGCCCCGCCTGCGGCGAGCGCAACTCCGCCAATCACATACGGCCATGGGGTAGCCCAGAAACTTACACCGGGCTTCTTCGGCGGCGGCGGCGTCACCGCCACGGCAATGGAACGCACGGTGACGGTGCGCGTCACGGTGGCGAGCCGATTGTCGAACTTGTCGAGCGCGTGCACCTCGAGCTCCAGCACCGTTCCGCCTTCGCTGGGCATCGGTGAGAGCGTCACCTCGGTCCCGCCCGATGCCGACGGCGGCTCCGAATTCTTTAGCTCTTTCGGCGCCTTGCCTTCTTCCGACGGGGCGCCATCCCGAACCCCTTTGGGCACCACGCGGGCGATCACCGCGACCCGGGCGACCATGGGCACGTGGGGCACATCGACGGTGGTCTTCACCGCCAGCGTCGAGCCGGGATCGACCTTCTCCGGAGCCTGCGCGTCGAAGGACAGCGGGCCGATCTTGGACATGTCACTGCGCGCCACTTGCGCGAACTGGACGGCCTTGTCGCCGGCCTCCGCAGGCACCACGAACTTCGCGTCGAGCACCGCGGCGGCGCGGAACGCGGCGACCGACTCCTTGCGCTTGCCGAGAATGGCCCGGGCGGAGCCGAGCCGCACGTAGGCCACCACCACCGCCTTGGCGTCGAGGCCACCGCGCTCGATGAGGATGCGGTAGAGCCGCTCGGCGTCCTCGAAGTCGCCCTTGGTCCACGCGCCATCGGCTTCTTGCCGGAGCGGCAACGGCTCCGAGGCATGGCCCACCTGCGCCACCAGCACCGTCGCCAGAGAGGCGAGCGCGATCATCATGGCCAGGCGACGCACGCGGAGCCACAGCGCCTCGCCGGCCTGCACCACGTTGAAGTCACCCGTGACGATCACGTGCTCACGGTAGAAGACGCGAGGACAAACGTCGAGCGCACGGTGCACCGGGGCGCGGTCACGGGAACGGCTGGGCGGGCTTCGTTCGGTCGTAGTAGAAGCGAAACTCGCCCGACAGGTGGCCACGGCACGGCGGCGGCCCGAGGCCCGAGCCGCACCCCTCGCGCGGGTCGGCCAGGTAGATGTCGAAGGAGCCTTCCACCAGGCGCTCGGCCGCGTTGGAGTCTTCGATGTTGCCGCTCGGAAGGTGGGTGAACCGAATGGTGCTGCGCCCCACCGGCCGCGGCGCGGCGGTGGTGGAGCAATCGAGCGGTGTGCTCACCCGCTGGCCGCAGGTCTCGTCGGCCTCCAGCAGCACGCCATCGACCGCGTAGAGGGAGACCTGCAGCGTTCGGCACGTGCGTTGAAGATACACGTTCATGTGCACCGGCGCCGGGTCCGGCGTGGGCTTGATGGGCGTACCGGGCGGCACGACGCCTGGCGGCAGCGACACAGGAAGGTCTTGATCGTAACGCCCGGCGAAGCCTGGCCCGGGGCGAATCTTCGAGGTGTCGTCGACCAAAATGACCAGGCCATCGGCGAACGTTTCGAAGTCGGAGCCCCGCTGGAGGCGGATTTGAATCGCGTTCCGGTAGGGCATCGCGGCGAAGTAGTCGGGCGCGAGATCGAAGTCGCCGGTCCAGCAGTCTTTGATATCGAGGGTCCCCTTGGTCTTGCCGGTGCCGTCCTGCGCGCCGCATGCGGCGAAGAGAAAGGCGGAGAAGGCCAGCAGAGAAGCGAAGCGCTTCACGGGGCGTGCGCTCCCCGGATAGGAAGGGCGCGGGACAGCGGATCGCGGATCACGGCGTGGATGGTACCTCCACCGAGAACCCGATCGCGATCGTAAAGCACCGCGACCTGCCCCTCGGTGAGCGCGCGCACCGGGGCGTCGAAGACGATCCGCACCGTTCCCGCCTCCTCAAAGACCTGCGCCATGGCGCCTTCATGTCGGTAGCGAACGCGCACCCGCGCGCGGAGCGGCAGCGTGACCCCGGTCGCGAGATGCGTATCGACGAGCGCGCAGCCTCGCGCTTCGAGGCCCGCAGCCTCGCCCAGGTGCACCTCGCCCCGGGCCGCGTCGATGCGGGTGACGAAGGCAGGCTTGCCGAGCGCGACGCCGAGGCCCTTGCGCTGCCCGATGGTGAAACGATGAATGCCTTCGTGCTGCCCCACCACGCGGCCGTCGCCATCGAGAATGTTGCCCGGCCGTACCTTGTCGGTGCGCGCCTCGACGAAGTCGGCGTAGGCGTGCGCCCCCTGCCCCACGAAGCAGAGCTCCTGGCTCTCGCCCTTGTTCGCCCCCGGGAGCTTTCGCGCGAGCGCCTCGGCGCGCACTTCTTCTTTGCAGCTATCGCCCAGCGGGAACACCAGCTTCTGCACCAGCGCGTCGGGGGTAGCGTAGAGAAAGTAGCTCTGGTCTTTGTTCTTGTCGGTGCCCTCGGCGAGAAAGGACCGCCCCGCAGGGCCTTTCACGATGCGCGCGTAGTGCCCAGTGGCGATGGCGTCGGCCTCGAAGCGCTGCGCGAGCCCGAGAAGCTCGCGGAGCTTCACCGTGCGATTGCACGCGCTGCAAGGGCTCGGGGTGCGGCCTTCGGCGTATGCGGCCACGAAAGGCGCGACCACCTGCTCTTCGAAGAGCGCCCGGCGGTCGAACGTGAAATGGCGAAACCCGAGGGCGTCGGCGGTGCGCCGTGCGTCGTACTGATCTTCCGGGGCGCAGCAGCGACCGTGCGCGCCCTTGGCGTCGGGATCGTCTGGGTAGTCCCAGAGGTGCAGCGTCACGCCCACCACCTCGTGGCCGGCCTCGTGGAGCCGCGCCGCAGCCACCCCCGAGTCGACACCTCCACTCATGGCTACGATGACGCGCACCCGATTGCCGTAGCACAGGTGCGCGCCCCTGGCGCAGCCGGAGTGGCAGCTACTGCCCCTGAATGACGGTCTTTACGCCGTTGGTGGCGCGGTCCACCAGCTTGGCCGAGAGGTCCACCGCCTCGCTGTAGCGATAAACCTCGGTCTGCAGGGCGAGCAGCTCGCCGGCGCCGAGGTCGGCGCGGCCGGCGTTGCGAACTTTTTCCATGGTGTGCTCGCCCTTCTGCACCGCGCTGCCCAGGCCCGACATGACCCTCGCGAAGGGCGAGGGCTCCCCATCCGGTCGATCCTTGGGCGAAGTGGCCTCGACCTTCGGCTCCTTGGGGAGCTCCGGGAGCTTGTGTTCCGTACGCACGCCGTCGATTGCAAACGCCATGGGGCAGTACCTCCAGACGCCCATCGGCCGGCGCCGGCACAGGTTGCTCGGCGTTGCGCCGTTCTTCAGCGCTTGGGGTTTCCCAGGGCCTTGGCCACGGTCTCGAGCGCGCGGGTATGCAGCCGAGAGGCCCACGACTTCGATAGCCCGATGTCCTTGGCCACCTGATCGAAGGTCACGTCCTCGAAGTAGTGCCGCTGGAGCAGGGTGCGCTCGGCGTCGGGCAGGGTGGCGATGGCCTCGCGGATCCGGCCGAGCAGCTCCTGCCGGCCCACCGCCTCCTCTGGGTCTGGCCGATCGTCGGCGGCGCGGATGGCGTCGTCGGTGCCGCGCATGCTCAGAAAGCTCATGGCCATGGCCATGGCCGCCGTCTGCAATTGGTCGGTGATCTGGGCGTCCGCCTCGGCGGGCGACCCCGGCGGCCTCGCGACGTCGTCCTCGACCCGCCCTTCTTGCGCCACGGTGGCCGCCTCGAGGGCGCGCACCTGGCGGTACACGCGGCGCGGGAGCCCGCCCTGGGAGCGGACCGCGTCGAGCATGGCGCCGCGAACCCGCAGGTTCGCCCAACGCCGGAACGGCACGCCGCGCGACGGATCGAAGTCGCGGACCGCGAGCGTGAGCCCTTCGCGGCCCGCGCTCCGCAAGTCGTCGGCGTCGATGCCGCGCCCGAGCTGACGGTGAAGCTGCCGCGTGAGGTGCTCCACGACCTCCAGGCCTTCCCGGAGGCGCTCCGCGTTTTCCGGCGATTTCTCGAGCCCCATCCGTTCGACAATCCACGCCCAGGCGCACCGCTGTCAAGTTACTTTGGCAAGGGCCTTTCGGAAGCCCGCGCGAAAAAGGCGCCAGAACTGCGCGGCGAAGCACCCGGAGAAAGCACGCGAAGGGGCCCGGGTTCGGTGCGGGCACCCTTGCAGCCAACCGCCCACGGGACTACCTTGCGGGCCCCATCACCCAGGCTCGTTCAGAGCCAAGGGCCGGGACCGGCGCCGCGTGCGCCGGGCGGTGAAGTGCTCCGCGCAGAGCGGTGAGATTTTCGAGGAGATTCGAGATGGCTACCAAGATTGCGATCAATGGTTTCGGACGTATCGGCCGCTGCATCGTGCGCGCCCTTTCGGAAGGCAAAGCGAAGGGCATCGAGCTCGTCGCCATCAACGATCTCACCGACGCGAAGACCCTCGCTCACCTCTACAACTACGACACCGTGCACCGCACCGCGACGCACAAGGCCACCGCCGGCGAAGGTGCCATCTCCATCAACGGCAAGAGCATCCGCATCACCGCCGAGAGAGAGCCGGCGAAGCTCCCGTGGAAAGAGCTCGGGGTCGACATCGTCCTCGAGTGCACCGGCCTCTTCACCGACAAGGAGAAGGCCGGCGCCCACATCACGGCGGGCGCCAAGAAGGTGCTGATCAGCGCCCCCGCCAAGGGCCACGATCTCACGATCGTGCTCGGCGTGAACGAAGGCCTGTACGACGGCGCCAAGCACCACATTCTCTCCAACGGCTCCTGCACCACCAACTGCCTCGCGCCGGTGGCCAAGGTGTTGCACGACAACTTCGGTATCAAGCAAGGCTTGATGACCACCGTGCACTCGTACACCAACGACCAGGCGGTCCTCGACATCCCCCACCGCAAGGGCGATCTCCGCCGGGCGCGCGCCGCCGCGCAGAACATGATTCCCTCGTCCACCGGCGCCGCCAAGGCGCTCTCCGAGGTCATCCCCGCGCTCAGCGGCAAGATCGACGGCCAGGCGATCCGCGTCCCCACCATGGACGTCAGCATCGTCGACCTCACCTTCGAGACCGAGAAGCCCACCAGCAAGGAAGCCATCCACGCGGCCATGAAGGCGGCCGCCGACGGCCCGCTCAAGGGCATTCTCGGCTACACCGAGGAGCTCCTGGTCTCGAGCGACTACATCGGCGATCCGCGCTCGTCGATCTTCGATGCCACGGTGACCCAGGTCATGGGCGATCGCTTCGTGAAGATCATGAGCTGGTACGATAACGAGTGGGGCTTCTCCAACCGCATGATCGAGCTGGCCGAGCTCGTGGCGGCGAAGCTCTGATATGAGCGCGCTCACCGGCATCAAGACGATTCGCGATCTCTCCATCGCGAACCAGCGGGTGTTTATCCGTGTGGACTTCAACGTTCCCATGGAAGGCGGCCGCATCACCGACGACAACCGCATCGTGGAGTCGCTGCCGACCATCAAGTACGCGCTCGAGCAGGGCGCGCGCGTGGTGCTCGCAGCGCACCTCGGGCGGCCGAAGCCGGGCAAGACCGCCGGGCTCTCGCTCGAGCCCTGCGGCGCGCGCCTTGCCGAGCTGCTGGGCGTCGAGGTGCACATGCCGGAAGACTGCGTGGGCGACGCCGCCAAGAAGGTGGTGTTCGATCTGCGTGGCGGTCAGGTGTGCCTGCTCGAAAACCTCCGTTTTCATCCGGAGGAAGAGCAGGACGACGAGACGTTCGCGCGGGAGCTCGCGGCCCTGGCCGACGTGTACGTCGACGACGCCTTCGGCGCCGTGCACCGGGCGCACGCCAGCGTGCACGCGCTGCCGAAGCTCATGAACCAGCGCGGCTGCGGGCTGCTCCTCGAGAAGGAGATCGAAGCGCTCGGCAAGCTGGTGACCGACCCCGACCGCCCCTACGTAGCCATCCTCGGCGGTGCCAAGGTCTCGGACAAGATCGAGGTCATCGAGGCGCTCCTCGACAAGGTGAACGCCATCCTCTTCGGCGGGGCCATGGCCAACACGTTCCTGGCGGCGCAAGAGCTCAACCTCGGGCGCTCGCGCATCGAGGCCGACAAGCTGGCGCTCGCGCGCACCATCCTGGAGAAGGCCAAGAACAAGAAGGTCGAGATCGTCCTTCCGGTGGACCTGGTGGTCGGGCAGAGCACCGAGAGCAAAGAAGGCGCGATCCACGACGTGCGGGAAATCCCCGCCGAATCCATGGGTCTCGATGTGGGGCCGCGGAGCCTCGAGCTCTTTGCGAAGCACATCAAGGCGGCAAAGACGATATTCTGGAATGGTCCCATGGGGCTCTTCGAAAACCCGGCCTTCGAGAAGGGCACCTTCGAGGTCGCGCGCTTCATGGCCGAATCGAGCGCCTTTACGGTGGTTGGCGGCGGCGATAGCGCAGCGGCAGTGAAGCAAGCGGGCGGCGATATCGCCAGCAAGATGAAGCACATCTCCACCGGCGGCGGCGCCTCGCTCGAGTGGATCGAAGGCAAGAAACTGCCGGGCGTGGAAGCCCTGCGGGGGTCAACTTGAACCCGGCCCGGCGCGCCCTCATCGCGGGCAACTGGAAGATGAACAAGGGCGGCCCCGACGGCGTCGAGCTGGCGGGCGCGTGCGCCAAGCTGGCGCCGCGCGTTCCCCACGTCGACTTGCTGGTGGCGCCGCCCTTCACGGTGCTGGCCGCTGCCTCGCACGAATGCGACGGCTCCAAGGTCGCCATCGCCGGCCAAAACGTGCACCCCAAGAAGGACGGCGCGTTCACCGGAGAGATCAGCATCTCCATGCTCGCTGAGTGCGGCTGCACCTGGGTCATCGTGGGGCACAGCGAGCGCCGGCAGTTCTTCGGCGACACCGACGCCTTCGTGGCCGACAAGACCAAGGCGGTCTTCGAGGGCGGCCTTCTGCCCATCGTATGCGTGGGCGAGACGCTGGCCGAGCGCGAAGGCGGCCAGACGCTGGCGGTCGTCAAGCGGCAGCTCGATGCAGTGATCGACATTCTGGCCGCACGCACCGAGTCGGCGGCCATCGCCTACGAGCCGGTGTGGGCCATCGGCACCGGAAAAAACGCGGGCCCTGCCGAAGCCGAGGAAGTTCACGCGGCCATCCGCGGTTGGCTGTCCGAGAAAGGCGGAGGCCTGGAAACACGCACCCGCATTCTCTACGGCGGCTCCCTCAAGCCCGACAACGCCCAGGCGCTTCTTGGCTGCCCCAACGTCGACGGCGGTCTCATCGGCGGCGCGAGCTTGGATATCGCCGCGTTCGGTGCTATCGCCCAGGCGGCTGAAGCTTTGTCCACAGTCTCCTAGGATCCCATGCTCGTCACCCTCATCGACATTCTTCACGTAGCGGTCTGCCTCTTCCTCATGCTGGTGGTGCTCCTTCAGCAGGGCAAAGGCGGCGGCATGGGCGCCGCGTTCGGTGGCGGCACCGCGGCCCAGGTCTTCGGCGGCAGCGGCGCGGGAAACATCCTCACGCGCGCCACCGCCATCTGCGCCGGCATCTTCATGCTGACGTCGGTGTCGCTCGCCTGGTTCTCGTCGTCGGGCGACCGCGCCCTTCGCGCGAAGATGGCCATCGAAGAGAAGAAGCACAAAGACCACGGCACCGAGCGCAAGGATCCGAAGGCCGCCGGCAGCGCGGCCGGCTCGGGCGCCCCCGAGGCTCCGAAGCCGGAACCCACCACCAAGTAGCCGTCCATGCGCGCGGATCACGGCGCGCGCGACGTGCGGTACATCGACGCGGCGGTCTTGGCCCTGGCCAAGGTCGCCGTTTCGCTTTGCGTGCTGCGGCTCGGCTTCTCGCACGTGTCGGACGACGACTTCGCGCGCACGGTCATCGCGCAAACCTTCGCCGCCGCGCCCAGGCTCGACCCCAGCGGCACCAGCTGGCTGCCCCTGCCCTTCTGGCTCACCGGCAGCGCGATGATGGTGCTGGGGCGCAGCATCGCGGTGGCGCGTGGCGTGGCTATCGCGCTCGGCGCCCTGAGCGCGGGCGGCGTGTACCTCGCCGCGCGCGACGCCGAGGTACGGCGGCTACCGGCGGTGGTGGGCGCACTAATGGCGCTGGCTTTGCCCTGGAACGCATGGCTAGGCGCGGCCACGGTGCCCGAGGTGCTGGCGGCGAACCTGGCGGCAGCGGGTCTTCTCGGACTTCTGCGGCGCGAAGGTCCACGGCCGGTGCACGGTCTCCTTCTTGGGCTCGCCACGCTGTGCCGCTACGAGCCTTGGACGCTGGCCTTGGGCTTCGTGGCAGCGACCACGGTGGCCGAAATCCGCCGCCGGCCGCGGTCCGTGCAAGGCGTTGCGCCGGCGCTGCTGGCGCTGACGGGTATGGGCCTGTGGATGGCGTGGAACGCCCACGCCCACGACGGTCCGCTTCACTTCTTCGACCGGGTGGCGAAGTTTCGGCGCGCAAGCGACTCGGGCGACGCGCCGTGGGTGACCAAGGTTCTGGTGTATCCTGCAGCGTTTTTGCGGGGGAGCCCGGAGCTGACGCTGGGCGCTGCGGCGCTGGTGGGCATGGCGGCGCTCGGGAGCGATGTGCGGCGACGAAGCGGGCCGCTCTTGGCGACGATGCTCTTTGCTTTTGCGGCACTGGTGTACGGAAACGTTCGCGATGGCGCGCCCACGCACCATGCGGAGCGACCGATGCTGCCGCTCTTCGTACTGGTGGCGATGCTCTTGTGCGACGCGCTGGCGCGCACGGTGGCGAAGCGGGCCCAGGGCCGTGGGGGGCTCTTCCGCGCGCTGGGGCTGATCACCGCGGGGGCGGCCTTGGTGTCGTTTGCCGCGCGGTATCGCGACTACCCGGGCACCGGCGAGGCGGCCCGCGACGCGCAGCTCGCCCGGGGCGTTGCGCTGCGAAGCGAGGCGCATCTGACGGTCGAGCCCTGCGCGTACGAGCACTTCGCACTCATCGCCGCCTACCGCGCGCCGGAACGGGTAACCAGCCTGCCCACCCGCAAGCTGCCCGTCACCGATGCGTGCCCGTCGGTCGAGACAAAGTAGAAACCCCGCGCGACGCTCGGAAGCGCCACGCGGGGCTCGCGGTCACAGACGAATCAGAAACCTTCGCAGATGAACGGGTCGTTCGTCTTGGTACCGCAGGCCAAGGTTTCGCCGACCGGCTCGTACTCGCACGTGGACGAAGAGCAAACCAGGTTGCTCTGGCACGCTACGCCCGCGGCAAGCAGCGGCTTGCAGGTGGGCTGGCCCCCACCGCCCGGGTCGAAACAGTAGTTGCCGGTGTCGCCGGTGCCACGATTCGAACAGTTGTCGCTCCAGCCCTTGTCGGTCACGGCGCAGTTGGCGTTGAGGGCCTTCAGCGGCTTGCAGGTTCCGCCAGCGGCGTTGTACGTGCCCTCGCGCGGCGGGACACCCGGTGTGTAGGCGCCATCACAATAGTTGCCCTTCACGCATTCGATGTCCGCGTGGCAGGCGCCCGCAGCCGCAACCTTCCCGAGGAACGCGCCATAGCAATCGGTGATCGCTTGCTTGTACTCGGTGGAGGGGGCGCCGGTTGTGTTGGTGCAAGTCAACAGCTGGAGCTCGTTGACGCACTTCGCCGCCTTCACCTGATCGATGGCGATGTTCGAGGTCTTCACGCCGGGAATGGCGATGTCGAGCGATACGTTCTCGAAGCCGCCACCCAGGTTGGTCGCGCACTTCGCCGAGTTGAACACACCGCCACCCGCACCCTTGTTGCCGCAGCAGAACTTAACGCGGTCACACAGCGTGGAATCGAGGACGGTCTTCAGCGACTCCGGCGTGTACCCACCCGCGTCGCCATCGGTGGTCGGGGCGTCGGTGCCGCCGTCGGTGGTGATCGGCGCGTCGGGCTTGGTGGCGCCGTCGTCGCTCGCGTCGGGCAGCACGCTGCCGTCGAGCGGAATGACCGTGGTGGAGACCTCGCAGGCTGCGAGCCCGCCACCGATGAATAGGAACGCTACCGTGCCCGTGAGTGAAGCTTTGCCAAGATTGCGCATGCGATTAAGGCCTCCTTTATAATTCATAACACACTGTCCACTGGCGCGCGACCGCCGCAGCGCGGCTACGCCCGCGCCACGACGAGCTTTCGCTCCAGCAATTCGTTCGTGAGTTTCGTGAAGTCGGACTCGACGGTGGCGAGAGCCACGTCGAACTCCAGGGCCACCTCGGCGGCGATCTCGGCGGGAGACCTACCGTGGGTCAGGCCGTCCCACAGCTGGCGCCCCATTGCATCGAGACCGTAGTAGTCGCCGCCCTCGAGATCGAGGACCACCAGCTCGCCTTCGAACTCGCGCGTAAACACGTTGGGCGCCACGTCGACCCGGACGTTCTTATCGATGGCCATGGGGCTCTCCTTCTATCAACAGCGAGCGCAGCGCGCCCGTGCACTCGGAAACGCGCGTCAGATCGCGCGGTCGAGAAAGCTCGTACACTGGCACCGCGCGGGCAAGCTCTGCCGCGGCGGCGAGATCGCGGGTCGTGACCGCAGGGTCGTCGAGGACGAACCGGGCCATTCCCGAGAGCACCGGCCCCAGCGCACGAAAACCCGAGAGCCGCGTGAGCCGGGGCGCGTCGCCACCGAACGCGAGGACCACGAAGGCCCGCAGCCGCGCGGGCTCGGTCCGTCGCATGGCGAGCGCCGAAGTTTTTTCGCGCCGCGCATCGGTCGCTACGGGAACGCCCAGCGCGAGGCACGCCTCGGCGGTGAGCGAGTGATCCTCGAAGGCCGGTGTGACCCACACGGCCTCGCCGTCCGCTTCCAAGTGCGCGACGTCATCGCCCAGCAGCGTGGCGCCGTGGTGAAGGCAAAGTGCCGCCGAGAGGGTCGACTTTCCCTGGCCGCTGTCGCCGAGGAGGCACAACGCGTCGGCGCCCCACGCGATGGTTGCACCATGCATGGTTACCTTGCCCTCCAGGTGCCGCAAGAGCGCACGCACCGGGCCGTTGCGCAGCTTCTCCACGAAGGCCGGCTCCGCGTCGGGGTGCACCGTGAGCGAAGGCGGCTCGCCTGGCTCGACCCGCAGCGTCAGCGAGTCGGGCCACTCTGCCACCAGCGCGGCGCCGTCGCGCCCGATGCGAAAGACCACGTCGCCTTCGACCCGCGCCTCGGAGATCCACTTCATGGGCGCCGCTCCCGAAGGAACGCCTCGGCGGCCAGGGTGGACCACAGGTACGAGAGGCCCAGGCCGTACGCCGCGGGGTCGCGCTCGCTGGCGATGCGGGTGGCCGCGCCGGCCAAGAGGCGGCGGTCGGCGATGCCGAGGTCGGCGGCGAGGGAGTCGTTGCCGAGGGAGCGCACCAAAGCTCGCGCCTCGGGCGAGGCGGCGTACGCCTGGATGGCGTCGTCGAACGACGCCTTCGTTCTCCGGAGGCGAATGCTTTCCGGGACGTGACCGCGGAGCGCCTCGCGGAAGAGGCCCCGATGGCGTCCACCGTGCACCAAGTGCTGCGGAGGGATGCGCGCAATGAGCTCGACGAGCGCGTCGTCGAGATACACGTCGGCCCGCCGGAGGCCGCTCTCTTCTTCGAGGAGCGCACGGAGATCCATGTACTCCTCGAAGAGCGTGCGGTCGGCGAAGTGCAGGTAGCGGCTCCGCGCGCCGTCGGGAACGTGGGTCTCGGCGGTGGTCTCTCGGGCGGCTGACTCGAGCGCGGTCCGGCCCACCGGCCCCAGCCAAGGCGTGGCGCTGCCCATGCGTCGCACGAAGTTGCGCATGCGAAGCCGCCGCGGCGCCAGCGGGCGCAGCAGCGGGCGCACCAGAAAGTCGCCAACGCGCCGTAGCGGCGTCTTGGCGGTGCTCACGTCGAGGGCGAGTGCCCGGCGTAGGGCGCCTGGCAGCGCTGCCATGCGCCCCAGACCACTGCGGTCGACCATTCCCCCGAGCACCGCCGCCTGCACCGCGCCGGCGAGCACCTCGTCCCCGCCGATGCCGGTGAGGACCATCTCGCAGCCGCGCTCCTTGGCCAGGGCGAAGGTCTGCAGCTCCATGGCGCCGCAGAGAAGCGTGTAGGGTGCACTTTCTACCACCAGGCTGCGCGCGAACGACGGGGCCGCTCCGGCGGGGGAAACGCGGATGGGCACGATGCCCAGGGCGTTCTCCAGATCGCGCATGTAGGGCCGATCGTCGCCGTCGCCGCCGAAGTCCCAGGTGAGCGCGGTGATCTCCTTGGGCGAGGCCCCGCGCGCATGGGCCAGCGTCGCAGCGAGGAGGGCGCTCGAGTCGACGCCACCGCCGGCCATCACGGCGATGCGCTGGCCTGCACCCACCGCCCGAGCCACCGAAGCGCCCACCGCGTCGAACAAACGCGTCGCCGCCTCGGGAGCCTCCATTGGATGATCGCGCCAGGCCGGCGTGTGCCGCATGCGCTCGGTGCGGAAGCCGGGCCCCACCTGGAGGATGCGCAGCGTGCGGACCCGCTCCACACCGACGTACGGCACGCGCTCCGGGGCACCGAGAAACACGACGCTGCGGGCCAACCCGACCGCGTTCACCGCCGGGGGACCGCCGAGCGCGGTGAGCGCGGCCACCAGCTTGGCGAGCGACGTGCACGCGAGATGCACGGTGCGGCGGCGGGCCCAGAAGAGCGGCCGACCGCCGAGCGCGCCGGAAGCCAGGAAGAATCCCCGGGGCGCTGCCTCAATGAGCGCGTAGGTGCCGCGCAGGTGCTCGAGCGGCGCCGACGAATCCTCGACGTGGCCCAGCCAGGCTCGCTTTCCCTGGAGAGAGCCGTGCCCCCACGCCCCGAGAAAGCCGCCCTCGAGCGCGCTCGAGGCGCGGGGCTGACCAAGTGTCGTGCGGAGACGGGCCCACGCATCGCGGGCGCCGTCATCCTCCCCCCAAACCGCAAAAATCACATCGGAGCGCCGCGCATGCCGAACTCGAGCGCACCGGCGGTGGTGCCGAGGGTGAGCTCACGCACGCTGCCAAGACGCTTGAGCTGCGGCGCCACGTAAGGCTTGCGCGCGATTTCGCTCGGTTTTTCTGCAGACTGGGTGTGACTCGACATCCTGAGAGCTCCTTGGGCGGACCGGAAGATAGCGTATGGATCGGTGCCTGCGCAACCCGCGACATTCACGCGGGCCTACATGGGGCCTCACGGCCCCGAGAAACTGGTGTGCCGACGGGAGATGGGGCCCTCGGCCGTCCAGGCCCAGATGTAGTCGTCTTTCGTGGCCCGGGCGGTGATGCGCACGCCGATGGGGACCCCGGCGCGTACCGGGAACGGCTCGAAGTAGGGCAGAAATCCCCGGGCGTACACCACGTCGTTGCCGGGCGCCGAGGACAGCGTGACGGTGGCGGTGAGGCGCGCCTCGAACCAGAGCGCGAGGCCGTGGCACAGGCCATCGCGCTGGGGCACCAGCGACAGCGTGCGCTGGTAGAAGTCGGGCGGCGCTTCCCGATAGCGAACGGTGGCCCACGCCTCGGCGTTGGAGAGAACGCAACTCGCCGCCATCGGCGCTTTGCGGTCGTGATGAAAACCAACCGCCGTGGCCTCCAGCACCGACCGCATGTCGAAGTCAAGGGGGCGGTCGCCGAACGGCCCGGTGGCGGCGCGGTAGGTCTCGGGCGCTTCCACCAGCGCCGCGTAGAGCGTGTCTTCGGCGGGTACCAGAATGCCTTCAGGCTTCAAAAAACGCCGCGCCGCGTCGTGCACGATGGCCAGGTTCTTCCCGTACAGCGGCATCACTCCGCGGAGATCCGCGAGGAGCACGTCGGCCCGCTCCGAGAGCTCCACCCGCTGCGCGTCGCTCACGAGGGCGGTGATCCGTTCCGCCGGAAAGCCGTTGTCGGCGCACAGGCGCGGCACCAGCTTCACCGCAGGGTTGGTGTCGATGGCGGTGACGTGCGCGGCGCCGGCGCGGAGCGCGAGCAGCGTGCAGACGCCCGTGCCGGCGCCCAGGTCGACCACGCGGGCACCGGGGCGCACGGTTTCGGCGATGGCTTCGGCGTAGGCGCGCATCCGCGGCGCGTTTTCGATCATGCGCCCGTAGTCGAGCAAGCTGTACACGATGGCGCGGAGCCTATCACTCTCCCGCCGGGCGTGACGAGGGGTGGTACCATGGGCGCGTGCTGAGTATCGCCGACCTGGAGCGTCGAGAGACCTGGGAGCGCCTGTGGCCGGGCGCGAAGGTAGACGGCCCCCTCACCGCACCGACCCCGCTCGCCGTGGAAGCGCTCGCGCTCTGCGACGGCTTCGCCATCGTCGCCTCCGCAGCCCCCGACGCGGCGCGGCTCCGGGGGCGCATCGAGACCCTGCACCAAGCCGGCATTCCCCTGCTCTTCGCCTACCTGGACGACGCCTTCTGGACCCCAGGGCTGGCGCTCGCGCAGCTTTGCACGGCGCGCTTCCGGCGCCCCTTCGTGCTCCTCGACGACGGCTGGGCCTTCCGCGTGGAGGGCGGGGCCGCCGGCTGGCCGGCCCATCGCGGCATCTGGGAAGAAGTGCGGGGCGAAGACGGCGCGCCCGCGGTGCTCAACACGTGGATCGCGCTCTGCGACGTACCGGAGGGCGCCTCGCGCATGTGGGTGGTGCCCTTCTCGAAGGATCCGGCCTACCCCGACAGCCTCGCCGACGCCTCGGCCACGGCCGGCGCGGTGTCGCTCCCCACCGCCGAAGGCGACGCCGCCATCTGGAACGCGAACCTGCTGCACTGGGGCGGCAGAGCCGAGGCCGCCGCCCCCGTGCGTGTAAGCTACACGTTCACCATCGCCGCCGAGGAGAGCTCGTTCGCGCGCACCTTCGGGGTGGCGCCGGTGGCGCAATTTCCCTTTCGCGCGCGCCTCGACTTCGTGGCGCGGCAGCTTGCTCGCTACGCGTCGCACGACGAAACGCTACCGTCGCGCGTCCTCGATTGGGCTCGCGCGACGGTTTCGTTGGCGAAGCTCAGCTCACGCTGATGCCAGCTTCGCGCGCAAGGGGGCGGCATGGAAAAAGCAAAAGCCCGCGGATGGCTCCGCGGGCTCCGTGATCGGGCGCAATGGCCTATGCGCGAATCAGGGCGTGGCGCAGGCGCCGGAGGTCTTCGCGGAGATGCCCAGGCGATTGGCGACGCACTCGTTGCTGTAGGTCTTGCCGTCGCATCCGCACACCGGGCTGAAGATCATGGGGCAGGCCTGGGGCTTGACGGTGCACTGACCGGGGGCGTCGGCCTGACCGCAGATGGCGCCGATCTTCCAGATGCACGTCTGGCCGGCGGGGCACGTCTGCATGCCGCGGCCGCCACAGGAGCGGGCGACCGGCGGCGAGGGCACGGTGCGCAGGTAGAACTGCGTGGCGGTGGCCGTGGCGCCCGAAGCCGGGCCGGAGGCGATAGAGCCCGCGAGGAGGAAGCCGTCGGCGAAGAGCGTGTCGTTGGCAGCGTCGACGGCAGCCTGGGGGGCGCCGGCGGGCGCGAGGTCGAGGCCGGAGACGTTGCGGGTGCTGGAAGCGTTGAGCTTGGCGAGGCCGGTGGTGGGGCACGGGGCGCGGACGCAGCGGATGCCGTTGTCTTTGGCACGGTAGAACGCGCCGGCGGGGATGGCGTTGCCGGCGGCCTTCGGCGCAGCGGCGGGGCCCTGGGCAACCCAGCCCTCCTTGGCGGTGAGCTTGCCGATGGTGTGGCCGTTCCAGGCGACGCTGCTCATCCGCGAGGCCTTCACCAGCGCCTGACCGCTCTCGAGCGAGGCGCGGAAGTTGTCGAGATCTTCGCCCGTGAGGCCGAGCCCGTCGACGTCGATGGAGCCGACGTAGCAGCTGGCCTGCAGGGTGCCGTCGGCACAGCGGGTGGTGGCGGCGTTGACGCGCTTCACGAACAGGCCGCCGCAGAGCGGCGACACGCAGCGACGTTGGTCGCGGGCGGTGACGATGAAGTACCCGGTGTTGGTCGAGGTGGTGAGATCGTCTTGCGTCTCGTCGACGGTGTCGTCGGCCTCGGCATCGACATCGGCGGCGCAGCCGGGAACGAAGAGAGAGAGGGCAGCGCAGGCGACGAGCGACGAGAAGAGAGGGGTACGCATGTGCGGCTTACCTAGCACCACATGTGGGAGGGTCAAGGGCAATCGGTTGAACGGTGCTGCAATCTTTCGTTCCGACTGAATTTCCTCCAGCTGCCGTCGGTTATGCAGCGAGGCGGCAGAGGGGGTCCCTCACTTCGTTCGGGATGACCGTTCGGGATGACTTCAGCGTGTAGCATTGGCGGTATGTTGCGTCGTTTCGTCGGAGGTACGCGGGGCAAAACCGCGGAGGGAGATGCCTTTTCGCTGGATATCGTGGACCCGGGCGGCCGCGACGGAGCGAGCCTGCGGCGGGTTCCCCTGGACTTTCTCGGCCATGGCGTCTCGTTTCACGCGTCGGCGCCGAATCGCGCGGTCGTGTTCGAGAAGCGTGGCCCCGGCGGCGCGGTGGTGGACGTCGAGGCCGGCCGCAAGATCGCCAACCTGGCGCCGTCACCCGGTCGGCACTTCTACGGGCACGCGGCCTTCTCGGGCGAAGGCGAGCGGCTCTTCGTGGTGGAGACCGATCGGACCTCCCATGCCGGCGTCATCACGGTACGCGACGCCACGACGCTCGCGGTGCGCGGCGAGCTCCCCACCTTCGGCGACGATCCCCACGACTGCGTGCTCCTGGAAGATCGGCGCACGCTGGCCATCACCAACGCTGGCGGGCCACTGGGCACGCCGGGCGTGGCGCACGAGCCGTCGGTGACGTTCGTGGACACCGAGACCGGGGCGCTGGTCGAGCGATTTACCTTCGGCGATCCCAAGATCAACGCCGGCCACATCGCCATCACCGAGCGGCGTGACTTCGTGGTGGCGTCGGCGCCGCGAAACGGCCTGCCGGAAGCGACCTCGGTGGGCGGGGTGACCCTTCGCACGCGACCCGGCAAACCCGAGCGCATGCGCGCGCCGAAGGAGCTCACCGACCAGCGGCTCCTCGGCGAATCACTCAGCGTTTGCATCGAGGGCGACGTGGCGGTGGTGACCACGCCGCTCGCCAACGTCGTGTCGTTTTGGAGCCTCTCGCGCAAGCGCTGCCTGGGCATCCTCGAGCTGGAGTTCCCGCGCGGCGTGCTCTCATCGGGCGAGGAACACCACGTGTGGATCGCCTACGGCCGCGCCCTGCCCGAGGTGGCGCGGGTGGACCTCCGGACGCGTGAGCGCGTAAGCGGCCCCGAGCTACCCCAAGGCATCTGCAGCGGCTCCCACCTCTTTCGATGGGAGCCCTGAGAGACTCTACTTGCCGGGTTTGTGGGGGCGCGGGGGCACGCCGGGCATGCCGCCGGGCATACCGGGCATGCCGCCGGGGAAGGCGCGCGTCATCTGGGTGAGCATCTGGATGAGGTCCACCATCTCGTAGCCCTTGGGCACCTCGAAGACGGCGTCGGCGAGCGTCTTCTTCTCGATCTTGGTGGCCTCGGCGCGGACCGTTTGCGTGGCGCCCGACATGCCCACGTAGCGAAGGGGAAAGTGGTTGCCGTCCATGATCTGCGCGGTGAAGTTGTAGGCATCGGGCAGCGCGCGAAGGGGCAGCTTGAGCCACGACGTGCTCTCTTCGGCGAGGCAAAGGGTGCCGGTGGATTCCGGGCGGTTCTTGTCTTTGATCTCCCACTCCTCGCAGTCGATGCCCGCGACGCGGTCCTTCTTGCCGGTACGGGTGATGCTGGTGGTGCTCGGAAGCGAAGGGGCGGCGCCCGCGCCCGCGCCGGGAGGCGCCGCGCCGCCGGTGAGCGCCTTGGTCTTCTCGCCGACGGTGTCGAGGTCGACGAAGATCACCTTTTTCTGCGTGTCGCTCACGAAGTAGATCTTCTTCTCCGGCGCGTGCAGCAGCAGGTAGCCCTTCGAGCCGCCGAGAAGCTCCGTGCCCTTCATGCCCTCGGGGACGTCCATGCGAACGCGGTCCTTCTTGAGCGACACGGTGAGGTCCACCGGTTTGTCGCCCTTGGACTCCAGGTGCATGCCGATCTCGCCCTCGAAGCCCTTGAGCATCGCGTTGAGGTTGGGCGTGGGCGCCGCGGAGCTGGCTGCGCCGCCGGCATCGGCCTTTTCCTTCGAGGTGTTGCAGGCCGGGAGCGTGAACAGGAGGCCGCCGAGAGCCACGGCCGCGGGGAGGGTGTAGAGGGCACGCTGTCGCATGACCACCTCTATAACCCATGCTTGCTGTGCACGCGCACTTGAAAGCCGGGCGCCTGGGGGTCACGATGGCGGGGTGATCTCAACGCGTCGACCTTGCATGGCTCGCTTGCTCACCACGTCCTTGTTCTGCGGTCTCGGCGCGCTGGCCTTCGCCTGCGGCGGCGACGACACCGGCGCAGGCGGCGGCGCACCGTCGTCCGGCGGCACCGCGCTTTCGTCGGGTGGCTCCTCCGGCGGCGGCTCTTCCTCCTCCGGAGGCGGCTCCTCTTCCACCGGCTCGTCGTCGGGAACCAGCAGCGGGAGCCTCCCCTCGCCGGTGAGCGGACAGGCCACCTACTACGACGCCACCGGCGCGGGTGCGTGTAGCTTCCCTGCATCTCCCCAGGACCTCGACGTGGCGGCGGTGAGCGCCTCGCACTACGGCAAGGCCCTGTACTGCGGCGCCTGCCTGGAAGTGAAGGGCCCCAAAGGCGGCGTGGTGGTGCGCGCCGTCGACCTGTGCCCCGGCTGCAAGAGCGGCAGCCTCGACCTGAGCCCCCAGGCCTTTGCCAAGATCGCCGACCTCAAGACCGGGGTGGTGCCCATCACCTGGAGCGTGGTTCGGTGCAATGTACAGGGACCCGTGCAGTACTACACGAAGGACGGCTCGAGTAAGTACTGGACCGCCATCCAGGTGCGCAACCACGCGGTACCCATCAAGTCGCTGGAGATCGAGAAGGCCGGCGCCTTCGTCGCTGCGCCGCGCGAGAGTTACAACTTCTTCGTGCTCCCCACCGGAAGCGGAACCGACGGCCCCTTCAAGGTGCGCCTCACCGCCGACAACGGCGCAGTGCTCGAAGACGTGATCCCCAGCGCCAAGCAGCAGACGCTCACGGCCGGCCACGCGAACTTTCCCTGAGCGCGCACCGCCAACGAGTCGCACTCGGTGAAGGTGGCCGCAAACGCGCTTCTCGTGAAGGCCTGACGGCGTGTCAGGGCGGCCCGGGCACGTTCACCCGGGCCTGGTACACCGCGGTTCGCGCCGTGATGTAGAGGGTCTTGCGGTCGGCGCCGCCGAAGGCCACGTTGGCCGGCTGCTGGGGCACGGCCAGACTGCCCACCTTGGTGCCGTCGGGCCGAAAGACCTCGACCTTGGTACTTGCAACATACACGTTTCCCGCGTCGTCGACCGCGATGCCGTCGGGCGAGGGCACGTCGACGAACTTGCGCTTGGCCCCCGCCCCCACCGAGCCGTCGGCCATCACCGGGTAGGCGTTGATGTAGCCATCCTGCGCGCTCGTGACATAGAGGATGTTGCCGCTGGGCGAGAGGGCCACGCCGTTGGGCTTCTGGATTCCGTCGTCGACCACCGTGAGCGCGCCGCCCGGCGCAATGCGGAAGACGTTCTGCTTGGGCTGGGTGTTGCCGTAGTAGTTGGGGTCGGTGAAGTACACGTTGCCATCGTTGCGGACGATGATGTCGTTGGGGGAGTTGAGCTTGGCGCCGCCGAAGGTGCTGGCCACCGGCGTGACCACGCCGCCCACGGTCTTCGTGATGCGTCCGGCGCTGCCCTCGCAGCTATAGAGCTCGCCAGCGGGCCCCAGCGCGTTGCCGTTGGTGCCGTTGCTCGGGTCGCGGAAGACCACTGGGGTGGTGGCGGGCGGGGTGATCTCGAAGATCTTGTTGGCCGGAATGTCGGAGACGAGGAGCTTGGTTCCGAACCAGAGCGGGCCTTCGGTGAACTGGAAGCCCGCGCGAAGCTCGGTGGGCGCCGCCGCCCCCGCGAGCGGATCAGGAAAGCTGGCGTCGGAACCGCCGTCGACCTCGCCGGACGACCCCCCGGACGAGGAGCTGCTGCTCCCGCCACTCGATCCGCCGCCGGACGAGCTACTGGCGCCGCCACTGGAGCTCGTGGCGATGCCGCCTGCATCGCTGGAGCAGGCGGCAACGAGCGCGATGGCCGGGAGCAGGCTTCGATGATTCATGAACGAAGCGTAACCCGGCCCAGGGCCCAAGGCCGAGCGCCAAACGCGCGGGGGTCAGCGAGCTTCTGCGAACGTGTCGCAGTCTTCCTTCTGCCCGCGGTCGAAACCGCGGCGAAACCAGGTGGCGCGTTCGCGCGCGGATCCGTGGGTCCAGCGTTCGGGGTTCACGCGGCCGGTAGCGGCCTTCTGGATGCGATCGTCGCCCACCGCCGAGGCCGCCGCGAGCCCCTCTTCGAGATCGCCTGGGTCGAGGCGCTTCTTGTCTTGCACCGCATGGGCCCACACGCCGGCCAGGCAATCGGCCTGCAGCTCGAGCCGCACCGAGAGCGCGTTCTTGGAGGCCGGCCGCGCCGCCTGGTCGCGTCGAACGCGAGCCTCGGTGCCGTCGAGGCGCTGGACGTGGTGTCCCACCTCGTGGGCGATGACGTAGGCCTGAGCGAAGTCGCCGGGCGCGTGGAAGCGGCGCCGCAGCTCGTCGTAAAAGCCGAGGTCCACGTACACGCGCTGATCGGCTGGGCAATAGAACGGCCCCATGGCCGACTCGGCGTAGCCGCAGCCGCTCCGGACGTCGTTCGTGAACAGCACCAGCTTCGCGTCGTCGTAGGCGCCGCCGCGGCGGCGAAACTCGGCCCGCCAGAAGCGCTGCGCGTCGTTGAACACGAACTTGGTGAGCTCGGCGGGAACATCGTCGCCCGCCCGCGCCGGCCCCGGCGACGCGCCCCGCTCCGGCGACGCGCCCCGCTCCGGCGACGCGCCCTGCTCCGGCGACGCCGAGGAGCCTCCGCCGCCTTGACCCAGGTCGGCGAAGAAGTTCCGCCCGAAGACCAGGCTGAGCACCAAGAGCACGGCCGCACCCCCGAGACCGATGCGGCCGCCCAGGCGCATGCCGCCGCCGCCGCCACCCCCGCGAAGGTCGACGATATTGCGATTGTCGTTGTCAGGCTCCCAGCGCATGGGGTGAAGGTACGTCTTCCTGCGCCGGCTGCACGCATGTTGTGTGCGGCGTCTCCGGGAGCTGCGCCGTGGGGAGCTGCGCAAGGCGGGCTCGCGCGTCGTGGCGCGCGATGAGCGCTGCGCTCACCACCGGCACCACGGGCCGCACGAAGGTGTAGACCAGGGGCACGTGGGTCACGATGCGGAAGAGCGCGAACCCCCAGAAGCCGAACGGGTGTCGCTCGAAGGTGGCGGCGGGCGCGAAGAGGCCGCGGGTGGCCCAGGCCCAGGCGCGGGCCCAGTAACGCAGGACGGGCGCTGTTCCGAAGGCGCCGGCGAAGGTGCGAAGAAAGGCCGGGGGCGGAGCGGTCGCCTCGTCGTGCCAGGCGTGGGCCGACTTGGAGGCGGCAAAGACGCCGGACCAGTAGATGGCCCAGGCAATGACCACGACGTCGAAGCCCGTGCGCGCTGCGCCCACGTGGAAGAAGGAGAGCGGCGTCACCAACGTGAAGAGGTAGGCCGGGAAGCCCGCGCCGAACACCACGAAGCCGCGGATGCGCTGGCGCACCTTGCGATAGGCCCAGCGGGGGTCGAGCCGGATGCGCGGCGGCTCCTCCGGATCTTCGGGGACGAGCCCGGCGGCGAGCGCGAGCCTTCGCGCCACCTGCTCGTCGTACTTGCGCGACAGCGCCACCAGAGCCCACTCGAAGAGCACCGCGAAGCCGTAGATGGAACTGAGGCGCGTCCACAGCCCCCGGGCCCCAGACGTCCTGGGCTTGTGCCTGTGGCGCTTGGGCTTTGCGGGCGCCTCCGCGTCATCGGCCTCGTCCGAAACGATGGCGAGGTCGAGGGGCCCCAAGTGAACGCGGCCTGCGTGGGGAGGCGCGGCGGCGGGCTCGACGGGGCCGATGTGCCAGCCGGGCGTGACGGCGCGCACCCGCGGCGGGAGGCGCTCATCGCGCTCCGCCCGTTCTTCGTGGTCCTGCCGCTCGCAGGCTGCGAAGAGCCCCACCGCCACCAGCAAGAGCGCGCAGCGAACCGCCCAGGTGCGGAGGTGCATTCGCCGCACATCGGCCTGCGCAAGCCCCCGTCGCAGCACCTGAAAGCCAAAGGCGAAACCTTCGAAGAGCGCGCGCGCATGGCTACGGTGGTCGGAGCGGCGCGCGCCGGCGCGGAGGAGCTGCCACGCTCGTTGGGGCACCAACAAAGCATACCGCAGCAGAGGCAGCGGGCCCGGCGTGGCTTGGTTGCGGGAGGTGGACATTGAGCGCGAGCGCCCGGGTGTGTGTGCGGGCAGCACGCATGTAGACCTACCCAAGGGTAAAATTTCGGTCATAATGAGAAATCGTGCGTTTTCTCAAACTAGCCCCCTCGCTCTCTCTCGCCTGCATCACCGCCGTGGCCGTCGCGTGCGGCGGCACCCCACGCCCGGTCGGTGTAGATTACCCCGATGCCGAGGCCGAGGACGCGAGCGCCGAGGCTGGCCCCGCGACCGACGCCGCAGGCCTCGACGGGAGCGGCAAGGACGGCACGGTGCCGGTCGACAGCGGGAGCGACGCAGCCATCGCCGACGCGGGCGAAGACGCGCAGGCGGCCGCACCGGCCATTCGCTACGTGGGGCGCTCCGACATCTCCGACCCGCTGGGACCGAAGTTCGCGTGGCAGGGATCGCGCGCCATCGTGCGGTTCTCGGGGACCGAGGTGGCTGTCACGCTGAAGGACGCCGCCGGTCAGTTCGGCGGCAACCCTACCTACTTCGATGTGCAGGTGGACGGCACCTGGCAGACGCCCATCATGCTGACGCCGGGCACCGGCACGTACACGCTGGCCACCGGCCTCGCCGCCGGCACCCACGTGGTGGAGCTGTACAAGCGCACCGAGCCCTATCTCGGCGTCACCCAGGTGCTGGGCTTCGACTTTCCGGGCGGCGGACGCATGCTCGCTCCGCCGGCGGCGCCCACCCGCCGCATCGAGTTCCTCTCGGACTCCACGGTGAACGGCTACGGCGTCGAAGGCCTGGGCCCCAACTGCCCCGGCGGAGCGCCGGCACTCACCCACAACTCCCGGCGCAGCATGCCGCAGCTCGTGGCCGACGCCGTGAACGCCGACCTCGTGCTGCTGGCCTTCTCGGGCAAGGGCATCGTGAAGAACGAGGCTCCCGGCGACGCCGAGGTGTTCGATCGCCTCTACGGTCGCTCCCTGCCGGAAGACGTGACCAGCGTTTGGAACTTCGCCCGCTACACGCCGGACCTGGTGGTCTCGATGCTGGGCGGCACCGACTACTCGCCCCCCACCGCCGCCAACCCCACCCTCTTTGCCCAGAAGTACGACGCCCTGGTGGGGCGCATCCGCGGCAACTACCCGCTGGCGCACATCATCCTCGCCGTTGGGCCGCAGCTCTCGGACGACGCTCCAGTTGGCTTCAATACGCGTAGCAACGTGAAGAACACGATGATGGGCATCGTGAACGCGCGCACCGGGAGCGGCGACACGCGGATTCACTTCTTCGAGCTCGCCGCGAGCACCGACGCTTCGCTGGTGACCGCCTGCTACTACCACGCCAACGCCACCTTTCACCAGCAGATGGCCGCGGCGTTCGTCCCGTTCGTGAAGGCCAAGACCGGCTGGTAGACGGCGCGCGCGAAACCGTAAGGCCCGGGCATCGTAGCTGCTAGCATCGACCGATGCGCCCCGAGGTCCACATCTTTCATTGCGCCAGCTACGACCCGAAAAAGGTCGAAGCCATCGTGGGGAAATCCCTGGATACGCTGGGGCTGCGCCCCTTCGGACGAACGCTGCTGAAGCCCAACGTGGTGGCCGCGGGCGAGCGTTTTCCGCACGCGTATACCCGGCCGGAGTTTGTCGAAGGCGTGATGAACGCGCTGCTGGCGCGCTCCGGACCCGACCTCACCGAGATGGCCATCGGCGAGCGCTGCGGCATCACCATGCCCACGCGGTTCGCCTTCGAGCAAGGGGGCTATCACGCCCTGATGGAGCGGCTGCCGTGGGCCAAGCTCTATCACTTCGAAGAGACGACCCAGGTGGAGATCCCCCTCTACCACCCGGAGCGACTGCGCGATTCGCTCTTCACCCCAGAGCCGGTGGCCAAGGCCGACTTCTTCGTAAACTGCCCCAAGTTCAAGGCGCACCCTTGGACCACCGTGACGTTCTCCATGAAGAACTACATCGGCATCCAGGACGATCGCCACCGCCTCATCGACCACGATCACAAGCTCGACGAGAAGGTGGCCGACCTTCAGTACGTGGTGCAGCCGCAGTTCATCGCCATCGATGGCATCATCGCCGGCGAAGGGCGCATGCTCACGCCCATCCCCTTCGACCTCCAGCTCATCGTCACCGGCAACAACCAGGTCGCCTTCGACGCTGTGTGCTGCGCCATCATCGGCGTCGACCCGCTCTCGGTGCCGCACATTCGCCTGGCCCACGAGCGCGGCTTCGGCCCGGTCGATCTGCGGGAGATCGTGTTGGGCGGCGAGCTCACGCTGGAAGAAGCGCAGGCGCGCGCCAAGGGCTTCCGGGTGGGGCTCATTCGCGTGGAAGAGTACTTCCAAGGAACCAACGTCCAGGCCTATGCCGGCCCGCCGCCCAGCGACACCACCGACTACTGCTGGGGCGGCTGCCCGGGCGCCATGGAAGAGGCGGTGGAGATCATGCGCCTCTTCGACGACAAGACCGACGCGAAGATGCCGAAGACGCACATCGTGTTCGGGAAGTACGAGGGCACCATCGACGCCAAGCCCGGCGAAAAAGTGGTGTTCATTGGCGACTGCGCCACCTTCAAGGGCAAGGTCGCGGGCAAGACCATCGAGGTGAAGAGCCTCTACGTCGACCGCTCCACCAAGAGCCCCTACGCGGCCACCAGCGAAGACATCTTCACCAAGATGTGGGGCATGACCCGCAAGATGTGGAACGCCACCGACGTGGTGCGGCTCGAAGGGTGTCCGGTGAGCGTCGCCGAGCAGGTGCTGCTCTTGGTGAACCTCGGCAAGCTGAAGAACCCCTACATGGACCCCTCGCAGTCGATTCCCTTCACCAGCGCGTACTTCACCTGGCGCACGCAGGAGGCCATGCGGCGCCTCATGCAGCAGCCCTACCAGCGCAATGGCGTGACCGAGCGCGGCGCCGCGCGGCCCCCGCAAAATCTCGGGCCGCACGAGGCCGACGAGGCCGCCGCGGAGTGAGCGCTCAGGTCTGCTGCACCTTGCCGTAGGTGGCGAACTTGGCGAGCACGGCGTCCATCTCTTCGTCGGCGAGGACCGCCGGCTCGGCGATGGCGCAGGCGGCCAGGTAGATGCCCGACAGGTGCTCAATCTCCAGGGCCACGTCGAAGGCGATCTCCAGCGTAGGCCCCACCGCCACCAGACCGTGGTTGGCGAGCAGGCACGCGCGTCGGTGCTCGAGGCCTCCGAGCACGTTGGCCGAGAGCTCCTCGCTGCCGTACCTGGCGTAGGGTGCGCAGCGCACATTGCGACCGCCCGCCACCGCCACCATGTAGTGGAACGCCGGCAGCGCGCGGTGAAGGCAAGCCAGCGTGGTGGCGTGCGGCGAGTGCACGTGGAGGATGCCGTTCACGTCGGGCCGCGCCTGGTAGATGTCGCGGTGAAAGCGCCACTCAGACGAAGGCTGGAGGGCGCCTTCCACCGCGCCGTCGTCCTTCACCCGCGAGAGCTCTTCGGCGGTGAGGGTCTCGAGCGACGTGCCGGTGGCGGTCACGAGAAAGCCGCCAGAGGTGCGCAGGCTGAGGTTGCCAGAGGTCCCCGAGGCCAGGCCCTTTTGCGCGGCGCGATGGGCGACGGCCACGGCGCGGCAGCGTTCTTCGTTCATGATGCATGCTCCGGAAAGAGGCGTGAGAGGCCGGCGGGCGAGGCTTCGGCGACCCCACGCTCGGTGATGAGACCGGTGACCAGCCGAGCCGGCGTGACATCGAAACCTGGGTTGTGGACGGGCGAATCGCGCGGCGTGACGCGCACGGTCTCGGTCCGGCCGTCGTCGGTGAGCCCGCTCACGTGGGTCACCTCCCGGCCATCGCGCTCCTCGATGGGAATGGCGCCCGCGTCGATGGTCCAGTCGATGGTCGAGGATGGCAGTGCGACGTAGAATGGGATGCCGTTGTCCTTCGCCGCGAGCGCCTTGAGGTAGGTGCCGATCTTGTTGCACACGTCGCCCTGGCGGGTGGTGCGATCGGTGCCCACGAGCACCACGTCGACCCGGCCACACTGCATGACGTGGCCACCGGCGTTGTCGACCAGCACCGTGTGCGCGATGCCCTGCTCGCCCAGCTCCCAGGCGGTGAGGCTCGCGCCCTGGTTGCGCGGGCGGGTTTCGTCTACCCACACGTGCAGCGGGATGCCCGCCGCCTGCGCCGCGTAAATGGGCGCGGTGGCGGTGCCGCGGTCGACGGTGGCGAGCCAGCCGGCATTGCAGTGGGTGAGAATCTCGACGCGGCCCTTCGTGCGCGCGATGGCCTCGAGAATGGGCAGACCGAAGGCGCCCAGGGCGGTGTTCACGCGCACGTCTTCGTCGGCCATGGCCGCGGCGAGCATGAAGGCCTGCGCGGCGCGGTCGCCCGGTGCAACTGCGGCGAGCCCCGCGCGCATTTCTTCGAGCTTCGCCTGAAGGTTCACCGCGGTAGGCCGGGTACGCCCGAGCGCGGCGACGGCACCGGCCAGACCCGCGTCGGAGGCGTCGCGGCGCATCGCCAGCGCCACGCCGTAGGCCGCGGTGACCCCCACCAGCGGCGCCCCGCGGATCCACATGTCGGCGATGGCCGTCGCCGCGTGCTCCAGGGTTTCGAGCCTGCGGATGGCCACCGCGTGCGGAAGCCGCGTCTGGTCGAGAACGCAGACCACCTCGCCTTCGGCCCAGATGGTGCGCTGGGGGATTCCATGGACCTTCACGGTGGCATGTTGTAGCACCATCGCCGAACGAACCCGAGTCTGTCCTCCGTGCGGATCGACTCAAGGTCCGCGCGAGGTCGCCGTTCCGATTCGCAAGGGAAGGAACGCGCATGACGACGGACGTGCTGATTGTAGACGACTCGGTTGTGGCTCGCAGACAGTTGACCCGGATCTTCGAGGGCCTCGACCTCCGCTGCTTGCATGCGCGCGACGGCATCGAAGCGCTGGAGTTGATGCGGCAGGGTCACACGATTTCGCTGGTGGTGTGCGACTACAACATGCCGCGCATGAACGGCCTCGAGTTCGTCGAAGCGCTTCGGGCCATGGAGAGCGATCGCTGCGTCTCGGTGATGATGATCTCGGGGGAAGCGGACCCTCGACTGCTGCAAAAGGCTCGCGGGCTCGGGGTGCGCGCCTGGGTCGAGAAGCCCTTCAAGGAGGAGTGCCTGATCGCCACCGTGCTCCGGCTCCTGGGCAACCCGCCGCCGCTCGCCGCCGTGGGTTGACGTCCAGGAGACTGGTGATTTTGGCCGATACCTTCGGGGGGCCTTCGCCTCCCGCGGTCCTCCTTGGCCTCCCTCGGTCTCCCTGCTTGGCGCTCCCTAAGGGGATAGGTCGACCCGCGCCAGAGCGCCGTGGTCTCCCACCAGGAGCAGCGCGGTGCCCAGGGTGTCGTCGGAGAGGACCGCCATGGACTGGAACGTGCTGCCCTGGGCGCTGAACGGCACCGCGCGCCAGGCGGCGTCGGTCCCCCGGGCCCATAGGTGATCGCGGCCGAGCGCCAGCGCGTTCCAATCGCCGTTGACCCGGAAGGTCGAGAGCGTGCGCAACGTCGCACCGGGCGTCTCGCCCAGAATCCACGGTTGATCGGCGCCGAGCGCCGAGGAGAGGACCACCCCGCGATCGCCCGCCACCACCACCTGGCTGCCGTCACAATGCACGCTTCGCAGGGTGGCATCGGTGGGTACGCGCTGCCGCTTGGGCGTGCCGAGGTAAAAGCGCGAGCCCTGCGTCTCCAAGGGCACCACGATGAGGGTTCCCTCGGCGCCCGCTGCCACCACCGCGTGCGGCTCCGACTCCTCGCCGGCGCAGAGCGCGACGCCGAAGAGATCTGCGTCGCCCAGTTTGATAGGGAGCCAGCTGCCTTCGGCCGCTCGCAGGTACCCCTGCCCCCGCAGGCCCACGGCGACCGCCGCGGTCGCGAGGGCGTCGACGGCGCGCAGATCGGCGACCGGCCGCGGCATCGACTCCGGCATCCAGGCCTTCACGTCGGTGGCGAAGCGGAGCACCGTGCCGCGATCGCCAACCGCCAGCACCGGGGTGCCGGCCACAGCGTAGAGGTCCTCCTTGGTCGTGGTGGCCACGGAGCTCACCCCGCCATCGGCGTCGCGAAAGAGCGCGGTGCCGTGATCGCCCACCACGAAGGCGCCGTCGGGCCCGGACCACACGCCGCGGAGGTTCTCGGTGGTGTGCGCGTCGATGGGCAGGGTCGTGGCGCGCCCGGGCACCAGCGATACCGCGGCCACGGGGGGCGTGAACGGGGCCTGGCTCTCCCGCATCGGCGGGCGGTGGCGCAGACCCATGGCGGCCATGCCGAAGGTGGCGCCCAGCAGAGAAACCAGGCCAATGCTCACCCGCACCCCGGAGATTCGCCGGGCGGGCTGCGCCTTGGGCGCGGGCTCCCGCTCGAGGGTGTGCCTCAGCGCGTCGAGCTCCGCTTGCAGCTCCTCCACCCGGCGCAAGGCGTCTTCCGTACGGTAGGGCGTTCGCGGCGTCGCTTCCGGAGGGGCTTCTTGCGTCATCGTCCCTCAACGCTAGCTTCGGACGCGTCATTCCGCAAAGTGCCCGCCGCACGAACGCCCCACCTACAAGATGTAGAGGCCACGGACCTCGGTGACTACAAGCGATGCGGCAACGCGATCGAACCATCTGCAAAGTGCACGGAGCTGGTCGAAAGGGGATTCACTTTATCGATCGGGCATGATCTAACGGCGTGCTGTGACTGAAACTGCATTCGAGCGCGACCCCGCCAGCGTGACAGGTGTGCCCGGGTCCGGCACCGTACGATGTGCCCTCCGGTGCCTGCCGCGACTGCGACTCTTCTCGGACGAGGTGCTCATCCACCGCACCGAGGGGCTCGCTTCTGCCTACGAATCGCGGAGCATGCCGCTCCTTTCGCTCACCTTCGACTACGGCGGCATCATGCACGCGCCGCTCGCCGGCGACGACGAGCCGGAGCCCTACCGCGACGTGGCGTCGGAGAGGCACGTGAGCCGCATCCTCGAGGGCTTCGGGGCCATGGACCTCTCGTGCATGGACCACTACGCCGTGCAGCCGGGGGTGCACGCGGACTACGTCATCGGCGCCGAAGCCACGGTGCACGACTTCTGCGCCTTCCAGGCGGCGGTGGTGCCGCAGCTCCGGGCTCTCGGGTTCGAGGTGAGCGTCGCAGAGGACTACGAGTTCCGCACCGTGGAGGCGGAGCCCACCTGGTACGCCTCGGTGGACCCCGACGAGGAAGAACCCGACTGGTTCAGCGTGGAGCTGGGCATCGAGATGGAGGGGCGGCGCGTGTCGCTCCTTCCGGCGCTCCTCGATCTTCTGGAACGCAGCGGCACCGGTGACGGGCTTCGCGATCTCGTTCGCCGCGGCTCCCGCAGCATCGCGCTGCCGGCCGGCGAGAACCTGTACATCACGGTTCCCGCCGAGCGCGTGCGCGCCATTTTGCGCATCCTGGCCGAGCTCTACGAGGGCAACAAGGGCAAGCCCGAGGCCCTCAAGTTCCCCAAGACCCGGGCCGGGGCCCTGGAGCGCCTGGACGTCGCCTTCTCCAAAGAGAAGAAGGAAATCACCTGGGGCGGCGAAGCCTACGCGCGCATCAAGCGCTACATCGGCGCTTCGCTCACGGTGGTGGAGAAGCCGCCAGGCCTGCAAGCGACGCTGCGTCCCTATCAGATGGACGGCCTCATCTGGCTGCAGCGCCTGCGTGAGCAAGACGTGGGCGGCATTCTCGCCGACGACATGGGGCTCGGCAAGACGCTCCAGACCATTGCCCACCTGGCCATCGAGAAAGACAAGGGGCGCCTGATCAAGCCGGCGCTCATCGTGGCCCCCACCAGCCTGGTGGGCAACTGGCAGCGCGAGATCGGAAAGTTCGCCCCGGCGCTGCGGGTCACGCCAGTCTCGGGCAAGCTGCGCAAGGAGCGCTACTGCGAGTTCGGCGACACCGACGTGGTGGTCACCAGCTACCCGGTCATCTGTCGCGACGAAGCCAAGTTCCTAGAGTACGAGTTCTCGACGCTGATTCTCGACGAAGCGCAGACCGTCAAGAACGACAAGAGCCAAGCCCACCGGGTGGTGCGCGGCATGCGCAGCGACCACCGCATCTGCCTCTCGGGAACGCCGGTGGAAAACCACCTGGGCGAGCTGTGGTCGATCTCCGACTTCTTGAACCCGGGGCTGCTCGGCGATGAAGTGTACTTTACACGCTTCTTCCGGGTGCCCATCGAGAAGGAGCGAAACGGCGAGCGGCTGGCCACCCTGCGCGAGCTGCTGAGCCCCTACATTCTCCGGCGCACCAAGGCGGAGGTGGCCAAGGATCTGCCACCCAAGACCGAGCTCTTCCGCCCGGTGGAGCTGCGGGGCGCCCAGCGCGAGCTCTACGAGACCATTCGCGTAGCGGCCCACGCCGAGGTGCGGAAGATCATCAAGAAGAAGGGGCTGGCGGCCTCCACCGTGCCCATCCTGGGCGCGCTCACCAAGCTTCGTCAGGTGTGCTGCGATCCGCGGCTCGCCGGCTTCGACAAAAAGGAGCGCTCAGCCAAGCTCGCCTTTTTCGAAGATCTGTTGGACGAGCGTCTGGGCGGCGGCGGGCGCGTGCTGGTGTTTTCGCAATTCACCAGCATGCTCAAGATCGTTGCCGAGCGGCTCACAGCGAAGTCCATCGGCTTCGTCACGCTCACCGGCGCCACCGAAGACCGCCCGGCGGTGGTCGACAAGTTCGAGCGCGGCGATGTGCCCGTGTTCCTCATCAGCCTGCGCGCCGGCGGCACCGGGCTCACGCTCACCAGCGCCGACACCGTCATTCACTACGACCCCTGGTGGAACCCCGCGGTGCAGGCGCAGGCCACCGACCGCGCCTACCGCATCGGCCAGAAGAAGCCGGTGTTCGTGCACCACCTCTACGTGGCGGGCAGCGTCGAAGAGCGCATGCTGCGGCTACAGAAGCGCAAGCGGAAGATGTCCGACGCCATCCTCGGTGACGGCGAGGTGGGCTCTGCGCTCACCGAAGAAGAAGTTGAAGTGCTGTTCGCGCCGCTCGGCGCCTGACGCGCCGCCTCTTCATCGAATGCGCGCACCGGGGAGCGCGCCGCGGCCCAGCGCATCGACGCTGAGGAAGCTCACACGAAGTCGCGCAGAGCCGGCGTGGGGCCGGCAAAAACGCCGGCAAGCGCTTCCGCGTCGTCGGTGTAGCCCTGAAGGCGCACGTCGGCGGGGGTCTGAAACCCCGTGTAAAGTGCAGCAAGTCCGCGGGCGTCGATGACCACGTCACCGCGGCCTCCGGGAGCGGTGCGGGCTCGGCCGCCTTCCACCGTGAGCACCCATCGCAGGGCGTCGGGCTCGAAGCCGGGGTCGACCACGGTAAGGTGCACCTCGGCGCGCACAGAAGCCGGATACCCTCGTAGCTCGAGCGCGCGTCGTGGGTCGAGGAGTCGAAGCATCCACCGCTCGGTGTAGGGGATCTCGAACGTGTGGTTGGCGAGGCCGGCGAGAAGCGCATCGGCGACGCCGCCCTCGAGGCGCACCCGGCTCAGGGTCGAGGCGTGGTGGCACAAGAAGATCTGCGCCCGCTGCACCGCCCGCGCGGTAAGGAAGGCGCGATCTTTCACCAGGAGCGTACCGTGGCGACCGCCCGGCTGGTGCTCGAACGCGGTGACGAGATAGCCCTCGGGGGCCCCTGGGGGACCGAACAGGTAGGCCATGCGATCGGGGCCAGGGACGATGGGCCGCAGCAAGCGGTTCCAGAGCCATGCGTCGCGGACGAAGGCGCCGGCGCCCTTCGCCGCGTCGGCTTCGTAAAGGGCGTGCAGCGCGAGGTCATCGAGCGGTACTTCGGTGACCGGCAGCTCGCGCACGGCGGCGCGCGCACTTTGGCCATCGGGAAATTCTCGCGTGGGGAGCTCCACGCGCATGTAGTGCCCGGCCTCCTCGAAGCCCAGGTTCCGGTAGAACCCGACGGTGGCCGGGTAAAGCATGGCGATGGGGTGGGCTGCCCTGCCCTCTTCCAGCGCCGCCCGCAGCAACGCGGTCGCGACCCCGCGGCCGCGCGAACCTGGCTCCACCGCCACCATGCGGAACGCCAGCGAAGGCACCGCCTGCGCGCCGAAGTACTGCGCCATGCTCCGCATGGAGAGGCCCGCGACGATGCGACCGTTCTCCAGCAGAATGCGCATGGGCTCGAGGCCTTCGCGATCCAGGAACGCCTCGGCCCCGGATCGCGGCGCGAGCAGCGCCGGTGCCGCGAAGTCGAGAAAGGCCAGAGCCTCGGCGCGATCTCGCGGAGGCCGGAATTCCAGGCTCATTTGCTGGTGATCTTGAGGCCGTGCGACGTGAGATTGCCGAGCGGGCTCACGTCGACCACCTGGGTGCCGCCGATGTCGAGCAGCTTCAGGTTCTTCAAGTCGCGAAGCGCGTTGAGGTCGACGATCATGGTGTTCTTGAGAAACAGCTTCTCGAGCTTCTTGCAGTTGGCGAGCGGCGACAGATCGGAGACCTGGGTGTTGTCGAGCTGCAGCTCGGTGAGGTTCACCAGCTTGCCGACGATCTCGAGATCGCGCACCGGCGTGCGCCCCAGGTCGAGCCGGTCGAGCAGGGTGAGCTTCTCGAGGGGCTTCAGATCGGCAACCTTGCTGGCGGCGGCGCGCACGGTTTCCAGGTGGACCAGGTTGGCGATGGGCGACAGATCGTCGTACTCGCCGGGGCCGATGAAGATGTGCTTCAGGCCGATCATCTTGGGAATGAGGCAGCCGTCGAGGGTGGCGAGCTTCTTCGACTGGGTGAGGTCGAGCGACTTCACGTTGCCGAGCTCCGAGAGCTTGATGGTCTCGCCGGGCTTCTTGGCGAGCTTGATGTGAAGCTGACCGTCCATGACCGGATCGTCGGTCACCACGTTGGGCCCATCGGGGCACACCAGGGGCTTCTTCTCGGCCTTCCCTGCGGCGGTGGGCGCGGCGCTGGTGGCCGGCGCGGGCGGGACCACGGTCACCGCGGAGGGCGCGATGGCGGGCGTCTTCTCGGGCTTCTTGTCGTCGTCGCAGGCGAAGAGAGCGAGGCCGAGGATCAGGGGAAAGAGCGTCCGCATGGGGCGACTCTCCCTGACTTCAGGCGTCCTGTAAAGCTTGGAACGCATCGAAGCCGAGGCTGCGGAGAGCGGAAAAAAGCGGCACCACCGGCAGGCCGACGATGGCCGAATCGTCGCTCCCGATCACCTCGTCGAAGAGGAGCCGCCCGCGCTTCTCGTAGAGGTACGAGCCCGCCGCGCCGTGGGGCGCGTCGAGCGCGATGTACTGCGTGATCTCCGCGTCGCTCAGGGTGCGCATGCGCAGGCGCGTGGTGGAGAGGTGGGCGGCGGTTCGTCCGTCGTCGGTGCGGAGCACGAAGAGCGCGCTGTGGAGCGCGTGCTCGTGACCCGAGAGCCGCTGCAGCTGGGCGTGCATCTCGTCCAGCGAAGCGGGCTTGCGCAGCGTCTCGCCGTCGAGCTCGAGGGTCTGGTCGGCCCCCACCACCCACGCCTCTTCCAGGTGCGCGAGGCTTCGCGCTTTGCCCTCGGCGAAGGCGCGCGCGAGCTCCTGCGGACTGCCCTCACCCACCTCGTCGAAGAGGGGCGCGCGGGCCTCGAAGGCGAAGCCCATGGCGCGGAGGATGGCGCTGCGAAACTGCGAGGTCGATGCCAGAACGAGGCGCATCAGCGGCGCCGTTCGATGGGGCGCGCGCCGTGCTTGGCATCGAACCACGAAGTACGCAGGTGCCGCGGGAGAGCCGAGGCGTAGAGGCAGTCGCGCAGCGAGTTCCACTGGTTGGTGACGTCGCCGTGGGCGAGGCTGCTGCGAATGGCCACGGCTTCGGCGCGCGTGAGCTCCTCGCGCGAGAGGGTGCCCTCGACCTGCTCCCGGGCGCAGATCACGCCAGCACGGCCGAGCTCGGCGAAGAGCCACTCGCTCCAGCGCTCGGTGGCGCCGCCGGTGAAGTAGGTGACGAGCTTGTGGCGCTCGCGTTGGCTGCGGCCCTTGCCGGCGATGACCCAGTCGCGAAACACCTCGGCATCGGCGTAGAGCGCGTCGAAGAGATACACTTCATTCACTTCCACGCCGCCGTGCTTCACGCACTGGGCGGCGGCGTGATACCCGCCGGAGTGGGCGCTTATGCACACGCGGTCGGCTTCGGTGCCCACGCTGGTGCGACCGAGAGCCGCGCGCGCCGGGCCGGTGTGAAGGGCGCGGTAGACGTCGCCCAGCAGCCGCGCCAGGCCACCCTCGACCTCCAGCTTGCCTATCGACGAGTCCTGGGCCATGACCGGCCCCTGCGGCAACACCAGGATGGCGTCTTGCTTCGAGTCCACCAGCTGCTCGCGCAGTCGGTGCGCGTCCATGGCGCGCTCAGCCGTGGTGGAGTGCCCATGAAAGTGCACCAGCGCCGAGGTCCGCCCGCTGCGCGGGCGTCGCATGTGATTCGGGACAAACACGATGACCGTGGAATCCGTGTATCCTGCACTGGCTGCGGGAAAGGGCGCGTGGGCGAGCTGGAAGAAGAACGTGATGCCGCGGTCGTCCCGGGTCGAGCGCAGCAGCGCGGGCTCGGAACCGGCGGCGCGCGCCGTCACGGGTGCAGCCACGAGAAGGAGCGCCCCTGCCATCGTTGTCAAAAACCCGCGGCGTGAAGTGTGCGACATGTACATACCTCGTATCCAACCCATGCCGGAAGTCGTGGATGCGGGCCAAGAACTTTGCCACGAAACCGTGCATACTTGAGTCCTTACAGATACTTGGCGGCCTACGACGCGGAGAGAGTTGCGCGCGTGGGTGGATCGGCCGATGCTGGGCGCATGGCCATTTCGGCGCGGATGAAAGCGGCGCTCGGGGCGGCGTGCCTCGTGGCAGGGTGCGCGGGTCTCTCGCACGGGCCGCCGGTTTCCCACGGCAATCCGGTGGCCGGGAAAGCCGCGCCGGAAGCAGGGTGCGCGCGTTGCCACGCCGCGGAGAGCCGGGAGTGGGAGACGTCGCTGCACCATGCATCCTTCTCCGACCGCGACTTCCAGCGGAGCTTCGCGGTGGAGCCCCTGGACTTTTGCTTCGCGTGTCATGCGCCGCTGGCAACCGCGCGCAGCGATGTCGCGGGCGCGGCCCGGGGCGTGGGCTGCGCGAGCTGCCATTCGAAGGTGCACGAAGCGGCCGCGCAGGTGGACGCCGCGCGCACCTGCGACCGGTGCCACGAGTTTTCCTTCCCGGATCGAGCGGAACCGATGCAGAAGACGGTCACCGAGCATCGAAACGGGTCTCTTGGAAAGTCCTGCGTCGATTGCCACATGCGCCCGCGAAAAGGGGGCCTCGACCATCGCTTCTGGACGGCGCGCGATCCCGAGTTGCTGCGGCGCTCGCTCGCGGTCGACCAGGCGACCATGGTCGGTGGAAAGGTCGAGGTCTCGCTGCGCGCCGTCGACGTCGGGCACGCGTTCCCCACCGGCGATTTGTTCCGGCGCATCGTTGTTCGGGTGTGGACCGAAGACGCCCGCGGCGTGGTCATCAGCGACGCCGAGGCCATTCTCGGCAGGCGCTTCGACCACCAGCACACGGGCATGGGCGGCTCGCTGGAGGTGCAGGACGATCGCATCTTCGGCAGCCGTACCGTGCGCATGCCCATCCCCGAGGCGGCGGTGCGCGCGGCGGTGCGAATCCGCTACGAGCGGGTTGCGGTGGACACGCCGCAGATGACCTCGGTATTCGACAGCACACCGCTCTTCGAGCGCGATCTCACCCCCCAACCGCCGCGATAGGAACCGCTACTGCCATGGCCGACGACAACGCGCCGAAACCGATGAACCAGCCCCCGCCGGCGCCGATTCCAGGCCGCTACACCGGCCCCACCGCCCTTGCCCCTTACCCCATGAGTCGCCTCGCGCCGGCGTTTCAGCTCATGGACCTTGCGGCGGAGATTCAGAAGGCTGACGAGCAGATCGCCACCGTTACCAGCGGCAAGCTCACGCTCCTGGCCGAGCAGATTCGCAACCTCCAGGCCAAGGCCAAGGAAGTGCTGGAGCGCGCCAAGCGCGACGCCGACCTGCACCGGGCGAGCTGCCGCTTCGAGAAGAAGGCGGGCGGCATCTACCACCTGTACCGCGAGACCGACGGTCGCCTTTGGTTCTCGCTCATCGCCCAAGACGAGTGGCGCACCGGCGCGCCCGACTACGTCGGCTCCTACCGTCTCGAGACGGACATGTCGTTCACGCCACTGGAAGAGCTCGAAGGCCGCGACGCCCAGGAAGAAAGCCTGCGGAAGCTGCTGCTGCCGAACGCGTGAAGGCGCGCGCGGGAATGTTCCCTCGCTTTCTGGCGTAGAGTAGCGGCGTGAACACCTCGGCGGCATGGCTCGGCGCCTTCGCGCTCGTTGCGGGTTGCCAGGCGGCGCGGCCGGCGGCGAACGTCACGGTAGCGTCGCGGTTGCAAGCGCCAGCTCCCGTGGTGGCTGCCGCGGCGCTGCCGGGAACGGTGGAGAGCAAGGCGGAGCACGACGCCATCGAGCGAGCCTTGGACGATCGCGACCAGGGTCACCCAGAGGCGAGCGAACGCGCGCTCTTGGGCTGGCTGTGCCCGAACGCGCCGTACCCGCCCGACCTCGCTGCGCTGCAAAGCTGCCCTGCGGCGGCGACCGCCGGCACCGGCACCGGCTGGGCGCTGCTGGGGGAGATCGCGTTCGAGGCGGGCGCCGGCAGCGGAGACGCCGGCTCGCGCGCCTTGGCCCGGGGCGAGGTGGCCTACGGGAAGGCGCTGGCCGCGCGGCCCAGCCGTCTGCCCCTCGAGGTGGTGCGCTACAAGCGAGCGTTCACCCGCTATCGCCTGGGCCACTACGACGACGCGCTGACGGACTTTCTGGCGGTGCTGGCCAGCGCGACGACGTCGGGCGAGGGCCCCTCGCTGGGCCCGGAGGCCCTTGAGTACGCGGCCATTTGCATCGCCGAAGAAGACTGGGACGACGATGGGCGGCCCGACGCGCAGCGGGGCTTCGAACGGCCGACCGTGAAGGCCCGACTCTCGGGCGAGGCGCCTTGGGTCGCGGATGTCATGGTGCAGGTGACCGACGCGCTCATCGACGAGGTCTCGCCCGACGCGCGCACGGCCCTGCAAGCGACCGCAGCTCGGTTTCCGGCCGACCCTCGGCTCGCCGAGCTACGCAAACGCGCCGCGCGCCTCGCGCCCTGAGCCTGCGCTCAGACGAACTCGCCGGGGCGGTACCAGTCGAACGAGTTGGGCGCGCGGAAGTTGGCGAACGCGAGGTTGATGCTCACCGAGAGCGACCGCACCTGATGCCACCACCCAACGGGGATGAAGAGCGCGTCGCCGGGATCGAGCACCACGTCGAACACCGAAGCCGAGCTCCACTCGGGAAAGCGATGCAGGTCCGGATTCTCGGGATCGAGCGCCGCATACATGGATCGCGCGCCGCGAAGGAGAAAGGTCTCTGAAGGGGGAACCAGCGTCAGCCGCTTTTGCCCGTAGACCTGGCAGAACAGGATGTTGCAGGTGTCGTGGTGCAGGGGGGTGACGGTGCCCCCGGGGCCGAACCAAAAGGCCACTGCGCCCTTGGACAGGGCCGGGTCCACGAGGTCGACCGGCACCTCCACGTCGTCCCAGAGGCGCTGCATCGCGGGCAGATCCATGTTGCGGTTCTGCGCCACGAGGTAGAGATCGTTGCCGGGCCGGGCGCGCTCCACCTTGGTGGCGTAGGCGCCAAGGGTGGTGGTCCGGGTGAGCTGTGGGGTCTTCATGTCGAAGTCCACTTCGCGCTCGCGCCCTTCGACGTAGCGAACCCGCACCCGGCCCAGCTCGCGACGAAGGTAGGCCGGCGACCAGAGCCCAAACGCGCGCCAGCGCCGAACGCGCCCGGTGATCACCACCGGCGTATTGCCGGCGAAGTAGCGAGAGAAGAAGGCCTCGGCCTCGACGTCGACGACGCGCTCGACAGCCTTGGGCGCGGCCTTGCGGAGGGCAGCACCCAGGCGCGCCATGGTTGCATACTGCATGCGTGTCTGGTGCGCCCGCCGGAGTGCGCGCAGCACCGTGGGCCGCGATAGCTCGGCGACCGAAGCACGCGCCCGCGCGGGTGGAACGCCGTTGCCCTCGAGCGCGCGACGGACGTCGGAGGGCGAGGCGCCGCCGACCAGGTTCTCGACGATCCAGTCGAGCCACTCGGGCGCCAGCTCTCGGGCGCTGGTGGGCCTGCGGCGAGCCTTCACCAAGTCAGCCGGGTGGATTCGGGTGGGGCGCAGGCATGGGCGGAGGCGTCATGGGCGGCGGCGTCATGGGCGCGCGCATCGGCGGGGGCGGATGCACCATGGGCGGGTGCGGCATCGGCGCCATCGGCGGCGGCATGGGCGCAACCATCGGCGGCGGCATGGGCGCAACCATCGGAGGCGGCATGGGCGCAGCCATCGGCGGCGGCATGGGCGCAGCCATCGGCGGCGGCGGCGCCATGGGGGGGACGGCGACCGGATTGCCGGCGTCAGGTGTAACCTGCACCTGCATCGGGGGTGGCATAGGTGGCATGGGCGCCACCATCGGAGGCGCCACCATCGGAGGCGGCGGCATCGGAGGCGGCGGCATCGGAGGCGGCGGCGGGTCCCCGGCGCAGCCCAGGGTCACCACCATGGCGGAGACCAGCGGCATCGCCGACAGACGAATCTTCGTGGAGCGCTTCGCCATGCGACATCTTCGCACGACCACGCCCCGGCGCAAAGGGCGACTCAGCGAAGAAGCAACTGAATGAGCGCTGCCTGACAGACGGCTGCCATCACCTGCCCCC
>JBBQWQ010000017.1:0-149363 GCA_038210445.1 Polyangiales bacterium
CTGTCGCGAATCTTCTGGGAGTCGCTGCGCGGCCGTTACCAGGCGTGGGCGAAGGGCGCGGGGTTCGCCACCACCTTGGGGCACGGTGAGACCGGCGCCGTCACCGGGGTGCATCGCGCGGGCGCGAGCCTCAACGTGCACGTGCACTTCCACCTTCTCTGCCCTCGCTGCATCGCGTCTGTGGCGAGCGCCTCGGCCGGGGACAGTTCGGGCGGCGCGTTCGTCGCGCCCGCGTCGTCGGGGCTACGCAACACCTCGTCACGGTGCGCGAGTCGAGCGACCGCGTGGTGCCCCGTCCTCCTCCGGCCCACGCTGCTGCGTGCACGTCGATGCTGCCGGAGCTTCCCACGCGAGAGGCGACCGTCGCGGCAGCCACGTCCCGGCCCGCGCACGACGCGGGCGACGGCCGCGCGGCTTTCGTCATCGACGTCGACGCGGGTGTCGCAACCGCAACGCTGACAGGAGCCGCCGAGCAGGTCGCCCCGAACGTGCTGTCGCTTGCGCACTGGGACCGAATCCTCCAAGGCGAGCTTTACGCGACGAGCTCGCGAATTGACTGGCGCAGCCTTTTGAAGCGAACTTTTGACGTTGACCTTCGTGTCTGTGTCCGATGCGGAGGCAAGCTCACCGTCCGCGCCGCCTTCACCGACCCGGCCTGCGTGGCCAAGCTCCTCGCCGCCCTCCGCAGTCCTCGCGCACCACCGACCGCAGCCTGACCCCCCAGGAGCTGGCGCGACACGTCGCGCATGGGCGGAGCTGCGCCCGCGGCCGCCCTGACCAAGTAGATCATTCCAGTGCCGATGGCCTTTGACCGTGCTCTCGACGTTCGGGCCCCTTCCGCTCGCCCGCTTCTCCCCACAAACTGCCTAGGAAATACTATTCTCGCCGCGGCGACGGTGCGAAGGGTCGGACGGGGGCATTCCCCGACGGGGGACGGCGTGCGCCCGTCTTTCCCGCGCCCCGTGCCCCTGGTCCACCGGCGCATGATTAATCCGGGCTAGTGCGGGCTAACGCGATTGCACGACCCCGCTCATTCCTTGCAGAAACAGCACTCGATCTCGCCGCCGGGCGCAGGCTTCTGCGAGGCCGCGGTGCGGCAGCACGAGATGGCGCAGTGGCGCATGGTGCGCGGCACGTCGGCCACATCGAGAGTCATCGCGTTCACGAGGCGGACGCAAAGCCCGGCCACCAGCTGAAACCTCGCGGTGTCGCCACTGTCGGGCCGCCAACTCTCGGTCTTGCCATCGGCGGTTAGATCGAAGGCGTAGGTCCAAGCGCTCGTGCCATCGGCGAGGAGATCCTCAGACTCGCCGATGGGCGCGATGGAGGTCGCTCCGTAGGACGTGGCGCGACCCGGCTGCAGCGTGATCCGCGTCGGACCCGAGATGCCCGTACACCTCGGGTGGTCCTGGTTAGGCGCGGCGCGCGACACCGGTCGGCGTACCGGTGACCCGGGCACCGGCGGCGCCAACGACACGCCCTCCGTCGCCGGCGGTCGCACCATCGCAACCGGCGTGGCGCGCGCACAGGCAAACGCGAAGAGAAAAGCGGGAACGCGGCGCATACCGGGGAGCGTACCACCGACGCGGAGCCCCTCCGCGCTCCGCGGTCCTCCGTCGTGGCGACGCCCTATTCGATGACCTCGGCGCCATCGCTGGTGATGGTGACTTCGTAGCCGACCCACGGATTGTGAATCACGATGCGGTGCGGGTCGGGAACGAGCGTGGTGTAGCCCGCGCCCAGCTCGATGGTGATCGGAGCCGCGTGGAAGGCGGGGCGGGCAAACGTACGGCGCAACAAGGTCCCCTCCGCCCACTCTTCGGTCACCCGCTCTCCGCCCAATGTGCCCTGCAAACGCCCTGAAAACCCGGCCGACGGAAGTGGAAGGTGCGCAAGCTAGACGCGCTCCACGTCCACCACCATCGCCCTCGGCGAGATGGGCAAAGGAGGCCCGAACGTTTGCTCGAAGCGAATCGCGCCTCCGCGATACTCGAGGCTGAAGGCGCGCGTGTTCATGGGGCCAAGGCCGACCACGAGAATGGAATCGCCACGTTTCTGAAGCAGTGTCTCGAACTAGACGCCATCGAGGCAGAGGACGTCGCGGCTCACGATCCGCCTCTTCGATTGCCTGCATCGAGGACCTGCTCGACCTGCCGCTCCAAGAGCGCCTGGCGGTGCTGGATGCCACGGCTCCGCGGGAGCTCGTGATGCCGCGCGTCGAGACCCGCGATGCCGAACAAGCCGACGCGTTCTTTCGCGAGGCGCGGGCGGCGGGGCACGAAGGGGTGATGGTGAAGGATCTGGCAGCGCGCCCTACCGGAGCGGCGCGCGCGGTCGCGCTTGGTACAAGGTGAAGGAAGTGCACACGGTGGACCTGGTGGTCCTGCCCGCCGAGTGGGGCAGTGGTCGTCGGAAGGGCATGCTGTCCAACCTGCACCTCGGCGCGCGGCGAGACGACGGCGCGTTCTGCATGGTCGGCAAGACCTTCAAAGGCCTCACGGACGCCATGCTCGGTTTCCAGACCGCGCGCCTTCAGGAGATTGAGACCCATCGAGATGGCCACGTGGTGCATGTGCGCCCGGAGCTCGTGGTGGAGATTCGCGACAACGACGTGCAGCGGTCGGTGGGCGGCTCCGACGACATTCACGGTCCGGCCTACACGTTCCTACATTGCGAGGCCGAGCTTGCCGGGGCCGCGCGCGTCTGGTCTGATCGCTTCATGATTGCTCTCCAGCCGTGTGAGCGCTGCAAGCGCCATGTTCGCACCGACGAGCCGTGCGCGTTCTGCGTGCGCATCCAGCAAGGAACGTCCATCGATGCGGCGCGCGGGGGCATCGGGGCTTCGCTTGCGCGCACGGTGGCCGTGGCCTCGGCGGCGGCACTCGCCCTCGCCGGCTGCGATAAGGAGCCGGTCGCGCCGGAGTCGCCCTCGCCGTCGGCGTCGGCCGCCAGCACCGGACCGTCGATGGCCGCCATGCCTACGGCGGTTGCGACCGATACGCCGGCTCCCACGGTGCAGCCGGTGGCGACCACGACGCCGCCCGCACCGTCGGTGGCGGCCACGCCAGGGCCGCTGCCCGTTCCCGTTCCGGTCCGCCCGGCAGCTCGCTACGGTATCGCGCCTTCGCGAAAGCCCTGAACGTGAGCGTGCTCGGGCCGCGCCCGTCGCGCACACTACCGCTCGTGGGGCAGCAACCAGCGCGCGAAGAAGCGCCGCGGCGTCGGCTTCCGCTCGCCCCCGAGTCGCGCGCGGTCGATCGCGCGGACTCGCCCGCCTACGTGGTGTGGGAGCTCACGCTCAAGTGCGATCTCTCCTGTCGCCACTGCGGTTCGCGCGCCGGCAAGGCGCGGAAAGACGAGCTCACCACCGCCGAGGCCCTGGCCTTCGCGGCGCAGCTGGTGGAGATGGGAACCGAAGAGGTGACGCTCATCGGCGGCGAGGCGTACCTCCACCAGGGGTGGCTCGAGATCGCCGGCTGGCTCGCCGCGCGCGGGGTGCGGGTGGGGATTCTCTCGGGCGGCCGCGGCATGACCCGGGAGCGCGCCCAGCAGGCGAAGGACGCCGGTGTGGTGAGCATGAGCATCTCCGTCGACGCGCTGGAAGAGCTCCACGACGCCCTACGCGGGCACGTGGGCAGCTACGCCAAGGCCATGGCCGCCATTGGCCACGCCCGCGCCGTCGGGCTTCAGGTGGCCGCCAACACGCAGATCACCCGGCCCGCGCTCCGGCACATCGAGCCGCTGTTCGACCTCTTGTGCGAAGCCGGCATCGAGGCCTGGCAGGTTTCGATGACCGTGCCCATGGGGCGCGCCGCCGACGAGCCCGACCTCTTGCTCCAGCCCTACCAGGTGCTCGAGGTGCTGCCGATGCTGGCGCGCATCCAGACGCGGGCGGCGGCGCGTGGCGTGCGGCTGTTTCCCGGCAACGACATCGGCTACTTTGGCCCCTACGAGGCGCAGCTCCGGGCCGAGAACGCTGGCGGCTATCGCGGCACTTGCAGCGCCGGCCGAAGCACCATGGGCGTGGAGGCCGACGGCGCCATCAAGGGCTGCCCCTCGCTGCCCTCGCGCGACTACGTGGGCGGCAGCGTTCGCGACGAGCCGCTGCGCGACATCTGGGAACGCGCAGCGCCGCTGCGCTTCAATCGCGACCGCACCCCGAGCTCGCTCTGGGGCTACTGCGCTACCTGCTACTACGCCGAGGCCTGCATGGGCGGCTGCTCCTGGACCGCCCACGTGCTCTTCGGCCGCATCGGCAACAACCCCTACTGTCACCACCGCGCGCTGGAGCTCCTGGCCGAGGGCAAGCGCGAACGAATCGTGCAGATTGCACGCGCCCCGGGCGAGCCCTTCGACCACGGCATCTTCGCGTGCGTCGAGGAACCGTGGCCGGAGGCGGAGCGGGCGGTGGCCCTTGCGCTGGCCGAAACCGGCCAGGGCTACTTGAGCGGCGGCGGGTTGTAGATCTTCTTCACGTTGGAGCCGCCCACGAAGGCGTAGGAGCCGGCCGATCCGTAGCCGTAGGCAATGATGCCGAACGGCTGATCGCCGGTCATGGTGTGGGCGCCCTCCGGGAGCGGGCAGCGCCGAGCCACGTAGGCGGTGGCGTCGAGGGTGCCCATGGGCGAATTGGTGCAATCTGCACCGAGTGGGTTGCCGTCGATCTTCACCGTACCCGACTGGGGCATGGAGATGACCACGTAGTTCTTGCGCCAGGAGCCCGGCACCAGGAACAGGTAGTCGCTGCGAAACTGGTCTACCGCCGGCAGCACGCTCAGCGAAGGGTCGCCGATGCCGTCGTTGGTGTAGCCGGCGCTCACCAGAATCTGCCCCACCGCCACCGGCTCGCTGGCGTCGACCACGAAGTCTTGCTTCACCAAGGTGTCGCGTACCTGCCCTGGCTCGAGGGTGAACGAGTCGTCGGGCGCCGGCAGGTTGGTGCGCACCAGCGCCGCCGAGGCCACGCCCATGAAGCGAATGTAGTCGGGCTCGGTGCCCCCGCGCGGCGGGCTGCGCGGCACGGTGAACTTCTTGCCGTACGACTCCACCGGAAGCAGCTGCTCTTCCAGGTGATCGAGGCAGCACGAGCGTGCACCCTCGGGCAGCGTGGGCGAGGGCGAGGTGATGCCGCCAGAGAGCTCGGTGCCCACGAACACCGCCACCGGGTTCGAGGCCACCACCACCGATGCCGTGAGGTCGCCAGGCAGGCCGTCGGTCTCTAGGTTGAGCACCTCGAACGGTCCGAGCGTCACCTCCACCAGGCCACCCTTGGGCGTGGCGGGAATGCCGCCACCGCCAACGATGGCTTGCGACACGCGCACGCTGACCTTGGTGCTCTCGCTGGTGCCCACCACCGTGAGGTAGCCGCGATCGATGGGCGAGCCGAACACCGAGATGGGCTTGCCAGAAGGCCAGGAGAGCGCGCGATAAGTGCGCCCCAGGGCCGAGGTGGGAATGAGCAGCGATGCGTCGTTGGAGTACTGCGCGCGCAGGGCGTTGAACTGGTAGATGACCACCGGCTCGCTCGACTTGACGCGAAAGGCCTGGGCCGAGAGCATGGTGCCAGGGCCTTCGTTCTTGCCGAGCAAGCTGCCGTCGACCTCGCGGGTGGGCATCTCGAGCACCTGTAGCGCGCGCGGCGCTACCACGATGCGCTTGAAGAGCGTGACCTTGGCCGGCGATCCCGGAGCCGCGTCGTTCTGCTCCACCACCACCTCGGCCGGCACGTCGCCGGCGTTGGAGATGGCCAGGCGCCCATGGCGCGCCCGCGGCGTTGTTCACCGCGTTGTACTCGTTGTCGAGGTCGACCGCCCAGAACTCGCAGCCCACGTTGCTGGTGAGCACCGCCGCCGCCTCGCAGCCCTTGCGGCATGAGCCCCCCAGGCACACTTCGCCCTGGCCGGTACACTCACCCACCTTGGCGCCGGCCTTGCCGTTTTCGTCGCAGGTATGAATCTCGTTGCCCACGCACATCTTGCCGTTGGAGCACACGTCGATGGGCGGCGGCACGAAGCCGTCACCACCGCCGTCGCCCGCGTCGCTCGCCTCGAAGCCTCCGCCGTTGGACGAGCCGCAAGCGATCGCCACGAGGACCGCGGCGGGGAGTACGAAGAGCGACCGGATGCGCATGGGCTCGGCCTAGCACACGTGCGCCGCGGCGGTACTCCGCGCAGGTGCGCTCTCGAGAGCGCGCTACTTGGCGGCCACCAGCGGGCTCAGGGTGGTGCGCTTGTCGCAGGGTCGTGCGTTCTCGTCGGTGAGGAGCCCGGGAATGCGCAAGGGGTCGGCGCGGAGGAACGCAGCCTCGCGCTGCACCTTGCCCAGGATGAGCTGATCGAGGTTGCCGCTGGCGTAGTTGCGCTGGGTGCCGCCGCAGCTGGAGATGGGGTCGCCCGCGCCGGTAGACTGCGGGCCGGCGCCGCCGCGGAGCACGAACATGTTGGTGCCGCCGGTGTACTGCGCGGCCCGTCGCCAGAAGGCCTGACCCATCTGGTCCATGCCCGAGGCCGCGATGGTGTGGAACGTGATGCCCTTGCGTTGCGCCTCTCGGAGCACGCCCGGGAAGGCGCCGAGGCGCTCGGCGTGGGGCGGCGCGTCGCCGATGAGGAAGGCCAGGTGCGAGACCGCGTCGCTCGACCAGTTGAGGTTGTTCACCGCGTAGCTCATGCCCTCTTCGACCGCCTCCGGCACGTCGCCGCCGCCGCCGGCAGAAACGTTCGAGACGTCGAGGGCGAAGCGGCCCACGTCTTCGGTGAGCGGGTAGCCCTTGGTGACGAAGCTGTCGCCGTGGTCCTTGTACTCCACCATGCCGATGCGAACGCGCACGCCGGCCTGGGCAAGATTGCGCGTCACCTGGGCGATGGTGCGCTTCACGCTGGCGATCTCTTCGCTCATGGATCCGGTGGTGTCGAGCACGAAGGCCACGTCGATGACCGGAAGACCTTGCTGCACGCGCTTGGTTCCCAGGCGAATGTCGACCACTTGGTCCTCGGCCTCGGCGCGGAAGCGGGCGGTGCCGGTGGCGCCGCCGCAGCTCGTGCTCGCGAGCAGCTCGTTGTTCTCGGCGCCCACTGCGGTGGCGGTGCGAGGAAAGAATAGCGCGCGACCGGAGGCGCCGGTGCGGAGCTGGAAGGCGGTGTCGGTGGCGCCGGTGATGGTCACGCGGCATTGCGGCATGGCGCGCCCTTCGGCGTCGCGCACCACGATGAACGTGCGGTGCGTGATGTCGGGCGCGTAGGCCACCTGCCCGGCGGTGGCGAGGTACTTCTGGAACTCGCGGTAGTTGGCGTTGTCGTCCCACTCACCGGCCTTCACGCCGGGCTGCTCTTGCGCAACGGGCGCGGCCATTGGCGCGCTGCCGGCGGCCTGCGGAGCGCGCGGCGCATCGGGGGTGGGCGCGCTCGGCGCTTTGGCGACCGGCGCTTCTCCAGCCCCATCGGCCATCGCGGCGGTGGCCGGCGCTGCCTGGGCGTTGCGACCACCCCGCGCGGCAGGCGCCTCGGAGGGGGCGGAAGCCGAATTCATGGATCCACCACAGGCGACGATCAGGAGCGGCAGAAGGTAGAGCGAGCGTTTCATGGGGGGAGAAACGAGGAGCGGCACGCTCGCTTACACCGCCGGATGGAACTTTCCGCAGCCGCGTCTGTCCCTCGATTTGCCGGTAAAATAGCCGGTTTTTACCCCGTGCGCCGCAGGCATGACCCGTGTCCTATCAACTGATTTTGCCGAATCGCCTCGAGCTTTGGCATCCTGGGGGGACGTGGCCCTTCCCGACGAGCTCGAAAGCCGCCTGATCGAGCGGCTGGTTGCGCGTGACGAACGCGCCTTCAGCGAGCTCGTGCGCACCTATGAGCGGCGTGTGCTGGGTCTCGTCACGCGCATGCTGGGCAACCGCGAAGAGGCCCGCGAGCTCACCCAGGAGGTCTTCTTCCAGGTCTTCAAGGCCATCGGCACCTTCCGCGGCGAGTCGAAGCTCTCGACGTGGATCTACCGCATCGCGGTGAACCTCTGTAAGAACCGCGCCAAGTACCTGCGGGTTCGCCACACAGACGAGCAAGACGAGCTGGAGGCGGTGGCCGAGCGCGTGCCGCTGGGCGAAGCCAAGCGCGCCAACGTGGGCAGCGTGGAGCGCCCCGACGAGATGATGGCCGGGCGCCAGGTCGAGGTCATCGTGCAGAAGGCCATCCAGGAGCTCGAGCCGAGCTTTCGCGAGTGCTTGGTTCTGCGCGACGTGGAAGAATTGAGCTACGAGGAGATCGAACAGATCACGGGCCTGCCCCAGGGCACCGTGAAGAGCCGCATCCACCGCGCTCGGGCGCAGCTAAAAGAGATCGTGGAGCGCCAGCTCGGAGAGAAGATTCCATGAGCACAGGCGAGGAAGAGAAGCCGAAGGAGGCCGCGACCGACGGGGAAGGCGCAGCCTCCGATGCGGGCGCCGACGCTTCGGGTGAGCACGAGGCACCCGACAGCGCCAAGATGCGCGCGCTGCTCAAGCGAGCCTTGGTGCAACCGGTCAACGACGAAGCTACCGACGAGCTCATTCTTCAGGGCGTACAGAAAAAGATTCGTCAGCGCTCCAAGGGAAAGTTCTACGGCGACGGCTGGAGCACGTCGCAGTCGAAGGTGAGCTACGCGCTCGTGGCGGTGACGATGCTGGTCGTGCTCGCACTGGCGTACCTCTACATGACGCCAACGTCAGTATTGTCGCCCTAACACCCGCCCAGACACGCGCCCAGACACGCGCCCAGACACGCGCTGACTGCTTGCTCCGGGATGATGTCGAAGGGTGGTTGTGCGACGCGGGGTGGCGACCCATTGCGCAACGCGTGATCGGTCCTGCTGCAGCACTTGCGCCTCACGTCGATAGAGGCCGGAGCTCGAGCGGGAGCGCGATCTGGGCGTCGATCCGTTCGATCTCGTGCTTCTGGCGGCAGAGCTCGAGGAGCGGTACGACCTGCCGCTGGGGATCGCCGCGCCGCGCCGCGGTACTGCGTGAACGTTCAGCGCGAAAAGAAGGTCGACGTGGGTGGGGATTGGCCTTGTGTCGAGACGCGCCACCAGTTGGAGTGGAGGGTGGAGTCGTTTGCATGCACCCGTCGTCATCCAACCCCCCCCGCCACGATGCGCGCGCGTCCGAAGAGGCCACCGAGCTTCTCCGGGAAGCCAGCGCCATGGCGCGCGTGGGCGGGTGGTCGCACGACCCCTCGACCGGGCGCAGCGTGTGGACCGAAGAGGTCGCGCGCATCTGCGAGATCGACCCGAGCGTGCCGGCCTCGGTGGAGCTGGGGCTGAGCTTCTTTCACGGCGAGCACCGCGAAAAGCTGGTGGCGCTGGTGCGCGATGCGACCGAGAGGGCTCAGCCCTTCGACGTCGAGCTCGAGATGGTCTCTGCCAAAGGCAACCGCAAGTGGGTACGGAGCCTGGGTAGACCGGTGCTCTGTGATGGGAAGGTGATTCAGCTCCGCGGCACCTTCCAAGACGTTACCGCGCAGCGCATGGCCCAGCTCGCGCGTCGCGGCAGCGAGGCTCGCTTTCGCACGATATTCGAGCAGGCCGCGGTGGGCATCTGCGAGGTCGACGCCGAGAGCCGCCGCTTCTTGCGCGCCAACCAGAAGTTTTGCGAGATCATCGGCTACCCCCTGGAAGAGGTCGTGGGCCGCCGCTCCACCGACTTTACGCACGCGGAAGACCTGGCGGGCGACGAGGCCATGTACGGCACCCTGGCCTCGGGGGTGGAGGTGCGCGCCTGGGGCGAGAAGCGCTACGTTCGCAAGGACGGCGCCGAGGTGTGGGCGCGGACCACCGCTTCGCGCTCCGCCTTCGAGGGCGAGGACCCCTTCTTCGTGGTGGTGGTGGAGGACGTCTCCGATCGCTGGCGGGCGCGCGAGCAGCTACGCCGGAGCGAGCAGCGGCTCGCCGCCATCTTCGATGTCACCCTCTCGGGTACGCTCATCACGCGCGAGCGCGACGGCGTCATTCTCGACGCCAACGAGTCGTTCGTGCGCCAGCTGGGGTGGACGCGCGCGGAGCTGCTGGGTCGCACCGTCGATGCGCTCGGCCTCTTCGAGGACCCGCGCGACCGCGAGCATGTGCTCGAGGAGCTGCGCAGCAACGCCCTGCTACCGCCCATGCACGTGCGCATTCGTCAGCGCTCGGCGGCGGTCGGCGAGTTCTTGCTCACCGGCGTTCTCTCCGAGCTGGGCGGCGAGCGGTGCGCCATCACTTCGTGGCACGACATCACCGAGCTCCGGCGGTCCGACGCGGCGCTGGCGCAGGCGGAGCAGCGGCATCGCTTCGCGCTGGGCGCGGCGGAGCTCGCCACCTGGTGGATGGATCTTACAGACAACCACATCGTGGTCGACGAGCGTGGCCGCCAGCAGTTCGCGCTCGACTCGACGTCGGTGCAAGGGAGCGACGTCTCGGCCCGGATTCACCCGGACGACCTGGCGGTGCTGCGGGCAGAGCTGGCGCGCTCGCGTATGCCCGGCGAAAAGGGAAAGGCGACCCTCTCGTTTCGCATCTCGCTGCCCGACGGGGAGAAGCGCTGGATCATGGCCCATATGCAGTCGCACTTCGACGGCAACGGGCCAGGCCGGAGCCCCACCTGGCTCATTGCCACCACCCGCGATATCACCCGCGAGAAGCGCGCAGAGCAAGAGCTCCGCGCCAGCGAGGAGCGCTACCGCTCGCTGGTCGACAACCTCGACGACGTCATCTTCTCCATGGATTTGCGGGGCCGCATCATCTTCGCGAACCGGGCGCACGGTCGCTTCGGCTTTCGGCCGGGCGAGTTCGTGGGGCGTACCCTGGACGAACTTGCCTTCGAGGAAGACCGCGCGCGCATCCGTCACATCGTGGAAGACCAGCTCGCGGGCGGCTCCGAGGGGCCCTACGAGGCGCGCATTCTCGACAGCACCCGCAAGACGCGATGGGTGCGCATCACTACCCATCGGCTCATCGTGGGCGGGCGCGTCACCGGTCTTACCGGCGTGGTGGTCGACCTCACCCAGCAGCGCGAGACCGAGGAGCAACTGCGCGCCGCGCAGAAGATGGAAGCGGTGGGGCGCCTGGCGGGCGGCGTGGCGCACGACTTCAACAACCTCCTCAGCGTCATCCTCTCCTACGCCGAGCTGGCCTCGATGGACCTTCGCCCGGAAGACCCACTGCGCGCCGACATCGAGGAAATTGCGCAGGCAGCGCAGCGGGCCGAAGGGCTCACCCGGCAGCTGCTCGCCTTCAGCCGGCGTCAGGTGCTCAACCTCGAAGCGGTCGATCTCAACGAGCTGGTGGCGAGCCTGGGCAAGATGCTCACCCGGCTCATCGGCGAAGACGTGCTCCTGGAGATCCTCCCCGCGCGCGAGCTCTTCGAGACCAAGGCCGATCGCGGGCAAGTGGAGCAGGTTCTGATGAACCTGGTGGTGAACGCCCGCGACGCCATGCCCGACGGCGGCCGCGTGACCATCGTCACCGCCAACGTGGAGCTCGAGCCGATGGCCGCTTCGGCGCTCGATGTCGCGCCCGGCGACTACGTCGAGCTTCGCGTCACCGACACCGGCACCGGCATGGACGAGGATACGCGCGCCCGCATCTTCGAGCCGTTCTTCACCACCAAAGCGGTGGGCAAGGGCACCGGGCTCGGCCTGGCCATGGTGTACGGCATCGTTCGCCAGAGCGGCGGCGGCATCGCCGTCGACAGCGCTCTCGGTGCCGGCGCCACCTTTCGCATCGTGCTTCCTCGCCTCGGTGAGGCCTCGCAGCCGCGCATACCCAAGGCGCCTTCGGCGCGCGTGGCGGCGGCCACCGAGTCGATTCTGGTGGTGGAGGACGAGCCGGCGCTGCGCAACGTCATTCGCCGTGTGCTCGAGTCGGCCGGCTACAAGGTGCAGCTTGCAACCAGTCCCGGCGAGGCCCTCTCGCTCTGCGAAGAGCAGGGCGTTGGCATCGACCTGGTCTTGACCGACGTGGTGATGCCGGGAATGAGCGGCATCCAGCTCGCCGAGCGTCTTGCCAAGGTTCGACCGCACCTCAAGGTGCTCTTCATGTCTGGCTACAGCGAGGAGTCCATCGAGCGCCACGCCATTCCCGCGCATCGCCTGCTACGAAAGCCGTTCGATCGCCAGGCGCTGAGCCAGAAGGTGCGCGCGGCCCTCGACGAGGTGTAGTCAGATTCCGAAGCGGGCTTTGTTGGAGCCCACGAACTCGACGTAGTAGGCGCTCTCGCGGTGCGATTCGATCTCGCCGCTCGCGATGCTCGCCTCGAGGGCTCGCTTGATCTCGCCGATGAGACGCGAGGGCGGGATGCCGAAGGTCTTCATCATGTCGTCGCCGACGCCAGACGGCAGCGGCGGAACCTTGGCGTCTTCCGCCGCCAGCTCGGTGATGCGCGCCGCCAGCTCGTCGATTTGCGAAAGGCCCCTGCGCTTCTTCTCTGGGCGCTTGGTGGTGATGTCGGCGCGGGCCAGGCAAAGCAGGTCTTCCAGGTGCGTGCCCAGCTCGCGGGCGAACCTGCGCACCGCGCTGTCGGTCCAGGCCGGGTCGTACTGGTTGGCGCGCAGGTGGTGAAGCACCAGGAAGCGCACGGTGCTGCGCAGCGCCTCTTCGTAGTTGAAGATGGTGACCCGGCGATTGAGCTTGTCGAACATGCGGGCGCCAACCTCGGCATGACCGAGAAAGTGCACTTTGCCGTCGGGGCTGATGCTGCGCGTCTTGATCTTGCCGATGTCGTGGAACAGCGCAGCCCATCGCACCTCGATGCGCGGCACCGCCTGGCGCACCACCTGCTTGGTGTGCTTCCACACGTCCTTGTGGCGCCACTCGCCGTCGCCGAAGCCCACCATGGCGTGGACCTCGGGAAAGAGCGCGTCGAGCGCGCCGGTGACCAGGAGCGCATCGAGCCCAGACTCCGGGTCGCTTCCCATGATGACCCGGTCGAGCCGCGCCCGAACGGCCTTGGGATCGAGGTTGGCGGCCGCCAGGAAGTCTTCGCGCGTCATCCGCAAGCCCGGGTCGGCGACTTGCCCCGCTTCGGCAACGTGCGCCGCGAATTCGAGGGCGTCCATCGCCCTGTCGAGGGACAATCGCGCCTCTGGGGACTGGGGCGCCTCTTGGGGCTGATCCGGGGGCTTCATTGTCAGCAAAAAACTTCCGGGTAACTGTTCGAACGTACGGGGGAGGGCCACATAGCACGACCAAGCCTGTCGTGCCCTCGCGAATGTAGCAGCGGGGCCTGCCGGAAAGGGTCACAATGCGCTTCCCATGAAGACCGCGCGTATCCTGGTTTGTTCGACGCTGGCGCTCCTCGGCGCGGTGCTCTCCGGCGCGTGCAGCGGCGCAACGGAGCCGGATCTCTTCGGCGCTCCGCCGGCGCGCACCAACCAGAGCTCTTCCAGCAGCAGCGGCGCTTCCGGTAGCGGCAGCTCGTCGAGCGGCAGCGTGGACGCGGGACCCATCGTCGACGTGGTTGACCCTCCGCGCGACGTGAACGTTCCGCCCAATGACGACAAAGGCCGCGTATTCTGCGGAAAGAACGACAAGGGCGTCGACACCTACTGCGCAGCGGGCGGCGTTTGCTGCGCCGAGCGCGACCCCGGCAACGCGCGCTTCTCCAAGTACGCGTGCCAGCCCAACGCTGCCGCCTGCGTCGGCCAGTATGTGGTGCCTATCGTCTGCGACGACAGCCAAGACTGCCCCGGCAACCAGGTGTGCTGCGCCTTTCGCCAGAGCCCCCAGGGGTCGTTCGCCCGCTACGTGCGCACCGCGTGCGTGCCCCAGGGTCAGTGCGCCGGCAGCAGTGGCGGCGAAGAGCGCATTCGCCTCTGCGATGAGTCTGCATCGCCCGACGAGTGCACCACGTCGGGGTTCAAGTGCGGCCCGAGCACCGCGCTCGTCGACTTTGCGGTGTGCGCCCCCTGATACCGTAGCGGTCACACTCGGGCGGGGGTCGTCGACGTAAGCACATGAGAACGACGATCGCCCTGACGCTGGCGCTCACCGCGTGCACGCCGTCGCGTACCCGAGGTACCGCCGAGCCCCCACCCGAGGCGGCGCCCCCGCTAGGCGCGGCAGCCACCGTCGACGCGGGCCCTCTCGCTTCGGCCACAAGCGACGCTGCGACCGATGCCGCGGCTGCAGCGCCGGTAGGAGAAGCCGACGGGAACGACGATGGCGAGACCCCGGGCGAGGGTTCCGTCGGCCGCGGCGGCGCGTTCGTCCGCGTGGGCCAAGCGCCCATGGCGCTGCAGCGCATTTGCGATCTCACGGTGCACAAAGACGCGCTCTACGCGGCGCACGCGCGGCAGCCGCTGGGCATCGACGGCGCCACCATTACGCGCTACCAGCCCGACCAGCCCAAGCCGTTCGCGGTGGCCTTCGACTGGAACCGGCCGGGCGAGCCCACCAAGGGCGGCGGCGCCGGGCAAGGCTTCTTGCGTGTGCACTCCATCGACGGACGGCTCTACGTGCCGGACGCCGATCCGCCCTACAACGGGTTGGGGCTCGCCGAGTACGGCACCGAGGGATACGTGTTCGTGTCCGCCGAAGATGGCCATTTCGCGTCCCCGCGGTATCCGCACTATCGGCCCCCGGCGCCGCCGGACGTCGTGAGCGTGGGTCACGTCGAGAAGGTGCCCGGGAAACCGCCCGGCGGAGCGACGGCGGCTTGGGGCGGCGCCGCGGTGCTCCCGCGCGCGTATCACGTTATCGATGCCATTCGCTATCGCGGGCACCTCTACGCCGCGACCGGTTCGGTACCGCCCAAAGAGCGCGCCTGGAGCGGGCCTTCGCCGGGCGCGCTGCACATGGCAACGCCCGATCTTGCCCGGTGGAACTACGTATTGGGATATCCCACGCCCTACCAGAATGGCGTGTGGCGGCTCACTTTCCTTACGCGCTTCAAGGGGCGGCTATACGCTGGCATACAAGACTACGACGGCCGCGACCCCAACTCGTACGTGGTATTTGCGCCGCCCGAGGGGCGCGACGTCGTCGAGCCGGGCGATACGCATCCGGTGGCGGTACCCGGCATCGGCGGCGCCATGACCGTGCGCTGGTACGCCGATCGCGGCAAGCTCTACTGGCTCGCCTTCGGCCTTGCTGGCCGCGATATGAAGCTGCGCGTCACCGAGGACGGCGATCACTGGAAGGAGATCGCGATGCCCGCCGGCGCCGGTAGGCCCACCGACATCGTTCGCTATCGCGACGCCCTTGTGGTGCTCACCGAGCGCTCCCTGGTGCGGGTCGACGGTGCCGAGCCGCGGGTGCTCGCGGAGATTGGCGACAAGAAGTCGCCCTTCGTCCTCGACGACTACTTCTGCAGCGCGCCGCTGTCGGTGTACCGCAACGAGCTCTACGCCGGCGGCCAGCGCGACGGCGCCCTCTTCAAGTGGGTTCCGGAGGCCGCCGCAGCGGGCGACGCCGGCGCTCTTTGACCGCCTCGCGCGCTCAGGGCAGGTGCGCTGCAACATACGCATGTCGCGCAGTTGGATTGGGTCGTGCGGGCTCGGTGCTTGATGGCGGTGGGGCGAACGCGTTACCTTGCCGGCATGAATCCTGCCAACCTTGTCAAGCTCACGGGCCTGGAGCCGGCGGTTCTCGAGGTCTCGCTTGATCTCGTGATCTTCGCGGACCGAGGCGAGGGTCCGGAGGAGATCGGGAGCGCGACCACCATCGAAGCAGCCATCGCCACGATCGCGGGGGCATTGTTCGAGGGAGGCGCGCCCGAGTACGAACCCGACTACGGTCCCGACGGCAGTTTCGCGGGGGAATCGGCGCTCGAACAGGCGCTCGCCTACGAGCTCAGCGAGTCGCAGAATATCGGTCGCATCGTCTCCGATTCAAACAGCTCGCCCGCGGGACTTGCGTATCTCGGCTCGGTGCTCGAGGACGATCCGACGCTGCGGCTCGTCGTGGCCTGGGAGGCGCAGGCGCCCGCGCAGGATTTCGCCATCGGTATTTTTGCCAGGTGACCTACGAGGGCGCGGCGCAATGCAACGGAGGCGGACCGGAGCGCGCACGCTCCGCTTGGCGTCTTCGAGCGCGGCTTTGTCGTGGTCTGATCCCGATGTCGTGGGGGCTTCAGCGTCGCGCCGCACGAATCGCGGGGTTCGCAGGCACATCCACGATGGCACGACGCCTGCTACTCTGGGGCTGTCGATGAACGACGAGGAGGAGAGACGCGATGTCGGTGACGAAGACGTGGGGGGCAATCGCAGCGCTGGGCCTGGCGATGACCATGGCGTGCAGCGCGGGTCGTAGCGACGGCGGAACGAGAATCGGCGAGCCCGAGTATCCGGCTGGGCCGTCGTGCGAAGACCTCAGCGCGCAGTACGCGGCGTGCAAGAACGCGACAGACAAGCAGAAGCAATCTTTCGTGGCGGCGTGTCAGCAGCCCCGCATCACCGACGCATGCCGCCGGTGCCTCGACGGCAAGCTGTGCGGCGATACCGAGGCCTGCAACCCTTCGTGCGGGAAGTAGAACGCGTGTAGACTACATTACCGAGCTCGTGCTGGGGGGCACCGGGATGGAGGGGAGCGACTCGTCGGTGAAGGCCGACAGCTCCTCGCTCACCCGGCGAAGGTATTGCTGCTTCACGTGGAAGGGGAGGAAGGCGCTCTTGAAGCCGCTGAGGATGACCGCCTTCAGGTCTTCCAGGCTGAAGTCCATGTCCCGGTGGCAGAGCCAGAGCTCCTTGGAGACCGTGGTGTCGGTGACCAGGCGGTTGTCGGTGTTGACGGTGACCCGCAAGCCCAGGTTCTTGTAGAGCTTGATGGGGTGCGCCTTCATGTCGCGAATGGCGCCGGTTTGCACGTTCGACGACGGGCAGCACTCGAGGGCGATGCGGTGGTCGTTGAGGTAGTGCAGTAAGTCGCCGTTCTCGCGCAGCCGGCAGCCGTGGCCGATGCGGTGCGCGCCGCACACATGAATGGCCTGGGCGATGGACTCGGGGCCGTAGGCCTCGCCGGCGTGAATGGTGACGTTGATGTTGTTGTCGCGCACCAGCTGAAAGGCGGCGCGATGGTGCTTGGCCGGGTGGTCGTACTCGGCGCCGGCCAGGTCGAAGCCCACCACGCCCCGGCCCTTGTAGGCCACCGCCAGCTCGGCCATCTCCAGCGAGCTTTCCGCCGAGACGTTGCGGATGCCGCAGATGATGACCGCCGATTCGATGCCGAACTTGTCTTGCGCCGCGCGCAGGCCTTCGAGCACCGCCTCCACCACCGCCGTCAGCTTCAAGCCCTTGCGGGTGTGGAGCATCGGCGCGTAACGCACTTCCATGTATCGTACACTCTCTTTGGACGCGTCTTCAGCCAGCTCGTAGGCGATGCGGGTCAACGCGTCGGCCGTTTGCATGACCTTGAGGGTCACGTCGAAGGCCTTGAGGTACTCCACCAGCGAGCCGCAGTTCTGACCCAGGTTCATGGCCGCGCGCAGGCCGTCTTCGTCGCTGGCGGGCAGGGCCACCTTTTGCTTCTGCCCCAGCTCTAGGATGGTGGAGAGGCGGAGCGAGCCGTCGAGGTGAACGTGGAGATCTGTCTTCGGGAGCCGCTGGATGAGCTCGAGCGGGATGGCTTTCATGGCCCCTTGTATCACGCGCGTTCCGAAACGGAAGACCGTGATCTCCGCTGTTCAGGGCTTCTTGGTCTCTGCGGTCGCTGCGGCGGCACGGGCCGCATCCTCGTGGCGCTTGGCCTCGGCGGTGTTCTTGCGGGCGCTGTAAATCTTGGCCATGCGCAGGTGGGCGTCGGCCGCCTCCTTGGGCTTCGGCGTAGAAGCGAGGGCGCTCTCGGCCTCGAACAGCGCGGCGTCGCCCAAGCCCAGCTCGTCGTAGGTGGCGGCGCACAGGTTGTGAATCTCGGCGTTCTCCACGTCGACGTACAGCGTCGACTCGCACGCACGCCGCGCCTCTTCCCACTGCTTCTTGGCCACCAGGCGCACCATGAGCCCGCGCCACACCCGGCGGTTGTGCTGGTCGAGGGGCGCCAGCTTGCGCAGGATGTCGAGCTGGTCGTCTTCGCGCTTCTCTTCCACCGCGATGTCGAACAGGCCCTGCAGCGGCTCCGACTGGCTGGGGTCCCAGCGGTGCGCGGCCTCCAGCGAGAAGCGGAAGCCCTTGTCGTTCTTCTGGGCCTCGTACACGTCGGCCAGCGCCGTCTGCACGAAGTAACCGTCGCCGCCCGCGCTGCGGATGGTCTGCAAATGCTTCTCGGCTTCGCCCGCGTTCTTCTCGGCCATGGAAATCTTGGCGGCCATGTAGTGGGCACTCATGAGCTTGGGGTCGAGGCCCAGGGCGACCTCGATCTCCTTCTTGGCTTCTTCGATCTTGTGGGCCCGGGCCAGCGACAGCGCGTACTCGGCGTGGGTCTTGGCGTCGTTGGGTGCACCCTGCACCCGAAGTTTGGCGTCTTCGGGAGAGCGCGCGCGATCGGAGAAGATGAACTGCCCCTTGTAGCGGCGCAGGCGATTGAGCTCCCAGGCGCGAAACTCGCTGTCGTAGGTGGCGGGCGGCACGCCGAAGGCCTTCTCGATGACCTCGGGGGTGCGCTTGCCCTCGCCCCACAGTTGCAGGGCTTTGACCACCCGCTGCATGCCGAAGCGCTCCACCGTGAAGACCATCATCTGGCTGGAGGCGTAGTAGGCCACCGTCACGTCGAGGCCGTCGCTGGCGTGGGTGAAGGCGCGGTTCATGTCGACCGCCGTGGGCAACGTGTTCTGGGTGAGCGCCATGTAGAGCTGCGGGTCGAGCTCGCGGTTCCACTCCGGGCGCCGCGCGATGGTCTCGTACTCCGAGAGCCCCTCGGTGAACCAGCGCGGCACGTGGTTTTTGGAGAGCTGGATGGCGAACACGTGGCCCAGCTCGTGCCACAAAACGTTACCCCAGTTGAAGGGCTCGCTCTTGGGGCTCATGGCCGCCACCACCCGGCCGAAGCACACGCCTTGGATGCCGATGTTGGGCAGGCCGCTGGTGCGCACGCTGAAGTTCTCGCGGGTCTCGTACAGCTCCACCTGGGTGGGCAGCTTGGGCACGAAGCCGTAGCGCGCCTTCATGCTGGCCAAGGCCTCGCCGGCCAGCCGCGGCACGTAGCGATCGAGCACCTTCTTCTCGCTCTTGGGGTAGCGAATCTTGAAGGTGCCCACCTCGACCGTCTCGTAGTTGGTGGGAATCACCTTCTCGTAGAGATTGAGTGTATTGTACACCATGACGTTGTAGCGGTCCTTGGACCACGCGGTGTTCAGCGCCTTGAGGCCGTCGTCTTCTTGCCCGTTGCGCATCGAGGTGAGACCCAGCTGGGCCCAGGCCCGGCCGTCGTCGGGGTCGACTTTGGTGGCCTCTTTCATCATGCTCACGATGTCGTCGTAGCGGTGCTCCCACTCAGCGAACTCGCCCACGATGGAGTAAAAGCGTGCGTACTCCGGGTTGCGGGTGAAGACTTCTTTCTTGGCCGCCTCGAAGCCGGGCTTGTCGTCGGAGAGAAAGCGCGTGGCGGCGCGCATGGAGAGGAGCTCCAGGTCGCTGGGGTTGATGGCGAGGCCGGTCTCGATGGCCTTGTCGGAGGCCGCCAGATCCATGTCGCGCAGGGCGATGCCGGCGCGCACGGCATACACCGCGGCCAGCTTGGGGTTGATGGCCAGGGCCTCCTTGAGCAGCGCCTCGGCGGCGTCGAAGTCGAGCGCCTGATCGAGCTTGATGCGCGCCATGGTGAGCAGCGCATCGGCTCGCTTGGGGGCGATCTTCAAGGCGTCGCGGGTGACGTCTTCGGCGTGGCCTGCGTCGAACTTCTCGAGGAAGAGCTCAGACCGGTACATGAGCGTCTGGGTGCGGGTCTTGTCGATGGCCTCGCTCTCACTGAAGGCCTGGTTGGCGTCTTTCGCGCTCCGCAGCAGGTGCGCGGCGCGCCCCACCTCGGCGAGGCCGTCGGCGTCTTGGCCCACTTCCGCGTAGTCGTCGATGACCTTGTGCAAGGGCTCGTCGGCGTCGGCGCGCTTGCCGGCGTAGATGAGATACTCGCCGAGGAGCGTGCGCGCGCGGCGGGCTTCGCCGCCCTTCCCGGCCTTCACGCCTTCGAGGGTCTTGATGGCTTCGGCCACCTTGCCGCGGGCGAAGAGCGAGCGTGCGCGCACGGTGGCAGCGAGCGCGCGCACGGCTTCGCTGCCGGTGGTCACCGAGGCGAGGGTCTTTTCGGCCTCGTCGTAGCGGCCGCGCTCCAGGTAGCTGCGGGCCAGAAGCACCTGGGCCTCGGCCTGGTCTGCGCCGCGGATGGCCTTGAGCGCCGCATCGGCGCTGTCGTAGTCGGTGGTCTCGAGCTTGCCGCGGGCCTCGGCCAGGGCCGAAGAGACCTCTCGCTTGCCACTCGGCGCGGCGTTGCGTGGCTGCGCCAGGGCCGGGCCCTCGGGGGCGGTGGGGGCGGCAAGACCGGCAAGAATCGTAAGGGCGAGGAGGAGAGGCCGACGCATTGCAAGAGGCTATCACGCGGGCCGCGAACCCTTGAGCGTGGGCGCGAGGCGACATCGTTGGCGCGCACGGTCCGCACGAAAGCTCCAGGAACACCTTGCCCCACCCCAGACCATGACGTAGGACATTCGCCATGAAGCGTTTCGTTCTCCTCCTCGCGCTCGCAGCTCTCACCGGTGCATGCACTGCCGACGTCCAGCCGGCCGGCGACGACGAAGAGGCGGTGGTCCAGGAAGACGCCATCGTGCTGGCGACGGACACCAAGATCAAGAACGCCATCGTGAAGACGACAAGCGGCGTCTACTACCTCTCGGAGAGCGATCACCCGCTCGTTTGGATTCGCTCCACCCAGGTGGCCACCGCGCCGGCCAACGCGGCCTTCATTCACCGCGCGTTCAACGCCGTCACCAATAGCGACGCCATGGCCGACAAGCCGCTGTCGCAGTTGAAGTCGGAGACGGTGCCCTTCGAGACCTTCGCCGCGCGGCTCGCGCCGGTGGTCGGTGAGGACGCCGACAACTTCGCCTACCACCAGCAGATGACCAAGGTGCTCGACACGGTTCGCACCAACCTGAAGAACCCCATCGTCATCCGGCTGGGGCGCCCTCAGGGCACGAACCTCGTCGGCGCCATCTCCGTGTATATCGTCGGCACCTTGCCCAGCGGCAAGATCGGCGGCCTCTTCACCGTCGCCGTCGAGACCTGAGCTTCGGCTCAGGGCGTGAGGGTGCGCGTGCGGTAGGCCGCCTCGGCGTCGAGACCGAAGCGCGCGAGGCCGGGCGCCACTGCGTGCTCCATGGTGTTGCGATGAATCTCGACGATCTCCTGCGGGGCCACGTATCCGAGCGCATGGTCGTCTGCGTTGCCCAGCGCCCACGCCGGCCAGGAGAACTCGCGTTCTGCTACTGCAAACGCGAACCGTAGGTAGCGCGTGAGCGAGGCGCGCACCTCGGGGCGAGCATCGAGCCAGTCGCCCCACGTCTCCAGGTAGAGGAAGCCGAAGCGTCCATGGAGGGTCTCGTCGGCCAAGAGAGCCCGAATGTGGTGCCGCATGAATGGATCGCGCGCGCGCTCCAGGCTCAGCGTCAGGTGGGCCACCGCGGTCATCTCGGAAATACACGTGGTGTAGATGACATTGCGCAGGGCGCACTCCTCGCGCGACACGCTGGCGTGGGCCGCGATGCTTGCCACACCTCGGCTCGCCTGCAGCGTGGGCGGTTGGCCTCCCAGCGCCTGGGCTACGCCCGCGCATCGCTCCGCGTGTACGAGCTCGTCTTGGGCCATGCGCAGTGTGACGGCCGAGGCTTCGAGCGCGGCCCCGGCCGTGAGCAATTGCGAGGCCAACGCCGAGAACACGAAGGTGGAGCGGTACTCGTTCTGGGTGCGGTCGAGCCACAGCGCGCGGGCTCGTCGCACCGCCGCCGGATCGTAGCTCGAGGGGTCGAGTGTTCCGGCCTCGTCGCCGGTGCGACGAATTCCTTCGCGAAGCGTTCGATACTCCTGCTCGAGGATCACGCCGGCATTTCCGGGGGCGGCAACGGGCCCACGCCACCGCCGCCGCCGCTGTCTTCGGTCGCGGCGTCGGTTGTCGATGCATCTTGCACGGAACTTCCGTCGCGCTCGACGCTCCCGTCGGCCAGCGCCGCGTCGCGCACCGCCGCGTCGCTGGACCTTCCTGCGTCCTTTTCTTCGGTGCTGGCGTCTTGGCCGGGGGCGCCCGAGCTCGAGGCCGGGGCCTCGGAGGAGCAGGCCGGCAGGGCCAGCGTGGAGGCCAGCGCCAGAGCGCGAGCGAAGCGAACGTAGCGGGGATGAAGATCGCGTGCGGTGAATGCCATGCTCACACTTGGGCGTGCGCAGGCGCGTTCGTCACGAAATCGGTCAGAATGCCGGCGGAACCAGATCGTCGGCGCCAACCGGGCGCAGCGGAATGCTCTCGGCCGAGTCTGCGGCCTCGAGGCGCAGCCAGTTGCTGGGGCAGCGGGCAGAGGCCAGCGTGTAGCGGGTGGTGTGGTCGCGATCGAAGTGCAGATCGATGGCGGCCGCGCCTTCGTCGGGAATGTCGATGTCGAAGCTCGACTGGTAGGCGGCCTCGGTGCCGCGCACCAACTTGCCGTCGTTGTCGCGCCGGAGAAAGTAGATGCGGCAACCGGCCGTGAACTCCATGCCCACCACGTCGCTGGGGGTGCTCGTGGGTCGCACCCCGCAGAACATCCAGCGATTGGCGGTAACCGCCACCACGTCCTTGGCGGTGGCGATGGCGTAGCGCGCGCCGGGGGCCTCCGGCGTTGCCGGGCACACCGGGTTCTCGCAGCCGTCGCCGCGCACCGAGGCGATCTCCAGGTCGAGCCAGTCGACGCAGCCGTACAGCCGCGCCCCAGCCTCTTTCGCTGGCGTGGTTTGGATGGGCGCGTTGCCGCCGGCGTCGTTGGCGCCCAGGTCGACGGCGCGCGTTGCGCACGCAAGGCCCAGCGCGCTCGCGAGAGCGCAGACCAAGACGCTTCTTCCCAGGCTCCGATGCATGGCGCGCATCTTGGACCGCTTTGCCCCGGGCGCAAGCCCGTTCACAGGTCGCGCTCCCGGGAGTCGGTGCCGCTGCCGACCACCGCGTCGACCGCCGGCAGCAGCATGCTCCGGGGAAACCGCTTGCGGAAGCGATCGGCCCGCGCCTGCGCGTCGGTGCGCCGACCTTGCATGGCCAGCGCCTGAATGGCCAACGCCTCGCGCTCCTCGACCAGCGCGCCCTGGGGGAACTTCCGCTCGTGCTCGCCGGTGGCGACCAGGGTGTTGGCGGCATCGCCGCGGCCGAGTGCGCTCCGTGCCACGTCGAGCACCGCGCGCTCCTTGGCGAGGTCTTCGCCGCGGGCAACGTTGGCGGCGCTGGCGCTTGGCGTCGCGGTCGGTGCGCGCGGCAGGTCTTCGAGCCGAAGTCCCGAGGGCGAAGGCGAGGGCTGGGCGACGGCGACGGCTGCCGGAGGGGCAGGCAGGGTAGGTCGATCGATGTAAAGTACACGCTCGCGAGGGGGCAGCAGGAGCGAGCCCCCGAGCCCCAGACCGGCCCCCACCGCCAGCGCCGCCGCCAGCGCCCACCCGGGAAACCCCGCAGGCAACGGAGCCGCGGGCGACGGGGGCGACGTGTTGCCACCACCTCCGGGCGGAGGCAGCGCCAACGCGAGGCGGGCGTGCACCCGCGCCTTGGCATCGTCGGGCGCCGCGATGGTCTTGGCATCTTGCAGGAGCGCAGCGAGATCGTCGTCGAGCGGCTCGATCACGGGCGGGTCTCCTTTCGGCTCTCGCGCTTGACGGCATCGCGGAACTCGTCGCGAGCGAGCCGCAGCCGCGAATAGGCGGTGTTCACGGGGATATCCAGGGCCGCGGCGATCTCCGCCATCGGCGTCTCGTCGAGCTCGTGCAGAATGAAGACGGCTTGTCGGTCGGGGTCGATTTTCCCGATGGCGCGCTCGACGAGGTGCTGGTTCTGTTTCATCTGGAGGAGCCGGTCGGCAGTGGGCTGGGGGTCGCTCTCTTCCGCCTCGGTGCCCATGACCTCGCGGCGATGGCGCGCCAGTCGGCGGTAGTCGGAGGCGAAGCGAAAGGCGAAGGCGAAGAGCCAAGGGCGTATCGGGCGCGCGACGTCGTAGGTGCCGATGCGCCGGTAGACTTCGAGGAACACGTCGTGGCTGAGGTCTTCGAGGTCGCGCTCCTGGACGCCCAGACGGCGAAGCGAAGTCCACACGTAGGCGAGCTCCGCCTCGAAGATTGCATCGAAGCGGGCCCGTTCGGACATGTCGACGAGCGCCGCGGCCATTGGGTTCGCAAAGTACTTGGGTCCAGCGGCGCGCGATCGTCAAAGAATCGGTGGGCCGCCGAAGAAGTCCGAAAACATTCAGAAAACCACGGAGGGGCCCACGCCGAAAGTCGCCGACACCGGGGAGAGCGCGTAGATGCTGCGGCCGTTCAGCCGAAACTCGTAGGGCAAGAGCGGCACCGCCAGCTCTGCAAACGGGCGAAGGGTGAGGTTCTTGAAGAGGGGAATGCTGGCGGCGATGCGGCCGCCCACCGAGAGGTAGAGCACGCCGTCGGAGCCGGGCCTGGTGACCTCGCGCGTCTCGGCCACCAGCGATCCGATGACGCCGTGCGCGCAGAGCGCGAGGATCGACACGCGAAAGCAGGGAGCGAGGCCCACCGTGAGGAGCGAGGTGGCCACCACACCGCCCTCGCTGGTGGAGCGCGAGGCCTGGGCATCGAAGCGCCCGGTGATCTCTGCCTGGAATGCCCCGTAGCGGAACGCACCGAACAGGTCGGGACCGAAGGCCACCGCGGGGGCGGCGCCGATGGCCATGTGGAGCGCGAGGCCGGCCTCGAAGGCGCTCGGTGTGGTGGGGCGCGACCGAGGCGCCGGATCCGAAGGCGGGGCCGGCGGGACCGGGGGTGGGACCGGCGGCGGATCCGGGGGCGGGACCGGCGGCGGATCCGGGGGCGGCCGCGTGAGGCTCAGGGGATCGAGCGCGATGCTGATGGTGAGCGCCAGGGTAGAGGTGAGATCGCCGCAGTCGTCGCTCTTCGACTGGAGCTCGCGATCGCCGCGCTCCTTGCTGTCGGCGTCGATGAGCTTCACGTGAGCCACGTAGCGCGGCCCCACCCGGCGCACGTCGACCGAGACCGCGTTCTCGGCCACCGGTCGGAAGGGATCGTAGCCGAGCCGCGCCGCCACCGCTTGCCGCAGCGCAGACTCGTCGGCACACGCGCCGGCGCCTTCGCCCCGCACATAGGTGAGCTTGGCGGTGGGGGTTGCCGAGGCCGTCCGCGACAAGAGCAAGAGTGGGAGAAGAACGAGCGCCGTGCGTCGCATCGCGATGCGCGAGTGTGCACGGGGCGGCGAAGGACGCAAGGACTTCGCGCGCCTCATCTGCCAGCGCGCCGCGAGGGACGGGTCGCTACCGCGCGATGGCTACGAACACCGGCTCGGTGGCGTTGCCGTTGCCGGTGGCGCGCCGGAAGCCCGCGTCGCGCACCAGGTTGCGCTCCGCGAGAAGCCCGAGCACGTTGGCGCCGCTGGCAAAGCCCTGCGCCACCAGGTGTGCGTCGAGCTGGCGCGCGATGACCCCCTTGCTCCCGCGGCTCACCGCGAAGGCCACCGCTGCCTCGAGCTGCGCCGCGCTCACCACCGGCGCGGGCGGCGGCGGCGGCTTGGGCTGCTTCTTGGGGCGCGGGGTGCGGGGCGGCTTGGGCATCGTTGCCGTTGCCGTTGCCGTTGCCGTTGCCGTTGCCGTTGCCGTTGCCGCGCTCGGCTGGCGCTTGCGACCTCGGGCCACGACGGCCTTCGGGCCTTGCTCGGTGGCGCGCGCCTCGCCGACGACCGCGCTCAGCTCCGTGAGGGTGATGGCCTCGATGGTCGCGAGTACATCGCGGTTGAGCTGGTTCACGAGACGGTCGAGCGCTTCCCGGAAGCTTTCCATGGGCTCGACATACTCCGTAAGCGCCCGGTCGCAAACAAGTAGGTCGCATCGTCGCTCAAGCGATGGTTCGGCGGCTGAATCGACAAATTTGCTTGCGCCCGAGCCCGGGCCCGGCGCAACGCAGCGGCGCGCGACGTTCAGGTCTTGGTGGCGAGCCAGAGCACGTGAATGTAGTTTCCACCTACCCGCGCCGGCACCCGCTTTTTCCGGGCATGGAAGCCACCGCGGCGCAGGCGCTTGGTGAAGGTACCGTCGTCGTAAGTGGACCACAGCGAGAGCACGCCCCGCGGCCGAAGGGCCTGGGCAACCGACTGGAGTCCGGCATCGGTGTAGAGTGCATCGTTCGACTGGGCGGTGAAGGCCAGTGGGCCGTTGTCGACGTCGAGAAGAATGGCGTCGTAGGCGTCGTGCGCGCTCTCCAGCGTGCGCCGCACGTCTTCGGTACGTACCCAGGTGCGCGGATCGTCGAGTGGGTGTCCGGCGAGGTGGCCCAGGGGCCCGCGGTTCCACTCCACCACCTCGGGGAGCAGCTCTGCCACCTCGACCGTGGCGTCTTTGGGAAGGATGTCGAGGGCCGCGCGCAGGGTGTATCCCATGCCCAGACCACCCACCAGAACGCGCGCCTTGGGATGCGCCTCGAGGTGGGCGCAGCCCAGTATCGCAAGCTGCTCTTCGGAGTAGTGGGCGCTGCTGTTCATGAGCACCACGTCGTTGACGCTCACCGAGTACTCTTCGCTCTTTCGCCGCAGCGTGAGCTCTTCTCCCGTCGGGAGCGACACCAGACCCAGTTGCTCCCAGGGAATCATGGGAGACGCTTCTACACTGGATCTTGCTTGCCCATCGGCAAGAACCGGTGGCAATCGCTGTTCACCCCCGCGGGCGCCGCAGGTAGCCCTCGATCATGGCCTTGGTCTTGGATTCGATCCGCGCGTCGAGCTCTGCCGACGCCTTCTTTCCCAGGGCTCCTGCGAGCGGTTTTCGGCCCAGCGCCCACACCGCGGTGATGCCCAGCGACGCCACAAGGGCGAACTCCAGGTCCTCGCGCGTCGCGTCGGAGCGGGCCTCGAGCGCATCGGCGAGGAGTCGAAGGCCCTGCACGCGATGGGAGAAGAAGTCTTGCTCGCCGGAACGTCCGCTGAGCACGGCCCAGGTGGCGAGGCGGATGGTGAGCGGATCGGCGGCGGTACTCGCCACCGTTTTCCGGTAGGCGTCCAGCATGGCGCCTGTATCGGCGCTGGCGATGACCGAGACGATCTCTGTCACCAGCGAGGCACGCAGGCGCTCGAAGCGCCGCTCCAAGGTGGTCTCTACCAGCTTGGCGTAGGTGCCGAAGTAGTGGGTCACGAGGGCGTGGCTCACGCCGGCCGCGCGGGCGACGTCTTTCAAACCCACCACGTCGGGCAACTGCTCCGTGAACACCCGCTCCGCGGCGTCGAGGATGGTGGCGCGCGCTTCTTCCGGCGAGCGACGGGTGCGCTTTGGGAGAACGGCCGGGGCTCGGGGACGGACCATGCACCGAGTGTAGAATTCATTGGCAAGCTTGACAACATCGTCGTAGGAGCTATTGTCAACGTTGACAATATGGAGGCCGTCATGAACCCCGCTGCCGCGCCGTTTTCCGTTTCCATCCCACCGCTCACTGCCCGCGCTCGCACGGTGGTGCGCTCACTCGCGTCGCTGGCGCGCGATCCCGGTCGCCTCGACCAGGTGCTCCTGCTCCTCCAGGCCATGAATGTGGGGGCGGTGGCCCGTGCCGGAATCCGCCTCGCGGGGTCGCCGGAAGGTCAGGCGCTGCTCACCGAGCAGCCGCGCATCGACCGCGCGAGCATCGACTGGGACGCGCTCGAGCGCTTGCCGAACGGTACGCTCGGCCGCGAGTACTTGCGCTTTCTGCGGAGCAACGACATCACCCCCGAGGCCTTCGAAACGCTCCCCGACGTGGGCGATCCCCGCGCCGCCTACGTGATGCTGCGCATGCGGCAGACCCACGATCTGTGGCACGTGCTCACCGGCTACGCGCCCGACGTGCGCGGCGAGATCTTGCTGCAGGCCTTTACCTACGCGCAAACCCGGGCGCCGGGGTCGGCCCTGATCGCGGCGCTCGGCAGCTTGCGCTGGGCTCTCCGCTATCGGGGGCAGCTCGCGGCGCTTCGCCAGGCGTTTCGCCGCGGCAAGGCCACCGCGTTCTTGCCCACGTTCCGCTGGGAGGAGCACTGGGCAACACCGGTGTCCGATCTTCGCGTCAAGCTCGGGTGTCCTGCGGCGGCGTGAGTGCGCTCGTGAGAGCGCGGCGGGCGGCGCCAACAACGGCACCCAAAGCGCCACGTCTCCGTGAATAGCGATCCCGACGCGTCGTCCATTGGACACACGCTTCCCTTCCTCGCTTTTCCGGAGCTTCGCCCATGCCCCTTCGTTCGCTTCTGTGCCTTGCCATCATCGCGTCGTCGAGCATCGCGTGCTCCTCCACCAGCGAGCCAGCGCGCGGCGCAGATTCCACCACCGACGCGGGCGAGGTGGATGCGGCCCCCCCAGAACAGGTCGACGCCGCGGTCGACGCCGGGCCGACGCTGTCGCCGCAGCCGGTGAACGTGCCGCAGGTGGGGAGCTCGTGCGACACCTTCTGCAAGTCGAAGGGCACCACCTGCTCTACCGCCTGCAAGACCTCCGACGGCGTTTCGTACGCGGGGATGATCACCGATCGCGTCGACCTCTCGCTACCCAAGTACGAGACGCGGGTGATCACGACGTGCCAAGAGGTGCTCCGCTCCGCGCCCACCAGCGTGGGCACCACCGCTTCGTGCTGCTGCCTCATCACGCCGCTCCGCACCGTCGAGAAGACGCTCACCACGTCGACCTCGTGCGACGACGTGTGCGGAGCGCTGGGCCTCACCTGCGAAGGTCGAGGCAGCATCGAGTTCACGCGCGCCGACGGCACGTCGTGCAACACCACCACGGCGTGCGACGAGCCCCGGAGCCCCACCAGCGCGTGCGCCCAGAAGCCCAGCGTCGGCGCCAAGCTCACCTGCTCCTGTCGCTGACGGCCCCGCTACTTGGTGCGTGTGCTAACCAGCTCGGGGCGTGACCTACGAGCAGCTCAACGCATTCTGCAAATCTCTGCGCGGCGCCACCTACGTGACGCAGTGGGGCGGCTCGCATGTGTGGAAGATCGGCGGCAAGGTCTTCGTGGTGGGCGGCTGGGAGGTCGACATACCGGCGTTCACGTTCAAGGTGAGCGAGGTGGAGTTTTACCGGCTGCGCGAGCTGCCGGGGCTTCGGCCCGCGCCGTACCTGGCCTCGCGCGGCATGAAGTGGATTCAGCACTTCGCCAAGCCAGGGCTTCGCGACGCCGAGCTCCGGGCCTGCATCGAGCGCTCTCTCGCTATCGTGGTGCGCGGGCTCACCAAGGCCGCCCGCGCGAAGCTGGAGCTGCTGGGACGGCAGTGACCTTCAACGAGCGGGGCGCCAGAGCCCCAGGCGCAAGCTATTGGTGACGACGCTCACCGAGGAGAGCGCCATGGTGGCCGAAGCAAGCATGGGCGAGAGCAGGATACCCCAGTGCCAGAGGGCGCCGGCCGCCACCGGAATGGCCACCACGTTGTAGCCGAAGGCCCAGAAGAGGTTCTGGCGCATGGTGCGGCGGGTGGCGCGCGAGAGATCGAAGAGCTGCGCCAGGAGCCGCAGATCGGGACGGAGCAGGGTGGCGCCGGCGGCCGCAATGGCGAGATCGCTACCACTGCCGATGGCGATACCAAGCTGCGCTTCCGCGAGCGCCGGCGCGTCGTTGATGCCGTCGCCCACCATGGCGACCACGGAGCCGCCTTTGCGCAACTGGCGAATGGCCGCGAGCTTGTCTTCCGGCCTTGCGCGGGCGTGCACATGCTCGATGCCCACCGCAGCGGCGACCCGCCGTGCCGCGCCTTCGCTGTCGCCGGTGAGCAGGTGCACTTCGATGCCCGCTGCGCGAAGCGCGGTGATGGCGTCTTTGGCCTCGGGCCGCACCGCGTCTTCGAGGTCGAAGCGGCCAGCCCAGGCGCCGTCTACCGCCGTCCACACCACGGTGGCGTCGCTCTCGTACGCGGGCGCCTCGATGCCCCGTTCTTGCAAGAAGGCGCGGCTGCCCACCAGCACCCGGTGCCCGTCGACGGTGGCCTCGGCGCCGCCGCCGCTCACCGCCGAGAAGGCCGTCATCGGCATCGGCTCCGCGTTGCGGCCTTTGGCAAAGGCGACCAGGGCGCGCGCCAGCGGATGCTCCGAAGCCACCTCCACACTGCGTGTATACTGCAGTACCACGTCGGCGCTCCCTCCTGCGTTCGCCTCGAAGGTCGCGACCGTGGGCCGCCCCTCGGTGAGGGTGCCGGTCTTGTCGAACACCACCGTGCTCACGGTGGCGGCAAGCTCCAACGGCTCGCCGCCTCGCAAGAGCACGCCCATGCGCGCCGCGCGCCCGGTGGCCACCATGACCGCCGTGGGGGTGGCCAGGCCCATGGCGCAGGGGCACGCCACCACTACCACCGCCACGCCGGCGGCCACGCCGCGCAGCCACGGCTCGCCGAAGAGCACCCACAGGGCCACCGTTGCCAGCGCTGCGAGCACCATGGCAGGGACGAAGACCGCGCTCACCCGATCGGCGAGCTTCTGCATGGGCGCGCGGGAGCTCTGCGCGTCGCGCAGCAGCTGCACCACCTGGGCGAGCGCGCTCTCTTTGGCGATGCGGGTGGTCTCCACGACAAGGGTGCCGCTCGCGTTGGACGTGCCACCGAACACCGCGTCGCCGATTCGCTTCCGCACCGGCACCGGTTCCCCGGTGAGCATCGACTCGTCGATCTCGCTCTCGCCCTCGACCACCCGGCCATCGACTGCCACGCGCTCGCCCGGCCGCAGGCGCACGCTCTCGCCCACCAGCACCTCTTCGGCGGCGATCTCCACCTCGTCGCCGCTGGGCAGCACCACCCGCGCGCGGGCCGGACGCAGCGACGCCAGATCGCGCAGCGCCAGCGTGGTGCGCTGCTTCGCTCGCGCTTCGAGCAGGTGACCGAGCAGCACGAAGGCCACGATAAACGCCGCCGTCTCGAAGTACACGCTGGGCGTGACGCCGCTGCGGTGAAACACGTGCGGCGCCAGGACGGCGAAAACGGAGTAGCCGAAGGCGGCCAGGGTGCCGAGCGCCACCAGCGTGTTCATGTCGCTTTGGCCGGCCCGCGCTGCTTTGGCGGCGCGCAGGTAGAAGTCTCCGCCGCACACCGCCATCACGGCCAACGTCGCCGCGCCCAGCGCCCAGGCGAGGGTTGGCGACATCGGCGCCGCCATCGCGGCGTGCGCGCTCAGGGTCGCGCCCATCTCGCGCATCGACACCACCATGACTGCGGAAGCGCCCGCCAGCGCCGCCGCGGTCTTCCAGCGCAGCGTTCGATACGCGCCGCCCTCGCGCTGCTCCTCGGCCTTCTGGGCGTCGATGGCGTCGTCGCTGGCCGGGAGCGAAGCCTCGTAGCCGGCCTTGGTCACCCGCGCGGTGATGGCCGCGAGGTCGGCGTTTGCGGGGTCGAAGTCGACCACCGCCGAGTTGGTCATGAGGCTCACCGCTGCGTGGGCCACGCCCGGGGTGCGCTCCAGGGCCCGCTGCACGTGGCTCTGGCAGGCCGCGCAAGTCATGCCGCCGATGGTGAGCCGCCCGCGGATCAGGTTGCCGTTGCCGGCAGGTGCGAGACCGGCACCCGGCGGGCTCTGCGTCACGCGGGAGACGCCGCGGCGTCGTATCCGGCGTCGTCGAGCGCCAGGAGCACCTGCGCAGGGGTCACTTCGGGGGCGAGGCGCACCCTGGCGCTCCCCACTTCGACCGCCTCTACGTGCACCCCCTCGATGCCCTCGAGGGTCTTCTTCACCCGCGCCACGCACCCCTGGCAGCTCATGCCTTGAATCTTCAGTTCGAGCATCTCGTTCAGGCTTTCTTGCGCCGCTTGTTGTGCTTGCCCACCAGCGAAACGTAGTCGGGCACAGGGGTGTCGAGGCGCGCGTCGAAGGTGCCGCGGGCCTCTTCCGAGAGCGCCGGCAGGCGATCGAGCATCACCCGCAGGGCCTTGGCTTCGCTCGGGGTGGCCACTTGCGCAACCGCGTCTTCGCTCTCTTGCAGGTCCTTGATGCGGGTGCCGCGCAGGTGGCCGCGGCGCACCAGATCGCGGTAGCTGCGTGCCAGCTGGTCGCCGTCGAAGCGATGCTGCGTCACCAGCTCGGCGCCCACTCGGAACACCGCCTCGGGGAAGATGCGTTGGTCTTCGAAGACCACGAAGGCCGCTTGCAGATAGTTGTAGAAGGGAACAGCCCGTGCACCATACATGTGAAAATCACCCGGCGGCGACTGGCCCTCGAGGTGAATGAGCACGCGCTCGACGGCGTCGCCGCGCACCAGCTTCTTGGCCGAGTGCAGCGCCGCCTCCACTACGTCTTCGTAGGCGTTGCCGCGCTCCAGCACGTCGACCAGCGTCTCCTCGCCGATACGCCCGCTCACGAAATCGGCATACACCGAGTAGACGAAGGCGTCGGCCTCGGCGTCGTCGCCGAAGAGGGTCTCGCGGGGCAGCGGCTCGCCGGCGGGCACCGCGATGCCGGCGCGCGCGGCGAGCAGCATCGGGAGCTTGTAGCCGAGCTGGTCTTTGATGGCGCGAAAGCGCAGGCGAAGGGCGTTCCGCAGGTTGGGCTTGAGGGTGAAGCTGGTCCAGGTGATGCCGTCGAGGCGCAGCTTGTCTTCCAGGCGCCGCCGCATCTGCTCCGGCGAGCCCGAGAGGATGTGAATCTCGCTGTCGGCCCGGGCCATCTCCCGCATCAGCGTCATGGCGCCCGGGTTGGTGCGCTTCTCGTCGGCCCGCTCCAGCGCCGTACGAACGAGATCTCGCAGCGTAGCGAATTCGGTACGCAGATAGGTCTTGTCCAGATCCCAGCGAGCAATGTGGTGCACGGCTCGCGCAGGGTACCGTGGACGGGGCCATGGCACAACGTCACAAGCGGCTGAAGGCTGGGGAATGGTCTATGGAGCCTTGCCGTCTTGTCCCTGCCTCGGTTCATCCAGGCGCAGCAGCGAGGGGCGATGCGGCAGCGTATGGTGCCCGTGCCCGCGCGCCCACAGAGCGCGCGCCAGATCCATGGCGCGCGATCCGTCGTCCACGCTCCGCACCCAAGTGCACTCGTCGGGCGTCAGCGCCGTGAGCATCACCATTCGCGCTTCCTCGCCGCCTGCCTGCCAGAGGAGATGTTGGGCTGCGCGCCCGAAGGTGGTGGTCTGCGCGAGCGGCATTCCTGCCAAGGCGCCGACGCTCCCGTCGGCCATGACCAAGTGCGCGAGCGCCGGCTCCGGAGGGAGCATCTGGGTCACCATTCCGAAGTGATCCACGAGATCGAGGAGCCGGAATTTGTCGACCACGTAGCAGCTGCCAAGCCACAGGAGCGCCGGCACCACCCAGGCGCCCGCTTGCTTCTTCGGCGTCTCGCCCACCTCGGAGGCCGGCAGCTCCATGCCGATCTCGAAGCCCAGAGAAGCGTGCCCCTCCCCGTGTACCGATGGATCAAACGGGTGGGAGAGCCCCTCGGTGACGAAGATCACCGAGGCCTCGCGTCGCACCAGCCGCACGCGGCCCAGCGCATGAAAGGGCCAGGGCACGAGTGTTTCGCCGACCCGCTGCGGCGTCATCGACCCGGCGATCTCCGGCGCCAGAGCTCCGAGCTGCCGCAACGCGCGCGCGGTCTGCTCCTCAAGTTCGCGGGTCGGCGAAGGCTTGCTCGTCATGCCGCCAGTATGCCTGGTTCTTGTACCGTTGCCGACGAACGCGATCCCGCGTGCCCACGTACCGCACGAACGAACAGGGCGGGCCGCGCGTTGCCGCCGTGGACGTGATACTTGCTGGAGTACCATGCGTTTTCCCGGGCGCCGCAAGCACAAGCACTACTTTCCCGTGCACGAGCGCGATCCGCTCCTGCAGGCGGCGGGCCTCGAGGCGCCGAAGGCGCGCACGCACGTGGTGGGGGTCGACCAGACGCTGGTCGACATCGACGCGCGAGTGCCCGAGGAGCTCATTGGCCGCTACGGGCTCCCCAAGGGCGCCTCCACGGTCATCCCCAACGATCAAGCCGCGAAGCTCTACGACGAGCTTTTGACCGACAAGCGCATCCACTACGAATTCGCGGGCGGCACCGTGGGCAATACGCTTCACAACTATTCGCTGCTGGCCGACGACGCCTCCATCTTGCTCGGCGTCATGAGCGAAGAGATTCGCATCGGAACCTCGGGCTACCGCTACCTCTCCAATACCTCGAGTCGGGTGAACCTCGACCACCTGCATCCGGTGCTCGGTCCCATCGGGCGCTGCTTCGCGCTGGTGACGCCCGACGGCGAGCGAACCTTCGCCATCAGCGAGGGCAAGATGAACGCGCTCCCGCCTTCGAGCGTGCCCCCCGCGGTCTTCGACGACGCCTCGGCGTTGGTGGTCTCTTCGTACCTCATGCGCTGCAAACCGGGCGACCCTATGCCCGACGCTACCATGCGGGCCATCGAGCTGGCGCGCGAGCGCGGCGTGCCGGTGGTGCTCACCCTGGGCACACGCTTCGTCATCGCCGAGCGACCCGAGTTCTGGCGCGAGTTCATTCGCGAGTACGTGGACATCGTGGCCATGAACGAGGAAGAGGGCGAGGCGCTCACCGGCGAAGCCAATCCGCTCCTGGCCTGCGATCGCGCGCTGGAGCTGGCCGATATGGTCCTGTGCACCGCCGGCGCGACCGGGCTCTATCTTGCAGGATACACCGACGACGCCGTCAAGCGGGCGACCCGCTACCCGCTCTTGCCGGGCGCCATACCCGAGTTCAACCGCTACGAGTTCAGTCGCCCCATGGTTCGTGCGCAGTGCGATACACCGGTGAAGGTGTTCGCCCACATCGCGCCGTATCACGGGGGCCCCGAGCGCATCTTGAGCACCAACGGCGCGGGCGACGCCGCCCTCTCGGCGCTGCTCCACGATATGTCGGCCAATAGCTATCATCGCACCACGGTGCCGAGCTCGGCCAAGCACGTGCGGCGCTTCCTCACCTACTCGTCCATGAGCCAGGTGTGTCGCTACGCCAACCGGGTGAGCTACGAGGTGCTGGTGCAGTCGTCGCCCCGCCTCACGCGCGCGCTCCCGGAGCGCGAAGAGGGGCTCAACGAAGAGGCGTACTGGGCACGCTGAAGCCGTCGCGCGAAGAGCGCCTGCTGGCCTGCCCTTCCTTGACACGGTTAACTGTCACAGCTCTGTGTGATGCGTTCGCATGGGTCGCTGTGTCGGTGAAAAGGCGAGCGATCGCCACCATTTCGAAGAAAGCGACGACGCCGAGCTCCCAGGTTGCCCCGGCCACGCGTTAACCCGGTACGAGGCCGCGCGAGGCCCCGCTTGGTCGCCCCGCGGCCGCACACCTTCGACCTTAACGGAGTCGCCATGTTCCTTCGCCGTCTGCCGCTCTTTGCCCTGCTCGTGATGGGATGCGCCGCTCGCTCCGAGTCGCAGGGATGCCACGTCGACCCCATCGCAGTCTGCGAGGACTTGGACGCCGAGGAGAACGCCAAGGCTGCGGTCACCGGAGCGGACGTGACGGTGGCGGCCTCGGGCAACCTCTCGCCGCGCGATGGCAAAGAGCACACGTACACGGTGACAACGACCACCCCCGCGCTGGTCGAGGTGCTCGCGCCCACGGCGACCAGCGCATGTGGCACCCCACGCGTGCTGGTAAAGGCGAAAGCCCCAGGCACCGCGCTCCTCGAGTATGCCGACGCGCTCACCGGTACCAAGGCCACCGCGAGCCTGGTCATCACCGATCCTTCGCGCATCACGGCGGCGTCGTTCGCCGACGCCGAGCTCCAGGACACACCGACCCGCGATGGCCAACGCTCTCCGGCGCCGGACCTCACGGCCATCACGCTGGTGCAGGGCGGCCACACCGGCGTGCTCCTGCGGTACTTCGACGGGGGCGGAAAGCTCTTACGCGGGGTGCGCGCGGCTACGTTCACCAACCCGCCCGAGCTCTCGGCCAACCCCATCGGCACCAAGCGCGAGGTGACCGAGGTCGCGTCCTCGACGCTGGGCACCTTTGGTCTACAAATCGCCGCGGGGTCGGCGAAGCTTACCCTGGACGTGACGGTGGTGAAGCCCGACGCCGTGGCTTCGCTGCGCCTCTACGTGCAAGACGATCGCGGCGCCAAGAATGGGCAGAGCCTGGGGGTTCTTGCACGCGCCTACGACGCCGGCGGCGCAAGCGTGTATGGCGCACCTATTTTGATGGCGCTTGGCGGCCAAGCGGCGGTGAGCGGCGATCTGCTTCGCTACCCGTTCCGGGCCGGCGCGCCGCAGCGGCTCGCGGTAGACTCCGGCGGCGCGCATGCCGAGACCACCGTCTTCGTGGACGGCGCCAACCTCGGGGCCGCCACTGTGGGCGACAGCCATCGTGCCCTGGCCGGATGCCAGGCCGGTGGCCTCGGAGGTGGGGGCGGCGCCGGGCTGCTTGCGCTGGTTGCCTTGATGGTCGCGCGCCGGCGGCGCCGGGCAGACCCCGGGGCCGGCCAGCGACCCGCCGGCTGAGTGCGTCTTCGGCGCGCAAAGGGGGCCTCGGGTGCTACATTCGAACCCCTGGAGGCATCATGGGTTCGTACACCATCATTCGCGGAGGAACGGTCGTCAACGCCGAGGGAGAGGAGCGCGCCGACGTGCTCGTCGAAGGCGAGATCATCAAGGCGGTAGGCCGTGATCTCGCGGTGCCTTCCGACGCCACGGTGGTCGACGCCGGCGGCGCCTACGTGTTGCCGGGCGGCATCGATCCGCACACCCACATGGAGCTGCCCTTCATGGGCACCACCGCCTCCGAAGACTTCTTCAGCGGCACCAGCGCGGCAGCCGCCGGCGGCACCACCATGATCATCGACTTCGTGATCCCCGATCCGAAGGAGCGGGTGCTCGACGCCTACAAGAAGTGGCGTGGCTGGGCCGAAAAATCCGCTGCAGACTACAGCTTTCATGTGGCCATCACCTGGTGGGACGAAACCGTGTCGGCCGACATGGAGACCCTCACCAAGGAGTACGGGGTCAACAGCTTCAAGCACTTCATGGCCTACAAGAACGCCATCATGTGCGACGACGAAGTGCTGGTAAACTCGTTCTCGCGCGCCAAGGAGCTGGGTGCACTCTGCACGGTTCATGCAGAGAATGGCGAGCTGGTGTATCGGCTGCAGCAGAAGATCTTCGAGCAGGGCTTTCGCGGCCCCGAGGGTCACCCGCTCTCGCGCCCGCCCGAGGTGGAGGGCGAGGCTGCCAACCGCGCCATTCGCATCGCCGAGGTGCTGGGCGTTCCGCTCTACCTGGTGCACACCAGCTGCATCGACGCCTTGGAGGCGGTGACCCGGGCGCGCCTGGAGGGTCAGCGGGTGTTCGCCGAGGTGCTGGCGCAGCATCTGGTCATCGACGAGAGCGTGTATCGCAACCCAGACTGGAACGCGGCGGCCCACTACGTGATGAGTCCGCCATTCCGCGCCAAGGAGCACCAGGAAGCGCTGTGGCGCGGCCTGCAATCGGGCATGTTGCAGACCACCGCCACCGACCATTGCTGCTTCTGCACGCCGCAGAAGCAAGCGGGGCTCGAAGACTTTCGCAAGATTCCCAACGGTACGGGCGGCGTCGAGGACCGCATGTCGGTGCTGTGGCACCACGGCGTGCGCACCGGTCGCCTCACGGCCGCCGAGTTCGTGGCCGTCACCTCGGCGAACGCCGCCAAGATCTTCAACATCTACGGCAAGAAGGGGCGCATCGGGGTGGGCGCCGACGCCGATATCGTGGTGTGGGACCCGAACAAGAGCCGCACCATTTCCGCCAAGTCGCACCACCAGAAGATCGACTTCAGTATTTACGAAGGCATGGAGGTCGTGGGCAACGCCGCGCGAACCTTCGTGCGCGGCAAGCTCGCGTGGGACGGCAAAGACCTGCACACCGAGCGCGGCTTCGGCAAGTACGTCAATCGCCCGACCCACTCCTACTTCTTCGAGAACCAGGTGCTGCGCAACAAACAGCACACGCAGAAGCCGGTGGAGCGCGTGCTGCCCAAGCGCGCGTAGCGTCGAGTTTCTTCCGCCGGTCTGCGATCGCTGAGCAGGCGACCCTTCAGCTGTTCTCGTCGGCCTTGGCCTTCTTCAAATGCCGTGGCGGGAGGAGCTCTTCGTCGGTGGCTACACGCTTCGCCAGGAAGATCGCCGCGTCGAGCTTCATGAAGCTTCGGCTTCGATAGAAGCGCAGGGCGTTGTCGTTGTTCTCGGCAACCTCGAGCACCAGATGGGTCAGGCCACGGAGCCGCGCCAGGTGCTCCAGCTGCTCCAGCATGAAGCCCCCGACGCCGCGACCCTGGTAGTCGGGGTGCACCGCCAGCTCCTCTACGAAGAGCGGCCGCATCTTGTGCTTTCGAAAGTAGCGCTCGTTGATCCAGCTGTCGTTGCCGGTGACCTCGAACGCGCACTCGGCGTAGCCCACCACCGACGCCCGCTTGGCCTGCACCGCTTCGAAGATGAGCTGCTCGACGCCCTCTTCCTCGTAGACCTCGAGAAAGCGCTTCTTGGTCCGCGGCCGTTGGTACTCCACGGTCTCGCGGTTCACCTCGCGGAACACGAGCTTGAGGAACTCCCAGACCTTGTTCAGGTCGCGCCGATGAATGCGTCGTACACGGATTTCTGGCTCGCCCAGCTTGCTCGAGCTCTTGGGGGAAGCGTCTGCGCTCTCGCCGCCTTCGCTCGCGAGGGCCTTACTGCGGGCAGCAGCAGTTGCCTTGCGAGCTCCGGAGCGACGGGACGTCGTGGTGTTCGTCTTCTTGGTGGCGGCCATGGTTTGCTCAGGGGCTGCAAGCGGCTTCCAGGCCGTGCGCCGAGGGGTCGCACCGGGGGAAGCCAAGGGCAGAGCAAGATACCGCGCGTTTGCGCCCACCGGCACAGAAGCTGAGCAGATCGCCGTCGCAGCGGGCGGCTTCGCCGTCGCAGTCGTTCTGAACGCCCAAACGGCAAGTGGCCGCCTTGCCGTGCTCCACGCAGCGAAGGCCCGCCTTTCCGCAATCGGTGACGCGTACTTCGCCGTCGGCGCCGCGCCCCAAGCACTCGACCAGGGCGTCTCGATTGCAGTACGCGAGGTCGAGGCCGCGGCAGCGAAGGGCTTCGCCGAAGGTGCATCGAGCCACGCGTTCGCCGCTCCCCTCGCTGCGCACCTCGCAGCGCGACCCCAGCGGACACTCGATGCGCTCGGCCAGTCCGTCGCGGCAGTTGACGACCTCGCGGTCGCTCTCGCAGCGCGCCTCGGGGGCGCTCGCCGGGCACAGCTTGGGCGAGGCGCAGCCACGAACCAGAAGGCCGCCCGAGACGTGGGCTTCGCCGCAGGTGCCTCCGAGTTGTTTGCAGTCTACATACGTTGTTTCTTCCGGCTTCTCGGCGCAGGTGACGAACGCGTCGTCCACGCAGGCCGAGAACACGCCAGCGTGGCCTGCGCAGTAGTCGACTGCCTTCACCGGTTTTTGCGCGCGAATGCAGGTCTCGACGTCGACGCAGGCGCGGGCATTCAAGAGGCAGGTGCGCAGCGCCTCGTCGGCAGAGCGCACCGCCTTGGGCCAAAAATCGACGCACGCGCCGGGCGACCGCAGCTCGGGAGCCCACTGCGCGCTGGAACAGCTCGCCACCCGCGCGCAGGCCTTCTCCACGGCGGGCAGCCAGTTGGGGGTGCCGTCGGCGTCGAAGGCGATGCCCGCACGTTTCGGCTGCGGCGCTTCGGCACCACACGCGCATATGCCCAGCGTCGCGAGCGCCGTCGCCCACGGCCACGTGCTCCGCGTTCGATTCATACGATGGCGCGTCGCATGGCTTCGAGCGTCGACACCAGCTCCTGCGACCCCGATCGGTTGGCCCAGATGAGTGCTTCCGTGAGAAACTGCGTGGCCTCTTGCTTGCGGTCGCGTCCGAGCGACACCTGCGCCAGCGCGCCCAGCACCCGCGCGCGCTCCGGACCGGGCGCGGTCGATGCCAGATCGAGCGCCTCGCGCAGCACGCCCTCGGCGTCGGTGAACTGCTTCTGCTGCGTGAGCGCCTCGCCCAGTTTTCGGCTGAAGATGAGGACCGCACGCTCGGGCTCCTCGATCTGGCCGCGGAATAGCTCGCGCCGCGCCAGCTCGAGGCCGCGTCGAAGCGCGTGAATGGAGCCGCTGACGTCGCCCACCTGCGCCGCGCGCCCCGCCACCTTCTCGAGCAGCACCAGCGCCTCGAAGGTGTTCTGCGCAAAGAAGGCATGCATGGCCCGCGCTTCCAGGGGAATGCCCAGGTCTTCGCCGGCGCCCAGGGCCGCGTCGTGCAGCGTCTTGCGAACCGCCACCGGAATGGTCGCTAGCACCACTTCGCGCATGAGCGGGTGGGCGGTGCTCCAGTACGAGCCGGAGCGGCTGATGAAGCCGGCGGCCTCCAGCGAGCGCAGCGCCGGCTCCACTTCGACTTGCTCGCCGACGATGGTGCGAATGACGTCGAAAGAGGTCTCGTCGCCGAATACGCTGATGGCCTGGAGCACGCGACGCGCGTCCGGGGCCAGGCGCTCGATGCGGGTCGCGATGAGGTCGGCCAAGCGCCCCGGGGCATTGCCGCCGTGCTCACCGGTGAAGCGCAAGAGCTGGTCGACGTAGAGCGGCGCCAAGCCGCGACCCACCACCGCGGTGGGCGCGACGGCCATGCCCGCGCCGGCCAGCATGCTGGTGACCGCGGTGTGCGGAAGGCCCTGCAGCGCGCGGGTGGGGAAGTTGCTGGGGGCCGCCACGTCGTGGCCGGTGGCGTGGGTGACCACCACCAGCGAAGGCACCAGCGGCGGCTCGCTGATGGCGTCGGTGATGGCGCGGCGGCTCGCGCCGTCGATGTTCTGGAAGTCGTCGACCAGCAGGACGATGCGCGCCCGCGGGCGGCTCTCGCTGGCCCGGACCATCGACCACCGCAGGGCCTCGGCCACCGCGAAGCGCTTCGACGAGCCAGGGTTGGTCTGGTAGCGCGGCGCATCGAAGAGCTCCGCCATGCCGCGGCGGGCTTCGGACCCGATGGCGCCCCACTCCTTGCTGGTGCCTCCGCCCTCCGGGAGGCCGGCCAGCTCACGCACCGCGCGCCCCACCGCGTGATAGGGAACCTCGGACCACCAGGGGTCGGGCTTGGTGGTCACCACGAAGTGTCCGCGCTGTCGCATGCCCTTGGCGAACTCGTCGAGGAGGCGCGACTTGCCCATGCCGGCGTCGCCGGTGATGACCATCGAGCGGAGCACTGTGACGTCGGCTTCTGCCTCGCGCATGAGCCACGCCATGTCTTCGTCGCGCTCCATGAGCGGCAGCGGGAAGGTGACGGTGGGCGCGGCGGGCAAGTTGGTGGGCGGCGGAGGGCTCACCAGCGCGGCCGGCAGCGCATCCTCGGCGCAGGGCGGGAGCGGCTGGGCGTGCAGGGCGCCGCCGCACTCACCGCAGAACTTCTGCGAAGCGGGGTTCTTGTGGCCGCAGGTGCTGCAGGTGATCTGGTCGGTGCGCGCCGCCTTGGCCTCGGCCTCCACTTGCGTCAGCGCATCGGAGAGGGTCGCCGCGAACTCGTCGGCGTCGGCGAAGCGGTGCGACGGGTCCTTCGCCAGCGCCATGAGGCAGATGTCGGCGATGGGGTTGGGAATCTTGCGCTCCGGCGCCACGCGCCGCGGGTCGACCGGCGCGTCGGAGATGTGCATGAGCACCACCTGCGTCGGCGACTCGGCCTCGAAGGGCAGCCGACCGGTGAGCAACTGGTAGAGAATGACGCCCACCGCATAGAGGTCGCTGCGGGCGTCGAGCGGATCGCCGCGGCCCTGCTCGGGGCTCATGTACTCCGGCGTGCCACACACGATACCGGGGCTGGTGATGCCCGGCGCGGTCTTCTCTTCGCGCATCTTGGCGAGACCGAAGTCCACCACCTTGACGAAGTCGCCGCCCTGTCGCGCGCGATCGAGGATGATGTTCTCGGGCTTGAGATCGCGATGGATGATGCCGAGCTCGTGGGCTTCGGAGAGCGCCGCCAGCACCTGTACCAGGACCTTCACCACGCGGCGAAAGGGCAGCGGCCCCTCTTCGTAGTTCACGCGCGCAAGGTCTTTGCCGCGCAGGAACTCCATCACCAGATAGAGCTCGCCTTCGTCGGACTTGCCGAAGTCGATGACACCGACCGAGTTGGGGTGGTTGAGGCTGCTGGCCGCGCGCGCCTCGGTGATGAAGCGCGCGGCGGCGTTCTCTTCGCCGACCAAGTGCGGGTGAATGATCTTCACGGCGACGGTGCGACCGAGGTTGGTCTGCTCCGCGCGGTACACCCGTCCCATGCCGCCGATGCCCACGAGATCGAGGATCACGTAGCCACCCGGCAAGGTGCGACCGATCATCGGATCGTCGTTTTCCTTGGCGACCTTCGAGATGGGGAAGCCGCATCCCGGACAGAACTTATGCGTCTCTTCGCATGAGTTCTGGCACTGAGGGCACACCCGCATCGCGTTCCACGCTACCACGCGTAGGCCGGCCCGAATACCCTCCGCAGCAGGTGGTCGCGGCATTCCGGGGCGATTTCGGCGCCCGCAGGTGTGGGCGCCTGCTGCGCAAACGTACACTCCTACGGGCGCCCGGGAGCGTTCAGAGCTTCTTGTATTTACCGGTGAGCCGGGTGACGGCGAGCTGGTGCGTCTTCGCCAGCGCCTCTACCTGCGCCCGCGTGCTCGCCATGGTGGCACCGGGTAGCGCGTCCACGTCGAGGGCGTAGAGGGCGAGCTCGTAGGTGTGCTCGGTGCCGGGGCAGGGGCCCGCGTAGCCGAACACGTTGCGGAAGCTCTGCGCTTGCTTCATGCCCGCCGGGCTGGCTGGGTCGTACTTCTTCTCGACGTTCGCCGGCAGACCCTGGCTCGCGGCGGGAATGTCGTAGGCCGCCGCATGAATGAGCGCGTTCGACTTGTCGGTGAGCACCAGCGCGTAGCTCTTGGTGCCGGCAGGGCCCGCCGTCCACGCGAGCTCGGGCGATACGTCGGCGCCATCGCAGGTGTTGTCCTTGGCGAACGTGGCGCCCTCGGCGAGCACCGGGCTGGTAAGCACGAAGGCCGCCGGGGCCGCGCCCTCGGCGCCGCCATCCTGGGTCAGTGCGCCGTCGAGGTCGCCGCCATCGATGCCGGGCGCCACGGCGGCTTCGCTGGAGCAGGCGAGAAGGAGGGCCAGACCAAGGGGGACAAATCGCTTCATGAGGGATTCGTAACATTGCCACGCCCCCGCGGCCATGCCTCGATGCGCGCTACGACGCGCGGGCGGCGCCGCTCTCGAACAGGGCCTGCACCTCGGCGTCGCTGAAGCCTGCGTCGCGAAGGATGGCCTCGCCGTGCTCGCCTTGTCGCGGCGGGGGCGCGAACCCCTCGGTGCCCGCGGGCGTGACCGGTGTTCGCAGCTGGTGAATGCTGCCCCAGTGGGAGGGCATTTCGAAGAACACGCCGCGCCCGCGCAATTGCGCGTCGGCCATGGCCTCGCCGGGGGTGAGCACCGGCTCCAGGCAGAAGTCGCCGGTCTCCGAGAGCGCCACCCACTCGCCGAGCGTGCGCCCGGCGAAGAGCCCTTCGAGTCGCGCCATGAGCTCAGCCTGGTGCGGACCCGGCATGAGCGCGCCCATGTCGGTTTCGAGGCCCACTGCGGCGCAGAAGCCCAGCCAGAATTTCGGCTCCAGCGCGGCCAGCGCAACGTGGCGTCCGTCTTGGGTGGCGTACGTGCGGTACGGCGCGATGCCGCCGATGAGCGGCTCGTCGCCACGCCGCGGCGTCTCGCCGGCGAACGCGGTGCCGTAGCCGGAGAGCGCGAAGGTGAGCGCCGAATCCGCCATCGCGATGTCGACGATGCTGCCCTCTCCGCTCTGGTCGCGCTTGCGCAGGGCGCCGAGAATGCCGATGACCGCATAGAGCGCGCCGCTGATGTCGGCCAGCTGAAAGCCCGGTACCGCCGGCACGCCTTCTTTCGGTCCCTGAAAGCCCAGCACGCCGCCGCGGGCCAGGTAGTTGAGATCGTGCCCCGCGCGCTGCGCCAGCGGGCCGGTTTGCCCGTAGCCGGTGAGCGCGCACACCACGAGCCGCGGGTACTTCGCCAAGAGCACGTCGTGCCCCAGGCCGAGGCGCGCCAGTACGCCGGGGCGAAACGGATCGAGTACCACGTCGTAGCTCGCCACCAGGCGGAGGAATGCCGTCACGCCGGCCGGCTTCTTGAGATCGAGCGAGATGCTGCGCTTGCCGCGGTTCAGCGCCAGGAACATGGTCGAGGTCCCCTGCTGCTGCGGCGGCATGTGGCGCAGGTAGTCGCCGCCGCTGGGGTCTTCGACCTTGTCGACGGCGGCGCCCATGTCGGAGAGCACCAGGGTGGCGAAGGGGCCGGGCAAGAGCCGGCTCAGATCGAGAATCTTGATGCCTTCGAGAGGGCGCATTGCGTGCTCCGAGCGTTGCGAGAGGTGCACAAAACGAGGAGAGCCCCGAAGGCTGCGCCCCACCGAAGGAGGGGGAGGCCGGGGCTCTCGAAGCGACGCGCGAACGCGTCAGCGAGTCACTTGAAGCCGAACAGCTTCTGCAGCTTCATCGCCAGCATGTTGTTGCCGGTGACCTTGAGCTTGCCCGAGAAGAACAGCGACATGCCGTTGGCCTGGGGGTTTTCCATGAGCTTCTGGAAGTCTTCGCCGGCGATGGTGATGGTGCAGTCGGCGGCGTCGGTGCCGGCCTTGCAGGCGGGGCCGCTCGCGCTGGCGTCGATGTTCCACTCGCCTTCGCCGGTGATGTTGATCTGGAACTTCGCGCCGATGGCCTTTGCCTCGTCGGCGTTGCGGCTCAGTTGGCCCGGCAGGTCTTCGTTGAACATTTTCTTGATATCGACGGCCATCGCGAAAGCCTCCTAGTTGGCGCGTCTTCGCGGCGCGCGCAATGAATGGTCATTCATTCGCTACACCCGATGCCGGGGGGCGTCAAGGATCAGCGGCAGCGCTGCGGGGGCGGCGCATACGCGGGGAGCGCATCGATGGCCGCGCGCGTGACCTTGCCGCTCTCGATGATGGCTCGGTAGCTCTGCACGCTCGGGCGCGCGGTGCGGCTGCCATCGGCGTTCACGCGGTAGAGGCCAAACTTGGGGCAGTAGCCGCTGGCCCACTCGAAGTTGTCGACCAGCGACCAGTGCATGTAGCCGATGATCTTGGCGCCGTCCTGAATGGCGCGGCCCATCTGGTACAGGTGCTCGGCGAGGAAGCGCGCGCGGTTCTTGTCGCCATCGTCGGCCAGGCCATTCTCGGTGACCATGAGCGGCAGGCCGTACGCCTTGGCCTCGTTCAGCACCGTGCGAAAGCCCTCTGGATAGATGTCCCAGCCGAAGTCGGTGCGCGGGCGTCCGGTGGGGAGATCGTCTTGCAGGACCACCGCGTTGATGACCGGCACCTTGATGCCGCCACCGGCGGCGATGATGGTATCGGAATAGTAGTTCACGCCGATCCAGTCGAGGTGCCCGGCGAGCGTGGCGTCGCCCTTGCGGTCGTTGAGGCCGTCGAGGCGGCCATCGAAGTCTTCGTCTACGTCGCCCTTCACCAGCGCGTCGAGCAGCCACTGGTTCCACAGGTGCCGGGTGCGCTCGGCGGCGGCCTTGTCGTCGTCGTCGCTGGCGTCTTTGGGGTGAAACGTGCGCATGTGGAAGGCCATGGAAACCAGCGAGGCCTTGCCATCGCCGTCGGCGTCGACAGTGTCGGCCGCGTGCAGCGCCTCGAAGGCCTTGGCGTGGGCCTTGGCCTCGGCGCGCACCACCTGCAGGCCGCGGTCTACGTTGAGCAGCGCGCCCGGGGGAAAGAGCCCCGCCACGTAGCCGCCGAGCACCACGTTCACCGGCTCGTTGATGGTCACCCAGTAGTCGACGTCTTTGCCCCAGCGGGCGCCGGCGCGGCGCGCCCACTCCGCGAAGAGGTCGATGATCTCCGGGCGCTCCCAGCCATACGGCGCCGACCAGCGCGCCACGTCGGTAAGCCACTCCGGGAGCGCGAAGTGCTGCAGCGTGACCACCGGCACCAGGTTCGCCGCCCGCAGCTTGGCCAGCAGGCTGTCGTAGGCCGCGAGCGCCGCCGGGTCCGGCGTGTTCTGGTCGAAGCTTTCGCGTGTAGGGTACACGCGGCTCCACTCTATCGAGAAGCGATAGGCATTCTGGCCGCTGTCCTTCAGCGCCTTGATGTCGTCGTCTACGTGCGCCAGCGCGTCGGCGCCGCCCAGGTCGGGGTGGGCGCCTCCTTGAATCTTCCCCGGCTGCTTGGCCCAGTGCCACCAGTCGGTGTGCACGCTGCCGCTCTCTACCTGAAAGGCGGCGGTGGCCGAGCCCCAAAGAAAGCCCTTGGGAAAGGTGACCTCGGCGGGCGCGGGCGACTCCTGCGGCGGGTCATTTGCGCTGCAGGCGGCGAGGGTTGCGAGCGTGAGCGCTGCCGCGGAGCCGGTCTTCATTCCCGGAGGATAGCAGCAGGCGCCATTGTTGGTACCCGCCCCAGACTTCGGGCAAGGTAGGCCGATGGCTCCCAACAAGGCGCTGCTGCTTCCGGTCGTTGCCCTTGCGGCGTGGACCTTCGTGATGTGGTTCTGGATGTACGCGGTGCGCATTCCGGCCGTTCGCGCGGCGCGCATGGCGCTCGACTCGAACGCGCCACGCGGCGAGCAGATGGCCACGCTCCCGCCCCGCGTTCGCTGGAAGGCCGACAACTACAATCACCTCTTCGAGCAGCCCACGCTCTTTTACGCAGTGGGGGTGGTGCTGGCGCTGGTCGACGCTGAGCCCCGCGGCGCCAGCCTCTACCTGGCGTGGGGCTACCTGGTTCTGCGGGTGGCCCACAGCTTGCTGCAGTCGCTGGTGAACAAGATCGAAGTGCGCTTCACGCTGTTCGCGCTCTCGTCGCTGGTGCTGCTGGCGCTCACCGCGCGCGCGCTCATCATCCTGGTAGCGTAGAGCTCCCCTCGCGCTCGGCGCCGGCCGCTCGGTAGGTTCACGCGAACGCTTCGCACGCGTGGCGGGGGAAGATCGCTTCGGAGCCCGAAGGAGACAATCGCAGCGCCGACGAAAATTTGGCATTTCACGACGGCACGTGGCGATGTCACAACGACGAAATGACGTCGCCCGCAGGCCTTGCCCGCTCACTTAGGGAGTCTCCTGACAGACGCTGACGTGTTCGCGGTCCACGGAGGACGGGGCGGGACCGCGCCAGTCATCGGAGCGGATGGTGCAATCCTCCTTCGTAGCGTGGCACTCGACGTGCTTCCTGCCCGAGTCTTCGGAGTACGAATAGCAGAACGCCGGCTTCTTCCATTCAACGCAAGCGCTGGTTCCAGGCGTCGCCGATTGCTTGCGCGCGCATTCGAGAATGTCCCGCTCGCAAAACGACTCGTCGGTTCCTCGAGTGGCGCAAAACCACCCTCGTCCAGGCGGGGTGTCGTTGGAGTTGAATGCCACGGGCGCAGGCGTAGGACGGAAGTAGCCGCCGCACGCGCACTGAAGACCCGCGAGGACGAGCGCAGCTCCAACGGTCGAGGATCTCACGATACTCTCGCATGCGCACTTAGGGGGAGTGCGTAGAGTGCGTAGCGTGCGTAGAGTCTGCTGCTGCGTGGCAACGCCGCGTCGATTCGATATCGCGACGGCTGAGGCATCATCAGATGTTGTCGAGCTTGCAGTTGAACGTGGTTCGCACGAGGCCGGTGGTGAACACCGTTCCTTCGAAGGTGTCGTCGAACAGCTTGTCGAGCGTACCGGTTACGACCTGTAGCTTGAACGCGTGAAGCCGGTTCTCGACGACCTTGGAGGCGTCGAGCGACGCGATGAACTGTCGATCGCTCTCCGCGGGGCCTTGTTGCTTGTTGGCGTACACGCCGCTGCCCCAGCTTGCAGGGTCGACGGTGGCATACGTGGTGCTGCCGTGGATCAGCTCGACCTTGGCTCCCGCCAGAAAGCGAACCTGGCATGCGGTGGCCGCGTCGAGCGGGTCGCGCCCCTTGAACGTCTTTCCCTCGAGGCACTTCGACCAGGTCGTACTTTGGATGATGTCGGAGCTGCTGCCGCACCCCGAGATGGCCGACGCGGTGGGGCCCGGGGTCACGCCGGTAGGCGAGGCACTGGGCGAGGGCGTGGCGCCCGAGGTTCCGTCGTCGGCGCAGGCGAAAGTACCGCCGGCTGCGAGCGCGAAGACGGCCGCCGCGGCGAACCCATGCAATCCAAGCTTATTCATGAAGCACCTTTCTCAAGACCCGCAAACACGCGAAGCGAACGAGACGCCTGTCATCCGTTGGACGCGTCGGCCCCGAGCGAGTCGCGTGCCCGCCGAAAAAAAAGTTCCGCGGAGACCCGCTCGTGACGCTCACGATCGCCAGATGGGCCCCCACGCGCAACGGCTTGGCCTACCGGAACAAGCGATTGGCCGGGCCAAGCAAGCTGATGCCCTGGCGTGGGTGCAAGCTCCCTTCCTCGTCCGCCAAGGACGCAGGAGGTCTTTTCGATATGCCCTATTCGCTTCGTTTGCTCGTCCGAGCTTCCACAGGAAACTTGGCTACGCTGCTCGCCACCCTTGCCCTCGCCGGCTGCCCCGAGGATGCCGCACCCCCCGTGACCGCAACGCCCGACGCCTCGGCCACGCCGCCTCCGGAGGCGGGCGCCGACGCGCCGGACGCGGCCAAGGGAGAGCGCCCGCCCACCCACAGCGGCCTGGTGTCCATTCAAGACATCGCCATCGCCAACCTCCCCGCTGCCGGCCATGGGCTCACTGTGACGGCCATCCTGGGCGCCGCCGTCGCGCCCGACTACGAAGAAGTTCCGGGCTCCGTCCAGGGATGCCGCGTCTTCACGTACGACGTCGACTCCAAGCCCCAGCCTCCGGATGAAGACCACGGCCCGCTGCGCATCGGAGGCGCTCGCGGCGGCAATCTCGAATGCCGATTCGTCCCGCAACGCGGCTATCTTTGCCCGACCGCGACGCTCTCCGGCAAGGGCTCGGTCGACGTGAGCGCTTCGGGCGCCACGTACTCGGTGCCCGGCGCCGCGTTTTCCTCGAGCGACGTCGGCCGATACCTGCAAGTTACAAGCGATGGCAGCCCGGCGAACGCAGGGGCCTTCGCCATTCTTGCCGCCCCCGGCGCAACCTCGGTGGTGATTGCCAATCCCCGGGCAGTATCGGAATCGTTCACCGGCACCTTTACCATCCTCGCCGGCGCCGGGCCCACGCCCGCCGACCTGTACCGGCCATTCGAGGGGGTCGCTGCGGTCGACGTGGAGCTCGCAGAGAAGGCCATCTTCGCGGCACCAAAGACCACGCTGCGGCCGGGGGATGGGTTCGTCCTCGACGAGGCGAGCGCGAAGACCCTGGTCGCCATTCCGCTCGACGGGTCCGCCATTGGTTTGCGGTGCGCGACCTGCGGAACCGCCGACGGCACGATCGTGCGGGTGCAAACGACCGATGCGAGCATCGCCGGTCTCTCGCCGGTGGCATTCCCCGCCCCCAAGAAGACGTCGGTGGAGATTCAGTGCGTGCGCCTCGGTAGCAGCGAAGTGACGGTCCCGGCGGCTGCCATGGACTACCTGAAACGGGCTCACTTGGCTTCGCCCATTACCCGCATCCGAACCGCCTACATGCGCGACGGTCTCGCGGTGCACACGGCACCTGCGTCGCTGCCGCCCAACCGCATCGCGCTGGCCGTGGGCCGCGGCACGTTGGGATTCACCACTCCGTAAGTCACCGGTCTCGCCCGTGATCGCGGCGCCTTACCCCGCCATAGCCGGGCGCCGCGATCGCCTCCATCGCGCGCACCTCGCGCGAAGCACGCCGGCGCGGTATGTGTAACTCGCGAGATATGGTTTCGTCGTATCCGACGTTTTCGTTCACGGGCACCGTTGCGCGCACCAACGCGGAACGGGTGCTCCGCCTCGGAAAGCGTCGCGGCGCGCGCGTCGAAGGCCCCACGCCCAGCCTGGAGCGCATTGCCGCGGCACGCATGTTCGAGATCTGGGCCGATCTGGTGCACAAGCTCGACGCGCCCGAGCTTCCGCTCGAAGCCGCGCGCCACTTTCGCCTGGAAGACCTGGGGCTGCTCGGCCTGGTGGTGATGACCGCACCCACGCTTCTGGCGGGCCTGGACTCGTTCGTGCGCTTCGGCGCGCTCTTGAACGACGGTCGCACCATGTCGCTCGTCGGCGACGACCGCTGCGTGACGCTGGAGCTGCACGACGGCGCGCCGCTGGCGCTCGGCGTTCGCATCTCCCACGAGGCAACCTTTGCGCAATTGGCGCGCGGCATGAATGAGCTGGCGGGAAGAGAGGTCCAGCCCCGCCAACTGTCGTTCCGTCACGAAGCCACGACGGGGGCGCGCGCACTCCGCGCCCACTTCTCTTGCCCGGTTCAGCTGGGCGGAGAACGAGACGCCATCGTCTTCGCACGCGCCGACCTGGAAGCCGCCCGCCCCGCCGGCAACGCGGCGGTGTGGGGCTACCTCACGCAGCGCGCCGCAGAGGCCGCCGCGATGCTCGCGCCGTTGCCGATCGCCGTGCGGGTCGGCGATTGCGTCGCAAGAATATGCCGCGCAGGTGCGACCCCCCAACTCGACGCGGTTGCATCGTCGCTGGGGGTCTCGGGCCGAACGCTTCGCCGCGCCCTCGCTGCAGAGCGCACCAGCTTTCGCGCGCTGGTCGACGAAAGAAAGCGCCAACGGGCTGAAGAACTGCTCGGCGCGAGCCGGTACTCGCTCACCCGCGTCGCACTCGAGCTGGGCTTCTCCGACTCGAGTGCATTCGCGCACGCGTGCCGCCGTTGGTTCGGCCGTTCTCCCTCCGAAGTGGCCGCGACCCTACGGGCACGACGCGAATAAGGCAACGCGCGCCGTACGGCTCGTCCTCTCGCCTTGAAGGCGCGTGAGGATTCGACGCTTCGCCTCGGTCCGGAGAACCGCGACACCGGGCTAGTCAATCGCGCACACTTGGTCGCTGTTGTCGGGCATGAACACGCCAACGATGGTGCCGACCCTCTCCCATCGGTATCCACCGGGGGCGGTCGCGCTCTGCGTGCACTGGAAGTCGGCGCCGGAGCAGGTGGTGCCATTCGAACGTACGCCGAAGCAGCTGCCGCTGCCCGAGGTGCATGTGCCAAAGTAGCTGACCTGCCCGACGGAGCCGGAGTTGCAGCCTGCTTGCGTTTCGACCGGTCCCGAGGACGGCGTGATCGCGGCTCCGGAAGTTTCTTCCGTCTGGGCCGTACACGCAGACGTCAGGGCGGACAACGTGACGAGCGCGAGCACTGTGGCAAAGAATCGAGACGACACTGTGAGCTCCTCGGGTGGAAGGGAAGGCCGCCCCGCACAAGTGCTTCGGCGAGCTACACATCCGACGCCGCTCGCCTGCCGATGTCGCGTCCAACCGGCACGAAAGAAAAGTGCGTGCTCGTGAAAGATACGCGGCCATCCGCGCGACAAGGAACCCATTGCCTCGTCTAGAGGGTTTATCATGCAGTCGTCCAAAACTACCCGAACGTCACTTGCGCCCGGCTCGGCGGGAAAGCCCCAACGCGCCACACGCGCCGCACGCGCCACACGCGCCTGGGCTCTGGTGGTTGCTCTGCCGCTTGCGCTGCTCATTTTGCCCTCGCTCTCGCGCCTTGCGTTCTTGGTGCGAGGCGCCGCCCCTGCCGACGCAACCGATGTCGCGTTTGCCACGCATCGCTTCGTGGGCCTTGCCCATGTCGTGCCCGGTCTCATCCTGGCGGCCTTGGTGCCCGTGCAGCTGAGCACGCGCATCCGCTTGCGCTGGCCTGCACTCCACCGCAAGGCAGGATGGCTCTTCGTCTTGTGCGCGGTCAGCATACTTGCTTCGGCGGCGTGGATGAACGTGGTCTTCCCGCGCATCGGTGGCCTCTGGAAGGTCGCAGCCATTGACGTCATGATTGTGGGCTTCGCGGCCAGCCTCGGTATTGCCCTCGTAGCCATCAAGCGTCGTGACGTGCTCGCCCATCGTCGCTGGATGCTTCGCATGCTGGCTTTCGCGCTGGCGGGAGGCACCGCCGGCGTCGTGCTCTTTCCGCTCTTTCTGATGTTCGGGCCGCCGGGCGACGCCGCCGTTGCCGTGGGGCGCTGGCTGAGTATCGTGTTCAACGTGGCGTTCGTCGAAGCATTCCTGCGGCTAGGCAACCAGCCGGCACCCCGCGCAGCGTGAAGCTGCAAGGCGTACGAGCTCGGTGAACCAGCGACGCCCTGCGTCGACGCTTTGCGCTATGCTGCGACGCGTGGACGAAGGCGCAGAAGCGGCGGCAATTGCAGCGCTCCAGGTGGAACTCGCCGGACCGGCACCGAGCGTGTTCACGGCGCACCTGGCTACGCTCCCCGAGTTACCCCGTGTTCTGGGCGACTACTACTTGGCGTACGCGGCGTTGTCCGGCGCACCGCTCGCGGTACGCAAGGTTCGCGAGTTGGCGGCCCGTGAGGTTCAGGCGGTTGCCCGAAGGGCGCGCCGTCAGGCGGCCGACGCAAGCGATCTGCTCCAGTCGCTCTGCACGCGCCTCCTGGTGAGCGGGCCAAGCGGTAGTCCGCCGGGGCTCGCTTCGTACGGCGGCTCCGGCCCCTTGGGCGTGTGGCTACGGGTCGTGGCCGCGCGCGAGCTTGTGAGCGGTGGTCGCAAGCGCACAGAAGTGGTCGACGACGAAGTGGCCCGCGGCACGCTGGTCCCCGCCAGCGGAAGCGGCGCCGACCCCGAGGCCGACTACCTGCGCACCAAGTATCGCGAGGTGTTTCACCAGGCGTTCAAGAATGCTGCAGCTCGCCTGTCGGCCGAAGACCGCAACATTCTCCGGTACCACTACGTCGATGCGTTCTCCATCGATCGCCTGGCGGCCATGTATGGGCTCCACCGGGCCTCGGTGGCGAGGCGTATTCACCGGGCCCGTGAGCAGTTGCTCGCGGCAACCCGCGAGATTCTTCGCGGGCATGCCTTCGCCACCGACACCGAGCTCGAGAGCGTCCTCCGGGCGGTGGAGAGCCAGGTCGAGCTGAGCGTCACGAGTCTGTTCGGCGAGCCCTGACGAAGTCGAGAGTCGTCAGGGGCGACCGGCGAATGCGGCCGCGCGCGTCGCTTCTGCGCTGAGCCAGGGGCGCGACGCGTAGAAGGTGCGGGCGGCGCCCAGGAGCCTTTGCGTTCGCTCGCGGTCGGCGGGTGAAAGCAGGCGAGCTACGATGAACTGCGCTTTGGCGAGCTCCTCTGGGTTTCCTTCGTCGCCGAGCCTTTCGAAGAACAACAGCGCAGCTTCCGCGTTGGTCCGCGCTCGCTCCTCGTCACCGGCGGCGCGGCTCGCCTCGTACGCTTCGGCCAGGGCGAGGCGTCCGCGCGCATGGTTCAGGCCCTCTTTCGAAGCGCCCGCCGCAAAGATGGCCTCCGCGCGCTCCGCGGCCTCCACTGCGTCGGTTGCTCGCCCAGCGGCCTGCTCGACGGCGAACTGGGCGAGCCAGGTTTCTCCGACGCGTCCGCCCTTGTCGCCGCCGCTCTTTTCGAAGATGTCGCGGGCGCGCGCGATGTCTTGCGTGGCCAGCAAGGGCTGGTGGAGTCCCGCGTACGCCAGCGCGCGGTTCGCATGAAGCACGCCGAGCTGCGGCGCGGGCGCTCGCTTCGCACTTTCCCCCTCGATGCCCGCGGCAGCGGTGGCGCGGGCCTTCTCGAGCTCCCGCAAGTTCAGATAACCGTGCGATAGATTGATGGCGGTCGGCACCAGCAGCGGGTGATCCGGATACTGCGCGGTCAGCTCCCGCTGAATGCTCTGGGTCTGGCGTACCAGCTCGGGCCACTGGCCCAGCGAGCCCAGCTCCAGGGCAATGCTGAGCCGCACCGGTACTGTCAAAATGTCACCCGGCTCACACAAGGCCAGCAGATCCTGCAGCGCGCGCTCGAACAGCGCCAGCGCGCGTCGATGCAGTCCGCGGCGGCTCGCCGCCCGACCGAGAGAGCGATCCAGCTCGGAGGCCAGCATCGGCGTGGACGGCGCTCGCTGAAGCGCGCTCCGCGCCAGAGACTCCAACATCGGCAGCTCGGCGTCGCTACCTCGCTGTTGATAGGCAAATATCAGGTCCACCAATATCGAGGCGCGCAAGGCATCGTCGCGAGCTCGCTCGGCAGCGCTCAGCGCTTCTTGCAGCTTCGCCACCGCCACGGGGCTACTGCTGCGCGCCAAGGCCCATCCCTCGAGGGCCAGCAGCTCTGCAGCCAGATCCGGCGAACGCGCACCGTCGAGCGATGCTTGCAGGCGCCGACTCGATTCGAGTGTTTCGTTCACCCGGGCCGCGCGCTTGAGCGCACGAACTTGGTATAGCTGGGAGCGCTGGGGCGAGGCCTCGGTTGGCGAAGTAGCGCGCCGGCACTGGGCGGGTCGCGGAAGCTGGCTCACGACGCTCGGTAAGTCGTCGACCTCGGCGGAGCCGAAGCTGGTCATGAGCGCGAGCTGCGCGTCCCAGTCACTCAATACCTCGTCCAGACACGCCACGCGTATCTCGGCCGCGGGGGGCGAGAGGTCTTTACGGATCGCGGTGGCCGTGCACACCTCTTCGCGTTCAACCCGCCACGCCTCCGCCAGCTGGTCGAGCTGCTGCGCCACGTGCTGCCAGAGCGCGCCAGCGTGGGGAGCCGGGTTCTTGCGGAGCACTTCATCCAACTTCGCCTTGCGTGCCTCGTTCCATACGCTCGCGAGTCGCGGATCGAGATGGTGGCATGGGTTCGCCGGGGGCGTTCGCGCCAGCGCAGCCGCGAATACCCCGAGGACGGCCAGCCCGGCCAAGAGCGCATAGAAGGGCGCGGCTCGAGGCTTCTCTTCGGCGGCGGCGGCGAGCATCGCGCGCATGGTCGGAAACCGCAGCGCGGCGTCTACCGAGAGCGCGCGGAGCAAAGCCGCGCGAAGCCGCCGGGGAATCTTCTCCGCGCCGCGCACCGTCGGTGCCGGAGGCTGCGCATCGGGAAGCACCGGACCGCGGTCCCATCTGCGCAAGTAGGGGTGATGGCCCGTGAGCAGCTCCCACGCCGTGACCGCAAAGGCGAACTGATCGGCGGCCGGCGAAGCGCCGGTGACTGCCTGCTCCGGCGCCGCATAGCGCGGTGTGCCCGCTGGCCGATTCCGCTGACCCGCGGCATGGGCCAATCCGAAGTCCGATATCTTGGCGCCGCGCGGCCCCACCAGCACGTTCTCGGGCTTGAAGTCCCCGTGCGCAATGTCGGCTTCATGAACGTCTACCAACCCCGCCCCGGCCTCGAGGATCGCGCGCGTTAGCTCCTCGGGAGAGGCGTGGGTCGCGACTTCGCGGAGCGTCGAGCCAGCCACTCGCTCCATGGCGACGAACACCTGATCGCCTTCGAGGTCGGCCTGATAGACCACCACCGCGTGCGGAGAGCTTACCTTCGCCGCGAGCTTCGCCTCGTGCAGGAGCGCCTCGCGATTCTCCGCTTCTGGGCGCATGAGCTTGAGCGCCACACGCCGATCGAGGACGCGGTCGTAGGCGTCGTAGACCACGCCCATTCCCCCTCGCCCCAGCCAGCCCAGGATCACGAATTGTCGGATGACGTCGCCGTTCAGGAGGGGCGTTTCGAGCGCGCGCGCCTCGGTTTCCCCTCCTCCGGCGGCGGCCACCACTGCGTGGCACTCTTCGCAGGCGTCCACGTGCGCGTCTACCAGGGGACGCTCCTCCGCGTCGAGACTGCCCTCGAGGTAGCTCAGGATCCTATCTGCCGAGAGGCACTCCACGGAGGTCACCGTAACACTCACCCCGCGCGCCGGCGATACTGTCCGGGCGTGAGACCGGTCCATCTGCGGAAGGCCTTGTAGAACGCGCTGGCGTCGGCAAAGCCAACCAGGAAGCCCACCTCGCCGAGGCTGGTTCGCGCCTCGGCCAAATGCCGGCAGGCAAGCTCCCTCCGTGTTTCCTCCACCAGCGCACGATAAGGGGCTCCCGCGTCCACCAGACGTCGCTGCAGTGTTCGCCCGCTCATGCCAAGTCGCTTGGCGATGGCCGCGAGCGCGGGTGCGCCGCGCTGCAGATCGGTCGCGATCGCCCGCTGCGCGCGCTCCACCACCGAGTCGGACGCGCCCGGGAGATCGCGCGTTTTGCACTCTACAATTTGCTCGAGCGCTGCAACGAGCCCGGGGGCCGCGCGATCCATAGGAATCTCCAGGGTCGCCTTCGACAGCACCAGCGCGTCGTCGGTGCAGCCGAACGAAACGTCGCACCCGAAGACCCGACGATAGACCTCCAAGGGCGCGCTTGGCGCGTGGCGGAAGCGCACCCGCTCCGGCGACCAGGGGCGCGCGGCGAGGACGCGAAACCGCCGCACGATGGTGGCGAGCGCGAATTCGGTAGCGGCCCGACTCCCGGTGGCGAAGGGGAAAGGAACGCGCGCGAGCTGCGCGTCTACTGTGGATATCTGAAGTACGTGGCGCACTGCCGTGCTCACCAGGGCGTGGTGCCGGTCGAAGCGCGCGAACGCCTCGCCGAGGTTGGTGCAGGCGCCAAGCAAGTAATCCACGGTGTCCCAGTGCAGTGGGACGCCCATGCTCGCCTCCAGTGCCACTGCTGGGTTCCCGGTGCGAAGCTCCAGGTCGCTCCATAGGGCAATCCAGCTGGCGTGGGGGTAGCGGAAGTCGGCGTTCTCCAGCTCGGCGATCGCCAGGCCGTGGGCGCGGGCAAAGGCCGCCGGGTCGACCCCGACCATGGCGGCGGCGCTGACGACCGCCCGCACCGTCTTGGCGCTAACGGTGCACGCGGGGATGGCGCGCATTTTCGTCGCGGCGCGACCGCCCGGACGCGGCGAGGGCAGAGCTTCAGGCTCTGACTGGAGGAGGCGGTTGTCGATGAACATCGAAGGGGAGACGCAGCCGCGCCCGCGATGTCGCGCCGCTTCGGGAACTTCGCCTTCGCCCTCCGCTTCAGAATGCCTGGTTGTCGAAGTGAAACAGCAGAAAGGTCGGCGTGGGCCCATCGGGGTCGACCACGATGGCGCCGTCGTCGCCGCCGGCGTTCCGGTGCACCAGGTGCCCGCTGTCGCCTCCCGAGGTGCCGGCGTAAACCGAAACGCGGGCGTCGAGGGCGATGGCGTCGACCACGCGCCGCACCAGCGCGTCCTTCGCGGCGCTGGCGAAGGGCGCCTGCTTCGCGTGCAGGCCCAGGTCGCTGACGTAGTCGAGCTTGGCGTCGGGGTGCCAGCCCTCCGCGAATGCTGGCAGCGGGAGCGCATGGGCGACCGACGCGGCATATACATCGAGGGGCTCGCGATCCGACACCACGTTCACGACCATGCGATAGACCTTGCTCGTACCCACTTCGATCTCGAGGATCACGTGGCTGCGATTCGGGCGCGGGCACTGTTGATCTGCGGGCGTCAGAATGGCCCGTATGTGTCCATCAAGCCTGCCGTAGGGTGCGGTCAAATCGGCCGCGAAGGTGCCGGTGCAACGGTCTGCTTTCCCGGCGTCGGTCGCGGCGGCATCGCGCACCTCTGCCGCCGCGTCGTCCACTGGCGCCCGGCCCGCGTCTTCGATTCCAACCGTCGTGGGCGCGGGCGAGCCGCACGCCAACGCTGCCAACGTCCACCAACCGATTCCACGGAGCACCAGACGCATGGGCAGGTCGTAGCGCGTGCGGACGATGACTTCATTGTGTCAACGCGCCGAAAACGTTGTCGTGCGCCTCACAGGTTCGTTCGAACCGAGGGCCGCGGCGTGGCTTCTCCGACCAACGCTTCGGCGCCGCCGCACACTTGCGTCGAAGGCGATGCGCGGCGCACGCTGACCGATGTTCGCTTCGCCATCCTGCGTTTGGTTTCGAGCGTGGTATTGGGCGGTATTGGCCGTGCTCGCCCCGGCTGGGTGTGCGCCCGCCGCGGCGCCGCGAGTCGCACCGGCCGCATCGCCCGACCCGGGTAGCGCGCGCGCGCGCAGCGAAGAGGGCTCGGGGCTGGTGGTGGCCTTGGTTGGGCGCTTCGACCCCGAGGCCATGAGCGCGTACGGCTTCGAGCGATTCGATACGGTCATTGCCGATCTCGAGCCCGGGCGCTTTGCACGCTGGCGAGCCGCCTCCGAGCCGGTCGAACGAAGCCTACGCGAGCGCCGCCGCCGCGAGACCGACCCCGAGGCCGCGGCGGACCTCGAGGCGCTACTCTGGTATCTCGATGTGCGCACCGAGCGCGAGCGGGTTGACGAGGAGGTCTCGGTTCCGCTCGACGACCCTGCTTCGACGATTCTCGCCGGCCTCGAGCCTCTGCTGGCGTCCGATGCCTCGCCGGAGCGCCAGCGAAATGGGCTGCCGCGGCTGCGCGCCTACCTGGGCGAAGGGGGCCAGACGAGCTTGGTTGCATCGGCCGAGCGGCGCGCGCGCGTGGCGTTTCAGCAGCCGTGGCGGGCGCCGCCGCTTCGGGCCGCGGTCGAGCGAGTGGCGCGCAGTACGGGGGTGGTTGCGGGGGCTCTCGCCGATCTCGTCGCGCGTCGAGGAAGTACGGAGCTCTCGGGGGCCATGGTTCGGCTGGCCGATCAGCTCGCTGGATATGCCGCGTTTCTGCGCGAAGAAGCCCTTCCTCGATCGCGCAGCGAGCTTCGGCTGCCGCCCGCCGCCTACCTGCTGGCCTTGCGCGAAGCCGGCATCGATGCACCTCCGCTCGAGCTTGCGGCGCGCGCCCGTCGCGAATTTGCGAACCTGCAGCAAGAGATGCAACGGCTCGCGGCGTCCATCGGTGCCCGACGCGGGATCGCCGCGCGCGACTACCGCGAAGTCTTGCGTGCGCTGGAGGTCCGCCCCCCGGGAGGCCGCTCGGAGCACGACCTGCTCGCGCTCTACCGGCGGCGCGTGGCGGAGCTCGACGAGATTCTACGGCGAGAGAAGTTGCTCACGGTGCCGCGCCAGGCGCTTTCTTTTCGCGTGGCCACGGCCGCCGAGAGCGCGCGTATGTCGGCTCCTTTTTACAATCCTCCCCAGCTCGTGGGCAACCGCGGCCAGCGGGGCGAGCTCGTACTCCCCACAAACGGGCTGAAGGACGGCATGCCGGACTTCGACTCCGACCTTGCGTCGTTTTGGCTCGCTGCGCACGAAGGGCGGCCGGGCCACGATCTGCAATACGCGACCATGCTGGGCGCGGGCGTCTCGTTCGCGCGTGCCGCGTTCGCATTCAACAGCGCAGCAGCCGAGGGATGGGCCCTCTATGCCGAAGAGCTGATGCGCCGGTATTTGCCCGAGGAAGCGCAGCTCGCCACCTTGCAGGCGCGCCTCATGCGTGCGGCGCACGCGCAGCTCGATATCGAGCTCAACTTGGGCCTCACCACGTCTGCCGAGGCCAAGCGCACGATCGTACAAGATGCGGTGTTCTCGGAGGCGTGGGCCGACCAGTGCATCGAGCGCTACACCATTGTTTGGCCGGGGCAGGCGCCCTCCTACCTGTATGGCTATTGGCAGCTCATCGACTTGCGCGCCGAGGTTCAGCGGGGCCAGGGGAGCGCGTTCACCGCAGCGGCCTTCCACGACTTCATTCTCGCCCAGGGGTTTCTGCCGCTCGCCGCGCTGCGCCGGGTGACGCTCCGTCACTTCTTGCCGCACAACCCATCAAGCCCGGCGTGGGCACTGTGAAACAGGGAGCCTCTGCGGAGTGCCGATGGCTACTCGGCGACCACACAGTTGCGGCCGCGGTGCTTGGCGGCATAGAGGCGCGTATCGGCGAGGCGCAAAAGATCGTCCTCGCTGGCCTCGGGGGCCAGCTCGGAGATGGCGGCGACGCCGACGCTCACGGTGACGAACACTGTTTCGTCGTGGAGCTCCAGGCCCAGTTTCTCCACCGCGGAGCGCACCCGCTCGGCGAGGCGCGTGGCCTGCGTTTTTCCGGTGCTGCGCGCGAGGATGACGAACTCCTCGCCGCCGTAGCGGGCCAGCACGTCTTCTGCGCGAATGAGCCGCGCCAGCTGCGCCGAGACCGAGCGCAGCACGTAGTCGCCGGCCAGGTGACCGTGGGTGTCGTTCAGGTTCTTGAATGCGTCGAGATCGAGCATCAAGATGGCGAGCTTGGTCTTGTGGCGCCGCGCGTGCGCCATCTCCGACTGCAGCCGCTCCACCAGAAACTGGCGGTTGAAGGCGCGCGTCAGGCTGTCGCGGGTCGATGCCTCGTAAAGCCGGTGCCGCAGGTTCTCTTCCACGTCGTCGATGAGCGCGAAGGTGAGAATCATGTTCGGCCCGAGCTGCACGCGATCGCCCGAGACCAGCATCGACGACGTCACCGGTTCCCGGCGAATGAACGTTCCATTGGTAGAGGCCAGGTCCTCTATCCAGTACAGGCCGTCTTTGCGGTAGATGCGCGCGTGCTTGCGGCTGACGCCGGGATCTTCCACCCAGATGCCGACCTCGCTCCCGCGGCCGATGAACATCTCGTCGGAGTCTACCGAGAACACCTGGCCCGCGTTGACGCCGGTGAGCACCGTGAGTACGGCGCGCTGCGAGGCGTCGCTACCAGGAATGGCAAGCTGGCGCTCGGTGGTACGCTCGAAATCGCCCATGTCCGGCGGGGCCAGCGTGGGGGCGGAATGCGCCGGCGGCTCCTCGCTGGGAATCTCCGCGAAGCTCGGCCGCTCCATCCTTCTCGTCTGTGTTTTCTTGTCCGGCATCCGCAGTCTCGTCGCCGCCGGTGCCGGTGTCGGGCCCCGCGGAAACAGGATCGATACCTACCACGGAACGCCAGGTTCAGCGCGCCCCTTCCCGCACTGAACGCGTGCGCCGCTCGGTTCAGCGTGCCGCGCTGACGCCGTGCGCGGTGCGGTCTTGCCCGAGGCAGGCGCAGTCGACGCGCCACACCGAGAATCGCTCACTCTCCAGCAGGGCGTAGCTTTTTCCCGCGAACGACGACGCGCACGGAGCAAGGCTCGCCGGCAGCGGGTCGGTGGTGGTGGCGAACACCCCGCCTTCCGGCGCGGTTTGGCATAGAGCGCGGCTGAGGCGCGTGAGATCGCCCGGCTGATGCCAGCCCTCGTCGGCCACCAGGTGTCGTAGGCGTCGCTCGCCGCCGCTCGCGCTGTAGAACGCGATGTCGGGCCGAAAGTAGGTGACGCCGATGCTGGTGTAGTCGACGTCGGCGGCGACGCTCGCGCGGTGCGGAAGCCGCTCAGCGACGTCTTTGGTGGAGGAGAGCGCGCCGGCGTAGTCGGCACGCAGATCCTTTTGGCTCACCCACATCTGGTAGCCGAGGAGGGGGAGCGCCAGCCCCAGCGGGAGCGCCCGAAGCCACCTGCGCCAACGCACAAGGGTGGGCTCGCGCACCAGCGAGAGGCCCAGCGTGATGAGCACCGGCGGCATGACGTAGAACCAGTGGTGCCGGTGCCCGCCGCGATAGCGAAACACGAAGATGTAGAGGAGCGGGAGCGACGCCGCCACGCCCGCCAGCAGCTGCCGCCGCGGGCGCCTTGACAACTACTACGTATGTAGTAGTTTGAGCACGTGGTCGAGCTGGGTCCGCTGGAGATGCAGGTGTTGGGGCTTCTGGACGGCAAGGAGCCACAGACGGTGGCCAGCTTGCGCGCGCGCTTGGGCGGCGATCATGCGTACACCACGGTCATGACGGTGCTCACGCGGCTCCACCACAAGGGCATGGTGGTGCGGGTGAAGGACGGGCGAAAGTTCCTCTATCTGCCTGCCGCCCGCGCCCAGAAGGCCAAGGGTGGCATTCTGGCGCGCATGCGCGCTGCACTCTTTCCCGAGGACCGCGCGAAGCCCCTGCTGGCGCTCATCGATGCCGAGGAGCTCGATCCCGAGGCGCTCCGGGCCTTGCGCGACGCCATCGACCAGCGCCTGGGGGAGAAGAAGAAGCGATGATCGTCGGCGCCTTTTGCTGGAACGTCCTCTTCTCGGCGGGGCTCTCGTTCCTCGCTTCGCTCGCGGTGGTGTGGCTCTTCGCGCGGCGCTACGCAGCGGCGCGCCCGCGGCTGGCCGTGTTGCTCCTGGCGATGCCGTTCGCGCGCGCGGCGTTCGACGTGCTTCGGGGAATCCCCGAGGGCGCGTTCTTTTGGGAGCGGATGGCCGGCGCGGTGCAAGAGAAGGGTGCGTTCCGCATGGGCTTCGGCGTCCGCGAGCTGGGGCCGAAGCTCGAGGTGGCGCTGGGCGCGGTACGCGGGGGCATGGTCATTCCCCAGAGCGCCGCCGATGTGCTGGCGGCGGGGCTCGACCGACGCCTCGGCCATGGCCTGAGCGCGTACCTCGGTCTGGCGCTGGGGCTGGTCGGCCTCGCGCTCGCCGCGCGCGACGCCGTTCGGTTGGCCTCGGCCTCGCGGGCCTGTCGTCGGCACGTGGCCGCCGGGTCGCGCATCGAGACGCGCCATCTTCTGGGTCGTGCGGTACGCGTCGTGGTGTCGCCGTCGTGGAGCGGCGTGCCCTTCGCGGGCGGTCTGCTCCGCCCCTGGGTGTGCATCGGCGAATCGCTGCACCGGGCGCTGACGCCGGAGGAGCTCGATGCGGTGGTGCTCCACGAGCTGGCGCATCTCCGCTCGTTCGACGCGTGCTTCCTCGTGGCAGTCCGCATGCTCCGCGCCGTTCTGTGGTTCGTGCCCTGCGCAGGTTGGCTCGCGCGCGCCATCGCCGCGGGATGCGAGCGTGCCGCCGACGCCGATGCGGTGTCTCGCGGCGCTCGGCCTTCGGCCCTCGCTTCGGCGCTCGTCCGGGCGGCCGAGGGGGCGGTGGAAGATCGCGGCATGCTGGCGACGTTCCTTCATCCCGGCCCCGCCCTGGCGCAGCGGGTTCATGCGCTCCTCCATCACGATCCCGCGCCCACCCGGTGGCATGCGCGGTTGGCCCATGCGGCTCTCCTCCTTGTGGTGGCTTCCACCGTCCTCCGCCTCACCGCCTGCGGCAACCCCTGAGCAGTCCCGAAGTTGGGGCGACTGTCCCTCACGTCTCGAATTACTACACACGTAGTAAATAGGAATCCCATGAAATCCACGATCCCTACTGCCCTCTCCCTCCTCCTGATGTCGTGCGCCCACGCCACACCCGCGCCGGTGGTGGTTCGGGTACGCGATGCCGCCGCCAGCGGCGCGCTGCGCGACATCGGCCCCGACGTCGGCAAGCGTCCGCTCATCCTCGAGCTCGAGCCGGGCGACGTGGTGCCGCTCACCTTCACGCTCGAGGGCGACGACATCGGCACCGCGCCCGATCAGGCGCCGCTGCCGCTCGTCGCCAAGCGACACTTCTTTCTGCGCATTTCGCCGGAGGGCCTGGCCATCAGCGACGACAAGAACCACTTCGAGCGGCCGGCCCGCCCCGGCTCCTTCGCGTTCGGCGTCGGTGCCGACCGCAGCGGTGTGCGTGCCACCGTGCACATCGTCACCCCCGCGCGTCCACACGCGCGCTGAGCTTCGCTCAGCCCAGCGGTGGCAAGAGAAGGTGCTCGCGGCGGCGGTCGAGCACCTTGGGGGCGTTGCCGGTGGCCGGCGGATAGGCGATGCGGTAGGCGAGCCACGGCGGGAACAGCACGAGGTTGCGCCATAAAAGTAGAAAAAGTTTGGCGCTCCATGCGACAGCGCCTGCTTTGGTGCGTATACCGAGTGGCGGCGCGCTCACGACCAGAAGGCGGCCGGATCGTTGGGCGAAGACGAAGGCGAGGCGATTCCATGCGGATCCATGCAGCAGCGTGTTTGGCCCTGGTGGCCATCGGGTGCGGTGACTCCGCCCCTCCCGCCGTGCGGCCCAGCGTGGGGGCCGATGCGGGCGCTCCGGCCATCGATGGCGCGCCGGAGGCCGGCGCATCGTGCAGCGATCACCTGCGCAACGGCGCCGAGACCGACGTCGACTGCGGCTACGCGGCCTGTCACCGTGCCTGCGCGGTCGGTGAGCAGTGCGCGAGCAACCGCGATTGTCCCGGTACGCGCTGCGGCGATCGCGTATGTCTGCCTGCTTCTCACGACGACGGCATTCGCAACGGCGGAGAGCTCGATGTCGACTGCGGCGGCGGCGCTGCTCCTCCGTGCGCCGATGGCAAGACCTGCGTCGTCGGAGCCCGCGACTGCACCTCCGGGTTTTGCGAGCTGGTGAGCCAGTCGTGTCGCATGCCGACGCCGCGCGACGGCTACAAGAACGGCGACGAGACCGACGTCGACTGCGGCGGATCCGCGGGCAACCCGCGATGCCTCGCGGGCAAGGTGTGCAACGGCGACGTCGACTGCGCGTCGCGCGGATGCGGCGTACCCACTTCGCCGTTCGCGGGTCGCTGTCTGGTGGCCCGGAGTTGCGCCGGTGGCGCAGGCGCCGACGACACGTGCGGGCAGAAAGGCACCGATAGTTGCTGCGCGTCGCTGCCGGTTCCCGGCGGCTCCTACAACCGCTACTTGAACGCCGAGCTGCCCGCGACCGTGAGCGCCTACAAGCTCGACCAGTTCGAAATCACCGTGGGCCGCGTCCGCACGTTCTTGAACGCCTTCGGCGGCGATCTGCGGGGTTCCCTCCACTTACCGGCGGGGGCCGGCGCGCACCCGCGCATCGCCGAAAGCGGCTGGCGATCGTCGTTCGACGTTCGCCTGCCCGGCAGCATGCAAGAGGCCAGCGAGCGCTTCACGACCGCGTGCGCCTACGGCGGCGTCATCGACCAGGGTGGCGCGCCCACCTGGACCGATGCCCCTGGGTCGAACGAAGACAAGCCGATGAACTGCATCGACTGGTACACCCTCTTCGCCCTCTGCGCCTGGGACGGCGGCCGCTTGCCCACCGACGCGGAATGGGGATTCGCCGCCGAGGGCGGCAGCGAGAACCGCACGTTCGCCTGGGGCAACTGGGAGGCGCACTACCCGGCCGACATCGATCTCGTGGCCGCGGGCCTCACCGATCCGTTCGACAACTACGAGCGCAAGATGACGGTCGGCACGCCCTACGCCACGCTCACCGACGGGCCCAGCCACATCGCCCAAGTGGGAAAGAAGACCGGCATCGGGCGCTGGGGGCACGCCGACCTCAGCGGCAACATGATCGAATTCATGCTCGACTACGGGCAGCTGGTGCCCGGCAATTGCGTCGACTGCGCCAACGTGTCCTGGCCCGATCCTCCGCAAGAGGTTGGCCATCCGATCACCTGGCGGGTGCTCGACTCCACCGGCTCCTGGGTCAACGGCGCCACCCAGCCCGACGGAGGCCGCATTCTACGTGGCGGCTCCTGGAACCCGGAGCACCCGGTGGGCAACTACTACAACCACGGCAACTACCCGGTCTGGCGCAACTACTTCGCGGCCGGCGCACGCTGCGCTCGCGACTGAGCGCGCTTCGTTTGCTACGTCGCCCGCGGCACGACCGCCAGGCGCATCTCGTAGGCACTCGCGCCGTCGCCGTAGTAGTTCTTCCGTTCGTTCAAGATCTCGAAGCCGAAGGCGTCGTAGAGCGCCATCGCCGGCAGGTTGTCGACGCGAACTTCGAGGAAGATCTGCACTGCGCCCTCGTCGCGGGCGTACCCCAGAAGGCCTTCGACCAGGCGCCGTCCCAGGCCGCGCCTTTGCGCGCCCGGCGCCACCGCCACGTTGAGTAGGTGAATCTCGTCCACCACGTGCCAGGCGATGAGTGCACCATGCACCCAGCCTTCCTCCTCGATGACCCACAGCCGCGACCAGGGCCGCATCAGCTCTTCGGTGAGCTGGAGGCCGGTGAAGCCGGTGGCTGCACCGTGACGACCCTCGAAGGTGGCTTCTTGAATCTGCGTCACCAGCTCGATGTCGCGGTCCTCCATGCGGCGGAGGATGGTGCTGTCGGTCACGAAATGGACTCCGCATGCACTCGCGCGATGGCGCGCGCGCGGACCGCCACCGCGTGGGCGTCGAGGACCATGCGCGCCGAGCCGGAGGCCCGGGCCACCGCGCCTGCGTAGGGCCCGAGGGCGGCCACCAGCGGGGCCAGCGGCCGAATGACTACCTCTTCCAGGCCCCCCAACTCGTCGATGCCCACCAGCGCGTCGTCTTCCGGCATGCTGTCGACGCCCAGGTTCAAGGTCAATGTGTAGCGAGCGCCGGTGGCCTCGCGGTTGGCGATGCAGGTGAGCAAGTGCGGCACGTACGCGTCGCGGGCCAGGTCGACCGAACGCACGTCGCTACACGCGAGCGCGAACTTCTGCGTTCCCACCTTGACCCAGAGCACGCGGGCCAGGCCCACCGTGTCGAGCGGCACGAAGATGCGCGTCTTGAAGCCGACGCCTTCTTCGCTCTCCAGGCGAATGGTGCCGCCCAGCCGCTGAATCGCCACCAGCGCCAGGTCGAGCCCCACGCCGCGTCCGGAAAGCAGATCGGCGTCGTTCTGGGTGGAGAAGCCGGGGACGAAGAGCAGCGAGAGCAGCGTCGACGCGTCGGCGGCCTGCGCCACCTCGGCAGTGGCCGTTCCAGAGGCGATGGCCTGCGCCCGGAGCTTTTCCGGGTTCACGCCGCCGCCGTCGTCGTCGATGCCGATGACCAGACGGTTTCCCGAGCGAGTGGCCGAGAGACGCAAGGTGGCCTGGCGCGACTTTCCGCGCGCCTCGCGCAGGTGCGGCTGCTCGATGCCGTGGGCAATGCTATTGCGTGCAATCTGCAAGCAAGGCTCGATGAGGCGATCGAGCAGCTTGCGGTCTACCAGCTCGTCGGCGCCAGAGGTGACCACCCGCACCAGGCGGGCTGCCTTGCGGCCTTCGGTTTCCACCGCGGTGGTGAGCCGCTGAAAGAGCTCGCGCACCTGGGTTTGCCGCATGGCCGCCAGGCCTTTGGTCACTGCGCCGGCGGTTTCGCTCAGGGTCTGGTGGGTGCTCGTCGAAGCGCGGGCGCCGCGCTCGAGCTCGTCGGTGAGGCCGGTGAGCGAGGAGAGCGAGCGCTCGATCTTGCGAATCGCGGCCAGAGGCGCGCCCCAGGGGCGTGGCGGACCGATGAGCCGAAGCGCGTCGGAGAGCTCGCCGCGCATGCCTCGGGCGCCCTTGGCCAGCGCCAAGAGCTCGGTGCGGGCGCTGGAGAGCGCGTCGCTGAGCAGCCCCAGGCTGGCCATTCGCTCCAGCAGCGTGTCGATAGCCTGGGCGCGAACGCGAATGGAGGCCTCGCGGCCGGGAAAGGTAGACTCGGCGCCTCGTTCGATACGTGTATTGCGCAGCAATGCCAAGGTGGCCGCGGGGTCTTCCACCAGGCCCACCAGGTACGGGCGGTAGCGCGCCAGCTCGGCCAGCGCGCGCTCGCAGCGATCCGCGTGATTCCCGGCGATGCGCAGCCGCTCCTCGAGGCCGTGGCAGAACCAGGTCATGACCTCGTCGCCTACCGCTCCAGCGGCGCCTTTCATGGTGTGCACGTGGCGAAAGGCGTCGGCCAGTCGTTCGACCGGGTCGCTGTTGCCGGAGAGGGCGGCATCGATGCGCTCCACCCTGTCGACCACCTCGGCGATGTATTGTGCACGCGTTCGCCCGTCGAGCTCGGCCGCCCGGAGGTCGGGCGGCGGCTGGGGCCATTCCACGCCGTAGGCGGTCTGACCAGCCTCGATGCGCACGATGGCGGCGTCGACCACGGTGCGCGCGTCGGCCCGGGCCGAGGGGTCGCCCTCGCGCAGCCGCCGCTCTAGCCGCGCCAGCGCGTCGGCCAGCTCGGGCTCGCCGGCCAGCCCGGAGGAGCCCTTGAGCGCGTGGAGCGTCCGCCGCGAGTCTTCCTCGTTGCGGTCCTCGGCCAGCGCCGCGGCATGACGCCGCAGCTCCGAGGCCAGCAGGCGGAGGAGCTCCGGATCCTTCACGAATCGTCCTCGTCGCTCTCGTAGGCGAGGAGCCGAAGGAGCGGCTCCACCGCCGGTCGAAGCACCGAGGCCACCAAACCTTCGGGCACCTTGCCGCTCAGCGTTCCCAGCGAAGTGACCAGGGCCCGAGCATGCTCCGCGGCTTCGGCCAGCGCGCGCATGGTCTCGGGATCGGTGCCGGTGGTGCGGCGCAGGCTCTCGCGAACCTCTTGCAGCGCCCGCTCGGCGTTGGAGGCGGCGCTGCCAGCGCGGGCCGACTCGCTGCTGGCCTCGTGCGAGGTCTCTTTGGTGCTCTCGACGCTGGCGCCGATCTGCGCGAGCTCGCCGGTTACGTCGCCGAACGCCGACTCCAGCTCCCGCGCTAGCTCGGTGCCGCGAGCCGCGTGATTCCGCACCTCGTCGCCGATGAGCAACAGCGGCTGCCCCACGCCCTCGGGTTGCCGCGCGCCTTCGAGGCTCGCGTTGAGGGCCAACACCGCCAGGCGTTCGAACACTTCGTGCACCCGCCGCAGCGACTGCGAGAGCTCGCTCGAGCGCGAGGCGATGGCCCGCGCGCGGTCGGCGATGCCGTCGACCGCGCCCCGCTGCTTGGCCAGGTTCGAGGCGATGCGCTGGGTGGCTTCACCCACCTCGCGCACCGAGGTCACGGCCCGCTCGTGGGCGATCCACAGCGAGTTTTGGTCGGCCGAGTCGCGCGCGGGCTTGGCCTTGGGGCGGCGGCGTAGAAGGCGAAGCAAGCGTCGTTGGGGTTTCTCGTCGGCCATGGGCTTCTTTCGCTTTCAGGGTTCGCGTCGACCGCTTCCGCGGTCCGAAGTGGGTTCCGCCAGCAAGTGGGTATTGCGGAGTGTTCGGCGCTCCCCGGTGGTGGCGCTCAGGCCGCGGGTCGACCAGCGGTCGACCACCAGCAGATCGCGCAACTCCACCAGGGCCAGCTCCGGCACGTCGTGTCCGTCGATGGAGACGCCGGTGCCTTCGGAGGCCTCGGCGAACAGCCCGGCGCGCGCGCCTTCGAAGCCCACCACACCCAGCAGATCGTCTTGCACGCTGCACAACAGGAGCAGCCGGCGATCGACCCCGATGCGCACCACCGGCACCACCTCGCCTGCGGTGAGTGCAACGCCGAGCACGTCTTCTGGTGCACCCAGAATGCGGGTGATCTCCGGCGCGGTGCGCAGCTCGCGCGCCACCGCCGCGGGAACGAAGAAGCTTCCGCTCGCGGCGCGGAGCACGATGCCGCCTCGCATGGTCAGCTCGCCCTTCGACGGAGCATGCGCGCACCAAGGAACTGCACCAGAATGCGGCACACGTCGAAGCTCGAGGAGCCCGAGGCCAGCACCACCTCGCGCACGGTCTTCTCGCCGTCGACCAGCGCGAACACCGCCTGCTCGGCCTTCGGGAGCGCCTTGACGTCGAGCTTTTCCACGGCGTCGACCTCGCGCACCAGCGTGGCGTCGAAGTCGCCCAGCGTGGTCTCCAGGTACCGCCACTCTTCCACCCGACGAATGCCCTCGACCAGGAGCGTGGCCACCGAGAGCCCCAGCCGCGCATCGGAGGCGCGCGATGCGGCGCGCTCCTTGCGGAACTCGAAGCGCCCCTTCTTCCAGCGCAGCACCTCGTAGATGAGCTCGCTCGACTGTCGGCTCAGGGCGCGGGCGATCTGCTCGGGCGTGACCCGACCGTCGCGGCTCAGGCGCGCACCGAGCGGGGCCTTGCGCCGCCCGCGCTGCACGCTGTCTTCGGTCTCGAGGAGCGTGGTGAGCTCTTCCTGGGTGAGAATGCCGTCTTCCACTAGGTAGCGCCCCAGGCGAAACTCGGTGCCGCCGCCCTTGGACTCCACCAGGTCTACCAGGCCGTCGCGGAACGTCGCCGTGATCTCGGTGCCCTCGCTGGTCATCACCAGAAGGCCCGAGAGCGCCTCGGCCTCGAGCACGTGGAGGACAGCGCCCACCGGAATCGTGGGCATGACCCCCGCGAGGATGACGCCGCCCTCGGCCTCGCGCACCGCAGCCACGATTTCCCGGGCAATCGGCGGCGGAATGCGATCGGCGAGCTCTCCCACCAGGTCGTCCTGGGTCTTGCCCATGAAGCCATGCAGGCGCTCGGCGATCTTCAGCACCAGGACGCCGGCAAATCGCACCCGGGCGGTGGTCTCGTCCATCTCCTCCGGCGGAATGGTTGCTTCCGGCTCCACGAACTCGTCTTCGGTCATGGGGGCCGGCGGCTCCGCGCGACCCTCCTGCACCCGGCGCAGCGCGTTCTCGACCACCGCCACCAGCGCCTGGGCGTCGAAGGGCTTGGCCAAGGCGTCGAGGGCGCCGGTTTGCTCCACGAAGCGCTGGCGAATCCGGTCTGACGTGGCGCTCATGAGCACCACCGGCGTGCTGCGAAAGCGTTCTTCGCTGCGCAGCGCCCGGCAAAACTGGAAGCCGTTCATCTTCGGCATCACGAAGTCCACCAGCACCAGGTCGGCGGTCTTCTCGCCCAGCAGCTCCATGGCCGCCATACCGTCTGCGGCATCCATGGTCTCGTAGCCGCGGCGCTCCAGAATGGACGTGACGACCCGACGTATGGTCGTGCTGTCGTCGACGACGAGAACGCAAGCCGGCATGGCCCGTAGGCTTATCGTGTGCCCCCAGGAGGTCAAGCAGGGATATGCTCTGCCAGGTGAAGACCCTGATTCGTGGAGGAACGCTGGTCCTGGGAGACGCCGCCGGTAGCGTTTTCGAGGGAGATCTGCTCATCGCCGAGAACCGCATCGAAGCCCTGGGCGGGCCCGGCAAGGCGGCCAAGGCGCAAGAAGGCCCCATGCGCGTCATCGACGCGCGCGGCTGCGCCGTGGTTCCGGGGTTCGTTCAGGCGCACGTGCATCTCTGCCAGGTGATCATGCGGGGCATGGCCGACGACATGCCGCTCCTCGACTGGCTGCGAACGCGCATCTGGCCGCTCGAAGCTGCCCACGACGAGGCGAGCCTGGGCGCCAGCGCCGAGCTGGGGCTCCTCGAGATGATGCGCGCCGGCACCACCACCATTCTCGACATGGGCACCGTGAACGGCCACGACGCGGTGATGGATGCCTGCGTGCGCAGCGGCATTCGCGCCATCTCCGGCAAGACCATGATGGACCGCGGCGAAGGAGTGCCCAAGGGCCTTCGCGAGACCACCGCGCGCAGCCTCAAGGAGAGCGACCGCCTGGCCGACACCTGGACCGGCAAGGGCGACGGGCGCATTGGTTATGGCTATGCCCCCCGCTTCATCCTCTCGTGCAGCGAGGCCCTCTTTCGCGGCGTGGTGGAGCGCGCAGCCGAGAACGGCGCGCGGCTCCATAGCCATGCGGCAGAGCACCCGGGGGAGCGCGACGCGGTGCGGGCCGAGCTGGGCGGCGACGACGTCGACGTGCTTTCGCGCTGGGGCTTCATGGGCAAGAACGTGCTCCTGGCCCACGGCGTTCAGCTCACCGATGCGCAGGCGAAGATGCTCGCGCGCAAGGGCACGCGCATCGTTCACTGCCCCTCGGCGAACCTGAAGCTCGGGTCGGGCATCGCGCGCATTGCCGACCTCGACGCCCTGGGCGTTCCGCTGGCGCTGGGCGCCGACGGGGCGCCGTGCAACAACAACCTCGACCCGTGGGTGGAGCTCCGGCACGCGGCGCTGCTCTCCAAGGTGACGGGTGGCGTCGAGAGCCTGCCCGCGGCACGGGCCTTTCGCCTGGCCACCCTCGACGGCGCCCGCGCCCTCGGGCTCGATCACCTGGTGGGCTCGCTCGAGGTGGGCAAGCGCGCAGACGTGGTGGTGGTGCGCATCGACGGCGCGCACACGGAGCCCGGCGGCGACGTGTACTCACGCCTGGTCTACGCCTGCACCTCGCGCGACGTCGAGCACGTGTTCGTAGACGGCGTGCAGCGGGTGAAGCACCAAGAGCACCAGGTGCTGGACGCAGACCACGTGGTGGCCCGCGCCCGCTCCGAGGCCAAGAAGCTCACCGCGCGCGCCCGCATTTCCTGAGGCGCGCCCGGCGCCTCAGGGCGCGCGATTTTCGGTCTCTTCGATTTGCCCCAGCACCACTGCGAGGGCGTCCTTGGCACGGCCCAGTGCGGCCTTGTCGGCTTCCCATTTGGCGACGCTGCGGTTCGCGCGCTCGGTCTCGCTCGTGAGCTTGGTGCGCGTGTCTTCGAGGTCGAGGCGGGTCGCGGCGAGATCGGCGGTGGTGGCCGCCAGCTTCTCGCCTTGTGCCCGCAGCTGCTCCGAGAGATCGGCGCCCTTCGCTTCGGCTGCCGCCAGCTTGCTTTGGGTGTCCGAGAGCGAGGCCTCGAGCTCTGCCACGCGCGCGTCGAGGCCCTCCTTGACGGTGCGCGCGTTGTCGAGAATCTCGCGCTCCTTGGCGTCGCGCTCGCTGGTGAGGCGCGCCAGCTTGTCGTCGCGATCGCGCTCCAGGGCGGTGACCTCTTGCGCGCGCTGGGTCTCGAGCTCGCTCTCGCGAGCCGCCAGCTTCTTGGCCGCAGCCTCTTCCGATTCGGCCAGCTCGCGCTTGCGCTTGTCGTCGGCTTCGGCGAGCTCCTTGACGCGGGTCGCCTCGGCCTCGGTGGTCTCCTTGACCCGAGTTGCCTCGGCTTCGGCGAGCTCGTTGACGCGTCGCTCTTCGGCTTCGGTGGTCTCCTTGACGCGTCGCTCTTCGGCCTCGGTGGTCTCCTTGACGCGTCGCTCTTCGGCTTCGGTGGTCTCCTTGACCCGAGTTGCCTCGGCCTCGGCGAGCGCGCTCTTGTGCTTCTCTTCGGCCTCGGCGGTGGCCTTTTCGTGGGCCTCCTTCGCTTTCGCCAGCCCGTCGACGTGGGCCCGGTGCAAGAGCGCCAGCTTCGACTCGTGCTCGCCGGTGAGCTTCTCCTTGAGGGCGTCGAGGGCGCGTTGCTTTTCGCCTTCGCCGCGCTGCTGCGACTCCGCGAGCATGGTCTCGTGGGCGGTCTTCGCCGCATCGAGATCGGCGAGGCGCTTCTGCTCGGCCTCTTCCAGGGCCTTCTGGGTAGACTCGTCGAGGCGGTTCATGGCCTCGCTGTGCTCTAGCCGCAGCGCTTCGACGGCCTTGGTGTGCTCGCCGGTCAGGCGCTCCTTTTCCTTGCCGTGCTCTTCCCGGAGGCCGGCGGTGGCTGCCGCGTGCGAGGCCGCGTCGGCGGCGCGCTTCTCCTTCTCGTTCGAGAGCTCCTTGCCGCGCTCGGCGAGCGAGTTGTTGACCTCGGCCAGCGATGCGTCCTTGGCGGCGAAGCGCTCGTCGGTCTCCTCCTTGATGCGATCGGTCTCTTCGCGAAGCTCGGCGATGGTGCGTTCTTCCGCCAGGAGCTTGTCTTCCAGCTCCGACTTGGCGCGCTCGAGGGTGAGGCTTCGCTCTTGCGCGTCCACCATCTCGCGATCCTTCTTCGCGAGTTGCTCGCGGAAGGAGAGGATCTCCTTGTCCTTCTTGTTCAGCGCCTCGCGAAGGTCGAGAAACTCCCGGCTGGAAACGCCGGGGCCCTTGGCTGGCGCTTGGGCGATCTTCTGCTTGAGCTCGTCGATCTCGCGGCTTTGGCGCTGCGCCTCGGCTTCGGCGGTCTCCGCCCGCGACTTGGCGTCGCTCACCGCGCGTTCCCGGGCGGTGAGCTCTTGCTCGTGCTTGGCACGTAGCTCGTCGAGCTCTCGGGTCGCCTGGGCTGCGGCAGCCTGCGCCGCCGCCACTTGCCCGGCGTTGTTCGCTGTCTGGGCCGCTTGCGAGGGCCCGTGGTTGGCGGTCGGCATGGGCGGCGGTGGCGCACGGTGTTGCACCTTGGGAGGCGCTTCCGTCTCGTCGATGTCGATCTCGGCGATCGAAGGCGGCACCGAGGTGCGCGGCGGCGGCGAGCTCTGCTGCACCCGCTCGAAGGCCGCGTCGAGCTGGATATCGTCTTCCGGGTTCGGACGCACCGACTCGAGCGGCATGTCTTCGTCGACCACCACCAGCTCTTCTTCCGCCTGTGGGGGCGCCTCGCCCAGTTCGACGAACGAACGGATTCGCGCCAGCAGATCGCCAAAGGCCACCGGCTTGTGCACGTAGTCCTCGGCGCGGGTGCGCAGGCGCTTGTGCTGCTCGAAGGTTTCTTCGCTGGACTCGCTCGACATGATGATGAGCGGAACGTCCTTGAGCGCCGGATCCTTCTTCAGCTTGTTGCACACAGAGAACCCGTTCATCCGGGGCAGCTCGATGGAGAGCAAGATGAGATCGGGCTTCAGGGAGGCGGCTTGCTGCAACCCCGCGTTGCCGTCATCGACGATTTGAACGCTGCATCCAAGCTTGGAAAGCTCGGATCGAAGTTCGCCAGCGAAAGACGCATCGCTCTCGAACACGAGAACTGTCTGGGCCATGAGACTCCAAAGGGACGGCGATGAACGGCGCGGGAAGGAAATCCTTCGTATTTTTCACGATACTTGGTTCGCGAAAAAAGTGTCAAACACCACGCACCTTTCGCAGCAGAACGAGCGTGCAGGTGGGCGACTGGCGCCAACGTAAGCGTCGCCGCGCACTTATAGAAGCGCCGTCTGCAGCCGTACCTCGCCCGCACGTTGCAGCCGAAATCTCATCCCGAAAGCGCGCGGGCGGCGCTTCGCACGTGCGCCACGTCGGCCTCGGGAACCACGATGCCGCGCTCGGCGAGCGGGGCCACCACGTCGCGCGCGACTGCATCGAGGAACGTTTCGTCGAAGCGCGCGCAGGGGAGTGCGCCCAGGCCCTCGCTTCGGGCGCACTCGCGGCCGAAGAGCGCTGCAAAGGAGCGGAGGGTGCCGCCGGCCACCACGCCGAGGTGCGCGCGCGCGGCCTCTCCCAGGTCGGCCCAGTCGAGAAACCACCAGCCCAGCTCCGCGTGCTGCGCTTCGTCGCGCAAGATGCGCGAGATCACCGCTTCGATGGTGCGCGATCCCGCGGCCCGCCGCGACTGCTTCAGAATCGGGACCGTCAACGCTTCGCCCACGCAGCACGAGCGCACCACCAGCTCGGCGGCGCGGAGGAGCGCGCCCTCGCCCTCGGGCGGTCGAACGAGCTTCTCGAAGTTCACGTCGAGCGGAAGAGCGCCGCCCAGCGCCATCGCCACGCGCGAAGCGAGCTCCGCGTGGAACATTTCGTCGCCGACGAAGTCGCCCGCAGCGGCGATGAGGTCGATGGGCGCGCGCGCCGCCAGAAGGTGCGAGGCGATCTCGGCGAACGCTGCCCCACTCGCGTATTCGCTGAACGCGCTCCGCGTCCAGACTTCGCGAGCCGCGGTGATCAACTCCGGCGTCGCCTCTCGGGCGATCTCGCTCCAGTCGAAGGCTTCGATCTCGCCCCGTCGCTTGTCGAGGCGCTTCGCCCAGAGCCCGCCCATCGCCTCCAGCGTGAACTCCGTCACAGCAAGCCCTTCTCGTGCAGAGAGCTGCAGAACTGGCTCGCAGTGGTGCCTTTGGCGTTGATGTTGCCCACCAGCGGGTACCCCGCGTCGTCGCAAAGGCAGCGGTACCGAGCGTGGTTGGCGAGCGCGCTCTCGAGCAATTGCCCCGAGAGCTCTTGGTTGAGAGCCGCCTTGTCGCAGGCGGCAGGCGCGGGCGCGGGCGTCGACGTTGCCGGCGCCGGAGGCTCGGTTTTGCCAATGGCGTCGCAGAAGGCCTCGACGCTCGTTCCGCTCGCCTGCTTGCCGTTCAAGTTTCCCGGGAGCGGATACCCCTCACCATCGCAGAGCGGGCTGAAGTGGTCCTTGCGCTGCATCGCTTCCGAAAGGCCGGTGTGCGCCAGCTCGTCGGCCAGTTGCTGCTTGCTCGTGTCGCGGGCTTCCACCCCTTGGGCGGCGGTGCCTGCGCAGGCGGTCGCTGTCATCACCACGGCGAGGATCGAATACGAGTTGCGAATCATATTCGGCATCGGAGCAAGGCCTGGGCCAGGTGCGTAAGTGCTCGATACGCAAGGAGAACCGCAGCCCTCCGAAATTCAGTTACCAGCGAGTTTCCGGCGAGCGCACGGGCGGTAGCTACGACGCGGCGGGCAGGAACGATTCTTCGAGGCGTCGATAGTCGACCGCGACGTCGAGCCGCGCGAGCACCGAATAGAAGCCGAACTGCAGGCGGTTCATGAAGAGCATCTCGCGCGGCATGGCGAAGACTTGGTCGTCCGCCAAGGCGCGCACTTCTTTGCCCATGGTGTGCATCTCGCCCACCAGGCTGCCCGCGTATTCCCGGGTGATGCGATAGGGGGAGTCGAAGAGCGGCTCGAAGCACTTGCGCGAGTAGGCGACCGAGAGCTCTTCCTGCCGGCCCGGGCGGCTCGACAGCACCTTCCGCACGAAGTGCGCGAACTGGGCCTCGTCGCCGCGGCAGGCTGCGCGATGCAGCTCCACCGCGTGGCCACGGGTTGCCGGCGGCAGAAGCTGCACGCAGCCGTAGTCAAGAAACGTCACCGCGCCACCCTCGTGGAAAATGTAGTTTCCCGGGTGGGGGTCGGCGTTGAACATGCCGCCCACCAGGTTTCCCTTGAAGACGAAGCGCCACAGCGTCTCGGCCCAGGCAGCCCGGTCGGCTTCTTTTGCCTCGCAGGCTTCTTCGAAGGTGAGCCCCGCGACCAGCTCGGTGGTGAGCACGCTGGCCGACGAACGGTCCTTCACCAGTACCGGAATGCGAATGGAGGCGTCGCCCCGGTGAATCTCCTGAAACGCGAGAATGCGCTCGGCCTCGAGCTCGTAGTCGAGCTCTTCGCGAAAGCGCGTGCGAATGACCTCGAGCAGGCCCTTCGAATCCATGCGCCGTGCGCCGCCGAGCGCGGCAAAATTCTCCAGGATGCCCGCGCTCGCCAGATCGCTCTCCACGGCTTGACGAATGTTGGGATGCTGCACCTTCACCGCGACCTTCCGGCCGTCGAGAAGGGTTGCCACGTGAACTTGCCCGATCGAGGCGCTCGCCAGGGCGTCGTCGGAAAAATCACGGAAGAGCTCAGCCATCGGCGCCCCCAGCTCGCGCTCGATGACCCCGCGAATCTGCGCCGCCGAAGAGCGCGGCGCCTGCGCTCGCAGCATCTTCAGCGACGCTTCGTAGGCTTCGCGCTGGCCTTCGGGGACCATCCCGTCGACGTAGCTCGCCATCTGCCCCACCTTGGCCGCGAGGCCGCGCATGGTGCCCAGCACCTCGGCCGCTTTCGCAGCAGCCGCCGAGCCGTCGGTCTTGCGCAGCGCGCTTGCGCCCGCATGGACCCCGAGCTTGGCAAGCCGCGCCAGTCGACCAAGGCGAGATTGGGGAACTTTTGTGGATTCGTCGCTCATGCGGTTTGGTCCCTCACACCCTAGAGCTTCGGATGCAGCTCGGTAAGGAGCGTCGCAAAATGCGACCACCGAGGGTCGTTTTCGCACGTGCGCCCGCTGGCGACAGCGGCCCTCTGCAGAAACTGCTAGGCTGCGAGCGTGCCTTTTCCCGAGCTCGCTTTCGCGACGCCCCGCAAGCTGCCACGCCCCGGGGAGCTGCGCGGCCGCGTGGCCGTCCTCGACGTGGCCTTCGCCTCGGAGGCCTCGGGTGGGGGGTTCGAGAAGATCACCCGCCCGTTCATCGATGGGCTCGGCGCGCGCCTGGCCATGTGGGTCGACCATCACGACCATGCGCTGCACGAAGCCTACAAAGACGATCCGCGCTTCGTCCTTCGCACCAAGGCCCAACACGGCGCCTGCCCCGAGATGGTGACGCCCGAGGTGGTGGCGCGCGCCGGGGCGGTGGAAACGATTGTATGCCACACCGACTTCGACGGCCTGGCCAGCGCCGCCAAGTGGATTCGCGCCGGGGTAGAGTGCTACCCCGGGTCCGATGACGACGCGCGCGCCATCGATACCCGCATTGGCAAGCCCAGCTCGGTGGCTGAGCGCATGGATCGCGCCATTCGCGCTGCCGGCCGCGAGCACTCCATTCTCGGGCTCATCGTGCGCCATCTGGCCACCGGCCTGGAGGACGCGTCGCTCTGGGGCCCCATCGACGCCGCTGCCGACAAGCTCGCCGCCATCGAGACCGAGACGCGCAAGGTGGCCCAGGCCTACGTGGTGCGCGACGCACGCACGCCGCTGATCGGCGCCGGAAAGCCCCGGCCGCGGGTGGCCATGCTCAAGTTGAGCGGCGGTCCCCGTTACGACAAGACCATGCTGCTTCTCCTGGGGCAGGAGCGCGCCGACATCGCGCTGCTGGTGGACCGCGACACGTTGACGCTGGCGGCACCGTTCGACAGCGGCCTGAATTTCCTCGAGCTCTTCAAGCTCTCTGGCGGCATGCCCACGCTGGTGAGCGTGCCGGCCAAGCGCCTCCCCGAGGTGCTCGACCGCATGGGCCTGGAAGATATTTGAACGAAGACCCCTCCGTCGCCGTCTCCTCGGGTGCAATCAGGGCGAGAGCCGCGACCGCGTGTATTCTGCACCTGATCGCTCGTAGGCGATGCGATCGTGCAGGCGGCTCCGTCGCCCCTGCCACAGCTCGAAGCGCCGCGGCACCAGCAGGTAGCCGCCCCAGAACGGCGGGAGCGGAATGGGGGCATCGCCGAAGCGGGCTTCGATGGCGCGGAACGAAGCTTCCAGCGCCTCGCGGCTTTCGATGACGGCGCTCTGCTTGGACGCCCACGCGCCCAGCTGGCTGCCCCGCGGGCGGGAAGCGAAGTACGCCGCCGACGCCGTCTCGGGCAGCTTCTCGACAGTGCCCTCTACGCGTACTTGTCGCTCCAGCTGGGGCCAGAAGAAGAGCAGCGAGGCGCGCGGGTTGGCGCGCAGCTCCTCGCCCTTGCGGCTCTCGTAGTTGGTGAAAAACTGCAGCCCCGCTTCGCTCACGTCGCGAAGCAGCACGATGCGCGATGAAGGCGCGCCGTCGCGCGACGCGGTGGAGAGCGTCATGGCGTTGGGCTCGGCCACGCCACGCGCGTGGGCCTCTTCGAGCCACAGCGAAAGCTGCGCCGTCGGCGAGGCCAGCAGGGTCGTTTCGTCCAGCTCTCCCTGGGCGTAGTCGGTTCGCAGCGACGTCACACTCATGAGGCCGTCATAGCATCGAAGGCGGCGGCGCCCACCGTTCGCCCGCGCGCGCGCAGGGATTGCGCGGTTCGCCCCCACTTCCCACGCACGTCGCCGTTCTGGTGGTACGCTTTTGGTCACCGTGAACCTCGAGCGCGCACCCGAAGCCTCCGAGTCCGAACCCGCCGACGTGCTCGCGCGGCTGTGCGCGAAGCTGCGGTCCAACGCCGCGCTCGCCGCTTCGGTGCCGCGCATCTATCAGCCGCACCCCAAGCTGCTCCTGCTGGGGCGGGGCGACGTGGCCGTGGTGGTGGCCGAGGCCGCGGTGTGGGATCGCGGCCGCGAGCTCTTGCGGCCCTTCATCGGCGACATCACCGACGGCGCCCTGTCGGTGCTGCTCCTCGGCGTCCCCGAGAGCGAGGACGTGACGCAGGCCATGAACCGCGGGCTGGCGGGCATTCTTGGGGCGTCGCCTTCGGAGCCCGAGGTGGTCGTCGCTGCCACCCGCGCCCTCGAGCTGCTCGAGTCGCGAAGCCGCGCCGAGAGCCGCGGACGCTCGGTGGAGCGCTACCGCGTCGAGACCGGCGAGCTCATCGACATCGCCCGCGCCATGACCACCGAGCGCAGCGTCGACAAGCTCCTGGGCCTCATTCTGCAGAAGAGCCGCATGGTCACCACCGCCGACGCCGGCAGCATCTACGTGGTGGAGGCCGACGACGCCGGCACCAAGCTCCGTTTCAAGCTCACCCAGAACGACTCGGTGCGCTTCGACTCGCGCGAGTTCACCATGCCCATCTCCACGCGATCCATCGCCGGGAGCGCCGCCCTCGACAAGCGGCCCATCAACATCGCAGACGTCTACGATCTACCGCCCGGGCAGAGCTTCAGCTTCGATCGAAGCTTCGACGATCGCGTGGGCTACCAGACGAAGTCGATGCTCACCATGCCGCTCATCTCCCAAAGGGACGAGGTCATCGGCGTCATCCAGCTCATCAACCGCAAAAAGAGCCCAGAGCGCCGGCTGGTGAACCGCGCCGACGTCGACGCGCACGTGGTGCCCTTCGATCAGCGCTCCGAAGAGCTTCTGGGCATGGTGGCGGCGCAGGCCGGCGTTTCCCTGGAAAACGCCCTGCTTTACGACGAGATTCGCCAGCTCTTCGAGGGCTTCGTGCGGGCCAGCGTAGAGGCCATCGAAGCCCGCGACCCGACCACCAGCGGTCATTCGCGGCGCGTGGCCGACCTCACCGTGGAGCTGGCGCGGGTGGTCGACGACGAGGCCACCGGCCCCTATCGCGAAGCGCGCTTCTCCCTCGAAGACCTGCGCGAGCTCGAGTACGCCAGCTTGCTCCACGACTTCGGCAAAATTGGCGTCCGCGAAAAGGTGCTGGTCAAGGCGAAGAAGCTCTACGAAGAGCGGCTCGAGCTGCTCCGCGCCCGCTTCGACTACGTAGACCGCAACATGGAGACCGATATCCTCCGGCGAAAGCTCCGGGCCATCGAGCGCGGGGCCGAGGCTGCGGAGCTGGCGGCCCTCGACAGGGAGCTCGACGAGCGCCGCGCGACGCTCGGCCAGAGCTTCGACATCATTCTCTCGGCCAACGAGCCGTCGATCATGGCGGCCGGCGATTTTGCCCGCATCGAAGACCTGGCGAAGGAGACCTACTTCGACGCGCGCGGCGAGATGCGCTCCCTGCTGGAGCCAGAAGACATCGTGGCGCTCTCGGTGAAGCGCGGTTCGCTCACCCCCGGCGAGTACGACGAGATCACCTCGCACGTCTCGCACACCTACAAGTTTCTCTCGCGCATCCCCTGGGGCAAGCAGTTCCGCCGGGTGCCGCTCATCGCCGGCGCGCATCACGAGCGGCTCAACGGCACTGGCTACCCCAATCGCCTGCGCGCGGAAGAGATACCCGTGCAGTCGAAGCTCATGAGCATCTCCGATATCTTCGACGCGCTCACTGCGTCGGACCGCCCGTACAAGAAGGCGGTACCCCTCGAACGCGCCCTCGACATTCTCGAGTACAACGTCAAGGACGGGCACCTCGACGGCGAGCTAGTGCGGATTTTTCGCGAGTCTCGGGTGTGGGACCGCATCGTCGCGAACGTGTCGAAGCCTTAATACTTCGCGCTCGGCCCTGCGACGCGGAGGCGACAGGCACCGGTTTCGGACGTCGTTGTTTCCAAAACGCAACACGGCTGCCATACGCTCGGGCGCCCATGAAGTCGCTCTCTCGGCTCAGCTCGCTCACGGCGTCCGTCATGATCGCCGCTCTCGCGCCGCCCGCGCTTGCCGCCGACCCCCCGGCGCCAGCCCCCGACAAGCCCGCCGGGCTCCGCGACGCCGACCCTCCGCTGGTTCCGTTCACGCCGCTGCCGGCGTCGGAGCGGCCGCCTGCACCCACTTCCGAATCCGGCAGCGGGCTCGCTGCGTCGGGCGCCGCTCCCCCCGCTCCCTCCGCTTCGGCGTCTGCCGATGCACGCGCCGACGCGCTCGAGCGTAGGCTCGCCGATCTCGAAGCCAAGGTCCGCGCCCAAGAGGCGGAGCGCGCCAAGGCTCCCGCTTCGGTCCTGAAGGGGCTCTCGTTTGGGTTCTACGTGCAACCGCAGTTCGTCACGGTGATCACCAACGCCGCCGGCTCGCTCAACGGCGGCAACGGCGGTCTCCTGCCGCCGGGGGTGCGCAGCTTCGGCGGCACCGGGGCGCTACCCACCGGCATCCAGCCCAACGACCTCACCGCGCGCGCCGATGGCAGCACCACCAACACCACGTTCTTCCGGCTCCGGCGCACTCGCCTCAAGGCGGTGTTCGAGCCGGCTTCCTGGGTGCGTGGCACGCTCGTTCTCGACGCCTACCCCATCGGCAGCGGCACCACGTTCGCGCGCGACGTCCTCGCCACCGGCATCGTGCACTGGAGCGACGACGTGGTCACCGAGATCAACGCCGGCATGTTCAAAGTGCCCCTGAGCTATGAGCTCCTGCAGTCTTCGCGCGATCGCCCCTTCATCGAGCGCAGCGCCAGCACCCGCGTCATGTTCCCCGGCGAGCGCGACACCGGCGTCTGGATCCACACCAGCGCCCTCAAGAAGAAGCTCCAGACCGACCTGGCAGTGGTCAATGGCCTTACCCAAGGCGAGCCCACGTTCTCCAGCCTGCCCGATCTCAATCGCGGAAAAGATGTCGTATTGCATGCAAACTACAACTTTGGTCCAGCCGATCTGGGCGGCGGCTTCTACGGCGGAACCGGTCAGCGGGTCGACGCGAAGGACCTACGCTTTCGCACCTTTCGCCGCTGGGCGGTGCGAGCCGAGGCCGGCGTGCACCACACCTTCGTCAAGGCGCTGGGCGAGACGCGCCTTCTGGGCGAGCTCACGTTCTCGCAGAACATGGACCGCGGCACCACCTACGCGTTCGACGTTGCGGCGAGCCCGACCAATCCGGCGATCGCCCCCCGCGATCTTCCCGAGCACGCCTTCTTCGTGCGCCTCGAGCAAGACCTGGGGCGCTACCTGTTTGCCGGCCTGCGCTTCGACCAGTACGTGCCCGACACCTCGATGACCGACAACGCGGTGAGCTCCACCGACCTCCTGCTGGGCGTCAAGCTCGGCTCCAGAATGCGCGTGGGTGCAGAATACATTTATGTCCTGGACGACGTGCACGCGCCGGGGCAAAGTCCAGTCGGAAGAGAATTTCACATCGTCTCCACCTACGTGCAGATTCGCTACGACCAGTGAGCCTCCGAAATCGCTGGCGTTCCGCCGGTTCGGTGAGACACTTTCGACGGACCTCGCGCGGCCCAAGGCTTGAGCCAAGGCGGTGTCCGAGATAGGTGAACCCCTTGAGCGAGCCCGAGACCCCGCTGCACGACCTGGTTCCGGCCGCCGGCGGCCGCGATGACGAGCCGTCCATCACCGAAGTGCACGGCACCATCGCGCGCTTCGAGATGGCCTACTCTCCGCCGGCCGACGAGCGCACCGTGTTCGGCCCGCCGGCGGGGCAGCGCTGGCCATCTTTGGTGTGGTTCGCGTTCACCGCGGCGGTGCTGGTCTCGGTCATCCTCGCCTACACGGGGTCGAGCAACAGCCGCCTCTACGTATGGGTGGTGGAGGGCGATCGCGGTCGGCCGCTCCCTGCCTGGATTCTCTCGCTCTTCATCTTTGGCAGCGGCGTGGCCACGGTCGCCCGCGCCCGTATGCGCGGGGTGGTGGTCACCGGCGAGGGGCTCGAGGCGCGCTACCTCATGGCGCTCGGCGTTCCGCGCATCCAGAAGTGGACCTGGGCCCAGATGGACCGCTTCGTCATCGACAAGAAGCGCATCATGGTCGAGCTCTGGAACGGCACCCACGAGGTGCTCCCGCCGGTGCAAGATACCCAGAAGCTCGGCGATCTCCTGGAGCGCATCGCCATCGGTCGCAAGAAGGACGTCACGCGACTTCGCGACTGAAGCGGCTGACGCCAGCGCCGAGGACGCGTAAAGTGCCGCGCATGCGTCGCGCGCTCTTGCCTTGGGTAGCTGTTCTCCTCGCCTGTCAGGACCGCGTGCCGGAGTCTCCCACCCCCGGCCCGCCGCCCTTCGTCGCGCCGCCCTCCACCGGCGCGCCGGCCTCGGCCTTGCAGCCCACAGCTACCTCCGAAGGCGCAGCGCCTGCGCCGTTCGTTGCCGTGAAGGTGTGGGCCGAAGGCAAGGCCATGGGGACGCACCTGGCCTTCGCTGCGTACACCTCGCCCACCATCGACGCAGCCAAGGCGCGCGCCGCCTGGGCCGACGCCGTGGCCGAGCTCCAGCGCATCGAAGCGCTCATGACCACCTGGCGCGACGACAGCGAGATCTCCAAGATCAACGCCGCCGCGGGCAAGGAGCCGGTGGTGGTCGGGCCGGAGACGCTGCAGGTGATCCAGGAGTCGATTCACACCAGCGAGATCTCCGAGGGCACCTTCGACATCACCTTCGAGACCCTGCACGGCCTGTGGAAGTTCGATCAGGACCTCGACCCCCACCCGCCCAAGGACGCCGACCTCAAGGCCAAGGTGAAGCTCCTCGGCTACAAGCACATCAAAGTCGACCCCGCCAAGAGCACGGTGTTTCTCGACAAAGCGGGCGTGAAGATCAGCCTGGGCGGCATCGCCAAAGGGTATGGCGTCGACAAGGCAGTGGCGGTCCTCGAGAAGGCGGGCCTCACCTCGTTCTTCGTGCAGGCCGGCGGCGATCTCTTCGCGCGCGGCAAGAAGCCCGACGGCAGCGAGTGGTCGGCAGGCATTCGCGATCCCCGCGGCACCTCCGAGAAGTACTTCGCGCTCATCCCGCTCACCGATCACTCGTTCAGCACCGCCGGCGACTACGAGCGCAGCTACATGGTGGGGCGCAAGCGCTACCATCACATCATCGACCCCCGCACTGGCTATCCGGCCGCGGCCTCGCGCAGCGTCACCATCTGGGCGCCCACGGCGCTCCTGGCCGACGCCATCGACGACGCGGTGTTCATCCTGGGCCCCGAGAAAGGCCTCAAGCTGGTGGAGTCGCTCGACGGCGTGGGCGCGGTGATCGTCGACGCCAACAACAAGGTGTGGGTCTCCAAGCGCCTCGAAGGCAAAGTTAAGATCACCGGCGTTCCCACCGACGAGCCCTGAGCCCCGGGAACGCGCGGCGAGGCTAAGAGGCTACGGGGTCGACGCACGTGAACTGTGCGGCGGTACCATGGTGTGAGCAGCGTGCGCGATGGGCGCGAGACGGCGTGCCGACGCCCGGCGTGTGCGTTAGCGCGTTGACGCGTCGCCTCGCATCGTGGCCAAATCGGGCGCTTCGCGGCTGGCATGCACGTTGCTGCATGGGCCGCGATGCGACTCAGGCCACCTATCGCCGCAGTGCTCCTTGCTGCGTCCTTCAGCGCGCACCGCGCCGCCGCAAGCACCTTCGACGCCGAGCAAGGCGTGGTCCATTTCGAGGCGTCTGCGCTTCTCACGGTGGGCTTCGAGGACGCCGAGTCCCTGCGCAAGCTCGCGCCCGCACGCCTCGCGGTGGACGTGAGCCGGGGCTACGCAACCTTCACCAGCGTGACCGCACCGCTCGACGCGCAGTCATTCCAGGGGCCGGGCATCGAAGGCGCGCACGCGCTCCGCGTCGGTGCACGCCAGGCGGTGCGGCTCGGCGATGCCGCGACGTTGAACGCTCTCGGCAGCGGGCGGGTGGAGCTCACCTTCTTCGCCAAGGCCGACGGGGCACGGCCAGATTTGCTGGTCGTCTACGACAATCGCGCGCTCGAGCCCGACCTGCTCTCGTTTCCCTATGGGCACGTCGCGGCGATTCGCACCGGCCGCGCCACCACCGACGGGTGGGTGGAATATACCAGCGGTCCCATCGACGGCATCGTGCGCGGGCGCCCCATCGCCGGCCTGCTGCTGCTCGCCGAGAACGCGCTGGTGCAAGCCGACGCCGGCTTCTTCGTCGACGCCCTGGAGGTTCGTCGGGTCGGCGAGACGCCGCTCTCGGGAGCAACCTGCCACATTGCGACCCAGGCCAAGGATTGCACTGTGGGTGCAGTCTGCATCGAAGCGCGATGCACCGATGCCGCGCTGGTGTACGGGCCGCTGCCCACCGCCGAGCAGCGTCGCGCGTTCGTGGGGCGCCAGGAGACCTATCTGGCGTCCTTTCAGAGCGATCGGCACGCGGCGGCCGTGACCCACGCCCGCTTTCAGGGCCCCCTGGCCCAGGCGGTGGCGAACGCGAAGACTCCGGACGCGTTCTATGAACCGTTCTACGAGACAGTGTCGGCCCTCCGTGCCGCCCACACCGGGAGCGCGCAGGGCCGTCGCTACTCCATTCTGAGCCAGAACGCCGGGCGATCGCTTCGCTACCGCGGCACCGAGCTCGACACCTGCTTCGGCGTGATCGACAAGGACCTGTCGGGCGGTGGCCGCGGGTTCGGCGTGTACGCCACCGAGAAGCAGAGCCCGCTTTCGGTAGGCGATGTGCTCACCGCCATCGACGACGAGGCCCCGGAAGCATGGCTGGCCCGGGTGTCGGCGCGCGACGGCTTCCTCATGGCCGACGCCGACGCCGACGCTGCGGGCATCGCCGGTGAGCTGTCGGCGGAGATCATGCGCTACGCGCGATCGCTCACGGTGCTGCGGTGCACCAACGCCGGAAAATGCGTGGGAGCCGACGCGCGAACCGTGCGCGTCGACCTCGACCCGCTTCGCCTCGCTCGCGGCAACCTCATGACCTGTGGCCCTCGCTTCCAGCGCGGCATCGCCATACCCACCGGCGTCGACCCCGACGCCTACGAGACGGCGCTCTCGGAGGATCGCGACGGCATCACCACCGTTTACACCAACGGTGAGCCGCCGGTGACCGGCACCGGCTGGCTCGCCACCGTTGAGGGCGCGTTCGAACGACGGCCCACCGCGATGCTCGTCGACAAGCGCCGCGGCGACGGCGGGGGCGGCGAAGCGCTGCGGGTCTGGCAGTCGTACGTGCGCCAGGACCCTACCTTTGGTCAGTTCTGGATGGGCCGCTATGGCTACGAGTCGGCAGATGGCCCGGCCTCGCTCCTTCCGCAGTTGACTGCATCATGCACGCGAACCGATGTCGCCGATCCCTTCTGTCTTGGCTACGGCTCGCGCTGGGACCGCATTGCGCCTGCGGCCACGCCCAGACCGCCGAAGATCGCCTGGCTCTCGGTGCTCGCTGGGTCCGCCAGCGACATGGCTGCCGCGTACGCCAAGGGCGTTCCGGGCGTTCGCATCTTCGGCCCCAACCGCACCGTGGGCCTCTTCGGAGGCCTGCAGACGATGCCGAGCTTCTACCCTGGTTTCAGTGGTGGCGCGGTCCAGACCGGCGACAGCCGTCTCGGCTTCTCCCAGGCGGAGCTCCTCGCCGCGCCCTGGCATTCCGGGCGCGGCATCGAGCCCGACGAGGTCGTCGCGCAAACCGAGAGCGATCTCCTCGCGGGAAGGGACACGTTGGTAGAGCGTGCCCGCGCTTGGCTCCGAGAACCATGAGGACCCTGATGACCACCTTCGCATCGGTACTTCGACCGGCCTCCCTCTGCGCTCTGGCGCTGCTGGGTCCCCTCGTCGCTGCGTGCTCGGAGGAGACGCCAGCGGCCATTGCCCCTGCGCCCACCGCCACGTCGACCACCACGGCAAGCGTGCCCACCCCCGCTCCACGCGTCATGACCTCCGCGCCGTCGATGCCCGCGGCACCAGAGAACCTGGTGCTCGATCCCGACTTCGAAGGTGCGCTTACCTACACCGACAACCCGGACGGATTCGGCATCTACACGGTGTTTCCCGACCAGGTGTCGATGCGCGTTCGCTTCGACGCTACCACGCCGGTGGGGCCCGGCATGCCCGTGCTGTACGTCCAAGGGAAGGGCAACGGCGGCCTCGCGCTCTCGGCGCAGGGCGGGAGCGGCCCATTTGAAGCTTCGGTCTGGGTGGGCTCGGCGGACGCCGCCGCGAGCGCAGCGCTGAGCTTGGTGAGCTACCCCGAGGGCAGCGAGTACGTACTGGCGCGGGACGATGAAAAACAGGTGCATGGTGCACTTACATGGAAACACTATGCCGCCCGCATCGAAGCGGCAGTTCCGGGTGTGGCCTACTTCGCGCTGGTGGTGCCCAAGGGCAAGGAGCTGGCCCTGGCCGGTCCCCAGCTGCTGGGCCACGCTGCGCCCGAGAAGCGCATCCGGCAAGTCGCGCCGCGGCCCGCTTCACGGTCGCTCCTCGCGCAGCTGGAAGCCGCCGAGCGTCTCAAGGCCGCGCACCTGATTCGCAGCATGCCGCGCCCGCAGCGCCCCACGCCCACCGCGGCGCTCCCCTTTACCGGCGCGCGCTGAGACAGGCCGACCACCGCGGCTGAACCCGGGTGATGCGCGCTTCAGCGGCGCGTGAACGTGCGCGCGGCGGTCTCCAGCTCCTCGAGGCAGGTGGTCTCGAACATGCGCGTCACCACCGCCTGATAGTTGCGAAGCGCGCTGTCGCCTACGCCCCAGCGCTCCCGGTGGTCGGTGGCGAAGAAGAACACGTGCCGCGCCCGCGCCCGGAGGCGCGCGAGCACCTCGGCGCCGTCGTCGTTGTAGTTGCTGCGGCCGTCGCCCAGCACGAGAACGGTGCTCCGGCGGTCTACCGACGCGCCCACGCGATCCTCGAAGGCGCGCAGCACGCGTCCGTAGTTGGAGAGGTGCGAGGTCGGCACCACCTCGCCCGAGAACGCGCTCTCCAGCGCCTCGCGCACCGGCCGCTCGCGAAAGAGCTGCGTGGTTTCTCCGAGCTCGCTCACGAATACGAAGGAGCGCGTGTCGTCCCACAGGTCTTGCGCCGCGTAGGTGAGCTCCAGCAAGAAGCGCGCGGCGGCCCGCACCGAGTCGCTGATGTCGCAGAGCACGAACAATCGCGGTCGGTCTTGCCTGCGGGCGCGAAAGTGGAGGCGAACCGGCACGCCGCCGGTCGCAAGCGAAGCGCGCAGCGTGCGCCGCAGATCGATGCGTCGCCGCTTTCCGGCGCGCTGCCGCACGCGCAGGCCCGCCACCAGCTTGTGGCCCAGCTCGCGCACCGCGGCGCGCACCCGCAACAGCTCTCGCGCATCGAGCTCGCCGAAGTCTTTCTCGCCCACGCTCTCGCCCGATGCTTCGGTGCGCATCGCTTGCTCGACGTGGTCGCGCACCGCGCGCTCGGTTTCCAGCGCCTCGCCCTGCAAGAGGGCTACCAGCACGTCGGCGCGGGCCTCGCCGTAGGCGTCGGCCAGCACCATGCGCAGCCGCGCCAGCTCCGGCCGCAAGTGCGCGTGACCCAGTCGCGCCAGCATGCGATGCGTGTAGAATCCAAGCTGTAGCGGGTTTTTGTGGCCCAGAAGGCTGCGCGCCGCCTGGCCCAGCGCGTGGTCGAAATCGGCCCCGCGCTCCAGGAGCGCAACGCCCTCGCCGGGCGCCAGCAGCTCCTTCAAGAACCCGAGCTCCGCCGCGGTCACGCCCTTGCGCTCCAGGCGCTCCCACAGCGAGCGCGGCTGGGTACGGCCAGAGAAGAACGCCTCGAAGGTGCGGTCGAAGGTCGCGCGATCGTCGCGCTGCACCACCACCACAGCCGCCAGCGCTTCGCGCACCGAGTACGCGTCCCACGGCACCAGCGCGAGGGCCCGGGCCGCCTCGATGGCCTGGGCGGTGGAGATGACGAGACCGGCGCGCCGCAGCGACCACAAGAGCTCGTCGGTGAGCCGCGTCGCCGTCCGCGGATCCATGGTCAGGGCGAGGGGCGCGGCACCGCCGGCTCGGCAGGCTCTTTGAGCAGCTCGCCCACGCGCTTCTCCAGCGCGCCGGGGGCAGGAATTCCGATGAACACCTCGCGCACGACGCCCTTGCGGTCCAAGACGAAGAGCGTGGGGAGCGACATCACGCTGTACGCTTTCGAGGTCGCGGCGTTGCTGTCGAGCACCATGGGGTAGGCGATGCCGGCCTTGGCGGCGAAGGTGGCCACCCGCTCCGGCTCTTCGGTGCTGATGCCCACCACCGACAGCCCCTGCGGGCCTAGCCGCGCGTACAGATCGTTGAGGCGCGGCAACGTGTAGCGGCAAGGGCCGCACCAGGTGGCCCAGAAGTCGACCACCACTACCTTGCCCTTGAGCTCGGCGAGGCTCTTCGGCGCGCCCGCCACCGGCGTCACGTCGCTCCACGCGGGCGCAAATGTGCCCACGTACTCGCGCCGCATGAGCTCGTCGGGGTCTGGGCGTGATTCGAGGATGACCGCCATGGTGGCCGGTCCGCTCTCGCGCCGCACCGAGAGCGTGGCCGTGGCGCCGGCGCCCAAAAGCGCGATGGCGCGGCTCAGGGCGTTGGGCTCCTTGTAGGCTGCACCGTTCACGGCTTCGATGAGGTCGCCCTCTCGGAGGCCACCCTTCTGGGCCGGCGAGCCGCGAACCACCCGTTTCACGCGGACGCCGCCATCGGCGCGGTCCATCGCGATGCCCATCCAACCGGGAGCCTCTTCGTCGCCCAGCCGCGGCGGAGCCACGCCGCCCACGCCCGGGGGCGCTACGCTGGCGCTGCTGGCCGGATGCGGCGTGGCAGGAGGAGGCCCCGCCGCGTTGACGTCGCCACAGGCCATCGAGGCCCAGAGGCCTGCCAACAACACGGGGAAGAAATGGCCGGCCTTCACGGTTTGGATCATGCCACAAAGCACAGTGGCGCACCGCCTTTCGGGGTGCGCCACGAAAACGAGGCTATTGGGCTAACGCTAAGTCCGGGGTGTTAAGCAGAGAAAGAGAAGCGTAAGAGAGAAGCGTAAAAAAGCGCTAAGCGAAGGTACCGGAATCAAGCGAACTGCAGCCCGCAGCTCAAGTCGTACTCGGCGGGAAGGGACCCGCTCGAGACTGGCCATATACAGGATCCATGCCGCACGCCGGGCTTGAGCAAATTCGGCGCGTTGCGGCGCCCGTCGAGAAACGCGACCGACATTGCAGTCGCGGCGTGACCCGAACCCTGACCTATTTGCGAGGCATGGCACACGTTGTCGTTCGATGTAGCCTTTCTCAAGACACGGATTGCATCGGATTCCTTCACGGGATGGTTGACACCCGAAGGTCGCAGCGGGTAGACATGCGCCAGTTTTCAGGCGCCCGTAGCTCAGCTGGATAGAGCACTGGCCTACGAAGCCAGGTGTCGAAAGTTCGAATCTTTCCGGGCGCGCTTCATCCCTCCCCTCGGTTGCCGAGGGGCAGCTCCTCTCGAGGAGCGCGGTGACAGTCGTGGAACCGAAGCAAGGGACCGAGCGCGTCACAGCCGAAAACGCCGAAGCTTCGAGCCCGGAGCAGCTCGAGCGCGACGAAACGTTCATGCGTGCGGCGCTGGCCGAGGCCGATCGCGCGTACGCCATTCGCGAAGTGCCGGTGGGCTGCGTGATGGTCGACCCGGAGGGCGTCGTCGTGAGCCGCGGCTCGAACCTTCGCGAGGCCTCGAAGGACCCCACGGCGCACGCCGAGATGTTCGCCATTCGAGCGGCCTCCGAGGCCCTCGGAACGTTTCGCCTCGACCGCCTCACCGCCTACGTCACGCTCGAGCCGTGCCCCATGTGCGCCGGCGCTTTGGTGCTGGGACGGGTAGGCCGCGTGGTCTACGGGTGCAGCGATCCCAAGGCGGGCGCTGTCGACACGCTGTTCGGCATCGGGCGCACGGCGGCGCTAAACCATCGCTTCGCGATCACCGCGGGCGTGCTCGAGGCCGAGTGCGCCGAGCGGCTGAAGCGGTTTTTCGCCGAGCTCCGCGCCTCGGGCAAGAGGGGCTAGGGCTCGACGCTCAGAACGGCTGCGGCGGCGCGTCGACCGGCTGCCAGTCGTCGTTCTCGCCTTCGAAGCGGCTCCCGCGCGCTGGCGGCCGCGCGGGGGGGCGGGGGGTGCCAGGCTTGTGGAAGACCACCGCCTGGCCGGCGCCCTCGGCTTGCTCTCGCTCGGTGATCTTCCCGGTCTTCTGCGCGATGCGAATGAGCTTGGCTACGTTGGCTTGCCACCCCGGAGAGAGCTCACCGCGGTCTTTCAGGTGCGAGAGCTTCACCGGCGAAGGGAGCAGCGAGGAGAGAAACATGCATTCTGCAACATTGAGCTCTTCGGCACGGCGTCCGAAGTAGTAGTACGCCGCCTTGCCGATGCCGTACACGTCGGGGCCGAACTCGATGATGTTCAGGTAGAGCTCCATCATCTCGTCCTTGTCGAAGGTCTGCTCCAGGTAGTCGGTGAGGATGATCTCCTCGAGCTTCCGCGACAGGGTCTTCTCGCGGGTCAAAAACAGGTTCTTGGCGAGCTGCATCGAGATGGTGCTCGCGCCCTGCACGAAGCGCTTGGCCTTGAGGTTGTTCACCAGCGCGCGCTTGATGGCGGTCTGGCTAAAGCCATGGTGGTGGCGGAACCCGCCGTCTTCGGTGGTGAGCACCGCCACCTGCATGAACGGGCTTATCTGTCCGAGCGAGGTCCAGTTGTCGCTGCCCGGTCCGGTCAGCTCTTCGCCCTGCGTGCCGTCGGGGTGGTAGATGCGATGGCGGAAGGCGTGGGTGAAGCGCCGACGATCGAGGGCCTCGGGCACCTTCTCCATGTGGCAGTCGTCGTAGATGTCGTAGTCGAGGGCCAGATCGTCGATGCGGGTCGAGTCGAAGCCCAGGTGGCCGCGTGCGCCGAAGGTGCCGCGCATGGTGGCGCCGGCGAGGGTGGGCACCAGGGCCGAAGGCACAGAAGTGAGGATGGCGCCGCAGCTGGCGGTCGGCACGTCGAACGAAAGGTCGGCCGCAACCCGCGAGGCGTCGCTGCGCGCGGTGCCGTGCATGCGGAAGTGCAGTGCGCCCACGCTCACCTCGCCATCGTCGAGCCGGAGCGCGCTCCCTTCGGTCCACACGCCGCGGCCCATCACCGTGAGGTCGAGCCCATGCAGCGTCTCCTTGGAGAGCCGTGGCTGGGTAACGCCCAAGCCCTTGACCGACACGTTGCCGTCGAAGGTCACGCCCTCGCCGGCCGGCGCCAGCGTCAGATCGCCTTTGCCCGCCAGCGTCGCCTTTTCCACGTCGGCGATGCCCAGCGGCCCGTTGCGCAAGCCCACCAGGGTTGCCGGTACGGGGCCGCCCTCGAGGTGCAGGCCCAGATCGCTCTTCGCGTCTGCCGGCAAGGCCACGCGGAAGAGGAGCGGATTGAGCCCCTCCTTTTTCTCGCTGGAGAAGGTCGCGGTGATGCGACCGTTGGTACGCGAAACGGAGACCGGTCCGCGGCCCAGCGCCAGATCGCCATCGGGCTTGTTGGGGGTGCGCACCACCACCTCGACCGCGTCGAGCACCACGGTGGCGTTCTCCGGAAAGAGCGCGTTGGCGCGGGTGGCCACCGCGTCGACCTTGGCGCGAAGGGCCTTCAGATCCGGCAATCGGAAGAGTGGCGCGGCGTCGCCTGCGGTCGTCTTGGGCGCGGGGGCCTCCAGCTCTTCCTGCGCACGCAGCACGGTGAGCGCGCATCGATCGGCGCGTACCGCCTTGAGCGTCTGCGCTCCGTCCACGTCGACCGAGAGGCCGTGCATGGTGAGACCGTTGCCCTCGACCTGCGCGGTCACGTCTTGGGCCTCGAGATGCAAACCTTCGTCGCTGCGGGAGAGGCCGAAGCCGGCAGCGTGCACCTCGTTGCCCTGGTCGCTCCAGTCGAGCCGGGCGCCTTCGAGTCGAATCGGCGTGTGTGCACGGCCCTCGGTAGCGCCGCCGCTGCTGGCGTCGCGGGCGCGAAGACGCGCGAAGCGGTCTCGGAGCTCGCCCACGTTGCCGGTAAGCTGCACCGTTCCCCCGCGCACGGTCACGGCCTTGGGCTTCATGCGGATGGAGAGTTCGACGAGCACGTCGTCGGCGTCGAGGGTGACGCCTTCGATGTCGTCGGGGATCGCGTGAACGCCCTTGAGATGCACCGCGAACAAGCCTGGCCTCACAGAGGCCACCGTGACGTGCGCATGCCGCCGGACCGCCTCCGCCTGCACCTTGGCGCGCACCAGCGGACCAAAGCCCAGCGCGCAGGCGCCCAGGATCACGAACGCGACCGCAGCAACGATGAGGATCGTGCGTCGCGAAGGGAGTCGCATCGTGGGCATGTTAACGCCGCTCTCCGAAGACCTCTTCATTCTTCGCGAAAACGACCGCTAACCGCGCGAAACCACGAGCCGAGCTCAGCCGCCGCCGGTTTTGCAGCCGAGCTTGACCTTGGTCTTGCCCTTGACGTCGCTGCGCGCCTGCACGCATGCGCTGCCGTTCAGGATGATGCGGGTGGGGTCGGTGTCGTTGTCGTAGGTCCAGCCGTTGGCGGGGTCCTTGGCGATGGGCACCTCTTTGCCGTCCTTGTCCACGTAGGTGACCTGCACCTTCTTGGGGTCGGCCGGCTTGCCGTCCTTGTCGACCAGCACGAGCGTGAGGTCGCACTCGGAGGCAATGGCGCGAATCTTCGTGAGCGCGGCCACCATCTCGCTGGTGATCTGCGAGGCCGGTTTTCCGCCCGAAGGATCGATCTGGTAGAAGCAGTCGGGGTTGGTGGTGAGTGCCGGATTGCAGCCGGTAGGAGCCGTCTTGCCGGCCACCGCCAGGTCGGCCATGAAGGTCGGGCTGTAGGAAGAGCCGTTCCCGATGCCGATGGTGTACGTGTAGATCGACTTGCTCTGGGCGGCCTTGGCCGCAGCGAGCGCCTTGATGGACCCGCTCGGCGAGTCGTCTGTAGGCTGACCGTCGGAGAGGAGCACGAGCACGCGCTTGCCGTTGGGCTTCACGTTGGCGCCCGGCGTGTAGGCTTCGAGGACGCTGTAGCCGCCGGTGAGCGCCGCCTTGGTGGGCGTCAGATCGCTCGGTTGGCCGCCGACGCGACCCCAGAAGTTTCCGAGCGTGATGTTGTCGGCGAGGGCCTGGATACCGATGTCCGCGCTCGAAGGGTAGGGGCCGTCCTTGTCGGGGCTGGTGTCGAGCGTGTCGGCGAAGACGATGACGCCCGCCGCCGTGTCGGCCAGCTCGCCGTTGCCGATCTGCGCGGTCGTGCGGTTCTTGATGTCCTCGAATACTGCCTTCAGTGCGTTGACCTGGCCGGTCCACTTGTTGCCATTCATGCTGCCCGAGCCGTCGGCGATGAACTCGAAGTACACCGGGACCGGCGTGGGGAGCACCTCGCCACCGCCGCAGCCCTCCCCGACGATCTCGCCGCTGTCGGGCTGATCGGTGCCCACCGCGGGAGGAACGTAGACGTCGGCGTTGCCGCCGGCGTCGGCGGTCTCACCGAAGCCATTGTTGCCCTTGTCGCTGGAGCAACCCTGCGACACCCCGAAGGTGACGACGCCGGTTGCGATGAGGAACGCTGCGGAGGTGAGAGCTTGCTTCATGGGATGACCTTCAGCCGCCGCCGACCTTGCAACCGAGCTTGACGCGCACCTTGCCGACCGCCTTCTTCTTGCGAACCTCGTCGCAAGCGCCGCCGTGCAGGAGAATCTTGGTGGGGTTGGCGTCGTCGTCGTAGGACCAGCCGTTGGTGACGTCCTTGGGAATGTCGGAGATCTTCTTGCTGGGGTCGTCCTTGTCGACGAAGTCCACCTGCACCTTGGTGGGGTCGGCGGGCTTGCCGTCCTTGTCCACCAGGGTGAGGAGGATCTCGCAGTCGCTGGCCAGGCCGCGAATTTCGTTGATGGCGTCGACGAACTCCTGGCTCACCTGCGCGACGGTCTTGGCGCCGGGGGTGATCTGGAAGTGGCAGAACTTGGTGCCGGTGGTGTCGTTGGGGTCGCAGCCGGCCTTGGCCGTGCCGCCGTTGACCGCCACCTGCGCCATGAACTTCGGGTCGTAGCCGAAGCTGCCGCTGCCGATCTCGCCGACGCCCACAGAGAACGTCTGGATTGGATCGGGCTGGGTGAGCTTGGTTTTAACGAGCGAGTAGATCTGGGGAACGTTGCCGTTCGGAACGCCGTCGCTAAGGAGGATGGCGATCTTCTTGCCCTTGGCCGGCAGCGGCGGAAACGGCACGAAGTTGTCGAGCGCCGAGTAGCCACCCAGCAGCGCTTCGTAGGTGGGCGTGCCACCGTCGGGGAACGCGTTGACCCGCGCGACGAGCTTGGCGAGCTGGGCTCCGTCGACCAGCCCCGGGAATACGTCGGCGGCCTGCGGATAGCTGCCCGACGGGCCGAAGTAGATCATGCCCACGCCGACCTTGGCATTGATGACCGTGCCCGCGGCATCCACCGTCTTGTTCTTGATGTCTTCGAACACGGCTTTCAGCGCGCCTTCTTGCGCCGGGCGCTTCTTGCCGTCGTCCATGCTGCCGGAGCCGTCGGTGATGAACTCGAGAAACGTGACGGGCTCTTCGGTCTTGGCGTTGCCGCCGCCGCAGCCGTCGCCGATGACATCGCCGCTGTCGGGCTGATCGGTGCCGACCGGCGGCGGCACGTAGACGTCGGCGTTGCCGGAGTCGACTTGGTCACCGAAGCCGTTGCCGGCTTTGTCGCTGGAGCAACCTTGAGACGCACCAAACGTGATGACGCCGGTGGCGATGAGGAATGCTGCGGAGGTAAAAGCTTGTTTCACGGGATGGCTCCAGACGCGTGTTCGACTGACGACGTTTTTGCACACGGGGGGTGTCACCGCAACTGCGCAAACCAGGATCCACCCACCCGCCCCAACGCACCGCACCTCGGCATTTCCCGGGTCTGCGCGTCAGGGACCGACCCTGGCTTGTTTGTGACAATCAAAAGTTGTAGGCCGGCTCAGCCGCCGCCCACCTTGCAGCCCATCTTGACCTTGGTCTTGCCCTTTTCGTCGCTCCGGGCCTGAACGCATGCGTTCCCATTGAGAATGATGCGCGTGGGGTCTGCGTCGTTGTCGTAGGTCCAGCCGTTGACGGGATCCTTGTCGACGATGACCTCTTTGCCGGTGCCGTCGATGTACGTGACCTGAACCTTCTTCGGGTCGGCGGGCTTGCCGTCCTTGTCCACCAGCGTGAGGCTGAGATCGCACTGCGAAGCCAGTGCGCGGATGGAGTTGAGCGCGGCCACCATCTCGTTTGTGATCTGGGTGGAGGTCTTGGAGCCGGGGTCGATTTGGTAGAAGCAGTCGGGGTTGGTGGTGAGCGCCGGGTTGCACCCGGCGGGGGCGGTCTTGCCACCTTGCGCGAGCTTGGCCATAAACCCCGGGTTGTACGACGACCCGTTGCCGACGCCGATGGCGTACGTGTAGACCGGCTTCGCGCCGGAGGTCTTGGTGGTTGCCAGGCTGACGCACTGGCTCTCTTCGGAGGAGCCGCCGTTGGGCTCGCCATCGGAGAGCAAGATGACCACGCGCTTGCCGCCGACCTTCACGTTGGCCTGGGGAACGTAGCTCTCGATGACCGAGTAGCCGCCAGTGATGGCGTTGAGGGTGGGCGTGCCGCCGCTGGCCTGACCGCTCACCCGGCCCCAGAACATGGCCAGATCGTCGTTGTTGGCGATGGGCTGCGGCGCGATGTCGACGCCGGGCTTGGGGTAGGGTCCGCTGTTGGAGACGTTGTTGAGCCGGTCTTCGAAGACCAGGACGCCCATGACCGTGTCGGCCAGTTCGCCGTTGGCGAGCTGCGCGGCGGTCTTGTTCTTCTGGTCCTCGAAGATGGCCTTGAGCGCGGCAACCTGGCCGTCCCACTTCGGGCCGCTCATGCTGCCGGAGCCGTCGACCACGAACTCGAAGTACACCGGGACCTTCTGCGGGAGCACCTCGCCGCCGCCACAACCCTCGCCCACGATGTCGCCGCTGTCGGGCTGTTCGGTGCCCACCGCCGGCGGAATGTAGACGTCGGCGTTGCCGGCGTCGGCTTGCTCCCCGAACCCATTGTTGGCCTTGTCGCTGGAGCAGCCCTGCGCTGCGGTGAACGCAGCGAGGCCGGTGGCGAGCAGGAAAGCTACGGAACCAAGGGCAGTCTTCACGGGGGACCTCGAAACGGTGTGCGATATTTCCCGACGAAAATGAATCAGGCGAGGGAAGATGCCGTAGCACCGCAATTGCCGCGCCGCAAACGCGACACCGAGTGACTTTACATTGCTACTGGAACTGCGCAGGCCGCGCATCGGGAACAGGGAGGGGTGGTCCACGGTTGTCGTCCCGCCGCCACGCCGGCGGCGCCCCACAAACGGGTACGAATTTCGAGCACACAGTACTAGTCTCTTCCCCCCGACCGAAGGGTCTGCGTCTGCAAGGGCCCTGCTCCCGTACTGGGGCGTGGGCCACGTTCTCCGATCTCCGAGCTTCTGCACAGAAAAGGTTCGCACACACGATGTTCGCCTGGGCACTCAAGAAACTTCTCGGCACTTCGCACGAACGCGAGGTCAAAAAGCTGCGACCCATCGTCGAGGAGATCAACAAGCTCGAGACGTCGATCAAGAAGCTCGACGACGCCGCGCTCAAGGCCAAAACGGGCTACTTCCGCGAGAAGCTCGACAACGGCGCCACCCTCGACGACATCTTGGTCGAGGCCTTCGCAGTGTGCCGCGAGGCGAGCCTGCGCTCGCTGCGCATGCGCCACTACGACGTGCAGCTCATCGGCGGCATGGTGCTCCACAAGGGCAACATCGCCGAGATGCGCACCGGCGAAGGCAAGACCTTGGTGGCCACCCTCGCGTGCTACTTGAACGCCCTCGAGGGCAAGGGCGTGCACGTCGTCACCGTGAACGACTACCTCGCCCGCCGCGACTCCGAGCAGATGGGGCGCCTCTACGGCTTCCTCGGCCTCTCCACCGGCGTGGTGGTGAACAGCCAGGGCGAGCACGAGAAGAAGTCCGCCTACCTCTCCGACATTACGTACGGCCAGAACAACGAGTTTGGCTTCGACTATCTGCGCGACAACATGAAGTTCAGCGCGCTCGAGTACGTGCAGCGCGAGCTCAACTTCGCCATCGTCGACGAGGCCGACTCCATCCTCATCGACGAGGCCCGAACGCCGCTCATCATCAGCGGACAGGCCGAGACCTCGAGCGACAAGTACAAGACCATCAACGAGGTCATCCCCCGGCTGCGCAAGGACGAGCACTACGTCGTCGACGAGAAGCAGCACTCGGTCTCGCTCACCGACGACGGCATCGACCAGGCGCAGAAGCTCATGGGGATCAAGAATCTCTATGATCCGGTGAACCTCGAGTCGCTGCACATTCTCAACCAGTGCCTGAAGGCCCACTCGCTCTTCAAGCGCGACGTGAACTACCTGGTGACCGAGGCGGGCGAGGTGCTCATCATCGACGAGTTCACCGGCCGCGTGCTGGCGGGTCGCCGCTGGTCCGACGGCCTCCACCAGGCGGTAGAAGCCAAGGAGCACGTCCGCATCAAAGAAGAGACGCGGACGATGGCCACCATCACGTTCCAGAACCTCTTCCGCATCTACAAGAAGCTTGCCGGCATGACCGGCACCGCAGACACCGAGGCGGCCGAGTTCCACGCCACCTACAAGCTCAACGTCACCGTCATCCCCACCAACAAGCCCATCATCCGCGAAGACTCCCAGGACGTCGTCTACAAAACGGAGAAGGAAAAGTTCGCGGCGGTCACTGCCGAGATCATGGAGATGCACGAGAAGGGGCGCCCGGTTCTGGTGGGTACCACCAGCGTCGAGAAGAGCACCGCCATCGCCAAGATCCTCACCAAGAAGAAGATTCCCCACGCGGTCCTCAACGCCAAGCAGCACGAGAAGGAAGCCTTCGTCGTGGCCCAGGCGGGCCGCAAGGGCGCCATCACCGTGTCCACCAACATGGCAGGGCGCGGCACCGACATCATCCTCGGCGGCAACCCGGAGATGCTCGCGAAGCTCGAGTTCCGTGAGGCCGGCCGCGACCCGGATCTGGAGCCCGAAGAGTTCCTCAAGTTCGTGGAGCGCCACGAAGGCGAGTGCAAGAAAGAGGGCGACGAAGTGAAGGAGGCCGGCGGTCTTCACATCGTCGGTACCGAGCGCCACGAGTCGCGCCGCATCGACAACCAGCTCCGCGGCCGCGCCGGTCGTCAGGGCGACAAGGGGTCGACGCGCTTCTTCCTCTCGCTCGAAGACGACCTCATGCGCATCTTCGGCGGCGACCGCGTGAAGCAGCTCATGGAGCGCATGGGCATGCCCGACAACGAGCCCATCGAGCACCCGTGGGTCACCAAATCGATCGGCGACGCGCAGGGCAAGGTCGAAGCCCGCAACTTCGACATCCGCAAGAACGTCCTCGAGTACGACGACGTGATGAACCAGCAGCGCAAGACGGTTTACAAGATCCGCCAGCAGCTTCTCCTGGGCATCTACCACCCGGAAACCCTCGACGACGACGGCAAGCCCACCGGCAAGCAGCGCGACATCAAGAGCCCGGCGCGCCTCGAGGGCGAGGTGAAAGACGCCGTGAAGGACATCGTCCTCGCGCACTCGGTGGCCAAGGCTGCTGCCGACAAGGGCGATTCACCCGACCTCCGCACGGCGCCGCGCCCCACCAAGCTCGAGGATGCCGAGCGCATTCGCGACTTCGGCGCGCTGCAGGCCGACGTGTACCAGATGTGGGGCTACAAGCTCGACTACCGCGAGTCCGACGAGGAGACCCCCAAGGAGGTGCACAAGCGCCTCATGACGGAGATTCCCCAGAGCCTCGCCGAGCAGCGCGAGCGCCTTCTCGACGTCATGGACGGCATCATCGGGTCCATCGTCGAAGAGCTGTGCCCCAAGAGCATTCCGCCAGAAGACTGGGACTGGAAGGCCATCAAAGACGCCTTCTACGAGCACTTCAAGGTCAAGACCACCGGCGACGTGGAGAGCGTTCACTACGTCGACGAGCTGGCCCATGTACTCTACAAGCAAGCCGAGACCGCGGTAGAGGCCCGGGAAAAAGAGATGGGCACCGAGCTCCTGCTCCGCGTGTTCCGTCACTACTACCTCTCGGAGATCGACCGGCAGTGGGTCGAGCACCTCACCAACATGGAGCACCTGCGCGACGGCATCGGCCTCCGCGGCTACGGCCAGCGCGACCCGAAGCAGGAGTACAAGAAAGAGGGCTACGACATCTTCGTGACGATGATGGCCTCCACCAGCTCCAACGCCATCACCCAGGTGTTCGGCGTGAAGGTGCAGAAGGAGACCGAGATCGAGCGCTTGGAGCGCGAAGAGCTGGAGCGCGCCCACCGCCGCGAGCAGGCCATGCGCCTCACGCACGACGGCGAGGAGGTAGACGGCGGCGAGCAAGCGCCGGCCCCGGTGCGTCGCCCGCGGGCGCAGCTGGTGGAACAAGAGCAGCGAGCACCCCAGGTGCAGCGCAACGACCTGTGTCCTTGCGGGAGCGGCCTGAAGTTCAAGGTCTGCCACGGCGCGGTGCTGGAAGACGACGACGCACCCGCCGAGACCGATGGCGGCGATGCACCGGAGGAGCAAGCGGCGCGAGCGCCCAGCACCCCGGCGCCTCGGGAGACCTCGGAGGACGAGAGCGAGCTCGCTGCGGCTCCGCGCGAGCGTTCCCGCGCGAAGCTCGACCCCGACGAGCCCTGCGCGTGCGGCAGCGGCGAGACGTTCAAGGACTGCCACGGCAAAGCGCTTTCCGACGACGCCACCGCCTGAGACCCGTCACGTCCGCCCGCGCACCGCGACCGGACGTGACCCTTTCGGCTCGCCGTACGACGCAGCGCGGTGAAAGCCGCGCTCGCCACGCCGCACGCGTGATTTCGAAGTGGCCTGTGGCGCCCCCGCGGCTACCCGTGAATAATCCACGCTACCCATGTCCGAGAATCGCTCACAGTTCCTTCCCTTGGTGCTCGCCTACCTTCGCGAGCACGGGCTCGACACGACCAACCTGGTGGCGAAGTTCGCCCTCATGCCGGCGGAGGTGTCGAGCGAGGTGGTGGCGCCCTTCACGAAGCTCTACGCCTTTCTCGACGAGGCCGAGCGGCTCGCCGGCGATCCGTTCCTCGGCGTGCACGTGGCCGAGTCGCGCCGCACCGGCTCGCACGGGCTCCTCGAATACTGCTGGCGCAACGCGCCCACCATCGGTCACGCCATGACCTATGCGTCGCAAAACTGGGGTCTCTTCCGCCACCTCTCGGAGATGCGCTTTCAACGAGGGAGCGGCAAGGCGAGCTTCACGCGGCATGTGCCCGAGTCGAAGCTGGGCGCCGGCAGACACGGAAACGAGTTCTTCGTCTGCTCCACCCTGGTGCAAATGCGCGAGCTCTCTGGCGACGCGTTCTTGCCCACCCGCGCCCTGTTCTCGCACCCTCGCCCCAAGGACGTGAGCGAGATCGTGCGGGTGGTGGGGGTGGCGGCGCTCGATTTTGATGCAGAATACACAGGTATCGAGTTCGACGAGCGCCTCGCCGACCTGCCGATTCGCGTGGCCGATGCCATGCTCTTCGAGGTGCTCAAAGGCTACGTGGAGCGCCTGGCCCGTGCCGAGATGGCGCCGGCTGCCGCCGAGCCCGACTTCGTGGGGCAGCTTCGGCAAGCGGTGCGCGTTCGCTTGCCCCACGGCGAGCCTGCGCTCTCGGCGCTGGCCGCGGCCTGTTCGCTCAGCGAGCGCACCCTGCAGCGGCGCCTCTCCGACTCCGGAACCTCGCTCCTCAAAGTCATCGATTCGGTGCGCGAAGAAGAGGCGCGCCGCATCCTCAAGAACGAAGACGTCGGCCTGGCAGACCTCGCCTCGCGCATTGGCTACCAAGACACCCGCAGCCTCATTCGCGCGTTCAAGCGCTGGACCGGGACGACGCCGCGGGCTTTCAAGGAGCAATCGCCGTGATTCGCGCCATCACCCCGGCCGACGACGCCGCCGTCGAGCACGTGATTCGAACGGTCATGCCGGAGTTCGGCGCCGGCGGCGCGGGCTTCGCCATCCAGGACCCGGAGGTCTCGGCCATGTCGGCGGCCTATTTGCAGCCGCGGCATGGGTATTTCGTGCTCGAACAGGACGGGCAGGTGGTGGGCGGCGCAGGCGTGGCGCCCCTCGCGGGGGCCTCTGGTGACGTCTGCGAGCTGCGAAAGATGTACTTTCTCCCGATTGCCCGCGGCAAGGGCTGGGGCCGGTCGCTGCTCCACCATTGCCTCGACGAAGCGCGGAGGCTGGGCTTTCGGCTCTGCTACCTGGAGACCCTCACCGGCATGGGCGCGGCGATGCAGCTCTACTCTGAGGCCGGCTTCCTGCCTCTGGCGGCGCCCATGGGCAAAACAGGGCACTTTGGCTGCAACCGCTTCTACGCCCGCGACCTCTGAGGCCTCGCTTCGTCACGCCGCGTCTCTTGCATCTCCGCTCGGTCTCTTGCATCCTTCCCGTGTGAAGCACCTCAGCTCGTCTCGCGTCGTCGCGTTCGTCCTCTTCGTGGGAGCCAGCGCATGCGTGGGCTCCGATCCGGACATCAAGACGCCGGGCGGGGGCGATGGCGGCACGAACCCCGGCTCCGACGCTTCGTTCGACGCCGGCGGCGACGCTGCGTCGTGTGGGCAAGGCGCGGTCTGCAGCGGCACGTGCGTCGACACCACCTCGAGCCCCGACCACTGCGGCGCGTGCGGACATTCCTGCGGCGGTGGCAAGTGCGCGGGCAGCGCGTGCGCGCCGGTGCTGGTGGCGAGCAACGTGCCGCAGCCGCTCGGCGTCGCCGTCGCCGCGGGCAGCGCATTCTGGATTCGCAACGGCGGCATCGAGCGGTGCGCGATCACCGGGTGCGCCGGCGCGCCCACGCTCATCACCGCCGACGTCACCCTCGGCGCGGGCCAGCCCCGCGGCACGACCATCGTCACCGATGGCAATCAGGTCGCCTGGATCGCCAGCGGCAACGGAAGCGGCAACGGTCTCGATGTATTTCAGTGTGGCGTCGCCGGGTGCACCAACGGCTTTCCGCCCAAGGCTTCTACCGGGCTCACCGACACGCCCACGCAGATCGCCGTGGAGGGGCCGAACCTGTTCGCATCGCAGCGTTCGGGCGCCCAGCGTCAAGGGCCGCTCTCGACGTTGGCGCTCACCGGCACCGGTCTCGGAAGCGACGTTCCCACGGGAATTGCCGCCGACGCCGCCAATATATACGTCGCAGGCGTTGCCCAGTCGGCGGCCGGCGTGGATCGCTGCACGCGGGCGGGCGCCGGACCCTGCACCGCCACCACCCGTCTCTTCGTGGGCGCTACCTACATCGCCGCTGCCGGGGGCCTGGTGTTCGCGACCTCTGCCGAGGGCATCAAGATGTGCGCGGCCACCGGCTGCGGTGGTAGCGCCACCGTGATCATGCCGGGCGACAAGGCCGCCGCCGCCATCGCCGCGAGCAGCGCCTTCGCCGCCTGGGTCAATCCCGGTTCCAGCACCACCGCCGACGGCACCGTTCGCGTCTGCGCCCTGCCCACTTGCGCCGCGCCGCGCACCGTCGCCACGAGCCAGGAGCAGCCGGTGGGCGTGACCATCGCCGACGGCTTCGTATACTGGGCCAATCTCGGCGTCGGCGGGGGCAAGGGATCGATCTGGCGCGCGGCGCTGTAACCAGCGCTCAGACGGTAGCGCGGGCGCCAGTGCTTGCGTGGGTGGCCGCGACACTGCGGTCACGGCGCGCCGCCTGCGCTTCTTGCGGAATCCCGCGAAACAGCCGCTCGCATCGTCGGCACGCGCGTTGCTCAATCACCTCTGCATGAAGACCGGCGATATCCGCATCGAGAGCCCCTGCACCGTCGACTGGGAGAGCATGAGCCCCCGCAGCGCAGCCAACGGGCGTTTTTGCGGCGACTGCCAGAAGGTCGTGCGAGACCTCTCGTCGATGCGCGCGGGCGAAGCGACGAAGCTCCTCGCCAACGCGCCACCCGGCCTCTGCGTGCGCTACCTGCACGACGAATACGGCAACGTGTGGTTCAAGGACCAGGCGCTGCTCTCGCGCGGGAATCTGCTGAAGAAGGCGGCCGGCCTGGCGGCGCTGGCCATGACGCCGCTGCTCACCGCGTGCATGGGCACCTACGTGGGCGAGATGGACGACACCGCGCCCCACGGCAAGGTGGAGCCCGCCTCGCCCGAGGTCGCACCCGACGCGGACGGTGGCGCCGGTCGGGATGCTCGCTCCGATGCCGCCCCGCCGCCCGATGCGGAGGCCGACCCGGACGCCGGCGCGCCGGAGGAAGAGGACGCGACGCCGCCCGGACACGACGCCGGCTGAATGTGAGCCCTTCGGCGCTCGACGGCCGCCGTTGCCCTCTCGTAGACTGACGGGAACATGCGTACTCGAGCCCTCGTCTTGTCGTTCGTGGTCGCGGCCTGCGGTGGCGCGCAGGTTGCGCCAGAGACGCCGGCAGCCTCTGCACCTTCCGCGGATCCATCGGGGGTCCCGCTGCCTTCGGTGGCTGCGCCCACCACCCTCGCGCCGGCACCCGGGGCTTCGGCCTCCGGGTCTTCGGGGTCTCTTGCGAACCTGCGCTTTCCGGGCGGCGAAGCGCCCTCGTCTCGGCCGACGTCGGGCGGCGCCGCCACGCGCACCTGCAAAGCCAATAACGTTGTAGAATGCACAGAACAGTGCGCTGCCGGCAACATGCCCAGCTGCGTGGAGGCCGGCTACATTCACGGTGATGGTCGCCTCGTCGCCAAGAGCGACGCCAAGGCGGTGGAGTTCCACAAGAAGGCCTGCGACGGCGGCAACCAGGAAGGCTGCGCGAACTACGGCTTCTACCTGGAGTTCGGGCGCGGCGTGGCCCGCGACCTCGACGGCGCCTTCGCCCTCGAGAAGCGCGCCTGCGAGGGGCGCGTGGGGTACGGCTGCACCCGCCTGGGCATGATGTACCGGGAAGGCCATGGCACCACCCGCGATCTGCCCAACGCTGCCCGCGCCTTCGCCGCTGCTTGCGAGCGCGGCGAAGCTGTATCTTGCACCGAAGTGGGCGTGCTCCTGGCACGCGGCCGCGGGGTGGCCAAGGACGATGCCAAGGCGGTGGAGTTCTACCGGCGCGCGTGCGACGGAAAAGACGCGCTCGGTTGCAGCAACCTCGGCACCATGTACGATCGCGGCCGCGGTGTGGTAGCCGATCCCGCCCGCGCGTTCGCCCTCTACCGCGACGCGTGCGTACAGAACGAACCGAGCGCGTGCGTCAACCTGGGCACCATGTATCGCCGTGGCTCCGGCACCACCAAAGACCCCGCCAAGGCGGTCGTCCTCTTTCGCAAGGCCTGCGACGGTGGCTCGCTCCGCGCCTGCGACGAGCTGGGGTTTGCGCTGCAAAAAGGCGAGGGCGTGGCCGCCGACCCGGCCCAGGCGGTGCAGTGGTATCGCAAGGCTTGCGAGGGCGGCGAGCCCGGCGGCTGCAGCGATCTCGGCTTCGTGGCCGACCACGGCATCGGCATGAGCGCCGACCCCACCCTCTCGGCCAACGCCTATGCGCGCGCATGCGAGAACGGCAGCTCCGTCGGTTGCAGCAACCTCGCCAACCTGTTCACCAAGGGGCGCGGCGTCGCAAAGGACGACGGCAAGGCCGCGGCGCTCTACAAGCGCGCCTGCGACGACGGCTACGAAGGTGGCTGCAACGGGCTCGGCTTCCTGTACGACAGCGGCCGCGGGGTGAGCCGCGACGTGGCGCGCGCCGGCATCTACTACAAGCAGGCCTGCGAGGGCGGGAGCCGCCTCGGCTGCGACAACCTCGGGCTCCTCTTTCAGTACGGCGACGGCGTCAGCAAGGACGCCGCGGCCGCCAAGAGCTACTTCAAGCGGGCCTGCGATCTCGGCAACAAGACCTCGTGCGATCGCCTCACCAAGCTCACCGCGCGGGTGGTTCAGCCGCTCCCGGTGAAGCGCGACGCCCCACAGACCGCCGAGCCGGCCACCGGCGGCGTCGAGCGCGTCACCAACTGAAACGAGCACTTCCGCGCCCCTGACGCAGTGCGCAACCTGCGGAAATCGTGGGTCGGGCTCGAACTCTTGCGTCCTCGGAAGTTTCGTGTACGAAATATAAGCACGTCCCGCCAGCTGGAGAAGAACGATGGCCAAGCACTTCCGCGAAGAGCACGAGCAGTTCCGAAACACGGTGAAGAACTTCGCCCTCAAGGAGCTCGCGCCGTACGCCGACGAGTGGGAGGCCGCGGAGACGTTTCCGAATCACGTCTTCAAGCGCGCCGGTGAGCTCGGCATTCTCGGAGCCCACTATCCGGAGGAGCACGGCGGCGCCGGTGGCGACTTCTGGTTCGCGGTGGCGAAGGCCGAAGAGCTGGTCCACTGCACCATGGCGGGCGTCACCATGGGCCTCCTGGTGCAAGCCGACATGGCCACCCCGGTCATCAGCGACATCGGCAGCAAGGAGCAGATCGACGAGTTCCTCAAGCCTGCGCTCAAGGGCGACAAGATCGCAGCCCTTGGCGTCAGCGAGCCCAACGCCGGCAGCGATGTGGCGGGCATCCAGACCTGGGCCAAGAAGGACGGCGACGACTACATCATCAACGGCGCCAAGACCTACATCACCAACGGCACGCGCGCCGACTTCGTCACGCTCCTGGTGAAGACCAACCCTGAAGCCGGCGCCCACGGCTGCTCGTTCTTCTTGGTGCCCACCAGCACCAAAAGCTTCAGCGTCTCCAAGAAGCTGAAGAAGATTGGCAACCACTCGAGCGACACCGCGGAGCTGGCCTTCGAAGACATGCGCGTTCCCAAGCGCTACCTGCTGGGCGAAGAGAACATGGGGTTCATGTACCTCATGCAGAACTTTCAGTCGGAGCGGGTCATCGCCGCCGCGAGCAGCACCGCCGGCATGAAGATCATGCTCGATCAGGCGGTGGCCTACGGCCGCGATCGCAAGGCCTTCGGCAAGCCCATCATCAAGCGCGAGTACTGGCAGCACAAGTTCGTCGACCTGTACACGAAGCTCGAAGCGGGCCGCGCTCTCACCTACGCGGCGTGCGAGGTCTACAACGAGGAACACCACGAGAAGAAAGGGCAGGTGAGCATGGAAACGGTGAAGCTCATCTCCATGGCCAAGGCCTTCGTGGGCGATCTGACCGGCGAGATTCCCGACCAGTGCCTGCAGTTCTACGGCGGCGCCGGCTACATCGAGGAGTACCACATCGCGCGCGCCTGGCGCGACGCGCGGCTCTTCCGCATCGGCGGCGGCACCACCGAGACCATGCGCTACTACCTCGCCAAGCTCATGGGGCTCTGACTTCGCCAGCGCGCGCCGGGGGTGCTACTCCTTGGTGATGAGCCTCGTCGCGCGCGCCGCCGTTCTCGTGAGCCTGGGGCTCGCCGGCGCCTGCACCGCAAGCGCGCCTTCGAGCCCGTACGACGCCGGGGTCACGGAGGATCCCGGCTCCGTGCACACGCCGAAATCTGGGTGCCGCGCGGGCTTCGTTGCGTGCGCCCTGGGTCAGAGCGAGATGTGCGCCGACCTCTCCAGCGACGGCGCCCACTGCGGCGCGTGCCCCCAGCAGTGCGGCGTTGGCACCTGCGCGAATGGCGCCTGTACGGCTGAAACCAGCTGCGCCGGGGCGCGTTGCGCGGGCGCCTGCGTAACCGACCGCGCCAGCAACGCCGACCACTGCGGCAGCTGCCTGAATCGTTGCTCGGACCGCGAGATATGTGTGCAAGGTGCATGCATTGCGAGCGGCAGCGACGGAGCGTCGTGCCAGTCGCCGTTCATCTGGAGTGCCGCCGATGCGGAGCGCGCCGGCTTCCGCCTGGGGCTCGCCGAGCCCACCGCGTTCTCGTGCGCGGGCACCTTGCCGGCGCGAACGTTTCGCTTCGTCGCCACCAAAGACGAAGTGGACGTGACGGTCGAGAAGGGGAGCGGCGCCGTGCTCGAGGTGTTCACCGGCCCGGCCTGCGACGCCCCGGCGCGCGTGGGCTGCAGCGCCGCCGCGGAGCCTTTGGTTCACCTCACGTCGGCCAAGGGGAAGACCTTCTTTGCCCGGGTCGGCGCGCAGGCTCGCTCCGCGCCCCTGACCCTGCGCGTGGACCACTGACGGCCGCCGCGCCTCATGTTACAGTTCTTCAATGCGCGTACTCTTGCTGGTTACCCTTGCGGCGGCCTCGGTCGGAGCCGCCACCTTCGTTGCTTGTTCGAGTGATCCGCCGGCTGGCGCCACGCCGGTCGATGCCGGCAACACCGGCGGCGACGACGGCAGCATCACGCCGAAAGACGGCGCCGCCAGCGAGGACGGCGGCGCATCGAACGACGCGGGCGCCGATGGTTCCTGCGGTCACGCGCCCCCCACAGACGGCGGCAACCCGTGCGGCGCCCTCGATTTCGGCAAGCCCGCGGCGCTCTTCCTCATGACCGACGCCAGCGCCGGCGAAACCTACAAGGGCGGGCCCCTGGAGCCTGGCATCTACGACGCGGTCTTCGCGGACCGCGCGAGCGCCCTGGGCGGCTCCTGGCGCGAGACCTTCGTGGTCGACGCCTCCGGCAAGTTCACGCGCATCCGGCAGATACAGACCACCGCCGACGCCGCGCCCGGCCCCATCAGCTATCGGGGCGGCAGCTTCGCCACCGACGCCGGCTCCATCACGTTCACCTACACCTGCGCAGTGACCGGCGACGCTGCGGTCACCGTCGCCGAGGACACGCTGCCCTTCGACGGCATCAAAGACACGTGCGGCACCACCGACTACCGCTACGGCGCCGCCGGCATTCGCGTCACGCTCAAGCGACGCTGAGGCCCGGCGCGCGTCAGCCGAACATCTCGACGGCGCTGCCGTTCATGGCGGCCGGCGCGTCCATGGCCGCGTAGACGATGAGGCGCGCCACGTCTTCGGGCTCCATCGCCGGAGCAAAACCGCTGCCCTTCAGCATGTCGGTGTTCACGGACCCGGGCAGCACCGAGAGCGCCACCAGTGGCGATCCGCGGAGCTCTTCGGCGAGCGATTTGGTGAAGCCCACCACGCCCCACTTGGCGGCGCAGTACGATGACTGGCGGGCGGTACCCAGGGTGGAGGAGATGCTGGCGACGTTGACGAAGCGGCCGGCGCCCGCCTTCTTCATCGCGGGAAGGAGCGCTCGGGTCACCAGGAACGTTGCCTTGAGGTTCACGCCCACCACTTGGTCCCAGCTCTTCTCGCTGGTGTCTTCCACCAGCGCGCGGTGCACGATGCCGGCGTTGTTCACCACGAAGTGCGGCGCGCCGAACGTGCGCAGGGTGGCCTTGGCGGCGGCCGCCACCTCGGCGCTCCTGGATACGTCGCAGCCCAGCGCCAGGAACGGTACGCCGAGCTTCTTGAGCTCCGCGCTCACCGGGCGAAGCGAAGCCTTGGAGCGCGACCACAGGGCCACCCCCACGCCGCGGCGCCCAAGCTCCAGGGCCACCGCGCGGCCGATGCCCTTGCTGGCGCCGGTCACCACTGCGATCTGCGGCCTGCTCACGACGCCCCCAGGAGCTGCCGTGCCTCGCCCGCGGCTATCTTGCGGACCGAGAGCGTCTCCACGGTGGTGCCGTGGCTGCGCTCGCCGCGCGCCACCATGCAGCCGTGAGAGAGCCGCACCGTGCACGCCGCCCAGCGTGGAGAAAGGTGCAACATCAATGTATCGACGATGCTCTCGGAGAGCGTCTCCTGCAGCACCAGCCTCCGGGCGAGCGCGTCGACCAGCTGCACGAGCGCGCCCACGCCGATGAGCGCTTGCTTGGGCGCGAAGGCCACCTGCGCCTTGCCGATGGCCGGGAGCAAGTGATGCGGGCACACGATGGTCACCGGAACGTCGCGGGCCAGGATGACCGCCGGTGCTTCCTTGGCCGCCACGCGGTTCTCTGCCACCAGCGCGTCGATGGATACCGTGTATCCTGCACACAGTTCGTCGAGGAAGGCGTCGGCCACCCGCTGCCCAGTGCCTACCAGATCGGGTTCCTGGGTCGGGTCGCGTCCGATGGCCCGCAAGAAGGCGTCGATGGCGGCCGCCGCGGCCGGGCGGTCAATGTTCGCCGTGGGGCGACGGGGACGGCTCATGGGGCCCGTTCTATCACTCGCCCCGCATGACGGCGACCGGATCTGCCGCGGCCGCGCGCCATGAGGGCACCACGCACAGGCCGACGTAGGGCAGCAGCACCGCGCCCGCGATGGCCAAGAGCTGCGCCGGGTCTACCGCAGGTACCAGCGCCAGATCCGGATACACCGAGCTCCAGCCGGCAAGGGTAGCGCGCAGGCCGATGGCGCCCAGCCAGAAGACCCACCCGTAGGCGATGAAGAGCCCGAGGGCGGTGGCGATGCTGCCGGTGAGGGCAGCCTCGAAGACCTTGGTGTACAGCACCTCTTCGGTGCTCCAGCCGATGGCCTTGAGCACCGACACCTCGCGGCGCTCCTCGCGGCTGAGGCCGCTGGCGCGATCGCTCATGAGGAGGAGCAGCGCCAAGATGGCGGGGATGGCCCCCACGAAGAAGAGCCCGGAGCGGCGCCCGTAGGTGAGCGAATGAATGCGCGCCAACGGTTCGCGCTCGAGCACCCGCAGGCCGGGGGTTCCCTCCGCGATGGTCTGGGCGATGACCGACGATTCGGCGGGGTTGGTGAGGTCTACCGCGAAATCGGTGGCCTCGTCGGGCCCCATGCCGAGCAGCACGCGGGCGTCGGCCTCGTCGCAGAGCACCACGTCGGCGGTGTAGAGGTCGACGCTCGAAGAGAAGGCGCCCACGAAGGTGAGGGGCACCGCGGTGCCGCCCAGCGAAGGCAGGCCGAGCGTGTCGCCCTCGAGGAGGCCCAGCGCCTGCGCCAGCGTCGCGCCGGCCACCATCTCGTGGGCGCCCGGCACCAGATCGCGACCTTGACCCAGTGTACCTTGCACCTGTTGCAACGGGCGCACGCCGTTCGGCACGCCCACCACCGTTACGTTGCCTTGCAACGCCGGCAGAAACAGGTAGCCCCACACCCGGGGCCGCACCGCGCGCACGGCGGGAATGGGGGTGATCTTGCTGGTGAAGGCGCGCGGCAGGGTCGACGGTCGACCCGCGACGAGCTTCTGGACCACGATGTCGGGCATGGCCATGCGCAGGCGATCGGCCTGCGCCCTCAGCGCGTCGGTCATAAACAGCACCGCGGCAAGGAGCGCCACGCCCGAGGCCAGGCCCAGGATGAGCACCGTGGCCTTGGCCTTGCGCCGCGCGAGACCGCGGAGCGCGTAGCCGATGAGGGGCATCACCTTCATCGGGCGCCCTTCACATGGGCCCAAATGGCCTTTGGCGGAGCCACCAAGCCTCCCGCAGGGTCGGGATCGACGGCGCCCGGCCCATCGGCAAAGGCGGCGCCAGGCTCCTCGAGCGTGGGCGCGCGAAGCCAGCGCGCGCCGCCAAAGAGCGCCATGTCGGGCGAGGGCAAACGCACCGCCACCGCGTCGGTCACTGGCTGACCGCGCTCGGCCCGCGCGCGCCGAAGATGCGCGTCGACCGAGAGCCCGGCGACCACCAATGGCAGCGCGAGCACAGCCAAGACGATGGTCACCGGCCGCGGCTGGAAGGCTCTCGCTCCGGTGGCTCTGGGTTGCATCGCCCGCTACTGTTGCAGGCAGACGGAGACGCCGTCAATCGGCGTTGCCGAGCTTCTTCTCGATGGCCTCGAGGTGCGCACGTACCTCGGGGTCGGCAGCGCGAAGCGCTTCGACCTTGCGCACTGCGCTCATGACCGTGGTGTGGTCGCGGCCGCCGAAGGCGCGCCCGAGCTCCGGGAAGCTGCACTTGAGGCGCTGCTTGCACAGGTACATGGCCACGTGGCGCGCGAACGCGATGCTCTTGTGGCGGTCCTTCGAGAGCAGATCGCCGGAGCGCAGCTTGAAGTGGTGGCACACCGCCCGCTGGATGTCGTCGACGCTGGCTTCTTGAATGCGCGGCGTGCCGGCGCTCGAGAGCTCCTGCTTCACGAACTCGAGATCGATGGTGCGACCCACCAGGCTCGACTTGGCGGCGAGGCGAATGAGCGTGCCTTCGAGCTCTCGCACGTTGCTGCGAATGGTCTGCGCCAGAAACAGCACCACGTCATCGGCCAGCTCGATGTGCTCGAACTGCGCCTTCTTGCGCAGAATGGCCACGCGCGTCTCGAGCTCGGGGCCCTGGATGTCGGCCACCAGGCCCCAGGTGAAGCGCGAGATGAGGCGCTCTTCCATGCGCTCCAGCTGCTGCGGGTACTTGTCGCTGGTGACGATGATCTGCTTGTCGGCCTGGTGCAGGGCGTTGAACGCGTGGAAGAACTCTTCCTGCGTTTGCGTCTTGGAGGCGAGAAACTGGATGTCGTCGACCAGGAGCAGATCGCACCGGTCGCGGTAGCGGCTCCGGAACTCGTTCATCTTCTGGTCTTGCAGCGCCTGCACGAACTCGTTCACAAACTTTTCGGCGGAGACGTAGATGATGCGCGCTGCCGGGCGTTCGGCGCGCACCCGATGGGCCACTGCGTGCACCAGGTGCGTCTTGCCGAGGCCGGTGCCACCGCAGAGAAAGAGCGGGTTGTGGCGCGGGCCACCGCCGCCGGCGGCCGCCACCGAGGCCGCGTGGGCCAGCTGGTTGGAGGGGCCGATGACGAAATTCTGGAAGGTGTACTTGGTGTTGAGCCCCTCGATGGGGGGCGCCGCGAGGACCGCAGCGGGCGCGCGGGTGGAGGCCGGCGGCGGGGCCGAGGCAGGGCGCCCGCCAGCGCTCCCGTTGGCGTCGGTGCGGTACATGCTGATGGGGCGCGTCCACTGCGGACGATGAGAGAGCGGGGTGTCGCCGGCGACCACCGGCGTTTGCAGCTCGCCGCCGATGCACCAGGCGGTTTGGATGGACCAGCCGGTCTCCGAGCGCAGGTAGTCTACGAGCGTCGGAACGAAGTGCTCCTCAACCCAATCGCGCACGAACTCGTCGCGTGCTCGCAGGCTCAGGACGCCGTCGGTCAGCCCTTCGAACTGGATTCCCGTGAACCACTGTTCAAAGCTCCCCGGCGACTTTTGCCGGGTGAAGGCGACGGCTTTGCTCCAAAGTTCCAACGTTTCGGCCATGCTCGGACGCTCGTGAGTGGGGAGGTGACAAAAAGAAGCGCCGCCATCGTGGCTGGGTTCGCCACGATGCATCGCGGTTCGGCGCTTTGGGGACGGCGAGGCTAGCGCCTCTGCGGCAGGGTGCGGCGAGGGTGAGGCGCGCCGCCAGAGGCGACGGAAAGAGCGAAGGAACGAGAAGCTTCTACGACGGATGCGTCGAGATGCGTGGTCACGTGCGGCCGTGGATCAACCCTCCTCAAGCGAGAAGGTGGATGCTCCGTTTGGAGCATCGCGGTGACAAGGGCTCATCCATGGCCGCCGAGGTCACGCAGATGGAGCTACACGATGTGCCTAAAGGTCGTCCACGCTGAAACTTGCAAATCAAGTGAACTGCTCGGAATGCATGGCTTTTATTGCCTGTAGACCACCCACGTTCCGGGGCCCTCGTCGTTGCAGAAATGACACGTTGCAGGGAAGTGCACGTGGGGACTTCTGAATCCGCACATGGTGGGCCAGGCGCGTCGGCGCGTACGCGGTATTTCTCGGGGAACACGGTGTCAATACACAAAGCGATCCGAGGGGTTGCGACCGTCGAGCGGGGCTGAGAGAGAAGATTGGCTGGAATTTTCTCGTCGTGCTTCCCGACGTGCACCGGGCTCGCCTCGCCGCGTATGGTGGGAGCCGTGCCCTTCACGATCTTCGGCCACCGCGGCTCGCCGGCGACCCACCCCGAGAACACCCTCGAAGGGTTCCGCCACGCACTCTCCGTGGGGGCCGACGCCCTGGAGCTGGACGTGCACGTGACGCGCGATGGCCGCGTGGTGGTGCACCACGACGACGACGGCGTTCGGGTGGCGGGCGTGAACCGGCGCGTTGCCGACCTGACCTGGGCCGAGATCGCCCAGTGGGACCTGGGCGCCAAGTTCGAGCGCCCGAACCGGGAGCGGCCGTTCATGGGCGTCCGCGTGCCGCTCCTCGCCGCGGTGCTGGCGGAGCTGGGGGGCGTGACGCTCAACATCGACATCAAGGCCCACGGCGCGCACGTTGTGCCGGCGGTGCTGCGCGAGATTTTCGCGCATCGTGGCACCCGCGGGGAGGGCACGGTCCGTCTCGCGAGCTTCTCGCAGCGCACGCTGGGACGGGTGCGCCGGGCCGGCTACGCGGGCCCGGTGGGCATGGGGCCAGTGGAGGTTGCGGCGCTGCGCTTTTTGCCGCAGGCGCTGGCCGCGCGTTCGGTGCACGGCGACGCGGCCCAGGTGCCGCTCTCGCAGGGCGCCATTCGCTTCGACACCGCGGCCTTCGTGCAGCGCGCGCATCGGCTCGGGCGCGTGGTCCACTACTGGACCATCGACAGCGAGATCGAAGCAGCCCGGCTCCGCGATCTCGGCGCCGATGGCGTCGTCACCAACGACCCCGGACGCCTGGCGGCAGCGCTCCGCGGAGGCTTGTGAGATGGCGCGTTGGCGAAACGTATGTATTGCGCATGCACTTGCGTGCGCCGTGGTGGTGGCGGCGGTAGCGGCGCGCGGCCAGGCCGAAGACGCGCTCGAGCTCGAGTGGACGGCGCCGCCGGAGTGCCCCGACGTCGAAGCCGTACGCGCCAATGTTCGCCAGATGGTACGAAACCCCGAGGGGGCCGAACGCCCGAAGCTGGCGGCGCGGGTGGTGGTGCGCAAGGAGGCCTCTGGCTACCGCGCCGAGGTCTCGCGGGAGCGAGGCGACGGAGGTTCCGGAAGCGTCCGATCGCTCGAGGGCGGCACCTGTGCGGAGCTCAGCGACGCGGTGGCGCTGGTGCTCGCCCTCACGCTCGACCCCACCGCCGTGGGTCCCGCGCGACAGGCGCCGCCGGCGCCGACCGTGACGCCGCCTGCGCCGCCGCGCGCGTCGATACCCGTGCAAGATGCACCGATTCGCGTGCACTTGGCCACCTCCGCCGGGGCGTTTCTCGACTCGACCATGTTGCCGTCGCTGGCCGCGGGAGCGCGGGTTGGCGTGCAAGGCTCCTACGGATGGGCACGCCTCGAGCTGCGCGGCGCCCTGGCCTTCGAGAACGAAGCCGCCATCGCAAACCGCGCCGCCGGCGCGCGCTATCGCTTCTTCGAGGTGGGCGTGCTGCCCGGCGCCCAGGTTTTCTCGCGGGGGCCGGTGTCGCTCGACCTGCTGGCGGGCGGCCACTGGGTACGGGTGCTCGGCAGCTCGTTCGGCGTGAGCCAGGTGGCAGACGGCGGAACCAGCCTGGCGGTCCTCGACGCGGCTGCGGTGGCGCGCTTCGAGCTCTTCTCGTGGCTGCTCTTGCGCGCCGAGATCGACGGCTGGGTGCCGCTCAGCCGCCCGGGCTTCGTGGTGGAGGGGCTGGGGACGCTGCATCGGGTGCCGGTCATCTCCCTCCAGGGAGGGCTCTCGGTAGCCGTGGTACTATTCTGAATCATTGAGAAAAGTCGGAATCGTCGGGAGCCTCTGGAGGGCGCGATAAAGTGAAGGTGCGCGCGCTTTTTCCAACGGATGCGCCGAGGTGCTGCCACTTGTCCCGTGTCGTGAACTGCGCGAATGAGACAGAGCGGACCCCCGCCAGCGGCATTGCCGAACGCCGAGATGGCGAGGGGAGCGTTGCGCATGGGGAGGCCGAGGCGCCGCAGTTCGAGGCGGTGTACGACGCGTACTTCGCGTTCGTGTGGCGCGTGACCCGGCACCTCGGGGTCGAGCCTTCGGAGATCGACGACGTGGTGCAAGAGATCTTCGTGGTGGTGCACCGCAAGCTCGGCGCCTTCGAAGGTCGGTCTTCGGTGCGCACCTGGCTCTATGCGATCACCCGCAAGGTGGTGGCCGATCACCGGCGGGCGGCGTCTACCCGGGCGCGGCGCACCGCGGTCGCCGTGCCGGAGACGATGGTCGCAGCCGGGCGCCCGGACGAACACCTGATGCAGGCGGAGGCCACCGCGCTGGTGGCGCGCATTCTGGGCAGCCTCGAGATCGAGCGCCGGGAGATCTTCGCCTTGGTGGAGCTCGAGCAGCTGGCGGTGCCCGAGGTGGCCGAGGTGCTCGGCGTGAACGTGAACACCGCCTACACGCGCTTGCGCGCGGCGCGGCAGGATTTCGAAGCGGCGCTGCGGCGCGAGAAGACGAAGGAAGCACGGAGGTGCCCATGAGCGACCTTTCCCCGGACGATCTGTCGAGCGACGCGAGCGCGCTCCTCGATGCGGCGCGCGGCGGCTTCGATCCGCCGGAGGGCGCCAAGTCGCGCATGCGCCGCGGTCTCGCCACGGCGGTGGGCCTCGCCACCGGCGCCGTCACCTCCGGTGCAGCTGCCACCACAGCGACCGCCACGACCGCAGCGGCGAGCGCCACGGTCACCACGGTCACCACGGTCACCACGGCCGCCACGGTCACCACGGCCGCCACCGCCACCACCACTGCGGCGATCGGTACCGGGATCGGCGCCACGCTGACCGCGAAGGTCGTGGTGGGGCTCGCCGTCGCGGCTTCGGTCGCCTTCGGCACGGTGGTGGTCTCGAGCAACTTCAATGCGCCCACGCCTTCGGTGCCCAGCGCCGCAACGCAGTCGTCGGCGCCAACCCCGGCGACTTCCCTGGCCATGCTCCCGACGCCGGCGTCCGAGGCCGTCTCTGCGGCTACCGTTTCGCCGAAGGCCCGCGTTGCGCCGCCGGTGTTGGCGCCGGAGCCCACCGCCGCTCTGCTGCCGCGCGCACCGGCGCCGCGGGAAACGCCGAGCGAAGCCCCCGTCACCGTGGCGGCGCCCAGCGTCGCACCTTCCGCGGCGTTGTCGAGCCTCGCGCGCGAAGCCGAGATGCTTCGGTCGGCGCTCGGCGCGCCGCCGGCCCAGGCGCTGGCCATTCTCGACGACCACGCGCGGCAGTTTCCCCGCGGCGCATTGGCGGAAGAGCGTGATGCGCATCGGGTGGTCACCCTCTGTCACCTGGGGCGGCAGGGTGAGGCATCTGCATCCTACACGCGATTTCTTGCGGCGTTTCCCTCGTCGATTCATCGCGCGCGGCTCGAGCGCACCTGCGCCGTCGCCCCCTGACCCTATTTCGAAATGGATCCGGCGAATGGCTTCCACTCACTCGTCAGAACCTGAATCTTACGGAGAGCCCACCATGCGAATTCTACTTTCTCTTGCCCTCGTCTCGCTCGTCACGCTCGCGGCCTGCGGCGGCGACGTTTCTCTGGGCAAAGACGGAAATGCGGTGAAGACCGGCACGTCGTGCACCGAAGGCACCAAGACCTATGCCGACGGCGAGACCTTCACCTGCGCCGACGGCTGCAACAGATGCTCCTGCCAAAACGGAAGCATCTCGGGCACCCTCATGGGGTGCCTGGGCGACGGTGGCGGCGCTCCCGCCTGCACCTATGACGGAAAGTCGTACGCGGCGGGCGCGACGTTTCCTTCCTCCGACGGTTGCAACGCGTGCTCGTGCGCCGCCAACGGAGCTGTTGTCTGCACCGAGCGCGCCTGCGCCGCGACCTGCGCCTACGACGGCAAGAGCTACACAGCGGGCCAGTCGTTCCCGTCTACCGACGGCTGCAACATGTGCTCGTGCCAGGCCGACGGCGGCGTAGTCTGCACCGAGCGCGCGTGCGCACTCGACGGTGGCAAGGCTCCCTGAGACGGCGCTTCTACGGGCGTTCCGAGGCCTGCGACGCGGCGGGAGGCGCCACCCGCTGCGCCGCGAGCATGGGCGGGCCGCTCTCCTCGAGCTCCGCCGCCGCCGCGCGCGCGATGGCTTCCGCGGCGGCCTTGCCGAGGTCGTCGACGCGGGGAATGGCGCCGGTGCACGCGGTGATGAGGCGCTCAAGGCCTTCGAACACCCGGAACGCGCGCAAGGGGCCGTTGAGCCAACCCACGGTGATGCAATACGAACGCGTGTAGGGCGCCGTGTGGTGCGCCGCGTGGTTCTCGGGCGAGAGCAACAGGCCGGCTCGCTGCAGCAGCTGAACAGCGCGCGGGGGCCGGGCCATGTGCGCCCACTTGTGAATCTGGCTGGTGAGGGAGACGAACACCGTGGCCGACGCCAAGCTCATACCCACGAACACGTCGCTCAGCGCCGCGGTGGCCGGCTGCACGCACCACACGCCGATGCTGGCCGGGAGCAGCGCGAGCGCGAAGTTGTGGCCGTTGGTCTCGACGAAATCGTGGCGGGTGATCGCCTTTTGGTCGACGTGGTGATGGCGGAAGGTGCGTATTGCCAGGCGCCCCACTACCGGCGTGTCGACGTTACCCCAGGTGTCGAACGCCCAGTGGGCGACGCCCGAGGTCAGGTCGGCGAAGAGCATGCCGATGAGCACCGCCAGCGGGACCCACCAACCCGAGAGCGAGGGCGCGTGGACCGTGCGCACGCACAGCCACATCAGCGTGCTCGAGGTGAGGAGGATGCCACCGAGCTCGTACGCTCGGTGAACCCGGCTGTAGCCCGCCTCAAGCTCCTTGGCGTCGCGTTGCTCGATCTTCGCCATCGTTCCTCCGCCGCAGAAGTCTCTGCGGTCTTACGCTGCTCCGGGTCGCCGGTTTCGTGGTCTTCGCCAGACCCGTCCGGGGGCGATGGACCACGAAAACCCGAACCATCCTACCAAGGGTGGTTCGGGGCGGGTGTGGTTTTCCCGTGCGCCGGGATTTGTCAAAGAGCTCCCGGACTTCGGCGCTACTTCAGCGGACCGGTGATGGTCCCCAGGTCCACGAAGGAATCGTCGGTCATGATGACGAACGGCCGCTCCTCGAACTTGAGCCCGCCCTTGCCGTCGTGCTCGACGATCTGCAGCTTGCCCATGCCGTAGCCCATGGGACCGCGCGAGTAGTAGTGCGCGCTCAGCTGGTAGGGGTAGGCGCGGGCGCCCACCGGGTTGCGAATGGTGAAGCACTCGGGCCCGTAGCCGGTGGTGACGTCGGCGTAGAGGTTGCCGCCCGAGGGCAGGTCCTTGGCGCCGTAGTAGGCGTGGCCGCCGTTGCGGTCGCGAATGTGGAAGTCGACGTCGTTGGCGTCGGTCTCCCATACCAGCACGAAGCGAAGGCTGGGCTCGTTCTCGGGCGTGGCGCCGGCGGCCGCGATGCGCTTTTCGACGTCCGCACGCACGCCGGGGTCGGCTTTGGCCCAGGCAGCGCCCACCAGCGCCAGGTCCTCGCGCAAGATGCGGTCGACGCCCCGGAAGCGCCCTTCGGGATACGTGCGCTTTGCACCCGTTTCCATGGCCTGGAAGGCCTCCTTGTATTTGCCGTCGCGCAGGAGCGAGAACGCCAGCAGGCGATGGCTCGACGGGTGGTCGGGCCGTTGCTCGGCCGCGCCGCGAAAGGCGTCGGCGGCCAGCGCGAAGCCGAAAGGCGTGCCCAGGCGCTCGAGGCGCTCGCCGGCGAAGCGCCGGCTGTCGGCGCGGAACGAGAACAGCTCGAGCACCGAGCCGTAGGCGCGGGCGGCCGCCATCTTATCTCCAGTGGCCTCCTTCGCCTCGCCCAGGGCCATCAGGGCCATCACGTCGGCTGGCGCCGCGGCGTACCAGTTTTCCGCCTCTCGCACGGCGTCGTCCTTCTTGCCCGCCTTGAGCGACGACATCACGTTGGCGAAGCGACCGGTGTACGCCGGCCGCGCATTGGAGGGCGCAGGCGCCGACTGCAGCGCCGCGCTCGAGAAGCCGATGTCCACCCGCGCGGTGCCTGCGGATCCCGTGGTGGGGAACCTAAGGCCACCGACCACCCGTCTCACGCAGGCGCGCCCGACGGACGACCGCAGGCTGGAGCCCTCGAGGGCGGTCTCCGAGACGTGGCCTCCGGCGTCGACCGCCAGACGCAAGCCCACGGTGCCGGCCTCCGACGGGGCGTCGCTGCAGGCGCGAATGCGGCCCATGTTGGCCTCGATCACGCGCCGTACCGCGTCTTGCGACAGGCCGCCGGTCACTTGCAGCGAGTCGAGCTGCACCGAGAGGCGTGGCGGAGCCCCGGGGGCTGCGGCGGTCGCCAATGCGCGAGGGGTGGTTGGCCGGGGTGACGGCCTGTCGTCTCGCTCCCGCGCGGCAGCGCCGACGCCCTGTGGTTCGGCGTCGCGCAGCCCGTCTGCCGGTGGTGTCGCGATGGGGCTGCCGTTGGCGGCGCCAGGCGGCGGCGGCGCGTCGGCACGGTCCACGATGCCGATCATCCCGAACTCCGCAGCGTCGCGCAGCGCCGCTTGCCTTTGAATGTGCGGATCGCCGTCGCCGCCGTGCGGGCCCTGCACGCCATAGCGGTTACCGGTCGAGGTCGGCAGGCCGCCCATGCTGCCTTCTTCGCCCCGTGCGCGCGTATCCCCGCCGCCGCCGACCCGGTTGGCGCTCTTCCCTTGCTTGGCCTCGTCCTCGTCCTCGTCCTCGTGCTCGGGGCTGGTGCGCGAGGCCTGGGCTACCTTGATGCGCCCATCGTCGACGGTCAAGATGTCGAGCTTGGCCTTTCGGTCGATGTCGAATCGCTTGTAGTCTGCATCGGTTTCCAGGACCAGCATGGCGGTGAAGTCGGAGATGATCCGGTAGCCGGTCGAGACCCGGACGATCTCCTTCTTCGCCGCCTCCGGATCGCCGTTCGGGGGCGACTTTCGCAAGCTCTCGATCTTCGCCGAGGCCCAGGCGCGCTCGAGGAGCGGTCGCTCCACGGTGCGCAGCTCCGGCGTGTACGGCGCCGCGTCGCCCAGCGTGATGCGCGGGCTCTTGCCCTCGGGAATTTGCGCGAACACCAGCACCTCGTCGCCTGCCTGTACGCCGTCGATGCGCTCTGGGTAGGTGAAGGAAGCGCCCTCGACCTTCACGTCGATCTTGGAGCGGGTACCGAGCGAGAGCCTACGCATGATCTCCGCGCTCCCTTGCTGGGCGTCGAGCATCACGCCATCGTTCGCCAGCTGCCCGCGCACCAGGCTACGGAGCCGTGATTCGTCGCGAATGCCGCCCAGCACCACCGCGTCGATGCGCTGCAAGGGAGACGCGCGCAGGCCTTCGACCTTGCCCTGCAGCTTCTTCTCGTCGGTCTCGCCGGCGGTGACCACGCCGTCGCCCAGGATGACGAGCCGCGAAGGAGCATCGGGTCGGGCCTTGGCATGCTCGCCCGCGGCCACCAGGGCCTGCTCGAGGTTCGAAGCGCCCATGGCGTTGCGTGCGACGATGCGCTGCACCGCTGCATCGTCGAAGGCCTCGCGAGCGCCGTCGAACATCACCTCCGTGGTCTGGTCGAAGGCCAGCACCGAAATGCGCGTGGCGGGCGCCATCTGCGCCAAAAGCTCGCGCAGGAGCTGCAGCTCTTCTTTGAGCCCCAGGGCGCGCGACGCGCTGGTGTCGACCAGGAACACGCTGGCCCCCAGCGGGGCCGGCGGCGCCTCGCCACTGGGAATCGGCACCACGCGCGCCATCACGAGATCGCCGCTACGAACCCCGCCGCGCCGGGAGAAGCTCGGGGACCGCACGGTGAGGTCGTTTCCCGGCAGAAAACCCGTGCGCTGGACGTTCACCACCGGTTCCTTGGCGCCCGCCGCGAAGACCTCCACCGAGAGATCGTCGAGCTTGCCGAGTCCCTTCAGCGGAAATGTGTAGGATGCATCTTTAGGGATGGCCTGGGAGTACGCCAGGATGATCTCCTTCTTGCCGTTGGCCGGAATGGGAAACACCCGGGCTGCGAACTCGTTTCCGGGCGCCTGCTCCAGGAGCGCCGGGTCTTGCCGCCGATGCAGGAAGTCTTCGTAGGCCCGCCGTGCGGCCTGTTTCTCCACCACTTCGCCCTCTTGCCAGCCGGCGTCGGTCTTCATGGCGAAGCGTGAGAGCGAGGCGCCGGGCGGCAGCGTGACCTTGAAATTCCCCTCCAGCACGCGGCCCTGGGGGTTCTCGAAGGTGAGCTTGAGCTCGGTGAGCGCGAGCGGATCTTCGATGGCGGCGCGGATGCTCATGGACGTGAGCCGAAGGCCGGTGCCGTCGGACGCGGTGAGGCTTACCGGCGCCGCCGCCTTCTGTTCGGCGCTGCCCTCCACCAGCGAGACGTCGAACACCTGCACCGTCGCCCGCGGCTTTTTCTCGCGGCTCCCGGAGAAGGCCACCGCCGAGGCGAGGCCGATGACGAGCAACGTGGAGGCGGCGATGGTGGACCTTCGCATGGATCTTCGAGCTTTCTGCGCGCAAGCTGGGGGGAGAACCTGCTGCGGGACCATCGTCGGACAGCCTGCAGGGCGTTTGGTTCCCGACGCGCGAAGGCAGCGAAGGATCTGGCGAAACGGCGGCTCGGGCCGCCTACATCTTGCCGCGCATGGCGTCGAGCCGGAGCTTCCACACCACGCCCACCGCCTCGGCGAAGATCTTTCGGCTCATCTTCGACTTGCCGGCGCGGCGGTCGACGAACACGATGGGCACTTCTTTGACCCGCATGCCCTTGAGGATGGCGCGGTACGTCATCTCGATCTGGAACGAGTAGCCGTTGGAGTTCACCGCGGCCAGATCGATGGCCTGGAGCGCGCGGCGGGTGAACGCCTTGTAGCCGCTCGTGAGGTCCTTCACGCCGAGACCCAGGATGGACCGCGAATACAGCGACCCACCTTTGGAGATGACGTGCCGACCGACGCCCCAGCCCTCGACGCCGCCGCCAGGGATGTTGCGGGAGCCGATGATGACGTCGAAGCCTTCGTCGAGCGCGCGCACGAAGTCGCCCAGGTAGCGCACGTCGTGCGACAGATCGGCGTCCATCTCGAAGAAGCGGTCGTAGCCTTCTTCCAGGCCGCGCGCGAAGGCCTGGGTGTAGGCGGTGCCGAGCCCCTGCTTGCCGGCCCGGTGCATGACCCGGACGCTGGCGTCCTTGGCGGCGATGCCGTCGGCGATCTCGCCCGTACCGTCGGGCGACGCGTCGTCGACGATGAGGATGTCGGCCTCGGGGTATGCGGCGCGCACCTCCGAGACGAACCGCTCGAGGTTGTCGCGCTCGTTGTAGGTCGGAGTGACGATAAGCGTCCGCGTCATCGGCCCTCGGATTAGCAGCAAACGCCGCGGGTCTGCGAGCCAAATCGCGCGGGTTCGGGAACCGCCTTCGCGGCTTCGTCGCTCGGCCCGGAGAGGCGATTGCGCACCCGAGGCGGGCGTTTTCCCGTACCATTGTCCGGTGACCTACCGGTCCGGACGCCCCCCGCCGCCACCGCCTTCGCAGCCCGTCGGGCGGCGGCGCTCTTCGCAGTCCATGCTGACTCCGGACGCGGCGCGCGTGGCGGCTCTGGAGGCAGCGCTTGCGCGCGAGCGCAACGTGAGCTCGGCGCTCCGCGAAGTGGGTGTGGCCATCGGCGTCACCGCCGACGTCGAAGACCTGCTGCAGCTCATTCTTTCGAAGATGACCGAGGTCGTGGAGGCCGATCGCGCCACCCTGTACCTGCGCGACGAGGAGAGCGGCGAGCTCGTGTCGCGGGCCATCGGCGGCGGCACCATGTCGTCGATTCGCTTGAAGCCCGGCCAAGGCATCGCCGGGGCGGTGGCGGCCGCCGGCAAGCCGGTGATCGTGGCCGACGCCTACGAGGACCCCCGCTTCAACCCGCAGTGGGACCTCACCACGGGCTACCGCACGCGATCCATTCTGGCGGTGCCCATTGTCGACCACACCGGCGCCACCATCGGCGTGGCCCAGGTGCTCAACAAAGCCCACGGCGAGTTCACCCTCGACGACGCCAGCACCTTGGCGGCGCTGGCCAGCCAGGCCGCCATCTCCATCGAGAACTTCCGGCTCCTGCAGTCGATCAAGACCAAGAACGCGCAGCTCGAGGAGACCAAAGAGAAGCTCGAGCTTCGGGTCCGCGATCTGAAGCTGCTCTTCGATCTCGAGTCGGCGATGTCGCGCGTGGGCACCCTGGACGAGCTGCTGGTGAGCGTCCTTGGCGAGGCTCGCCGCGTCACCAAGGCCACGGTGGGCGCCTTTGCCTTGCGCGACCCGGAGAGCCAGCTTTCCACGCTCCACGTGCTCGAGAAGGGGCGCATCCTTCGCTTTCCCATGAAGGAGGACGAGGGCCTCATCGGCGCGGCCATGAGCACCGACGAGGTTATTCTCACCCACGACGCCTCGCGTGATCCGCGCCAGAGCGTGGAGCTCGACGCCCGCGCCGGCTTCGAGTCGGAGACCGCGCTCTGCGTTCCATTGGAGGGCGAGGACGGTAACCCGATCGGCGCCTTCGGGCTGTACAACAAGCGCGGCAGCGAACCCTTCTCCGAAGAGGACCAGGCGCTGGTGCTGCTCATCGCCGCCAACGCCTCTACCGCCATTCGCCTCCACTGGTCGCGCGAGTCGCGGGAGCGCGAAGAGCGCCTCACCACCATCGGGCGGCTGCTCTCGGGCGTGCTGCACGACCTGAAGACCCCCCTCACCGTCATCAGCGGCTACGTGCAGCTCATGCAGCTGGCCGACAAGAAAGCCCAACGCGACGAGTACGGCGCGCTCATCTTCAAGCAGTTCGAGCACATCGGCGCCATGCAGCGCGACGTTCTGGAGTTCGCCCGGGGCGAGAAGAGCGTGCTCATTCGAAAGGTGTATCTTGCAAATTTCTTCGAAGAAGTGAGGCAGAGCCTGGAGACCTCGCTGGCGAAGAATCGCGTGGAGCTGGTGGTCGACGTGCAAGACAAAGGCACCGCGCGCTTCGACGAGGGCAAGGTGCTGCGCATCATTCACAACCTGGCGCGCAACGCCGCCGAGGCCATGGCCCCCAAGGGCGGCGGCAAGTTCACGGTGAAGGTGCAGCGCGACAAGGACGGGGCGCTGGCGCTCACCTTCTCCGATACCGGCCCCGGCATACCCAAGGACATCGAGCACCGCCTTTTTCGCTCTTTCGTCACCAGCGGGAAGAAAGGTGGCACCGGTCTTGGTTTGGCCATCGTGAAGCGCATCACAGAGGAGCACGGAGGTTCGGTGACGGTGCACTCCACCAGCCGCGGCACCACCTTCAAGGTCATCTTGCCGCAGCCAGAAGAGGGCGCATGAGCCCGCGCCTTCGCCTGGCCGCGCTCTCGCTGCTGCTCTTGCCAGCGCTGGCCCGCGCCGACGACGTCACCGCGCCCTTCATCGACCCCGGCGACGTGCCGCTTGCCGACTGGGCCAAGACGGTGGCGCCCAACCGCGCCGACGTGGCCATCTACCAGCAAGCGGGCGACGTGCAGAAGCGCCGCGGCACCATGATGCGCGACGCGCGGCTCTCGCTCTTCGGCGCGCATCGCGGCGCCCACTGCGGCGGGCGCTGGCTCTCGGTGGGTCCCATGGCCTGGGTCTGCTCCGACGACGTCACCATGAGCGCCGACCCGCCCACCCTGGGCCTCGGGTTGCCCGCGATGGCCGACGGTCTTCCGTACCGCTACTACTTCGCGGGCGCCGAGGGCGCCGAGGCCTACGACACCTTTCAGTACGCCGGTGACGAGTCGCCTACGCTGCAGATGGAAAAGGGCTGGAGCGTGCCCATCGTGGAGCAGCGCTCCAAGGGTGGCGAGCTCTGGGGCCGCACCCGCGCCGGGCTGTGGATCGCCATGCGCGAGCTCGGGCCTTCGCGCGCCTTCGCGTTTCACGGCGAGGTCATTGCCCAGGAGGGCAAGCTCGACGTGGCGTGGGTGAACGCCGAGCGCACCAACGTGTACCCGGAGGCGACCGCACAGAAGAAGCCCATGGAGACCCGCGTGCGCTTTCAGCTCTTCCACGTGCGCGAGGAGAAGAGCACCCGCGAGGGCATGTTCCTTCGGGTGAACGACGACGACAAGCCCGCGGCCTGGGTGCGCGCCAAGGACCTCGCGCGGCCCACCCTCGCCGCGCCGCCGCCCGAGGTCACCGGCGCCGCCACCGGCGAACGCTGGATCGACGTGGAGCTCGCCTCGCAGACGCTCACCGCTTACCAGGGCGTCACGCCGGTGTTCGCCACCATGGTCTCCACCGGCCGCGGCGCCCAGGGCAGTGAAACCGCGACCCCGCGCGGCGTGCATCGCATCTGGGTGAAGCTCCACACCACCGCCATGGACAACCTCGAGAAGGAAGACGCGGAGCACTACTACTCCATCGAAGACGTGCCCTGGGTTCAGTTCTTCGACAAGGGCGTGGCGCTCCACGCCGCCTTTTGGCACCGCGAGTTCGGCCGCGTTCGCAGCCACGGCTGCGTGAACATGGCGCCGCTCGACGCGCACCGCATGTTCGGCTTCACCGGCCCGCACATTCCCTCCGGCTGGGACGCCGCGCTGCCCACCGCGCTGGAGCCGGGCACCTTCGTGCGCGTCCGCTAAGACGTGGCGTTTCGTTCGTCGATACCTTCGCGGGGCCTTCGCCTCCCGTGCTCACGAGCAGGAGCTCGCTCCGCGCGCTGCCCCCAACGACCGCTGCCACCCCGAGCGGAGCGAGGGGGCCCCTCGGGTTTTCGACGAAGCGGCAGAGGGGGTCCCTCGCTTCGCTCGGGATGACCGGCTCCGAATCGGACCGGCGGAACCAGTCCGTTTCCTGTTGCGGTCACCCGGAGCGAACCTCGGGTCTGGTCGCCTGCTGCGCTCGAGGAAGATTACGGTCCGTTCAGGGTATCAAGGGTCGAGCGCTGCCACCGGTCCGCTCATGGTGGAAATTCACGTTGTCATTGACGATGTGGGCTTTGGTGATACTCCCACCGCAGCTGGTTTTGTTGCTGAACCGTAATCTTTGAGGATGCCATGACGCCCAAGCTTTCTGTTGCCGCTCTTCTGCTTCTTGCCGGTGTTTCCGTGACCACGGCCCCCGGTTGCGTGGCCGAGACCGACGTGGAGGACGACCTGTCCGGCGCGTCGACCGACGCCATCACCGACGTGAACCATTCGGCGGTGAAGCGGCAGTCCATCGGCAACTGTTGGCTCTACGCCACCGCCAGCTGGGCCGAGTCGCTCCACAAGAGCGTGGCCAACGAAGAGCTCAACATGAGCGAGTCGTACTGGAACTACTGGTACTGGTTCGAGCAGATCGCCAACGGCGGCCTCTCCGGCGGCGAGATTCAAACCGGCGGCTGGTACGCAACCGGCGTCGACCTTATCTCCCGCTATGGCGTCATGATGGAGGCCGACTTCATCCCCGAAGAGGCCAACGTCGAGATGAGCGGTCGCCAGAAGTCGGCGCTCGACGCCATCAACGTTTCGCTCAAGAGCGGCGCGCTCTCCACCGCTGCCGCCCGCAAGGATCGCCAGCTCGTGCGGAAGGAGCTGAACCGCGTGTGGGGCCTTCAGGCCACTGTGGTCACGCAGATGGACAGCGTTTTCGGCCCCAAGGTCACCCGCACTCTCGATCGATGGGCTTCCACCAAGAACACCAAGGTGGTGCGCGCGCGCGAGATCTCGGTGCGCACCATGGACGCGACCACCAAGAAGATGGCCACCGTGACCCTGGCCGACGCCATCGGCACCAAGGCGTCTACCTACGCCGCGCGCTCCGGCCGTTACGCGTGGCAGTCGATCGCGTACCCGAGCTGGGACGCGACGAGCCGCCGCAGCACGCTGCGCCGCATGCAAACCGCGATGCACGATCAGAACCCGGTCATCCTCTCTTGGTTCGTGGACTTCAACGCCCTCGACGCGCAGGGCCGCTTCTTGGCGCCGCCGGCCACGCCTGGCCACCAGGGCGGCCACATGGTGGTCATGGAAGACTACGAAATCGACAATGTCCCCGGCTTCGGCACGCTCAAGGCCGGCGTGAAAGAGACGCGTCCGGAGGCTCTCACGGCGGCGCTCGATCCCGCCGCCACCATCAAGTTCCTGCGCATCAAGAACTCTTGGGGCAGCTACCGCGTCGACCGCCAGTTCGTGCTCCCCGGGTATCACGATCTCTACATGGCCTACCTCAACGGTCCGGTGAAGCAGTGCCGCGCCAAGGCCGACGGCAGCCCCGATACCTCGAGCTGCTGGGACGACACGCCGCTCAACGATCTGGTGCTGCCGGCCGGCTACTGAGCTATTTCTTGGCGCTCGCCGCCTTGGGCTTCTCGGCCTGGGGCGGGATGGCGGCAAGCCAGTCTTCGAGGCGTTCGAGCACGCGATCGGTTTCAGCCTCCGAGCGACGGCCTTCGAGCACCAGGTGCTGAAGGCCGATGCCCCAGAGCATGGCCAGGGCGATCTCGACGTCGGGATCCTTGGCCGGCTTGCCCATGAAACGCGCCACCAGCGAGCGAACCAGTACCAGGTTCTCGGCCATCGTCTCGCGAAGGCTCGGGTCTTCTTCGGTAGCCACCACGAGCCCCAGCAGCATGCGCATGCGCGCGCGGTTCTTCACCACGCTGCCGGCCATGCGCAGGGTGCGCGCTCGCATGACGTCGACGCGCCCGCCGACTTCCTCGCGCAAGTTGGCGGGCAGGTCTTCGCGCAGGAGATCCACGAAGCGGGTTACCAGCGCCGAGAGAAGATCGTTCTTCTTGGGGAAGTAGTAGGTGAGGTGCCCCTGCGCCACACCCGCCACCTTGGCAATGTGCGGCTGCGCCAGCTTGCCCAGGCCGGAGCTCCCGAGGACGCTCACCGCAGCGTCCAGGATTCGCTCCCGGACGCCGGTTGCGGGCTCAACTTTCTCGGGGGTCTCGACCGGAACGCGCTTCTTGGCCATGACGGCTCCTTTGGTAGGTATACCTACCAAGGGGTATTTGGGGCGTCAACGCCGCGCGCCCGGCGCCCTCCCGTCCGTGCGGAGCGGCCGTTTCTCGTGGGCTTGTGGCTCCCAGGCGCACTCTCTTCAGGAGTCTGGCCCGGAGCGCAGATTCTGCCTCGACACATGGCGATCTACGATGTAGGCAAACGTACCATATCGAGGGGCTCGCCCCCGCGGAGGCTAGGTTCAAGTGAAGAAACTTCTCATCGCAGTGCTCGTGGCTATGCCTCTCGGTGGCTGTTCCGAAACCGTCGTCAACACCAACCCTGCGGGCGACGCCGCTGCAGACGCGGGAATCGTGGAAGAGACGCCCGATGCGGCGGTCGACGCAGAGCCCCCGCCGGTATCTCAGCTCCCGCAGGATCGCTGCCTCGACGGGCAAGACATGGACGGTCCCGACGTCGACGTGAGCTCGTGTCCGGCCCTGCCCAACGCGCCTGCCACCACGCTCATGGGCCAGAACAAGGTCAAGATCGAGCTCGGCGCCTGGGAGATCGGCACGACCTCCACCGGCGACACGTACAAGTACGGCTCGCTCTCGGCGGCCACCACCAACCCGCGCGTCCTCACCTACGATACCGGCTCGGCGCCGGTGAACGGCGAGAACATCTCGTGCTGGGCCAAGGGCTACTACCGCCTGCGCCGCATCCTCCAGAACCCGCCGGCCGAGTACGTGGCCCTGCACAAGGCGGGCTTTCAGTACCGGTTCTTCCAGTTCCAGTCCGACCTTCGCAACGGCCCCACCGGCTACAAGAAGATCTCCTCGTTCGAGGACCACCTGGTGAAGTGGGTCACCGTCGTCAACGCCCAGGGCGCCTGCGAGCAGCCCACGCTCACCAAGTTCCGCGACTACGCGAAGGCCGAGCTCACCCGCCGCAAGCTGCCGCTTCCCGAAGGCAGCTGAGCGACGAGCGCGTCTGCTTCGGGCTCCGGGGAGTACCCTCGGGGCCCGTTGCTTTTCCAGCGTTTGCAAAGCGGGGCCAGGAACGATAAGGCCTGGAAACCATGATCTCCGTCGTATCGGCCGTGCGCGACCTCGGGCGTCTTCGGGAAATCTCCACGGTCCTGGTGCGGCACGGCTTCGGCGAGATCGTCATGCGCGCCGGCTTCGGGCGCAAGAAGTCGAAGAGCGAGGCGCCTCCCGCGCTTCGGCCCAGCGAAAAACCTCCGGCGTCCACCGGCGAAGAAGCTGCGCCGAACAGCGCCGCGGACCCGAGGGCCGACGCGCTGGTCGTGGTCACCGAGGCCGATGCGGCGTCCGGCACCGCCAGCACCGCCGAACGCGTGCGCTTGGTGCTGCAAGACCTGGGGCCCTCGTTCATCAAGCTGGGGCAAATCGCGTCTACCCGGCAAGACGTCATTCCGGCGGAGATCATCGCCGAGCTGAAGAAGCTCCAAGACGAAGTGCCCCCGGTGCCCTTCGAGGACATCAAGCGCGTGGTGGAAGAAAGCCTGGGCGCGCCGCTCGACCAGGTGTACCTGCGCTTCGACGAGAAACCGCTGGCCACGGCGTCCATCGGACAGGTGCATCGTGCACGCATTCGGGTGGAGGACGGCGAGCACGAGGTGGTGGTCAAGGTGCAACGGCCCGGCGTGGGGTCTACTGTGGTGCGCGATCTCGAGCTGCTCCACATGATGGCCGCGGTCATCGAGCGCACCATTCCCGAGTCGAAGATCTATTCGCCGGTGGGCCTGGTGCAGCAGTTCGACCGATCCATCACCGCCGAGCTCAATTTCACCATCGAGGCCGAGAACGGCGAGCGGCTCGCGCAAAACTTCAAGGACGACACCTCCGTGCGCTTCGCCCGGGTATTCCGCGGCGCCTCTTCGAAGCACGTGCTCACCCAGGAGTTCTTTCCCGGAAAGAAGATCGACATCGCCCTGCGCGAAGGCGCCAACGGCTCGCTCATCGCCAAGCGCAGCGTGGGCCTGGTCATCAAGATGGTCTTCGAAGACGGCTTCTTCCACGCCGACCCGCACCCGGGAAACATCATCCTCCTGGGGACCAACGACGATCCGGTCATCGGCCTCATCGACCTCGGCATGGTCGGGCGCCTGAGCCCCGAGCTCCGCGACCGCACGGTCGACCTCATGGTGGCGGCGGTGCGCAAAGACGCCTACGGCGTGGCCGATGCGCTCTACGCCATCGGTCGACCCACCAAGAAGGTCGACATGCGCGAGTACCGCGCCGAGGTGGCCACGCTCGCAGAGAAGTACCTGGGGCGTCCGCTCAAGGAGATCGAGCTCTCGGCGATGCTCCGCGATTTGATGCAGGGTGCAATCAAGTATGGCATCGAGATTCCCCCCGACTTCATGCTGGTGGGCAAGGCGCTCATGACCCTGGAGGGCATCGCCAAACAGCTCGACCCCGACCTCGACGTGTTCGGCGAGGCCCAGCCGCACTTCATTCGCATCTTGAAGCAGCGCTATTCGCCGGAGCGCATCGGCAACGAGCTGTGGCGCGGCGTGGAGCAGCTCTCGCGCGCCGGCTACGACATGCCCATGCAGATGCGCGAGGTGCTCGACGATCTGCGCCTGGGGCGCCTCACCGTGAAGACCGAGGACAGCGCGTACCTCACCGTGGCCGACCGCATGGGGCGCCGCCTGTTCGCCGGGCTCGCCATCGGCGCGCTGGTGCTCTCGGGCGCGCACTTGTTCGCATCGGACAAGATCACCGCCGCCATCGTGCTGTGGGTCGTCGCGGGCGTCATGTGGGCCCTCACCTCGCTGCGCACCCGCGCTCGTTGATCGGTATTTTGGGCTCGGTACCCGGCGCCGGCGGAGCGTGAAGCTGAGCACGCAGGCCCGTTAGAACGCTGACGACCGAGTCGCGCCCTGCAGGTTTCGCCGCAGGTACCTCGGCTACCGACGGCGGGTATGGTTCATGCTCATCGCGGGCACCATGCGCTCCTTGTCTCCTCTACTTCTCTTTGCTCTTGCTTGTTCGTCATCGACCCCCAGCGGCGGCGCTGCACCCTCCGATGCCGGGCTCGCAGACCGCACGCCTCCGGCGCCCATCGCGGTGGACGACGCGCTCCTCGCAGCGCGGCCCTACACGCTGGCGGTGCCCAAGAGCTACGACGCGCAGAAGCCCACTGCGCTGCTGGTGGCGCTTCATGGGTATGGCCCGGGTGACGACGGCGCGGCGCTGGAGAGCTACTTCAAGCTGGGGCCCTTGGCCGAGCAAAAAGGGATCCTCTACACGCATCCCGATGGGCTCAAAGACAAGAACGGCGACCGCTTCTGGAACGGCACCGACGCATGCTGTGACTTCACCAAGGTGGGATCCGACGACGTCGCGTACCTGCGGAGCGTCATCGGCGACGTGGCCCGCAAGTACAACCTCGACCGCTCGCGCGTGTACGTGGTCGGCCTCTCTGCCGGCGGGGTGATGGCGCACCGGCTGGCGTGCGACGCGGCCGACGTGGTGTCGGCCATCGTCAGCGTCTCGGGCACCACCTGGGACGACGCCAGCAAATGCGCTGCCCAAGGCGAGGTGTCGGTGGCCGAGGTGCACGGCACCAAAGACGAAACCGTGCAGTATGCAGGCGGCGTTTCGGAAGGCGCGAAGTACCCCTCCGCCGCCGATACCGTAGCTCACTGGGCGGCCCTCAATCAGTGCACGGGCGACCTCGCCACCGAGGCGCGCAAGGACCTCGAGAGCAGCTTGGCCGGCGAGGAGACGCGAGTCGACCGCTATGGAAGCTGCGCCCGTGGCGCCGCGGAGCTGTGGACCGTCGAGGGCGGCAAGCACGCGCCGCGTCTGGGGGCAGGCTTCGCCGGGGCAGTGTTCGACTTTCTCGAAGCGCACCCGAAACGGTGAGCTTCTTCTTCTCATGATTGATCAGCGGCCGGGGGCGATGCGCTGGTAGACGTGCTCGTCCTCGAAGGCGCCGTCGATTTCGGCCACCGCGCGCAGGGTGCCGACGCGGGTGAACCCCTGGCTCTCGTAGAGGGCGATCGCAGGAGCGTTGTGGGCGCGCACCCGGAGCGATACGTTCCACACGCCAACGCGCTCACCCTCTGCCAGCGCATGTTGGACCAGCGCTGCGCCGAGCCCCTGTCTGTGTACTTTGCACAGAATGCCCATTCCCAGATCGGCGCAGTGCGCGTTGAGCTTCTGCGGCCGAGCGCTGAAGGTGAGGCTACCCACCGCCTCCTCGGCCACCCAGGCGGTGAGCAAGAAGCCTCGGGGAGCTCGGGCGTAGCCGGCTATTACCGTAGCCTCGGCCTCATCGGTGAGCGCATCGAAGTGCGAGGGTGGGTTTCCGAGCTTCCGCCACGATTCCTTGGCGAGGGTGCGCAAGAAGGCCACCAAGTGCGCCGCATCTTCGGGCTCGGCAGCTCGCAAGAGGGCCACGCGGCCATCGCGCAGCCGAACCTCGGACGCGGCGGGATTCAAGGCGTACGCACCTCGCCGGAGCTCGGCGCGAGCAGCGCATGCGCAAGGGCTACCAGCTTCGAGAAAGCTGCCTCGGACGCGTCGCCGCCCACGAGATCGCTTTGCACCGCCAACGCCAACGCAGCCCGATCGGGCCGCGCCATGCCGAGCAGCTCGGCGCAGCGCGCGGGGACCGCAGAGTAGGCTCCGAGGGTTGCCAAGGCCTCCAGCATACCCAAACGCAGGGCCCGCTTCTGCACTTTGGCCAGCCACGCGAAGGTCTCCGGTCGCCGCTCGGATCGGGCGTCGCGCAGGGCAGCCAGCGACGCGGCGAGCTCGCGCTTGCGCGGGCCCATCAGCCTTGATGCGGTCACAGCGTCGGCCGCGATCTTCGGAGCCCCGCGCCAGGGCGCCGGGCCTGCCACACGAAGCGATCGGAAGAGCAGCGGCATGCAGCGGAGCGGATGACGAATCACGACGCCGCGCCGCTCCACCAGCGCGTCCCACGCGTGTCTTCTGGCGGCTCCAAGACCCGTGTCGCACTTGGCGAGCACCTCTGCCACCTTCGGGAGCGCCGAGGCTCCGTCGGCGATGATGACGGCCAGGTCCACGTCGGCAGGCGTGGTGCCGACCTCGAGCACGCTGCCACAGAGATGAACGCTGAGCACCTCGGGAAAGGCTGCGTGAAGGGCGGTGGCTGCGGCGCGGGCCGCACGCAGCGGAGGGGAGTCGTGGTCGAGCACGAACGGGCGGGGCACGAAGAAGCCTCCCTCGATGGGCCAGTCGCGCGCATCCTCGCCCGGCTTGGCCGCGGGCACCTCGCGTGCGCGCTCGGCCACGCTCACGCCCACGCTCACGGGTCGAGGTCCTCGAGGCCGGTGAGGCCGGCCGCGCGCAGCACGCTGCCCACTTCGCCCACGCCCAGGTACTCGATGGCGCGTCCTGCGCCGGTGATCACGATGGCCACGCCGTCGTTTCGAAAGAAGAACGCGCCGCGGCGATGGCGCTGCAGCTCGGGTACGGCGCTGCATCTCGCAGTCTTCACCAGCCAAAGGCCGAAGTTCTCGTAGAGCGCCTGCCGCGCTTCAGGCCCCATCTCGAGGTGCGCGCGGGCCCAGAAGAAGAACGCTGAGGCGTTCTCGTATCCCTGACCGATTCCGAACGCGTGGGGCAGGCGCCGCTTCGGATCGAAGAAATCGCGAGACGACAGGAACCGCGAAAAGAACGGCTGCCGCGCCACGCTCGGCGCGTCGCAGTCGGGGCCGACCACCGCCGCGAAGAGCGCCGGATACTCCAAAAGCAGCTCGCGCGCGGCCAAGAGCCTTCGCCCGTGCATCTCGGCTCGGTGGTCATCGCTCTCGACGCGCGGCAGCATGGTCCGTGTGCTCGCCGGCAGGCCGCACTCGTCGAGCACCGCGGTGGGCGACGCACGATAGGCGGCGTTGGTGGCCTCGCAATAGAGCAACTTCATGTAGATCGTTTGCACTGCCACCAGCTCGCCAAGCTCGGGACGCTCGCTGCCCGGTCGAAACAGAATCTCCTCGGGGGTCACGACAGCTCCTCTCGCAGACGGGTGAGAAACGCGAAGAAGTCGGCCTCCGGCGCCTTGCCTTCGTGCTCGAAGGTGATGGCCCGCAGGTTGGGCAGCCGCTTCGCCAGCTCCTTGGCCATGGCCATCATGCCGTCGTCGGGTAGGCGCTCGTGGGCGTCGTGCCAGTACCGTCGGTCCGTGCCGGTGCGCAGCCCGGCGAGGTGGAGCTCCACGATGCGCTCGGGGTCGAGCGCATCGAGGCCGTAGTCTTCGCTGCGCTTCAGGTTGCGGTTGCTCGCGGTGTAGTGGGCGATGTCGAGGACGATCTGGCAGTCGGCGCGGCGCGCCACGTCGCCGAGAAAATGCATCTCGCTCGGCATTTCGCCCACCTTCTGGTAGTGCGGCCCCAGCTCGAGCGCCAGCGGGCGCCCGTAGTGCTGCTGCAGGGCCCTCGCGTTCTCCACCGCTACGTCGGCCAGGCGCGGGTGCAAGATGGGGTTCACGATGTAGCCCAGGCGGCCCTGCGCTTCCGGCCCGGTGGCGCACAGGTGCTCGCCTACCCATGGCGAATCGAAGCGTGCTGCGGCCGATTTTACCTGCTCGCAGATGTGCCGGTTGAGGCCGGTGGGGCTGGCCACCGAATTGGCGGGAGAATGCACGTAAACCGGAATGCCCATGGACGGGTCGCAGTCGGGACCGCTGCCCACCGGGTAGTTGGCCTCGACGAAGTCGATGAGATCAGCATCGAAGGCCTGGCGGAGGCGAGCGTTCTGCCCGCCTCCGTCCCAGCGCGCGCCGAACGCGAGCACGCTCACGCCCAGTCGCTATCGCCCCCGCCGCCCCAATCGCCACCGCCACCCCAGTCGTCACCACCGCCGTTGTCGGCCACTTCCTGCACGCCGTCCATATCGCAGTTCATGCGGGAGTAGCCGCCGGAGACGTTCTCCAGTTGGTCCACGTCGAGGACGGTGAGGAGAGAGTCGAGGTCGCTTACCGGCTGCTTGGGATCGTTCATGAGCGTGTCTCCTTGGTTATCGAGTTCGCTCGAGTGAACTGCATTCCGCGTGCCTCCCGCCCCGCGCGTACCATTCCAGGTGGGGTCTCTCTCTCGGTCTCTCGATGCGCGTTTTTCGCCCGCGCCGTGGGATGCAGCGGATCCGGCGGAGGATCGGCGCGGCTTCTGCGGCGATGTGTGCAAAGCGCACGCTGCCGAGGAGGCGCGTTCGCTGGTCGCTGGTCGCTGGTCGCTGGTCGCTGAGTGCGGAGCGAACTCCTGTACTCCTGTTCGCGAGCACGGGAGGCGCCGGCATACCCCAAGGTATTGACGAAAAACACCAGCCACCTAGGTGACTGGTGTTTTTCGTCGGCTACGTGGCCATTCCGGTCCGGGAGACTGCGCGGCGGCAGAGAGCGCCAAGCAGGAGACTGAGTGTTTTTGGCCGAGACCGAGGGATGCCAAGGAGGCTCGCCGGTCGCTCGCTCTCTCTTCTCGTGAGGACGCGAGGCGCCGGCATCCTGAAGGTATCGGCCAAAAACACCAGTCTCCTAGCGCGGGGGGATCATGTAGCCGTATGCGGTGGCGGTGGCGGGACCGAGCTGCGCGGTGAGCGACTGCCAGGTGGCATGGAGCATGAAGTTCCGCTTGGAGGTGAAATCGCCGTGGGCCAGGAAGCCGCAGATCAAACCCGCTGGCCAGAAGAAGACCATGAGGACGATGAAGACGATCATCATGGTCGAGTCGACCTGGGCGCCCACCCGCACCTCGAGGACCGTGCCCTGGGGCGATGGCACCGCGCGAATGAACACATCGGGGGCGAGCCCCCAGCTGCCGTTTCGACCGCGCCCGCTCCACATGCCGGGACCGTAGGGAACCAGCTGGATTCCGCTGGCTTGGTACACCGCCGCGGGCACGCTCTCGTCGAGGCTGGCGTTGCTCTGAAAGACCCGCGCGTCCATCTGTTCGAACATGCCCATGGTGTGTTCCTACAGTATCGGACGAGACCAGCCCACAAAGCAAAACCCCCGGCTCGAGAGCCAGGGGTCTTCTCTGTCTTCGGCAAAGCGCCGGCGATCAGCCGCCGATCTTGCCCTGGAGCAGATAGGCGATCAGAACGCCGAAGAGCACGAGGGACTCGATGAGGGCGAGGCCGAGGATCATCGGGGTCTGGATGCGGGCAGCGGCGCCTGGGTTGCGGGAGATGCCTTCGAGTGCGGCGGCAGCGGCGCGGCCCTGGCCGAGCGCACCACCGAGGACGGCGACGCCGATGGCGATGCCAGCGCCGAGCGCGGCAGCAGCCTTGTAGTCGTTTTCGTTGGACGCAGCGCCCTCAGCCGCCTGGGCAACGAAGGGAGCAAGAGTAACCGCTGCGGCGGCAAGGGCGGCGGGCAGCTTCTTCGTGATCGACATCTTCTAAGTCTCCTTTGAGGTCTCGAAAACAGAGAGAACGAAACCGTTCTCGGGGGTCTTGGAGGCGCGTTTATACGGTTTCGTCTTGCGTGACTAGAGGGGAATTCGGGGAAGCGTCGAGATGCGAGTTGGTGCGAAGAGTTTCGCGCAATTTGTTCGCAAACCCGTCGCAGCCGTTCAGGCGTGAGCCTTCTCGGCGTCGTGGTCGTCGTCGTGCTTTGCGTGGCCCTTGGCCGGGGCCTCGTGCTCGTCGTGGTGCTCGGTGGCGAGCGTGATGAAGATCGACGAGAGGAGGCAGAACACGATGGCCTGAACGAAGCAGACCAGCGTGCCGAGGATGAGCAGCGGGATCGGCACCAGGAGCATGACGATGCCCATGAAGATGGTGAGGATCAGGTGGTCGACCGCAATATTGATGAAGAGACGGAAGGCCAGCGTGATGGGGCGGAGGCAGGTGGAGAACACCTCGATCACGAAGATGAGGATGTTGATCGGGATGCCTGCGGGGCCGAGCCAGGGGCCGAAGAGGTGGGTAAAGTACCCGGCGCCCTGCTCCTTGATGCCGTAATAATTGAAGGCGCAGAAGATGATGAACGAGCACCCCAACGTGATGCGCATGTTGGAGGTGGGGGGCAGAAAGCCTGGGATCAGCCCGATGAAGTTGGCGAACAGGATGAAGAGCGCGGCGGTGCCGATGATGGGGAAGTAGCGCTTGGCGCGCTTGGGACCCATCATGTCCTTCATCATCCCGTAGAACATGCTGATGATCAGCTCGAAGAACGTGCGGAGCGTCAGCTTCTCGTCGGGAATGACCGACTTCTTGTAGTCGACCACCTTGCCTTTGACCGCGAAGGCCAGGCCGATGATGAGCAACGCCACGAAGATCGCGGACACGAGCGGCTCGGCCTGGTGCACAGACACCGGCTTGCCCATCAGCGTGTTGCCGAAGTTCTTCATGTTCGCGCCGAGGGCGGGAAACATGGCGATGAGGTAGCTAAAGAATGAAGTGTGCTCCGGCATCGTGGGCACCGATTATCATGGACGCATTGCATTGGGGGGCTTTTGTGCGAGGCCCCTCGCGGGGCTTGGAGGTCGCGAAAACTTTGCGGAAACAGGCCGCCCAACGCTCCGGCCCGAAGCCTCTCGTTCTGGCCTCCCAACCCGGACCTTGCTACTCAACGGACCCGATGGAAAAGCCCCGCCTGCGTTTTGCGCCCTCGCCGACCGGCTACCTCCACATTGGAGGGGTACGCACGGCGCTCTTCAACTGGCTGTGGGCCCGGCACACCGGGGGCGCCTTCGTGCTCCGCATCGAAGACACCGACCAGGAGCGCTCCACCCCCCAGAGCAAGCAGGTCATCCTCGACTCGCTCCGCTGGCTTGGCATCGACTGGGACGAAGGGCCCGAAGTGGGCGGCGACCACGGCCCCTACGAGCAGATGCAGCGCCTCTCTCTCTACGCGGAGTGGGCGGAGCGGCTCATCGCCGAGAAGAAGGCTTATCGCTGCTACTGCACCAAGGCCGAGCTCGACGCCCAGCGCGAGGCCCTCAAGAAGGCCGACCCCAGGGCTCAGTTCAAGTACCCGGGCACCTGCCGGAACCGCACGGGCAAGCCCGACCAGCCCTCGGTGGTGCGCTTCATGACCGATACCGCGGGCGAAGTGGTGTACGTCGACAAGGTCTTCGGCGAGGTGCGCACCCCCAACAAGGAGCTGCAGGACTTCGTGCTGGTGCGCGGCGACGGCGTGCCACTCTACAACTTCGGCGCGGTGGTGGACGACATCACCATGGGGATCGGCATCGTGGCCCGGGGCCGCGACCACATGATCAACACGCCGCCGCAGATTCTCCTCTACCAGGCGTTCGGCGCCAAGGTGCCGGAGTTCGCGCACCTGCCGATGATGCTCAACCAGGCGGGCGCCAAGCTTTCGAAGCGCGACGGCGCGGTGGGCGTGTTCGAGTACCGCGACCTCGGCTACACCCCGGGCGCGGTGCTCAACTACCTGGTGCGCTTCGGCTGGGCCCATGGCGACCAGGAAGTGTTCTCCAAGCAGCAGCTCATCGACGCCTTCACCTGGGAAGCGTGCGGCCGCGGCGATGGCAAGTTCGACCCCAAGAAGTTCGCATCGATACAGCACGAGCACCTGAAGAGCGCCGCGCTCACGCCGGACGACGAGTACGTGACGCGCGTGTTGCCCTTCCTGGCGGCGCGGGGGTTGCCCAACGTCGACCGCGCCGTCGTTGAACGTGCACTATACACCATTCGCGAACGCGCCACCACGCTGGTCGACGCCGCCGACAAGCTCGACTTCTACCTGCGCGACGAGCCGGTGATGGACGAGAAGGCTGCGGGGAAATTTCTGGTGAAAGAGCACGCCGAGAATCTCCGCGCGCTCCGCGAGGTCTCGGCCGAGGGCGAGTGGACCGAGGCGGCGCTCGAAGCGCGCACGCTGGCGTTTCTTGCGGGGAAAGGCCTGGAGATCAAGCACATCGCCCAACCGGCGCGGGTGGCCCTCACCGGTCGCAGCGCGAGCCCGGGCCTGTATCAGGTGATGTTCGTGCTCGGGCGCGACGCATCGCTCTTGCGCCTCGACCGCGCCATCGCCCGCGCGGAAAAAGCGGGCTGAGATGTTCCTCGGACCGAACGTCTACCTGAAGTCGGAGGAGCTGGGGGGCTTCGCCGGCTTTCTCGAGAAGGTGAAGCCGCTCTTTCCCATCCCCGCGCTGGCGGTGGTGGTGCCGCTGCTCTACCTCTTCTTCCGCAACACCTGGCGCGAGCTCGACGAAGACGCGCTGGTGGAGCGCGGCAAGTTCCTGAAAGAGGGCAAGTACGATCGCCGTCCGATGGTGGCCTTCGTGATGGTCGCCGTCATCCTGGCCATGCAGGAGTACTTCGGCGGCCGCATGTACTTCGACATCCACGTGCGGCCGGAGCTCGAGAAGCTCGCCGCGTCGATGGCCGGCGCTCCGGCGGTGGTGGCTCCGGGCGCCTTGCCCAAGGCGCCCGACGTGCTGGGCCTCTCGCACTACGAGGAGCTGTGGAGCTACGGCTGGTGGGCCTTCACCCGCATCGCGGGCTATGTGCTGGTGCCGTTTCCCTTGTGGAAGCTGCTCTTTCCGAAAGACTCGCTCCTCGACATGGGGCTCCGCACCAAGGGCTTCTTCGCCCACGTGTGGATCTACGGGCTGTTTTTGGCGGTGGTGCTGCCGGCGATGTTCATCGTCGCGCGCAGCCCCGACTTCGGTTCGTACTATCCGTTCTACAAGACGTCGTCGCGGAGCTGGTTCGACTTCCTCTTGTGGGAAGGCATCTACTTCGCGCAGTTCTTCGCCCTCGAGATGTTCTTCCGCGGCTTCTGGCTGGGGGCGCTGCGCAAGAGCTTGGGCTCCGGCGCCATCTTCGCCATGGCCGTGCCCTACTGCATGATTCACTTTGGCAAGCCCTACCTCGAAGCCTGCGGCGCCATCGTCGCTGGCATCGCGCTGGGGTCGCTCTCGATGAAGACCCGCAGCATCTACCAGGGCTTCTTGGTGCACATCACGGTGGCCGGGCTCATGGACTGGCTGGCGCTCTTGCATCGCGATCAGCTGCCCAAGGTCTTCTGGCCGCCGGCGTTGTAGAGAAGCGAATGGCTCTCGCTACCCCACCGATGGTCTTCGGCCTTGTTTCCTCGGACGCGTCTGCCGAGGGCGATGCGAGCGCGTCGTTCGAGCAGCTCGCGGCCTGGCTAAGGGAGCACGCGGAGCTCGATCTCCAGCGCAAGACCGCTGCATCTTACAAGGATCTCATGGCCAGCGTGCGCGATGGCAGCACCGACGTGGCGTGGATTCCGCCGGTGGTCTACGCCTGGCTGGCCGAAGCGGTAGACCCGGTGGGCTGCATCGTGCGCGGCGGCACGACCACCTACGCGGCGGCGCTGGCGGTGCTTCCCGATGCGTCCATCGCCAGCATCGACGACCTTCACGGGGCGAGGGCCGGCTGGGTCGACCCCTGGAGCGCCGCCGGCTACGTGGTGCCGCGCATCGAGCTCAAGCGCGCCGGCTTCGATCCGCGCCGCTTTGTGAGCGAGAAGTTCTACGGGAGCCACGCCGCGGCGCTGCGCGCGCTTCGGCGCCGCGATTGCGATGTGGTGTGCACCTTCGACGGCGCCTGGCTGCTGGCGCCGGCGCTCGAGGTGCGGGTGCTCGAGACCTACGGCCCCATTCCCACCGACGTCATCGCGGTGCGGCGCAACCTGGCCGCGGCCAGCTACGAGCGCGTGCGGACGGCGTTTCGTGCGGCCTGCGCCGATGAGGCCGCGCGCCCGCTCGTAAGGGCGGTGTTCGGCGGCGAGGAGCTTCGCGAAGGCGCCCTCGAAGGGCACGAGGCGCTGCGACTTCGCTACGACGGCGCGCTGGCTCAGGGGCTCTTTGACTGAGGTCGATCTGCCAGCCAGCCGTTGGGCAAGTCGTCGAAGTTGAGGGCACCCATGAAGAGCATCGTGGGCATGGCGGGGTCGAACCACAACGGCGCGTTCACGGCGCGGTCCGCCAGGTCTCGCACCGCCGAGTCTCCGGTGCTCTGGTAGGGGTGCAGCTCATCGGCGCGCAGACCGTCGAGGATCACCGGCACGAGCTTGCTCCGCGCCGGCGCACCCAGGTGGCACTTCCAGCGCTCGTCACCGCGCGTCTCGCGCACCGGTGAGAACACCGAGGCCACCACGTGCATCTCCACGACGCACGGCGCGCCCTTGCCCAGAATTTCACCGAGGGGGCTGCCGAAGACCCACGCCAGGTCGACCTTGGTTGCGGTGTGCCCGCTTCGCTCTTCCGCCACCGTGTAGCGGAAGAGCCGGCCGTCGCCCCGGGCAAGCTCAGTGACCAGGATGGCGCCACGGAGCGAGGGGAAGACGGTGAAGAACGAGCGACGGTGGGATGCTTCGGGGGCGTCGAGAAAGAGGTCGAGGGTGCCTTCGGGACCGACCGCGTAGTGGCCGCCCCGAACCAACTGCGGGGCGGGATCGCGCGGGCCACCCATCTGGATCGCGCGCCGCAGCTCGCGCAGCGCACCGTCGTGCGCCTCCAGGGTGGTGAGCACCGTGACCGAGTCTCCGTTGATCTGCTGGGTGAGCCAGGCTCCCGTCACGTCGGTTTCGAGGCGCTTGCGCGTCTCGGTCGGGAGCTGCACGTGGGCTGCTTGCCAAGGCGCGGCGACGCTGGGAGCTGGACGCGCCGACGAACACGCCCCGAGCAGGGCGAGGCCAGGCGCGATGAGCCCTCGGGCGATCATGGACCTCTTGGACGTGCGAAGGCGCCGGCTATTCAACCCGCCTACTTCTTGCGTAAGCCGAGGCCGCCGAGCACCACGCCCGCCACCCCGAAGAGCGCCGCGATGGGTCCAAAGATGACCATCCGCCGCATGGCGGCTTCTTGCACCAGCTCCACGCCGAACTGCAGCGCGTCGTCCGACATCTTGGGGTCTGCGGACCATCGGTCGGCCACCGTCGAGTACTGCCACAGGTTGTACAGAAAGAGCCCGCCCGGGGCCAACGCGATGAAGAGCAGCACGGCTCCCACGAGGATGAGCGCGATGTTGCGAGATGGCGCTCGGGCAGCGGCGCCCCACGGCGGCGGGTAGGTCGACGGGGCGTGGCTCATGGGTTCGGCGGCGTAGGGCTGTTGCATGGTCGGTCCTCGGAGAAGGGAAGGCGGAACGTAACGGTGTTATGACGTCGCCCGATGGCTACGTCGAGGCCGGCCCGACTCTTCCTTCCGGTGTCACCTTTTCTTCGAGATTTTGCGCGCCGCTCTTAGCCGGCGCACTGGGAGTCGCTGCACTTGAAGTGCCCGACGGCTGGCTCGAAGCGGCAGGTGGAGGCCGGCGAGCCGCAGTCGGCGTCGTCGACGCATTCGTCGGCGGCGACGTGGCAGAAGAAGCCGATGTTCCCGCCGAAGGCGCCGCACGAGCCCTGCGACGGAGAGCAGTAGTTGCCGGCGCAGTCGCCGTCGACGCGGCAGTTGCCTGCGAGGCACACGTTCGCCTCACCGATGCCCACGCGGCAGCTGCACACGCCGCTCCGGCCCACGAGGCCGCCGCCGCAGTCGGTGTCGACCTCGCAGGCGTCGTAGCTGCACTCGTAGGTGCCCAGGCGCGGCACCTGGGTGCAGCGGCCGTTGCGACCCGCGGTGCAGTCTGCATGCGACGTGCACTTGTCGTTGGGCGACATGGGTGTGATGGTGGGCGTGGCCCGGGGCGAAGTGCAGGCGGTGGCTCCGGCGCGGTGGTTTTTCGGCACCCGTACGCCGCCCGACGACGAACCGCCGCTGGACGTCGAGCCGCCGCTGGACGACGAGCTGCCGCCGGACGACGAGCTGCCGCCGGACGAGCTGGTGCTGCCGCTGCCCACCGTGCCGCCGCACGCGACGCCGAGAGCAACCGGAGCGAGAACGAGGAGGAAGCGAGACGTGGGGCGAAGGGGAAAAGCCATCGTCCAACTATGGATCGAAACCGCGCCCGCGCCGAAAATTACGCGAGCCGCTCCAGCGCAAAGCGGAGAGCGCGCCCGTGAACGCGGCGCCGCAGCGGCCCCTCGTACAGATCGGCCAAGCGCTCCAGCGCGACCTTGGAGGCCGCCGCGCGCTCGCCTTCGCCTGCCCAGGGTGCAGCGGCGAGGGTGCGCCACAAGAGAGCATCGAGGGTACGGGGCCACCGCTTCATGGCCTCGGCGGCGCGCGTCACCACCGCTGGCGAGCCCGGGGCTTCGCGCAGCGCGCGCAGGAAATACCCTTCGGCGCTCGCCCGGCGATTGCGCTTGGCGCAAAGCTCGGCGGCGTCGCACAGGGCTGCCGCGCGCGACGCGTGGTCCTTGGCCGCCTCGATGCGGCCTTTCGCCACCTTGAGGGCGACGCGCTCTTCCTTGCGAGCCAGCGGCAAGAGCGGCCGCACGCGCCATAGAAGCGCGAGCACGAAGAGAACCGTCACGATGCTGAGGGCTAAGTCCATGGCCGCTCCGCCTCGTTACCAAGAAAGCGCGAGGTACGGAACTTTTGTGCCCCTCTCCGGGTTCTCACCGGGAAACGAGCGGAAGTTGCCGAGGTGGCGCGGGTCTCGTACGCTGGAGGTCGATGTCTCGGTTCGCTTACCGCGCGCTCGGCGTGCTTTCGTGCCTGGTTGCCGTGGCGACCGCCCCCAATGCGCGCGGCGACATTTACCAGTACACCGACAAAGACGGCGTCATCCACTTCACCACCGCGCGCCCGGGCGCCAGCGGCGCCAAGCTGGTTGCCAAGGGCGACGGCTCGAAGAAGAGCGCCGGCGCCTCGCAGGTTGCGCCGTCGGACCGCGACCCCTCGCGCTTCAGCCGGTTCGACGAGTGGATTCGCCAGGCCGCGTCGATCTACCAGATACCGGTGGAGCTGGTGCGCGCGGTCATCAAGGTCGAGAGTGACTTCGATCCGCGGGCGGTGAGCTCGGCCGGGGCGCGCGGGCTGATGCAGCTCATGCCCGACACCGCAGACCACCTGCAGGTGAAGGACATCAACGACCCCCACGACAACATCTTCGGCGGGGTTCGCTACCTGCGCATTCTCGCCAACACGTTCAACGGCGACCTGGTGCTCACCGTCGCCGCCTACAATGCTGGCGAAGACGCGGTGATGCGCCACGGCGGCGTGCCGCCCTACGAGCAAACCCGCGACTACGTCGGCAAAGTGATTCGCTACTACCGCCGCTACCAGACCATTCCCGACGTGGCCTCGGCCAGCATCGCCCCGCCGCCGTGAAGCTCGCGGCGAGCGAGCCTGCGCCTGTGGGCGGTCGGCGAGCATCGAAGCAGTCGTGAGGTTGGTCTTCACGGAGAACGTGCACCATCTGATGCTCCCGGCGGGGCACAAGTTTCCGCTCGGCAAGTACACCAAGCTCCACGACACGCTGGAAGAGGAGTTTCCCGGGATCTTCATCCTGGGCGCGCCGGCCACCACCGGCGACTTGCTGCTGGTGCACGACGCGGCCTACGTGCGCGCGGTCACCGAAGGAACGCTCGCCGTCGCCGCCATCCGCCGGCTCGGCTTTCCCTGGTCGGAGTCGCTCGTCCTGCGGGCCCAGCGCTCGGTGGGGGGAACGCTGGCTGCCCTCTCCTGGGCCATGCAGCACGGAGCCGGTGGGCACATCGCCGGCGGCACCCACCACGCCTTCGTCGACCACGGCGAGGGCTTCTGCGTGTTCAACGATCTGGCGGTGGCGGTGCGCGTGGCCCAGCGCGACTACGGCGTCGAGCGGGTGGCCGTGGTCGACCTCGACGTCCACCAGGGCAACGGCACCGCCGCCATCTTCGCCGGCGATCCGCGGGTGTTCACCCTGAGCCTGCACGGCGAGAAGAACTATCCCTTCAAGAAGGAGCCGAGCTCCCTAGACCTGGGACTTCCCGACCAGTGCACCGATTCGGTGTATCTTGCACATCTCGAGGTGGGGTTGCGCGCAGTGCTCGACTTTCGTCCGGAGCTGGTGCTCTTTCAGTCGGGGGTCGACAGCCTGGCCGGCGATCGCCTGGGGCGCATGGCGCTCTCGCTCGAGGGGCTCAGCCTGCGCGACGCCATGGTCATGGATCTGGTGCGCGCGCTCGGGGTGCCGGTGGTGATCACGCTGGGCGGCGGCTACGGGCGCGATCTCGGCCCCACCGTGCAGGCGCACGCCAACGTGTTCCGGCGCCTGGTGCGCACGTTTGCGTGAGCTCGGCTTTGCCAGGACCGACAGCCGCGTCGCGGACGTGCCGGCGACGTGGCACAGCTGGGCCAAAAGTGCCCCAAATCGAGGGTTCTTGCCTGGTCCGCAACTTGCTGGAAGAGGGGCATGAGCACTCTCTCCAACGCGTTGGCTGCGATCCTGGTTTCTTCTCTCGCCGCGTGCTCCGGCACCGTGAGCGCCGTTCCTCGCGACGGAGATGCGGGAACGACGGGCGACGGCGGCATCATCGTGACGCCGCTGCCGGAGCGCGTGGAGTGCCTCTCTCCGTATTCGCAGATGCCGGCGCTGTATGCCGCGCTCACCCTTGCGCCCGGCGTCGACCGCATCACCTTCTACGCCGTGGAGCAAGGTCGCTCCGCAGACGGAGGCGGCGCCGCGCTCCTCAAGCGTCAGGTGTTGGGCGCGCCGTGCGGCGACGCCAACTGCGTTGCGGCCATCGACGACGTCGCGAGCACCTTATCGCCCGACCCTTCGGCGAGCTGGCGCGAGGGTCAGAACAGCATGCTGCTGGCGAATCAGGCGTTTGCGGTGGTCACCAAGGCGGGCGTCCATTCCCTGGTGCGCACCCTGGCCGAGCTTTTGCCCCTCATCGCGCCCATCTCGAGCCTCAAAGAAGCGCAAGCCTGGGCCACCATCAACAACCAAGGCGCAACGTGCGAATCCGGCGCCAACGCCTCGGAGTCCAACGCCGACTACTTCGAGCTGCGCGCGGTGTTCACCACCTGCGAGCAGAAAGCGGGCGGCGCCATGGACGTCACGACCGAGACCATCATCCGCGTGTATCGCGATGGTCGCATCGAGCCGCAGGCCTCGCGCGAGCTATCGCGTACGCCCGCCCAGGGATGCGCGGTGGCCGGTCGCAATCCGGCCGCGCTCGAGTCGCAGCCGTCGGGTAACGGCTCGCTCCCCGCATACCTCGCTTCGATGGCGCACCTGGAAGGCGCAGCCGTGCTCGCTTTCGCCGAGCTCGCATGCGAGCTCGAGCGCTTCGGTGCGCCGGTTTCGCTCTTGGAGCGCGCGCGAAAGGCGCAGGCCGACGAAGTTCGTCACGCCGCCATCATGGGCGCCCACGCCGAACGGCGCGGCGCGCGCCCGGTCGCCGCCCGGGCGTTGCCCCATGCCTACGGCTCGCTCCTCGATCTCGCCCTGCACAACGCCGAGGAGGGCTGCGTGCGCGAGACCTACGGCGCGCTGGTGGCGCTGCACCAGGCGGCGTGCGCGGGCGACGACGGGCTGCGTGCAGATCTCGCGTCGATCGCCGACGACGAGGTGAGCCACGCAGAGTGGTCGAAGGATCTGGACACCTGGCTCGGCACCCAGCTCGACGAAGCCGGGCGCGCGCAGGTGCGGGCTGCCAAGGTGCGCGCGCTCGCCACCCTCGAGGCGCAGATTGCCGAGGAGCCGAGCCCGGAGCTCACGCGCCTCGCGGGGCTCCCCACCGCCGCAGCGGCCGCGCAGCTACTGCGAGGGCTGCGACCGGTCGTTCTCGCCTGAGCCTTGCGCCCCGGGCTGGTCGACTCTACGTGGCGTGTGGCGTAAGGTGCGCCTCCCATGCGACTCGTTCGACTCGCCCTTTGTAGCGTGAACACCACGGTCGGCGCGGTTCGCGCCAACCTCGAGAAGCTCGTCGCGCGTGCGGGCGAGGCTGCGGCCGACGGAGCCACCGTGGCGGCGTTTCCCGAGCAGGTGGTGGCAGGCTACGCGCCCGAGGATCTCGTGCAGTGGCGCGCGTTCGTTTCGGCCCAATGGACGGCGCTACAGGCCTTCGCCGAGCGCACCGGCGACTTGCCCACGGTGTTCGTGCTGGGCGTTACCGTGGCCCGCGGGGCGAATCTCTACAACGCCGCGGCGGTGGTGCACCGGGGCACCCTGCTGGGCCTGGTGCCGAAGGAAAAGCTGCCCACCTACAACGTCTTCTACGAAGCGCGTACCTTTGCCCGTGGCGTCCCTGGCGAGCGAGCCGAGGTGGCTGGCGTGCCCTTCGGCGATCTGGTGTTCGACTTCGACTTTGGCACCCTCGCGGTAGAGGTGTGCGAGGACATCTGGTCGCCCGAGGGGCCCATGCGCCGCCGCACATACGCCGGCGCCGAGCTGGTGGTCAACGTCTCGGCGTCGCCGTACCGGCTGGGCGTTCAGCAAACGCGCCGCGAAATGATCGCCACCCGGGCCTCCGACGCCCAAGCCACGGTGGCCTACGTGAACCTGGTGGGCGCCAACGACGGGCTCATCTTCGACGGAGGCGGCTTCGTGTCGCAGAACGGTCGCCTGGCGCTGGAGGCGCCGCGCTTCCAGGAGGGCGTGTACGGCATCACCGTCGATCTCGACCGTACCCTGCGTCTTCGCACCGAGAACTCCACCTGGCGCTTCGACCGCGAGGCCTTCCTGGCGAGCTCACCCCCGGCCTCGCGCATCGCCGCTCCCGGGGCCACCGCGCGGAGCGCACTCGTGTATCCTGCACCGGAACACGGTAGCTTCTTCTTGCCGGCTCCCGAGGGCCATCGCGTTCCCGCGCGCGCGGCATTCTGCGAAGAGCTGCTCGACGCGCTTTCGCTGGGCATTGGCGACTACTTCGAGAAGACCGGGGCTTTCAAGACCATCGGCGTGGCGCTCTCGGGAGGCCGCGACAGCTTGCTCTGTCTCATCCTGGCCCGGCGCTACCTCGACCGCCGTTTCGCGTCGGCTGACGCCGCGGGCCGGGCCGCCAAGGCGCGCGAGGTGCTGCGCGCGTTCTTCATGCCCTCGCGCTACTCTTCCCCGGAGACCAGGGCCGCGGCGGCGCAGGCGGCTACCGACCTCGACGTGCCCTTCGTGGAGCTCTCGGTCGACGCCGCCTTCGAGAGCGAGGTGGTGGAGATCGCCAAGATGCTCCAGCCGGGCGAGACGGTGACCGCCACCACTCGGCAGAACGTTCAAGCGCGCCTTCGGGCCGAGCGCATGTGGAGCTGGGCCAACAGCGCGGGTGGCCTTTTTCTTCAGACCAGCAACATGAGCGAAAAGGCGGTGGGCTACACCACCATCGGCGGCGACATGGAAGGCGCGCTCTCGGTCATCGCCAACGTTCCCAAGACTGTGGTGAACTACCTGCTCGACTACCTGCTGGAAACGACAGGGTGGGAGGGCATTGCGCTCACCCTGAAGAAGCCGGCGAGCGCCGAGCTGGCCGACGATCAGGAAGACGAAAAGGACCTGATGCCGTTTCCGGTGCTCGACGCCTGCTTCGCGCTCTACGCCGGCGAGAAGATGTCGCCTGCGGAAGTTTCGAGTGTATTGTACACAATGTTTCCGGGCACCCCCAAGGCCACCATCGACGCCTGGGCAGCGCGTTTCGGGCGCCTGTTCACCATGTCGATTTACAAGTGGGTGCAAACCCCGCTCTGCCTGCACGTCGGCAACCTCGACCTCGACCGCGAGCGCGCGCTGCAGCTACCGGTGGTGCAGAAGACCGAGTGGCATACCGAGACAACGTAGTCAGCGGCACCCGGCCTGGCCGCCGGCCAGGTTGTTCGCCTGGTGCGTTCGAGCGCCCACGCCAGACCTTGTTGTTTCTAAGCCTGATCGAGGCGCTTCGTGATCCGATCGCCGTGCGGCGAGGTGGGGCGCCGCGCGGAGAGCGGGCTACGCGAGCCGCCTGTGGTGCGGGTAGGTAGCGGCGTCCAATGCTTGGAGGAGAGTTTCGAGGCGGGAGCGTTTGGACGACTGCATCAAGCGCCGCA
>JBBQWQ010000018.1:0-145554 GCA_038210445.1 Polyangiales bacterium
GGGGGTGCGCGACGAGCTGCTGGCGTACTACCGCTTCGTCATCGAGGCGATGCCGCAGATGGTGTGGACCGCGCGGACCGACGGCTCCGTGGAGTACATGAACGAACGCTGGCGCGAGTACACCGGCCTCGGCGACGCAGAGCTCCTGGGATGGGCCTGGCAAGCAGCCGTTCACCCGGACGACCGCGCACGGTGCGCCGAGACCTGGCAACGAAGCCTGGAGAGTGGCGAGTTCTACGACATCGAATACCGCTGGCGCCGCGCCGATGGCGCGTATCGGTGGATGCTGGGCCGGGCGGTGCCGCTACGCGATTTCAACGCCGAGGGGCGCGACACGCGCATCACCCGCTGGTTCGGGACCTGCACCGACATCGACGACCAGAAGATGCTGTTCGAGGAGCGGCAGCGGCTCCTCAGCGAATTGGAGGCCAAGCAAGCGCTCCTCGACACCATCATCCGACAGATGCCCGCGGGCATCGTCGCGCGCGACGCCAAGACCGGGCAGCTCCTTTTCAGCAACATGCAGTTTCAGTCGATGGTGGGCGCCGAGGGGCCGGTCGCGCTCCAGCACTTCGTGGGGGCCAACGCCATTCGGCACGCCGACGGGCGCGCGTACCACATGGAGGAGCTGCCCATGGTTCGCGCCATGACCAACGGCGAAGTCGTGGTGGACGAAGAGTTCACGATGCAGCGCTCGGACGGGAGCGAAGGGAGCTTTCGATGCAGCGCCACGCCCATCTGGGGATCGAACGGCGAGATCTTGGCCGGAGCGCTCAGCCTGGTGGACGTGACCGACGTGAAGAAGCGCGAGCGCGAGCGCCTGATCCTGCTGGCCGCTGAGAAGGCGGCGCGCGCCGAAGCGGAAGCCGCCAACCGGGCGAAAGACGAGTTCCTTGCCATGGCTTCCCACGAGCTGCGCACGCCGCTCAACGCCATCCTCGGCTGGGCGCAGCTCCTGCGGTCGGGGCAGCTCGATGCCAGCGCGCACCTTCGCGCGGTGGAGACCATCGAGCGCAATGGTCGCGCGCAGGTGCAGCTCATCGAGGACATCCTCGACGGCTCGCGCATCATCACCGGCAAGCTCCACTTGGAGCTGCGACCGTTCGACATGAACGAGCTGGTGGCCGCCGCCCTGGACGCGGTGCGGCCGGCGGCCGAGGCCAAGCTCATTCATCTAACCACGCGCGCGCACGAAGGGCCGCTGCGCATGGTGGGCGATCCGGAGCGCCTGCAGCAGGTGGTGTGGAACCTTCTCAGCAACGCCCTGAAGTTCACGGCCAAGGGCGGCAGCGTCGCGGTCGAGTGGCAGCGCGTGGGCGACGACGTCGTGATCGCGGTGCGCGACGACGGACAAGGCATCGCGCCCGACTTCCTCCCGTATGTGTTCGAGCGGTTTCGTCAGGCCGAAGGGAGCACCACGCGCAGACATGGCGGGCTGGGCCTGGGGCTCGCGCTGGTGCGGCACCTGACGGAAGCGCACGGCGGCACCGTTCGCGCCGAGAGCGCAGGTCTGGGCCAAGGAGCGTCGTTCTACGTTCACCTGCCCATGAGCGCGGTGGCATCGGAACGTACGTCGACGCCGCCGCGCGAGGCCGATCGTGCCACGCCCACCACGCTGGCGGCGCCGCAGCTGCAGGGCGTCACCGCGCTGGTGGTAGACGACGAGCCGGACGCCCGCGATCTGGTGGCCACCGTGTTGCGTTCCAAGGGAGCCATCGTCACCACCGCGGCTGGCGCCGACGAAGGCCTTCGACACATCGTGCGCAGTCCGCCCATGGTGCTCCTCTCCGACATCGCGATGCCCGAGGTCGACGGCTACGCGTTCCTTTCTCGGGTCCGTACCGCCACCGGCGCCGCCGGCGCGGCCCTGCCTGCCATCGCCATCACCGCGCATGCCCGCGAGGAGGACCGGCGCCGTGCGGCCAGCGCCGGCTTTCAGGCCCACTTGGCCAAGCCGGTGGATCCGGATCCCCTCGTGCGCGCGGTCGTCAACCTGGTGCCGGCAATCCGCGAGGCGCCTGCGGCGCGAACTGCGCGCGCCCCCCGGCCCGACGCGCTCCAGAAGGTCACGCGGGCGCTGCAACTTCATGGCATCGCGGCGGCGCTGCGGATTCTCAACGCCCGCAGCGCGCACCGATTCACCGCGGTGTACCGCATCGAAGGCGCGATGCTGCGGAACGTGGCCTTGGTGGACGCCGAGAATCCAGAGGTCGAGCGCGGCGACGACGTGCCGCTGGAGGCATCGTATTGCTCACGGGTGGCCCTCCGCGGCCACACCTTCACCACCGAAGACGCCACCGACGACGATCGGCTACGCGTGCACCCAGCGCGCGAGGTGGTGCGTTCGTATTGCGGGGCGGTATTGCGCGACCGCGTCGGCCTCCCGATGGGCACCCTCTGCCATTTCGATCCCTCGCCATGCGACATCCCGGTCAGCGAGATTCCGCTGATGGAAGCCCTCGCGCCGTTGCTTGCCGAGCGCCTACGGACCTGAATCAGCCGGGGACGGCCCGACGAAAGAGGCTGCCGCCCGCGAGAATTTGCCGAAGCTCGTGCGACTCGACCGGCTTCACCAGCACCGCATCGAAGCCGGCGGCCAGCGCCTCTGCCTGTTGCTCGCGCGAGCCGTAGCCGGTGAGCGCCACCAGCGTGGTGTCTTTCATGCTGGGGTCTGCACGAATCCGTCGCGCAATCTCGTAGCCGTCGATGCCCGGAAGGCCGATGTCCACCACCGCCACGTCGGGGCGCGAGCGTTCGATGAGCTCGAGGCCTTCGACGCCGTGCGACGCACACTCCACCTGGTGCCCCCATGATTCGATGGACATGGCGAGGAGCTCCTGGAGATCGGTGTTGTCATCCACCACCACGATGCGGCGGCACTCCGGCGGCGCCAGGCTCTCGCGCGCGTCTGCCTCGGGGGCCACCGGAGCTACCGCCGGCGCCACGGCGGGAATGCGCACCTCGAACTCGCTCCCGTGCCCGAGCCCTTCGCTCTTGGCGCCGATGAATCCGTCATGAAGCTCCGCCAGTGCTCGCGCCAGCGCCAGGCCGACGCCAAGACCCCCTTGGGAGCGGGCGAGCGGGACGTCGCCTTGCGAGAACACCGAGAACAGTCGAGAAATCGTCTTGGGGGTCATGCCCACGCCGTCGTCGCGAACGACCACGCGCGCGGTGGGCGTCTCGCCCGAAGACACCGAGAGCGAGCAGGCGATATGACCCCCACCGGGGGTGTACTTGCTTGCATTATGCAGAAGGTTCGCGAAGAGCTGTTCGAGTCGTGCTTCGTCGCCCTCTACCCACACCGTGGCCGTTGGCAGCTCGAGGCGCAGCTCCTGCCCCTGCGCATCGGCAGCAGTCAAGCGCACGGTGCGAGCAGCCGACTCCAAGATGACGCCCAGGTCGACCACCTTGCGCTGGAGCGCGATGGTGCCCCGGGTCACCCGCGCCACGTCGAGAAGGTCGTCCACCAGACGCGCCAGATGCCGCGCCTGCCGCTCCACGACGCTCAAGCTGTGCGCTGCCGAAGGCTGCACGCCTTCTCGCAGCATGGGCACCGCCACCGTGATGGCCGCGAGCGGGTTTCGCAGCTCGTGCGCCAGCATCGCCAGGAACTCGTTCTTGCGCTCGTCGGCGTCGCGCAGCTGCAGGGCGCGGCGACGAAGCTCCTCTTCAGCGCGCTTGAGGCGCAGGAGCGAGCGCACGGTTGCGAGCAGCTCCTCCTCCTCGAAGGGCTCTGCGAGGTAGCCGTCGGCGCCGGCGTCGAGGCTTTTGACCTTCTTCGCGGTGGTGAAGCTCGCTGACGAAGTGTGCAGCACCTTCACCGGGCGCGCCGCGGGCCCTCGCCTCAGCTGCTCGCAGACTTCGAACCCGTCCATGTCCGCAAGCTTGAGGTCGAGGATGACCAGGTCCGGCAGCTCCTCGCCCACCCTCCGCAGCGCTTCCGCGCCCGTTCCCACCTCGACGACGGTGTAGCCGGTGTGCCGCAGCAGCGCCGTCACGGCGGCGCGCTCCGCGCTCTCGTCGTGCACGTTGAAGATGGTGCCCGAGGTCGGGTCGACGAGCCTATCGGGCATCGCAGGCGGCCTTGTTCGCACGGCGCGGCGGAGCGATGGGCGGCCTTGCCGCTGTCGATGCTCGAGCGTCATGCCGAGAGCACAAACGGCGAAGGCGGATGGAATGAGACATGGGACACCTGCGGCGGATGCAACCTCTGCGCCGGCTTCCAACGTAACGAATCCCCTCGCTTTGGTCTCTTGATGAGAGCCAAAACGCCCCAGTGAGGCGTTTCTGTCGTCCACGGTGCAGGCGCCGCAGTCTCGTAGGTTGCCGGGCCAGGCGACGGGTTGCGCGCGCCCTTCTTGTTTCATGGCCCAGCGTCCATATGCAGTGTGGCGCCTGGTCGGCACGGGCGGAATAGGCCAGCGTTCGCGCATGTCGATTCCTCTCCCAGGCAGCCCACGTCGCAGCGTCGGTGATGGCCATTGGGTCACTGCGAACGAAGGGTCGCCGCTGGTGCTGCCGGGCTGGACCATGCGCGTCAAGGTGACGGCAGCCGACACCGCAGGCGCAATGACGCTCATCGAAGCGCGCATGGCTGCAGGCCATGGCGGTCCCGCGGAGCACGTGCACGCGGGCCACGACGAAGCCTTCTTCATGCTCGCGGGCGAACTGCGCTTTCGCGTCGGAGACCAGTATCGAACGGCCACGGCGGGCGAGACCGTGTTCGCGTCCCGGGGCCTTGCGCACGGCTTCTCGAATCCGGGTCACGACGAGGCGCGATACCTGGTGGCGCTCACGCCGTCGGGGTTTGAGGTCTACTTCGAGCGGCTGGCCGCCCTTCTCCGCGCGCAAGGCGCACTGCCCTCACCCGATAGGCTCGCGGCGTTGATGGCCGAGCACGGCACGTTCCTGGCCGCTCCGGCGGCGGGCGGGTCGGGCGATCGGTGATACGGTGGTACCATGCGCGTTCGAAGTGCTTGCCTCGCATTGTGGTTCCTTTCGGGCTGCGGCATCGAGCTGAGCGGAGGGACCATCGCGTCGCCGGACGCCGGCAGCTTCGCCGACGCCGGTGAGCTCACCGACGGCGCGCCCCGACCGGACGCTGGAGGGCAGCCGGAGGGCGGTGATGGCGGTGATGGCGGCCCAGGTGCAGACGCCGGCGACGCCGGTCTCCTTCCCCCCGACCCCAACGACGTGGCCGTGTCGTACGCCGCTGGCATCGACACGTTCGTGTACGCGTTCGATCGCGCCACCAGCAAGTTCACGCGGCTCAAGTCTACCGCCTGTCCGCCGGCGGAGGAGACCGCGGTGTTCAGCGACGGATCCGTGTATATTACATCATCCACCAGCCAGGACCTCTACCGCTGGACGGTGGCCGCCGGCTGCACGTCGGTGCGCGTCGGGAATCGGTTTCCGTTCGCCATGGGTGTGGCGCCCAAGGGAACGCTCTCGGCCACCGAGGAGGTGCTGGTCGGGTACGACGGCGCGGACTACGTGCGGGTGGATACCTCTACCGGCGACGTGACGGTGGTGGCCGCGGGCGCCCTGGGAACGCTGCGGCCCAGCGGCGACGTGACGGCCATCGGCCAGAAGGGCTATCTGGCCGCCGCCCAGAACACCGGCCAGGGCTCCGCGTTCGCTTGCGCGGCGGGCGGTGATTGCGTGGTGGAGGTGGACCTCAAGACCGGCAAGCCGGTGAAGTTCCTAAAAGCCTTCACCGGCCTCGGCATCTACGGGCTGGCCCATTCCCGAGGGAAGCTTCTGCTCTACGCCTTTGGCCAGGTCTTCGATTTCGACGTGAGCGCGCTCACGCTGGGTCCCGCGCTCGCCGCTTTTCCGTTGGGCGCGAGCTTCACCGGCGCGGGCGCGCCACCCTACCCTCGAGTCCCTTAGAGGAGACTGGTCTTTTTGGCCGAACCCTTCGGGATGCCTTCGCCTCCCGTCCTCACGTGAAGAGAGAGTGGGCGACCGGCGCTGCACCCCGCGATCGCGCCTCCCTCGGTCGCGGCCAAAAATTCTCCGCCGCCGCGCAGTCAAGCGGACCAGAAGAGCCACTCGCTCACACGGCGATTTTTCCGGCCCCGCGCGAAACCACAGCGGGTCGCAACCGAACCTTGCACCCACCCTTTCCTACACTATGATGCGCCGCCATGAAGCGCCTCGCAGCGGTCCTCTCGTTCGCTCTCTTCGCCGCCGCCTGCGGCGACAGCAATCCCGCGGCGCCGTCGCCGAACGGCGCTGCCGATGCCGGGACCGACGGCAGCGCCGTGGGGCTCTCCGGGCTGCGCAGCGACTGGCGACAGATGGCTGCGCAGTACATGGAAGGGCGCGCCGACAACTGGCTCACTTCGCCCCCCAAGGTGAGCAACATCGGGTGCGCCATGTCTTGCCACACCACCTACCCGTACACCCTGGCGCGGCACGCCCTCACCGCCGACATCGCCACGCCCAAGGCGACGCTCGCGCGCCAACGCTTCGAAGGTCGGGTCGCCGAGGGGGTATCCGCCACGCCTTTCTACGGCAGCAACGCCGACGCCAAGACCAAGGAGTCGCTGGCGACCGAGGCCCTGCTCAACGCGACCGCGCTCTCGCTCGACGACGTGTGGTCGAAGCGCCCGCTCTCGCCCGCGTCCACCGCGGCGCTCGACCTCATGTGGACCACCCAGAACGCCCAGGGCACCTGGGCCTGGCTGGAGTTCAATCTCGAGCCGTGGGAGACCCGCAACGATTTCGGCGCGGCCATGGCGGTGCTCCTCCTGGGGTCGATTCCCGAGAACAGCACTGCCGGTCAGGCGGCGGGCACCACCAAGCTGCTCGGCTACCTGCGCGGTCGACTGTCCACCATGGCGCTGCACGATCGCGCGACCCTTCTGTGGACGAGCGCCTACCTCAAGGACTCCATCGCCAAGGAGCAGCGCGATGCGATCGCAACCGAGGTGGCGAGCAAGCAGCTGGAAGACGGGGGCTTCTCTGCCGGCGGCTGGGGCAAGGGCGCACGCGCTGCGCAAGTGGCGGGCACCAGCGACGGCTACGCTACCGCCCTCGCCACGCTGGCGCTCTGTCGCGAGGCCGGCCACGAGGCCACGGTGCAGAAGGGTCTGCAGTGGCTGGCCCAGAGCCAGGCCGAAGACGGCTCGTGGCCCGGACAGTCGGTGAACACCACGTCGGCGCGCGCAAAGACCTTCATGACCGACGCCGCCACCGCCTACGCGGTGCTCGCGCTCACGCAGTGCGGCAAGCAGTAGCCGCGCTGTAGAGAGCGCGATCGCGGCACCGGACAGGCGTTGAATGCCAACGTCCGCGAGCGCACCTATGCCGCTCTACGATGCGGCTTTCTTCCTTCGCTTTGTTCCTTTCGCCTGGGCTCGTACTGGCCGGAACCGCGCATGCGGAAGACCGCGCGCAGCTCTCGTGGACCCGCGGCGATGGCGCCGAGACGTGCGCCACGCGCGCCGAGGTTGCCCGCCGCGTGGCCGACCGCCTGGGGCGCGATCCCTTCGTCGTGCGTGCGAACGAGAGCACCCTCGCGCTGGAAGGTGTGGTGGAGCGCGCACCGGCTGGCGCCTATCGCGCCCGCATCTACGCCACGCCCACCGCATGCGTGGGCGGCACGTGCGCGCGCGTGGTTCGAGAGCTCACCGGCGACGCCGCGAGCTGCGTATCGCTCGACAGCGCGGTGGTGCTGGCGCTGGCCTTGACCATCGACCCGACCGCGGTGAGGGCGCCACCTGCGCCAACCAGCCCGCCTGCGCCAACCAGCCCGCCTGCGCCGCTGGCACCCATCGCGCCGCCACCGGTCGCAGCCAGGCGCGAGGCACCCGCGGCCGCGCCGGCGCTCGCACGCGAGGGGCTGCACGGCGTGTTCGGCGCTCACGCAACGCTGCTCGGCAACGTGCTCCCGAGCCCGAGCTTCGGGGCTGGCCTGGAAGGGCGCTTGCGCGTCGGGCCCCGGATGACGTTGTCGCTCGGGGGCCTGGTGCAGCCGGAGATTCGCGATGGCGACTACGCCTTCGGCCTCTCCGCCGGTAGCGCGGGCGCGTGCGTGGGCGCGGGCTTCGGAGCCGATGCAGGCACGGGCGCACGCCTGCGCATCGATGGATGCGGGCGCGCGCTGGTGGGCGGCATGCACGCGGTGGTGTACCGCCTGGAACCCACCGAGCCCGGACAGCGGGTCTGGGTCGCTGGCACCCTCGGCGCGTCGGTCGCACTTCGCGTGCTCGGCCCTTTCGGCATCGAAGCGAGCGCCTTCGGTCTGGCCTCGCTGGTGCGTCCGCGCTTCTACGTTTCCGGCACCGACGCGACCGTTTTTCAGGTGCCGGCCGGCGGCTACGGCGGCGCGCTCGGTTTGTTCGCACGCCTGTGACGATTCGTTGAAGGGTTGGCGGGGCTGCGCGCATTCACCCTACAACCAAGGAGAACTTCGATGCGCCTGCTTCCTTTCCTCACGGTCCTCTCCACGCTCGGTCTCGCCGCGTGTGTCTTCGATGCTTCGGTCGCCAAGGAGGCGCCGGCCGACGGCGGCGTGGCCACCAGCGCCGACAGCGGCACGTCGACCCCCGGTACCGACGGCGGCACGTCGACCCCCGGTACCGACGGCGGCGGCAAGGACGCCGGAACCTTCCTCGGTACGCCAGAGCCGGGCCCCACCAAGGCGGGGGCGGTGTTCGCTTCCATCTTGCCGCCTACGCCCGGCAACCCCAGCGGCGCAAGCTACGCCTTCGCCATCTTTCAAGACGGCGCCGCCCGCGCCGGCTCGTGCCTGGGCCGCGACGAAGGTGCTTGTCACGTGATCACCTGCCCCACCGGCCCCACGCCCTCGACGCCCAGACCGAAGCAAGCCGGCACCGTCGACGTTGGCGGCATCTCGGTGCCCTGGAACCCCCTCCGCGAAGAGTACCTGTACACGTCGCAGCAGGGCCTGGCATGGAGCGCCGGACAGACCATTGCCTTGGGCGCCGCGGGGGGCGACATCGCGGCGTTCTCGGGAACGCTCACCTTCCCGGAGACCTTGAGCATCACCGCGCCCGGGTACTCGCCGGGCATCTCCACACCGCTCCCGGTGTCCAAGGCGGCGGGCATTCCGCTGAGCTGGGTGGCGACCGCAAGCGACGTCCTCATCACGTTCTCCGAGTACTCCTCAGGCGCCGGGCAGCGGAGCATCGACGTCACGTGCACGGTGCCGGGTCCGTCCAGCAGCTTCACCGTGCCTGCTGCGGCGCTGCGCGATCTCAGCACCCTACCGACCGCCTCCGGAGGTCCGCACCGCTCCATGTCTGTGCAGACTTTCACCCGCAAGGCCCTCACCGTCGACGGCTATGCGGTGAGCCTGTCGGCCAGCGTAGGCAGCGCGGGCTGGGAACCTGTGGTTTCCCCCTGACCAGGTCCGCCGGAGCGCCCCCCGCTTGAACCTCAAGGCCTTGCCGTCCCTCTTCGGATTCCGGCGCACCGCTCCTGCAGAGAGCGGCGAGGCCTTCGTGCGCCGGGCCCACGAGGCCCACGGCGACTTCGTGTTCCGCACGCTGCAACGCTTCGGCGTGCGCGATGCCGACCTCGAAGACATGACGCAGGAGGTGTTCATGGTCGTGCTGCGTAAGTGGCACACCTACGATCGCGAGGTGAAGATGACCACGTGGCTCTACGGCATCGCCATGCGGGTGGCTGCCGGACAACGAAGGCGAGCCTGGGTACGGCGCGAAGAGCCCACCTCGGAGCTCCCGCACGAGACCGACGAAGCGTCGCCGGAGTCGGCCCTGGTGGCGGCCCGGCGCGCGCAAGCCCTCGAAGAGGTGCTCGGCGCCCTCGACGTAGACGCCCGCGCCATCTTCGTGATGTTCGAGATCGAAGGCCTCAGCGCGCAAGAGATCGGAGACGTGGCGGGGATACCGGTGGGCACGGTCTACTCACGTCTGCATTATGCACGCAAAAAGTTTGAGCAAGCGGCCGAGCTCCGGCGCCGGCGCGAAGAACGGGGCACGCCATGACCAAGCGATGGCTGGAAGAAGGCGCCCCCGCGGGGGTACGCGAACTGTTGGGCGGTGCGCGCGCCCCCCGCGCCATGCGCGCCGACGAACGCGCCCGGAGCCGGGCGCGCCTGCGCCGGGCCTCACTGGTTCCGCTGGCCGCCGGTCTCGGCCTGTGGATGAAGGGCGGCCTTCTGGCGGCCAGCCTTGCGCTGGCCAGCACCTCGGTGGTCTGGGTGGTTGCCGGCGGCAGTACCGGCGGCCGCGAGGGCGTGCCCACCCTGGGCAGCGCCGCGGCGCGCGCGCGATCCACGGGAACGCGGATCGAGAGCGTGGCCCCCGCGGCCACGACGCTACCACCACCGACGCAGGCACCGACGGCGACGCCGACGCCCAAGCTTCGTGCAGTCGCGCCGCCCACCGGCAGCGCGGTGGCCAGCGAGCCGCATTCGCTCGCCGCCGAGGCCGCGCTCCTCGAACGCGCCCGCGCGCAGCTCGGCAGCTCCCCGGCCACCGCGCTGCAGCTGGCCGACGAGCACCGACGATCGTTTCTCCAAGGTCAGCTGGGGCCGGAGCGGGAGCTCATCGCCATCGACGCGCTCGTGCGACTGGGCCGGCGCGACGCAGCACTCCGGCGTGCCGCGCCGCTCCTGGGTCAGCCAGGGCTGTACCACGATCGCGCGACCCGCATTCTCGACGCGCACTGATGGCGCCGGCCGCTACTTCGAGAGCTCGACGATGGCGCGCTGGAGCATCGGGTCTTGACCCTTGACCAGCGCCTCGGGCTCGTATTCCACCAACAGATGCGGCTCCACCGACGTTCCGTCGAGCACCTTTCCGTCGAGGGTGCGCACCTGCGAACGGTTGATGCTCACCTCGAGGGCGGGGCTCCCGGGTAGCGCCCGTGTCTTGTCGCTGGTGATGGTGCCGTAGGCGCCCGCGGTCCTGGTACCGATGAGCACCGCGCCGGTGGCGAGCTTGGTGGCCAAGGCAAAGTGCTCGGCCGCGCTGTGGGTGGCGCCGTCGATGAGCAGCGCAACGCGCCCGCGGTAGGGAAAGCGCGCCGGCTGCGGCACCGCGGCAGGGTCCACCGTGCGAACGCTCCGGGAAACGTAGGTCGCCGGGTTCGAGCCGCTGGTGCGCTCGAAGAACTCGCAGTAGTCGGTGCGGCGCGCGCCCGGAATCTGCGAGACCACGTCGAGCGCCGAACGCAACAGGCCGCCGCCATTGCCGCGCAGGTCGATGACCAGCCGCGGCGCGTCCTTCACTTTGTCGAACTCGGGCCCCAGGTCCTTCTCGAAGGCTTCTACCGAGGTCTGGGCGAAACCACTAATGTACAGTACACCGGTTCCGTCGGCCAGCATCGTGCCAATGGCGGGCTTGGTGTAGTCGCGTCCGAAGGCGTCGTCGCAGCCATAGCCGGCCTCTGCCTTGACCGGCGCCGGGAGCGTCACGTCGGTATCGGTGCCGGCCCGGCGCACCGTGAGCACGGTGCCGGTGCGGTCGACGCTGAAGAAGCTGCGAAGCGCGAAGGCCATGCGCCCGGCATCCGACGGCGGCAAGAAGTCGAAGCCCATGGGCTGCGAGAGGAGGAGCGTCTTCAGCGCGTCGCCCCGCTTGCCTTCGATGGCGACGATTTCGTCACCCCGCTTGAGGACCGCCTTGGGGTCGGCAAGGGTCACCACCGCGTGGTCCTGGTACGGACGCAGGCACGCGCTGTATCGGGTGAGCGATCCGAGCGAGAACCCGGCGCTCTCGTACGGAGGATAGTCCTGCGCGTCCTTGGGACCCAGATGTTGATGGCCCTGCGGCAGGGCCAGCAGGCCGCTCCACAGCGTGCTCACGTAGGCCTGCGGCGAACCGTCGCCGAGCAGGAGCTTTTCGCGCAGCGAGCGCTGGAGCGCCGGATAGTCCACCGGCGTCGCCGTGGCGCCGTGGTCGCGCGACTCGCCGAGGAGCACGTCGATGGCTTGAAGGCGGCCCGTCTCCTCTTCGGTGTACGGCGCGCACGCGCCGGCGCGACACACCTGCCCGTCTTCGCAGGGGGCCTTTGCGCCCCAAGTGGGAATCGCGCTCTGGAGCTCGCAACGTTTCAGCTCCAGCCCGTCGCACGCGGAGGCGCCGACAGTGCACGCTCCGCCCGACGTCGCCGGCCGCTCCGCGTCAGCGGGCGCGCTGGAGCAAGCCTCGAGGAAGCACAGAAGAGAGAGTGTGACGCTGGGAAGGGATCGCGAAAGGCGCATGATGGCACGCGCCAAGCACGATGCGTTCCAGTGCGCGCGACCGCACCGCGCACGGCAAATCACCGAACGCCGTGCATCCTCTAACGGCGCTACGCGTCAGCTGCGCTCAATCGGTTGCGAGGGTGGTCGCGAAGGCCGGCACAGTTGTGCCACGGACGACGCCCTTCGACGGAGTTGCGATGGCGTCCATCACCGCGACCATCGAGCCATACGGCATCTCGTGCGGCGTGTGCATCACGGCGCGGTCCGACTTTCCGTCGGAGAGATCGCGATGGGCGCCGCGCGCCTTCCACTCTTCTTCGATGGCTTTTGCGAGATCGGGATAGCGAACGATGCGATTGCCCCGCACCGTGGTGACGTCCTCGTGGCGCGGAACGTCGCGCGAGGACACCACCGCCGGTCCCTCGCGCCACTCCAGCACGAACTTCTCGGCGCTGGAGGTGCGCACGTGCAACGCGAGCTCCGGTTTGGGCGGCGTCACCACTTCGGTGGGGTCGCCGGGCGCCTTGCTGCTGGCTTCGATGCGCGACATCTGCGACCACACCGCGGTGATGAGAAGGAACGAAACCGTCACCATCAGCAGATCGATCATGGGGATCATGTTGATCTCCGAATCGAGGCTGCGTCGTCCTCCCGAGGGACCGTCGACCGATACACCTGCCATGAAAGTCTCCTTGCCGTGCGCGAGCGTTGCGCGTTCGAGGTACGGACCGGCGACGACGATCAAGGTTCCCGAGCCCCCGTTCTTCGCATCCGAGCGGAAGCTTCGCGCAGCGCCGGATCGCAGCGCCGCGGCGCCATCGGCGTTCGCCGGGGCGATCTCCACACGTGGCCCTTGGAACGCGGGCCCGCCTCAGGCAACCTCGAGAGCATGGAAATCGAGTTCGTCGGCGCCGCCCAGTGCGTGACCGGCTCCAAGCACATCGTTCGCACCGACCACGCCACGCTGCTGCTCGACTGCGGGCTGGCCCAGGGGCGCCGCCGCGAGTCGTTCGACATGAACGCGCACCTGGGTCTCGACGCTCGAGCCATCGACGCCGTGATTCTCTCCCACGCCCACATCGACCACTCGGGAGCCCTGCCGATTCTGGTGCGAAGCGGCTTCGACGGCCCCATCTACGCCACGCCCGCTACCCGCGACCTGTGTGCGGTCATGCTGGAAGACGCCGCCAACATCCAGATCTCCGATGCGCGCTACGTGAACAAGGTCATCGAGCGCGACCAGGTGGACATGGACGCGGTGGAGCCGCTCTACACCGAAGCCGACGTGGTGCGGGTCCTCGAGCGCATGGTCTCGGTGCCCTACCACCGGCGCATCTATGTGGGAAAGGGCGTTCACCTCACGTTCCTCGACGCCGGCCACGTCCTCGGAAGCGCAATCACGGTGCTCGACGTGGAGGGCAAGAAGCGAAACGAGCGCCTCATTTTTACCGGCGATCTCGGGCGTCGCAACATGCCCATTCTGCGCGATCCAGAGACGCCGCCGGGCGCCACCACGCTCATCAGCGAGAGCACCTATGGCGATCGCCTACACCGGCCCATCGAGGAGATGGAAGGCGAGCTGGCCGCGGTTCTCAAGCGCACCTACGATCGCGGCGGCAAGGTCATCATTCCCTCGTTTTCGCTGGAGCGGGCCCAGGAGGTCATCTTCGTGCTCAAAAAGCTTCAGGCCAAGGGCCTGATGCCGAAGATGCCTTGCTACGTGGACTCGCCGCTCACCGTGAAGATCACCGACATCTTCAAGCTGCACCCCGAGTGCTACGACGAGGAGACGCGGGCTCTGGTCACCGGGAGCAGCTCGCCCTTCGACTTCGAAGACCTGCGCTACGTCTCGGAGAAAGAAGACAGCAAGGCGCTTTCTTCTTCCGGCGAGCCCTCCATCATCATCTCCGCCAGCGGCATGTGCGAAGCGGGCCGCGTGCTCCACCACCTGAAGGCCAGTATCGAGAGCGAGAAGAACACAGTCATGCTGGTGGGCTTTCAGGCGCAGCACACGCTGGGCCGGCGCATCGTCGAGCGGCGCAAGCGGGTGAAGATCTTCGGCGTGGAGCGCGATCTCCGCGCCGAGGTCGTGGTGATGAACGGCTTCTCTGCGCACGCCGACCAGGACGATCTGGTGAGCTTCGCCGAGGGCTGCCGCGAGCAGGGCGAGCTCCGCAAAGTGCTGCTGGTGCACGGCGAGACCGGCGCGCTCGGCGCGCTGCGCACCAAGCTCGGCGAGGCGGCCTTCGACGACGTGACCATCCCCGCGCGGGGCGATCGCGTTCGCTTCGGTCAGTAGGCGGTGGTAAGCCGCTGCTCGCCGATGATGGCGAGATGATTGGCCACCGGCTTTTCGAGCCCGGGAACGCCGCCGGCCACCGGCCCGCTGAGCAGCCCGACGCCGCCCTGAACGCGCCGACCCGCGAGCGCCGACGAGCTGCCGCTATCGAGCTCGATGGCGGTATCGGCGCCTTCGTCGGCCATGAGCTTGGCGAAGTCTGCGAGAGAAACGCCCACGCTGCGGTTCGCCTGCTGGCCGTCCACCACCACCAGGATAAGCGTTTGCCGGTCGCGGTCGAGGCCGGCGCCGCTGCGCGCCATGACCTGCCCGGGTAGCGCGCACGCCGTTTCGGCGCTGAGCTTGCCGCCGGTGAGAAAGATGCAATCGCCGGAGATGGCGTTGTACGCGGTGCCCGACGGGGTGCCGATGTTGGCCACGTTGTTCTCGGCGAAAAACAGCGTCGGCGAGGTGGTACCGGCGGTGGGCGCCTTGCCGTACGGCACGCCCTTCGAAGCGGAGAACCCCAACGGTCGCAGCGCGTCGCCCGGCGCAGGCGGCGGCGCAAAAGCGTCGAACGAATGCTTGGGCTCGAACACGTCGCCGTTAATCACCACGTCGGCCTGAACCTCGCGCGCGAAATCGGACGGCGTCTTGGCGCTCACCGGCAGCAGGCGAGAGGGGTCGCCGGGCGTCACCAGCAGCTGCAGGCCGGGCGTGCGAAGGTCGACCTTCACCACGTGCCACACGCGCGGGACCGGCGTATCGATCACCTTACGCTCGTAGCGAATGCCGCTCGCCACCGTGTAATGCACCGGCTCCGGCGGCACCACCGCGGCGACCCAAGCGTTCAGCAGACCGAACGCCGCCACGCCCACGCCGGGCGGCGTGAGCACCACGAACAGGAGCGCACGGGTCTCCCAGGCTCGCTTGTGGTCGAGGGCAAAACGCACCGCGAGGCCAAGGAGGGCGAGGCCTACGAGAATGAGAGCATACGCGATCATGCGACCTCTTCCCTATCACGATCCCATCCAGGAGCGGTAGCCTTCGGGCCATGAGCGAGCAGCCGCGAATTCGCAAGATGGTCCTCTTCAAACACGGCGTGGCCTACCTGGAGCGGAGCGGCCCGGCCGAGCACGCGTTCGAGCTCTCCTTCAAGCGAGAAGAGATGAGCGACGTGCTGAAGTCGCTGGCGGCCTGGGTGGTGCGCGGCGAGGCGCGGGTGAACTGGGTTGCCTTCGAGAAGCCGGAGGATCCGGAGCAAGTGCTGCGCGATCGAAACCTGGGGTTCGCTCCCGGCGACGCGCTCTCCGGGCTGCTCGGCGCCCTGCGTGGGCAGACGATCGCGCTCAGCACCGGCGGCGCCGCGAAGCGCGGTGAGCTGCTCGGCTACCAGAGCGTACCCGGCGAAAATGGCGCCGAGGAGCGGGTGGTGGTGCTGCGTACCGAAGCGGGTCGGCTCGAGCTGGTTCAGCTTCGCAGCGTCACCGGGGTGGAGCTCCTGGAGGAGCGATCGCGGAGCGACGTCGCGTTCATTCTCGATCGCAGCCGGGCGGCCACCTCGGGCGAGAACCGCGCGGTGCGCATCCACGTCGAGGGGCGCGCGGAGGAGCTGCGGGTCTCATACGTGATCCCCGCGCCCACCTGGCGCGTCTCCTATCGCGTCGCGCTCGCGGGCGACGAAGCCACCATCATGGGCTGGGGCATCGTGCACAATCCTGCGGCCGAAGACATCGAGGGCGTCCAGCTCACCCTCACCACCGGGCAGCCGGTGAGCTTTCTCATCGACCTCTACAACCCCAAGACGGTGGCGCGTACGGTGGTGGAGGAGCAGAGCCGGGCGGCCAGCGCGCCGAAGAAGTTCGAGAAGGCTCGGCGCGCGAGCATGGGGCCCGTCGGGGCCGCGGCACCGGCCCCCGCCATGTTCGCCATGGCGGCCGCACCCATGGTCATGGACGCCGACACGCCGGCGGGCGGCTTCGGCGCCGCATACGCCGGCAGCGTAACGCCCCAGGCGGAAGGTTTCGATCGGGGCGAGCTCTTCGAGTACCGCATCGCGGCGCCGGTATCGATTGGACGCGGCGGCTCGGCCATGGTGCCACTCTTCGTCGCCAAGACGCCGGCCAAGAAGGAGCGCATTTGGCGCGACGGCGAACCGCCCAACCCCGACCTGGTGCTCACCTTCGACAACGACACTGGGGTGGTGCTGGAGGAAGGCCCGGCGGTCATCTACGACGGCGACGTGTACGCGGGCGAGTCGATGGTGCCCTACAGCGCGCGCAAGGCAAAGGTGCGCCTCGGCTTCGCCAAGGACCTCTCGGTGCACTGCACCGGGCGCGCCCAGAGCCGCACCGTGTTCACCAGCGTGCAGGTGATCCGCGGCGCGCTGGTGGAGGAGTTTCGCGAGGAGACAGACCACGTGTTCCGGGTGGAGAGCGATCACCAGGAGCCGGTCGACGTGGTGGTAGAGATGCCCCGCGACCACACGCGAACGCTCAACGAGGCCTTCGCGATGCCCTTCGAAGAGACCGAGGGCTTTCACCGGTTCCGGCTCACCGCGCCGCCCGGCGGCTCCGCAGACATCACCGTTCAGGCCCGCTGGCAACGGCACGCGCGGGTGCAATGGCAGCAGGTCGACCAGAGTCGCCTGAGCCGGTGGCTCTCGGAGCGATTCCTCGACGACGCCACCATCGAGAAGCTGCGAGGGGTGCTGGCGCTGCAAGATCAGGAACGCGAGCTCGAGCGCACACTGCAGAGCTGGCGCGATCATCAAGTCCAGGTGGGCGCCCGCATCGATCGCAGCCGGCAACAACTCGGGGTGCTCAAGGATACCGGTCCCGAGGGCGAGCTCCGGCTTCGCTACGTGCGCGATCTCGAAGCGGCACAGAACCAGATGGCCGAGGCGGAAGCCGCCGCAGAAACGCTGGTCCGCCAGGTAGCCGACCTGCAGATCGAGGCGCGATCGCAGCTGGAGATGGTGCTCCGCGAAGCACCCTCGGTGCCCGCGCGATGATGCGTAGCCGGGTTCGCTCTGCAGCGTCGGCGCATCAGCGCTCTTCGCGAGGCCCGTCACCGGCGCGAGACAAAACTTCGATTTTCGAAGCGAATACATGCACTTTTGCCCACGACGACGGCCCAAGTGCGGGCCCCGATTCCCTGGCACAGAAGGTGTAGTAAAGAGGCCCGGCGAGCCGATGCTCGCCAGGAGAGACCCGATGCATTTTTCGAAGTCCGTAGTCCTTTCGCTTCTCGTTCTTTGCGCTTGTGGCGGCCCGCTCAAGTACGCGCCCAAAGCCACGTCGCGCGCTCCGGAAGCCGACACCAACATCGTGGCCGAGGTGAAGGAGGCGCAACACGCGACGCGCCTTAGCGTCAAGCTGCAGCACCTGGCGCCGCCCGGTCGCATCCAGGAAGGCTCGAAAACCTACCTGGTGTGGCAGCGCAAAAACAGCGACGCCGCGTGGACCCGCGTGGCCGCGCTGGCCTATGACGAGGGCAACCGCGAGGGCAAGCTCGAGGAAGCCACCGTGCCGGAGACGAGCTTCCAGCTCATGGTCACCGCCGAAGAGAAGGCCGACGCAGCTTCGCCCTCGCCCCACGTGGTGGTGGAGCAGAAGGTAAACCAGTAGCTACTGGCAGAGGGTGAGCGAGCCGTTCTGCTCGCAGCGAAGGCCGAGGCAGCACTCGCTGGTGTTTCGGCAGACGTTGAACTTGCGACCGCACGTGGGGCGACACAGCCCCGCGTCGCCCACCGGGTCGGTGGCGCACTTGCCGGCGTCGCAGCAGTCGAGGTCGGCCTTGCAGGCGCCGGCGGCGGCGGAGCAGGTGCCGCAGGTGTTGCCCGTGCGGCAGAAGTCTTTGGTGGTGCCCGCGTAGCAACACTCGCTCCCGCACACGATGCAGACGGGCGGCGTCTCCTCGACCGCGTCGCCCGCGGCGTCGACCGCGCCCGCATCGGCCGCCGGTGGGTCCACGTGCGTAGATGCATCGACCCCGGCGTCGACGTCGGTGGCCGTGTAGGTGGCGCATGCGGCAGCGGCCAGCGTCGTCGCCGCGGCACAGCCCCACGCCAGTCGCCTTCGCGCCATCATGGTAACCAAGGTAGCATCACTCGGGGGGTACGGCGCATTTCGAGGTCGCGCACCTTTGCGATGACGCACGGGCAGCGCACGTTTACCATCGGCGTGTGTTCTTCGGACCCCAACCCGCCGCCTGGGTGGCCGTGGCAGAAGCATTTCAGCTGCAGCCGTTCGAGCCGGTGGCAGGGTTCGCGCGCGGCATGGGCTTTCGCCAACTGAAGCGAACGCTGGGCGTTCCGGTGACGCGCGGCGTCGAGCTCAAGCACTGGTTGTACGGCGCCTACCGGGGTGCCGAGGCGGCGATACTCACCTTCGAAGAGGGGTCTGGCAGCAGCACCGTTTCGTACACCGGCGTCGTGGTGCGCGTGGACCCGCCGCTGTTTCTCGGGCTCTCTCTGGGGCGGCACGGGTGGATTCGCCTCTTCGAAGAGCCGGACATCGAGCTCGGCTCACCGCGCATCGACGCCGCGCTGCGGGTAACCGGCGCGAATGCCGAGCGGGTGCGGGCGTTCTTCGATCTGCGAGACCCCAGCGTAGGGCCACTCATCGATCGCGTGATGCAGCTCGAGGCCCTGCCTGAGCTCTGGGTCACCGATTCCACGGTGGGGGTCGCCGGGTCCGGCAACGTGGTGGAGCTCCGCCTGCTCGCAAGCTGGCTCGGGCGCGCGACGGAGCTCGCGGAGGCGCTCGTGCGGCGGGGGCAGCAATTCGCGGCGACGCCGGGAGAACGTGCGCAGCAAGCCGAGTGGCAGTGCTTCGCCGACGAAGCCGGCTTCCACTTCGATGCGCGCCGAATGAAGCTGACCGCCAAGAGCCGGCCGCTGGAAATTGCGCTCGAGCACGACGGATGCCAGTTGATGACCGCGGTGACGCTAGCCTTTCCCCGCGCCATCGACGTGGGCTTCGCAGTGCGCCGGACAGCAGCCCCGTCGTTCTTGCAGGGGCTCTTCAGCCAAGACATTCAGGTGGGTGATCCGGCGTTCGACGATCGCTACATCGTGACCGGCTTTCCCGAGCCGCGCATCCGCGATCTGCTGCGACGGCCTCGGCTCCTGGCGGCCCTCGGCTACCTGGCGGGGCGCACCATGGAGGTGCAGATGAACCACGCGCAGCTGTTCTTCCGGCTGGCCGGCTCGAGCCCGACCACCGCGCACCTGACCCAGCTCACCGAGCTCGCCACCGCAGTCAGCGCCGAGCTCTTTGGCGAGATCACCGCCGCCCATCCGTTCCGCTGACCATCAGCCCGGCATGGTCACCGGAAGCTGCTTCCACGGGTGGCCGTCGGCGATGCCGCACATACCGATGACCATGGCGCGGTTGAAAGCCGGCACGCGGTTCATGATCGGCATGAAGACGTCGCGGAGCAGCCCGAGCCCGACGTGGTCGCTCTGAAAGAACGGCGTGAGCCCCCGGGTGACGATTTGGTAGTAGCCGAGATGCGCGCGGCGCGCCCGGGTGTAGGCCTCCAGCGCCTGGGGCACCGATGCCTGCGCCGCCACGCACTCCGCGAGCACCCACGCGTCGTATAGCGCTAGGTTTGCCCCCTGCCCGAGCTGTGGGCTCATGGCATGCGCCGAGTCGCCCAGGTGCACCACCGCCCGGGTGTGCCAGTGCGACATCACCACATCCATGTAGCCGGAGTAAAGCAGCTGCGCGGTGTCTTCGATCTGCCCCACGATGGCCTCGCTCTTGGGCGCATAGCGCACCAGCTCCGCGCGAAAGTCGGCGATCTTCATGCGGCGTACGGCCTCGACCGCGTCTCCGCGAACACTGTAGAATACACTCACCCGGCGGCGCCCGGCGGGGCACTGCCCGGTGGGCAAGAGACCGACCAGCTTGCCGGTGCCGTCGACCACCTGAAAGAGCTCCTCCTTGAAGACGTGCTCCGGGTCCTCGGCCATGAACCAGAGCGCTCCCCAGGGGTAGGCGTCGGCGCGCAGCGTGATGTTGGTGTCGTCGCGGAACCTCGACTTGGCGCCGTCGGCGATGACCAGCAGATCGAAGGGACCGTGCTCGTTGCCCTGCTTGTCCACCAGCACCCGCTGCTTGCCAGCGCGCCGGATGTTCTCGCCGGAGACGCCCAAGTGCAGCGAGAGGTCTGCCTTCTGCACCGCGTCGAAGAGGGCGCCGAAGAGCACGCCGCGATGCAGGCCCACGCCGAAGAAGCGCGCGGACACGTCGGCGTAGGAGAGCGCGAGGAGACGCCTTCCGCTGCCGGTCTGAACCAACAGCCTATCGATGCGCTCGCCGCGCGAGACCACCGCGTGGTGAAGACCGAGGCGTGCCAGCACGTCTTGCCCGGTGGGCTGGAGCATGATGCCTGCGCCCACCGGGCGTGGGTCCTCGACGTGCTCGAACACCGAGACGCGGTGGCCAGCGCGGGCCAAAAAGAGGGCCGCGGCGGCCCCGGCGGTACCGCAGCCGACGACGCCGATGGAGAGGGGATCGCGCATGCGCCAGGGAATCTACCAGCATCCGGCAGGCGGCCGATGGGACTTCGTGGCACCGCAGCCACCTCGAGTGTCGCCCTCGCCGCACCGCGCGACCGAGACGCTCGCAATGCAGCCGGAGGCGCGGCATGCTGCGGCCCATGCGCGCCTTCGCCCCTCTCTGCCTCGTAGTCGCCATCGCCTCTGCCACCGCTCCGGGCTGCTCCAGCTCGGCCAGCGATACGCCGCTCCTGGTGGTGGCCGGATGCCAGCCGCTCTACGGCGGCGGCGAGTGCACCGCACCGTACCCATCGGACTTCTTTCGCGTCGCCGACCCCAGCCGCGCCACCGGCTTTCGCATAGACCTCCAGGGCGCCGGCGAGCTCAAAAACAGCAAGGATATGTCGGCCGACATGACCGAAACCTTCGTCTCCGACGGCTTCTCCACGGTGCCCAGCATCGTGGGCGCGCTCCCCGGCTCGCTCTCGGCAGACGGCGCGTACGGCGTGATGGACGACCCGGCACGAAGCCTGAGCAACGACGGGCACACCCTCTTGCTGCGCGCCGACACCGGACAGCTCATTGCACACTACACGGATATAGGCGCGCTCAGCGAAGACAAGGGCCTCTCGCCAGTGACGGTGCGGCCGGTTCCCACCCTCGAGCCCAAGACCCGCTACATCGTCGCCTTTCGTGCGTTTCACGACGCGGGCGGCGTGCTCACCCGCACGCCCGAGGGCTTTCGCCGCCTGCGCGACAAGGCCGGGAGCGACCCGGCGCTCGCCGCGCTACGCGCGCGCTACGAGAGCGACGTCTTCGCGCCGCTGGCCAAGGCCGGCGTCGACCGCGCCTCCCTGCAGCTGGCCTGGGACTTCACCACCGGCAGCGACGAGGACGTGACGCGCGACATGCTCCGGGTGCGCGAGCTCACGCTGGCGTGGCTGAAGGCCCACGAGCCAGCGCCGGTGGTGGAGAGTGTCCGCGACGTAGACGCCCCGGGTTGGAAGGTGGTGAAGGGCTCCTTCAAGGCGCCGCAGTTCCTGGTGAGCGCCGAGCTTGGGGCGCGCCTCTTTCGCGACGCCCAAGGCGAGGTGGCGCAGAACGGCGAAGTAGACGCCGACTTTCAGGCCTCGATTCCGCGCTCGGTCGCTGCGGCCTTCAGCCCCGGACGCCCGGTGGCCTACGGGCACGGCTTCTTCGGCAAGAGCGACGAGGTCGGCTACGGCGACACGCTGCGGGTGGCCGACGGCATTGGGGCAGTGATGATCGGCACCACCTGGATTGGCATGTCGACCGACGACGGCATCCGGGTGGCCGGCGACATTCTGGGTAAGACCGCCGACGCACCGCGCTTCGGCGATAGGGTGCACCAGGCCATGGCCAACTGGCTGGTGCTCACCCGCGCCGCCCGCGGCCCCTTGGGCAAGCTCGACGCGTTCCGACGCAGCGGCGATGCGGTGCACGAGAAGGACGGCAAGAGCAACGCCGGCGACGGCCTCTTCGACCCCGAACAGCTGGGCTACCTCGGCATCAGCCAGGGGCACATCTTGGGGGCCACCATGGTGGCGCTGAATCCCGACCTGCAGCGCGCGGTGCTCAACGTGGGCGGCCAGGGCTTCACCATCATGATGCCGCGGGCGCGACCTTTCGATGCATTCTACAACCTTCTCGACCGCGCCTTCCAGGACCCGCTGGCGCTGCAGCTGGCCATCGCGCTCTTGGCGCGCCCGCTCGATCGCATCGACCCCAACAGCTACGCGCCGTACCTGCTCGAAAAGCCGCTGCCCGACGATCCGGGCGGTCGCAGGGTGCTGATTCAGGAGGGCCTCGGCGATTCGCAGGTTCCCAACGTCGGCAGCTTCGCGCACATCCGTCGATTGAAGCTTGGCTACACCGGCCCGAAGATCGAGGGCATCTACGGCATAGAGCCGGAGAGCACCGGCGCCTCGGCGGCCACCTACTGGGACTTCGGCATCGATGTGCGGCCCTACGCCAAGGGCACGCTGCCGGAAAACCCGGTCCACGGCTCAGTGCGAACGCAGCCGGAAGCGCTCACCCAGATGGACACCTTCTTCAAGGAGGGCCGCGTGGTGCACCCATGCAACGGCCTTTGTAGAGGGAAGTGAGCGCCCGAGGCGCGCGCCGCCCTGGCACGTAGTAGAGTGCACGCGGTGAGCGATACCGCCATGCCCATCGAGTTTCGGTTGCGCGAGGTCCATGCCGGGTCGGCCTCCGCCTATCGGGGCAAGGTGCCGGCGCCACCTGCTGCCGCGCGCGAGCCTGCAGCGGCAGTCGAGGTCGCGCGCATCGCGGCCTCGCTCATCGAACCGGCAGGGCTCGAGGTGGCGCGCGAGCCTGCGGCGTTCGTGGTCCGCACGCCCGAGTCGAGCGCCGAGATCCGTGTCACCTTCGGTCGCGCCTCCGTGGTTGCGCTCGCGGATCTCACGGTGCTGGGCAACGACGACGTCTTGGCCATTCGCGTCGCCGGGGCGCTCTCCGAGGTGTTCGGGCCGCTGGAGCTCCGCTGGGGCAACGAGCGCGTGGTGCTCGAGAGCACCGAGGCCGCCGACGGCGAGGCTTCGCGCTACGCAGACCAGCGCGCCGAACAGGTGCGCGCGCTCCTGGCGTCGCTGGAAGACGATGTGCTGAAGCCGCTTTTCGCCGGGCTGCCGCTGGGGTCGCTCCCGCGCGCACGGAACGCCCACGAAGCGCCATCGCGCGAGGCCCGCAAGTCGTCGAAGGTGGCGCTGGCGATCCTGGGCCTGGTCATCGTCGGGCCGGCCGGCCTGTGGTTCTACGAGACGTGGCTGTCGAAGGCTGCGCTCGGTGCATCTTGCACCCAAGGCGCCGACTGCCGATCGCGCCAGTGCTTGCCGCGGGCGCAGGCCCCGGCGCCGGTGCAGATCGGCACGTTCAAGCTCCCTTCCTTTGCGCCGCCTCCGTCTACCGCGGTATCGGGTGGCGTCTGCACCCGCGACTGCATCACCGACGCCGACTGCCCCTCGAGCCTTCGTTGCCGCGGTGCCATGGAGTGGACGACCTTTGGTGGCGCCGCGCTACCCGGGGGCACCCGCGTGCTCCGTTGCCAGCCCGAGGCTTGGGACCGCGATCGATAGCGCGCAGGGCAGCGCGGCTCAGCGGACCGAGGGGAGCCCCGCCGCTTGCACCGCCAGCATGCCGCCGCTCATGTTCACCACCCGAGAGAACCCCATGCGCACGAGGGCTTCGGCGGCGCGCCCGGAGCGGCCCCCGGAGCGGCACACGAGCACCAGCTCGGCGTCCTTGTTCCACTTCACGGCTGCGTTCTCGACGGTGGCGAGCGGAACCAGCTCCGCGCCTTCGATGTGCCCGAGCTCGCCGACGAATTCGTCGGGTTCGCGGACGTCGACCACGCGCACCTTGCCGCGCGCCGCAACGACGGTCTCGGCCGGCGCTTCGCGATAGCCAAGGGCATGGGGGGCAGCGTTCTCGTGAATCATCGGCAGTCTCCTTGTTTGGTTTCCTGTCCACACCCACGGAGCGATCGACCGGTTTGCACGCGGACTCCGGAGCTACGCCTTGGTCTGCTGCGCCGGTTGCGGCGTTCGTACAAGCAGGTGCTGGACCACCATGCCCGCGGCCATGGCGGCGAGGAAGATGAGCGCCGGCCTCTGGGCGGCTCCGGCGCTCACGAGCGCGGGGCCCGGGCAGTATCCGCCGAGCCCCCAACCGACCCCGAAGATGGCCGCGCCGAGCACCAACGACAGATCGATGTCGGTCCGGGTCGGGAGCTGAAAGCGGCTGGCGAAAAGCGGCCGACCGCGGCGCCGCAAGAAACGATACGCGAGGAGGTGAACGGCGATGGCGCCGCCCATGACGAACGCCAGGCTGGGGTCCCAGTCGCCGGTCACGTCGAGGAACCCCACCACCTTCGAGGGCTGCGTCATGCCGGCGAGGCCAAGGCCTACCGCGAACACCAGGCCCGCAAGGGCGGCGAAGAACGTCTCCCGGCCGCGGCTCACGATGCGCCCCCGAGGCGGTGGGCGAGGAACGCGGTGACGCCGCCGGTAAGCATGAACGTCGCCGTGGCCACCAGCGATCGGCGCGAGAACCGGCTCAGCCCGCACACCCCGTGACCGCTGGTGCAGCCCCCCCCCATGCGCGTGCCGAACCCCACGAGGAGCCCGGCCCCGACCACCAGCCAGATGGGGGGCGACGAGGCCGCGGCAGACGGCAGCAGCGAAGGCGCGACGAGGCCCAAGATGGCGCCGCCCCCCACCAGGCCACCGAGGAAGGCCAAACGGAAGGGTCGATCGCCAGCCCCGCGCTGGAGAAGGCCGCCGAAGATGCCGCTGATGCCGGCGACCTTGCCGTGGACCGCGAGGACGATGGTGGCCGCGAGGCCGATGAGGAGTCCCCCCAAGAGAGAGGCGATGGGCGTGAAGTGATTCATGTGCGAGGTGAGGATGCAGGAGCGGGACGGCTCGTTTCGAACTTGCCAGAGGAGCGCCGCGACCGTGCGCCGCGGGTGATGAAGAAGATAGCGAAACCGAGCACGAGCACCAGCGCAGCGGGTAGGCCGATGGTCCGAACGGAGCTGTCCGGCAGCTGCTTGCCCATGAGAAACACGCCCATGCCGAGCACCAACCAGCCGAACGAGCGACGGAGCGTTTCCGGATTGACCTGCTTGGCGAGGCGCGCGCCGGCGAGACTTCCCCCGATGGCCGCGGCGGCGATCCACGTCAGCACGCCGAAGTGGAGCGGGGTGGTCGCGACGTGCCCTGCGAAGCCCGCAGCCGACTGCATGGCGATGACCAGGAGCGAAGTGGCGATGGCGCGCGGCATGGGAAGGCCGCCCAGGAGCGCCAGCGCAGGCACCACCAGGAACCCGCCCCCGGCCCCCACCAGCCCCGACACCATCCCCACCACGGCGCCGAGAACGAGGGCCTTCGCCACCGCCGGCTCCCGCGCCTCGGTGGAGCCCGCGCCGCGACCGCGCAGCATGGCGATCGACGTGAGGAGCATCATGCCCGCGAAGAGCACGAGCAGCAGCGTGGCCGGAAGATAGTGGGCGACGCGACCGCCCGCATAGGCGCCGAACATTCCCGCGGCCCCGAAGAGGCCGCCCACGCGAAAGGAGACCCGGCCCGCGCGCGCATGCGAGACCACGCCCACGACGCTGGTGAGCCCCACCACGAAGAGCGATCCGGCGATGGCTTCGCGCGGGTCGAGGCCCACCACGTACACCAGCATGGGCAGTGTGAGGATGGCCCCGCCGCCGCCCAGCAGCCCCAGCGTGATGCCGATGATCGCAGCCAGGACGATGGCGACGACGATCACGGTGCGCCGTCGTCGCCCGTGGTCTTGCCCAGATTCACCGGGATGCGCAGGTAGCGAACACCGTTCTCGTGGGCCTCCGGCAGGCGCCCTGCGTCGATGTTTACCTGCACGCTCGGAAACAGCAGACGGGGCGCGGCCAGCCCCTTGTCGCGTGCTTCACGGGCCGCGACGAAGGCCTCCCGCGCGGTATCCGCCTGCAGCTGGATATTGTGCTTCTTGGAGCTGCCGATGGTGGTCTCGTAGGCGAGCGCGCGCCCGTTGGGCTGGTAGTCGTGCCCCACGTAGACCTTGGTGTGGTCGGGGTAGGCGTAGAGCGTCCCGTGCACCGAGTCGTACAGGGCGGCGGCGCTGCCCCGGGGAAAGTCGCAGCGGCCGGTACCGTAGTCGTCCATGAAGAGCGCATCGCCGGTGAACAGATCGCCTCCGATCTCGAAGGTGACGCACGCCGGCGTGTGGCCGGGCGTGGGCACGGTGCGCACCGCCAACGAGCCGACCTCGAGGACGTCGCCGGCGGCGAGCAGGCGATCGAACTGGCGGCCGTCGGTGGGGAACGAGGGCGGCAGGTCGAAGGCGCCCTTGAAGACCTCCTGCACTTCGACGATGCGTGCGCCGATGGCGATCTTGGCGCCCAGTTGGTTCTTCAAGTACTGCGACGACGAGAGGTGGTCGGCGTGGGCATGGGTCTCGAGCACCCAGCCGACCCGCAGCTCCTTGCCCTTGGCGAAGCCGACCACGCGGTCGGCGCTCACCGTGCTGGTGCGGGAGCCGAGCACGTCGTAGTCGAGCACGGGGTCGATGATCACCGCGTCGCGGGTCTTCGGATCGTAGACCACGTAGGTCAGGGTATTGGTGGTGGGGTCGAAGAACGTTTGAACGGTATGCATTCTGCACTTCCCTCGGTTGCGCCTATCTCGTGGGAGCCACCTTCGAATCAATAGGGTTCGCAGAATCAGAGTGCAGCAAGCCTGCCGCTCTGAAACATCGTGAAACCTCGCCCACGCGCCTCAGACCGGAACCACCAGCATCGGGCAGTAGGCTTCATGCAAGAGTCGTTCGGTGTGACTCCCGAGCGCCACGTCGCCCAGGTTGTCGTGCCCGCGTGTGGCCATGACGACGAGGTCGGGCTCCTGCTCTCGGGCGAACCGCAAGAGCGCGTCGTCCACGGCGCCGCTCACGGAATGGTGTGAGGCTCGAACCCCCTGCGGAAGGTGCGGGTCGGGCCGGCCCTCGCCCACGTGTACCAGGAGCAGCTCGGCGTCGGCGCCCAGCGCCCGCGCGAACGCAAGCGCAGCGTCGACCGCGCGCTGCGAGTCACGGCCGGCGGCGCACGGAACCATGATGCGCGAAAGGGCCACCGCGCCCGACGGCTCGCGAACCAGGCCCGGCACACCGATGGGGCAGATGAGCGTCGGTACCGTGACGTTGCGGGCTACGTCTTCGGCGACGCTCCCCACGAGGAGCCGGCGCAGCCCTTTGCGCGCGTGGGTGCTCTCCACCAGAAAATCCGGGGCGAGCTCGACGAGCGCGTCGAGCACCGTGTCGGCGGGGTCGTCGCAGCAGGTATGGACCTTGACCTCGTAGGCGATTTCGGCCCTTCCGAAGGCACGAAGACGCGCGTTGGGGTCGAGCGCGCGCGCGGGCGTTCGGCCGTCGTGCGCGTGCACGCTCACCAGGCGAGCGCCGGTCTGCGAGGCGAGCACCAGCGCGTGCAGGAAGCCAGGGTCGTGATCGCTGAAGTCGGTGGCGTGCGCGATCGTTCGGAGAGACATCATGGGCAGCGCTCCATTCGGGGGCACATCCGGTCGAGCAAGGTTCGGACCGCGCGCACCGCCGCGGTTCGACGACGAAATTCGCCGTCGAGGCACCGCAAAATGCGCGCCCCTCGCAAGAAGTGCGGCGCGCTCAGTAGATCGAGATGGGGAGGAGCGCGGCGCCCATGTCAGCCGGCAGCTTCCCGCGGTTCTTGGCGTCACCTTGGCCCAGGCTGCCGTAGGCGTTCTTCCCGAAGCACTTCACTTCGTTACCGAGGAGCGCGCAGGTCTGGGTTTCGGCGGCGCTGACCGCGCGCACCTTCGCGCCCGGGCCGAGGTCGATGCTCAGCAGAGACGACCCCATCTGGTTGTTGGTCGAGCCCCAGGAGGTCGCGCCTCCGGGGAGCGGGCCGAGCTGTCCGTCGGAGCCGGCTCCGAAGCAGCGGAGCTCTTCGTTGTCGAGGACGACGCAGGTGTGGTTGATACCGACGCCGAGGCCCTTGGCCTTGTGTCCCTGCCCCAGATCGATGGCCTTGAGGGCGGCGCCCATCTCGCCGGCACCGTCGCCGCGGCTGTTGATGTCGCCGGTGCCGCACTGGCCGAAGGAGGCGTTGCCCCAGCACTTCACCGTGGCGTCGTCGAGCAGCGCGCAGGTGTGCTGCGTCCCCGCGCCAATGGCGCGCGCCTTGCGGCCCGGTCCGAGGTCTACGGGATTGAGTGCCTGGCCCATCTCGCCGCCACCGTCGCCGCGCGCGTTGACGTCGCCGTAGCCGAGCTGGCCCGAGGAGCTGCTGCCCCAGCACTTGACCTCTTCGTTGTCGAGGATGGCGCAGGTGTGCTCCCCGCCGGCGGCGAGGTGCTTGGCGGTGCGGTTGGTGCCGAGATCGACGACTTTGAGGCCGTCCCCCAGATCCGCGTCGATGCCTCCGCGACTCCGTACGTCGCCGGCGCCCAGCTGGCCGCGCGAGTTGAGGCCCCAGCATCGGACCGTGTCGTCGTCGAGGATGGCGCAGGTGTGCTCGTAGCCCACTGCGACCTCCTTGGCGGTGCGGGCGGCCGGCAGCTTGACTGCCTCGAGGGCGGCGCCCATCTCACCTGGGCCGTCGCCGCGGGTATCGAGATCGCCCAGCCCCAGCTCGCCGGTGCCGTTGTAGCCCCAGCACTTCAGCGAGCGATCGCCGAGGACGGCGCAGCTGTGGCGATCGCCGAGCGCGACCTGGGTAACCAGCGCCGAAGGCCCGAGGTCGACCGGCAAGAGCTTGCTCCCCATCTCGCCCGCGTTGTCGCCCCGCGCTGCGGTATCGCCCTGCCCCAGCTGACCGTTGTCGTTGCGACCCCAGCACTTGAGCGAACCGCGCGCTTCGACGACGCAGGCGCGGTCGATGGCGGCCGCGAGCTGCACGATGGTGGGAAACGGCGGCGGCTCCGCGTCTTTTCCCGCGTCGACGGTAGGCGACGCGTCGGGGCGTCCGGCGTCGACCGCGTCGCCCGCATCGCCGGTCGTCGCCGGCGGCGCGATGCTGCCGCCCGAAAGCTCGATGCCGCACGCTCCAGAGAGCACGACGAATGCGATGGTCAGAGTGGACGCTGACGCACGGAGGAAGGGAGCGCGCATGACTGCAAGCGTACTGCGATGGTGGAAGAATGCCCGAAATGAGCGACGCCGCCCGGCTCTCGCGGGGCGGCGTCGAAGGCGAGCGCCGAGGGGTCGCGCGATGGTTCAGGGAATGTCCTTCACGTAGAGGCCCTTGCCCGGCTGGGTATAGAAGACCTTCTTGCCAGCCAGCGCCAGGTCGAGCCCCGGGTCTACGGCGGTGAGAAGCGGAGTCGCGGCGCCAGCACCTGCCACGTCGAGCACCTTGTAGTCGAGCACGGTGGTCTTCTGACCGGCTACGGTGATCTCGGTGGGGTTGTCGCCGATGAGGATCTTGGAGGTGGCGCCAATGCTGCCGCCGAACGAGGAGATCTTCCCCAGGTCCTTCTCGGCGCCACCCGCCACCGGCCGCGCCTTGAGAACGGTTCCCGAGGCCGGGTCTGGCAGGTAGAGCGCGTGCGAGCCGCTCCCGGTGAAGCCAATGGGGAGCGCGGTGGCCGCGGCCACCAAGACCGTGGGAGCCGCCGCGGCGGCGGTTGCCGAGAGCTGGATGTCGAAGCGCGGCGACTGCGCGGTGCCGCCCGGAGCGAGCTTGTGCGAGAGCAAATTCTTGAAGTCCGACGAGAAGCCGAGGAGCCCCATGGCGCCGGCGTTGTCGATCAGCGTCACCACATTGGCCGCGGTGGTGGTGGCGGCCTTGTGAATGGCGCCCTGGTTCGTACGGTAGAAGGCTGTCGTGCCGTCGTCGGAGATGACGCCCTCGGCGATGCCGCTCTCCACCACGATGGAGGTTACCGTGCCGGCAGCCGAGATGGAGTACGCGCGGCCCACGCCGGGGCGGGTCCAGGCGAACACGCGATCGCCCGCCGCGCTGGCATTCACCAAAGGGTTTTGGCCGGTTGCGATGCTAACCGGAGCGCCGGTGTCTTCGGAGCGACGAAGGGTGGCGGTGATCTGCCCTACGTTGCAGGTTGCCGAGAAGAGATACTTTCCCTTGAAGCCGAAGTCGGGATCGCAGGCCGTGGCGGCCGTGCCGCGCCCGAGCGGGCTCTGCACGACGTTGGCCGCGACCGCGAAGGTGGTGAGCGCGACCGCCAGCTCGTCGTTGGCCCCCACGTGGCGAATGAAGCCAACGCGGGTGCCGTCGACCGAGCCGGCGACGAAGTCCGCCGCAGGCGCGAGTGCCGCGGCGTCCTTCAGGCCTTGGGCCTTGGTCCAGATCTGGAGCTTGGCGTTTCCGGTCGCGGCGTCGGTGCCGGTCCACAGCCCGACCACACCTTGCGAGACCTGGAACGAGTCGTCGGTGGGCTTGCCGGGACTGCTCAGCTTCAGGTCGGCCGCGATCACCGTCGGAGCGCCGCCGGTGGCAGCCACCGCCTCGAGGGAAATCTTCGCGCCGAACGCCAGGTACACCGCGGTGCCGTCGGGCATCACGCCCACGACCTGCACGTCGCCCGCCTTGAGCAGCGTGCCTTGATCCTGGGGTCCGCCGTCGCCGCCGTCGGCGCTCGGGCCACCATCGCTGTTGGGGCCGCCGTCCTTGCCGGTGTTGCCGCCGGTGTCCTTGGTCCCGGAGTCGAACGTGGGCACCTCGATGCCGGTGCCGTTGTCGCTACAAGCGAGGAACGTGGAAGCGGGAACGAGAGCCGAGAGAGTGACGAGCGCAAGGGGACGGAGCTTCATCGGGGAGACACCTCAAGAAGGAGTAGACCCGCGCACCTTAGCGCGGCCGACGATGCCTGCAACCCATGTGCACGGTGGGAAGGCGCACAAAGCGAGGGCGCCCGCCCTCAGCGTGGAGGACGGGCGCGCGGGTGACGAAGCGTGCAAAGAGCCCGCTACTGGCGTGCGGCGGCGCCGCCTCCTGCCGGTAGGCCGTTGATGGCGATGGCCCCATGGCGATTGACCAGCGGCTGATGGTAGGGGAATCCGTCCTTGTCCTCCCAGAGCTCGAGCTCACCCTTGGTCTTGATGTGCAAGATGTCGTCGAGCAGGCAAATGCCCCAGTGGCAGATGTCCTTGATCTTGTACCAAGCGTAGACGCGACCCTTGAGGAAGTTCACGTCGAGCGACGACGTGAAGTCGAGCTTGAGCGACGGCTGCTCGGTGTTCATGAGCAGGTTCAGGGTGGTCGGCAGCCTCGCGTCGACCACCGTGAGCTCCGCACGGATGCCGCCCTCGGCGAGCTTCATGAGCTTCTTGCTGCCGACGATGAGGCGGACGTCGGGGTTGACGTTCACCGAGAGCTCCGGGCGAATGCCCAGATCGCACTTGAGCGAGGGCGCGGTGGCGTCGCTGGCGACGGTGGGCCGCAGGGCCATGGTGGCAGAGCCGTCGATGCCGCCCTCGATGCGCACGAGCGGCACGATGGAGAAGCCGAGCGATACTTTGGGCGACTTGAAGGTGCGGTCGAGGCGCTCGTCTTTCACCGAGCCCGACTTCTTGAACACCGGCGTCGACTGCCCGATGAGATAGAGGGCGGCGTTGCCGGAGGTCGTTCGCTTGTTGTCGACGGTGGTCGCGGACGCGTCGCCCATGAACTTGATGAGCGAGATGTCCTTGCCGTGGAGCGAGATGCCATTGTCCCACACCGCCGAGCAAGACTCGGTCTGCAGGTTGGGCGTCTTCTCTCCGGCACTGAACGACGTGTACGCGGCCACCACCTTCTTGTCGCCGAGCGCCTTTTCCCAGTGCACTTGCGCCTGCGGTTCCCGGGGCGTGCAGGTGGTGCAGCTTGCGCGCGCGGGCGCGGGCGCCGGCGCAGGGGTGGGCGACGGCCCCGACGTGGGAGCCGGCGGCGCGGAGGGCGCGGGGCCAGGGGCGAGCTGCGCCGTGGGCGGGGCGTTGGGCGCCAGCCCCGACCGCGGACGAAGCGTCTTCGGCGACGAGGGCTCGGGCGGAGGCTCCGGCGCGGGGGCGGCGCTGTTGAAGTCGCCCCCGCCGTTCTTCTTCAGCTGTTCGAGCTCTTGTTTGTGCGCCGCCTTTTGCGCGTCGCGCTTCGCAGACGTGCCCTCGATGGCCCATCCGTGGGCCGGGAGCGCGGTCAGGGAGCCGCCCTGCTTGGCGCTCTCTTGCTCGGTCTCGTCGGCCGCATCGAGAATCTCCTTGACGGTCAAGGTCTCACCCTTGCCTACGTCGACCTTTTCGTTGCCGTCGAACTTGGCGAGCGCCTCGGCGCCGGTGAGCTCCTTGCCGTCCTTCTGGATCTTCGCGCTGAGCTGCTTCTGGAGCATGGGTGAACGAAAGGTGTAGGCGTTGAGCGGTATCGCGGCAGAGGCGCCGCGCCCGGTGGATGGGCCCGGCCCGCGCGGGAGCGCCAGCGCCGATCCGCTGGCACCCAGCACGCAACCCACGAGAATGACCGTACGCAAACGTTTCATGAGACCCTCCGTGCGGGAAAACGACGCCCCGGCTCCGTGTTCCGGAGCTCGGCGTGCGCTCTCCTTCTGCAGCACGCACCATGCCGCCCAGAGCGGCGCAAAAAACCGTGCAATATTGAGCCAACATAGGCACCGAGCCCGGGCGCGCCCGGGGTGCGCCCGCTGCGGGCATCGTCGCTCAAGGCGGCGCCCACCGTGCCGTTCGACCCATCGAGGGAGACGCGACGCATGTTCTGGCGCAAGAAGCCCGTGACCGAAGGAACGTTCGTCGCGCCCGCATCCGTCGCTGCCACCGACGCCCGCTCGGAGGCCGAGCTCGAGCGCGCGCTCGAGACCACCGCCGAGCTCCTGCGTACGCTGGGCCGTCACGCCTTCGATCTGCCGCAGCGTCCGGCGGCCCGCGTGGGCCAAGAGTTCGAGCAGTGGGCGTCGCACCTTCTGGTGCTGAGCCCACCGCCCGCGGGCGCCGGCGACGAGCCCCGGAGCGATGGACCGCGCAAGCGAGAGTGGCGCAAGCTCGTTCGCTTCCTGGGCGCACACCGGCAGGAGGAAGAGCGGCACGTGGTGCAGAGCACCAGCGATCTCCGAGACACCGTCCTCAGCTTCGTGCGCTGCATCGGGCGCGCCACCCTCGAAGAGGGCAAGAACGCGCGCACCTTGCGCTCGCGGGTGGAGCAGTTGAAGGAAGCGGTGGAGCGAAATTCGCTGGACGATCTCCGGAGCAGCGCCCTCGAGGTGGCGCAGGCGGTGAGCTCGGTGCTGGAAGAGCAGCAGAAGCGCGCGACCGAGCAGACGTCGGTGCTTCGCGACAAGCTGCTGCGGCTCCAGGACCAGCTCGATGAGGCCAACCGCGAGGGCGCCACCGACGCCCTGACGCGCCTGCAGAACCGCCGGGTGTTCGACACCGCTCTGGAGCGCGCGGTGGCCCTGGCCCCGGTGCTGCAGCGACCGACCTGCCTGCTCATGGTCGACGTCGACCACTTCAAAGCCATCAACGATCGCGTGGGGCACCCCGGCGGCGATCGCGTGCTGCGCGCGGTGGCCGATGCGCTGATGCGCGCCTTCCCCCGGCGCGGCGATCTGGTCACGCGGTACGGCGGCGAAGAGTTCGCGTGCCTGCTCGGCGATACGCCGGCCACCGAGGGGCCCAAGCTCGCGTCGCGCGTGCTCGAAGCCATGCGCAAGCTGCGCGTCGACCACGAAGGAACCGAGCTTCGCGTGACCGCGTCGGCGGGCTTCGGCGTGCTCGGGGTGGGCGAGACCGGCGAAGCCTTCGTAGCCCGGGTCGACCGGGCGCTCTACGAGGCCAAGCACACCGGGCGCGACCGGGCCTGGGGCGCCGCGCCGTTCGCGGGCTGACGCGGCAGACTTCGCGAGCGCTCGCGAACCGAGCCATCATCACTCGGCCGGGCTCGCGAAGCAGCGCGAGCGGCATTTTCCGGGCTCGATCGCCGTGCGGCCGGAGGGTCTGCGCGCTAGCGTAGCCGCATGAACCGTGTGGCCTCGGTCGCCCTCACCATCGGCATCGGCCTCTTCGCCAGCGCGGCATCGGCCACGCCACCGGGGCCTCCCGGCTACACCGGCAAGCCGAACTTGCTCGATCCATCCGGTGCAGGATGCACCAAATGTCACGGCGGCGGCCCCACCCCCACGCTGAGCCTCACCGGGCCCGACACCTTGCCCGCCGCGGGCGTGGGCACCTACACGCTCAAGGTCGCCGCCAGCTCGGGCACCGTGCGCTGCATGGTTTCAGCCACCGATCTCGCGGAGCTCACGCCCATGAGCGGCACGCTCGAGAAGTCGTTCGACGAGCTCACGCCCGGGCCCAGCGGGGGCGGCACCTGCATCTTCCAGCTCAAGGCCCCGGCCAAAGGTCCTCTCACCATCTGGTATGCCGGCGCGTCGATGAACGGCCGCAGCACCAGCGGCGACGGCTACGCGAGCGCGAAGCGCGACATCACGGTGGTCTCGACCGGCACCGGCGATGCCGGCGCCAAGCCGGTGACCGATGCGGGTGTGACCCCGAGCGGCGACAGCGGAACTGGCCCAAGCGTCGATTCGGGCGCCTCCGGCGAGACAAGCAGCGGCGGGCGAGCCCCCGGCGAGGCGAGCGACGCGGCGCCCGCAGACGGTGGTTGCGCGAGCGCGCCGGCCCCCGCGCCCTCGCTCCTGGGCGCGCTGGTCGTGGCCTCGCTCTTGGTCACCCGCCGCCGTCGCTGAGCCTCACTCGGCGGTCCAGCGCAGCAGACAACGGCAGTCGCGCTTTCCCTCCGACACGCAGCGCATGGGCTCGATGGTCACGTCCTTGCACCCCAGGGTCTCGAACAGCGCGGCGGTGGTCTCTTGCACCATGAGACACAGGTGCGGATGGTGACCGGCCCAGTTCGCGGTGATCGAGAGCGCCTGGTGATCGCCCATCTCGATGCGCCGCTCGCCAGTGTCGTGCAGCAGCCGAAAGAGCCACTGCACGTGGCGCGCGTAGAGGCGGGGCGAGAGAATTTGTTGCGCCACGAAGTGGTAGATGCCGGTGCGGAGCGGTCGCATTCCCTGCCGCGAGGCGTCGCGCGCGAGGGTCCGGCGATCCGCCTCCGAGAGGTCGGCGAAGACGATCTCGAGCACGCGGTGGATGATGCGCGCGTCGTACCAGGCGCTGGCGAGAATCTCCCCGGCGTCGCCCCCGAGCTCCGCGCGGTCCAGCGCCGACAGGCCGGCGAAGACGCGCGCGTACGCCTCGCTACCCTCGGTCACGCGATACCACTCGAGCAGAGCCCGCACCACAGAGCCCTTGATTCTAGCCACCGGACGAACCACTGCCTTGATGATAGCGCTTCGTCCCCGCCGACGACGATGCCGCGTGACGCGCGCCCGAAAAGCCATCCGCGGGCGCGCGCCTTGGCCTATCCTCGAGACCCGCGCATGCGACTCCTCCGACTGGCACTGACAGCCACCGTGCTTTGGGGCTGCGACCACCCGGCGCCGGCAGCGACGCCCGCGCCTCCGGTGCGGCCTGTACGGGCGGAGCAGCCCGCACCGGGCAGCGCGCCAGACGCCGGTTCGGCGCTCCCTTTGCCCGTTCCGGCAACGTCCACGGTCGAAGTCGTCGAAGTCGTCGAAGTCGCCGGCACCGAGCCCGCGCTCGGCGCGGCGCTGTCGAAGAAGGGGCAGGTGCTCCTCACGCGGTCCGATCTCCTCGACCCGCAGGTCTGGTACGACGAGGACACGATGCCGCTCCACGCGCACGTGGTGGTCGACTTGGCGCCCGACGCTCGAGCCCGCTACGAGGCGTTCGTCCGCACGCATCCCAAGGCTCGCTTCGCCATCGTGGTGAACGGCGCCGTGGAGCAGGTGCGCCAGGCAACCACGCTGGGCGTGGACGGCCGGCTCTTCATCACGCCGCGCGTTCCAACGGGGGCGAACAGCAACGCCGCGGTCGCCTCGGCCCTCTGCGTTTCCATGGGCGGCAAGCCCCGAACCGACTGAGCTCGAGACGAAACGCCACCCGAGACGCGAGGCCTCGGATGGCGCTTGTAGGATGCACGCACTGCCGGCGCAGCGCGTTTTTCTTCAGGCGATGCGTTCGAAGAGGCCTGCCGCGCCCATGCCGCCACCGATGCACATGCTGACGATGGCGTACTTGCCGCCGCGGCGCTTCAGCTCGTAGAGCGCGGTGGCGGTGAGCTTGGCGCCGGTGCAGCCGAGCGGGTGACCGAGGGCGATGGCGCCGCCGTTGACGTTCAGCTTCTCGTCGGGAATGCCCAGCGTCTTTTGCACATAGACGCACTGGCTCCCGAAGGCTTCGTTGATCTCGAAGAGGTCGATGTCCTTCACCGAGAGGCCAGTCTTCTTGAAGAGCTTCTCGATGGCCGGCGCCGGGCCGATGCCCATGATCGCCGGGTCGACGCCCACGGTGACGAAGCTGCGGAAGTATCCGAGGCCCTTGACGCCCAAGGAATCGGCCTTCTCCTTGGTCATCAAGAGCGCCGCCGCCGCGCCGTCGGAGAGGGGCGAAGCGTTGCCGGCGGTGACCGAGCCCTTGGCCGAGAAGGCCGGCTTCAGCGAAGCCAGGCCTTCGGCGGTGGTCTCCGGGCGAATGAGCTCGTCTTGGCGGAAGTCGAAGGTGATCTTCTTGTCGCCCTCGTAGCGAATGCCCTTCACGGTGACGATCTCTTCGTCGAACTTCTTCGCTTCCCGCGCCGCCGAGGCCTTCTTCTGGCTCTTCAGGGCGAAGGCGTCTTGCTCCTCGCGGGTGACGTTAAAGCGCGAGGCCACGTTCTCGGCGGTGATGCCCATGGGCGTGTAGGCCGCGGGAAAGCGCTCCATGGCCTCGGGCGAGGCCGAGAGCTTGTTGCCGGTCATGGGCACCATGCTCATCGACTCTACGCCGCCCGCGATGACGATATCGTTGGAGCCGATGGCGATGGCGCCGGCGCCCAGCGCGATGGCCTGAAGGCCGCTCGAGCAGAACCGGTTGATGGTCATGGCGCTGGACTCTTGCGGCAATCCGCCCAGGAGCCCGGCGATGCGCGCCACGTTGAGGCCTTGCTCGCCTTCCGGCATGGCGCAGCCGAGCACCAGGTCTTCCACGTCTGACGGCTTGACGCCGGGAACGCGCGCGAGCAGGGCGGCGATGACCTCACCCGCGAGCTCGTCGGGACGCTTGTAGGCCAGAGAGCCCTTGAGGGCGCGACCGACTGCCGAACGAACCGCTTCGACGATGACGATGTCTTTCATGTTTCTTCTCGTTTCTCTGTTCGCTTGGGTTCGCGGCTTAGTTGCGGAGCGGCTTGTTGTTCATGAGCATGAACTGCATGCGCTCCTGGCTCTTGGGCTCGCCGCAGAGGCTCACGAAGGCCTCGGCTTCGAGGTCGAGAATCTCTTCCTCGGTGACCTCGTGGCTGGCGCCGGAGACGCCGCCGCACAGCACGTTGGCGAGCTTGCGGGCGATCTTCGCGTCGTGCTCGCTGGCGTACCCCCCAGCGACAAGCGTGTCGACCATCATGCTCAGGGTGGCGATGCCGCTCTCGCCCGGGAGCACGAAGGCGCGGGGAATCGCCGGGTGGTAGCCGGCCTCGGCCAGACCGATGACCCGGGCCTTGGCGTCGGTGACCTGCCGCGCGCGATCGAAGGAGACGCCATCGCTCTTGCGGAAGAAGCCGAAGGCCTTCGCCTCGTCGGCCGAGGTGGCGACCTTGGCCAGGGCGATGTTCTTGAAGGTCTGGGTGACGAACTCCTGGGTGATCGCCTGGGTGCCTTCGGGAATGTTCTCGAGGGCGCGCCAGAGCATGTTCATGGTGCCGGCGCCGCCGGGAATGAGCCCCACCGCGACCTCGACCAGACCCGAGTAGGTTTCTGCCGCTGCCTGCACGGCGTCGCCCGCGAAGCAGAGCTCGAGGCCGCCGCCCAGGGTCATGCCGTAGGGGCACACCACCACCGGCACGGCGGCGTACTTCAGGCGCTGGGTGGCTGCCTGGTAGGCCTTCACCATGGCGCGAAGGTCGTCCCACTTTTGCTGCCCCGCTGCGAGGACCACGCCGAAGAGGTTGGCGCCCACGCAGAAGTGCTCACCGGAGTTGGAGATGACCAAGCCGCGGAAGGCGCCCTCGGCCTTGTCGGCGGCTTGACCGAGCATGGAGATGACGTCGGCGTCGATGCTGTTGGCCTTGGTCTTGAAGGTGACGCCAAGGACGCCGTCGCCCAGATCCCAGGCTTCGGCGCCGTCGTTCTTGAGCACCGGCGAGCTGCCCTTCTTGAGGATCTCGAAGGTGGCGTTCTTGGGGTTGACCGTACGCGGCGCGTACTCGCCCGTGCCCAGGTCGAAGATGTTTCCGTCCTTGTAGAAGGCGGTGGCCCCGGAGGCCTTCATCTTCAGCACCGACTCGGGCACCTTGTAGCCGTCCTTGATCATGCGATCGACGGTCTCGACGAAGCCGAGCGCGTCCCAGGTTTCGAACGGGCCGAGCTCCCAGTTGTAGCCCCACTTCATGGCGTCGTCGATGGCGTCTACGCTGTCGGCAATCTCGCCGATGCGGGTCGCCGAGTAGGCGAGCGAGGGCGCGAGCACCTTCCACGCGAACTGGCCGGCCTTGCCGGTATCGGCCACCAGGGCCTTCACGCGGGCGGACGGCTCCTCGAGCTTGGCGATGTTCTTGGTGACGCCCTTGATGGCGTCGTCGCCCGCCTTGGCCCGGTACTCCGACTTTACGGGGTCGAAGGTCTGGATGTCCTTTCCTTCCTTCTTGTAGAAGCCGCCCTTGGTCTTGTTGCCGAGCAGCTTCTTCTCCACCATCGTGCGAATGAAGGCGGGCACCTGGAACACGTCGCGCTCTTCGTCTTGCTTCAGCGCGGCGTAGCAGTTGTCGGCCACGTGCACGAAGGTGTCGAGGCCCACCAGATCGGCGGTGCGGAAGCTGGCGCTCTTGGGGTGCCCCATGGGCGACCCGGTGATGTTGTCGACGTCCTCCGGGGTGAGGCCGTCCTTCAACATCTGGTGGATGGTGGTCATCATGGCGTGGATACCGATGCGGTTGCCGATGAAGTTCGGGGTGTCTTTGCCCACCACGATGCCCTTTCCGAGGGAGTTCTCACCGAAGCCGCGCACCACGGCCAGCGTGTTCGGATCGGTGTCCGGGCCCACCACGAGCTCGAGGAGCTTCATGTAGCGAACCGGGTTGAAGAAGTGCATCACGAGGAAGTTCTTCTTGAACGCGGCACTGCGGCCCTCGACCATGTCGTGAATGCGCAGGCCCGACGTGTTGGACGCCACGATGGCGTGCTCGGGCAGGATCTTCTCGAGCTTGGCGAAGAGCGCCTGCTTGATGTCGAGGCGCTCGACCACGGCTTCGATGACGAGGTCGCAACTGGAGAGCTTCTCGAGATGGTCTTCGGTGTTGCCCACCGAGACGAGACGCGCGTTCGACTTGTGGAAGAAGAGCGCGGGGCGGTTTTTGATGGCCTTGTCGAGGCCTCCCGCGGCGAAGCGATTGCGCGCGGCGGGGTCCTTCTTCTCGGCGTCGGTCAGGTTGGGCGGCACGATGTCGAGGAGGGTGACCTTGACCCCCGCGTTCGCCATGTGCGCGGCGATGCCCGCTCCCATGACTCCTGCGCCGATGACTCCAACGTGCCTTATGGGGTTTGCCATGCGTTCTCTCCCTGCATCCTGAGTGACGTTGCGCGATGGGTTTCGATGCCCACGCGACAAGCGACGTTTTACCGCTGGGGTTGTACCGTAGGCCGCGGCTTCGGGCGCCGAAATAACGCACTGCGCGTCCGGCGCTCCGGCAATTTTTGCGCGCGAAACGCGAGCGGTCGGAACCTGGCACCGAGCGGTCCCCCAGCCCACCCCAGTGGGCGAAGGAAAAGGCGCCGAAAAGCGTCCAATGGTTCATGAATCCTCAGGCCTCGCCCTCCGCCCCGTCGGCCTTCCGCGCCGACCCCTCGGAATCGCTTCGCTACCATTCCGCTTCGCCGTACCGTTCGGTGCCCCAATGGTTGACGCCGGGCATGTTTCCGGCGAGCGGGCCGCGTCGTGCCAGCGCCCGCGAGCTCCTGGCCTTGGCGCTGTGGGTGGCCCTCTTCGACGTGGCGCTCTGGCAGCGGCCCGGTGGGTATGGCTTCGCAGCGGCCTTCGGGCTCGCGCCGCTGCTGCTCCTGCTTGGTGTGCACAATGCACGTTTCTCGGCGCGCCCCTTCGTGCTCATGGGTCTTGCGTCGCTCACCGCGCTCCGCTGCGCCTACGCGCCTTCGCCGGTGTTGGTCGCGTCTTCCTTCCTGCTCTTGTTCGTCTCGGCGCTCACGCTGCGGGTCCGCAGCGTCGACCTTCCGATGTTCGTCCGGGCCTTTTTGGCTGGATTTCCGCTGTTTTTCATAAGGCAGACCGCCTTCGCTCGGGCCCTCCGGCCGCGCATCCGCAAGCCTGCGCTGGCTCGCCTCGGGCTCACGGCGGGCATTCCGATCCTCCTGGTGGGCGTCTTCGGAGGCATCTTTGCGCTGGCCAACCCGGTGCTTCAGGCGGCCCTCTCGCGGGTGCTGGCGGTGGTGACCATCCCGGTGCCCAACGTGCTTCGTCTGCTCTTCTGGTGCGTCCTCATCGCCGCCGGCGCGCTCTTCCTGCGGCCGCCGGTGGCCTTGCCGCGGGCCGAGCCTTCGGCGCACGCGGAGCGCTCGGCGCTCACCGACACCATCGCCAAGAACGCTTTGGTCGCGCTCAACGCGCTCTTCTTCGGGTACAACGCCCTCGACGCCGCATACCTGTGGGCCGGCTCGCCGCCGCCCGGTACGGATACGCAACACTACGCCCACGCCGGCACGTTCTGGCTCACGGTGGCGCTCCTGTCGGCCACGGGAACGCTCTGCGCCTTCTTCCGGCGGAGCACGCAGGCTCCTTCGAAACTGCTCAAGCTCCTGGCCTACGCGTGGCTCGGTCAGTCGCTGTTGCTCGCGGCGGGAACCTATCGGCGTCTGGGCATGCACGTGGCCTTCAGCGGACTCTCCGATCTGCGCATCGTCGGCATCCTCGGCATCACCCTGGTGGTCTCTGGCCTCGGTTTCGTTGCGTGGAAAGTACACACGAACAAGAGCGCGCCCTGGCTCCTCCTTCGCATGGCCGAGGCGCTCGCCCTGGCCACGGTGCTCTACGGCTGGCTCCCCACCCACCGCATCGCCGCCGAATTCAACGCGATTCGCGTGGCGCAGGGCGAGATGCGGCCGCTCCTTCACGCCTTCCGTCATGCCCACGAGAACGAGTCGGCGCCGGTGCTCGTTCGCTATCTCGATCACCGCGACGCACGGGTGCGGGCGGGCGTGGCCGCCATCCTTCTCGACACTCTCGACGGCGACACCGGCCGCGAGGGCTCGTGGAGCCGCGACGACGTGGCTGCCCGCGACATGCGCCAGGCGCTCCTGGCAGCGCGGCCCAAGCTCGAGGCCACGCTCGGCAACACCGGCACGTGCGCCCGGACCCGCGCCCGGGAGGCGCTGCTCGATCTGGTGAACCGCGAAAGCGCCGGCGGCGACGTGCTCGACACGGTCGACGCCACCAGCCGGCAGGGCCGGAGCGATCCCTACGGCGGCTGCAGCGACTTCCCAATGCGCAGCGATCGCCAGTAGGGGTCGCCGAGGGCGAGCCGCGCCCCTTCGAGGTCTGCGGGGGGTTCCGTGGCCGCGGTGCGGGGCGCCACTGCGTCGTCATCGTCGCGCGGAAGAAACAAGCTCACCACGCCTGCAACGCAGAACGCGTTGAACAGGACCACGCCCAGGGAGCGCCGGAGCCGAGACGCAACGGACGGAGGAGCGGGCATCACCTCGTGGAAAAACGGCACCGCGCAGCCAAGCTTGAGCGAATTCCACGGGCCCATGGTTGTTCTTGCTTCGCTGGATTCCTGTGTTACACGAACCCACAATTCTTCCTGACGCCGTACTTCGGCGCTCTCCCCGCTTCGAGGTTTTCATGAACGCGCTCAAACTCTCGGCTCTGCTTCTCGCTCTCTCCCTCGTGGGCACCGGGTGCGCCGCAGAAACCGCCGACAACGCCGACGAAGACACCACCGCCGACGAGCTCCGGGTCTCCGCCCTGGCCGGCACCTGGGAGGGCACCGGCACCATCAAGAGCATCGAGTTCACCCACAAGTTGGCGCAGACGCTGGGCGGCGGGCTCCGCGGTCACGAGTTCAATGCCTCGGTCGACGCCAACATTCGCTGTGTGCGCGCCCCCTGCCCGTCCACCCTCGACGTCACCGGCGTCTTCAAGACCAGCGGCGCCAACCTCACGCTCGCCTCGTTCGACCGCCCGTCGTACGCCTTCGCGCAGATCCTCGGCGACTACACCGCCAAGATCGACGCCGCGGGGACGCAGCTCACCCTCACGAAGACCGACGACGGCAAAGTGGCCGTGTTCAAAAAGGCCGGCATCAAGTGCGGCACCACTACCTGCGCGAGCGGCCTCTACTGCTGCAACCCGCTGCGGAACATGTGCGCCAAGCCGGGCATGATGTGCATCCAGTGAACGCCTGATTCCCCCCACAACGTCCAGTGGAGACGTAATCGCCGCGAGACCATGCTAGGCTCTGCCATGCTCTCGCGGCGCTTTTTCGTGGTCACGTTGGTGGTGGCGGTGGGCTGCGACCCCCTCGATGGCGGCATCGTGGGAGCCCCAGACGCGGACCCGGTGACCAACCCGGCGCGAGACAGCGGCCCCGCCCCGGTGGATGCGGCCACGCCCGTAGATGCGGGGCTCGACGCGGTGGCCTCCCGAGACGCCGGCGATGCGTCCGCGTTCTCGTGCGCCCCCATCACCGGCACCTTCGACAAGGCCGACTGGTTCGCGCAGGGCAGCGCGCAGCTCATGCCCGCAGCCGTTCCCCCGTTCGCGAAGCTCACCAGCGGCGGATCGCAGGCCGGCGTCGTCTACTGGAAGGAGGTTCCGCTGCCGGTGACCTTCACCAGCAAGGTCGACTTCCGCTTCGCCGAGGCGGCCGGTACCTCGGGCCTCACGTTCATCATCGGCAAGTGGGGCACCGCGAATCCCCCCACCCCCACCGCGGGGGCGAGCGGGGGCTCGCTGGCGTTCTGCGGCCTTCGCGGCACCTTTAGCGCGGGCTACGCGGTGTTCCTCGACGCCTTCGACGAGCAGACCGCGCCGGAGACAGCCATCGGCGAGCTACGCATCGCAAAGCTCCCGATCGGCGACTGCACCACCAACGGCCCGCGCCTGGCGGTGGCGCGTCCGGTGGGGCTGAGCGCCGCGCTGCGCGATACCAAGAGCCACACATTGTCTGTAAAGTACACCGATAAGGGCGACGGCAACGCCACCGTAGAAGTCGCCGTCGATGCCCTCACGCCCGTGGTGTACAGTGGCGCGCGGCAGCTCGTCACCGGCGACCCGACGTACTTCGGCGTGGGAGCCAGCAGCTACGGACAGGGCGGCACGCCGGTAAGCGACACGGTCTCGCTCTTCCGGGTCGAAGACTGCACGCCGCGCGATCGCTGAGTCAGGGCGAGGGGGCGATGCTCACGACGACGCGCTCGCAGATGGAGAGCTGCTCTTCGGCGGCCACCTTCGGGTGCAGGATGTCGCCCAGGGTGGTGCAGGTCGCGCGCAGGGCTTTGCCTGGCATGAACGCGCCGGCCAGCGCGTAGACCGCGCTGTCGTACCCCTCGGCGCCGGTGCGCACGCGGTATCCGTCGAGGGTGGGCGTGCGCACGCGCTCGGCGAAGGCCTCTTGCTCTGCGAAGCTCGCTTCGGTCTGCCCGGGAAACAAGGTGGGAAAGAAGGTCTCGCCGCGGAAGACGTCGATGGCCGCGCCCTTCTGCTGGGTGATGACCAGGGCGAAACGGTGCTTCGGCGCGTTCTTCTGGCCGCTCAGCCCTTCGCGCGCGAGGGTGCTCTCGAGCCTCACCACCGCGCCCTGCTCGGAGGCGACGAAGGTGGCGCCGGGATACCGCACGACGAACCCGAGCTTGGTCGCAAGCGTCGACCAGTCGGCGGGGATGGCGGCGGCCACCTTGGGGAGCGCCGCGGGCGTGGTGCTGGGCGTCGATGCGGGCGCCGCGACTGCCGGCGGTCCCGGGCGCGCCTGCGGTCGGCCCACGTCCTTACTGCAGCCCGCCGCAAACAGGGCGAGCAGGGGGGCCGCAACCGTGCGCATGACAGCCATGTAGCACGCGCCGGTTAGTGCCCGGAGGTCGGCGGCCCCGCCACTGCGGGCGGAAGCGGGGGCCCACCGGCACGAGAGCCCGACGCATCGCAGCGGGGCGCAGCGAAGCAACCCGCCGAAAAGTTCTGCGTGGCGCAGAAAGTTCAATGTCGGTCATCCCGCTGCTGGTCGAATTCGCGAATTCGTTCAGAAATTCTCATCGCGAGGTCTGCAAGAAGTTCAATGTCGGTGGGCTCAAAGCCCGTCGCGGACCTCCGGCGTGCGCGAGATGTGGGGGGCCCGCATGCCGCCGGCGACGGCGCGGGGCGGGTGCGGGTTGGGCACCAGGCGGACGGTCGTGGGCACCGGGGTCGGCGGAAAGCCATCGGCGATCGCCGGCAAGGGCTCCGGCTCGGCGGTCGCGGTGAGGGTCCGCGAAGCCGCCGCGTGGGTCCGCGCTTCGCCGGCCAGCGTGGCGGATGCTCCGGGCGCCAGCGCTGCCATCAAGGTGCCGGCCGCCAGGACCCCCGTGGCAACCGCCGCCGCCACGCGCCCCGTCGCGGCCTTCGACCGCCCGACCGGGGCCACGGCGCGCACGGCATCTGTGCACTGGCGCGTCTCGAGCTGCTGCGGGGCTTGCTTCTTCTGCACGTCCGTCAGACGCACGTGGCGAAGCGAAGTTCCATGCTTTCAGCGGTCGAATCGCGGGGCCACGGGCTTGCCCCCGAGATGGGGCGGGTGCGGGTTCGGCACCACGCGCACCGTGGTGGGCACCGCGGCCGCGGGAAATGAGGGCGCCGCAACGGGCGCCGGGTCGGCGGGGTCCGCGAGCGATCGCTCAACCCCCGCCGCGCCGCGGACCTCCGGCGTCACCACGCGCAGCGGGCAGCTCGGGGCCAGCGCCGCCATGAGCACCCCCGCCGCCAGAATTCCGCTCGCTGCCAGCGCTCCACCCACCGTTAGGCCAAACGCGAGGGGCGAAACCGGCCGCGCAGGGTCGGTCGGTCCGCGAGCTTCGAGCCGGCTCGGCGGCGTCTTCTTCAGAACCATCCGCCTTGTACGCGTGGCCGCCGGCAACGATCTCTGGCCCAGCTACAGCTCGTTCATGGGCACCATCATGGCGCCCCCGAGCCGTGGCGGGTGGGGGTTGGGGACCACGCGCACCGTGGTGGGCACGGGAGCCGCGGGAAACCGCGTCAGGATGATCTCCGCAAGTGGCGGCGGCTCCTCGGCCAAGGCGCGCACCGCCACCGAGGCCCCGCGCAGCTCTTCACCGGAGATCGCAGGGGAGCGCGGAAGCGCCAGCGCCGCCATGAGCGCACCCGCCGACAGAATCGTGACCCCCACCCCCACCGCCACGGCCACCGGCCTCGGGCCGCGGCTGCCCGCGTCGGGCGAAGGCGAGGACACGGGCGCAAGCGGACGAACCTCGTCGTCGGGGCCTCGATTCGGCAGTCGCTCGGGCGCTTCCTTCTTCCGCACGATTCCTTGGACGACTCACCTCGGCAAAAGTTCCACGCGTACGGCCGATGCCGTGTGCGCCAGTGTGTGCGTCTACGGAACCACCGCCAGCCGGCGCTTGGTGGTGGCGATCTGCTTGGCCGGAGCGGCGGCAACGGGCGCCGGTAGCCGGTCGAGATCCAGCGCGAACCACTCGGCGAACGACCGGTTTCGCTCGCCGGTGAGGGTCGCGAAGAGGGCGTCGGCGATCTCCATGTTGACGCGCTCGTGCCAGCATTGCACGCCTCCGGCGATGCTGGCATTGCCGGTCTCGGCGAGGTTCGCGCAGGCGCAATAGGCGCCGCAGCGGCCGCGCTCGGCGCAATCGCCGCACTCGTCGTTGGTGGCGTGGTGGTCGGGCATCTGGGCCCGGCTGGCGCGCATCTTCGGCGGGTCGATGCCGCGCTCCACGTGGCCGATGACGTGGCGGAGATCTTCGTCCTCGCCCACCATTCGCTCGCACGCGTACAGGTTTCCGCCGGGCGCGATGGCCACGCTGCCGTCGCCCAGGGTGCAGGTATCGCCCGCCTCGAGGCCGCCTTTGAGGCGCGCGATGATCTTCGCGTCGAAGGCCGAGTAGCTCACGATGCGTCCGTCGCGAAACGCGCGCGCCACGACCTTGGCGGCGTGCACCAGGCCGTCTTGCCAATGGGCGATGGCGGCGTCGGTCCACACCGCCTCGTAGGCCGGGTTCACGGTGACGCGGGGCACGCCGCGTTCGAAGAGGTACTCGACGCTCGCGCCCAGCAAGGGCGCCGTCTCCGGCGTGAGCACGCTGATCGTCTCGAAGGCCTTGCCGCCCGCGAGAAGCAGATCGAGGCCGCGCGACACGTCGGCAAAGCTCGACTTTCCGTTCATGGTCGGGCGATGGGCCTCGTGGGCCGCCTGGTTCCCGTCGATGCTCAGCGCGACGTAAAAATCGAGGTCCACCAGGGCGCTCACCCGTTCGGGAGTCAGGAGCGTGCCGTTGGTGGTGACGCTCTGCCGGAGCTTGATGCCCCCGGCCGCTGCCGTTTCGCGAGCGCGGGTGGCGGTGTCGACGAGCAGGTTCCACTCGAGCGTCGGCTCGCCGCCAAAGTAGGCGAGCTCCACTGCGGCCCCCGCTTCGAGCCCCTCAAAGGCGAGCGCGAGGCCGGCGTCGCGCACGGCCCGGGACATGGGCTTCTTGAACTTTCGGCCCGCGTAACAGTACGAGCAGCCGAGGTTGCAGTCGTGGGTGAGCACGAAAATGGCGTCCATGGTTGGCCTCGGCGCGCGAATCGGTGGGTCGCAGACGTGGCTGCGGGAACCTGGAGTGTACGTAGGAGGGCGCGGAAGGATCCAGCAATTGCGCCGCTTCGCGCCAGTTCACGAAATCCGCGTGGGTTGACGTGCCCCGGTCGTTGACGTTGCGAATGCGCCGTTGATACGGTCCGAGGCTCCCTTTCGGTACCGCACGCGAGGTTCCCATGAAGCCGTACCTTCCTATCTTCCTCACGGGAGCTGCCACGGCGCTCGCTGCGATCCATGGCTGTAGCTCCAATCCACCGGCTCCGGCCGTCGTGCAGAGCGACGCCAGCGACGACGACGCCATCGTGATCGGCGTCAACCTCGCCCTCACCGGCACGCTCGCCGCGTTCGGCAAGGGCGAACAAGACGCCACGCGGGTGGCGCAGAACCACATCAACTCGCTGGGCGGCATCCTCGGGCGCCAGGTGCGCTTCGAGATCGTCGACGACCGCACCGACACCAACGTCACCAAGACGAACATGCAGGCCTTTCTCGGCCGCCACCTGCCGGTCATCATTGGCCCCACCGGATCCGGTCAGGCGCCCGACGGCCAGAAGCTCGCGGCCGCGGCCTTTACCGTGCTCATCTCGCCTTCTGCGAGCACGCCCGTGACCAACGGCGCCGAGCCGGCGAAGGACCGCTACTTCTTCCGCACGGCGGCGTCGCATGCGCTCCAGGCCAAGGCCATCGCCATCCGGCTCTTCCGCGGCTTCCCCGCTTCCTCGAGCGCCGACGCGGGGGTCCGCGAAGCCGGCCTCGACGACGCCGGCGCGCCGCTACCTGGCTGCCGCAAGGTGGCCATCGTCAATCAGGACGACGCCTACGGCAACCCCATCGCCGCGGGCATCACCAGCGCCATGACCGCGCTCGGCGGCAGCACCGCCATCACGGTCAAGGTCCCGGTCGACCCGCAGGCCAACTACGATGCAACGGTCGCGCAGATCATCGCCGCCAAGGCCGACTGCCAGGCCATCATCGCATTTCCCGCGGTGGGCGCGGTGTACATGCGCTCCTTCAAGAAGGCCATCGCGACCGACGTCTCGCGCGACTGGAGCTCCTTCGTCTCCATCGGCTCCAACGGCATGAAGTCCGAAGACACGCTGGTGAAGGGCCGCGACAACCCGGCCGATCCGCTCTCGCCCACCTCCACCGAGGGCATCTACATCATGAACTTCGACCTCAGCCCGCAAACGCCGCAGGCCAACGAGTTCAAGACGCTGTTCCAGCTGAGCGGCGCGGCAGCGGCCGATCTGCCCGGATACTCTGCCAACCAGTACGACGCCGCGATCCTCGCTGCGCTCGCCATCCAGCGCGCCGGCACCACCACCGACGGAAAGAAAATTCGCGACGCGCTCTTCGAGGTCTCGCGCCCACCGGGAGCGGCGTTCTCGCCTGCGAAGCTGGCCGACGCAATGGTGGCCATCCGGGCCGGGCAAGACATCGACTACGACGGCGCGTCGGGCCCGGTGGACTTCGACGACTATGGCGAGGTGGTCGCCAACTTCGTGGTGTTCCAGGTGAACGCAGGCAAATTCGCCAGCGCACCCTCGCTCGGACTGACGGTAGAGGATCTGAAATGAAGAACGCGACCAAGGCGACCTGGCTCGCGATCCCCTGCGCCCTGGCGCTCTCCTGCGCGCTCTCGCTCTCGAGCGGCAGTGCGCGCGCCGCAGACGCCACGCTCGAGCCCGACGTGGCCGCCGCCGAGGCAGCCTACGGGCAGCTCTCGTACGAGGACGCGGTGCGCCGGGCCGAGCAGCTCTCCAAGCGCAAGGGCCTGAGCCACGATCAGCTGGTGCGCGTCTACCGCATCCTCGCCATCTCTCGGGCCAGCTTGGGCGACGACGAGAAGGCCCGTGAGGCGTTCGTGCTCCTGCTCACCTACGACCCCGACGGCATGGTCGACAAGAGCTTTGGGCCCAAGGTGCAGCAGCCGTACCAGGAGGCCCGCGGCTACTGGCGTCAGCAACCTTCGAAGCCAGGCGTAGAGGCGAGCGTCTCGGCGCTGCGTCAAGGCTCGACCGCGACCCTGCGCGCCACGCCGCGCGACCCCACGCACACCGTGCACGATCTGGTCATCGGCTATCGGTTCGGCGCCAAGAGCACCTTCGAGGTGAAGACCCTCCCGGGCGGCGCGCAATCGGTGGACTTCACAGTGCCGGCGGGCGAGTCGCGGCTCGACTACTACGTTCAGGCGCGCGACGTGAACGAGAGCATCGTGTTCGAGGTCGGCAGCCCACAGGCGCCGAAGACGGCGCTGGTGGAGGCCAAGGCGGTGGTCGACCCGGGCGCGCGGGGCCGCACCGAGAGCGGCTCGAAGAGCATCTTCGCGAGCCCCATCTTCTGGATCGCCACCGGCGCGGTGGTGGCTGCCGGCGCGGTGGGCACCTACTTCATCGCCACGTCTGGCAAGACCCGAGAGGAGCAGCTGCCGCCCAATCGCGCCGGCATCTCGCCCATCATCTTCTGCGGAACCGAGCGCTGCCGCTGACCCGCAGGTCGTCGCGGGCGGCGGCTACTTGCAGCTGCCCGCGCACTTCTCGCCGAGGGTAGCGCACGCCGTGGCCGGCGGGAGCGTGGTCTCGTTCACCGGGAGCACCGGAATGTCGACCGTGAAGTCGCGCGACGAGACGGTCGCCTCGACGCACCCCACGAAGTAGTCTGCGGTGCCGCGCTTGGTGGTAGCCAGGAATGCTCGGCGGCCGTAGCTGATCTCGCCCAGACGGCCTGGCGCCGCGCCGGCATCGGCAGAAGCCGAGAGCAGGCTGCACATCGGTACGAGCTCGGTCTGCGCCAGGCGCGTGGGCGCCTTCGGCAGATCGGCGTTGCTCCGGACCTTGGTGATGAGGGTCAGGCAGCTGGCGTCCTCTCCGGCGCGCGAGGCGTCTGCAGCGGGCACGTCGAACACCGTCACCTGCACGGTGTCGGCCCCCACGGCGGCGGCGGTCGAGGGAAACGAAACCTGGTAGTGCGCCGGCGTGGGAGCTGCGGGGACCTGGGTCACGTCGTCCTTGCAGCCAACCATGCAGGCGAGCGCCGACGCCGACAGAAGTAGTGCCGCACCCGAAAGCGAAACGTTGCTCACTTAACCTCGATGCTCCGGCTCACGAGCTCGCCAGCCTTGATGGTGACCGTATACGACGAATGAATCCCCTCGTCGGGATTGTCGAGCGTGAGGGTGTGGGACCCCGCAGGCAGCTGCACGCGATAGAGCGGAGTCGTGCCGAGCGCGCGACCGCCCTCGGACACGCGGGTCCACGGGAAGGTGTTGAAGGAGAGGGTGCCTGTGGTTGCGGCGCTGGCCGCGGAAGGCGTGGACGTGGGCGTGGCAGGCACGCTGGGGACGGCCAACGGACCGCCACCGGTCTTCGGCAAGGGCCAACGGCCGGCGAACGTCGCCGCGCCGGTGGCCTTGGGCGCCTGCGTGGCGCCTTGGGCCGACGCCGCGACGGCCTTGAGCGTCACCACCCGCGAGGCAACCGCGACGCCCGGCGCGAGCTCGACGACGAGGGACTCGGGGGCGTAGCCGGCAAGCGAAAGCGAAAGGGTGTGGGCGCCCGGCGCGAGCTCCAGGGTAGCCGGTGTGTGCCCGAGAAAATTGCCGTCGCGCTCGATGGCAGCCCCCGGGGGAACGCTCGTGAGCGAGAGCATCGCGGTACGGGCGGCGGCGGAAGGCGCCGCAGGCCCGGGGTCGGCCGGATGTCGGACGTACAGGCCGAAGGCGAGGGCCAGGCCGCCGAAGAGCAGCAGCAGCGCCGCAACGGCGCCCCACAGGATGGTCGGGCGCGGACGCTCGCGAACCCGCGATACCGCCTCGGGGGCGAGCGAGAAGGGTCGCTTCGCGCTTCCGGTGGTGCCGGAGGCCGTGTTGTCGCCGAGCAGCGGGTAGACGCCGGTCGGTAGGGTCACCGCGGGGAACGAGGGACGGCTCGATCGCGTCCGCGGCGACTGGCCTCCCGCGTCGGTCATGCACGAGCTCAGGAAGCGGGCGAAGTGCTCCTTGGTCTCGAGAAAGACCTCGGTGATGGCGCGGCCGACTTCGGCGTCGCGGACCGTGGTTCCCGCTGCCTTCGAGTACTCCACCAGGGCGGACCGGAAGTCGTCCGCTGTCTCGTAGCGCAGCGCAGCACGGGAGTCGGTGGCCTTGGCGAGGATCGCCTCGAGCTCGGCAGGAGCCTCGGGCCAGGCCTCGCTGAGCTTGGGGATCGGCTCGTTCAAGATCTTGTTGAGCACCACCACCGCTTCGCCCTTGAAGACCGGTTTGCCCGTGAGCGCCTCGGCGAGCGTCAGCCCGGCCGCGAACACGTCGGCGCGGCGATCGACCTGCCCGCGAATTTGCTCCGGCGACATGTAGTTGACCTTGCCCTTGAGAATGCCGGTGGCGGTCTCGGAGGTGTTCACCGTTGCCTTGGCGATGCCAAAGTCCACCAGCTTGACGTCGCCGTCGTAGGTGATGAAGACGTTGTGCGGCGAGACGTCGCGATGGACGATGTCGAGCGGGGCGCCGTCGTAGTCCTTGAGCTCGTGCGCGTGCTGCAGGCCGGCGAGCGCCTGCGCCATGATGTGGCACCACATGGCCGGCGTGAGCCGGGCCCGGGCCTTGTCGTTGCGAAGCAACTGACTGAGCGGCTGGCCTTGCAGGTACTCCATGGCGATGAAGTACCCACCGTCGGCTTCGCCCACTTCGTAGGTGTGGACGATGTTCGGGTGGTTCAGGCGCGTCGCAAGGCGTGCCTCGTCGAGGAACATCTCCACCATCGCCCGGTCTTCGGCAACGCCGGGGCGAAGGCGCTTGACCACCACGAGCTTGTGCACGCCTGCTGCGCCCCGAGAGAGCGCGAGAAACACGTCGGCCATTCCGCCGCGCCCGAGACGGGCCAACAGCTCGTAGCGCCCGATCGCCGAAGACGAGCTTTTGGCATGCTCCGGAACCGCTTCTCCGCTCGCAGACATTAACCAGGAACGTAAAGGATGCGCTCGCGCGACGTCAATCTTGGTGGGCGCCAAACGCGCGGCCGCGCTCGCCCGCGAGCCCTCGCGGCGCCGCGCGAACCCAGCCTTGGAAAATGGCGCGTTCGAGGCTCATGCCCGATGCTCGGCCTATCTGCGGCGCGGGAGCGATCCCGTTCAGTAGTCGCCGCTCGAGCCGCCCCCGCCGAAGTCGCCGCCGCCCCCGCCGAAGTCGCTTCCGCCCCCGCCCGACGACCAGTCGGACGACCCGGATGACCACGACGAATCCGAGCCGGACGACCACGACGAGCCCGAAGACCAACTGTTATTGCCCACCGAATAGCCGTTCGAGCGGCCGCCGCCGGTGAGCCCCATGAAGAAGCGCACGATGAGGAACAAGAAGAGAATGCCGACCGCGCCGATGACGAAGAGCACCACCAGCACCCCCGCGACGCCCCCCGCGCTGGCCGGAGGCGGCGCCTTCTTGGCGGGCGGCGACACGCCTGTGGCGTCTTGGGCCAGCGCTGCGTCGATGGCATCGACCCCTGCCTCCACGCCAGCGCCGACGCGGTTGGCCTTCAGCTGCGGCCCGATGTCGTCCTTGATGATGCGATTGGCGACCAGGTCCGGGAGCGCGCCGCCCACCCCCTTGCCGGTCTCGATGCGGATCTTCCGCTCCTTGGTGGCAATGACCAGAAGAACGCCGTCGTCCTTGCCTTGCGCTCCGAGCTTCCACGCCCGCGCCGTGTCGTACGCCACGTCTTCGATGGCGTTCCCCTCGAGCGACGACGGCAAGAAGACCGCAATCTCGTAGCCCCGGGCTGCCTTGATGCCGAGTATTTTGGTGACTAGCGCCTGTTTTTCCCCGCTGGTGAGCTGGCCCTTCGGATCGTTCACCGGCCCGTCGAGGGGCGGCGGCGTGTACGCCAACGCGACCCGCGTGAAGAGCAGCAGCGAGAGCGCCCCGAGGAGCGACAGCGCCCAGCGCGGCCAGTGCATGCCGCGCGGAGCGGTTTCGGTCGAAGCGGAGGTGAGCATGGCGCTGCCTACTTGGTGAAGTCGACCTTGGGCGCGTCTTTGGCGTCGGCGTTCGCGCTGAAGTACACGCGCGGCTTGAAGGGCATACCGGTGACCTTGTTGATGGCCTGACCGCGGATCTTTCCGAGCTCCGTGTTGTAGTCGCGCACGGCGTCGTTGTACTGCTCACGCGAGCGCGCGATGCGGTTCTCGGTGCCTTCGAGCTCGACCCGCAGGTCGGAGAAGCCCTTGGTGGCCTGAAGGTCGGGGTACTTCTCGTTGGAGACCAGGAGCCGGCCGAGACTGCCGAGGTTCGACTGCGCCTTCTGAAAGGCAGCGACCTTGGATTCGTCGCTGAAGTCGTCGCCGCTGAGCTTCACCGAGGTTGCCTCGGCGCGCGCCTTGGTGACCTGCGTCAGCGTGTCTTGCTCGTACTTCGCCGACCCTTTCACGGTGTTGACGATGTTGGGGATGAGGTCTGCGCGGCGCTGGAGCTGCACCTCGTAGTCGGCCCACTTTGCGCTGCAGGTCTCGTTCTTGGCCACGAGCTGGTCGTAGTTTTGGCAACCCGGCACGCCGAGCGAGACGGCGAAAAGCGCGGCGAAGGCCACGAGGAGCGAGAACACACGTTTCGTCATGGGCACCAGGGTAAGGATCTCCCGCCCCCGGCGCAAGCAGGGCCGCCGGTGACGTTTCGATGACCGAGGCCCTGTGGTAAGGGAGCGTCGTGCGCATCACCGTATATTGTGGGTCCCGCCCCGGCCGCGATCCGGCCTTCATGACCGCCGCCTATGCCTTGGGCAAAGGCCTCGGTGAGCGCGGGCACTCGCTGGTGTACGGCGGCGCGAAGGTGGGCCTCATGGGCGAGGTGGCGCGCGGCGCCCTCGACGCAAAGGCGCACGTCACGGGCATCATCCCCACCTGGCTGGTGAGCAAGGAGATCGCCCACGACGGCCTCCCGGACCTGCGCATCGTGCCTTCGATGCACGAGCGCAAAGCGGCCATGGAGACCGAGAGCGACGCCTTCGTGGCGCTGCCCGGCGGCTTCGGCACCTTCGAGGAGCTGTTCGAGATGATCACCTGGTCGCAGATTGGCCTGCACGCCAAGGCCATTGGCATCCTGAACGTGAATGGGTTCTACGACGCGCTCCTCGCCTTCATTCGCGTGGCGGTGGACCAGCAATTCGTGGCGGGCGAGCACGAACGCCTCTTCACCGTGGCGACCGATCCCGGCGCGCTCCTCGACGCCATCGAGGCGTTCGTGCCGCCGCCGCTGGGCGATCCCGCGCTCGACCGACGCGGCGTCCGCCCGCAGGGTGGCGCGGGTCTGCCATGATCGACGAGGCCCTGTTCGCAAGGCTGCGCCACGAAGCGCGCGCGCGCCTCGAGGGCGCCGAGCCGGCCCACGACTTTTCCCACGTGGAGCGGGTGGTGAAGAACGCGCGAATGCTGGCCGACGCCGAGGGCGCGGACCACGATGTGGTCACCACCGCTGCGCTCCTCCATGAGCTCTTCAACTATCCGAAGAACCACCCGGAGTCGCATCGCTCCGGCGACGTGTGCGCGGAGGAGGCAGCGAAGCTGCTCCGCCGCGAAGGGCTCCCCGAGGCCTTCGTAGAGGCGGTCGCCAGCGCCATCGCAGACCACGCGTTCTCCAAGGGCGCGCAGCCGAACGCGCTCGAGGCCCGCATTCTTCAGGACGCCGACCGGCTCGATGCCATCGGCGCCATCGGCGTGGCCCGCTGCCTCGCCACCTGCGCCGACATGAAGCGGCCGTTCTACGCGCCGGACGATCCCTTCTGCGCCGCCCGCGAGCCCGACGACAAGCTGTGGGGCATCGACCACTTCTACAAGAAGCTCTTGCGCATTCCCGAGAGGCTACACACTCAAAAGGCCCGAGAGATGGCCGAAGAACGTGTGCAGTTTCTCCGCACTTTTCTGACCCAGCTCGCACGGGAGATCGCGTGATTACGCCGTGCGCCGACGGGATGCGCCTTCCGCTCCCCGCGGCGGGCGACGCCGAGGGAGCGCAGGTCGATCCGCGGCTGCCTTGGGTGGTCGACGCGCACGTGCACCTCTTTCCGCCGAAGCTCTTCGAGGCCATCTGGCGCTGGTTCGACACCCACGGTTGGCCCATTCGCTACAAGCTCCAGGCCGACCAGGTGGTGGAATTCTTGCGAGCCCGCGGCGTGCGCCACATGGTGGCCCTGCACTACGCCCACAAGCCCGGCATGGCCGAGGCCATGAACGAGTTCATGCGCGAGACGGCGGCGCGGCACCCCGACGTGACCGGCCTCGCCACGGTGTTTCCCGGCGAGCCGGGCGCCGGCGCCCTCGTCGATCGCGCCATCGAGAGCGGCCTCCGCGGGGTCAAGCTCCACTGCCACGTGCAGTGCTTCGCGCCCGACGAGGACCGCCTGGCCGACGTGTACGACGCCTGTGTGCGCCACGACGTGCCGCTGGTGATGCACGCCGGCCGCGAGCCCACGAGCGACGCGTACAAAGTCGACACCCACGCGGTATGCGCGGCCGAGCGAACCGCGCGCGTGCTCGCCGCCTACCCGAAGCTCAAGCTCTGCGTGCCGCACCTCGGCGCCGACGAGTTCGACGACTACGCGCGCCTGCTCGAGCGGCACGACAACCTGTGGCTCGACACCACCATGATGCTCGGGCACTACTTCGGCATCGAGCCGCCGCATCATCTCTTGTCGATGCGGCCCTCGCGCATTCTCTACGGCACCGATTTTCCGAACTTGCCCTACGCCTGGGACCGGGAGCTCCAGCACCTTGCATCGTGGGGCATCGCCGAGCACGATCTGCCGCTGCTCTTGGGCGAGAACGCGCGGCAGCTCTTCGCGCTGCCGCTCGCCTGAGACGCTACCGCGGTGCGTCGGGGAGCGGCGGAAGCCCCATGCGCGCCCGCGCCGCGTGCATCTCGGGCGCGATGGTGCCGTCTTCGATGCGCACGCGAAACCGCGTCTTCGGCGCTTCTTCGGCAACGTCGGCAGCGTGGCCCATGACGTAGACCACGAGGAGGATGGGCTTTCCGGCCCGGGGGTCGATGTCGACGCGTCGCGCAATCCGGAGCCCGTGGGCCGCCGCCGCGCGATCCGCCCGCAACGGGTCTTGCGCCGTCTCGCACACCACGAAGCGCCCCCCCGGCGCCAGGTGCGCCGCCGCGCGCTCGCAATAGGCCTCGAGGCCGCCGCGGGTCTCGAAGAGGCACGGCTCCTTCTGAATCTTGGCGGACACCGTGCCATGCCCTTGGGGAAAGTAGGGCGGCGTGCCGGTGACGAGGCGAAAGGTGCGTCCGGCATCGACGATCGAAGCGTCGCGCAGATCGCCATGGCGCACCTCGCAGCGCCCGGCGATGCCGTTGTAGCGCACCGATCGCCGCGCCATGGCCATGCTCACCTCTTGCGCCTCCACCCCCAGGAGCCTCGCCTCGGGCAGACCCCAGGCCACCATCATGAGCACCGAACCGACGCCGCACCCAAGGTCCAGTGCAGTTTGCACGTTTCCCAGGCTCGCCGCCTCCTGGAGCGCGACGTCGGCGGTCACGAAGTCGTCCATCGACCATCGGTGACCGACGCGCCGCTGGAAGATGCGAAAGTCGCCAGTGAGAAACGAGAGATCTTCCTCCGACGAGGGGACCAAATCGGGCTCCCCAGCTGCGCCGCGCGGCTGCGGTCCGGGCGCAAGCCAGCCCGGCGGTCGAACGATGCGAGAGCGGGCTTCGGCGGGATCCACGGGCGAAAACGCCTTAGCACCCCTGAGCCGCGGCGAACAGGACAGGGGTCAGCCCCTGTAAGCTAGCGTGGTTCAGACCGTTCCTCGGATCCCCCCCTTCCCTCTCACGGCCGATGCTCAAGAAGCCCCTCTCCCGTCGCTCCTCAGGCGCGAGCCTGACCGCCCTCTCGGTGTGCCTTGCCGCCAGCGCATGCGCGCTCCCACGCCCTACGGCCATGCTCCCGGGGGAGCTGGGCAGCGGCGGGTACATCGCAGCCGTGTCCGGGGAGTTTTACCCGCCGCTCGACGAGGTGTCGCGGAGCGCATGGCTGGTGGTGCACGCGCCGGCGAGTCGAACCTCCACCTTTACCACCTACGAGAACGGCAACGTTTCGGGCGCCGTCAATCCGTACCGAGGCTACGGCGGCGGCGACGTGATGGTGCATGGGCGCATCGACTACGGACCGGAAGAGCTCGCCGCGAAGAGCGCCTGCCTGGCCGAGGCGTCGCGCGGCTACCGCGAAGACGTGGGGCCCTACCGTATGTTCCCCGGGCCCAACGCCAACACCTACGTCGCCTATCTCCTGCGCAAATGCGGCATTGCCATCGAGCTGCCGAGCACCGCCATCGGCAAGGACTGGGTGGGCTGGGTGGGCGCGGCGCGCACCGAAGGCGGTACCGGTGTGGTGCTTGCAGCGGCGCCATTGGCGCTGCGACTGGGTTTGAAGGAGGGGGTGGAGGTGCAACTGTTCACGCTGCCCGTGGGGGTCCACTTCTGGCCGCCCGGCATCACGGTGCCGGTGAATCCCGGGCGCATCGGCTTCGCCACCGACGCGCACCGACGAGAGCCCGAGTCGGGTATGTCGCGACCCGCGCGGCCCGGTGACGATCTCCGCGCCGCCACCAGATTGGCCACCTCGGTGCAGCTCCTGGCGCGGGTCGACGCCTCGCGATACCCGGGCGCGACCGACGGGTATCGCGGCGCCGCCAAGCTCGGTATGTCGGCGCGTGGGCTCTACGGCAATGGCCTGGGCTACGGCGCGGGCTTCGACTTCGACATGGGCGTGAGCGCGCCGCTCGGCTACGCGCTCTCGGCCCACCTGTTTCCGATCGGTGTGGGATACATGGTTTCGCCCACCGGCTTCGTCGGGCTCTTCTCCGGCATCGGTACCATGGGTACCACCCATCGCCTGCCCTTCGCCCTGGAGCTGCCGCAAGAAGCGCGCTTCGAGGTCGACGCCGGTACGGGCGCACGACTCGTGGCCCGGGCGCAGCTCATCGGCGTGTCGGCGCCCGACGAGCCGTGGCGGGTCGACTACGCCTTCGGCACCTACGCGCGCTTCGCGCCGCTCCGCCGCTACGAAGACCTCTCCTTCGCTTCCGGATACTTCTTCGGCATCGAGCAGCGGCTCATTCATGGCGATCCCATCTGGGGGCTGGTCTTCGGGAGCGAGATCGCCCTCGGCGACGGGGGTCCACCCACGCCACCGCGGAGGCAGCGCCCGCCGCTCTATCGCGTGCCAGTGGCGGTCCCGCCACGGTAGCTCGCGCGCCGCGCGCGGGCGTATGCTGGCGCCCGTGGCGACGCTCCCCCTTTCGGTCCTCGACGTGTCTCCCGTCGCTGCGGGCTCGAGCGCCGGCGAAGCGTTGCGACGCACCATCGATCTGGCGCAGCACGTCGAGGCGTTGGGCTTCGCCCGCTACTGGCTGGCGGAGCACCACAACGCCGGGGGCTTGGCTTGCTCGGCGCCGGAGATCATGATCGGCCAGGTTGCAGCGGCGACCACCTCGATTCGTGTGGGCTCAGGCGGCATCATGCTGCCGAATCACAGTCCGCTGAAGGTGGCCGAGCTGTTCCGGGTGCTTTCGGCGCTCTTCCCCGGGCGCATCGATCTCGGCCTGGGGCGCGCCCCGGGTACCGACCCCAAGACCGCAGCCGCTCTGCGAAGGCTCACCAAGCTGCCTCCCGGCGCCGCGCGTACCGGCGACGACTTTCCCGAGCAGGCGGCCGAGCTCTTCGCCTATCTGGCCGACGACGGCCCGCCGCGCGAGCCCTACGCCGGCGGCATTCGCGCGGCGCCCGTGGGCGTCGCGTCGCCGGCGACGTGGATCCTCGGGTCCACCGATTCCGGCGCCCGCTACGCTGCGGAACATGGCCTGCCTTTCGCCTTCGCGCATCACATCAACCCGGCCGAGGCGTTCGATGTACTTCGCACCTATCGTCGCACCTTTCGACCGTCGGCAACCTCGCGCGAACCGCGCGCCATCCTCGCCACGTTCGCGCTCTGCGCCGGCACCGCCGAAGAGGCCGAGGACTTCGCGCGAGGCGCTGCGCTCTCGACCTTACGCTTCGCCCGGGGCATGCGCGACTGGCCCCACCCGAGCCTGGAAGAGGCGCGCGCGTTCACCTGGGACGAGGAGGCGACGAACGTGGTGCGGGCCTTCGGCGCGCGGGGCTTCGTCGGCACCGAGGACGATTTGCCGCAGCGACTGGTCGCCGCGGCGCGCGAGGGCGAGGCCGACGAGCTCATGCTCATGAGCAACTGCCACAGTCACGCAGCGCGCAAGGCGAGCTACTCGCGGCTGGCCCGGGCGTTCGGCCTCGGACAGTAGTCATTTGCTGGGGAATGCGGCAAGATGCCGCCCCCATGGCGATCCTGCAACAACCCCCGCTCACGGAATCCGAGCTCGCAGCGTCCAAGCCTCTGGAGATCTCCCCCGAAGAGGTCCAGAAGTTCAGCGAGACCGAGTGGTACGAGCGCGCCTACCGCGGCGACGTCCCGCAGCTCACGCTTCGCGCGGTGGCGATGGGCACGTTCCTGGGTTTTTTCCTCTCGTTTACCAACATCTACATCGGGCTGAAGACCGGTTGGTTTTTGGGGGTGAATCTCACCGCCTGCATCCTCTCCTTCACCTTCTCGACGTCGCTTCACAAGTCCGGCGTGTGGAAGACGCCCATGTCGATCCTCGAGAACACCTGCATGGTCTCGACCGCGTCGTCGGCCGGCTACGCCACTGGCAACTCGCTGGTCTCGGCCATCCCCGCGATGCTCATGCTCACGGTCACGGTGGCCAATCCCGGCGGCACCCACAAGCCGTGGTGGGTGCTTGGTCCGTGGGTCTTCTTCCTGGCCATCCTGGGCGTCACCATCGCCATCCCGCTCAAGCGCAGCCTCATCAACCGCGAGCGCCTCAAGTTCCCCTCCGGCACCGCCGCCGCGGTGACGCTGCAAGGGCTCTACAGCCGCGGCGAGGAGGCACTCGCCAAGGCCCGCGTGCTCGGGGCGTTCGCGGTGGTGAGCGCGGTGTGGAAGGTCCTCACCGATCTGCAGGTGCTCAAGCACGTAGACGCGGCGACCCAGAAGATCGAGCGCGCCTCGCTGCTTCCGGACAGCTCCCGGGCCTTCGATTGGATCAAAGGCCTCCTTCCCACGTCTCTCACCGAGAACGCGCGGATGTTCCGCACCCACAGCTTCAAGTTCAACAAAGAGACGCAGACCCTCGACCCGTGGGTCAAAGACTGGAACTTCTCCGATTGGACGATGCGCCTCGACCACAGCTTCGTGCTGCTGGCCGCCGGCATGATCGTCGGTGTCCGCACCACCGTGTGGATGGTGGTGGGCGGGCTCTTTCTGGTGATCTTCCTCGGCCCCCACGCTCTCGAGAACGTCTGGCAAAACGCCTCAGGCAACTGGGTCGGCGCTGCCACCTCGGCCGGCAAGGCCTGGAAAGAAATCGGCATCTGGCTGGGCGCCCCGCTCATGGTGGCGCACGGGCTCACGGCCTTTGCCGGTCAGTGGCGGTCCATCGCACGCGCGGTCGGCGGCCTCACCAAGAAGACGGCCCCGGCGCAATCGCCCTACCGCGTGACCAACGATCAAGGCGCCGAGGTCGATACCCGCGAGGTAGAGGTACCCACCGCATGGTTCATCGGCGGCGTGGCCATCGCGGCCGTCGGCCTCATCGTCATGGGCTGGATGTTCATGGAGATCCCGCCGCAGTTCGGCGCGCTGGCCGTGCTCATGACGTTCCTTCTCGGCATCGTCTCCTGCCGCGCAACCGGCGAGACCGACATCACGCCCGGCGGCGCCATGGGCAAGATCATGCAGCTCACGTTCGGCAAGCTCATCCCCCAGAGCTACACCGCAAACCTCATGACCGCGTCCGTGACCTCGGGCGCGGGCCTCGCCGCCGCCGACCTCCTCAACGATCTGAAGAGTGGCTACCTCCTCGGCGCGAACCCGCGGCGGCAGTTCCTCGCGCAGGCGGCCGGCATCGTCACCGGCGCCATCGCTTCCACCATCGGCTTCTTCATGCTCGTCCCCGACGCCACGGCGCTCCTCGGCGTCGACGGCAAGGACCCCAGCTTTCCCGCGCCCGGCGCCCAGCAGTGGAAGGCCGTGGCGGAGCTCTTCAAGTACGGCATCGAGAATCTGCACCCCATGGCGCGCACCATGATTCCCATCGGGCTGGTGGTGGGCGCCGGGCTGGCGGCCCTCGAGCTCGCCTTCCCCAAGCACAAGAAGTTCATTCCTGCGGCCACCGGCATCGGTCTCGGGCTCATTCTGCCGTTCACCGCTCCGCTCTCGATGTTCCTCGGAGCGGTCATCGCCGAGATCGCCGCCAAGGTGAACAAGGCCTGGGCCGAAAAATACATCATCCCCATCTCCGCCGGCACCATCGCCGGCGAGAGCATCGTGGGCGTCATCGTGGCGGGTCTCAACAACACCATCTTCCATTGACGCAAGCGGACGCCCGCGCGCATGCCCTCACTGCATAGCTGGCTGCTGCTCGGCAAGCTGCTCTCGGTGCTGCTCTACGCGAGCGGCTGCGTGGGCACCGCGCTGTCGCAGCACTACCCGGATCGCCAGCGCTTCGCCTACCTCCTTGCGGCGCCCGGCTTCGGTCTGGTGTGGGTCTTCGGCATCGCGCTCACCTGGCAAACCGAGGTGGCTCTCTTCTCGACGTGGCTCGTGGGCACCATGCTGGCGTCGCTCGTCACCATCAACGGCATCCTCTACCGGGCGGGCAAGGAAGAGCGAAAGGGCCTGGTGCCGGCGCTGGTGATCCTGGTGCCGTTGGGTCTCTCGGTGGCGCTCATGGTGCTGCGGCCCGCCTGACCTTCAGCGAAGCGCGCAGGTCTTGGAGCGAAGCACCCGGCGAATGCCGTCGCAGCTGCTGGCGGCTTCGATGGACTTTGCGCAGGCCAAAGGAATGCGTGTCTGCATCGGATCGGAGCAACCCACGCAGCATCCCTCGTCGCTTACGCCCACGCACTGCGCGGTGCGGCTGCACGCATCCCCGATTGGCAACGGGGGCGGCGTGGGGCACTCGACAGGGGCAGCGCTGCCGTTCGGACCCGAGAAGACGTAGCACATGGCCTGCAGAAGACCGATGCAGGGTACATGGGTCCGCGCCTCGTCGCAGGCAGGCAGTGGCCCAGTGGCGCCGAGGACGGAGCTCGGCGCCGGGGGCTGCGGCGCCGTCTTTGCGCTCGGGGCGCTGGGCTCGCATCGCAAAAATCGCTTTCCGCCACAGGCGCAAAGGCAGCCGGCCTGCGGCGCGGCGCAGGCAAAGTCGCAGGGACACATGCACCCGGTCTCGGTGAGCTCTGCCTGGCACGCGGGATTGGCGGTGCACGCGCAGTAGTCGAGGTCGGCGCACGGGCCCCGGCTCCGCGACGCCTCCATGGGTGGGATCGGCGCGACCTTGGCCTGCGGCGCGGTGGCCGTCGGCGGTGCGGCCCGCTCGCCGCATGCGGACCCGAGCGCGAGGGCGCCGAGGGCAAGGAGAAGCTTCATACCGAGCAGCGATAGCGCGTTCAGATGGCCTTGCCGGGGTTCAAGATGCCCTTGGGGTCGAAGGCCGTCTTCACCCGCGCCATGAGCGCGCGCTCGGCTTCGCCCACCATGGCCGTGAGGTAGTCGCGCTTGAGGTTGCCCACGCCGTGCTCGCCGGTGATGGTGCCGCCGAGCGCGAGCGCCGCGCGGACGATCTCGTCGAAGGCCTGGTAGGCGCGGGCGGCCGAGGCTTCGTCCCGCGGATCGAACACGATGGTCGGGTGCAGGTTGCCGTCGCCGGCATGGCCGAAGGTGCCGATGACCAGGCCCAGCCGCGCGCCAATGGCGGCGATCTGCGCGAGCAAGTGAGGAATGGCGGGCTTGGGGACCGCCACGTCGTCGAGCAGCGTGGTGCCCTTCTTCTCGAGCGCCGGCAGGGCCATGCGCCGGGCCAACAGCAGCATGCGCCCCTCTTCCAGATCTTCGGTGCACAGTACACTCTTCGCGGCGTGCCCCTCGCAGATACGCTGGCAAGTGGCGATGGCAGCCGCGGCGTCGCTGGCGTCGCTCTGCAGGAGCACCATGGCGGCGGCCTCGACGTCGAGGTCCATGTGCGTCATGTCCTCCACCGCGCGCACCGTGGTGCGGTCCATCACCTCCAGGAGCGAGAGCTCCACGCGCGCGTCCATCTCCACGATAGCGGCGGCGGCGGCGGCCAGGGTATCGAAGAAGGCCACCATGGTGCTGGGCGCGCGCGGCGCCCGGAGCAGGCGCACCGAGGCCTCGACGATGACTCCCAGCGTGCCTTCGGAGCCCACCAGGAGGCGCGTGAGATCGAGGCCCGCGACGTTCTTCTTGGTGAGCGCGCCGGTGCGCACGCGGGTGCCGTCGGCCAATACCACCTCGAGCGCCGCAACGTGGTCGCCGGTGACACCGTACTTGAGGCAGCACGATCCGCCGGCGTTGGTGGCGATGTTGCCGCCGATGGTGGAGATCTCCCGGCTCGCCGGATCGGGCGCGTAGTAGAGGCCGCGACCGGCGGCTTCCTTGGCCAGCGCCGCGTTGAGCACGCCCGGCTGCACCACGGCGATGCGCTGGGCCGCGTCGATGCGCACGATGCGGTCGAGCCCTGCCACCGAGAGCAGAATGCACCCATCGACCGCATTGGCGCCTCCGGCCAAACCGGTACCCGCACCGCGGGTGACCACCGGGATGCCGCGCTCGCTCGCGAAGCGAAGGGTGCGCGCCACATCGTCCACCGAGCGCGCGCGCACCAGGGCCGCCGCGGTGCCGGCCTGGGCGAGCGGCGCCTGATCGCGTGCGTGCGCGGCGACGACGTCGGGGTCGAGGGCCAGCACCGAAGGCGCGTCGGCATCGCCCCGAAGCGCCGCGGCGAGGTCGCTCTGCCAGCTCATTGGGCGCCTCGCCGGTAGAACGCCCGCACGTGCGCGGTGACCAGCTCGCGGGCGCGCTTGCCTTTTCCTTCGAGCACCGCCTTGAGAATGGCGCCGTGCTCCCGGGCCAGCTTGGCCATGGCCTTCGGTGCGTCGGGCTCGCGATCCAGCGCCTCGCCCAGGTGGCTCCCGATGGCCGAGCGCAAGACGCCCATGACCAGCGGAAATGCCGCGTTTCCCGCCGAGTTCGCGAGGGCCTCGTGGAACCGCAGATCGGCCGCGCGAAACTGCTCGATGTCGATGCCCGACTCCGACATGGCATCCACCGCCGCGCGCGCCTCCGAGAGGAGCCCGTCGCGGCGCGAGGCCGCCATCTCCACCGCCGCGCCCTCGAGCACAACGCGAAGCTCCACCAGATCGTCCAGCGGCACCTGCGCCAGGCGCATGGCGTTGTCGATGGCCACCGCGGCGGCGCTCCGTAGCGCAGCTTCGGTTGCGACGCGGGGTCGCTTGGTGGAGACCGTGTCGCCGCCGGAGACCAGCCCCTGGGCCTGGAGAATCCGCACCGCCTCGCGCACCGTGGAGCGCCCGACGCCCAGCTCCTGCGTGAGCTCCTTCTCGCTGGGGAGCTCGGTGCCGGTGCCCACCTTGCCGGAGACGATGGCCTGGCGAAGCTGCCGTGACACCAGGAGGCTTAGCGGCGCCCGCGCCTCCGGCCGAAGGTCGAATTTCGAAGCGTTCTTGCGAGCGGCCATGCGGCATTCGTATCACCTTGACCGCTTGTCAGACAAGTGGTCTAGTTTCCCGTCAGCGGTCATCTTCCGACCGCGAAGGAGCGATCTCATGAGCCTCGACCCCGCCACCACCGCCATTCTCCTCATCGAGTACCAGAACGAGTTCGCCACCGAAGGCGGCGTGCTCCACGGCGCCGTGGCCGGCGTCATGGCCGAGAGCAAGATGCTGGCGAACACCGTGCGCTTCGTCACCGAGGCCCGCAAGCGCGGGGTCACCATCATGCACGCCCCCATCACCTTCGCGGCCGGCTACGGCGAGCTCACCCGCCACCCGTATGGAATCCTCAAGGGCGTGGTGGACGGCAAGGCCTTCGTGAAGGGCTCCTGGGGCGCCGCCATCGTCGACGTGCTCACGCCCGCGGAAGGCGACATCGTCATCGAGGGCAAGCGCGGGCTCGACACCTTCGCCAGCACCAACGTGGACTTCATCCTTCGCAGCAAGGGCATCAAGACGGTGATCCTCGGCGGGTTTCTCACCAACTGCTGCGTCGAGTCGACCATGCGCACCGCCTACGAGCACGGCTTCGACGTCATCACGCTGGTCGACTGCGTGGCCGGCATCTCCGCGGAGGAGCACGCCAACGCGATCAAGTACGACTACCCCATGTTCTCGAAGCCCACCAAGTCCACCGACGTCCTGGGCCAGCTCGCGGGCTGACCTCGTCCGCGGTGGCGCGCTCGGCTGGATGGGCTAGCGGGTGGGGGCGATGGTTTGCGCTCCCCACCTTCGACGCCACTTCCGGCGGCGGACCTTGGCGCTCATCGCGTGGACCGGCAGCGCCGCCTGGCTAACGGTGAGCCTTCCCGCGCGCGCCGAGGTTCCGGTGCATGCGAGTGTACGCGCGCGTATTCAGGCTTCTCGTGATCGGCGGCGACGCGCGCGGGAATCTCAAGGGCGAACCTTCCGACGATGGAGACGCCATGAAACCGTACGTTCTGCTTTCGGTGAGCCTCGTGCTCACCTCGTGCTCAGTGGTAACAGGAAACGGAGACGGGAGCGCCGATCCTGGCGCGTCCTCCGGCTACGCCGACCCACCGACCGAGGTCGATGCCGGCTGGGGTGGCCCACGCCCGAAGACGCGGGCACCTGGCCCACGCCGAGCGATGCCGGGGCCTGCCACCGGCACCACGGGCACTGCCACCGTTGACCGCGCAGCGTCAGGGCGAGACGATCGGGTGGCGCTCTTCCACCGGCGCAGGCGTGGGTTTCCGCGAGTCGAACGAATACGCCGCCAGCACGTAGACGAACTCCTGCACCAGCCCGCCGCGGTCGAGGGGCATGTCGCGCTCGTACGCAACGTGCGCCTCGAACGGGGCCTTGTGGGCGATGACCTCGAGCGTCAGGTCGAGCTCCGACGGCGTGAAGTGCGAGCGCTGACGGTCGGTAAAATACGTGGTATCTACACCGAATCGCAGATCGCCCTCGTAGAGCGAGAGCTCTACGTGCGCCATATAGCGAAAGAGCGCGAGCCCGCTGTTGTCGGGGCGGGCGGCGTAGCTGGGATTCACCAAGAATGTTCCCTGGCCGATCCACCCGGTGATGTCGCCGTCAAGAATGTACGACGGCAACTTGGGAAAAAAGGCCGACAGCGAATACAGATACCGCACCCGAAGGTCGGCATAGGTCTGGGTGAAGCCCAGGCGATCGAGCGGCCGATCGTGCTCCACGCGCAGGCCGCCTTCGATGGCGCCGCGCGCCGCCTCCCAGGTGGAGGTGAGGCCGGCGATGACGTCGCCCTCGGTGGGCGCGAACACGAGTAGGCTCGGGCGCTCGCGGTCGCTGAACACGTTGAGGTCCACCGGAATCGAGAGGTGGCGACCGATGAGGTCGATATCGGCATGCGCCGCGTAGCGAAAGAGCGTGAGCCCGGTGTTGTCGGGGCGCGCCGCATAGGTGGGGTTGTACAGCGCCACCCCGAACATCACCGCCCCGGAGATTCCCACGCCTTGACTGTCGCCCCCGACCGAGCCGCCGTGGGCCGAACCTTGCTTGTCGAGGGCCAGCGCCGAAGAGCCGAAAAGCGAAACGAAGAGGAGTGCGCGCCACCGCATGGGCGCAGCATGCCCTGGTTCACGCGCTGGGTGGGGGACTTTACGGATCGGTAACGGTCGACGAGTCTTTGCGCTCCAGGTTGTGGAGCACCAGAACCACCGCGTAGACCACCGCGACCACCAGGACGACTTCGATGGCATTCATGACCTGAAGGTTGCCCGCCGACGGTGACGATGGCGTGGAGGCCGGGAAACACCACCCGAAACTCGTAGGAGCAATTGCGGTCGCTGCAGGAGCGGGTGTGGCGCAAATGCCCCCTTCCCTACACAGACATTCCCCTCCATATACAGGGGGTGAAAAAGCGGGTCGTTATCATCGGTGGGGGCTTCGGCGGCCTCGAAACGGCAAAGGCGCTCCGCGGGGCCGACCTCGACATCACCTTGGTCGACCGCACCAACCACCACCTTTTTCAACCGCTGCTCTACCAGGTGGCCATGGCCGGCCTCTCGCCCGCCGAGATTGCCATGCCGATCCGCAGCATCTTCGCCGAGCAGGAAAACCTCCGGGTGCTGCTGGCCGAGGTGACGGGCATCGACCTGGCGGAGAAGCGCGTCGATCTGGCGGTAGACGCGCACACGCCGGGTGAAGCGTCGTCGCTCGCCTACGACTACCTGGTGCTCGCCACCGGCGCCAAGACCAGCTACTTCGGCAAAGACCAGTGGGAGCGCCACGCGCCCGGGCTCAAGAGCATCGACGACGCCATCGACATTCGCAACCGCGTGCTCTTCGCCTTCGAGCGCGCGGAGCGCACCACCGATCTCGCGGAGCGCAAGCGGCTCTTGACGTTCGTGGTCATCGGCGGCGGCCCCACCGGCGTCGAGCTCGCAGGCGCCATCGCCGAGCTTTCGCAGTTCACGCTCTCGGGAGACTTTCGCTCCATTCGCCCGGGCGAGGCGAAGGTGGTGTTGGTAGAGGCGGGGCCGCGGCTGCTCGCCTCGTTCACCAGCGATCTCTCGGAGAGTGCCAAGGAGCAGCTCGAAGACCTGGGCGTGCGCGTGGTCACCGGCGTGCGCGTCACCGACATCGACGAGCGTGGGGTCGAGCTCGGCGGCAAGGAGCTCATCGAAGCGCGCGTGGTGGTATGGGGCGCCGGCGTCGGCGGAACGCGCCTGCTCACCACGCTGGGCGTCCCTCTCGATCGTCAGGGTCGGGTGCAGGTGGGCCCCGACTGCACGGTGCCGCACCATCCGGAGGTCTTCGTCATCGGCGACGCCGCGCACTTCGACGATCACGGCAAGCCACTCCCCGGCGTGAGCCCGGTGGCCATGCAACAGGGCCGCTACGTGGCGCAGGTGATCGTAGACGAGGTGCAGGGCGATCCCCGGCGACCGCCGTTCAAGTACTGGGACAAGGGCTCCATGGCCACCATCGGTCGCAAGCGCGCGGTGGCGCAGGCCGGGCGCGCCAAGATGAGCGGCTTCCTCGCGTGGATGGCCTGGCTCTTCATTCACCTGCTGTACCTGGTGGGCTTCCGCAACCGCTTCGTGGTCCTCTTCACCTGGGCCTGGTCCTACGTCTCGTACAAGCGCGGCGCGCGGCTCATCACCGATCGCGTGCCCGCAGAGCAGCAGGTCCGTGAGGCTCCAGGCCTAGCGCCGGCGGCTCCCGCCCGAGCCGTGGCCGTCGCCGCGCCCGCTCGAGCGACGACTCCGTCCGCCGAAGCCTGACGCCGAGAGCCCGAGGCCTCGCTTTCTCCGCGTTTACCGGCGCGAACCCGGCTACGCCCCGATTTTCGCTGGCGAAAGCCGGGTTTTCGTGCCATTTCCAGCGCAAACGCCCGGATTCGGAGGACGCACCGTGACCTCGACCAAAGAAGAAATCGACCTTTCGTACAGCCTATCCAACGACTTCTTCCGACTTTGGCTCGACGAGCGAATGCACTACACGTCGGCGGTCTACGAGACGTGGGATCAGTCCCTCGAAGCGGCGCAAGAGAACAAGAGCCGCTGGCTCTACGACTTCGCCGAGCTGAATGACCAGAAGACCGTGCTCGACATCGGCTGCGGCTGGGGCTCCAACGTGGAGTACATCTCGCGGCGCGGCATCAAAGAGGTCCACGGCGTTACCCTCTCGACCGAGCAGTACAACGACTGCGTCGCGCGCAACATCCCGCGCTCCAAGTTCTGGTGCATGGACTACGCCGACATGAACCCGGCGGAGCCCTACGACGCGCTGGTGTCGATCGAGATGGTGGACCACGTGGTGTCGCCGGCGCAGGCCAACGAAGGCATGGCGGTGGAGCTCTACCGTAAGTACTTCAACAAGTGCGCCAGCTACGTGAAGCCCGGCGGCCTGTTCGCGTTCCAGTCCATCTTGCGCAATCGCGTGCCTCGCACCCGAAAAGACATCGAAGACCTCAAGTTCACCGCCGACGTCATCTTTCCGGGCGGCCTCAACGCGCGCCTCGAGGAGCTGGTGATGGCCGTCAACCCGAGCTTCGAGATCATGCAGCTCAACACCCGCCGCGAGCACTACGGTGCCACCACCGCCGAGTGGCTCCGCCGCTTCCGCTCCCACGAGCGCACCATCAAGGAGAAGTGGGGCGAAGAGGTGTACCGCGACTACGATCGCTACCTCGACACCTGCGTGCGCGCCTTCAAGAACCACTGGTCGAGCGACGTGCAGATGAAGCTGCGCCACATCGTCATCGACTGAGCGCCGCAGCGCCGCAAGAAAGCCCACCGAGCCTCGGCTCGTGTGGGCTTTTTCGTGGGCGCTATCACCCTTCTTCAGGCAGCGGCACCTTGGGCCGCCCACGGGTGAACCCTGCGTTGACGCTGATGCACGCAATGGCCGCCCCCAGCACGCCGCCGAAGAGCGCCCCCGAGAAGGTTTGCTGCTGAAGGAACATCGCCAGCGCGATGTCGAGGGCGCCGTAGACTGCGCCGAATCCGAGCAGGATGAAGAGCACCGTGCGCCGTTGCGCAAGCTGCGTGAGGCGGGCCGCAGCGAACGCACCGCCGCCGAACGAGGCCACCGTAGTGAGGTACCAGAGGTAGCCGAGCCAACCCGCCGGGTACTTCATGAACACCACGTCGAAGCCGAGCGCGCAGGCGGCGGAGCCCAGACCACAGACGAGCGAAAGGCCCGGTACGCCTGCCAAAGGAGCGCGGGACGTTGCGTCCTTCGCCTCGCGTTGCATGCGTCCGGGCCCGTTCACGGCATTCGCCGTTCGCCTCTTGCTCAGCCGGTGGGCTCCCACGGGACGACGATGGCCAGAATGCCGACGATGAGTCCGATGAAGAGGAAGGCCGCAAGACCGATGCGCGCCCAGACCGGCGCCTTGCTCCCGTCGGCCTGCTTGCGCGGCTGGCCGGTGATGAGCAGCCAGAGGCCGCCCCACCAGAAGATGGCGCCGAGGGAGTACAGGTACGGGTAGTAGAAGTGGGCCACGATGAGGATCGTGTTGATGAGGAAGAACAGGAAGCCGAGGCCCATCATGGCGCCGCCGACCTTGCGCGGCGACTCGAAGCCCTCACCGTGGAGAACGGCGCCGACCAGCGCGGTGCGCGAGAAGTCGCTGCCACCCAAGTTCACGCCACCGATGCTCGGCGCTTGAAAGTTGAGACCGCCGATGCCCACCTGCATGTTGCCGAAGCCGCCCGCCTGGGGCTGCTGCTGCGCGGGACCGCCGTACCCAGGCTGCGCGCCGGGAGCGCCGGGCGCACCGGGGTAGCCGGGCTGCGCGCCGGGGTAGCCGGGCTGCGCGCCCTGCTGCGGGGGCGCGCCGTACTGCTGCTGCTGCGGAGGCGCGCCGTATTGCTGCTGTTGCGGAGGTGCGCCGTACTGCTGCTGCGGAGGTGCGCCGTACTGCTGCTGCTGCTGCTGCTGCGGAGGCGCGCCGTACTGCTGCTGCGGCGCTCCAGGCTGCTGCCCGTAGGGATTGGCCTCGGGCGGCGGCGGCGTGCCATACGGTTGCTGCGGCTGACCCGGCTGCGCGTAGGGGTTGGGCGCGTTGTTCGGCAACGCCATCGTCTGCTGGCCCCAGTTTTGTTGGGGTTGCTGCGGCTGCTGAGGCTGGCCCGGCTGGCCCTGCTGGCCCGGCGGGGCGTACGGATAGCCAGGGGGATAGCCAGGAGGATTGCCACCGGGGGGTTGATTCATGCGCACGATGGTACAGCGGGTCTATCGGCGGTAACCAGCAAAAACCGAACGCCTACATACGTCCACGTGGATCCTGAGCTTCCCCCAGAAAGTGCACCGCGCGTCAACGGAAACGGCGTCATCGGCCAACGCGAGCGATCTGTCTCACTCTCACTCCGGGCCGGGCCGATGCGATCCCGAGCACGTCGACGCAGGAGCGGTGTGCTCACTGGGGCGCAGGCTGCTGCTTGGCGAGCCAGGCCATGAACGCGACGAGACCTTCCTCGAGCTCCCGCCACACGCGCGCGAGGGCCGGCGTAGCGTCGATCTTCTTCGCGCGATACGCGCCGAGCTTCGGAAACGGTTCGAGGAGCGCAGGCAAACCGGCGAATTGCTGGAGGCTATCGAGATTGAAGCGCGCCGGCACCAGCATCGCGTCGGCAAGGGTCACGCCGGGCGTAGCTTCGAGCATTCGCTCGGTGTGGCGCAAGCCCTCCAGGAGGCGCGCCAGGGCCGCTGTGTGGTCCTGCTTCGCGTAGACCTGCCCGAACACGGTCATCATGTTGGCCATGACGTCGTGCTCGACGATCTGCGTGAATGCGCGAAGCTGCGCGCGGGCCACAGGGTCCGCCGGGCGCATAGCGGGCTCCGGATACGCGTCGTCGAGGTACTCGACGATGGGGCCGGACTCCACGAGTGCGGTCCCGTCATCGAGGACGAGCACAGGAATGCGCCCCAGCGCGCTGATGGCCAGGAACCCAGGCTCCTTGGACCAGCCCATCTCGGGGACCACGTGCTCGACGTCGATGCCCTTGTGGTAGAGCGCAACGCGTACCCGCGCGGAGAAGGGCGACAGAGGTCGAGAATAGAGCTTCATGGGAGCGTTCTACGGCACGACTCCGGCGCATGACTCAAAAAAACGCGACCCGCTGCACGACGCAGCCCAACGAATCAGCGGCCGCTGATGGGCATGCGCTCGCTGCGGCGGGTGAGGCGCTCGGCCTCGATGATCGAGAAGGTGCTCTCGCCCACCTGCGTGGGGTAGTCGCCGGAGAAGCAGGCGAAGCAGCCAGCCATCTCGGCGTAGATGTCTTTGAGGTCTTCCAGGCTCTGGTAGATGACCGCGTCGGCGCCGATGAACTCGCGAATTTCCTCGACGTTGTGATTGGCCGCGATGATCTCCTTCTTGGTGGCCATATCGATGCCGTAGACGCAGCGAAACTTCACCGGGGGCGCGGCGGAGCAGAAGTACACTTCCTTGGCGCCGCTATCGCGAAGAAGCTTCACGATGTGCTTGGAGGTGGTGCCGCGCACGATGGAGTCGTCGACCACCGCAACCTTCTTGCCTTCGAAGATGTCGCGAATCGGGTTGAGCTTTTGGCGCACCAGCCGCTCGCGCTCCACCTGCGAGGGCACGATGAAGCTCCGGCCCACGTGGTTGTTCTTGGTGAGGCCTCGCCTGTAAGGTACACCCAATTCTTCGGCCAGGCCGGAGGCGGCGAAGTAGGCCGAGGAGGGCACGTCGATAACGATATCGGGCTCCACGCCCGCCTTGCGCACCGCACGCGCCAGGCGCTTTCCCGCGAGCACCCGGGCCTTCGCCACCAGCTGGCCGTTCATCTTCGAGTCTTCGCGGGCAAAGTAGATGAACTCGAAGGCGCAGAAGGCGCCGCGGGTGGGCCCCTCCGCGGGAGCGCTGGCGTCGACCCCGGCCCGCCAGGCGTGCACCTCGCCGTCGAGGGTGACGAATACCGCTTCACCCGGACGCACCTCGCGCAGGAGCTCGTAGCCGAGATAGTCGAATACCGTGGATTCGGAGGCGAACGCGTAGGCGGTGCCTTCCGGCGTCTCTTTGCGGCCGAAGATGAGCGGACGAATGCCGTAGGGATCGCGGAAGGCGAGCATGCCCTTGCCGGCGATGAGCGTGACCACCGAGTAGGCGCCCTCCACCCTCGCGTGAATGGCCCCCACGCTGGCGAAGATGTCTTGCACCGAGAGGCGCGCCAGGTGCTTCTTCTCGAGCTCGGCGGCCAGGGTATAGAGAATCAGCTCCACGTCGTTGGTGGTCTCCACCATGCGGTGATGCTCGTTGTTGAGCCACTCCCGGAGCGCCTGAAAGTTGGTGACGTTGCCGTTGTGCACCATGGCCAGGCCGAACGGGTAGTTCACCGCGAACGGCTGAGCGTCGAACACGTCGGTGGTGCCCTGGGTGGCGTAGCGAACATGACCGAGGCCGGCGTTGCCGTGAAGACCCTTGGCATCTTCCTCGGTATGAAAGACGTTGCTCACCAGGCCAAGGCCCTTCTTCATGTGAAAGCGGGTGTCGAGGGTAACCACGCCGGCGGCGTCTTGACCCCGATGCTGAAGGGCGGTCATGGCGTAGATGATGTCCTTGGCCACCGGCGCGGGGCTAACGATACCGAGGATTCCGCACATGCTCAGGCTTGCTCCAGGATCAGGTTCTTGAGGGCGTGGGCATACTCTCGATGCTCCACTGCGAGGCCGCGTCGCTCCACTTCCTCCAGGGTGGTAGCACCTGTGAGGTCCACGCGCGCCCGGTGAATCACCGGGCCGGTGTCGAGACCCTCGTCGACCCAGTGAATCGTCACCCAGGTCTCGGGCAGCTTGGCCTCGAAGGCCCAGGCATAGCCGTGGAGCCCTTGATGGGCGCGCGTATCGGCCGGGTGCACGTTGAGGATGCGGCGCGGGAATGCGCGCACCATCACCGGCGAGAGGATGCGCATGAATCCCGCCAGGACCACGAAGTCGACCCGTGCATTCTGCAGTAAAGTGGCCAACGTGGCGTCGTAGTCGGCGCGTGGGATTCCCTTGGAGGGCTGGGTGGCGACCGGTACGTCGAAGCGCTTGGCGACCTCGATGCCCTTGGCGTCGGGCTTGTCGGTGACCGCCAGCACCGGCTCGGCGAAGCCCGAAAGCTCGCCGCCTCGGATCGACGCCAGGATGGCTTCCATGTTGGACCCGCGCCCCGAGAAGAGAACGGCGATGCGCTTCGGCTCCGCTTGCTTGCCCACGTCGGAGCGCCGCTGCATGCCTGCGAAGCGTACCTGCTCGGCAGCAGCATAGGCGCGGGCGCGCGCCGCGCGGAAGGTGTCGCCCCGGGCCACCACCGAGAGCACGCGGCCGCCCGCGGTGACGAAGCCGGGTCCGCTCGGCGAGCGCCGTGTGCCCGCGTGGAAGACCAGCGCATCGGCCACGTCGAGACCCTCGATGGGCGTCCCCTGGGTAGGCGTCCCCGGATAGCCCGCCGCCGCCGAGACCACGGCAACGGTGTATCCTGCATGCGATTCGATGCGCGAGGCCCCGAGCTCGCCGCGCGCCGTGGCCAGGAAAAGCTCACCGAGATCGCCGGTTACCTGGGGGAGCACCGCCTGGGCTTCCGGATCGCCGAATCGCGTATTGTACTCGAGGAGGCGGGGCCCCTCGGCGGTCACCATGACGCCGAAGTAGAGAATGCCGCGGAACGGAATGCCGTCGGCGGCGAGGCCGCGGAGCGTCGGCTGGACGATTTGCGCGTCGACCTCGGCCATCACCGCTGCGTTGCAGAACGGCACCGGGCAGTAGGCGCCCATGCCGCCGGTGTTGGGGCCGGCGTCGCCGTCGCCCAGGCGCTTGTGGTCCTGGGCCGGGGGAAAGAGCGCGAGATCGCGCCCGTCGGTGAGCGCCAACATCGACACCTCGCGGCCCACCAAGCGCTCCTCCAGGAGCAGCGTGGCGCCGTCGCCGTGGCGCAGGGCGAGCTCACGGACCGCGGCTTCGGCCTCGCTGCGATCGCCGCAGACGACGACGCCCTTGCCGGCCGCCAGGCCGTCGTACTTCACCACCACGCCACCGGGAAACTGGGCGAGCGCCGCCAGCGCCGCGGGGAGGCCGATCACCGTCTCGTGGCGGGCGGTGGCGACGCCATGCCGCACCATGAAGTCTTTGGCGAAGGCCTTGGAAGACTCCAGGCGCGCGCCAGCCCTCCCGGGCCCGAGCACCGCGAAGCCCTCCGCCCGCAGGGTATCTGCGAGGCCGCGCTCCAGCGGCGCCTCCGGGCCGATGACCACCAGCGAAGGCGCGAGCCTTCGAAGCTCGCGCACGACATCGGCGTCGCTGTCGAGGTCGACCAAGACCGACCCCGCAATCGCATCGCTGCCGGGCAGCGCGACCACTGGCCGGCCGTCTTGAAGGAGGCGCCACACGAGCGCGTGCTCGCGGCCGCCGCTCCCCAGAACGGCCACCAGACCGCTGCCCGAGCCCGTCATCGCGACAGCTCCGTGCGGGCGTCGTGCACCACTTCTTCGCAGATGCGAACGGCGTCGCCCAAGTAGGTGAGCGGGGTGAGGCCCGCCAGGCGCGGCTGCACGTCCGGCGGCAGCTCCGCCACAATGCGCGCGAGATCGTCCGCGCCGAAGGTCTTGCCGCGGGTGTGCTCCTTGAGCTCGGTGTACACGTCGTCTGGCCGCACCGTGCGCAGCACGCTCTGGACCGCTTCGCTGAGCAGCTCCGGATGCGCCGAGAGCTCGGCGGCGCAGCGCGGCGCATCGAGGTCGATCATGGCGAGCCCCTTTCGGAGCTCGAGCGACGCCAGATGGTGGTGCCCGAGGGCTACGCCGATGTTGCGCATCACCGTGCTCTCCGAGAGATCGCGCTGCATGCGCGACCGGCTCAGCTTGTCGGAGAAGAACGAGAGCAGCGCGTTCGAGAGCTGCACGTTGCCTTCGGCGTTCTCGAAGCGAATGGGGTTCACCTTGTGCGGCATGGTCGAAGACCCCACCTCGCCGGCCTTGGTGCGCTGCACCACGTAGCCGTACGAGATGTAGAGCCACATGTCTTGGCACAGGTCGAGGATCACGTTGTTGTGAGCCCGCACCCCATCGAAATACGTGGCCAGGCTGCCGTGGTCTTCGATCTGCGTGGTGGCCACATTCTGCTCGAAGCCCAGGCTCTCCACGAACGTGCGCTCGTAGGCGCGCCAGTCGACAGCGGGGGCCGCCACCTGGAGGGCCGAGTAGTTGCCGGTGGCGCCGTTGAGCTTTCCCCGCAGCTTGAGCGCCTTGAGAGCGCGGTGCGTGCGCAGCAACCGCGCCACGTACACGGCGAGCTCCTTGCCCGCGGTGGTCGGCGTGGCGTGCTGGCCGTGGGTGCGCGCGGGAAACGGCGCGCTCTTCCAGGCCTCGGCCAGGGCGGCCAGATCGCCGATGAGCCCTGCCGAGAGGGGAAGTTGCACCTGCTCGACATAGCCCTTCACGCACAGCGAGTAGGCGAGGTTGTTCACGTCCTCGGAGGTGAGGCCAAAATGGATGCGGTTGGGATTGCGCAGGCCGAGACGCTCGCGGAGGAACACCTCGCAGGCCTTCACGTCGTGCCGCAGCGTCTCTTCGATGCGCTTGATCTCCTGATACTCGGCAGCGCCGAAGCCGGCGAGCAAGAGCTCCGCTCTCTCCTTCACGCCCATATCGAGAGGTCCGAACACCGGATCGAGGGCCAGCGCGTGCGCCACCTCGACGCGGCACCGCTCGCGCATGAGGGCCAGCTCCGAGAAGTGGTAGCGCAGATCGCCCAGCGAATCGCAGTAGCGGCCGTCGAGGGGGGAGAGCGCGTCGTTCACGAGGCACCCCGTCGGCTCGACACGGGCGCCTTGCTGTCGCGCAAGATGCGCGCGGTGACCAGGTTCCGGAGCAACCGCGGCTCGGCTTCCTCACCGGCGAGTCCGAGCGATTGCCCGGTGAGTCGCTCGAAGAGGGTCGCGTAGCGCCGCGCCGTCTCGGCCACCACCTCGTCCGGAAGCACGGTGGGCAGCGCGCCCGATACCTGATTGGCGCGCATCCACTGGCGCACGAACTCCTTGTCGAACGACGGCACGTTCACCGGATCGGCGTCGTAGGCCTCGCGGTCCCAGAAGCGCGACGAATCCGGGGTGTGGATCTCGTCGATGAGAATGAGCGCGTCGCCCACCAGGCCGAACTCGTACTTGGTGTCGGCCAGGATGAGCCCGCGGCGCGCCGCGACTTCCCTGCCCTTGCGGTACAGCGCGAGGGCCGTCTGCTCCATCTGCACGTAGGTCGCGCGAGAAACCAGGCCGGCGTCGACGATCTCCTTGGGGGTGATCTCCCGATCCGACTCTTCTTTGGTGGTCGGCGTGACAATGGGCTCCGGCAAGAGGGCGTTCTCGGTGAGACCTTCGCCGACGGTAACGCCCGAGAAGGTGCGAACCCCCTTTTCGTAACCCCGCCACATGCTGCCCGAGATGGCGCCGCGCACCACCATCTCGACGCGAATGGGCAGGGCCTCGGTGACCACCATCGCTTGCGGATCGACCACCGCATGCAGGTGGTTTTCGACGATGGCCTTGGTCTCGTCGAACCAGAAGGCCGCCAGGCGGTTGAGCACCTCGCCCTTCCGGGGAATCGGTGTCTTGATCTTGAGGTCGAAAGCCGAGATGCGATCGGTGACCACGATGAGGCGCCGGGTCGCGTCGACACGGAAGCTGTCGCGGACCTTGCCGCGGTGAAGGAGCTCGAGGCCCGGGATGTCGATGGTGGTGATCATGCCGCTCAGTGCTTGAAGTGCCGAGTGCCGGTGAATACGAGGACCACGCCCGAGGCGTCGCACACCTTGATGACGTCGGGATCGCGGAGGGAGCCACCGGGCTCGACCACCGTGCGGACACCGGCTTCGAGCGCGTGCTCCACCGAGTCGGCGAAAGGGAAGAAGGCGTCGGAGACGAGGTACGCGCTGCCCAGCCCCTGCCGCACGTAGGCGTCTACGTCGGCGACCTTCTGCGCTTGCGCTTCCATGCGAAGGTTGGCCTGCGCCTGAGAAATGGCCAGCTCGGTGGACTTCACGCGGTTCGGTTGTCCGGCGCCCATGCCCAAAAGATCCATGCCCGTGCCCTGGCGCCGCACCAGCGCGATGGCGTTCGACTTCAGGCAGCGCACCGCGTGGACGCCGAAGCGGAGGAGATCCTCGTCGAGCTTCTCGGGCTTGGTGGCCGAGACCACGTCGAGCTTCTCGGTGAAGATCTCGTCGGCGTCTTGCACCAGGGTGCCGGTGGAGAGCATGCGCCGGGTCTTCTTCGCGCCGGTACGCTGATCGCGGACGCGGAGCACGCGCAGGTTCTTGTTCTGCTTCAGGTAGGCCACCGCTTCGTCCGTGAGGTCGGGCGCGGCCACAATCTCCACGAAGCGGCGCGTCTCTTTCTGGTCCATCCCCAGAAACTTCAGGTCGCTCTCGCCCACCTTGCGGTTGAAGGCAATGACCGAGCCGAAGGCCGACACCGGATCGCCACCCCAGGCGCGCTCCAGCGTTTCGCCCAAGTTGTCCGACGAGGCGAGGCCGCACGGGTTCTCGTGCTTGATGATGGCGCAGGTGGGCTGGGCCAGCGGAAGCGCCGCCGCCAGCGCCGCGTCGAGGTCCACCAGGTTGTTGTACGAGAGCGCCTTGCCAGCCAGCACGTCGAAGGAGATGCCGGCCGGATCGGGCGTGAAGGTGGCCGACTGATGCGGATTCTCGCCGTAGCGCAGCTTCTCGCCGGCCAGGTGCTCGGCGATCATGGTGTCGTAGGTGGCGGTGGCGTGGAAGGCCGTGCGCATCCAGCGCTTGCGCGACGCGGCCGAGACCGCGCCGGCGTTCTCGGTGAGCTCGGCGATGAAGCCCGGGTAGTCCTCGGGCCGGGTGAGCACCGCCACGTGCTCAAAGTTCTTCGCTGCGGCGCGAATCATGGTCGGGCCGCCCACGTCGATGTACTCGATGAGCTCTTCCAGCGAGAGCCCCTTTTCCTTGTATTCTGCAAATGGATACAGGTTGGCCACCACCAGGTCGATGGCGAGAATCTTGAGCTTCTCCGCCTCTTCCTTGTCGCGGGTTCGATCGAAGAGAATGCCCGACGCGACCTGGAACGAGATGGTCTTCATGCGGCCACCGAAGGCCTCTGGGTTGCCGGTCACCTCGGTGATGTCGGTGACGGCGATGCCCGCCTTCTGCAGCACGTCTTTGGTGCCGCCGGTGGAGATGATGCGCACCTGCTGCGCCCGCAGCGCCTGCGCCAGCTCCACGATGCCGGTCTTGTCGGAGACACTCAGTAGTGCGGTGCGGATTCTCATGTCGTTCTCCATGGCAGCCCTTTCCGGTGCTTCAGCTCGTTCGGTGGGCGCGAGGCGCCGATTTGGTGGATAGCAAGGCGCGGACCAGGCGGAGCCCGTCGCTCTCGTCGTCGGTCTTGAGGGTGCCGGCGCGGAACCGCGAGGGCCACGCCGGGTGGTTGTAGGGCGACAGATACGCCTCCGGGTGCGGCATCAAGCCGAAGACGCGGCCGTCTGCGCTAAAGAGCCCAGCTCCGGCGTCGTCGGCGCCGTTGGGGTTTTCGGGGTATGCGCGCGCCGGTTCGCCCGCGGCATCGACGTAGCGAAGGCCGAGGAGGCCGCGCTGGTGCACCCCGGCGCGAATCTCTGGGCTGCCGAATACCAGGCGCCCTTCGCCGTGGCGAACCGGTAGGTCGAAGGGCTTTGCGCCGAAGCGCGCTTCGCCCATGCCGCTCGGCGCGCAGCGGACCCAGCGATCCTCGAAGTGGCCTTCGATGTTCGCCGCGAGGCTCGCTTCCTGCGCGAACGAGCCGCCCAGGTTGGGCAGGAGGCCGGCGCGCACCAGCACCTGAAAGCCGTTGCATACGCCCACGATGGTGCCGGCGTCGGCGAGGAAGCGTTCGATCTCGCTCCACACCCGCTCGCCACCGGGGAACTTTCCCTGCTTGAGGCGGTTGGCGAACACCTTTCCCGAACCGAGATCGTCGCCGAACGAGAAGCCGCCCGGCACGTGCAGCATGTCGAACTCGCGCAGCGTCGCCTTGCCGGCGAACCAGTCGCTGGCGAAGACGATGACCGGCTCGGCGCCCGCGGCGCGGTAGCCAGCGGCCGTCTCTTCCTCGCAGTTGAACCCGTAGCCCCGAAGCACCATGATTCGCGCGGCCATCACACACCTCCCTGGGTGAACGCGGCGGTCAGCGCGTCGACGCCCAGGTCGAAGAGCAGGGCGTCGTCTTGCCGCACCGTCACTCGGCCATCGCCCGTCACCAGGCCCAGGCGCGTAGCATCGTCGCGGAGTATTTCGTCGAACGCCGCCGCGTGCTCCGGCCGCACCGACACCACGAAGCGCGAGTGCGACTCGGAGAAGAGCGCAGCCTCCGGCGCGAGGTCGGGCGGCAGCGCCACGCTAGCCCCCAGGCCGCTGCCGATGGCGCACTCGGCGAGCGCCACGCCCAGGCCGCCGTCGGAGCAGTCGTGCGAAGAGGCGAGCAGCCCCTCGGCGTGCGCCGCCATCATTGCATGATACACGCGTTTAGCGTCTTCCTTGCGCACCCGCGGCACGTTGCGCCCGAGCGCACCGTGCAGCCGCAGGAGCTCGGAGCCTCCCAGTTCGTCGTAGGTCTTGCCCACCAGATACACCACATCGCCTTCGGCCTTGAGCTCGCTGGTCACCGCCACCCGTACGTCGGGCATCTTGGCCACCATGGTGAAGAGCACCGTGGGCGGCACCGAGATCTTCACCCCGCCCGAGCGGAGATCGTTCTTCATGGAGTCTTTGCCGGAGGTCATCGGCACGTCGAAGAAAGTCGACATGTCGTAGAGCGCCTCGCACATCCGCACCAGCTGCCCCAGCTTGGTCTTGCCGTCGGCGTTGGTGTCCGGGTGGTACACGCTGTCGGGCACGCAGAAGTTGTCGCAGGCGCTCCAGGAGGGCGCCTCGCCGGGCATCGGGAGGCGCGCGCCCACCGATACCAGCGACCGCAACGCCTCGTCGAAGGCGCCCGCGGACATCTCGTAGGGGTCGAGATCGCCGAACTTGGGGCAGATGCCGCTGGCCACGCCTACCCCCAGAAAGCCGTCGAACGAGGCGCGGAGCACCGCGGCGTCTTGGGGCCCGATGCCCCGCTCCCCCATGAGCGACTTCACGATGCTCTTGCCCTTCACCTCGTGGTCGAAGCGGCGAATCACGCGTTCGCGACTGGCGATGTTCGAAGAGCCAAGGAGCGCGAGCAGCTCGCCGCCGAGATCGCCCAGCACCACGTCGGGCTCGGTGACGTGGGGCGGCGACCACTCGGCGATGAGGTGCTTTCGCGGGACGCCGTCGTGGAGAAACGCCAGATCGAGGAGCGCCACCTGCGCGCCGCGGTAGCGCACGTCGAGGACGCCGTCGCCGGTAAACGCGCCGATGTCGGTGGCCTCTACCTCGCGCAGCGCCGCCAGCGCCAGCAGCTCGGGAAGCTTCTCCGGAAGCACCGCCAACGTCATGCGCTCCTGCGACTCGGAGAGGAAGATCTCCCACGGCTCGAGGCCGCCGTATTTGAGCGGCACGTGCGAGAGCTCCACCTGGGCGCCGTTCGAGAAGGTGGCGAGCTCGCCAATGCTCGAAGAGAGCCCGCCGGCTCCGTTGTCGGTGCTACCCGCCACCAAGCCGAGGGCGCAGGCCTCTTCCATGAAGTCGGCCACGAACTTCTGGGTGATGGGGCTGCCAATCTGCACCACGCCGCGGGTGACCTTCTCGTCGAGCTCGGTGGACGAGAACGTCGCGCCGTGGATGCCGTCTTGCCCCACGCGGCCGCCCACCGTGACGATGCGGTAGCCGGGCCGGATGTCCTTCTCCCAGGAGGGACCGTTCGGATAGTGCCGCGGCATGATGGAGCCGGTGCCGCAGTAGACCAGGGGCTTACCAGCGAAGCGATCGTCGAAGACGATGGCGCCGTTTACGGTGGGAACGCCGCACTTGTTGCCGGCGTGCTCGATGCCCTCCACCACGCCTTCCGCGATGCGTGCAGGATGCATCTGACCTGGCAAGAGCGGCTTTCGGTAGTCCTTGGGGCCGAAGCACAGCACGTTGGTGTTGAAGAAGAGGCGCCCCCCGCCCTTGCCGGTACCGAACGCGTCGCGGTTGGTGCCGAGCACGCCGGTCATGGCACCCCCCACCGGATCGAGCGCGGAGGGCGAGTTGTGGGTCTCCACCTTGAGGACGAAGAGCTTGTCGTCGTCGAGCGCCACCACGCCGGCATTGTCGGAGAACACCGTGAGCATCCAGTCTTCGCCGCGGGCGGCCCAGCGGCCGCGAATGTCCTCGGTTGCCTTGCGGATGAAGCTCTTGAACAGGGAGTCGACCTCGTAGGTGCGATCGCCCAACGTCATGGTGATCGCGGCGTTGAACTCCTTGTGCTTGCAGTGCTCCGACCAGGTCTGGGCGAACACCTCGAGCTCACACTCGGTGGGCTCCCGCTTCAGCACTTCGGCAAAATGCCGGCGAATGGCGTGGAGCTCGGGGAGCGACAGGTGGAGGCCCCGCTCACGCGACAGCGTCTCCAGCTCGGCGTCGGTCCCGCGAAGGCTCACCGTGCGGAGCTCCGGGTTGCCCGGGAGCGTAACGCTCGGCGCCTCGAAGGCCTTCGGCGCGCCGAGGCCGATGACGATGTGGTCGACCACCGGGTTGCCCAGCACTTCCTTTCCCAGGCGGCTCAGGTCTTCGGCGCACAGCTCGCGCTCGAAGGCGTAGAGCCACTGCGCGAACACCCGCTGCTCCTTGTCGAAGCCGGCGCCGAGCCCGCGCGCCGCGAGCGCCGTGCCGAGCCCCCGGTGCGCGGTCATGCCCTCGTCGTCGGTGACGCCCGGAAGGCGCGAAACCAGCGCGTACGCCGTGCGCGCGCCGGTCACCCTGTTCACCGTCGTCTCCTCCAGCACGTCGTCGGCCAGGGTGGCCTGGGCCACGTCCGGGAGCGCTGCCAACGCCGCCTCGGAGAGCGGCAGATCGACGACGTAGATGCGCGACACCGAGACGGCGCCGGTGTCGATGCCGAGCCCGTGGGCAGCTTTCGCCACCCGCTCGCCGCGCACGTCGCGGGCCCCCTCTTTCAACCGAACTTGCACGTAGGTGGGGGCTCGCTTCATGGGTCTCTCTCAGGCTCGCATCAAGGGGCAGGCATCGGATAGTCGAGCCGCGTTTTGCCGCGCTCGATGTGGACCACGCGGTCGCGAACGGTGCGACCCGCGATGCGCGCGGGGTAGCCGCGCTCGGTGCAGAATGCAGCGATTTCCTCGGCCCGAGTTCGAGGCACCACCAGCATGAAGCCGTTGCCCATGTTCCAGTGCCGGTAGGCGTCGGCGTCGGCGATGTCGCCGAGACGCTGCACTTCGAGCATGGCCGGGGTGGGGTCGAAGAGGTTGTCGAGATGCACGCCCAGACCACCGGCCTTCAGCGTGCGACCGAACTTGCTGGGCATGCCGCCGCCGGTGATGTGGGCGAGGCCGCTCGGGTGCAGACCCTCGGCGCGCAGGGCGGTGACGATGGGCGCGTACAGGCGGCACGGCGCAAGCAGCCAGTCGCCCCAGGTGCGGCCGGCGAACGGCTCGGCGTGGTAGCCGTCGCCGAAGCTCTTCGAGAGGGTGCGGCGGAGCGCCGAGAAGCCGTTGGAGCGGAACGAGGTGCTCTCCAGGGCGATGACGGCGTCGCCCTCCGTCATCGCGGTACCGTCGATGGGGGCCCAGCCCGCGCGGAGCATGCCCAGAGCGGTGCTGCACCAGTTGAAGTGCATGCGGGGTCCGTAGCCGCCCACGCGGCCACCGAGCTCGGCGATCTCGCCGCCCACCACCGCGACCTTGGCTTCCTGAGCCGCAGCATGCAGGCCGCGCATCAGGTCGTCGACGATGGCGGGGTCGAGGACATCTACGTCGAGGGTGTTCTGGAGCGCGATGGGCTCCACGCCGTTCGCCGCCAGATCGTCCACCACCATGGCGCAGAGATCGAAGCCCAGGGTGTCGTAGCGCTGCATGCGCTCGGCCACCTCTATCTTGGTGCCGATGCCGTCGGAGGTCATGGCCACCGGCATGCCGCGCACGTCGAGCCACGAAGAGAACTGCGCCACCGTAGACCGAATCGGATGCCCTTCCTTGCCATCACGGGTGGCGAAGGACTTCTGCGCCCAGCCGTAGGCGATGTCGGAGCACTGGTCTTGGGTGTCGAGCTCCTTCACCACGGAGCCTCCATGGCCAGCGCGTGGTCGCGCCCGGGGCCAGTGGAGACGATGAGCAACTTCGCCGAGAGCTCGGTCTCGATGAAGCGCAGGTAGGTCTGGCAAGCGGCCGGGAGATCGCCCCAGGTCTGCGCCTTGGTGAGGTCGGCGTCGAACCCCTCGAACTCGGTGTATTCGGGCGAGCCATCGGGCCGGGTACCGGTGGCCACCTGGATGGGACCGAAGCCGGCCAGCACGTCGAGCTTGGTAAGCGCAATGTGCGTGAAGGCGTTCATCTGAAAGGCGCGGCGGAGCGCCGGCATATCGAGCCAGCCGCAGCGGCGCGGCCGGCCGGTGGTGGCGCCGAACTCCTGGCCCTTCTGCCGCAGGCGCTCGCCCACGTCGTTGTCGAGCTCGGTGGGGAAGGGCCCATTGCCCACGCGCGTGGTGTAGGCCTTGAGCACCGCGATGCGCCGCTCGAACGGGGTATACACGCCGAGGCCGCTGGTGGCGCCTGCCACGGTGGTGTTGGACGACGTGACGAACGGGTAGGTTCCCTGGTCCACGTCGAGGAGCACGCCCTGGGCGCCTTCGTACAGCACGTTGGCGCCGCGCTTCTGCGCCGCCACCAGCGTGGGCACCGGGTCGACGATGTAGTCGCGGAGCCGCTTTCCGGCGTCGCGCAGGCGATCCATCACGTCGTCTACCTTGGGCACGTCTTCGAAGCCGAAGAGCGCCTTGGCCAGGGCGCCGTGGTGCTCGAGCTGCGCCTGCACCTTGGGGGCCGCGGTGTCGTCGCGCAAATCGGCCAAGCGCACCCCGACCCGAAGCGCCTTGTCGGCGTAGGCGGGTCCAATGCCGCGGCCGGTGGTGCCGATCTTCGCGCCGGTGAGCTTGTCGATCATCCGGTGGTAGGGCGTCACCACGTGGGCGTTCTCGGCCAGGAGCAGGCGGTCCGGCGAAATGCGAATGCCGGCGCTCACCAGCCCGGCCATTTCTTCGAGGAGCGCCTCGGCGTCGACCACGCAGCCGCCGCCGAGCACGTTGATGCATGCACTCTGCAAGATTCCTGAGGGAATGAGGTGCAGCACGAATTTCTTACCGTCGATGACGATGGTGTGGCCGGCGTTGGCTCCGCCGCCGAAGCGCACCACCAGCTCCGCCTTCTCGGAGAGCACGTCGACGACCTTGCCCTTGCCTTCGTCTCCCCACTGCGCGCCGATGACGATGGATGCGCTCATGTCAGCCTCCCCAGCCGCGGTCGGTGTACGATCCGTCGGCCGGCGGCATGTAGATGTCGTGAACCTGGCCCTCGCGAATCGAGAGCGCAGAAACCAGCTCGAGGACCGCCGTCTCCTGGAAGGCGCGCACGGTGGGGGCGCCGCAAGAAGACATGGAGGCGCGGATCTTGGCGAAGGTCTCGTCGAGGTTGTCCTTGAGCTTGCCGGCGTACTCCACCAGGCCCTCGACGCCTTCCACGAACTTCGACTGGCTGTAGCGCTGCTCGCGCCAGGTGCGCGCGCGGCTCGAGCCCTCGCCCCAGTAGGGCTTCATGACGCGGTTGTTCACCACCACCTTTTCCGTGGGCGACTCTTCCATGCGCGCAAAATAGCGGCCCATCATGCAGGCGTCGGCGCCCATGGCGAGGGCGATGGTGATGTCGCGGGCGGTCTCGATGCCGCCGTCGGCGATGATCGGAATGTAGGCTCCCGTCTCCTTGGCGTAGGCGTCGCGGGCGCGCACCACGTCGAGCACCGCGGTGGCCAGGCCGCGCCCGGTGCCCTTCTGCTCCTGGGTGATGCAGATGCTCCCGCCGCCCATGCCCACCTTTACGGCGTCGGCGCCGCGCTGGGCGAGGAAGCGAAAGCCGTCGCCGGTGATGACGTTGCCGGCGATGACCGGCACTTGCGGAAAGCGCTCCTTGAGCCACACCAGGGCGTCGCCTTGGAAAGTGCTGTGCCCGTCGGAAGAGTCGACCACCAGCGCGTCGACCTCGGCCTCCACCAGCGCGGAGGCGCGCTCCTGGTAGTCGTGGGTGTTGATGGCCGCGAACACCACGAAGCGATTCTTCGCGTCGAGGAGCTGGTCTGGGTTGTCGAGGTGGTCGCGAATGTCTTTGCGGAACACCATGGAGACGAGGCCGTCTTGCTCGTCGACGATGGGGAGCACCGGCTGGTGCGACTCGGTGAGGAGCTCGTAGGCCTTGGCCAGGTCTCGGACCGAGACGCCGACGGTGAGCCTTTCCCGCGGCACCATGCGCTCTTCGGCGCGTTTTCCGGCGTGGCGCACCGGATCGAAGTCGTTGCGGGTGAGCAGACCGAGCAGCTTGCGGCGTTCGTCGACCACCGGGAAGGTCGAGTAGCCGAGGGCGTCGGTGAGCTTCACCACCTCGGCGATGGGAAGTTCCGGCGGGATGGTCCGCGGGTGCACGAAGCCGGCGCGGTAGCTCTTCACCGCACGGACCATGGCGGCCTGGTCGGCTACGGTCTGCGAAGCAAAGATGACCGCGGCGCCGCCCAAGCGCGCGAGCTCGATGGCCATGCGCGTTCCCGAGACCGACTGCATGGCCGCCGAAAGCACCGGCATGTTCAGGCGAAGGTGCCCTCCCTTGCGGTCGCCGGCGATGGCCGTGGCGAGGGAGATGCTACCGTGCATGCTGTCCGGCGTGGTGAGCGCCGGCAGCAGACGATACTCCATCAGCGTGCGCGAGGGCTCCGTGATGATCGTCTTCGCCATTGAAGGCTCCTTCCGCGCGCACTGCGCGCATCGTGACCTGCGAGCCCAAACGGCCACGAGAGCCGGTGCTCGCGGACCTCTTAGCGCGGGCCGCGGCGCGCTAAGTGACAACTGGGTAACAGATGATCCGCGGGCGCCACGGCCCTGAAATCCACGACCCCGGCGCGCATCCTGAACGTCGCGGAAGCACCGCTCTTCCGGTCGGACGGCGGTCGGTGTGAGCCCCTTCCCCACAGCGCGCGCTCGCGGGCCGCGGCGCGGGGCTGGGCGCAGTCCTCAGCGAATCGAGCCCACGTGGCGCAGCCAGGCCACTTCTTCGCGAATCGAGGCGTCAAGATCGACGTGCAGCGACTCGCCGAAGGTGCGCTCGTACTTGGAGGGGTCGAACACGGTGCGGAACTGGCTCTTTCTCACCAGCCCCTCGACGTCTTGGGGGGCACGGCGAAAGAGACGGAGCGCGCGGTCGACCGCCCGGGCCGCCAGCACGAACGGCGCGATCGGAACCGCGGGCGCCGGACGTTTGCCCAAGGCGGCCGCGATGCTGTTCGCCAGCTCGCGCATGGTGGGCGCGTGGGGATCGGCCAAAATGTACACGCCGCGGTGGGGGGTGTGCACCGCTCGGGCGCATGCCCTGGCCACCATCTGCACGTGCACCAGGCTCTTCTGGGTGCGGCCTGCGCCCGGCACCGCCAGCGTGCGCCGTGCGGCGTTGACGATCATCGAGCGCACGTTCCCTTTGTCGCCCACGCCGTAGACCGGGACGAGGCGAAAGATGCACGCTCCGTCGGCGAAGTCGGCCTCGTGCGCGGCCACCACGCGCTCCGCGGTGAGCTTGGTGCCGGCGTACCCCTGCTCGCCGGCGGTCTCCGTATCTTCGGTGACGCGGCCTTCTTCGGCGCCGGCGAAGGGCCCCTCGCCGTAGACCTTCACCGAGCTCAAGAGCACAAGGCGTCGCACGCCGGCATCGCGGGCGGCGGCGCACAGGGCCTCGGTGCCACCGACGTTGAAGGCCACGTATTCCTCGAGCTTGGCGCTGCGCCGGTGAACCACCGCGGCGGCGTGGACAACGGCGGCGCACCCCGCCAGCGCAGGCGCCAAGCTCTCACGATCGAAGCGCGCCACGATGCGCGCGTCCGGCAGCTGCGGCGCCGCACGGCGAGCCAGAGGAACGACCTCGTCGCCGGCCTCCCGCAGGGCCCGGCAGATGGCGCCCCCGACGAAGCCCGAAGCCCCTGTAACCGCGACCTTCACCGCGGCCTAGGATGCGCGCAGTACAGCGGGCGCGGCGGGGGTCTTGCCATCGGCGCTTCGGCCCTCGGCCGCAGGCGCGCCGCTTCGGCCCTCGGCCTTCGCTGGTGCCGGCTTGATGGAAGCAGGGATGGGCGGGCTCATGCCGAGGATCGCCTCGGGGACGATCTCGCTCAGCAACGTGCGCACTGCGCCGTCGCCGCCCTCGAGCGCGCGCTCGCGCAGGGCCGCGAGGCCGGTGGCAAACACGGTCTTGTCGGTGGGCGTGATGCGGCCCACGAGAATCTTCGGGTGCGGCGTTTTCTCGTAGGCCTCGCCATCCAGCAGCAGCTCCTCGAAGAGCTTTTCGCCGGGGCGAAGACCACTGAACTGGATCTGGATATCGACGTCTGGACGGAGGCCGGAGAGCTCGATGAGATCGCGCGCCAGGTTCACGATCTTCACCGGCTGCCCCATGTCGAGCACGAAGATCTCGCCGGTGCCGCCGAGCGCGCCGGCCTGGAGCACCAGCTGCGTGGCCTCGGGAATGGTCATGAAGTAGCGGCACACGTCGGGGTGGGTAACGGTGATGGGGCCGCCGCGGGCGATCTGCTCCTTGAAGAGCGGAACCACGCTGCCGTTGCTGCCGAGGACGTTGCCGAAACGCACCGCCGCAAAGCGGGTCTGGGTGGTCTCTGCAATGCGTTGGATGATCATCTCCGCCACGCGCTTGGTGGCGCCCATGACGCTGGTGGGGTTGACCGCCTTGTCGGTGGAGATGAGCACGAACGCCGAAGCGCCGTGCTTGGCCGCGGCCTTGGCCACCGTCTCGGTGCCCAGCACGTTGTTCTTCACGGCCTCGCTGGGGTTGGCTTCCATCATCGGCACGTGCTTGTGGGCCGCCGCGTGGAACACCAGCTCCGGCTTGTAGCGCCCGAACACCGCCTCGACGCGCGAGACGTCGGTGATGTCGCCCATGAGCGGCTCGATGGCCATGCCCGGGTGGCTGCCGCGCAGCTCGCGTTCGATCTCGTAGAGTGCGTTCTCGTCGTGGTCGAGCAGCAGCAGCTTCTTCGCCTTGAACCCAAGGATTTGGCGGCAGAGCTCGCTGCCGATGCTGCCGCCGGCGCCGGTGACGAGCACCACACGGCCCGCCACGAAGGCGTCGACCTGCTTCACGTCGAGCTGGATGGCGTCGCGCTGAAGAAGGTCTTCGATGGCGACGTCGCGCAGGTTGCCGAACTGCACGCCCTCGATGCGATCGGAGGGGATGATCTTCGCCCGCACCTGGAGCTTGCGGCAAAGGCTGGTGAGCTCACGGGTTCGCTCGCCGTTGCCGCTGGGCACGGCGATGACCACAAGCTGCACCTCGCGCACCTCGATGGCTCGCTTGAGAGTATCTTCGTCGGCGGGGCCGAGGATCGGCACGTCACGCAGTGTCGAGCCGTGCTTGTACGGATCGTCGTCGAGAATACCCACCACGGTCCACTTGCTGGCGGCGGACCGCTGCACGTCGCGAAGCAGGCTCTCTCCGGCATCGCCGGCGCCGATGATCAGCGTGCGAACTGCCTCGGGGTCGACGCGGCCCGAGGCGCGCTCGCGGAGGACGCGGAGGGCAAGGCGGAGCCCGCCCACGAAGACGATAGAGGCCAGGTACTCGCCGAGGTAGATGGACCGCGGCATGCGCAGGTCGGAGAGCATGAGGCCGAGCAGTGAGAAGCCCAGCGTGCCCAGCGTGGTGGCGTAGACGATGGCCTTCAGCTCGGGCATGCCGGCGTAGCGCCACATTCCACGAAACAGCTTGGTGATGGCGAACGAGATGACGCGCACCACCAGGAGCGCCACCAGCGCCTTGGGCACCGCGGCCGCGAATTTCCGCTCGATGACGCCGTCGAACCGCAGCTCGAGAGCCAGCCAGAAAGACGCAGACCAAAGCGCCAGGTGGACGACGACGATGAGGAGCCGCCGTACGGCGGGACGCGTCAGGAAGGCTTTCTCGAGCAGGGAAATGCGAGGCATGCGTCGTGAAAAATGGGATGCGCTGAGGAGGCCCACCGTTCAAACCGGTGGTTCAGGATGGTGGTTTGGTGGGCTACCTTGGGGGAGATTGCCGCACGAAACGCGCGGCGACAGAGGAGCTAGCACGAAGATCGCGGGGGCGCCGGGCGAAACTTCCTGATTTTTCCCGACACAAGAGTGCCACATAGCTGTGATTTCAAGCACTTCGGACGCTGGCCCGGGGCCTGCGCCGCACGGCCAGCCGCGGGTCTCGGGAAGTTGATATAACCGCCCGCGTTGAGTCTTCCCCTTCGAATTGGCCTGTGGGCCGTGGCGTTCGTCGTCGCCGCCCTCGGCTGCGCGTACTTGCGTAGCTTCGCCATCCGGCGATCGCTGGTCGACGTGCCCAACGAGCGCAGCCTGCACGCAGTTCCGGTGCCGCGCATCGGCGGGGTCGCCCTGTGCCTCGCCGTCTGGGTGTGCGCGGCGGCGGCCTACGTCGCCACCCGCGAGCGCGAGATTCTCGTGTGGCTCCTGCTCGCGGTGCCGGTGTTCGTGGTGGGCTTGGTCGACGACGTGCGTCCGGTGTCTGCTGGCGTTCGCTTCGGGCTGCAGCTGGCAGTGGCCACGGTCTTCGTGGTGGTGGTGGGGCTCCCCGCAAGCTTCTGCTTCTGGCCGGGCTTCACGGTCGCCGTGCCGGGGCTCCTCTCCTATCCGCTGGCGGTGGTGTGGATCGTCGGCGTGCTGAACATCTACAATTTCATGGACGGCATGGACGGCATCGCTGCGGTGCAAGCCATGGGCGCCGGGGTCGCTCTCGCGGTAGGCCTGGCGGCTGGGCACGCGGGGCTCTCGTTCGTGGCCGCATCGTTCGTGGCCGCAGCGGCCGGTTTTTTCGTGCATAATGCACCGAAAGCTCGCATCTTCCTGGGCGACGCCGGGAGCACCGTGCTCGGGTTCACCTTCGCGACCTTCCCCTTGGTGGGCAGCGGCGACGGCAGCATCCCCGTGCTCGCGGGGCCGGTGGCGCTTGCGCCGTTTCTCCTCGACGGCACCTTCACGCTCCTTCGACGGGCGCGGCGCGGCGAAAAAGTGTGGCAGGCCCATCGCTCGCACCTCTACCAGCGCGCGGTGGCCACCGGGCTCACCCACGGCGACGTGCTGCTGCGCTACGCGTGCTGGACGGCGCTATCGCTCGGCGCCTCGATCGCCATCCAAAACGGCAGCGGCGCGGTCGTGGCGGCGGCGGTGGGCGCCGTGCTGCTCGGCCTCTTTCTGGTGTGGCGCTGGGTGCTCGCGCGCGAAGCGCGGCAAACCCCTCGCGTGTGATTCTTCCGTTCTGCGCGGCGCACGCGCAACGCAAGGAGACGGTGCGAAAAACACCAGCCACCTAGAGGCCGGCCACCAGCGCGCTCGCGGTGCCGGGGCCACCGTAGATGAATGCAGTGTACACCTGAACAAGATCGGCGCCAGCGGCCATCATGGCGCGCACGTCGCTCGGGCTCGAGATGCCGCCAACGCCAATGACGGTGCGCTCCTTGCCGATGCGCTTGCGAACCCGCCCGACCACCGCCAGCGCACGCGCGAACAGCGGCGGCCCGCTCAGCCCCCCGGCCCCGATGGCTTCCACCTCGTTTGCGGGCGTGGCGAGCCCGGCGCGCGACAGCGTGGTGTTGGTGGCCACCACCCCGGCCAGGCCTTCGTCGAGCGCCGCGGTGACCACCGCGTCCACTTGCGGGTCCTCGAGGTCCGGCGCGATCTTCACCAGCAGCGGGACCTTGCCGCTGTTCTCGCGCTGCAGCGCCTGGAAGAGGGCCCGCGAAAGCGCCGCCCCCTGGAGCGCACGCAGGCCTTGGGTATTGGGTGAGGAGACGTTCACCACCACGAAGTCGGCGACCCCCACCACCGCGCGGAAGGACTCCACGTAGTCGGCGAGCACGGGCTCCACGGCATCGAGCGGCACGGGCCTCGATTTGCCGATGGAGACGCCGATGGGCACGTCGACCATTCCCCGCTGCAGCCGGGCGGCCACCGCCTCCGCGCCGTCGTTGGGAAAGCCCAGCCGATTGACGAGCGCGCGATCGAGCGGCAAGCGAAAGAGATTGGGGGCCGGGTTGGGCGCTTGGGCCAGGGCGGTGACGGTGCCGATCTCCAGGTGTCCGAACCCCAACGCCGCCAGCGCGCGCACCCGCGCGGCGTTCTTGTCGAAGCCGCCGGCCAGCCCCACCGGATGCGGAAACGTCAGGCCCATGGTCCGCACCGAGAGGCGCGGATCCGGAGCGGCCGCCTCGCCGAACCAACGACGCACAAACCCCCATTGCTCCATGGGCGCCATGGCGGCGAAGGCCAGGGCGTGAGCGCTGCTGGGCGAAAGCGCGAAGAGGAGGGGCCGCAAGAGGCCGTACATGCACTGCGTACTATCGCGAATGGGGCGCGCGGTCGATGGCCGGCGCGCAGGCCGGTGGTTCAGGCCGCTTCGACCGATACGGTGAACGAGGAGTGTCCCTCGTCGAGCAGGCGCACCCGCGCCGGGAAGGGCGCGAGAGCGCTCTCTACCGCGCCGGCCACGCACAGCCGGAAGAACCGCAGCCGGGCCATGGGCGCACGGCATACCAGGTGCGCGCGCTGGGGCCCGATGGTGCGGGTCTCGAAGGTGCCGCCGTCGAAGGCGTTGCGCCAGATGCGGGCCGCGCTCCGTACCACCAGCCACATGCCGCCGCCCGGAATGCGCCGAGCCACCCGCTGCAGCTCGCTCACCTGCGCCTGGTTGACGCGGCTGGAGACGAACCGACCGACGTCGGTCTGGGCCGACTCCGAGAGGCCCAGGTTATTGGATGCACCATACAGCTTCATGGCTTCGTCGCCGGAGAGCCAGCTGCGCTCCGCCAGGTAGGGCAGCTCTTCGCGAAGCTTGGGGTCCAGCCGCGCCATGTAGCCATCCCACACCTGGTGCGCGGCATACCACTCGCGTCCTGCAAGGAAGAGATCGCTGCGAGCGCCTGCCAGCGGCTCCGCGGCATCGGGGTGATGGCGCCGCGCATACTCCACCGCGAAGGCGCGGGCCCGGCGACGACGCGACGACGCGGTCCCCACCGGGATGCCCAGCGACTCCGCCACCGCGCGCTTGTCGAGCTCCTCGCACTCGAAGAGCTCGAAGACGTCGCGGAGATCTGGGTCCATGGCGAGCATGACCTCTTCGAGGTACGCGCGGCGCCGCATGGTCTCGAGCGCGGCCTCGATGTCTGCCGCGTGATCGCAGGTGGCTTCGCTGGTTTGGTCGCCGGCCCGCGCGCGCTCTCGCTGGAGCGCGCGCAGCGCCACCCGCCTCGCCACCGCGAACAGGAAGGCCCGCTCGGAGCCCGCGCGGATGTCGTCCAGCCGACGAGAGGCCACCACGAAGACCTCTTGGGCGACGTCGTCGACGTCGGCCACGCCGAAGCGCCGCAGGTAGCGCGCCAGGCTGGCGCCATGGGCGTCGTGAAGAGCACGGAAGGGGTCGGGGGCGTACTTCATGCGGCGGCCGCTACCAAGCACACCGTGGGCCAGCCGCATTGTGGGGAAAAACCGGCCCACGGGCGGAAATCGCCGCGGCCTCCAGCGCGCGGCCTCGCGAGCCATGACGATCTCGCGAGGCGTCGCGCGGTCGCGATCGGCCAAAATGCGTGAGTTCACCGATTCGGCACAATGCGCGGCAACCGATGGCCTAAAAATCACGACCCATGCGCATCGTCGACGCGACCTGGTTGAACACCGAAGGCGAGCTCGAGCGAGGGACTTTGCACGCGGAAGACGGGCGCTGGACAGACCGGCAAGGCGAGCGCGAAGACGACGAGGTTCTCGACGCGAAGGGGCTCCTGGTGCTCCCCGGTTTGGTGGACGCCCACGTCCACTTTCGCGAGCCAGGCGTGACCCACAAGGAAGGCATTCTTTCCGGGTCCGCCGCGGCGCTGGCGGGCGGCGTCACCACCGTTCTCGAGATGCCCAACACCGTGCCGCCGTGCGCGACCCCCGAGGCGCTCGCCCTAAAACGTGCGCTCTACACGCAAAAATGCCCCCTGCACTGGGGCCTCCACTACCAAGCGACCTTTCCCCTGGCGCCGCTGCCGCCCAGCCCGGTGGCGAGCGCCAAGATCTACATGGCCAAGTCGTCGGTCGACGAGGCGCTCACCAGTGACGCTGCCATCGACGCCATCTTCGCCGCCTACCGGCGGGTGGCCGTGCACGCAGAAGACGAGACCGGCTTCTGCGGCGCGGTGGTCGCGCCGCCGGGGCAGGACCCGACGCGCGTGCACCACTTGCGGCGCCCGGTGGAGGCCATCACCAAAGCGCTCGATACCTTGGAGCGAGGCCTTCGGCGCATGAAGGCCTCGGCCCGCCCCCGTTTGGTGCTCTGCCACGCGGCGACGCGCGAAGAGATCGCCTGGGTGGCCCGCCTGAAACGCGAAGGCTTCGACGTGTGGGCCGAGACCTGCCCGCACTATCTGCTCTTGACCCAAGACGACTACGTGCGCGTCGGCAACGATCTGAAAGTGAACCCGCCGCTGCGGTCGGTGGCCGATCGCGAGGCGGTGCTGGCGGCGCTGGCCGATGGGGTCATCGACTTCATCTCCACCGATCATGCGCCGCACCTGCCGGCGGAGAAGTCGGTAACGGAGGGCGCGCCCTCGGGCATCGCATCCATCGAGTGTCTCCTCCCGCTCCTGCTGACGCTGGTCGAGAGCCGCAAGCTCTCGCTCCGCGATCTGCTTCGCCTGGCGGTGACCAATGCTGCCCGCTGCTACGAGCTGCCGCATCGCGGCGCCATCGCGCCGGGGAATTTTGCCGACGCGGTGCTGCTCTCCACCGGAGACGACCTGCGGCCACACCACGGCGTGCTCACCAAGGCCGGCGTGCACCCCTACCTGGCCACGCGCTTCGGTCACCGCGTCGAGTCTACGTTGGTGGCCGGTGTCGAGCGCTACCGCAAAGGCGCGTTCCGGCTCGGTCCGGGAAAGGAAGTGTACGCATGAGCGGCGGCATCGTTGATCTCCTGGTGCGCGCAGACGCGCTGCGCTTCGGAACGTTCACCCTGAAGGACGGCACCGCGTCGCCCGTCTTCATCGACCTGGGGCGCGTTTCGCGGGCCGACCACCTGGCGGAGCTGGGTGAGCACTTCGCGGCGGGCGTCGCCCGCTTCTTCCCAGACGCCGACACGCTGTTCGGCCCAGCCTACAAGGGCATCGCCATCGCCACCGCAACGGCGGTGGCCATGGCCCGCGGTGGCCGCGTGGTGCAGACCTTCTTCGACCGCAAGGAAGCCAAGGCCCACGGCGAAGGCGGCACCTTCATCGGGTTTCGCCCCAGCGCGGCGAGCCGCATCGTGGTGCTCGACGACGTCACCACCTCGGGCGCCACCAAGGAAGACGCGTTCCGCGCCATCGAGGCGACCTTCGGCGTGCGGCCCATGGGCGTCGTGGTTGCGGTGGACCGCACGAGCAAGCGCGCCGCCGCAGCGCCCGCGCTCGAAGCGCTCAACCTGCGGGCCCTGGTGGAGCTCGCCGACGTGGTGGCCTACCTCGAAGCCAAAGGCGCGACCGAGGCCGCGGTAGTGAAACAGTACCTGGAGAGCCGATGAAAACCTTTTACCTCATGCCGTCGCTCGACCAGGTAGACCTCGACAAGGCCATGCGGGTCGTCGCGCAGATCGCCGCGCACCCGTTCGTGTCGAGCTTCAAGGTTGGCTTCTCGCTGGGCCTCACCCACGGGCTGCCGCGGGTGGTCGAGGCCATTCGCAAGCACACCGACAAGCCCATCGTGTACGATCACCAGAAGGCCGGCACCGACATTCCCGACACCGGTGGGCTCTTCGCCGACGTCATGAAGAGCGCCGGCATCACCGAGGCCATCTTGTTTCCGCAGGCGGGTCCAGAGACGCTCAAAGCCTGGGTGCCAGCGCTGACCATGCGCGGCGTGATCCCGGTGGTGGGCGGCCTTATGACCCACCGCGGCTTCTTGCAGAGCGAAGGGGGCTTCCTCTCCGACGAGTCGGTGCGTGCAGTATACACCATTGCTGCCGAGCTGGGCGTGCGGCGTTTCGTGGTGCCACTCACCAAGCCGCAGCTGGTGCAAGGTATTCCCTTCCCCGACGACGCCATCTTCTACTCGCCGGGGTTCGGCGCCCAAGGCGGAGACGCCCGCGCTTTCCCCTTCCTCCGCACCCACCACCTCATCGCCGGCCGGGCGCTGTTCGCCGCCGACGACGCGCTCGGCTGGGTCGAGTCGGTGCAGCGGGAGCTCGCATGAACCACCTGATCACCATCGGCGATCTCTCCCGGAGCCGCATCGAGGGCCTGCTCGATTTGGCGGCCCAGCTCGACCAACCCGAGAAGAAGCACGCCCTGTCGCATCTGCTCCGCGGATACGTGGTGGCCACCATGTTCTTCGAGGCATCCACCCGCACGCGGCTCTCTTTCGAGAGCGCCGCCTTGCGGCTGGGCGCCGGGGTGGTGGGCTTCGCCGAGGCCGACACCACGTCGACCAAGAAGGGTGAAACGCTGGAAGACACCGTGCGCATGTGCATGGCCTACGGCGACGTGCTGGTGCTCCGGCATCCGGAGATTGGCAGCGCGGCGCGCGCGGCCAAGGTGGCCTCGGTGCCGGTGGTGAACGGCGGCGACGGCGCCAACGAGCACCCCACGCAGACGCTGGTCGACCTCTACACGATTCGCAAAGCCTTCGGAAAAGTCGACGGCCTGCGCATCGCGTTCGTGGGCGACCTCCTCTACGGGCGCACCGTGCACTCGCTTTTGGCGGCGCTCGCCAAGTATACGAACATCACCGCCACGCTGGTGGGCCCCAAGAGCCTGGCGCTGCCCGAGAGCCACCGGCGACACGCCACGCTGCACGGCATCGAGCTGCGCGACGCAGACCGCCTGGAAGACGCCATTCCCGAGGTCGATCTCGTGTATATGACACGCATCCAGAAGGAGCGCTTTCCCCCCGGCGCGGCCGACGTGGGCGGCAGCTACCGGCTCGATGCCAAGATGCTGGCTGCAGCGAAGAAGGACCTTCGCGTTCTTCACCCGCTCCCGCGGGTCGACGAAATAGCCACCGACGTCGACGCCACCCCCCACGCGCTCTACTTCGGCCAGGCAGCGCACGGCGTTCCCGTGCGGCAAGCGGTGCTGCTCTCGGTGCTGGGCAAAAAGCCGTAGGCGTCAGCGGGCGCGGGCGAGCGCCAGGTCCAGCGCCGCCGCGATCGCGCGGCGACGAGCCGGCGCATAGAGGCTACCGCGCTTGGTAACGGTCGCTTGACCGTGGGCGGTCCGGCCGGCGCGCTCGAGGGTTACCTCGACGGTAACGGTGCGGCTCTCGTGCGCAACCCCGGCCAGCGTCGAAGCGTAGAGCGGCAGCGCGCCGATCGCGGCGCACCCGTCGCGGCTCATGGCGCGGCCTCCAGACTCGTAGAAGCTGCTGTGCGCCCCCAGCGAAACATGGACGCGGAGGTGGCCGGGCTTCTCGCCGGTTGGCGCACCGGGCGCAAGCGCGAGCATCCGCGTGGCGTCGGCCTTGGCCGCGTCAATGGCCTCGGCGTCGGGTCGCGCGTCGAGATCCTCCGCCGTGATCTCGGGACTCTCCAGCGGCGCTTCCGTCACCGAAGCCGGAACATGAACCACCGGCGTGCGATAGGCGCACCCCACACCCGACAGACCGAAGACCAACGAAGCATAAGCAGAAAAGCGCATGCGGAAGAATAGCACGCGACCGAAAAGCTGCCGGCGGCCCCCGAGCCTCTTCGGCTTCGAAGCAAGTTGAGGCCCCCTTTGGCCGACGCCGTCGCTCGAGCACAACACGAAAAAGTGAGCTAGCCTTCGGCAATGCGGTTCACGGCTTCGCTGGGCCTTCTGTTCGTATTGGCCTGTTCCAGTTCTCAGGCCGACGACCCTGGGTCGGGCAGCAGCGGAGCCAGCTCCGGTACGGCGTCGAGCTCCGGAGCCAGTGGCGGTTCGAGCGGCGGGAGCAGCACCAGCAGCAGTTCCGGCGCGAGCGGGGCAAGCGGCAGCTCGAGCGGAGGCCCGGTGGTCACCACGCTCAAGGCCGGCGATTCGGTGCTCACCCTCACCGTGGGCGGCGCCGCGCGGACGGTCTATGTTCACGTGCCGCCGCAGGTCGGCACCAAGGCGCTGCCCTTGGTGTTCGCGCTCCACGGCAACGGCGACACCGCGCAGAATTTCTGGATCACGTCTCGCCTCAAGAGCTTTGCCGACAGCGACGGCTTCGTGCTCATCGCGCCCGAAGGGATCATGCGAACCATTGCCTACCTCGGGAACACCATCCCAAACGTGGCCTGGGACGGCTACCAGTCGACGGCGGAGGGCAACATCGATCTCGCGCTCTTCGCCAAGCTCCGAACCGATCTCCTCGCCACCGGCGCCATCGATGCCAAGCGCGTCTCGGTGTACGGGTACTCGCAGGGAGGGTATGCGTCGTTCCGCTACGCGATGGAGGCGGCAGGCGATCTCTCGTGCGCGGCGGTCATCGCGGCCGCAAACCCGTTCGGCGGCACCGGCAGGCTCAATCTCTTCGCGCGGAAGATCCCCGTCGCGCTGCAAATCGGCAGCGCCGACGCAGCGGCTGCCAACGCTCGCGCAACCCGCGACGGTCTCACGGGTGCGGGACACCCGGTTCAGTACAACGAGATCGCAGGCGCCGGTCACGTGCCGCTGCCGGGCGACGCCAAGGCGCCGCTCACCTATTGCTTGGGCATGACGCTTCCGTAGGGAGCCACCCTGCAGGAAGAGATAGATTCGGTGCACACCATGCGGCCGCGGAACAACCTGCCAACGGCGCCCCCGCTGGTGGGGCGTACCCAAGAGATGGCCACGCTCCTTGCGGCGCTGTCGTCGTCGCCGGTGGTGACATTGTGGGGGCCCGCAGGAATCGGAAAGACGTCACTCGCGCTGACCATCATGGCCACGATGGCGGCCAAAGCGGCCGGCGCGGCAGTGTTCTGTGGTCTCTCGCTGTGCACCACCCGCAGCGCAGTGATCGCCGAACTGGCGCAGGCGCTCGGACTCCGGAGCGCGTTTCGCAACGAAGACGAGTGCCTCGGCGCAGTGGAGAAGAGTATCGGTGAAGCGGGGCCGACGCTCATCGTCATGGACAATGCCGAACAGGTGATCGACGAGGTGGCCGACCTCTTGCGCGTCCTTGGGCGAGGTCAGGTTCGCTTCCTGGTCACCTCGCGGGAGCCCCTGCAGATCGCCGGCGAGCTGGTCGTACCGGTGCCGCCGTTGGCGCTTCCGACGGAGCGCGAACCCGATGCCGCGGCCGCGCAGCTCTTCCGCGCACGAGCCACCGCCGCCAACCCGAGCGCAACGCCCACAGACCACGCATGCGAACGCACCATCGTGGAGCGGCTGGGCGGCATTCCCTTGGCGATCGAGCTGGCGGCCGCCCGGCTCGACGTCTTGACCGCGGAGGAGCTGGCCGCGCGGCTCGACGAGTGGCCCGCGCTGCTCCGTAGCGGGCGCCGTGATATCGACGAGCGGCACCGCACGCTGGTACGGGCTATCGATTTTTCCTGGGGCCTATTGGCACCGCTCGAGCGCCGGGCGATGGAGGAGCTGTCGCTGTTTCGCGGGCGCTTCCACGGTCGCGCGGCGGGCGCAGTGCTCACAACGATCGAGCCGGCGGAGGATGTGCTGCAGAGCCTGGTTCGCAAGTCACTCCTCTCGACGCATCACGGCGAGCGCACGGTGTGGTTTTCGATGCTGCCAACCGTGCGCGAATTTGCGAGCCAGCGCCAGCAGCCCCAGTCCGAAGCTCGGGCCCGATACACCGGGTACGTGATTGCCGAGGGACACGCCGCGGGGTTGCGCTTCGAGGCCCCGGAAAGCGCGGGCGAGCTCGGGCGCTTCCGGGCCGATCTGGACGGAATCGCCGACGAAGGCTCGCCCCGCGACGCGCTCGAAGCACTGGCGGTGCTCGCCCCACTGGCCGTGTTCCAGGGTCCCATCGTCTCGTTCGCGGCCCGCATTGCCGCGCGGCTCGACGACACGCGAAATGCGCCGGAAGTGACGGCGGAAGTTCGCGCACGGGCGCTTCAAGGGTCCGGCGAGGCGCATTACGCAGCCTCGCTGCTGACGCGGGCGCTCTCGGACTTCGAAGAGCTCTGCGCACGGGCGCCCAACCAGACTTTCCGGGCCCACGGCCTGATCGGCGCCGGGCGCACCCTCAACGCGCAAGGCGTCTCCCACGAGGCCGAGGCGCGGGTTCGCGAGGGCCTCGCCATCGCGGAGCCGCTGGGGAACGACGCGCTCTCGTGCGAAGCCTGGACCACCCTGGGAACGCTCCTCCACCACCGCGGCGCTCTCGCCGACGCGCATGCATGTTACACGCGATCGCTCCGCTATGCCCAAGGGCCGGAGGTGGTACGAAGGCGCGCGCTGGTGATCATCAAGCTGGGTTTCTTGGAGCACGACAGGGGTAACCCAATCGCCGCCCGCGCTCTCTTCGCCGAGGCGCGCGAGGCCTTCGGCGCGGTACACGATGCGCGCCACGAGGCCCACCAGTGGGGCTACTTCGGCAACACCTATCGCGCCGAGGGAAACGTTGCGGAATCCGAGCGCCACTACCTGGAAGCGTTGCGGCGCCTTGCGCGCATCGGCGACCGCATGTTCGAAGGCGTGTTCATGATGGATCTGGGTGCGCTCTACCTCATCGCCAATCGGTTCACCGAGGCGCGCCGGGTGCTTGCGCGCGCGAAGGAGCTGCTCGGCGCCAGCTACGGATACATCGGCACCGTACATGCCGGCTACGAGGCGGTGGCTCGGGCCCTCACCGGCGACGTCGCCGGCGCCGAAAGACAGCTCGCCGAAACCGAGACGCGCGCCGAAGGCCTACTGGGCGCGTACACGCAAATGCACGCGCGAACCGTCCGCGCCGAAGCTGCGCGCCAGGAGGGGCGCCCCGGAAGTCGACAGGCCGTGGCCGATGCCTTGGCGACGGAGCTTCTCGGCCTCGGAGCCCCGGCGAATGACCACATCCGGGTGGCCCAGCGCCTGGTCGAGCAGTCGCTGTCGGTGCTGCGCGGGGAGGTGCTGCGCTACGGCCCTGCGTCGTTCCACGATGCGAACGGGGCCGAGGTGCCGCTTGCCGGTGCGCTGGCGCGACTCTTCAGCGCGCTTATCGCCGCACGCAGGGCGACGCCCGGAGCGCCGTTGTCGACCTCTGCGCTCTTGAAGGCGGGGTGGCCCGGCGAGCGTGTGCAAGCCAAGGCAGGCGCCATTCGCGTGCGCGTGTCGATTGCCAAGCTGCGAAGCCTCGGTCTCGGCGAACGTCTTCGCAGCGATGGCGGCTACTTCTTGGACCCGGCGGTGCCGCTCAGGGACGGAGACGCGGGTGCGGCCACCTCCACTCCGCCGCAAGCGAAAGTGCGAACACCGGCCCGCAAAGGTCAAACGCGACCGCCCAATTAACGTCCCGGGCGCGTGCGTTAACGTGCTCAGAACCGGCAGCAGCGGTAGCAAAAGCGCATGCGCAACGCCCTTCTTCTCCCCTTCCTCGTCCTCGCCTGCAGTTCTTCCGAAACGCCCACCGCCCCGGCAGCGCCGAAATGGCTCGACGCCCCCGCCACCACGGTCGCGCTGCGGCAGGGTGTGGAGCTGTCTCTCCCGATTCGCCTGGACCGCGCGGGCGCGAAGGTTAGCGCGAAGGCGCCCGAGGGTATGTCGGCGGTCGTCGATGGCACTGCCCTGCGGCTCCAGGCCGACTATTCGATGACCGGCGAGGCCACGGTGAGCGTCGCGCTGACCCCCGACGACGGTAGCCCCGCGTCCACCGTGAACGTCCAAGTTCGGGTTGCGCCTCTCACCTGGCTCGACCGACAGACCTGGTCGACCGCGGACGGGCCGCAGGCGCGAGAGCACACGTCGATGTTCTTGGACGAGGATACACGTGTAGTCTACCTGCTTCAGGGAACGGGGTTCGTGCCCCAATGGAAGCCCATCGAAGACAACTGGAAGCTCGACCTAAAGACCCAGAGTTGGGCCCGGTGGACCCCCACCGGAGACGTACCGGAGCCCGGCGCCACGCGGCGCGCCGTCCACGTGCCGGGTACCAAAGTGTACTACCTCTACGGAGGGTCCTCCGGCTTCGAAGCAACCGAAGTGGGCGATCCGGCGATCTACCGGGTGGACCTGGGCAACCCGGCGCACACGTTCACCAAGCTCGCCCAAGCGAACCCGCCCGGGCGCACCCGCATTCTCCACTTCTTCGGCTACGACACCGAGAAGAAGCTGTTCGTCATTTTCGGTGGCGTCTTCCAGAGCGCCAGCGAACAAGCCATGCTCAACGATACCTGGACGTTCACCGTGGACGGCGACACCGCCACCTGGACCGAGGTGAAGACCGCGCAGAAGCCGAGCCCACGCTACGGCGGCTTCTACGCGACCGACAGCGTCGCGCACCGGTTCCTGGTGTGGGGCGGCGCCCAACAGCCCAAGGGCAAGGACGTGGTCAACCCGGCCACCGATCTGTGGTCCTTGGATCTTTCGGCGGCCGTTCCGAACTGGTCTCCGATAGAGACCGCGGGGGAGACGCCCCAGGGACGCCGAAACGGCTGCTGGGTTCACGATCCGCAGACGCAGCGCCTCTTCGTTTTTGGTGGAACCCCAGACGGTGCCGTGTCGGCGAAGGGGCTATTCGCCCTGGATCTGCGCCCCGGGCGCGAGGCGTGGTCTACCGTGTCCGCCGAGACGCCGCCGCCCCGGTCGAGCGGCAGCGGCTTCTTCGATCCCTCCTCCGGACGCGGCTACTGCGGCTTCGGGAACGACGACTACGCGTACCGCGACATGAACGCGTTCGGTTACGCTCCCTGAGCGCGCGCAACCCCTCCGCCTGAGCTTGCCGAGCGGCTGTCGGTTGAGCGCGTGCACGCGGCACTCAAGAACCGCGCGTGCGCGACGCAAGGTGTTGAAGCGCGGCCACGATGCCGGTGGCGAGCTCCACCAGCGGCTCCTCGCCGGGGCGCTCGAGCACCAGGTAGTCTTTGGCGATGACGTCGTAGCGCGCGAGAAACCGCAAGTGCGTGATGCGCGCGCCGGAGGGCAGCCCGAGGGACGGGCCTTCGATGCGCACCGAGGGCTCGAGCGGATTGCCGTAGCGCGCGAAGACGCGGAAGAGGATGGCCTCGGGGATCTCCACCTCGGCCTCGCCCTCCACGAGCGTGATCGCGCCATCACTACATGCAATATACACGCGCTCGTTCGCCCCTTCGGGCGAGAGCGTCTCGTGGACCAGCAGCACGTCAGCCGCCCTTCTTGGCGTGGTACTCCTGGAGCGTGCGCACCGTGAAGGGCCGCGAGGCCAGCGACGCGAGCGCGTTCGAGGTGGCCATCATTCCCGAGAAGGTGGTGACGCAGTGCACGCCCTTGAGGACCGCCGCCCGGCGAATCTCGTAGTCGTCGCTGCGCGGCCCCTTCCCCACCGGCGTGTTCATGACGAGGTCTATTTCGCCGCCGTGGATGGCGTCGAGGATGTTGGGCCGGGGGTCTGGCACCTTGCCCACCACGCGCACCTCGAGGCCGCCGGTGCGAAGCGCGTAGGCGGTGCCCTCGGTGGCCACCAGCTGAAACCCGAGGTGCGCCAGCTCCTTGGCCACGAACGCTGCCTGGCGCTTGTCTTTGTTCTTCACCGAGACGAACACCGAGCCCTTGCTGGGCACGCGGGTGCCGGCGCCCAGTTGGCTCTTGGCGTAGGCCATGCCGAAGTCGAGGTCGATGCCCATGACCTCGCCGGTGGAGCGCATCTCGGGGCCACGTACGATGTCGCTGCCGAGGAACTTGGTGAAGGGGAAGACCGACTCCTTCACCGAGAAGTGCTCGGTCTTCCAGTAGCTGGCGTCGGGATCGATACCCTGGGCGCGGATCGACTTGCCGGCGAGGGCGCGCACCGCGACCTTGGCCCAGGCTACGCCGGTGGCCTTGCTGGCGAAGGGCACGGTGCGGCTGGCGCGCGGGTTCGCCTCGAGCACGTAGACGCGGTCGTTGCGCACCGCGAACTGCACGTTGAGAAAGCCGACCACCGAGAGCTCGCGGGCCAATGCGCGCGCGTGGGCCACCACCGCATCGGTCTGGTCCTTGCGCAGGGTGGGCGGCGGCAGCACGCACGAAGAATCGCCAGAGTGGATGCCGGCTTCTTCTACGTGTTCCATGATGCCGGCGATGACCACGTCGGTCCCGTCGCACACGCAGTCGACGTCGATCTCGATGGCGTCCTCGAGGTACTTGTCGATGAGCACCGGGTGGTCTGGCGAGACGCGCACGGCGTCCTGAAACAGCTGCTCCAGGTGCTCGCCGTCGTAGACGATCTCCATGGCGCGGCCACCCAGCACGTAGCTCGGGCGCACCAGCACCGGGAAGCCCACGCGCTCGGCCACCACCTTGCATTCCTCGAAGGTGCGGGCGGTGCCCCAGTCGGGCGCGGGAATGCCAAGCTTCCTCAGCACCTCACCGAAGCGCAGGCGGTCTTCGGCACGGTCGATGTCGTCCGGCGAGGTGCCGAGGATGGGCACCCCGGCCTTGGAGAGGCCGGCAGCCAGCCCGAGCGGCGTGTGCCCGCCGAACTGCACCACCACGCCGCGGGGCTTTTCCCGGGCGCAGATGTCGAGCACGTGCTCCAGCGTGAGCGGCTCGATGTACAGGCGATCGCTGGTGTCGTAGTCGGTGCTCACGGTGGAGGGGTTGCAGTTCACCATGACCACCTCCACGCCATCGGCGCGCAAGGCCATGGCGCCATGGACGCAGCAGTAGTCGAACTCGATGCCCTGACCGATGCGGTTGGGGCCACCGCCCACGATGAGGATCTTGTCCTTCGCGCTGGGCGGCGAGTCGCTCTGGGTCTCGAACGATCCGTAGAGGTAGGGCGTCTGCGCCTCGAATTCGGCGGCGCAGGTGTCGACCTGCAGATACGTGCGCTCTACACCGAGTCGCGAACGCAGCTCGCGCGTGGCTTCCTCGGTGGAACCGAACCACTGCGCAATCTGTGCGTCGGAAAAGCCCATGCGCTTGGCTTCCCAGAGGTGGTCGTGGCTGGGGGTGAACGACTTTCTGGCCTGGGCGTCGTAGGCCACGATGGCCCGCATGCGCTCGAGAAACCAGGGCTGGATACCGGTGAGGCGGGCGATGTCTTCCACGGTCATGCCGAGCGCCAGGGCGTCGGCGATGGAGAAGATGCGCTCGGCATTGGGCGTCCCGAGCTTGCGCTTGACCGCGTCGAGATCGGTGGCGCCCGAGCCGTGAAAGCCCGTGCGTTTGGTCTCCAGCGACCGCAGCACCTTCTGCAGCGCCTCTTCGAAGGTGCGCCCGATGGCCAGGGCCTCGCCCACCGACTTCATCTGGGTGGTGAGCGTGGGGTCGGCGTCGGGGAACTTCTCGAAGTCGAAGCGCGGCGCCTTCACCACGATGTAGTCGATGGCCGGCTCGAAGCTGGCGGGCGTGCTGCCGGTGATGTCGTTGCCCAGCTCGTCGAGGGTGTAGCCGACCGCCAGTTTGGAGGCGATCTTGGCGATGGGAAAGCCGGTAGCCTTGCTGGCGAGGGCCGAGCTCCGCGACACGCGCGGGTTCATCTCGATGACGATCATGCGGCCGTTCGCCGGGTTGACAGCGAACTGGATGTTGCTGCCGCCGGTCTCGACGCCAATCTCGCGGATGAGGCGAATGGCCGCGGCGCGCATGCGCTGGTACTCGCGATCGCTCAGGGTTTGCGCCGGCGCCACGGTGATGGAGTCGCCGGTGTGGACGCCCATCGGGTCGATGTTCTCGATGCTGCAGACGATGACGACGTTGTCCTTGGTGTCGCGGACGACCTCGAGCTCGTATTCCTTCCAGCCGATGACCGACTCTTCCACCAGCACCTGGTGGGTGGGCGAGATCTCGAGCGCGTAGGCGATCTTGCGCTTGAACTCGTCGAGGTTGAAGGCAATGCCGCCGCCGGCCCCGCCCAGCGTGAAGGCGGGCCGCAGAATGATGGGGAAGCCCAGCTCCTTGGCTGCGATGAGCGCGGCGTCCAGGGTCTCCACCACCGAGCTCTTGGGAAGATCGAGCCCCACCGCCAGCGCCGCTTCCTTGAAGAGCGCGCGGTCTTCCGCCTTCTTGATGGCGCCGATCTTCGCGCCCAGGAGCTCGACCTCGTACTTGGCGAGCACGCCCGCTTCGTAGAGCTCGACCGCGACGTTGAGCGCAGTTTGCCCGCCCACCGTGGGAAGCAGCGCCTGCGGCCGTTCGCGCTCGATGATGGCCTCGCAGGCCTTGCGGGTGATGGGCTCGATGTACGTGCGATCCGAGAGCTCCGGATCGGTCATGATGGTGGCGGGGTTGGAGTTCACGAGGACGATCTCGTAGCCCTCTTGCTTCAGCGCCTTGCAGGCCTGGGTGCCCGAGTAGTCGAACTCGCAGCCCTGCCCCACCACGATGGGGCCGGCGCCGATGATCATGATCTTCTGGATGTCGGTGCGCTTCGGCATGTGGTCAGCCCATCCTTCGGACGAAGTCGTGGAAGATCGGGTGGGCGTCGAGAGGCCCTGGCGCCGCTTCCGGGTGGTACTGCACACTGGCGAAGCGGAGCGCCGGCGAGGCGAATCCCTCGCAGGTGCGATCGTTGAGGTTCACGTGGGTGAGCTCCACCCGCTCGCCCTTGAAGCGAACTTCTGCGAGCGAAGCGTCGTCCACCGCGAAGCCATGGTTCTGCGCAGTGATCGACACCTTTCGGGTGGAGAGCTCCATCACCGGATGGTTGCCACCGCGGTGACCGAACTTGAGCTTGAAGGTCTTCGCGCCGAGCGCGAGCGCCAGCATCTGGTGGCCCAGGCAGATGCCGAGGATGGGCAGCTCGCCCACCAGCGCGCGCACGGTCTCCACCAGGTACGGCACCGCTTCGGGATCGCCCGGCCCGTTGCCGAGCAAAACGCCGTCTGGCCCATGCTTGCGAATCTCGGCGGCCGAGGTGCTGGCGGGGAACACCGTCACGTCGCATCCGAGCGAAACCAGAGATCGGAGAATGTTGTACTTTACACCCGAATCGACCACCGCCACGCGACGGCGTGGGGCGCCGGGGGCCGCTACCGCCAGGTGCTCGCCGGGCGCGTCGGGGGTGCCCCACTCGAGCGGCTGGGGCCACACATAGGGCTCTTTGGCGGAAACCTTCGCCACCCAGTCGGTGCTGCCGTAGAGCGGCGCGTCGGCGAGGGCCTGCTTGGCGGTGGCCGCGTTGCCGCCCACCAGGAGCACGCCGCGCTGGGCGCCTTTGTCGCGAAGGTGCTTGGTGAGCGCCCGGGTGTCGACGCCGGTAATGCCGGGAATCCCGAAGCGCTGGAGGAACGCCGGCAGCGACTCCGCCGAGCGGTAGTTGCAAGGCAGCTCGGTGAAGTCGCGCACCACCACCGCCGAGACCCAGGGCCGCGCCGACTCCATGTCGAAGGGCGAGATGCCGCAATTGCCGATGTGCGGCTGCGTGAAGGTGACGATCTGGCCGGCGTAGCTGGGGTCGGTCAGGATCTCCTGATAGCCGCCCATGCTGGTGTTGAAGCACACCTCGCCCACCGCCAACGACGAGCCCTCCGCACCGAACGAAAACCCTGCAAAAAAAGTCCCATCTTCCAACCAGAGGGCCGCAGGTTTTCGTAGGTTCATGAACTCTCCTCGGGGGGGCGTTCTACGCGACGACGCGGCGCGGCGATAGTGTGGCCGGCCCCCGTCACCGAAATGTCACGCACTGCGGCGTCTTGTCTGGCGACGCGGTTTTTCCAGGAGCGAGATGAGTCGTTCCGGCTCCCCCAGCAGGTCTTGCAGCGTGCGGGCATCGAGCACGTTCATGAAGGCGAGGAGCGCCAGGTCGAGGGTGCTGCGCAAGGCGCACGCCGGCGCGATGCGACAATGCGTGCAGTCTGCAAGCTCGAAGGCCTGTTCGGTGGCGCGCACCACCGCTCCCAGGTTGATGTCGGAGGGGGCGCGGCCCAGCCGCAGGCCGCCGTGGGCGCCGCGCACGGTGGCGACGAGGCCTGCCTCCGCCAGCCTTTGCACCACCTTCATGAGGTGGTTCTTGGAGATACCGTGGGCGCCGGCGATCTCGCCGATGGAGGCCAGGCGATCGGGCCGCGCGCCAAGATACAGGAGAACGCGGAGCGAATAGTCGGTGTGGCGGGTCAATCGCATGCGGCCTTTGACGAAACGGGTGCTCAGTCCTATACATGTATATCATATGCATGTTTTGAATCGGGTGCCGGAACCAACGCAGCCTTCGCCGACCGAGGTGCTCTCCGAGCTCGAGGTGCGGGCAGTGGTCGACGCATTCTACGCGCGCGTGCGGGAGGACGACGCGCTGGGGCCGGTGTTCGGCGCGGCGGTGGCCGACTGGGACGCGCACCTCGAGAAGCTCACTGCGTTCTGGTGCAAGATCCTGTTCGGCTCCGGGCCCTACAAGGGCAACCCCATGGTGGTGCACCGCGAGCACCAGAGCTCGCTGAGCCCAGCCCTCTTCACGCGCTGGCTTTCGCTGTGGGCCGAGGTGACGAGCGCCACCGTGCCGGGTGCGGGTGCGGCGCTGCTGCAGGCGAAGGCCGCGCGCATGGCGCACAACCTCCAGGCTGGCCTTTTCGGGGCGACGCCGTGAGCGCGCCGTATCGCACCACACCGGTGTACGACGAGACTTCGCTACCGGCTGCGATCGCCCGGGAGCACCGCACGAAGGCGGGCGTGTGGGGGATTGTTCGCGTGCTGGAGGGCGCCGTCACCTACCGGGTTCTGGAACCGCCTTCGGTGCACGCGCTCTCGCCGGCCTCGCCTGGCCGCGTGCTGCCGGATCAGCCGCATCGCCTCGAGATCGAAGGGCAAAGATTCCGGCTGCAGATCGAGTTCTACGACCACAATCCGGCGTGAACGCGAAGGTCGTGGCGCGGCGTCACGGCAACGCGCTGGCGCGCGCACGGAGCTTTGCGAGGCCGCCGGGCCCCGCTTCGCGGCCAACGATGCGCAGATCATCTCGGACGTCGAGGAGCAGGAAAGACGGCTCTAGAAAGCCGGCCCGAAAGAGACCGCGGGCGTCGATGGCGGCGGGCACGGTGCTCTGCGGCTGTGCGTGGCCGCGGTCGATCCAACTCCACAGGTCGCTCTGCGTGGGCGCATGGCCTTCGACGTTCTCTACGAGCACCTGGATTGCCCGCACGCGGCCACGCGATGCCGTGACCCAGGACGCCTCTACGTCGGTCTCCGTGGCGCAGAACTGGCACCACGCGAACACCACGTGCACCAGCAGCCACCGCGCGGGCTCCGCTGCGGGCGCGTCGAGCACCGTGCGAAGCGAGAGCGGCCCCATCTCTTCGTTGTCGATGCGGCCGTTGCCGTTGGCGTCGAAGCCGCCCTGAAGGGCGATCTCTGGCAACCGTTGCGTCTCCGCAAAGCCTCGCTCGGGCTTCTTGCACGCAGCGAACAGCACGAGGGCGAGCGCCGAGAGCGAGGCGCACTGTCGCGCGTTCACACGAAGTCCGCCATCATGAGGATGGGCGTGGCGTATTCGGCGCCGAGGATGTTCTCCACCCATGCGAGGCCGCGCGCGTCTACGGCGAGGTCGCTTACGCTGCGCACATCTTCCAGCAGGACCAGCGGCGCGACGCTCGGCCGCGCGGGGTATGCCATGTACACGGTGGAGCGGAGGTCCTTGTAGTTTCCCTGATCGATGACCCGCGTCACCTTGGACCAGACGAGCCGTTCGCCGTCGGTGGCCCAGCCGGCCCGGTTCGCCATGAGCTCACCATAGGGCAGGTAGTCATCGGCTTTGCCGGTCATCAGGCGTCGAAATCCCTTGCGGTCGGCGAAGAGCAATTGCGACCCGACCCCGAACGCGCCGGCACCATCCTGCGGTAGCGTCTCCACAATCCGCTCATTGCCGTCCCAATCCGTGAGCCGGAGAATCCGCGCGTCGTACGGCGACACAGGCTGCCAGATCATCCCCAGATCAGTGGCTTGAGCATCGTCGGCGGGGCCTGAAGAGAGCTTGCGTGGCACCTCGCCATCAAGAACCCAGAGCGCGAAGTCGCTATCCCTCCACCCAATGTGTTGCGAGGCGCTGGTCACCTGCCACACTCTCGCTCCGACAGCCTGAAAGACAGTACGCGGTCCCCCTCCGTCGAGCCCGACGACCCGGAGCGCCTGCTGGTGGAGACTTGTGGGCTCAAGAAGGGTGTTGAATGCAACGCGGCCGGACGCCTGCGCCAGGGAATAGACGCCGGTCATCGCAAGCGTCCGCATCGGGCCCCCGGCCCGGGGGATGGCTACGACGCCACCCTCCATCCCGAGAGAATAGAGGACTAGATTGTCCCGCGTGAGGATCAAATACTTAGGGAAGTCAACGAGCGCCCGGAGATCTCGGGGGTCCTTCAGAGGCTTCTCCGTCACGGACGGGGCAATCGCGACCTCGCCGCAAGCCCATGCGGCTCCAACCGCAATGGCACCGCCGAGGATTTCCCTTCGAGTGATATTCAGTTTCATAGTGTCCTAGCGCCTCGCCCGCTCGGCTTGGTGCACGGCGAACACGCTGAGGTGTCGCGCGTTCACACGAAGTCCGCCATCATGAGGATGGGCGTGGCGTATTCGGCGCCGAGGATGTTCTCCACCCATGCGAGGCCGCGCGCGTCTACGGCGAGGTCGCTTACGCTGCGCACATCTTCCAGCAGGACCACCGGCGCGACGCTCGGCCGCGCGGGGTATGCCATGTACACGGTGGAGCGGAGGTCCTTGTAGTTTCCCTGATCGATGACCCGGGTGACCTTGGACCAGACGAGCCGTTCGCCGTCGGTGGCCCAGCCGGCCCGGTTCGCCATGAGCTCACCATAGGGCAGGTAGTCATCGGCTTTGCCGGTCATGAGTCGGCGAAATCCCTTGCGGTCGGCGAAGAGCAATTGCGACCCGACCCCGAACGCCCCAGCGCCATCCTGCGGTAGCGTCTCGACGATGCGGTCTCTGCCACCCCAGTCTGTCAGGTGCAATAGCCGGACATCGTACGGCGGCGCCACTTCCCAGAGGAATCCCAGGTCGGTAACGTACGCGTCGTAGGCCGGCCCCGCCGAAAGCTTGCGGGGTGCCTCACCGTCAAGTACCCAAAGCGCAAAGTCGCTGTCGCGCCAGCCCACGCGATCGGAAGAGGCGGTTATGGCCCAAGTCCGGCCTCCGGTAGCCTGTTGGACAGTGCGTACTTCACCGCCATCGACCGGCACGAATTGAACGGCTTGCAGCTTCTGGCTCGTGGGTTCTAAGAAGCGATTGAAGAACACGCGGCCAGACGCCTGCGCCATGCTCAACCCCCCATTCCGAGCTATGGTCCGGAGGGGGCCTCCGCCACGCGGTATGGTTACTATCCCACCCTCGGTTCCGAGCGCGTCGAGAACGAGGTTCTCGCGCGTGAGGATCAGATTCCTCGGTGACTGTACGAGCGCCCGGAGATCTCGGGGGTCCTTCAGAGGCTTCTCCGTCACGGACGGGGCAATCGCGACCTCGCCGCAAGCCCATGCGGCTCCAACCGCAATGGCGCCGCCGAGGATTTCCCTTCGAGTGATCTGCAATTTCATGACGTCCTCACTCCGATCCGGATCGGCCAGCCGATTGACGCGGCGCCCGAGCTTCGCAAAAGGAACAAGAAGTAGAACCCGGGCACCGCGAGCTCGGCACTTGCGGGCGTACCACCGAGGCTAACGGCTCCGAGCCGACGTCCGGTGATCGCAAGTTCGATGCAGCGCATGTCGGTGCTGCCTGCGTGGGTAAAGCTCGAAACGCGTAGCAGAAGCGCCCGCGTGATATCCCAGGCCTGCGGGCAGCCCACTACGAACGGCGTCGCACGCGGAATCGAGTCCGGCGCGAAGGCGATGATCGGCCGCGGCCCTACGCGCAAGTAAGTCGGACGGTAGTCCTCCATCGGATACACATTGGCGTCGCATGCTGGCACCGGCGGGTTCTTTCGCCACTGGACGCAGCGGCCTTGATTGTTGCCTACGTAGTTTCCCAGAGGGGGTGCTTTCTGCCCGCCGACGGAAAGCAGACGACCGTCGCGGAGGAGGAGCGTGCAGGAATGGTACTTGCGAAGCAGGCCCGACTCCGCGCGTAGCGGTGCGTACCGCGCCCACGGTGACGCTCGCGCTCGCGGGGCTGGTCTCCGTCCCTACCTGCTGGGTTGCCGTGACAAGATCGCCACGGCGAAAGGGCGTCGTACCGAAGCCGAACGTCTGAATCACCGTGGTGATCGCGAAGGTCTTGATCGCCGCGCCATTGACGAGCACGGCGAGGATTGCGCCCGGCGTCAGACCCCGGAGGGCAACAGAATTCGAGAGCTCCGTGAGCGAACCATCCAGCGTGGGCGCAACGATCGGCACAGTCATCCCCCCTTGTTCGTTCCGGAGACGATACCGCGCGGCGCGGCGCTGTCAACCTCGTGCGACTACTCCCACTCGATGGTGGCCGGCGGCTTCGACGATACGTCGTAGACCACCCGGTTGACGCCGCGCACCTCGTTGGAGATGCGGTTCGACATGCGCGCGATGAGCTCGTACGGCAAGTGCGCCCAGTCGGCGGTCATGCCGTCGGAGGCCTCCACCGCGCGGATGGCGATGACCTCGTCGTAGGTGCGGCCGTCGCCCATGACGCCCACGCTGCGAATCGGCAGCAGCACCGCAAATGCCTGCCAGAGCTTCTCGTACAGGCCGGCGGCGCGGATCTCGCTCTCGATGATGGCGTCGGCCTCGCGCACCACGCGGAGGCGCTCCTCGGTGATGTCGCCGAGGATGCGAATGGCGAGGCCGGGGCCGGGGAACGGCTGACGCTGGATGACCTCGCGGGAGACGCCGAGCGCGGTGCCGACCTCGCGGACCTCGTCCTTGAAGAGCTCGCGCAGCGGCTCTACCAACTTGAGCTTCATGCGCTCGGGCAGGCCGCCCACGTTGTGGTGGCTCTTGATGACCACGCTGGGACCCTTGAACGACACGCTCTCGATGACGTCGGGATAGAGTGTACCTTGCACCAAAAAATCGGGCGCGTGGGCGAGCTTCTTGGCCTCGGCGTCGAAGACCTCGATGAAGAGCCGGCCGATGATCTTCCGCTTCTGCTCGGGATCGGTGACGCCTTGGAGGGCCTCGAGAAACTGCGCGCGTGCGTCGGCCAGCACGACGTTGAGCTTGAAGTCCTTGCGGAAGGTGGCGAGCACCTGCTCCGACTCACCGGAGCGCAAGAGACCGTTGTCGACGAAGATGCAGGTGAGCCGATCGCCGACCGCCTTCGACACGAGCACCGCCGCTACGGTCGAATCGACCCCGCCGGAGAGACCGCAGATTACGTGGCCGTCGCCGACCTTCTTCTTCACCTGGGCGATGCTCTCTTCCACGAACGAGCCGGGCGTCCAGGTGGGCTCGCAGCCGGCGGCATCGAACACGAACGCGTGGAGCATGGAGGAGCCGAGCGGGGTGTGCACCACCTCGGGGTGGAACTGGACGCCGTAGATGCGGCGGGCCTCGTCGGCGGCGCCTGCGAACGGCGTGCTCGAGGTCTTGGCGACCGGAACGAAGCCCGCGGGGAGCGCTTCCACGCGATCGCCGTGGCTCATCCATACCTCGGTGGCGTCGCCCGCGCGCATGCGGGCGAAGGGCCCCGTTGGGCTCAGCACTTCGAGGGTAGCGCGGCCGAACTCTCGGTGTTCCGCGCGCACCACGCGGCCACCCAGGGTGTGGCAGAGGATCTGCATGCCGTAGCAGATACCGAGGATGGGAACGCCCAGCTCGAGGATGCGCGGGTCGAGGGCCGGCGCGCCGTCCTCGAACACGCTCGAGGGGCCACCGGAGAGAATGATGCCCCGGGGCTCGAGCGCCAGGAGCGCTTCGAACGAGACCGTGCACGGATGAATCTCGCAGTACACGCGCTCTTGCCGAACGCGGCGGGCGATGAGCTGCGTGGTCTGGGAGCCGAAATCGAGGATGACGATGGGTACGCGCGCCATGCGCGAGCCCTACACCCCAAAAGCCGCCGGCGCAACGAACGACGCCGACACGCATTCGTCACACGTCAAGGCCCCGCTTCAGGCGCGATCGACAGCGCCGCGCGCGCGCCCACCAGCTTGCGCAACGCCCAGGCCCACGGCACCGGATCCGGCGGCCCGCTGCGCGGAGCAGCGGGGCCAAGAGCGAGGCGGCGGGGGCCTTGGCGGAGCATGGCTTCTGGAAGTGCAACCCGCGTTCCACGTCGTCACCCTCGACATTGTTCGCTTTTTTTCGTCCGACATTGACCTTCGGACACCCTGCTAGCGGTCCCTCGTTAGCGCGCTGACAGCAGACGGCGCAGATCTTCCACGCGGGTCGAGGGATCGCCGAAGGTGTCGCGGTAGTCTTCCAGGCTCCGCTCGATGACGGTGAGCGCCTCTTCCTGGCCGTAGATCTCGGCGATGCGCACCGGGCCGGCGTCCTCGGCCTTGGAGAACTCGGCGGGCTTGCGCTTGTAGCTGAGGAAGTAGTGGCGCAGGCGGTCGACGTACCCCGGCGGGCACTCGTGCAAGTCGCGCATGTGACCGAAGCCCAGGTCGGCCTCGAGCACGGCGATGATCTTGTCGTCGACCTCGTTCTTGTCGATCATGCGGAAGCCGCCGATGGGCCGGGCCTGCATGAGGATGTTCCCCTGCCCCACGGTCTTCTCGGTGAGGATGCAGATGTCGATGGGATCGCCGTCGCCCACCAGGTTTTCGCCGAAGCCCCGCTCGCCGCAGCGGGCCGCCACCTTGGGGCCGCAGTAGGTCTGGGGGATGAAGCCATACAGCGTGGGGCACATGCTCGAGAAGCGCTGGGGCCGGTCGATACGGAGGAGACCGCTGGTCTTGTCGAGCTCGTACTTCACCGTGTCGGTGGGGACGATCTCCACGAAGGCGCGGAATGTATCCGGATCGTCGGTGCGGCCCTTGACGCCGTGCCAGGGGTGCGCGGTGAACATCCGACCGAGAAGTGTTTCGAGATCCATCTTGCTACCGTTCTCCTGCACGCTTGCTTACCAGCCGCACTGTTCGCTCTTGGTTTCCTCTTTGAGAAAGCCGCGCAAGGGCGCGAAGTACTCGAGGATGGCCGTGGCGTCGGCCTTTTCCTGGCCGGTGATGATGCGCATGGCCTCGGGCCAGGGCTTGCTGGCGCCGAGCTCGAGCATCGCCTTGAGCTTGTCGCCGGCGGCCTTGCTGCCGAAGAACGAGCACTGGTTCAAGGGACCGTTCCAGCCGGAGACCTTGCACAGCGCGCGGTAGAACTGGAACTGGTAGATGCGCGCCAAGAAGTAGCGGATGTAGGGCGTGCTCGCCGGAATGTGGTACTTCGCGCCGGGGTCGAAGTCATTCTCGGAGCGGGCGACCGGCGGCGCAACGCCCTGGTACTTGGCCCGCAGATCCCACCAGGCCTGGTTCCATTGCGACTCCGGCGTCTTCCCAGAGAGGACGTCCCAGCGCCACTTGTCGATGAGCAGGCCAAACGGCAAGAAGGCGATCTTCTCGATGGCGCTCTTCATCTGCACGTTCACTTCGGCCTTGGGGTTGTTGGGCACCGCGTCGAGGAGGCCCAGGCCCTTCAGGTAGCCGGGGGTCACGCTGAGCGCCAGCGTGTCGCCGATGCCCTCGTGAAAGCCGTCGTTGGCCCCTTGCTGGAACAGAATGGGCAGCCGGTAATAGGAGTGGAAGTAGTAGTCGTGCCCGAGCTCGTGGTGAATCGTGATGAGATCCTCCTCGGTGGGCTGGATGCACATCTTGATGCGCAGATCGTTGGCGTACTGCACGTCCCACGCGCTCGCGTGACACACCACCTCGCGATCCTTGGGGCGGGTGAAGAGCGAGCGCTGCCAGAAGGTCTCCGGGAGCGCGTCGAGGCCGAGCGAGGTGAAGAACTTCTCGCCCAGGCGCACCATCTGCTCCGGCTGGTACTTCTTCTCCTTGAGCTTCTTGTCGACGTCGAGCGATCCCTGACCCTTGTAGGGCTCGGCCAAATCGTAGACGTTGTTCCATTCCTGCGCCCACATGTTGCCCAGGAGCTGCGCCGGAATCGGGGCGTGCACCGGCACCTTCTCCTTGCCGTACTTGGCGCGGAGCTTCATGCGCATGTAGCAGTGGAGCTCGTCGTAGAGCGGCTTCACTTCTTGCCACAAGCGCTCGATGTCGGCCTCGAAGGCGGCGGGGGTCATGTCGTAGCCCGAGCGCCACAGCGCGCCCATGTCGTCGAAGCCGATTTCCTTCGCGCCCTTGTTCCCGAGGTCGACGTAGCGCTTGTACTTGCCCTTCATGGGCGCGCCGACAGCGTGCCAGCCGGTCCAGGCCTCGGTGAGCTCGTCGTAGTCGCGGCTCTTCTTGAGGACGCCCGAGAGATCGTCCAGATTGAGGCATTTTTCTGCCTCTTTTCCCTTCTCGGCCTTGGGCAGGTACTTGAGGAGCTTGCTCTCGGGCTTGGGGCAGTACTTGCCCTTGCCGTACATGCCGGCGAGCGCGGTTTCTACCTGCGCCAGCTCGGTGCGCTCTCGGGCGTCGCTGGGCGCGGGGATGATCTGCCCCAGCTTGAGCAGCGCGAACTTTCGCTCGAGGTCGGGCGGCAGTTTGAGACCCGCGTAGCGGCGCGCCGAGAGGATGGTCTTGGTCATGTACTCCGACGTGGCTTCTTCGCCGGTGGCGGAGAGGAGCTCGGTGTCGTCGGTGATGAAGTTCATGTTGACCCACGCCGCGCGATCGCGCGCGGTCCAGAGGCGGCGCAGATCCTGCTCCACGCCCTCCATGAACTTCGCGGCCTCCTCCGGCGTGGGCACCGCGGTGACGGCCAGCGGATTGGTCGACGAGGCCGGAATCACTGTGCCCGGCGAGGACGGCGTCTGCGGGCAGGGCGGCGCTTCACCGCCGCAAGCAGCAACGATGGTGGCGACGGCCACGGGAACCAGCGCGAGAGACCTCGACATGCTCGACATGCTCGCGAGTTTTACCGCAGGTCACGGCGGTCCGGGGAACGAATCGGGCCGGCGCGGGTTCAGCGCAGCGAGGCGACGCGGTCGATACCGTCGAGGACGTCGACCAGGGGTGCGCTGGTGAAGCAGAGTCGCGCCCACTTTCCGTAGTCGGCGCCGAAGGCATCGCCCGGCGCCAGAAGGACCCCCGCGTCGAGCGCACGGGCCAGAAGCTCGGTGAGGCCGCCCTCGCGGACGAACGACGAGCCGTCGAGGAAGTGGTACGTGCCGCCTTCCCCAGTGACGAAGGGTAAACCGTGCGATTCGAGCCGGCTGATGGAGGCGTGGCGGGCCGCGCGATAGGTCTCCCGCGCCGCCAGCGACCAGGCGTCACCGTGCTCGAGGGCCGCGGCGGCGGCGATTTGCAGAACCACCGGGACGTTGAAGCCGGCATGGATGGAAACCCGGCGCGCTTGCGCGACCACCTCTGCGGGCGCCACCACGTACCCGATGCGATACCCCGCCAGCGCGTGGCTCTTGGAGAGCGAGTGGATGGTGATGGTGCGCGGGCAGGCGCCGGGCAGCGTCGCGGTGGGCACGTAGCGGCCCTGGTAAACGATGTCGGCGTACACCTCGTCGGCGAAGAGCCACAGATCGTGCTCCTCGGCGAAGGCCACGAAGGCCGACAGCTCGGCCGCCGACCAGGTCTTGCCGTCGGGGTTGTTGGGCGACCCGAAGTACACCGCGCGGGTCTGCGGCGTGAGCTTCTCCTGGAGACGCGCGCGAATATCGACGTTGCCCTCGCGGAGCGCCACCGTGGAGAGATTCGCCTCCACCGTGCGCGCCCCTGCGGCCGCAAAAACGCCAGGAGCCAGCGGCCAATAGGGCGCCGCCAGGATCACTTCATCGCCCTCACCCAGCACGGCCCGGGCTGCGGTGAAGAGCGCGTGGGTGCCGCCGACGCCCACGTGCACCTCGGCCGCCGGGTCGACCCCGTTGCGCCCATGGGCGCGCGCGAGCCTGCGCACGATGGCGTCGCGAAGGCGCGGGAGGCCGGCAGTGGGGCCGTAGCGGTAGGCCTCGGCGTCGGTGAAGTGGATGGCGCCGAGCGCCGCTTCGTCGGGGGGCGGCAGGCAGGTATCGCCGATGTGGAGCGGCAGGATGGTGAGGCCCTCGCGCTGACGCGCGTCGATTTGCGCTTGCAGCTGTGCGAAGACGCCGGGACGGATGCGGAGCGACGAAGCAGAGAGCTGCGGCATCGGGCTACGGCCTCACTTGAGCTTGGTTTTCTGGGTCTCGAAGCGAATGCCGGAGGTTTCTGGGGTTCGGGTGTCGATGACCAGATGCAGGACGCTGTCGGGCTTGTCGCCGTAGCGGCCGCGCGCGTCGCAGGCCACATAGTCGTCGCCAAGGGTGAACGTGCCGGTAAGGGCATGGCTCGCGGTCCCCACCGCGACGTCGCCGTCGAAGGTGCGGGTGGGCCCCTTGGGGTCGCGCTCTTCGACGCGGCCCTGCAGCCCCAGATCGACCGCCGTGTCGGCGATCGGCGAGAGCCCGAGGAAGGCTTGCCCCTGCGCGATCTTGGGGTCGGATCGATAGGTGGTCTCGAGATGGAGGACGGTGCGCTCGTTGGCGAGCCCGCCGAACACGCGCGAAGGAACCCCCAGGGTCTTCAGCGGGCCTGCGACCTTGGCGTCGACGTTGCGCCCGCCGTCCGGCGATGCGGTCAGCGTGAGCGACGAAGGCACGGTATCGGTGGGGTCGAGCGCGAGCTTGGCCTTCCAGGTGGCGGCGTCGCGCCCCAGATCGAGCTTCCACGGTCCCCAGGTTTCGCGGCTCGCCCCCGCGGTGATGCGCACCACGCCGGCCACCAGGTGGAGATCTTCGCCGAGCGCGCGGCCGCCCTTCGCGGTCACGTCGCCCTCGATGGCAGAGCCTTCGAGCGAGGTGCCGACCCCGAAGGGCGCGGTCCACGAGACGTGGCCGGCGTTGATGCGGACCGCGCCGAAGCCGCCGTCGCTTCCGGCCGGCGCCGGGTGGGCCACCGCCAGCCGATTGAAGGCGCGCTGCACCGAGGCCGGCGTGCCCTCGAGCTGCACGTCGACGTCGCCGAGATCCACGCCCTGCGCGGAAAGGCCAGAGAGCAGCACGGTTGCGTTCGAAGCGTGGAGCTTGAACCCCGGGACCTCGGTCGAGCTCACGGTGACGTTCAGGAGCCGTACTTCCTTGAGCGATACGTTGGCGCGGCCGATCTCCAGCTCGAAGCCTGCGGCGCGTGCACTCTTCACGTAGTTGTCGACCAGGATGAGCGGCAGCGCGAACCAGAAGGCGCCGAGCCCCAGCACCACGACGACGGCGAACACCAGCCACCCCATCCCGCTCCCCGGCTTGGGCTCCTCCTTGGCGCGGAACGGCAGCTCCGGCGGCGGCAACCACGCCACCTCCGGCAGCATAATCTCGGGCTTGCGGAGCGAGCCCGAGGCCGGCGCGAAAGTGCCGCTGGCGCGGGATACGGGAGGAATGGTGTCGTTCGGGTCCGGCGGCCGCTGCGAGGTGGGCGGGGGAGTGGGCGGCGCCTGAGGAACGGGCATGCGAATCGACGCCTGCGGCGTGTCGCGCATGATGGACGAGGCCGAAGTATCGCGCATCGACGGCGGCGGCGGACGACGGCGAGAAGATGCCGGCGGAGGCTCGGGCGGCGGACGACGGGAGGATGGCGGTGGGGGACGTCGCGAGACCGGGCCGTGCGGACCGCTGCGGGCGTTCTGGATGGCCTCGCCCTCGTCGGTCACAAGCTCGATGGAGAGATCGCTATCGGTGGACGACTTCTCGACGGTGGCGACCAGCGCGAGGCGGGCATCGAGGCGCTGCGAGGCGAGGTGCTGCACCCAGTTGGCGACCGCGGTGGGCGGAGCGAGTGGCGTAGCGCTCTCGATGGCGAGGGCCATGTCGCGGGCGGTGGGGTAGCGATCGTGGGCATCGAACTGCACCGCGCGCATCGCCACTTCTTCGAGCTCCGGCTCCACGTTGGGGTTCACGTCGCGAGGGCGCGGAATGTCTCCCTTCATGATGCGCATGTAGTTGGCGGCGGGCTCGCTGGCGTCGAAGAGCTTCCGCCCCACCAGCATCTCCCAGAGGACGATGCCGGCGGCGTAGACGTCGGCGGTAGACGACACCGGCTCTTCCGCCAGCTGCTCTGGCGACATGTAGGCGAGCTTGCCCTTGAGCTGGCCTTCGCGTGTAGATTGCATGCGTTTCTCGGCCATGGCGATACCGAAGTCGATGACCCGCGCCACGCCGTCGACACCCACCAGCACGTTCTGCGGCGAGACGTCGCGGTGCACGATGTTGAGCGGGCGGCCGTCGTCGCCGCGCGCCTCGTGCGCGGCGTGGAGCCCGTGCAGAATGCCGGTGGCGATGGCGCCGGCCAAGGGCGTTGGCACCAGCTCGCGCTTCTGACGGGCCATCAGCAGCAGCGACGAGAGCGACTCGCCGTGCACGTACTCCATGACCAGGAACACTTCCTGGCCCAGCTGCACCGCGTCGAGGACCTGCACCACGTTGGTGTGCTGAACCCGCGACGCCAGCCGCGCCTCGTCGAGGAACATCGCCCGCACCTCGTCGTCCTTGGCGAACTGCGGGTGGAGGCGCTTGATGGCGACGGTCTTGGAGAACCCGACGGCGCCGTGCATGCGCCCGATGTGCACCGAGGCCATGCCACCCGCTGCGATCTCGTCGAACAGCGTGTACCGTCCGATGCGCAGCCGGATCCTCTCGGTCACGCTTTCACACTAGCACTCGCGCCCGCGTGGTCGCCCAATTCGTGCTCAGAAACCGAACTGGGCGCCGAGCTCCGGGGCCAGCGAGGGAACCACGCCGGAGCCGAAGGCCAGGTTGAACTTGAGGCCGCCCATGAGGGCGATGCGCGGAGTGACCGCGTAGCGAGCGCCGCCGCCGAGCGCCACGAAGCCAGGACCCGCGAGGTTCCAGGCGTCGACGGTCTTGTTGGGGAGCGCCGCGCCACCCGCCGCCACGTCGGTGCGGCGAACTTCCACCGGCACGCGAGTCTCGAAGGCCGCCAGGCCGCCGGCGAGGAAGACGTAGGGCGCGAAGCCCGCAACCGCGAGCGCGTCCTTGCCGATGACGTAGGTGCCGCGCGCCTCCAAGTGAAGCGGAGCCGCGCCGAAGCGGTTGCCGTCGTTGCTGGCGGCCTGCCCCGAGTAGTTGATGAGGCCGACGCCAGCGCGGGCGCCAACCATGATGTTCTTGGTAATGGCGAAGTCGAACGAGGCGAGGAGGCGAAGGTTGCCCACCGAGGCGCCGCCGTCGACGCGGTCGGACTTGCCGAGGGTGATGTTGGCGTTCTCGGCGGCGCCTGCGGGCGTGCGCTTGCCGTCGACGATCTCCGCCGGGTAGTCCTTGTCGCCATCCATGCAGTAGTAGTTCGCGTCGTTCACCGGGAGACCCTGATTGGCCGTGCCCTGGGCGTTGAGCTTGCACACGTCGGTGGCGCTCGGAACGAACACGAAGTCGAGGCCCACTGAGGCGCCTACCCAAAAGCGGGGCCACGAGTCCTTGGGCTTGGAGTCGGCGGGGGCGGTGCATTTGCCCGCCTTGCAAACCTTGCTCCTGCACTCCGTATCGGTGTCGCAGTCGACGCCCTCGGACTTGAGCAGATCGTCGGCCACGTTGCTGTTGGAGTGGCAACCCGGGAAGTCGGGCGGGCAGTCGCCGGTGTCGGCGCACTGCTTGGGGGCATCTTGGCCCGGCAGGTGCGGGGCGTCGCCTTCGATGCTCTGCTTGATCTCGACCTTGTACGGGTCCTTGCGATCACCAGCGGTGGCGATGGGCTCGTTCTGCTCGTTGAGGCCCTGGATGAAGTAGAGGAACTTGCCGGTCTGCACGTCGAGGCAAGGCGTGACCGCGCCCCAGCCGTTCTCGCCCATCTTGTTCAAAATGAGCTGCTTCCACTCGGTCATGCCGAAGCCCTTGTAGCGGGCGATGACCTTCACGAGCTTCTCGGAGCCCGAGTACTCGACGTAGATCGGAACCGGCGTGCGGATAGCCTGCAGCGTGACCGGCGTGTGGGTGAAGTCGCCCTCGGGATTGCCGCTGCTGCCGCCGCTCGACGTGCCGCCGCTCGACGTGCCGCCGCCACCCTTCTTGGCCTTCTCCCAGGCAGCCTCGACTTCCTTGGTCTTGAAGTCGGGGTCGAGTCCAATGCTGCCATCGAGCTTGTAGGCTTCGGCGAGCGCCTTGGCGCCCGCGTCCTTGTCGAGGCCGCCCACAATGAGCACGGTGCCGAGGTCGCGACGCAAGAGCGCGCGAAGGTTGGCGTTGCACTTGTTGTCGCCACAGCCCGCGATGGCCTTGTCGAGCTTCTCCTTGGCCTTGGCGAAGTCGGTGGCGAGGTAGTCGTCGCCCATGGCCTTCTTCTGGAGCGCGCGGGCGGCCGTTTCGACCTTCTTGTCCTGCGCCAAGGAGCTGTGGGCGCCCGCGAGGACGACGACGACGAGCAGCGTGGAGACCAGGAGGCGAAGCCGGAACATGTGCCCGGGAATACACCAATTCTGGAGCGCAAGACGAATAAATGTCGCGAGGGCTTCGGGACCCCGGCGCCGAACCGGCGCCGCCTGGTTGCCGGGCTGTTCCGACACGGCATTGGGGCAGCGGCGTACACCCCAGTTCAGTGGCCTGTCAGTGGCCTGAGGACGACACCCGGTGGCGCGTCGAGGCGACAAAACCAAGCCGCGCATCGACTCTTGCGAATCGTGCGCGGCGCCGCGTGCCCGACAGACGGCTTATAGGCGGCGGAACAGGCCCACGACCACGCCGATGAGCATGGTCGGCCGGAAGTCCATCGCGCGCACGAGGATGGGCGCCATGGTCTTGTTGGCGGGCTGGAAGCGGACGTAGTCCTTCTCGGGGAAGTAGTACTTGACCGTGGCTTCGTCGCCGATGAGGGCCACCACGATGTCGCCGCGACTCGCGGTGAGCTGCTTGCGGACGAAAATGTAGTCGCCGCTGAGGATGCCCGCGTCGATCATGGAGTCGCCCTGGACCTTGAGGCCGAACACCTCGCGACCGCCCTTGAGCAGCCCGCGGTCGATGCGCACCGTGTCGATGACGTGCTCTTCGGCGAGGAGCGGAAGCCCAGCGGCGACGCGGCCGACGATTTGCACCTCGACCATGTTGTCGTCGTTGGCCGGCGTGGCGTCGACGTCGAGGCCGGGCATGGCGGTCGGGCGGAGCGCGCGCGACTTCATGTCCTCCCGCGTGAGGTAGCCCTTCCGCTCGAGGGCCCGGAGGTGATCGTTCACCCCGTTGGTGGAGCGTATGCCCATCCGTGCGCCGATCTCACGCAACGTCGGGGGGTAGCCCCGGTCGGTGATTGACTGCCGGATAAAATCGAGGACCATCTGCTGACGTTGGGTTAGCCCCTGCATGGTCTGTCGGAGCCTACTGAACAGCTGTCACGCCGTCAATTCCTTGGCGACGATTGTCTGTAACATGCCGTAACTTATGGCATTCGATGGACCAGCGCCAGACACGTGCGCAGCTCTGGACAACCTGTGGGTTCAGTACCGACCGAAGCCCTCCGCCGCGCAGTACGCGGCATCGGACCAGGCACGCAGACGCACAGTGCGCCTGCGCAGAGAGGTCAATGTCGGTCGCGAAATACCGCAACTTCGTGCGTTGCGGCTACGCACGAAGTTCAATGTCGGTGGGGCTGCGGCTACTTTTTCCAGGCCGCGAGGATGTCGGGATTGAAGGGATCGCCGTGGCAGGTGGAGCAGCTGTGCTCCTTGCCGTCGGTCCGCTTGGCCTTCTTGGTGAACTCCTGGTCCATCCAGCCGGCCAGCGCCTTCTTGTCGCTCTTGTCGAGGAACTCGGCCTTCCCTTGGTGGCACGAGTCGCAATAGAGCGCGCCGGAGGCGTGGGTGAGGCCCTTCACGTACTCGTTCCACATGTGAACGGTGACCTTCTTCATCGGCGTGGGCGCGTTGAAGTTTCCCGTGCCGTGGCAGTCTTTGCACTGCCAACCGAGGGACTTGGCGAAGGTAGCCATGACCTTCTTGGTCTGGTCAGGCTTGAGCTTGTCGAGCGGGGGCAACGCTTTGAGGTCGAGCCCAACCGCCTGCAGGTCGGCGGCGAAGGTGCTGGCGACCACCGGCTTCATGGCCGAGGCCGAGGCTGGTGCGACGGTGGCGCTGGGCGCGGGGGCTGTCGTGGTCGGGGCGGCGGTGGCTGTTGGGGCCGTCGGCCCACCGGGCGGCGGCGTCGTTTGACCACCACCACCGCAAGCCGCTGCGGACGCGAGCACCAAGAACACGAAGAGTCTCTCCCTCATTGCCGCATCTCCCAAGTTCGTCAAAATCGTCCGCTGGTGGAAAGAAACGTGAGTTTGTCGTTGGTCTCGCGAAGGCGCGCCGCCAGCATGCGCACCGAGGCCCAGAGCACCTCGTAGGCCAAGTCTTTGTGGAAGAACAGCAGATCGTCGAAATCGTCTTTTTTGATCACGAGCAACCGGCATCGTTGGTGCGCGAGCGCGTCGGCCGAGCGCGCGCTCTCGTCGAGCAGCGCCATCTCGCCGAAGATCTCTCCGGGCCCCAGCACCGCCAGCGCCTCTTCGCCCAGGCCCGACACCTCACGCGAGATGCGAACCTTGCCCTCAAGGATGATGAAGAGCTTGTCGCCGGGATCGCCGTACTGGAAAATGCGCGTGCCGAGGGCGTGGGTCTCCTCCGACGTTACCTCGGCGATGAGGGAGAGCGCCCGGGGGGTGAGACCATCGAAGAAGGGAACGCGGGCGAGTTGTTCTTCGCGTTCCGTGGCGACGGCGTGAGACGGTCGATCAGTCGACACCCGCGCAGCATACCGAAGACGTGGCGCGCGCCGCCAGAAAACCCGACAAAAAAGAGCGTCGCCGACCGGTGGTCGACGACGCTCTCGAGAAACGGGCGCGAACGCGCCTGGCTCGTCAGTGCTCGGAGTTGGCGGCGATGAAGCGCTCCGCTTCGAGGGCTGCCATGCAGCCGCTGCCGGCGGCGGTGACGGCCTGGCGGTAGACGAAGTCTTGCACGTCGCCCGACGCGAATACGCCAGGGATGTTGGTCGCGGCGGTTCCCGGCTTGGTCTTGAGGTAGCCGTTGTCGTGGAGCTCGAGGAAGTCCTTGAACAGCTCGCTGTTGGGCGTGTGACCAATGGCGACGAAGAAGCCGGTGCACGGCACCACGTTGGTTTCGCCCGTGATCAGGTTCTTCACCTTCACGCCGGTGACCTCGCCCTTGGACACGTCGAGCACCTCTTCGACCGCGGAGTCGTAGATGATCTTGATCTTCGGGTTCCGCTTCACGCGATCGACCATGGTCTTCGAAGCGCGGAAGTCCTTGCGGCGGTGGATGAGCGTGACCGTGTTGCAAAGGCCCGAGAGGTACATGGACTCTTCCATGGCCGTGTCGCCGCCGCCCACAATGGCGACGTCTTGTTTGCGGAAGAAGGCGCCGTCGCAGACCGCGCACGCAGAGACGCCGCGCCCCTTGAGTGCGTGCTCGCTTTCGATGTTGAGCCACTTGGCCTGGGCGCCGGTGGCGATGATGATGGTCTCGGCCTTGTGCTCGACGTTGTCGTCGCCGGCCCACACCGTGAACGGGCGCTTCGAAAGGTCAACCTTGTTCACGTCTTCGGTGCGGATGTCGACGCCCTGGTTGAGGCCCTGCTGGCGGAAGAAGGCCATGAGCTTGGGGCCTTCGATCTTGTCGGGAAAGCCGGGGTAGTTCTCGACGTCGTTGGTGATCATGAGCTGACCGCCGGGGACGCCGCCTCGGGTAAGGCCCTCGAACATGAGCGGCTTCAGGTTCGCGCGGGCGGCGTAGATGCCGGCCGTGTGGCCGGCAGGGCCGGAACCGATGATGATCACTTTGTGGACGACGTTGCTCATTCGGATCTCCTCGTGAAACTGCCCGCGAGCGTACACCGCGGGTGCGCGCGGACGGACGTTTTTTCGCAGCTAGAGCGCATGAAGGTAGGAGAGAAGCGCCTGCCTGTCGGCGGCGGAGAGGTCGAGCCCGAACTGATGGCCCTTGGCCGCACGTCCGGGCCGGAGCAGCTCGTCCACGTCCTCGACGTCGCCGCTGGCGAAGAGCCGGTGCCGGTCGCCAACGCCGCGGAGCGAGGGCACGCGATAGCGACCGGTCGTTCGCTCAGAGCTGAGCCCCACCGCTGGGTCGGTGCCAACCACCGCAAGCTCTACCGCTTCGCCGGCCAGCCCTTCTCCGCCGTGGCAGCTCGCGCAAGCGCGCGCGAAGATCGCTGCGCCGGGCTCGCTCGGCGCCGGGAGCGGCGTGCGGGGCCCGAGCGAGCGCAGGTACACCGCGAGCGCGGCGGCGATCTTCCGCGGCGGCCGCACCGCTTCGCCCATGCTGGTGATGATGAGGGTCTCGATACGAATGGCCAGCGAAACGCGCCCGTTCCTCAAGGTAGCTGCATGATGCAGGTTTTTCTGGAACAGGATGGGCCGTAGATCGGTGATGGCCACCGGGTTTTCTGCGTCGTCGGTGGTGACGTCGACGCGGCCGGGCCCCCAGAGCGGCTGCTCGCCCACGCCGGCGGAGGCCTTGCGGATCATGGCCGCCACGGCCAGGTCTGGCTCGTTGCGCCCGGGCACCACACGCCCCCCCACGACGCTGGCGTGGCAGGTGGCGCAGGTGTAGCCGACCTCGGAGCTGCCGCCGGGGAGCCGCGCCCAGGCGATGTGCCCGACGCGCTCACCGTCGACGTGCACGCCATAGGTTTTGACGGCCGCGGCGTCTGCGAGGGCGCTGCGGAGGTACGCGGCGAGCTGCATCGGGTACTCGAAGAAGGCGCGCCGCCCGAGCTCCTCGAGGGCCGCGTCGGTCCAGGGAACGGCGTCGAGGTCGAGGGCGGCAAAGGAAGACCCGGCGGTCGGTGCCGGGCCGCCCAGCTCGGACATCCGGAATGGCGCCGCCGGAGGGTTCCACTCCGGGAGCGCGCCCCAACCGGTCTCGGTGTATTTCGCGAGGCGGAGGCGGGCATACCCGTTGTCGGGGTTTACGAACGAGGCCTCGAGGGCCGCGCGGCGCACTGCGGGGTCGGTGGCATAGGACTCGAGATCGCCCTTGCCGCCGACAGGCGGCACGACGGTAGCGGCTGCGCAACCGGTGGAGGGCGCGATGGCGACGAGGGGGAGGACCAGGATCGCGGCGCAGGCCGCCCGGGTCCACCGTTTTGCAAGCGCTTCGCTCATGGGCCTGCCCAGCGTACACCACGCCGGACGAGGCGGAAACGCGGTCAGAAGCGAAGCGTTGCGCCGAGGTTCACCAGGTTCACCGAGTTGGTGATGGTGCCGAGGTTGACAGGCCAGTTGGCCCGGTACTTCTGCGAGCCGCCGGGACAGTTGGGGCCTGCAGCACTCACCGGGGGGTTGCACGGCGTTCCCGCGAGCCCCTGGATACCCGGGGCGTTGGGGTCGCGATTTTCCGAATCCATGAAGAACACGTGGCCGTACCCCGCCATGAGGTCGAGCGCCATGTTGGCGCCCAGGCGTTGACGGAAGGTGAGCCCGAGACCAAAGCCCACGCGCGCGGTGCCGGCCATGTCGAGGGACTGGTAGCGGTTGTCTTGGGCCTTGCTCTCGAAGAAGCCACCGGCCCGCACCGCCAGCTTGTCGGCGAGAATGTTGTAGTCGCCGCCGAGCCGCACGCCGAGCACGTCGCGGTATTGCTTCGGGACGTCGGCGTTGGGCGGAACCGCTCCGGTGGGAACGCCGGAGACGGGGATGGTGCCGTCGCCGTTGGCGTCCGATGGGAAGCGGATTTCGACGGCGTCGAGGGCGCTGTTGTGGGCCCACGTGAGGTCGAGCTCGGCGTCGAACTGATCGTCGGCGATGGGGTCGCGCGGGCGCCGCGCCGGTACCACGTTCGCGGTCGCGGGCGCGGTCGCGGGCGCGGGCACGGGCACGGTCGCACCGTTGGCCGAAGCGTCCGGCAACGCTCGCGGCTTGTGGAAGCGAAAGCCCAGCTTCGCTTCCATCGGAATCGGGAGCTTCAGGGTCGCGTTGCCGCCGCCTCCGCACACTGCGGTGTCACGGCCGGTGCCGCAGTCGGAGAAGACCGAGTCGCCGTAGCGAACGTTGCTGGCGTCGCCCCGCGCGTTCTTCGGGTCGTAGTAGTTGGTGGCCAGGCCAACGTCGCCCCGGGCGCGGATGGCGTCGCTCACGCGATACGTGCCCGCCACGTCGAGCCAAGGAACGGGGCTGTAGAGGGCACCGAGGGTCGCGCCGGGGACAAACAGGTCCTTCACCTGCAGGTTGCCGCGCACCTCGTTCTTGGGGTCGAGACCGTCTTGGTTGAGGGAGAGACTCGAGGTGGCGAGACGCAAGGTGGCGATGCCCCAGGTGAGGCCCAGGCCGATGCGCAGCCCGGGAATCACTTCGTATCCGATAGAAACCGTGGGGAAGAGGATGAGTCCGCGCTGGCGAATCAGCAGGAAGCGATTGGGGGGAGCGGTGGGGCCGTTGGGGCCGTCCACGAACTCAGGAAACGTGTTGCTGCCTGCGGCGCTGGGCCCGAGGATGGCGAAGCCGACGCCCAGGCGATCGGTGATGCGAAAGGTGGCGCCGAGCTGCGGGGCGAGGTTCGGCTCGGCGTCGTTGCACACCTTGGGGAACGTGCCGTCGCCCTGTACGAGGGGGTCGTCGGAGGTGTCGGTCGCGGCCTTGACCCGAGAGAAACAGGTGCTCTGGAAGGTGAGGTGGCTTTGCAGCGTGAGCGCCGTCCGCTGACCGGCGAGACCCGCAGGGTTGTAGAATGCAGCCAACGGATCGGAGGCGCGAGCGACCCACGCGCCACCGCGCGCCATTTGCTCCGAGCCGTTGTCGGGAAACTCGCTGACGTTCGTGGCGAGCGCGGTTGCGGGGCTCAGTACGGTGGCGACGAGCAGGCCGACCCCGGCCGATGCGCGCGCGTGGAATCTCCGTCGCACCGGGCTCAGTCCCGGACCGGCGTGGCCTTCAGCGACGCGCGGCCATCTTTGACGTAGACGGTGAACTTGACCCGCGTGCAGTTGTGACGCTGCATGAGCGCATCGCGGTTCTTCGAGAGGGTGCCGCGAAACTTCTCGTAGGTGAGACCATCGACCGGTTCACCGCACTGCCGCTTGGTCTTGACGAACTCTTCAAAGACGCCCTTCCACTCCGGCGGATCGCCGGTTGCGGACGCGGGCTTCACGTCGCGGGTGACGGGGAAACCCGCGGCGGGCGTCGCCATTCCGAGCCCACCCGGCGGCCCCGCAGGCGGCGGGGTGCTGCCGGCGGCGGCATCGAGGAGCCCTGGAGGAGCGGCACCGACGCGCGTCTGTTCTTCTTCGGGCTCGGCGGAGAGGCTCTCGAGCGAGGGACCGGGCGCGAGGTCGGCGAACTGCGGCGCACTCTTCGGAACGGGCGGCTTGATGTTCCCCATCTGGGGGGAGGAACCGACCGGCGAGGGCGCCTTCGGAGGCGGGGGTGCCATGCGCGGCGCGCTGGCGGCCGGCGAGGGCATCATCTGGGCGCCGCCGGGCGCTGGCTGCGGAAACCCGGGCGCGCCGTTGCCACCCATGGCTCCGATGGCGCTGGCGCCGAGGGGCCCCATCGTGGAAGGCTCCGGCATGGGGAAGGAAAACGCGCTCATCTGCGGCTGGGCCGGGACGGGCCCGAGGATGGACTCCAGATCCGCGGGCTTGCGCACAGCGCCCCCGCCCTTTTCGACGATGCGCTCGATGCCGAAGTTGACGTTTTGCGCGATGGCCCGGAAGCCCGAGCTGAGACGCGGCAGCTGAAGGGCGTCGATCTCGCCGCGGCGAAGGCGCTCGCCCTGTCGCTTGAGCTCGCCCATCGGGCGGGAGTGCTCGAGGAACGAGAAGAGGATGCCGAGCACGATGCCGAAGAGGAGAATGCTTCCGATGGCGATGTAGCTGACGTTCTTCTTGTCGCTGTCGTCGGCGTTGGAGAGAAAGCCGGTGAAGCTGCTCATGAGCACCTTTTGGCGCACCACCGCGTAGCCCGCCCCGCCCTCGCCGGCGTCGCCAGGCAGACGGCTGAAGATGGCGGAGGCGTCCTTCTTGGGGCCGAGCGGGCGAACGTCGGTTCGACCCGAGGTCTTGAAGGCGTCGTCGGTGGCGAGCCTCGAGAGCTCGCCGCTCAGGTCGTCGAAGGCGCCTGCGCCGAATCCCTCCTGGGCCCCCTGGGCCACGCGGTTTCCGTTGGTGAAGAACGCGACGTTGGCGCGGGTTCGCTTGGCGAGGTCGCGGCAGAAGTCGGTGTCGACGTTCTTGAAGCCGACCACGGCGCCGAGGGGCGGCTGGCCGACCTCGTCTTCGACCGGGCGAACGACCACGCGCACGATGCGGTTGTCGAGCACCCAGGTGTCATCGCGGAGAAACCCGTGGAGGCCGTCGAAGACCGCCGGGTAGCCGCCGAGCTCGAAGTCGCTGGTGGCGCCGTCGAAGCCGGTCTGGGCGATCACGCGTCCCTCGCGGTCGACCACGAAGAGGGCGTCGAATTTGTAGTCCACCGGCAGCTTTTCGCTGACCGCCAGAAGGCCCTTCTTCCCCTCGTCGCGGGAGGGGGCGGGCACCGGCTCCTTGCCGTTGGCAGCCTTGAGAGCCTTCTTCACGCTCTCGTCGACGCTGCCCAGGATGAGGCTGTCGAGGCGCCGACGGGCGTCGATTTGCAAGGCCCAGTTGACGACCTGGGTATCGCCCTTCAGCTCTTCGTCGGAGGCGCTGGAGACCTGGCGGTTGTACTGACCTACGGCCAGCGAGACCAGGTAGAAGCTCACCGCAGCCACCACTGCGAGCACCACGTACCAGATGCGCGACAGGATCATCATTTGCTGTCCGCACCTTCGCTGACGTTGATGGGGTCTTTGATCTCGGCAGTGCCGTGGTCCTTGACGGTGACGCCGATGGGCTTGCCCACCTGCTTGCCGCCGAAGAAAGCCTTCACCACGAAATCGCCCGGCGGAAGCGCGAAAGCGAAGGCGTTTTCGCGTGTAGGGTACACGGTTTGAACGACCTGCGGATCGACCACCACGTAGCTGCGCACGCTGGGAAACTTCTCGTCACGGAACTCGATGCGCTGTTGACCCGACGGCGCCTTCCACTCGCGCACGGCCTTGGGGTCCATGGCGCCGTTCCAGCCCGGCTGGCCCACGACGAAGAGCTTGTGGGGAAATGGGTCGTCGTTGCGGAACTGAATCTGCGTGTCGGGGGTGACCACGAGCGTGGCCGGATTGGTGCGGCCGCCGGTGACGCGCACCAAAATGGGCGCGGTCGCCGCGGGGTTCTGCGCGCTGTTGGTCGCGGCGAGGACGATCTCGCGAGAGACAAGCGGGGAGAGGTTGCGGAACTGCGCGGCGACGGCCGGCGACGGCTCGCGCCAGGACCAGCGCTTGGCGTCCGGCCTGGCGGCCTCGGCGTAGACGTCGGGTACGATCTTCTCTTGCCCTGTGATGCGCCCGCGAACGTTGGGAGCGACTGCGAGGGAAGACGGGCCCGTAACGCTGAAGGCAGCGACGACGGCAAAGCACGCGGGGAGGATTTTTCGGAGCCTGGGCATCTCTTGTCTCGTGCGCGCCGGGTGTTTCGGCGGGACGCTGCCTCCAACCTAACGTGTCGTTCGGACTGGTGTAAACCGCTTTCCCCCCGGGGCCCCGGAGCGCGCCACAGCGGAGGTGGGCTCGGGATGCCGGCGCAAGGTCGACGGTGCAGGCGGCGCACGTTCCGAGCTTTTCGCCTTTCGGGGTTGGGCGGGCTACGATGCAAGGGTGGCGGATGACGGCGTCAAAGTGCGGAAGAAGACGCGCGATGCGCCGGACGGTGGCTCGGGAATTTTTCAAGGGGAAAGGAACTCCACGATGCCGCCGTCGGAGATTCCGGCGCGCACCATCGAGGATCGCGGCGCGGCGCCGACGCCGCTGCGGTTCCGGCAAGGCGCACACGCGCCGTACGGGATTCGCTGGTACGGCATTACCTCGCTCTACGGGCACTTCCGGAACTTCATCTCCCGCGCCATCGCGGCAGAGGACGTGGACTCCCGAGACTGGATGCGGCCCGACTCGCGGGAGCGGATGCTTTCGCAGGTGCTCAAGGCGCTGGGGGCCAAGGAAGCGCCTTCGCTCACGGAGGCGCTGGCGCGCCCGGTGTTTATCGACTTCGCGGCGGACACCGGCGACGATCGTGACACGAGCTTTGCAGTCGGCGCCATGCTCGCGCAGTCGTACGACGTGCCGGCCGAAGGCGGCGGGCGGCGCACGCTTCCGCGGGGGGACATACTCATGATGGGCGGCGATGTGGCCTACCCTGTGGCGACCGCCGATGAGATTCACCGACGCCTGACCCAGCCCTGGAACGAGGCCCTCCGAGCGGTACGTGTTCGCGGTCGGACGCAGAAGCGGGTGCTCCTCGGCGTTCCCGGCAACCACGACTGGTACGATGGCCTCGATGGCTTCGGCCGCCTCTTTCGCAAAGGCGTCGACCTGCCCACGCGCCGCGACGTTCAACGTCGGACGCCCACACTCCTTGATAGTATTGCGAAATTTGGAACGCCACTGCGGAAAGCCGGACGCAATCGCAAGGTCGGGCTCGTGGTCCGCCAGTTGCACCTCGATGAGGTGTCGGGCTTCTTTCGCCTACTTTCCAGCGTGGCAAAGTCAGTGCGCGCATTCTTCGCGGGTGCCACCAAGAAGCGACGACGGCGCCTGGTACTCCACGGCTACGTGGCGCTCCAGGAGGCGAGCTACTTCGCCTTCGCACTGACCAAGGACATGGACCTCTGGGGCGTCGACCGACAGCTCGGGCGCATGGACTTCCGCCAGCGGGCATTCTTCCAGACCTACCGGAAAGCCAACCCCGGCCGGCGGCTCATGTTCCTGGCTTCCGATCCGGCCACTGCCTATGGCGAGCCAAACGAGCCTGGCCTGGGACTCCTGGGCGCCTGCAAGCTATCGCTGCAGAAGGACGAACTTCTCTACCTTACGGGTGATTTTCACCACTACGAGCGGCGCACGTTCGGCAAAGCGATGCACGTCATCGCTGGAGGCGGAGGCGCATTTCTGCACGGGACCCGCATCAGCGCGTCTCCGTCGGGGCCGTGTGACGCGGAATACCCACCACGCGACGTGAGCCGCCGCCTTGTGGCCCAGGTGCCGGTGACGCTGATGCTCGGCCGCGCGGGATACCTGGTGCACCTGGCCGCCGGCCTGGTCGCAGCGCTCGAGCTCTGGGCGCGCGACCGCGGTTCGGCCACTTTCTGGTCGGCGTCGGCCCTGGTCTCGCTGGTGGTTGGCCTCGTGCTCTATCTCATCGCCAACCACCGCCGCGCGCACCGTCTTCAGATCTTGGCGGTCACGTTGCCGTTCGCGGTGGCGTTGGCCGCGCTGCCCATGGCCCTGTCGCTGCTGGCGCCCCACGTGATTCCGTCGCTGGCGGGCGACACTGCGGTCATCGTCGCCAACGCCATCGTGGGGTCGTTCGTGTTCGGCCTATTCTTGATGACCGTGGCCATCTTCGGGTTCGAGCACCAGCAGGCATTCACCGTACTGGGCCACTCGGGATTCAAGCACTTCGTCCGCATGTGCGTGCACCCCGATGGGCGCGTCGAGGGCTGGGCCATCGGCAAGGACGATCCGCTCGCCGAGGGCCCCGCAGTCGTCGTCGACCGCTGGGTCTGGTCGCCCAGCTCAATGTCGGACGACTAAAGCCGTGTCATTCCGAGCGCTTGCACGATCGCCCCGGTCAATGTCGGAGGCCTTAGCCTACCGCGGGGAGACGGATCACGAACCGCGCGCCCACCACTTCTGCGTCACCCGGACCGTTGCCTTCGCCGTCCGCCCGGATGTCGCCGGCGTGAACTTGCTCGGCCACGATGTTGCCTTCGTGGTTCTCGACGATATTTCGGACGATGGACAGCCCGAGTCCGGTGCCCTTGCCGTCCGGCTTGGTCGTGAAGAATGGAACGAAAACCTGGGACAGATGTTCCGTGGCAATGCCCGGCCCGTTGTCCTCGATGGTAACGATGACGCCATCGCCAAGCACCGTCGGGCTCGTACTGACAGTGATCCGGCCCGGCGCTACCCCCTCGCCATCGCGAATCGCGTCTGACGCGTTGGTTACCAGGTTCACAAAGACTTGGGCCAACTCGGCTTCTTTGCCGCGAACCATCGGTACCCCGTCGCCGTAGCGACGCTCGATGGTGGCGCCGACGCGGTCAACGACGTGTTCGCAGAAGGATACCGCCTGATCGATAACGAAGTGGATGTCAACGGGGCGCGCAGGCTCTGTAGTTGGCCGCGCGTACGCCACGAGCTCTCGGGTGAACCGCAGCATCCGACCCGCAGAATCGTTGATCCGGTGTGCGCGCTCGATATCGTCCGCGGAGGCGCCCACGCTCTCCAGGCGCCGCGCCATCACGTCCGCGTAGGCGATGATGGACGTCAGCGGATTGTTTAGTTCGTGGACAATGCCGGCTGCGAGCTGGCCGAGCGAGGCGAGCTTTTCAGCCTGAACCAGCTGCGTCGTCACCACCCGAAGGTTCTGCGAGTCCCGACGGGCCTCGGCGTGGGACCGGGCAAGCGAGAGCCCGTGCGCGAGGACGGCCACCGCGCGTTCGGTGAGGGCCGCGACGTCCGCGCCATCACGCACCGAGTCCTCCTCTGCCGACGCGACGTGGAGGGTAGCCGTGTTGCCGGGGATCTCGAAGGCTCTCTCGAAGGGATACCCAGGGAACAGTCGAGTCGGGGCCATCCCCTTCCCGCGCGCCTCTTGACCCAGAGGAAACACGCGAAAGATCCGCTGGTCATCCGTGCCATCGGGGTACGAGACACCCACGGCAACTTCGCCGAAAATGCCAGCCAGAGTCTGCACCAGGGTGGACACCACCGCGTCCTCGCCGTCGGCCACCGGGAGGTCGACCGCAAACGCCAAGAGGCGATCGAGCCAGGCCGCGGGCACCGAGTGCGCAAGCCGCACTTCCGAGCTGACGGGTATCGAACTGTGTATGCGCGGCGCCGTCATGACTCCCTTGGCGCCCCTTCGGACTTCGGCGGACGGGAGGAGCCCCCCTCCGCCCGCTCCTGCGAGGCCTCACTCGCCTTGTCGAGGTCGAGAATCTTTTGCGTCCCGACGTACGACTTCGTTTCGTACTTCGTGATGCGGCCGATCTTGCGCACGATCTCGGCCATGCGCTCGGCCTCCGAGTAGATGACCTGCGCGGCCATCTGCACGCTCGAGCCCTGCCCGGGCGGTTGCGACGGCGGTGGACGGCTTCCAGGGGTCGCATCGCCCAGCTTGCGCTGGAGCAGCTGCGCGTAGGCCATGACGCTCTGCAGTGGCTGATTCAACTCGTGGGCGGCGGCGCCTGCCAGCTCGGCAATGATCGCCTGGCGCTCCTGGGCAAGCAGCTGCTCTTGTGCCTGCTGCAGCCTTCGTTCCATCCGCATTTTCTCGCGCAGGTCGGTGAAGATGCCCACGGACCCTACCGGCGTGTCTCCCTCGTGAACGAGCGCACCGGAGAAGGAAACCGGAATCGGGCTTCGATTGGAGTCGAGAATCTCCGTCTGCAGGCCGTCAATGCGTCCCCCGCCCTCTCGGATGAGACGCATGATCTTCACCGCCGTACCGTCGTTGTAGAGGGCCCTGACGTCGGTACCAAGCACCTCCGAGGCGGTGCGCCCGTAGAGACGCTCCGCTGCACGATTGAACAGGACAACGCGGCCGCGCATGTCTGCGCTCACGATCGCGTCGGAGGAGGCGTCGATGACACGCTGGAGAGAGTCCTTGGTCTTGACGAGCTCGGCCTCCACCGCTCGCTCCTGGGTAACGTCGCGGAAGGAGCACAGAACGACGCCGTCTTCCCGGGCAACCGAGGTGAAGTTCACGCTGGCCACGCGGAGCCGGCCGTCCTTGGTGCGAATCCGCATGTCGACGCCTTGCGGATACGAGCCGCGCTGAAACGCAGCGAAAAGCTCGCGTGCCGCGTCGGCGCCGAACTCGGAGAGAAAGACATCTCGAAACGAGCGACCGTGGAGGTCGGCCTCTTCGTAGCCGGTAATGGCGCGGGCCTTCGGGTTGGTGAAGAGGAGCCGAGCCTCGGCGTCCATGACGACGATTCCGTCGGCAGAGCTTTCGAAGAAGTCCGCGTACTTCTGGAGCGACTTGAGGCGTCGTTCGGCCTCGAACCGCGCAACGGTGACCTGCTGCGTTTGGTCGCGGAGCGACTGCATAACGCGGGCGTTGCGCAGCGCAATAGCCATGGCCGATGAGACCGTGCTGCAGAGCGCAACCTCACGCTCACCGAAGGCGGCCCGGTGGCGCGCGCGCAGAAAGAGCACGCCCATGGCCTTTCCCTCGTAGACGATGGGCAGAATCGCGAGTGAGCGGAAGATCCACTTCGCGTGCCCGTCGTGTCGAAGAATTTCGAGGGCTGGATGCGTCTCGGCGTCGCCGATGACGAGAGGCTGACTCGATTGGATCGACTGGCGAATCTCCGGGTACTTGGACAGATCGATGGGCAGGTCTCGGAGCTGCTCATCGTCGGAAGCGGCGACCACGTAGCCGATGTCGCCTTGCTCGCGGACGAGAACGATGGAGACGCGGTCGACTTTGGCCACCTCGGCGATGCGTTGCACGACCGTGAACAGAATGCCGCGAAAGTCGAGGTTTGAGGCCAGCGCTTGGGTGAGCTCAAGCACGAGCTGCGCGTCCTTCTCTTTGCCGGCGAGCTGATCCATGACGCCGCGCAGGCGCCGCTGACCGCGCACACGCGCCACCAGCTCTACGGGTTTGAACGGCTTGCGCACGAAGTCGTCGGCGCCGGCCTCGAAGGCGCGCGCGATCTCGTCCTCTGCGTCGAGTGCCGTCAAGACCACAACTGGAACGTCGCGGGTCGCGGGGTTCTTGCGGATGCGCCGGAGGATTTCGTAGCCGTCGGGCGCCGGCATGACGAGATCGAGAAGCACGAGCGAAGGACGCTCCGAAGCAATGAGCACCAGGGCGGCCTCGCCGTCGGACGCAGCGACGTGTGCAAGCTCCGCCGCGGCGAGCGCCTGACACAACACGTGTCGACTTACGGCGTCGTCATCCACGACGAGGATGGGCCCGTTGGTCACCCTCAAGAGTGTACGCCCCTTTTCCGCTCCCATGCAAACACAGTCGCGACGCGGGCTTACAGCGCCTAGAAGGTCAATGTCGGAGACTTTTGGGCGGCATTTGCGAACACCTCAGGAACCTCGGCTGGGCGGGGGCATCAGCGACGACGGGCCGTCGGACTGGACCACGGCACCGAAGGCCGCCAGGAACTCCGCGGGGCTGAGGTTCGTCACCGCGGCAAGTCGGGCCAGCGTTCCAGGGTCCTCCATGTCGGACCATCGAAGGCGTACCATGTAGGAGCGCGCAATCTTGTATCGGTCCGAGGTCAGGTCCACCATGCGCACGCGGGCTCGGCCACTGGCTGCGTCGATTAAGTCGGCGAACGGTATCGGCTCGAAACGCCCGTTTTGCATGCTGACCATGGCGTGGGTACCACCCTCGAGGATGTACTTCGCCGCGCAATATCCGAGGTCGCGCGTGTATTCGATGTCGAACGGGATCGGGTCCGCGCACCGGAGCTCGTAGCCCACTTCCTTCGCCTGGATCGTCAGCGGGACGCCAAGGCTCGCGATCCGCTTGCGCGCGGCGTCCTCCAAGATGTCTGCGAGGCGGACGTTGGCGTACGAGAGGTTGCCGTGCGCATCGCGTGGAAGCTCTCGGTATTGCTCGAGATCGGAAGCCCGAATCACCTCCGAAAGCCCCTCGGCGATGAGCGCGATCCCGTGGCGACGGTTCCCGTCGGCAACGCGCTTGACCATGGCTCCCACGAGGGTGTCGACCACCGTGGCGAGAGGGATGCCTCTCGGGAATTCTTCTGGAATGAGAGAAAGCGTGGCGCCCGCAGCCTTGCCAATGGCGAGCGCCAAATGCCCGGCATTGCGCCCCTGCGCCACGACGAAGTACCACCGCCCGGTGGTCTTGGCGTCGACCATGAGGTTCTCGACGATCCCGACGCCGACATGCCGAGCGGTCTGAAAGCCGAACGTCGGAACGTCGAAGGGCAAGTCGATGTCGTTGTCGATGGTCTTGGGAACGTGCACGACTCGAAGGGCCCCGCCCGAGGCGTCCGCGAGCTTCGACGCTACATAGGCCGTACCGTCGCCCCCGATCGTAATCAGCATCGTGACGCCCAGCTCACGGAGAACGTCGAGCGTGTTTTGCATCTTGCCGGGGGCGGCCAGCGGGCTTCCGCGCGAGATTCCGATGAAGGAACCTCCTCGGAAGTGGATGCGGCTGGTGGTGTGGATGTCCAGTGGCAGCACGCGGGAGCTGTCGCCCTCCATGATGTGCCGAAAGCCATCCTGAATTCCGATGACCGGGTAACCCGAAAGGCACGCCCGTATCGTCGCCGCTGCAATTACGCTGTTGATGCCCGGGGCGGGTCCGCCGCAGGCCAAAATGGCCAATTTACCCATGCGGCGCCGGACCCTACCACTTTGCCGCGGCCGACGGTCAATGTCGGACGAGCCCCACGTCGGACGAGCCCCAGGCGCGGGCTCCGGCGCGAGCCGTCCGAAAGCGGCAGCGGGCACCAGCAGCGGTCAATGTCGGAAGAACAAGTTGTCAGAAGAGTGGTGCTTGCCCGCCAGCGGGCGCCTTCTTCCCCAAGTGAAGGTAGGCCTTCTTCGTTGCGATCCGGCCGCGTGGCGTGCGCCCCAGGAAGCCCTGCTGGAGCAGGTAGGGCTCGTACACGTCCTCTATGGTGTCTCGCGGCTCGCCGAGCGCCGCCGCCAGCGTTTCCACGCCAACCGGTCCGCCGTCGTAGTCGTCGATGATCACGCGAAGCAGGCGACGGTCCATTTCGTCGAACCCCGCGTCGTCGATCTCGAGACGCTCGCAGGCTTTTTTGACGATCGCTGGGTCGATCCTGCCGGACCCCAAGACTTGGGCGAAGTCTCGCACGCGCCGCAGCAGCCGATTCGCGACCCGCGGGGTTCCACGAGCCCGCTTCGCGATCTCGGTGGCCGAGTTCCCCTCGAGCACCGTCTCGAGCAGCGCACTGTTCCTGGCCACGATGCGAGCGAGGTCTTCTACGGGGTAGAAATCGAGGCGAACGACGTGCCCGAAACGAGAAAAAAGTGGTGCAGTCAGCAACCCCGTCCGCGTGGTGGCACCGACAAGCGTGAATGGATTCACGGAGATCTGGATGGCGGAGGCGAATGCGCCCTCCCCGGTCATCACGTCGATGCGGAAGTCCTCGAGCGCGGGGTACAAGCTCTCTTCGACGACCGGGTTGAGCCGATGAATTTCGTCGATGAAGAGGATGTCGTTGGGGCCGAGCTTCGTCAGCAGCCCCGCGAGCGCACCCTTGTGCTCCACCACGGGGCCGTTGGTCATGTGCAGCTCCACCCCCATTTCGAAAGCGAGAATCTGCGCGAGGGTCGTCTTGCCAAGGCCGGGGGGACCGCAGAGGAGCATGTGGTCGAGCGGCTCCTTGCGGCGACGTGCAGCCTCCACGAAAACGCGCAGGTTCTCCTTGTGATTGGTCTGGCCGATGTAGTCGTCGAACGTCTTGGGCCGCAGCGTGCGATCGAAGCGCGCGTCGTCTCCCTGAACCGCGGGATCAACGGGGCGCGCTTCTTCGGTCGGCCGAGATTTCGCCATGCGCTCGCTTATAGGGTTTTTGTAAGGAGGACCAAGGACTTTGCTCACTCGCTGTTGGTTTTCTCGGCCCGCGTGCGATCGGGCAGCGGCCCTCCGACATTCGCCATTGCCTGCCCCAGGACAGGCTGCCTGACCTCGAGGACAGGTCTCGCGTGATGGACCTCGCAGGAAATCCCGGCGCAGGCCCGCGGCACGGCGCGAGCAAGAGGTTCGACATGACCGCACCTCGCAGAATCCTGCCGGGCCACACCTACTTCTCCACGCGCCGCACAACGAGGCGAACCTTCCTGCTGCGCCCCGATCTCGACGGGGTCACCCAGCAAATCTACTGGTACGCGACGGCTGTGCTGGCCCTAAAGTTTGGGGTCGAGCTCCACGTGGTCCAGGTGCTCTCGTCGCACATCCACGAGGTGCTGACAGATCCGTACGGCAATCTCCCGGACTTCACCCGCGAGCGCAACAGAGCGATCGCGAATGCGGTGAAGCAGCACCGCGACTGGCCCGAAGAGGTCTTTCAGCGCGCGCCAGGAAGCTATGTGGACCTACTCACCGCTGGCTCCGTGCTGAACGAGATCGCATACAGCCTGGTCAACTGCGTCGAGGCGGGCCTCGTAGACCACCCGGATGAGTGGCCGGGCGTGACGGTGAGCGTCGACGATATCGGTCGCCGCACAGTCCACGTTGAGCGGCCCGACGTCTACTTCTCGAAGAACAACCCAGATTGGCCCGAGAGCGTGAGCATCGACCTGGTTATGCCCAAGATCTTGCTGGACGTCTTTCGTGACCATGACTCAGCGCGCGGGGCAATTCGGGAACACTTTGAGAAGGCGCTGGCCAGCGCCCGCAGCACCGCCGAGGGCCTTCGTGCGGTGATGAAGAAGGTCGTACGCGATGCCGCGAGACGGGCGCGCATCTGCGCAGTTCCATTTAGCCGCCAGTCGCAGACGCCAGAACCGCGGCGCAAGCGCAACCCGACCTTCGCGGCTGCGGGAGATCGCGTCGCCTTCCAGAGGGCTCGTGTTGAAATGGCCCAATTTCGGGAGGCTTATGCCGGGGCCCGCGATCGCCTGCGACGTGGCGAGCCCGACCCCGGATTTCCGCCGGGAACGTGGCGTCTGACGCGGGAATTCCTCCGGCCGCGCGCGCCTCCCTACCGACGTGTCGTCGACATCGGCACCGGTGAATCGGCGGCGGCGCGCCTGCGTTCTGACGCGCCACTCGTCGCGGCTACGCCTGCCCGCGCAGCACGACATGGCCGACGCGCCGCTTGGGATCTTCGGCGGAACGCGCCATCCTCACGTTCAGTCCCTCCTGCCCCAACAGCGACAGTACTGGACGGGTCGAAAGGCTGAGCGCTGAGAAAACAAGCTCCCCCGGAACACCATCGCGCAGCAACGCAAGCGACTCGTGCAACGTGCGGCCGAAGTAGTGGATCCCGCCGCCTCTGGTGAACGCAAGTGAGCTCCCCTCGTGAACGGCGATGCGAACGGGAACGTCATGTATCGCGCGGCCGAGCGCGATCGATGCCCTCGTCGCCGCGACCGGATTCGGAAATGAGCCCGCGAGCAGACCAGTCGTGAACGGCCGCCCGAACGGACCGCCCCCTGACTTCTCTGTTTCCGCGGTGAAGAGCTTCTCGACCTGTTCGATCCGGGCGTACGTAGCCGCGTCACCCTGCGCCCGGAGCAAGCCGTCGACGTCGCAAACTTCAAGACACACGAAGCTCTGGCGAGCGATCGAAATGTACTCGCCCTCGGCGATGCGGTCGTCCTGGCAGAATGCACGGAACGTCGGATGCATGATCGCCAGAGACGCCGGCGCTGCGCCAGCGCGTACGCCTGGGTATTCGAGGCGGAACGTCGCCGGCTGGGCGCTCTCGTTGCGGAGCGTGAGTCGAATGGCGCCCGCTCGGACCATGGCTTGACGGGCATCCAGGGTGTCGTCATCGCGTAGGGTGACCTCGAGCACCGTGAAAAACCCGACCGCGCTCGCTACGATTTCGCTCCTGTCTGTGGACGGCGCAGCACAGACCTCGTAACCGCCTGGGGGAATTTCGGCGTCGATGATGCGCACCTCATGAGGTTCGAGCACCTGCTGCAGGAACACGTGCGAGCGCGCAGCAGGCGACCCCAAACAATACATGAGGCGCTCGGTCGTCCGAATGCGATCATCCGGTCGAAAAATGAGCTCTACGGAGTCGGCCAGGTCGCGCTCGAAGGTAACCCCGCACGTCTGACATTGACCTATCCGCCCAACGGACTTCAGACGGGGGACGCACTCGTGCGCTACCCGGCATGTGGGGCAAACGATGTCCCAGGCGTGAGAAAGAACGCCCAGGCCGCGCGCCACCATGAACATATCGAGTGTTGCTGCAGGATCGGTCCCCCACTCGCCCGCGAGACCGAGCGGCCGCATGCGCCCCAACACGCTGCTCGGTGCATGAAGTAGCGCCTGCACCAACCGCTCCACCATGCGCGTGTCGAACCCGTGGCGCTCGCGAAGATCGGCGGCTGCTCGTCCGACATTGGCGATTTGCTCGGGCGAAGGGCGATGGCGCTCCTCGAAGGGATCCTCGTCGCCCCCGTTCGCGAGGACGTGGTCGATCCGACGGTAGACGCGATCCATGTTTCGTGACACGCGCTGGCCGATCTCGAGAGCGGCTGCGAGGTCGCCCACGATTCCGCGTGTCACCACCGAAATCGTGTGGGTCATGTCCGTGCCACCGTCGGATCGCCGGGAGAGGACGACGTGATTCCACAATGATTGCAGCGGACCCGTCCGATACGCGCGGTGGACTCGATGCTCCCGGTCGCGAACCCATTCGAACGGATACTCCTGCCACTCGACCTCGAGGCCGAAGCTCTTGAGTCGAGCTGTTCGCGCGAAGTCGATGGCGGGGCCCGACGTCACCTGATTCACCGGCGCCAAACCTACGGCCCGATTCAGTCGGTCGGTGTTGGCGACATAGGGCCAGAGGCGTTCCGGCGCCGTCACGAAAGCCCACGACTGGCGAAAGTGTCTGGTAGCCGATTCGCTACCGGGCTTTGCCGTGGCCTTGGCAGCTGCAGCGGGTACGTGGGACGGCACGCGCGAGCTCACAAGATCCCTTACGGAATGCCCTTCCGACATTGCCATGAGCACGTCGAAAAGCTCCCGGCCCGACCGAAAGCGTTGTGAAGGTTGCTTCGCGAGACATCGCTGAATGACCAGGTCCACGTCCCGATGTAGTGCCGGCACTAGGTCGGCCGCGCGGGGCGGCGGGTCGGAGACGATGCTGCGGAACAACTCGGTGGGCGAGTCCCCGCTGTACGGCCGCGCTCCCGTGAGCATCTCGTAGAGGACGACACCGATCGCGTGCACGTCCACTTCGGGCCCCATGGGGAGCTGCATAACCTGTTCCGGAGCCATGTACGGGGGCGACCCCGCCCAACTTATACCGAACCCTGTTCCGCCGGCCTCCGCGTGCACTGCGATTCCGAAATCGAGGACGCGCGCCCGCTCGGCCGCGTCTACCATGATATTCCTCGGCTTCAGGTCACGGTGAACGATGCCACGCTCGTGCGCCGCTGCGGCTGCGCGCACAACGTCGAGGATGAGGCGCATGGCACGGCTGGTCGGCATGGGCCCCTCGGCAATGTGCACGGCCAAGTCGACCCCCTCGACGTATTCCATTGCGTAGTACGGCTGCTCGTCGAAGGTGAAGCCGAAGTCGTGAACGCGCACGAGCGCCGGATCGTCGATAAGGGCAGCAATTCGTGCTTCTCGAAACAGATCCTCCCCCGCGAGAACAGGCTTGCGCTCATCCTGAACTTTAAGGGCCACGCGGCGCTCGAACCGATGCTCGATCGCCTCCCACACAACCCCCATTCCCCCGGTCCCAAGAAGGCGGACTATATCGTAGCCCGACACACGGGGCGGCGCTGGCTCCCCGGTGCGGGCGGGACGCGAAAGGTCGATGGCCGGGGGACGCCCGGGCTGAGTTACGTCCGGTTCCGACATCTCTACCTCACAAGGGTGCCACAGTGAGCACTACGGCAGGCACTCCTCTTGGTTTCGCACCTTGGCGCACTTTGTGCGCAACCGAGGGCATTCGGACCTCCGACATTGACACGGGCGCCTTCGCGCGCGCGGCGTATTCGCTGCTTGCGACGGCGTCTGAAGGCCGCCACGGCCCTGCCCGGCCGGCCTACCTTCGTGGTAGGGTCGCCGGAAAATGGCCTCCTCGCTCCTTCTCGAGATCGGCGTCGAAGAGCTCCCCTCTTCGTTCGTCGACGCGGCCCTCGCCGCCCTTCCCGCCCTGGTTCGCACCGAGCTCGAGGCCCTGCGCCTCGCGCACGGGGCCATTCGCGTTCTTGGAACCCCGCGTCGCCTCGCGTTCCACGTCCAGGACCTGCAGGAGCGGCAGCCGGACCTCGACGAAGAGGTCATCGGCCCGCCCGAAAGCGCTGCCTTCAAAGACGGCAAACCCACCAAGGCCGCCGAGGCCTTCGCCGCCAAGTGTGGCATCTCGGTCGACGCCCTGGTGGTCGTGGCCAAAGAAGCCGCGGGCAAGCAGAAGGCCGGCCGCTACGTGGTGGGGCGGCGCCAGGAGCGCGGTCTCCCGGCGGGCGACATCCTCGGGCCCGCGCTCGCCCGCATCGCCGCCGCCATCCCGTTCCGCAAGTCTATGCGCTGGGGTCAGGGCAACGTCGCGTTCGGCCGCCCGGTGCAATGGCTCGTGGCCCTGCTCGGCGAAGCGGTGGTCGACGTATCCTTCGCAGGTGCCCGGTCCGGACGCACCTCCCGTGGGCACCGCTTCCTTGCGCCGGAGCCGTTCGAGCTGCCAAGCGCCGACGTCTACGTGGAAGCGCTCCGCAAGCGCCATGTCATCGTCGAACGCAAGGAGCGCGAAGAGCTCATGATGGGCCGGGTCGCCGATGCCGCCCGTGCCGCCGGCGGCACGCACGATCGCGCCGACCTGCTCGTCGTCGAAAACGCCTCGCTGGTCGAAGAGCCCTTCGTCGTGTCCGGCTCCTTCGACCCCAAGTTTCTTGAGCTTCCGCCCTCGGTGATTCGCGCGGTGGCCCGCGGCCACCAGCGCTACTTCTGCGTCGAGAAGAGCCCGACGGAGCTGCTCTCCACCTACATCGCGGTCGTGAACACCGCCAACAAGCCCGACGTCATCGCCAAGGGCATGAACCGCGTCATGACCTCGCGCCTCGCCGACGCGCGCTTCTTCTACGAGGAAGACCGGAAGGCGACCCTGGAGAGCCGCGTCGAGAAGCTCGGCGGCATCGTCTTTCACAACCGCCTCGGCACGGTCCGCGAAAAGGTGGCGCGCATCGAGGCGCTGGCGGCGCATCTGGCCACCGCGTTCGGTCTCGACGCGGCGGAGCAGGCCGACGCCGCCGAGGCCGCGCACCTCTGCAAGTTCGATCTCGCCTCCCTGATGGTCGGCGAGTTCCCCGAGCTCCAGGGCGACATGGGCCGCGTGTACGCGGAGCTCGCCGGCGAGCCCAAGGACGTCGCGAACGCGGTGCGGGATCACTATCGACCGATCGGCACGGCCGGCCCCGTCGCCGAGGACGATGTGTCGGCCTGCGTGGCCCTGGCCGACCGCCTCGACTCGCTGGTCGGCTGCTTCGCGGTCGGCCTCTCGCCCACCGGCGCTGCCGACCCGTTCGCGCTGCGACGCGCCTGCATCGCG